>NZ_BMTL01000032.1:0-115365 GCF_014649655.1 Streptomyces humidus | reverse complement strand
ACCGGCCACCGGCCACCGGCCACCGGCCACCGGCCACCGGCCACCGGCCACCGGCCACCGGCCACCGGCCACCGGCCACCGGCCACCGGCCACCGGCCACCGGCGCTCGCGCCTCCGGCGTCTCTGCCCTCGGGTCCTTGTGCTCTCCGGCTCTCGGCCTACGGCGCTTGAGGCCCGCGGCTGAAGCGCTCTTCTGCGGGCCCGCGGCCCCGTGCGGCGGTCAGCGGCGGTCAGTGGCGTGACGCCTCGGCCCGGCGACGGGCAGCTGCTCGGTGCAGACCACGAACCAGGATGATCAGTCCGGCCAGCAGGGTGCCCCCGTACAGCCAGCCGACCTGCGTGGCCAGCGCCGTGACCAGCCCCGCCAGCCGCTCCCCGGCCCCGTCGCCGCCCTTGGCCACGGGCAGCAGCCCGACCGCGAACGCGATCGGCACGACCACCGGGGCGGCGAGCAGCTCGGCCCCGCGCACCCAGAGGCCGGTGAGCACGCACACCGGCAGGAACAGGACGCCGTACACCGTCAGCGAGGCCCCGAACAGCAGCTGGTCCAGGCATCCGAGCACGAACATCAGCGCCCCGCTGAACAGTCCCCCGCCCAAGCCGGTGAGCCGCGGGTTCGGCAGCCGCCGCCGGGTCTCCGGCCCGACCGGGGGCGCCGGAGCCATCGGAGCCGGCCGCCGCCCGGCGGGGGGTGTGGGCCTCGTCGCCGGACGCGGCGGTCTGCGCTTTCCCTCCCGGTCGGCCTGGGGCGGCAGAGGCTGCCCGCCGGACCGGGTGCCTTGGTTCGGGGTGCTTTGGTTCGGGGTGCCCTGGTTCGGGGCGCGCGTCCTGTGTTGCTCCACCGGACCAACCTAGGTCGGTTTATGTGCTGAATCGGGTGTCGGACACGCCGTGCGGCGATGCTTGGCCATCCGTTCGACAGGGCCGCCGGGCCGGGACCGGCCACGCCGTAAACTGGGGGACCGGTCAGCCCTCTGGCCCTGGCCCTCTCACTCCGGGAACGGGCCCTTTGGCCCTCTCACCACGGGAAGTCGCAACGTGTCGCTCACGATCGGAATCGTCGGTCTGCCGAATGTCGGCAAGTCGACCCTGTTCAACGCCCTGACCAAGAACGACGTGCTGGCGGCCAACTACCCGTTCGCCACGATCGAGCCGAACGTCGGCGTCGTCGGCGTCCCGGACGCCCGCCTGACCAAGCTGGCCGAGATCTTCGGCTCGCAGCGGATCCTCCCGGCGACCGTCGACTTCGTCGACATCGCGGGCATCGTGAAGGGCGCCTCCGAGGGTGAGGGCCTGGGCAACAAGTTCCTGGCGAACATCCGTGAGTCCGACGCGATCTGCCAGGTCATCCGTGCCTTCAAGGACGAGAACGTCGTCCACGTCGACGGCAAGGTCTCGCCCAAGGACGACATCGAGACGATCAACACCGAGCTGATCCTCGCCGACCTGCAGACCATCGAGAAGGTCCTGCCCCGCCTCCAGAAGGAGTCGCGGATCAAGAAGGACGTCGTGTCCAAGGTCGCGGCGGTCGAGGCGGCGAAGGAGATCCTGGAGAGGGGCGACACCCTCTTCTCCGCGGGCATCGTCCAGGGCTCCGGCAACGAGGAGCTCCTGCACGACCTGCATCTGCTCACCACCAAGCCGTTCCTCTACGTCTTCAACGTCGACGAGGACGAACTGGTGGACGAGGACTTCAAGGCCGAGCAGCGCACCCTGGTCGCCCCCGCGGAGGCGATCTTCCTCAACGCCAAGCTGGAGGCGGACCTCGCCGAGCTGGACGAGGACGACGCCATGGAGCTCCTGGAGTCGGTCGGCGCCGACGAGCCCGGCCTGGCCACCCTCGCCCGCGTCGGCTTCAACACCCTCGGCCTGCAGACGTACCTCACGGCCGGCCCCAAGGAGTCCCGCGCCTGGACGATCAAGAAGGGGGCCACCGCCCCCGAGGCCGCCGGCGTCATCCACACCGACTTCCAGAAGGGCTTCATCAAGGCGGAGGTCATCTCCTTCGCCGACCTGGTGGACACCGGCTCGGTCGCCGAGGCCCGCGCCAAGGGCAAGGCCCGCATGGAGGGCAAGGACTACGTGATGCAGGACGGCGACGTGGTGGAGTTCCGCTTCAACGTCTAACACGTGTGGCGAAAGGCCGTCTGACCTGCGGCGGAGCGGGTTGGGCGGCCTTTGCGGTCCGCGCAGAGTCCGCAGCGTGCTGGATGAGTCCGGCACGCGGGGGAGCGGTTACGCCGCTTCGTCGACCTGTGGCTGGGCATCGGCCGACTGGTCCGCGTACGCCTTGTCGACGGCGGCCCGGGTCCGCTCCTCGGAGTCGGGCCACAGATGGGTGTAAATGTTCAGCGTCATGGCCGCGTTGGTGTGGCCGAGGCGCTCGGAGACCGTCTTCACGGACTCGCCGTGCTTGATCAGCAGGCTGGCGTAGTGGTGCCGGAGGGCGTGGGGTCCGGTGCCCTTTGGTATGCCGGCCTTCGCGCAGGCGGGCCGCCAGGACCCGTCCATGAAGTGCGTGTAGACCACGGGTCCGCCCTGAGGCGCCGTGAAGATCCAGCCCTCGGGCCCATCGGCGGGGAAGTCCCGCAGGTGGGCCTTCATCGCATCCACCGCCATGCGGGGGAGCGGGACCGTGCGGTGCGAGCGGGCGGTCTTGGGCGGGCCGACGTACACGCCGTGCTTGGCGGTCTGCTGGATCTGCTGTTCGACCGAGACGGTCGCGTGCAGCAGATCTACGTGCCGGAGCTGGAGGCCGAAGAGCTCGCCGGGGCGGAGCCCTGTGGAAGCGCCCAGCAGGACCAGGCCCTTGTAGCGCCGGGGTATCTCCTCGGCCAGCGTCCGCACCTGCTCGACCGCGAGCGGTACCACCTTCTTCCGGGGCACTGAGGGCAGCTTCGCGTCGGTGCAGGGGTTGTGGGGGATCATGCGGTCGCGGACCGCCGCGCGAAAGACGGCGTTGACCGTGTTGAAGACGGTGCGGGACGTGCTCGCGGCGAGCTTGTGGGTGGTCGTCAGGCTGGTGATCCAGCTCTGTACGTCACCGGGCTTGATGGCGCCGAGTGCCCGCTTCTCCCAGGCCGGGTAGACGTAGCAGCGCAGGTGCTGGGCCACCGCCTTGGCCGTGGAAGGCCGGTGGGGCTGGATGGCTCGCCACTCCTCCGCGTACTCCTTGAAGGGCTTCTTCGCCGATCGCGGGTCGACATACTGACCGGTGACCAGGCTAGCCGTGACCTCGTCGATCCACCGTTGCGTCGACCTTGCGGTCGAAGTGGCGCGCGTGCTCCTTGCCGTCGAGGTCGCGGTAGCGAGCACGCCATTTGCCGTTGGGGCGCTTCTGACTGTTGGCCAAGTGGCCTCTCCTTCGTGTCGGTTGTCAGTAGTGGCCGCCGTCCTCAATGTCGCCGGCCGGGCCGACGTCGAGCACCGCCGCTTCCTCGCCATCGCAGCCTTCACCACCGCCGGCGTCGCTATGCCGCTCGGATACGACCACGAAGCCACCACCCGCATGCTCCGCGCCCGCACCGGCACGTCCCTGGTCGGCATGGAGGACGTGGAAGTCGTACGGCAGATCACCGCGGCCTTCAGTGCGGCCGACGAGCGCCTCGGCGGCGGGCACGGCCTGACCACCGTCACCGCGTACCTCGCCGACACAGCCGCCCCCATGCTGCGCGGACGCTTCCCCAGCGAAGCCTTACGTCGGGCCGCCTTCGGCGCCGTCGCCGAACTCGCCTACCTCGCAGGGTGGAAGCACCACGACCTCGGCCAGGAAGGCGCCACCCAGCGCTACTACCAGGTCGGCTTCAAGCTCGCCTGCGAAGCCGACCCCCATGGCCACGCCGCCTGGATGATGCGCGCCCTCGCCCACCAAGCCCTGAGCCTCAAACAGCCCCACCACTGCGTCGACCTCGTCGAAGGCGCCCTACGCACGGGTCTCGGCCACGTCGACGGCCAGACCGAGGCCCTCCTCCACATCACCCACGCCCGCGCCTACGCCGCCACCGACGAGAACCCGTCGGCCGCACGCGCCCTGCTCGCTGCCGAGGACGCACTCCTACGGGACGACGGCCCCCAGCCCAGCTACTCCCGCGTCAGCGGACCCGCCGCCGGCACTGTGGCAAGCCACACCGCCCGTACCCTGACCGACCTTGCCGACCACATCGGCACCGAACAGCAGCACCGCGACGCCCTCACCCGCTGGGACCCCGAGAAGTACAAGCGCGTCCACGCCCTCACCTACGCAGATCTCGGCGACAGCCTCGCCGCTCAGGCCCGCGCCGACGAGGCGGTTGCCGCCTGGACCCAGGCCCTGGTCCTCATGGCGGGCATGACCTCCGACCGGACCCGTAAGGCAATCACCTCAATCCGCTCCACGCTCGCGGTCTACCAGCGGCGCAGGGTGCCCGGTGCCGCCGATCTCGCCCGCCGCACCCGCGAGGCCCTCGCCTAACATGCCCAACAACCCGCCCGACGAAGGGAACACCGTGACCCAGCAGACCGACGACCAGCCCAAGGCCCTCAAGCCGGCGCTCGAATCGATGACCCTGCTGGTCGCGGCCGTCATCGTCCACGACAAGGCCACCAACCGCGTCGTCCTCCTCCAGCGCAGCGAGAACGCGAAGTTCGCTCAGGGACTGTGGGACCTCCCCGTCGGCAAGAGCGAGCCAGGCGAACCCATCACCGAAACTGCGGTGCGCGAGCTTTACGAGGAGACGGGCCTCACCGTGAAGCCCGAGTCCCTCAAGGTCGCCCACATCATCCACGGTGCCTGGGGCGTCGAAGCCCCCAACGGCTTCCTCACGGTCGTCTTCGCCGCCCACGACTGGACCGGCGAACCCGAAAACCGCGAACCCCGCAAGCACTCCCAGGTTCGCTGGGTCGACGCCGACGCCATCCCCCAAGCGTTCGTGGACACCACAGCCAGCGCTCTCCGTCAGTACTTGTCTGGCGGACACCTCGTTTCTCTTAGCGGATGGGTCTGAGCCTTAATCCCGGCACAGAAGATGGGCGGCTGGCGTGGAGAGGCTCACATGGGAGTGAACAACCCCTTCCAGTGCCAGGACAGGCGGCGCAGCAGCTCGTCGGTGGTGTCGTCCGGGTGGATCTCGTGGAGCAACTGAGCGAGCCGCAGTGCCTGAGCCACCTTCACCCCCGGTGGCAGACCGAGCGTGCGTATTACACCGGCCGCGCCCACGGCAAGTGATCTACCAGTGTCGGCGAGGAGGGCCCACTCGGCCATGAGCCGCATGGCACTAGTGAAATCAGCTTCGTGCGGCAGCTGGGAGATCGCCTTCTCCCAGCGGGCCCGGTACTGGTCGTGGATGCCATTGAGCTGCCGGTCATCGAGCCGTTCAAGCCCCAGATCGCCGGCAGCCTCCTGGAGGCTGCGCTGGTATCTCGGATAGTCCCGTCGCTCGAGAACCGAGCGCCACTGGTCGACAAGAGTGTCCCGATTGGCGCTCCGTTCCACCGACTTGGCGGTGTCGAAGACGAACTGAGTGTGCGCCTCATTCTGAGCGAGCAATCGTGCCAGACACTCGTGCCACTCGTCGGCAGCGTGCGGTACTGCCGATCCGCACGCTGCCTCGAACCACTCGACGCAGGTCTTCTCCGTCTTCTCGTCCTTGGGTCGACTTCGGTCGACGTGGTGGACGAGGAAGGTACGCAGCCGCCCCAGCACATGGACAAACTTCGCGTCGGGCACCGTGTGCCCCAGAGCCTTCGCCTGGGATTCCAGCCAGCCGTGGCTCACCGACCATGCTTCCTTGTACCACGCACTCGTCCAGACGGTCGTGGCGAAGAACGCAGTCTGTGGATGAGAGAAGTCCGGCGGCGGGAGGCTGACGTCCATGCCTGCTTGCCGTTCGAGGAGACGGCGGGTCAGCCGGTCCAGATCCATGTGCAACCGGGTCATCCGGTTCCAGGCGGCCTCCGGCGCAACGGCAGGTGGCGTCGTCACTGGACCCCCCTCGCCTCGTGGTGACGCTCCCCGGCGGGACCGAGAAGCGTGGGGCCGCGCCGTTCTCCGGGCTCCCGTGGGGGCTCGAGCCAGGGGCCACGCATGTTGAACACCACGTAGGCGTCGAACGTCCGGCCGACGATCGCCTGGTCCGCACCGAAATTGACCGGGTCGAAGGGAAACTCCCGCTGGTAGTCCTCGACCCAGCAGCGACCGCTCCGGGAGTCCGAGTCCACCCGCAGCACCCGGGCGCGGAACACTCTGGGCATGCCGTCCTCGGAACTCGCCACGTAGACGTTGATGACACGCCTGCGGTCGCGCTGTTCGAAGGACAGGCGGTCCAACTCCCGGAAGGCGTCCAGCGCGTGTTCGACCCTGCCCAGGTGGAACAAGGCCAGCGCCCGCATGAACATTACGCGTAGTGAGTTCACCACGTCGTGCATCGTCGCCAGTTCGGTGAGATCCAGGCATTCCTGCCAGGCCGCGCCGTCCAGAGGCAGAGTCTGGCGCTCGCCGGACATGAACCGCTCGCCCGTCCGTGCGAACCACAGCAGATCCACCGCGAGACGGATGCACCTCTCGTCCTGGAGCCGGTCCGGCCGCTCGCGGAGATGCTCCAGCGCCCGCCGGGCACTCTCCTGCTGGGGGTTCTTCTGCAGGAAGCCGCTCACCTTGAGGGCGTAGAAGAAGGCGGCCAGTGGCTCGTCGTACGCTTCGAGCTTCTTGAGCTGCTGTTCGGCCAGCACCGTGTCCCCGGCCAGGGTCGCGATCTCCTCGAACTTGCTGTGGTAGCGGGCCGCCTGGCGTGGGTCGAGCGTGTCCGGGTCGATCGCCGTCAGCATCGACAGACAGTTTCCGAGCAGGGTGGCGGAGGCTTCGTCGGACAGGACGCCAGCCTTGAGCGTGTTCAGGCACACCCAGCACAGGACGTCGACCGGGTAGTAGTTCGTCCCCTCACAGGACAGCGCGGACTGCACGCTTCGCTGAATGGCCTGTAGTTCGTCGGTGATGTACGCCTCGGAGGGCGGGGAAGAGGGCAGCCGGCCGTCCGAGTCCGAGTGCAGAAGTTCGTACAGCTGCGAGCCGCGCACACTGGCCTGCTCGACGTAGAGGTTGAGTCTGATCTGCGGTCTCAGGCCCACGTCCTCTGCCGAGCGGAGAACCTCGTCGACGGCTTCCTGAGCCGCCTCCAGAGCGGCCATGCGCATGTCGGGGTCGGTACCCTCCCGGCGCTGGTCCCGAACCGCCCACTCCCGGCGCAGATTGACTTCCTTGTGTGTGAGTCTGGCGTGGACCACCGGGTCGGCCACGCGCATGCACAGTTCCGCGACGGAGTCGGCGAATTCGAGGTAGTGCGCCCCGTAGAGGCGCTGGTCGCGGTCACTCTGCGGTCCGATGCGGGTCAGTAGTTCAAGGGCGAAGTCGATCTCGGGGCCGCCGCCCCGTGCCCGTGCGTCGGGGCGTACGAGTTCGAGGACCTCGGCGATCTGGGATGCCTCCCGCCCCTTTCCCGAGCCCCTTGCCTGCGTCAGCAGCCGGGCCTCCAGCTGGTTGCGGCCGCCGAGGGTATAGTTGCCAACTTCGTCCTCGTCCCAGCGGATGATGTCTATGCCGCTGAGCAGGTCGGGGAGGTTGCGTACACCGTCGCGGCCGATGGTCCGCAGGGCCAACTCGAGAGGCATGCGAAGACCGTGACTGTGAATCAGCAGAACTAGGCCCAGCAGCCGTTCGTAGGGGTCGTTCTCCGCGGAGGCCAGGGTGTCGCCGTTGTGGTCCAGAACCACCTCCAGACCGTGCAGCAGTCCGGCTCTTTCGAGTGCGTCCGCCATGGCGCTGTTCGCCCGGAAGTCCATACGGGTGCGCGCGGCCGTGTTGAGCAGATGTTCCGACCGGCGCAGCTCCAGGGCCAGCCCGCTGGACAGCGAGCCGTGCACCTCGGGCAGCAGCCGGTACAGTGCCGCGAGGAACGACCCGTCGCGCGATACGGCCTGCTCGTCACCGGGCTTGAGCCGGACGTCGAAATCCCCCAGGTAGCGCAGGAAGCGCTGCAGCTCCTTGCCAGCGAGTGTCGCGGGGGCCTGGATGAAGTCCCGCCCGGGTACGTAACGGGAGTTGGCTGGCGAGGACTTCCCAGAGGGCCGCTGTCTGCGCTTGTGGGGGCCGGCGAAGAGGTCCGCGTCCCAGTAGCAGCTGCCCACGACGACGACCTTCCGGCCGCGGCTGCGCAGATAGTCGAAGAGCCGTTGATACTCCTGCGGCTCGATCATGCCGTCCCAGACGATCAGAGTGTTACCGCCCGCCTGTTCCTCGGCCCAGAGACAGAAGTCGTCGAGTGCCTCGTACTCAGGTCGGGTCGAGCGCCTGGGGATGTGCAGTACGACGCGTCGTCCGCTGCGTGCGGTCTGGAAGGCCAGCCGGGCCAGCGCGACGCTCTTGCCCGTGCCGGACTGTCCGACGACCAGGAGCGGGCCCCTCTGCTCCCGGGCGCCGGCGGACTGCTCCACGAGGTCCGAAAGAGCCTGCTCGAAGGACCGCTCGAACGACAGCCCCCGGGCATGGGCCCACCACGCCGGGGAGCCGTCGCTCGTGCCGAGGAACTCCCGAAACTTCTGGTATCGGCGCTCGGACGATTCGGCGGGCGGATCGTCGAGCAGGTCGACGTCCATGGGACGGGCGTGCGGCAGGATGCGCTGCCACCGGCTCCGGTCCATCGTCAGGAGCCGGTCACCTATGCGCAGGGCCCGGGTGAGTGCCGTCGCCGGACGTTCCTCGCTCAGTCGGCCCGTACTGCGGGCCTCGACCACGACCGACGCGAAGGATTCCCGGTGCGGGACGAGAACCTGAAGATCGATGGCCTCCTGGATGTGGTCGTCCGCGACGATCTCGTCGGTGGCCGAGAACAGGTGCACCTGGCCCGGCACGGCGTCGCAGATCTGTGCGTACAGCGTTTCGGGGGTGAGCCAGTCGTCGAGACCCCAGCCCTCGATCACCAGAAGCCCTCTGGGGGTGAGAGCGTCGGACACCACACGGCCGAGCGCCTCGGCCGCGATCGCCCGGCGGCGGGTCAGCTCGGGTCTGGTCGCGGGAGGCTGGTCGTCGGCGGGCTGGTCCACTCCGCCGAAGAGCATGAGCGCCTGGACGTCGAAGGCATTGCGCGAGACCCGGGTCCGATCGCGCTGCGGGACGATCTGCTGAATGGTTCGCCACTCACGCTGCAGGCCCGCTCGCCACGCCGGGTCCACGGCTGAGGAGAGTACCCCATTCCAGGGGAACTCCAGAGTGGTCCGCACAGGGGGCGGTAGCACCAGCGCACGCCCGGCCTCGGTCAGCGCCTTGGCCGCAGCCTGACGCTGACCTGGGGCGAGACCGAGCACCGCTCGGTAAACACTCTGCTGAGGCTCATTGACCCCCAGAGCCCTGGCCAGTGGGCCAGCCAGGGGGTCGGAGCCGGTCTCGATCGACAGGTAGCGTTGGCCGAGCAGCAGGAAACACGGCCCACGGTCCAAGCGTTCGAGCAGAGCCTGATTTCCCACGTGCATGACGTCTCCAAGACTGTGCAGGTGTGCTGCTGGACGCAGTCGCAGCGTGCAGCGGTAATTCTGCCTCAGAGTAGGAAAGTTGAGGGGCAGACTCGAAGACCTCGATGGCGGTCAGCTGCCCGAAGCCGTCGAGGGAGGACAGTCCGTCGACAAGGGCGGGGATGGGGTCGGAGCCGATGCCGATCAGTTCTGCGCGGGCGTTGTACGACGGGCCGGTCGAGTCGTCGAGTTGCTGGATGAGTCTCTCGATGTGAGTGGTCATGGGTGATCGCGCCGCCAGAAGGTGGGCAGCCCCCAGCAGAGCACCGAGTGGTCGTCGGGCCACGGGGCGCGGTCCTCGGCTGCCCAGTCCTCGAAGGAGTCGCGTGTCAGGTCGATGGGGCGCCAGGCGGGGTCGAGCGGCTCGTCCTCGGCCGGCGGACGGACGTACCGCCGGCCGTGCTGGTCGCATGCGCCGAAGTCCTGATAGTTGCGCTTGGCCTCGATCAGGGAGACCTTGTTCGCCCCTCCGGCCATGGTCGGCCAGCGGAACTGGACCCCGTCGTCCTCCCAGAAGCAGATGGGGCAGATCTCGTACGAGCCGGGCATCGTGCCCAGCACGCGGTGCCCGCAGCACGGGCAGGGGTAGGGGGCGCTCACCTGCGCAGTCTCCTTGCAGGTCCCGCCAGCGTGCCATGGATTTCTCTGCCACGGCACCCCTGGCCAGTCCGCAGCCAGTCCGCAGGACACCCGTAAATGGCTGTCGGGAGCCAACGCGCGCCAACGATAAAATCCCAGGTCAGAGCCCCGGAGGGGGCTCCGCCGCAGGTCAGGATCGGTCCGCAGGCAATCCCGCTTCAACGTCTGAGCAGATCACGTAACACCACGTTGCTCAACGTGGCAAACATACAGTTCAGGAGGGGTCGGGCTCGCGAGAGGCCGGCCCCTTCGTCCATCCCGTGCTGGATCGGTGCTGGATCTTCTGACTCGACGTCAGGCGTAGTCAGGTGTGGTACACGGTGGAGCGATGCCCGATGTGCACGACCCACACCACCAGCTCGCCGTTGTCGATCGTGTAGATCACGCGGTAGTCGCCCACGCGTAGGCGGCGGCGGTCGGGTTGGGAGACGAGGGCGGTGGTGTTGAACCCCAGAGGGTCACTCTCCAGCTCGGTCAACTTGGCCAGGATGCGGAGGGCCATGTCTCGCGGGACCTTGCGGAGTTCGGCCTGAGCCTCGGGCCGGAAGACGGTGCGGTACTCACTCACTGCGCGCCAGCGTCTCCCTCATGATGTCCTCGATCGGGATGCCGGGTGCTGGGTCGGCCATGCGCTCGTCGATGATCCGGTTGATCTCGCGCTCTTCCCACTCCTGGTATTTCCGGAGCACGTCGATGGACACCACGGCAGCCACCTCCTTGCCTCGGCGCGTGATCACCGTGGGTACGTCGTCACGGTCGGCTCGTTCCACGACCTCGGCCAGGTGTGCCCGGACATCGCGGATGGACTCTACGGGCAGCGACTGCGTCATGTGCCCAAGCGTACCGGGTGTCTCATGTGTACACAAAGGCTCACCATCGCCCGGAGATGCCGGGTGAACCGCCACTGTGCTGGATCTGTGCTGGATGCGATCTTCAAAGAGTGTGTTTCCTCAGGTGACAGCTCTGCATTCGGCCTGCCGGTTCAACTTCTGACGCCTCGTCAAGGGACTGCGCCCGACCCGCTTGTCGGCGGGTCGGGCTGAGCATGTCGCCGCGGGGCGTCGACGCCCGTGACGAGGTGCAGTGGCAGATCTGGTCGGCGGGCAGTGGCACCGCCTCAGACCTTGATGCCTTGATGACTTCCGCGTCAGGGCCGCACGGGAGTGTCAGATCCCCGGAGTCGGACGTGAGGACGGTGACCGGTCGGAGTGCGTCGCGGGCGATGACGGCGAAGGCGGCGTCGAGGGGTGGTGAACGGCTCCTGCGGGTCCGACGGATTCGCGCCGACTTCTCCCGCATCCGGGAGATCGCCCGCAGAGGACCTCTGACCTGCGGAAGTACTGGTCAGGCGCCCTCCTCCGACGGGGCATCGGCATCTTGTCCGGACCCGGGCGGGCGTCCCGGCCGGGTACGGAGCGGGGGGTGGGAGGATGCGGGGACGGTGAGAGAAGGGCGGGGCGCGTGGGTCGTGGCGAGCGGGACACGGTCGCGAGGGGAGCGCGGCTGTACGAGGCGGCGCAGGCAGTGGCCGGTGACCACGGCAGGGCGGTCGAGGCGGTGCGGGCGGCGCTCGAGCCGATTCACTCCGCCGCGGTCACGCGGGAGCTCGACGCCATCCCCGTCGCCCGGCTGCAGGACGTCACCGAAGGACGCCTGCGGCTGGGGAGCGTCGAGAAGAGCGGCCTGGCCACGGTGGGCCGTGTTCTCGAAGCGGGCCCCTACCGGCTGCGGCAGATACCCGGCGTCGGGCAGCGCACCGTCGACCAGATCCTTGCCGCCGCCAACCGGCTGTCCGAAGCGGTGCACGAGACGGTGGCCGTCCACATCGACATGGACCGGCCGGAGCCGAGCACCACCGCGCTCGTCATGGCGCTGCACGTGCTGGTGGAAGCCGGGCCCGACGCCCGCCGCGCGGTGGACCGGGCCGCAGCCCTGTCGGAACGGCTCGCCCCGTTGCTGGCCGACGCCAGACCCGCCGCGGGGCGTTTCAGGATGCTCCTTGCCGGCCAGGAGAAGAAGGCCCGTGCGCTGGCGGCGGCCGCCGAGATCCGCTCACTGGTGGACGAGGCGGAGCAGGCCGGCCTGCCTGAACTGTTCGCACAGGCCTCGGTGGACCTACTGCGCGGTTCCTCGTCCGACGTCGCGGCCTGGGTGGACTTCGAACTCCGCTCCGCGGAGTACTACAGCCTGCTCGCCGAGATCTCCGGGCGGCTGCCGGACGCGGCGGCCGCCGAGGGGTTCCTGCCGGAGGAGATCGCCGAGCGGGTACGGACACAACAGCTCGACGACACGCACCGGCGGGTCTCCCTGCGCGGCTACCAGGCGTTCGGCGCGCGGTTCGTCCTCGCGCAGCGCAAGGTGATACTCGGCGACGAGATGGGTCTCGGGAAGACCATCCAGGCGATCGCCGTGCTGGCACACCTGGCCGCCGAGGGGCAGAGCCATTTCATGGTCGTCTGCCCGGCGAGCGTTCTCGTGAACTGGACCCGGGAGATCGAGGCCCGCAGTGCCCTTCGCGTCACGGTGCTCCACGGCCCCGACCGGCACCACGCGTTCGCCGACTGGAAGGGGCGGGGCGGGGTCGCGGTGACCACGTTCGACGCACTGCGCGGATTCCCGGCGCCGGGCGGCGGGGAGATCGGACTGCTCGTCGTCGACGAGGCGCACTCCGTGAAGAACCCGAAGACCAAGCGGTCGCAGACGGTCGCCCTGTGGACCGAGCGGTGTGAGCGCGGCCTCTTCATGACCGGGACCCCGATGGAGAACCGGGTCGTGGAGTTCCGCAACCTGGTCCAGATGCTCGACGCGGGGGTGGCGGACTCCCTCGGCGAGCGGGACGCCCTGGCGGGATCGGTCGCCTTCCGCAAGGCCGTCGCCCCGGTCTACCTGAGGCGCAACCAGGAAGACGTGCTGACGGAACTCCCGAGTCTTCAGCAGACCGACGAGTGGGAGGAGTTGAGCGCGTCGGACGAGGAGGCGTACCGCGAAGCCGTCCGCGCGGGCAACTTCATGGCGATGCGCAGGGCCGCGTACCTGCGCCCCGAGAAGTCGGCCAAGCTGGACCGGCTCCGCGAGATCGTTCAGGAGGCCGCCGAGAACGGGCAGAAGACGGTGGTCTTCTCCAACTTCAAGGACGTCCTGGGCGTGGTGAGGGCGGCGCTCGCCGCGGATCCCGCCGCCGGCGCCCCGGTGCTCGGTCCGCTCACCGGCAGCGTCCCGGCCGGACGGCGGCAGCAGATCGTCGACGACTTCGGCGGGATCCCGGGACCGGCGGTGCTCCTGGCCCAGATCCAGGCGGCCGGCGTCGGCCTGAACATGCAGGCCGCCTCCGTCGTCGTCATCTGTGAGCCGCAGATCAAGCCGACCATCGAACACCAGGCAGTGGCCCGGGCCCACCGCATGGGCCAGGTCAGGTCGGTTCACGTGCATCGTCTTCTCGCCACCGGGGGAGTGGACGAGCGCATGGTGAGGATGCTGGAGGAGAAGACCCGCCTGTTCGACGCCTACGCCCGCCGCAGCGCCGTCGCCGAGGCCACCCCGGACGCGATCGACGTCTCGGACACGGAGCTGGCCCGCCGGATCGTCGAGGAGGAGCAGGCGCGCCTGGGCATGACGGACGCGAGGCCCACGGCATCCGCGTAGACGCCGTCGGTCGCGCTGCGGGGACGCCCCCCGACCAGCCCTCCTTCGACAGCCCCCTTCACCCCCCTTCAGCCCCCTTCAGCCCCCTTCAGCCCCCGAGAGCCTCTCGGGAGCCCCTCGGGGGTCGTCATGGACGACGCGGATCCGGCCGCAGCCCGAACACGCCCCGGGCGGCGGTCTCGAACAGGGTCCGCTTCTCGGCGTCCGTGACGGGCAGCCGCTCGTGCACCTCGACCTCGTCGGCGGAGACCTGGAACGGGTAGTCCATGGCGT
The DNA here is from genome assembly GCF_014649655.1 of Streptomyces humidus. Lineage (GTDB taxonomy): Bacteria > Actinomycetota > Actinomycetes > Streptomycetales > Streptomycetaceae > Streptomyces > Streptomyces humidus. Next base: position 101,274 of record NZ_BMTL01000032.1, on the reverse strand, counting down.
AGAGGACCCGGTCGGCGCCGACCACCTGGCGGGCGAACATGATCGCCGGTTCGCAGGCCATGCCGCTCGTGGTCAGCCAGATGTTGGTGCGCAGGTAGTGGCTCGGCGGCTGCTTCAGGGACGGACGCCAGGGGTAGCGTCCGGTCCTGTCCTGGACGTCGTGGAAGTGGTCGATCCGGGAGGCCCAGAACGGCAGCGCCTCGCCGAGATGGCCCACCACCAGACGCAGGTTCGGATGGCGGTCGAACACCCCCGAGAAGATGATCCGGATCAGGTGCATGCCGGTCTCCACCCCGAAGCCGAAGATCGCCCCGTCGAGGCCGGAGTCCAGCAGCGGGCCGATCAGCGGGTCGCTCGGGGTGTTGGGGTGCAGATACACCGGCACGTCGAGTTCCGCGGCGGTCGCCCAGAACTCCTCGAACTTCGGCGCGTCCAGGTACTCGCCCCGCGTGTGCGAGTTGACGATCACGCCTTTCAGCCCGAGCTCCCGGACTGCCCGGCGGAGCTCTCGCACGGAGAACCCGACGTCCTGCAGGGCGACGGCGGCGAGACCGCTGAACTGCGCCGGGTGCTGCCGGCACGCCTGCGCGATGTTCTCGTTGGTCAGGGCGGCGAGTTCCCGCGCCAGCGGAAGCTCGAACAGTTCCACGCCCGGAGTGACGAGCGAGAGCACCTGGTGATCGATCCCCAGGTCCGCCATGTCGGAGAGCCGGCGGTCGCCGAGGTCGGTGATCCGCGAGCGGAAGAGGTCGGTGTGCGCGGTCCGGTTGAGCAGGTAGTAGCTCCACAGGCTGCGGAACCCCGCGTCGCCTCCGTCGGTGTCGAGCAGCCGACGGTATTCGTCGATCACGGCTCGGGGCGCGTACGCCTCCTCCGTCGCGATCCGCAGGTGGCTGCCGTCCGAGGGCTGTGAGGGTGCCGAGGGCGAGGAACTGGACACGTCTCTCCTGTGTGGGTGAGGTCCGGGTGCTGGCATGTCACACGGTGTCCGGGCCGTGCCCGTGAGGGCGGCCGGTGACGAACGCTGTGCCTCTTGCTGCTGCCGCGTATCCAGCCACAGGCCCGGGTTCCGGCTGTTCGGGCACGCGCGGCTTTCTGGTCTGCGGAACGGCGGTGGAAGACCGGCGGGGGCTCTCCGGCGCGTGCCTAGGGTGCGGTCGCAGTCACCCGAAGGACGGAGACGATGAAATTCCCCGACGTTCCCACGTTCCGCGGCTTCCAGGCCCCCGGGCGCTTCGAAGCCGACATCCGCGACCTGGAGGTGGTGCAGGGCGAAGTCCCTGCCGATCTCGACGGCGCCTACTACCGCGTCGGGCCCGACCCGCAGTTCCCCCCGTTGCTCGGCGACGACATCTTCCTCAACGGCGACGGCATGGTCAGCGTGTTCCGCTTCGAGGACGGCCGGGTCGACTTCACGTGCCGGTGGGTCCGCACACCGAAGTTCCTGGCCGAGCGTGAGGCGGGACGCGCGCTGTTCGGGGCGTACCGCAACCCCTTCACGGACGATCCGAGGGTGCGCGGGCTCAGCCGCGGCACGGCGAACACCAACCTGTTGTGGCACGCGGGCCGCATGCTGGCGCTGAAGGAGGACAGTCACCCCGTCGAGATCGACCCGCTGACCCTGAGGACCATCGGCCCCTGGGACTACGAGGGCGCGCTGACGAGCGCCACGGCGACGGCGCACCCGAAGGTGGACGCCGACACCGGCACGCTGGTCTTCTTCGGCTACGCGGCCAAGGGGGAGACGACCGCGGACATCGCGTACTACGAGGCCGACGCGGACGGGAAGGTCGTCTTCGAACGGTGGCTGACCGCGCCCTACAGCAGCATGGTCCACGACTTCGCGGTGACCGAGAACCACGTGGTGTTTCCCGTCGTGCCGCTCGTCAGCGACCTCCAGCGGCTCAAGGACGGCCTGCCCCACTTCGCGTGGGACCCGTCGCAGCCGGTCTACCTGGGAGTGCTGCCGCGCCGGGATCCCACTGCGGACGTGCGGTGGTTCGTGGGGGATCCGCGCTTCGCCTCGCACACCATGAACGCCTTCGAGGAGGACGGCCGCATCCACATCGACATGTCGGTCGGCGACAGCGTCGTCTTCCCGTTCTTCCCCGAGATCAACGGAGCCCCGTTCGACCCCGAGGCCGCGACACCGTACATGTCCCGCTGGACGCTCGACCTGCGGCGCGCGACCGACGACTTCACCCAGACACGGCTGTCGGACGTGCCGGGAGAGTTCCCCCGCATCGACGAGCGACGCGCGACCCGTTCGTACCGGTACGGGTACATGAGCATGCAGAGCGGTGTCCCGGACCCCACCATGCCGGCGAGCGCCAGCGGCATGCGGTTCGATCTGATCGGCAGGGTGGACCTCGCCACCGGGACGACGGCCACCCACTACGTGGGCGACACGTCCGCCACCCAGGAACCGCTGTTCGTTCCGCGCCGGGGCGCCGCAGGCGAGGGCGAGGGCTACATCATGGCCCTGGTCAACCGGTATGCGGAGATGCGGTCGGACCTGCTGATCCTGGACGCGGAGAACGTGGACGGCGAGCCTCTCGCCACCGTCCGCCTGCCCCTCCGGCTGCGGAACGGCCTGCACGGAACCTGGCTGGACAGCGAGGACATCGCCCGCCCCCGCGCCGGCAGTGAGGAGTGACACCATGCCGTTGAGCACGCTGCGGGCGGTCCCGCTGGACGGGGCCCGCGACGCCGCCTTCCTGTCCCCGGCGCGCTGGCCCGTCGCACCGCACGACCGGCTCGGCGACCACGGATACGACGTGTTCGAGTACGCGGTCTCCGGCGTCGCCCGCCTGTACGCCGACGGAGCGGCCCGGCCTCCGGCGACCACCGGCACGGCCCACTGCACCACGCGGGTGCTGGTGGTGCGGCCGGTGACCGACGAGGCCTTCAGCGGTCGCGTGCACGTCGAGCTGCTCAATCCGTCGACGGGCCACGACTTCCCCATGTACTGGCCGGACCTGGCCGGCCACCTGATCCGACGTGGCGACGCCTACGTCGGCATGACGTGCAAGAACGTCACGGTCGAGGCGTTGCGCCGGATGGCGCCGGAGCGGTACGGCGACCTGTCGCTCCCGCACGACGGGGCCGTGTGGGACCTGCTCGGCTCCCTCGCGGCGACGCTGCGGTCACCGCACGGCGGCGGCCTCCTGCCCGGCCTGCGCGAGCCGGCCCGGATCCTGGCGACCGGCTGGTCGCAGTCCGGCTCGTTCCTGCGGACCTATCTCTCCGAGGGGCTGCACGAGCTGCACTGCGCCGAGAGGGGCCGCACGGTGGTGGACGCCTTCCTCATCGGGGTGTCCAGCGGCGGCTTCGGTCCGATGGGCTACGTCAACGTGGACCGGCACGGCGAGATGGACTTCGACGCCGATCTGCGGCCCGTGGGAGGGCGGCTCGAGCAGCTGCCGATGGACGACGCCCGCAGGACCGTACGCGGTTCGCGGGTCCCGGTCATGGAGCTGATGAGCGAGGACGAGGCGCTCCATCACCTGTGGCACCAGCGCCCCGACAGTGACGTCCCCGGCGACCTCTACCGCTGTTACCAGGTGCCGGGGCGCGGTCACGAGTCCGGACTGCTCGACGACTCGCTGCGTGCCGCCGATCACGCGCAGAGTCACGCGCACGGTCACGCAGACGGGAACCGAGCCGCCGCCCCCTCCGGTGACGCCGAGGCGCCCGAGGACGTCGAGGCGGCGGCCCCGCTGCGGCACGGGTCCTCCGTGTACCTCCTCGCGGCCGCCGTGGAGAACCTGCTGCGCTGGGCGGACGGTGTGGCGGCGCCCCGGATCGATCCGATCGCCGTCATGGCCCGCCCCGGCAGCCGGCTCGACCCGGACGGGCTCGACCACGCCGGGACATACGCGCTGAGGGACGCGGACGGGTATGCCCTGGGCGGCATGCGCCATCTGGAGGCCGACCTGCCCGTCGCCCGTTCCCTGCGCGCGTCCGACGGGCCGACGACCATCGGGACCTGGCACCGCGAGCCCTTCGGACCGGCGGAACTGGCACGGCGCTACACCAGCCCGCAGCGGCTGCGGCGGCTGGCCGGCGAGCGGGCACGGCTGCTGGCCGACCGGGGCTGCTACCTGCCCGAGGACGTCGCCGACGCGGTGGAGGACTTCTGCCGCTGCGCCGGGCGCTTCTGACAGGCGCCGGGAAGCGGGCTGCCGAAGCTCAGCACCGTGGGGCCGGCGGGTCCGTCCGACCGGACCCGCCGTCCCACTGGGCGAGCTCGAGAGAGATCTTGTGGACGGCAGCCTGGAGGGCGTCCACGACGTGGTGCTCCTGCCTGTTGGGGAACCGGGTGTCGGACCAGGCGACCGACAGGGACATGGGTCCCGTGCCCGGCGGCAGATGCAGCGCGACGCCGATGGCGGTGACGTTCTCGTGGGCTTCCCGGCTGCGGGCGTATCCCCGCGACCGGACGTCCGCCAGCTCGGCCTGGAGCTGGGCCAGCGTCCGGACCCGTGCGTAGCGGGTGACCGGCAGGCCGTCCGGGAAGAGCGACTCGATCTGGGAACGGCTCAGCTTCGCGAGCATGGCCTTGCCGCCGGCGAGGGTGTGCGCGGGCAACAGCCAGCCCACCCGTGAGGTCGCGATCCGGGTCTCGTCGCGCCACTCGACTCCCGTCACGAAACGCGCGCCGTTGCCTTCCAGCGCCAGCAGATGAGCGGTGCCCCGCAGGTCGTCCCGGATGCGCTGCAGGTGGGGCAGTGCGACGGACGCGACGTCGGGCGCCCGCTCGGCGGTCTCGGCCAGCGACACCAGGGCGGGCCCCCGCACGTAGACCCGCCGCTCGCCCTGTTCCACGAAGCGGTGGTGGAGCAGCATCTGCAGCAGCCGGTGGGCGGTCGAGGGGGCCACGCCCAGGAGGTCGGCCGCCTCCGACACGGTCAGCTGGGGGCGCTCGATGAACGCGGTCAGCAGAGTGAGCGCGCGCCCCACCGAGGCTATGTGGTACGCGGGCAGTTCACCGCCGTCCGGCCCTGCCTGCCCTCCGGCACTCGCATGCTGGACGGTCACGGTCACCTCCGAGCTGTTCGCGCCGCTGGTCAAGGCTACGTCGCCTCCCCTCTCGCCGTTTCACCCCGGGGTCCGTCGCGGAGGCCCCGCCTGCCGGCGACGCCCGGCGCCGTCCCCCGGCACTCGCCTCGACGGCGGGGGAGGCGTCCCCGCTCGCCGCACCGGGCACAGCCCCGAGCACGTCCGGTGCGGTGGCCTTCGGCCGGTACGGCGGGCGGGCGGGCCGGACGCCGCTTCCTCAGGGGCGGGCGTCGCCCGGCGCGTCCTGGTCACGCCGGATGAGGCCGGTGCCGGTCCGGTGCGGCTGCGTCCCGGCCACGGCGAGGCGTTCCTGCATCTCGTCGTGGCCCGGGTCCGCGTCCGGCAGCACGACACGGAACCACATGTCCTTGAACTTCCACCGGCCGTCCACCCGCTCGTAATGGCACTTGTATCTGCCCTCGAGCCAGGGACCCCACACGCGCATCAGGCCGCCGGTGGTGCGGAACTCGCAGATGTGACGGTGCCAGGTCCACTCGCCGTACGCCTGGACCGCGCCCGCGGCGAGCTCGATGACCGGTGACGACAGGACGTAGCCGTCCGCGCTCTTCACCAGGCTGTGCAGCTCATCGAAGACCTCCTCGACCAGCTGCTTCTTTCCCTCGGTGCGTCCGTGCCAGCGGATGTCCGTGACCGCGTCCTCGGTGAAGAAGTCGGCCATGCCCTCCCAGTCCCGGTCCGCCAGCTTGCGGATGTAGCGCCGGTGCAGGCTCTTGATCTCCTCGATGTCCTCCAGCCGCTGGATCCGGCTCTCCAGGAGGGCGTTGCGGCGGACCATCGCCTCCAGGGCCGTGCTGTCGGACTGCTGGTGCGGGTCGGTGTGGGACATGTGCCTCTCCTGCTCTCTTCGGTCTCTCCTGGTCCCCGGCGACGGGTGACCGTCCGGGGGGGCGGGTTCGCCGACGGGGTGACGGCCGGGTGCGGTCCGGCCCGGGGGCCTCACCGGACGGGCGGCCCGGGGAAGGCCGACGTGTCGGGCCGGTGGCTCAGCGCCTGCAGCTCGCTGCACTCGTCGATCGCCCACATCCCATGGTTGCGGCCCAGGCCACTGTGCTTCATCCCGCCGAAGGGCATCGTCATGTCAGAGCTGCCGACGCGGTGGGAGTTGACGAAGACCGAACCCGCGGCGATACCGCGGCCCACGGCCAGGGCGTGCTCGGTGTCCTCGCTCCACACGGAGGCCGCGAGGCCGTACTCGGTGTCGTTGGCCATCCGCACCGCGTCCTCGACGTCGTCGAACGGGACGACCGGCACGGTCGGCCCGAACTGCTCGCGGGAGACGAGGGCCGAGTCGTGGGGCAGGCCGGTGACGACGCTCGGGAGCATGAAGTAGCCCTGGTCCCAGTCGGCGTCGTCCGCGGCGCGTCCGAGTACGTCGACCCGGGCGCCGGCCCCACGGGTGGCCTCCAGGAGAGCGGTCACCGACGCGAGCTGCCGCTCGTTGTTCAGCGGCCCGATCGTGCTCGCCGGGTCGAGACCGTCGCCGACGACGATCTCGTCGACGGCCTGCCGGAACGCGTCGACGAACTCGTCGTACACACCGCGCTGGACGTACAGCCGCTTGATGTTGAAGCACACCTGGCCCGCGCACGTGTACACCGAGCGGCGGATCTCCCGGATCAGCCGGTCGTCCACCGCGGCGGTGTCCAGGACGATCGCGGGGTCGTTGCCGCCGAGCTCGAGGCTCACGCTCGTGATGTTCCGGGCGGCGCCGCGCAGCACGGCACGGCCGCTCTCCGTACCGCCGGTGAACAGGACCTTGCGGACGCCGGGGTGGGAGACCAGGGCGGCTCCGGCCTCGCTGCCGAGGCCGGGCACCACGTTCACGACGCCGTCCGGGAGCGTCGAGGCGAGCAGCCGAAGGGTCTCGGTCAGCGCGAGCGGGGCGAACTCGGACGGCTTGACGATCACCGGGTTGCCGGCCGCCAGGGCCGGGGCCAGCGCCATCATGCACAGGTAGACGGGGTAGTTCCAGGGGACGATCACCACCGTGGGGCCCATGGGCAGTCGCCGGATCACCGTGGTGCCGCGTGCGTCGCGCACGACGGTCTCCTCGTCCACGGCCGGTGCGACGCCGGCGTAGTAGCGCAGCAACGCGGGCGCCCCGCCGACGTCGAGCCGCGACTCCCACAGCACCTTGCCCTGCTCGCGGGTGAGGAGCTCGGCCCGGGACGCCATGTCCTGCTCCAGCGTGTCGGCGGCGGCGTGCAGGAGCCGTCCGCGCTCCGCTCCGCTCAGGGGGCCCCAGACGGCCGCCGCGGCCTGGGCGTTGCGGACGACCTCGTCGACGATCCGTGAGCCGGCCAGCGCGTACGTCCCGACGATCTCGCCGGTCCGCGCCGGGTTCACGACCGGGGCCGTCTCGGCCGTGTACTTCCGGCCGGCGCTGACGACCTGAGCCGTCCATGTCGTATCTGCCGCACTGTGCACCGCTGCCTCCGAAGCGATCGGCGTTGGGAACCGGCGTCAGTCAACGGTGGTGAGGCGGCGCCCGGCGCCGGCCGGGGCACGGATTTCTGCCGGGCAGAACTTCCCGGGCACATCCTCCGCAGCCGTCCGGCCACCGGCACAGGATGCCTCCCGTACGACTCGCCCGGTCCAACCGCTCCCCCGGGGGGGCGGTTTCCCCGCAAGGAGCAGGCATGGCATCACTACTCGACGACGGACAGTGGTCGACGCGCATCCGACTGGACACCTGGTGCGAGGGCGGCGGAGGCAGGGCCGACGTCGTCGAGCCCGCCACGGGACAGAGCCTCGGCACCGTGGGTCTCGCCGCGCCGCAGGACGTGCACCGTGCCGCGGAGATCGCCGCGGCGGCACAGCGGGACTGGGCGGCGACGCCGCCGGAGGAGCGGGCCGCGCTCCTGCGCCGGGCCGGAGACCTGTGGAACAAGCACGCCGCCGAGGTGGCCGGGTGGCTGGTCCGTGAGGCGGGCTCGGTACGGCTCAAGGCCGACCTCGAAGTGCACACGGCGGCGCAGGAGTGCTACGAGGCGGCGGCCCTGCCCACGCATCCCGCGGGGGAGGTGCTGGCCTCCGCGGCCGGCCGGTGGAGCCTCGCCCGACGCCGGCCCGCGGGTGTCGTGTCCGTGATCTCCCCCTTCAACTTTCCCCTCGTCCTCTCGATCCGCTCGGTCGCGCCCGCCCTCGCGCTGGGCAACGCCGTGCTGCTCAAGCCCGATCCCCGCACCGCCGTCTGCGGCGGAGCGGTCCTCGCCCGGATCTTCGAGGAGGCGGGCCTCCCGGCGGGCGTGCTCCAGGTCCTGCCGGGCGGCGCCGACGTCGGCGAGGCGGCGGTGACCGCCGCGCCGGTACGCGTGGTCTCCTTCACCGGATCCACCGCGGCCGGACGGCGGGTGGGCGCGCTGGGCGCCCAGCACCTGAAGAGGACCCACCTCGAATTGGGCGGGAACAGCGCGCTGATCGTGCTCCCGGGCGCGGACGTGGAGCGGGCGGCCTCGGCGGGAGCGTTCGGCTCGTTCCTGCACCAGGGGCAGATCTGCATGACCACCGGACGGCACCTCGTCCACGAGTCGTTGTACGAGCAGTACCTCGCGCTGCTGGCCGACAAGGCGTCGCGGCTGCCGGTGGGAGATCCCCACACCTCGGAGGTGGCCCTCGGCCCCCTCATCGACGCGGAACAGCGCACCCGCGTGCACGAGGTGGTGCAGGACAGCGTCTGCGCCGGGGCCGAACTTCTCACCGGCGGACAGTACGACGGCCTGTTCTACCGCCCGACCGTGCTGGCGGACGTCCAGGACGGGCACCGTGCCTGGTCGGAGGAGATCTTCGGACCGGTGGCGCCGGTGCGTTCCGTCTCGGACGTCGACGAGGCCGTCGCCGCTGCCGCCGCGACGGAGTACGGACTGTCGCTGGGGATCCTCGGCGAGACCGGGGCGGCGATGCGGGTGGCGGACGCGGTGCCCAGCGGCATCGTCCACATCAACGAGCAGACGGTCGCGGACGAGGCCCACGCGCCCTTCGGCGGCGTCGCGTCCTCGGGGACCGGCGCCCGGTTCGGAGGCGCCGCCGCCAACATCGAGGCGTTCACGGAGACGCAGTGGCTCACCGCACGGGCCGACATAGCCCCCTACCCGTTCTGAGACACCCCTCGCGGCACGTCCGGCACCTCCGTCACATTCGGCATATCCGGCACATCCGACACGGGGACTCCCCCCGACGACCCCGGCAGGCAGGCGACGCCATCCATGGACACGGGACCGATCGAGTTCGCGACAGCGACACAGACCCTTGCGGGCCTGCGACGGGGTGAGTTCACCAGCGTCGAACTGCTCCGGACGTACCTGGACCGGATCGAGGCCCGCCCCTGGGTCAACGCGATCGTGACCCTCGACGCGGACCGGGCCCTGGCCGAAGCCCGCCGGGCCGACGAGATCCGCGACGCGGGCGGCCCGACGGGACCCCTGCACGGTCTGCCGATCACCGTCAAGCACGACCAGAAGGTCCGGGGCGTCCTGTCGACCTACGGATCCGAGAGCCTGCGGGACTACGTGCCCGAGGACGACGCCGAGGCGGTCGCCCGGCTGCGGGGCGCGGGCGCCATCGTCTTCGGCCGCTCGAACCTGCCCGAGTTCGCCACCGACGGGCAGGCCTACAACTCCCTGCACGGCACCACCCGTAACCCCTGGGACCGCGAGCGCACCACGGGCGGCTCGTCGGGCGGCTCGGCCGCGGCGGTGGCGGCCGGGATGACCGCGCTCGACATCGGCAGCGACATGGGCGGCTCCATCCGCATCCCGGCCGCCTGGTGCGGTGTCTTCGGCCTGAAGCCGACCTGGGGCGTCGTGCCCGTGCAGGGCGCCGTTCCGCATCCGGGCGAGCCCGAAGGCGCCGGCCTGACCGTGCCGGACATCGCCGTGTGCGGTCCGCTGGCCCGGGGCGCCGACGATCTGGACCTCGCCCTGACCGTCCTCACCACGCCCCGGGACGACCACGGCGGGCTCCGACCCCACCTGCCCCGGGCCCCGTTCACGGCACACCGGGAACTGCGCGTGCTCGCCTGGTTCGACGACCCCGTGACGGAGGTCGACCCGGCCACACGCGAGGTGCTGCACACGGCCTGTCGCGCCCTCGAGGCCGACGGAGCCCGTGTCACGTACGGAGTGCGGCCGCCGGGCGGCCTCGACCGGCTCGAGGAACTCTTCGAGCTGCTGTTCATGGCGGACGTCGGCGGGGGCGCCGGCGACGCGGGCTTCCAGGAACTGCGCGGCGCGATGCGGCTGCTGCGCACGGAGTCGCCCATGGCCGGACTCCACCACCGCGCGCTGGGCCTCACCCACCGCGAATGGCTGGCCCTGCACCGAGAGCGTCTGATGCTGCTCCAGGCGTGGCAGGGGCTGTTCGACGACCACGACGTCGTCGTCACCCCCACGGTCCTGACGACCGCTCTTCCGCACGATCACAGCGAGCCGGTCCCGGCCAGGCGCTTCGAGCTGAACGGCGAACGCCATCCGTGGCGCCCGGCGCTGACGCGCTGGTGCGGCGCGGTCGGCGTGCTCGGCCTTCCCGCGGTCTCCACGCCCGTGGGGCTCGACCGGCACGGGCTGCCGGTCGGCATGCAGGTCGTCGCCGCTCCCTACCGCGACCGCAGCGCCATCGCCGCGGCCCGCCTGATCTCCGAGAGCGCGGGCGGCTACGCCGTGCCGCCGCTCGACGGGACACCCGCGTGAACACACGACCAGCAACCGCTGCCGACCCCGAGGAGAGCCTGTGAGCACCGCCTTCGTCAACGGCCGCCGCTATGTCACCGGAGTCGGCACCCGGCCCGGCGGCGTGGCCGTGCGGGACGGGCGCGTCGTCGCCGTCGGGACCGACAGGGACGTCCTCGACGCGGCCGGCCCGGACGCCGAGATCGTCGACGCGCACGGCGGCCTGATCAGCCCGGCCTTCGGCGACGCGCATCTGCACCCGATCGTGGGCGGCATGGAGCTCGGGCAGTGCCACCTGGACCACTGCACGTCCGCCGAGGAGTGCCTGGACGTCATCGCGGCCTATGCCGCGGACCATCCGGACGAGCCCTGGATCCTCGGCGGGGGGTGGACCATGGCGCACTTCCCCGGGGGCACCCCGCACAGGAGTCTCCTCGACCGCCTGGTGCCCGACCGGCCCGTGTTCCTGCGCAGCCGCGACCACCACGGCGCGTGGGCCAACTCCCGCGCGCTCGAGATCGCCGGCGTCGACGCGACCACGGCCGATCCGCGCGACGGCCGCATCGAGAGGGACCCCGACGGCAGCCCCGCGGGAACGCTGCACGAAGGCGCGGCGCAGCTGGTGACGAGGGTGGCGCCACCGCCCACACGCCATGGTCTGCGCCAGGGACTGCTGCGCGGCCAGGAGCACTGCCTGGCCCAAGGGATCACCCAGTGGCAGGACGCCCTCCTGCGCGAGATGGGCCCCGGCCTCGACGCGATGGACGTCTATGTGGACGCGCAGGCCGACGGCGCGCTGCAGGCGCGGGTCACCGGCGCCCTGTGGTGGGACCGCGACCGTGGCCCCGACCAGATCGCCGGCCTTGTCGCCCGCCGGGAGCGTGCCCGGGGCGGTGACCGGGCCGGTGACGACCTGTTCCGGGCCGACGCGGTCAAGATCATGATCGACGGGATCCCGGAGAACTTCACCGCCTCGCTGAGCAGGCCGTACCGGGACCGCTGCGGGCACGAGACCGCCAACCACGGACTCAGCTTCATCGACCGCGAGGTGCTGGGGGAGGTCGTCGCCACCGTCGACGCCCACGGCTTCCAGGCGCATTTCCACACGATCGGGGACCAGGCGGTGACGGACGCCCTGGACGCGGTCGCCCACGCGCGGCGGGTCAACGGCGACTCGGGCATCCGCCATCACCTGGCCCATCTGCAGATCGTGCGGCCCGAGGACGTGCCGCGTTTCGCCCGGCTCGGAGCGGTCGCCAACATCCAGCCGCTCTGGGCCCGTTACGACCCGCAGATGAGAGAGCTGACCATCCCGTTCCTGGACCCGTCCCTCGTGGACCTCCAGTACCCGTTCCTGGACCTGCACGAGGCCGGCGCCGCGCTGGCGGGCGGCAGCGACTGGCCGGTCACCAGCGCCAGTCCCCTGGAGGGCATGCATGTCGCCGTCAACCGCACGGCCGAGCACGCGCCGGCCGACGCCGAGCCGTTCCTGCCGCGGCAGCGCCTCCCCCTGGTCGTGGCGTGGGACGCCTACACCCACGGGGTCGCCCGCCTCAACGGCCGCGAGCGGCAGACCGGCCGGCTCGAGCCCGGGTACCTCGCGGACCTGGTGCTCCTCGACCGTGACCCCTTCCTGGGACCACGGCACGAGATCGCCGGGACGGCAGTCGTCGGCACCTGGCTCGGCGGCCGGTGTGTGCACCGGCGCGGGTGACGTCCGGGGCGCCGCCGGCGTGCGGACGACGCGACTTTCCGCGCCGCAGAATCGGCGGCCCTCGCGCCGGTCCGATGTCTGGAAAACGCCTATGGTGCAGCAATTGTTCACGGGGCAACGACGGAGAGGAGGAGTCTTGGCGATCGTCGAACACAGTCTGCCGCGCTCCGCCCGCAGACAGTGGGCCGCGGTGCTCGTGGCAGGGGCGGGCCGCCTCGCCCAGATGGCGCTCACGCTCCTCGCGGCGAGCTTCCTGATTTTCGTGGCGCTGCAACGCGCACCGGGCAACCCGGTCGACATCATGCTCGGCAACAAGGCCGGAGACGCGGAGGCGGTCCGGCGCCTGAACGCGCAGTACCACTTCGACCAGCCGCTCCTCGTCCAGTACGGACACTGGATCACCGGACTCCTGCACGGCGACCTCGGCACCTCGTTCATCTTCCGGGAGGACGTCTCGTCACTGATCGCCGCCCGGATCCCCACCACCGCCCTGCTGGTGGCCTACGGAGGCCTCCTCGTTCTCGTCCTCGGATTCGTGACGGGACTCGTCTCGGCCCGCGCGGGCCGGACGGTCGACACGGGAATCTCCGTCCTGCTGTCGGTGGCCCTGGCCACACCGACCTACGTCATCGCGATCGTCCTCATCACGGTGTTCTCGCTCTACCTCAACTGGTTTCCCGTCTTCGGCAGCGGGGACGGCCTGCTCGGACGCCTTCACCACCTGACCCTGCCCGCCGTCACGCTCGCCCTGTCGAGCAGCGCCGCGATAGCCCGGGTGACCCGGGCCGCCGTCAAGGACGAGGAACGCCGGGACCACGTGACCACCGCCCTCGCGCGAGGACTCGACACCCCGACCGTTCTGCGCCGGCACGTCATACGCAACGCGCTGCTGCCGATCACCACCATCACCGGCATCGTCGCCGCCGGTCTCATCGCGGGGACGGTGATCGTCGAGAACGCCTTCGGCCTCGACGGGGTGGGCTCCCTGCTGGTCCAGGCCATCACACGGAAGGACTACGCCGTCGTGCAGAGCACGAGCATCCTGGTCATCACCGCATTCCTCGTGGTCAACGCCCTCGTCGACCTCCTGTACGGCGTCATCGACCCGCGCACCCGCGACGGCGGCACCCGGTGAGCGCGCTGGTGCCGGCCCGGACCGGACCCCTGCGCGGCTCCGGCGGCGGCGCCACGGTGGCGATCCGGTGCTTCGGCGCGTTCGCCGTGCTGCTGGTCCTCCTCCCCCTCTGCGCGCCGCTGATCGCCCCCGCGGATCCGAACGCGGGAGACGTCCTCTCGGTCCTGCAGCCCCCGTCGTCGCAGCACTGGCTCGGCACCGACGCGTCGGGCCGCGACCTGTTCTCACGCCTGGTGTTCGGCTCACGGACCGCGCTGCTCGGCCCGCTCGTGGTCGTCCTGATCGCCACGTCCGTGGGAACGGCCCTCGGCGTCCTCGCCGCCTGGAACCGGGGATGGGTCGACTCCCTCATCGGCCGCCTCTTCGACCTGGTGTTCTCCTTCCCCTCGATGCTGCTGGCGCTGCTGTTCGTCACGGTCATGTCCCCGGGGCTGTTCTCGGCCGCGCTCGCCGTCTCCATCGCCTTCGTGCCGGCCATCGGACGACTCGTCCGCTCCACCGCGCTGCGCGAGGTGAACGAGCCGTACGTACAAGCCCTGTACACCCAGGGATTCGGACCGGTCAGGCTGTGCGTCCGTCACGTCCTGCCCAATCTGTGGCCGGTGATCGTCGCCCAGGTGACCATGTCCTTCGGCTACGCGATGGTCGAGCTGGCGGGCATATCGTTCCTCGGCCTCGGCGTGCAGGACCCCACCGCCGACTGGGGCGCGATGATCAACACGGGACAGGGCAGCATCGTCCGCGGCTTCCCCCAGGAATCCCTCTACTCCGGGATCGTCCTCGTCCTGGCCGTCGTGTGCTTCCTCAGCCTCGGCGACCTCCTGTCCGAACGACGGGACGGAGGCCGCCGATGACCCCGCTGCTCGAAGTGGACGACCTCCGTCTGACGGTCGGCGGCCGGGATCCACAGGGACAGGAACTCCTGCACGGCGTCTCGTTCACCGTGGGCGCCGGGGAAGCCGTCGGAATCGTCGGTGAGTCGGGCTCCGGCAAGACCCTGACGATCCGGGCGGTCGCCGCACTGCACCCGCCGGGCGCGAGGATCGACGGCGACATACGTCTCGACGGACGGTCCGTTCCCGCGATGTCGCCCCGCGAGCTGATGCGCATGCGCCGCGACGACGTCGGCATGGTGTTCCAGGATCCGCACGCGGCGATCAACCCGGTGCACCGCATCGGCGACTTCCTCACCGAGACCTACCGCAAGGACGGCCCGGAGCAACGGCGCGTCGCCGCCGCCCGCGCCCTGGAACTGCTCCACCAGGTGCGCATCGACGATCCGGCGCGGATCCTCGGCTGTTACCCGCACGAACTCTCCGGCGGCATGCTGCAGCGCGTGATGATCGCCGCAGCCCTCCTGCGCGGTCCGCGCCTGCTGCTCGCGGACGAGCCCACGACGGCACTCGACGTCACGACGCAGGCCGAGGTCGCCGCCCTGATCACCGATCTGCGGCGCGAGAGCGGCACGTCGCTGATCTTCATCACGCACGACATCGAACTCGTCGGGGCCCTGTGCGACCGCATCCTGGTGATGTACAAGGGCCGGATCGTCGAGGAGCTGACGCCGGACCGACTGCACGGCGGCAAGATCGCACACCCGTACACCGAAGCGCTGCTCGCCTGCCGCCCGGACATCACGCGACGCCGCCACCGGCTGCCGGCGGTCCCGGCCGGCGCGTTCGAGGAAGGCTGGGCCGCCCAGTGATCAGTCAGGAATCGCACGGACCAGGGGAATCGCACGGACCACGGGAATCGGCCGCCGGCCCCGGGGACGCGGCCGCCCCCGTCCTGCAGGTCCGGGACCTGCGCAAGACCTTCCAGCCCCGTGGTCTCCTGAACGCCGGACAGCCGGTCGTCGCGGTGGACGGGGTCTCCTTCGCCCTTGCGGGCGGTTCCACGCTCGCCGTCGTCGGTGAGTCGGGGTCCGGCAAGACCACCCTGGCCAGGATGATCATGGGACTCGAGCCGCCGACGAGCGGGTCCGTCGAGTTCTTCGGCAGGGCGCAGCCGCGGCGGATGCGGACCCGCGACCGGCGGGCCCACGCCCGGGTGATCCAGATGGTCTTCCAGAACCCCTACCGCTCCCTCGATCCCCGTCAGAGCGTGGGCGCCGCCGTCGAGGAGGTCCTGCGGCACCACTTCGACCTCGGCCGTCAGGACGGCAGAGCCCGGACGGCCGAGCTGTTCGACATGGTGCGGCTGGCCCACAACCTGCTCGACGCCCTGCCCCGCGAACTGTCGGGCGGCCAGCGGCAGCGCGTGTGCATCGCCCGCGCGCTCGCCACGAACCCGCGCGCGATCGTCCTGGACGAGGCCGTCGCCGCGCTCGACGTGCTCGTCCAGGCGCAGGTCCTCAACCTGCTGGCGGACGTCCAGGAGCAGACGGACGTCAGCTACCTGTTCGTCACCCACGACCTGGCGGTGGTGCGGCAGATCGCCGACGACGTCCTGGTCATGAAGTCCGGGCGCGTCGTGGAGCACGGGCCCGCCGGGGAGGTCCTGGACCACCCGGAGCACCCCTACACCCGTCTCCTGCGCGACTCCGTTCCCCGGCCTGGCTGGAAACCGGCCCGCCGTCCCGCGGACGACAGCCCGACGGTCCCGGCCTGACGCCGCCGGGCCCTCCACCCCCGCACCTCGCACCTCGCACCCCGCGCTCCTCGTCGGCTCACCGACGTCGACGTCCCTCCTCCTCTGTCCGCACGCGTGCCGGCCGGCCCGGCGAGGCCCCTCGCCGTGCCGGCCGCCTCGCGGCAGACGCCCGCGACCGCGCCGACGACCGTTCCTCCGGACGCATCTTCCACACCGCAGAATCGCCTCCCCTCGCGCCAGAGCCCGTGACCGCGGGATGGCTGAATATGACGCCTCGGCGCCCGCGTCCGGGCCGGACACCGCGCCCGCCCTCGTCGGCCGACCTCCTCGAAAGGGATCTCTCATGTCGCTCCCGCTCGGTCCTTCACGTCGCGCCCGCCACCACACGCCGTCCGACACACAGCGGCGGCGGACCGTCCAGGTCGCGGCTGTGGCGGCCGCCCTCGCCCTCGTCACCGCCTGCGGCGGCGGGACCACCACCGCAGAGAAGGCCCCGAGCAGCAAGGGCTGGGCCACCACCACCCCCGGGGCCGCCGGAAACCTCGACACCGCCCACTGGAACCTCATCCTCGAACCCACCACCCTGGACCCCCAGCAGGCGAACAACTACGGGGTCAACGAGGTCCTGGCCAACATGTGCGAGAGCCTGCAGACGCTGAACCCCGACTTCTCGATCAGCGACGGCCTCGCGTCGCTGAAGGTCGAGGACGGCGGGAAGCGGCTGGTGTACTCCATCGACGCCAAGGCCCGCTTCTGGGACGGACAGCCGGTCACCGGCGCCGACGCGGCCTTCAGCCTGAACCGTGCCTGGCATCCCTCGGCCCAGCAGGCGCCCGACTACAACCAGTACTTCGCCGCCGTCAGCGGCATCAGGGCGACCGGGCCCCGTGAGGTCACCGTCGACCTGACGCGCCCCGATCTCCTCTTCCGGAAGATGATGGCGACGTTCGCCGGCGCCGTGGTTCAGGCGCGGTACTCCACCGCTCACCCCGATTACGGCAAGCCGAGCGTTCCGCCCATGTGCTCCGGGCCGTACACGTTCAAGTCCTGGAAGACGGGGTCCAGCCTGACGCTCGAGCGCAACGAGCACTACTGGCGCGGCGTCACGGCCAAAACCCGTCAGGTGGTGTTCAGCTTCCTTCAGGGCGACAGCTCGCAGACCCGTGCGCTCACCGGCGGCGGGATCGAGGGCATGTACCAGCCGCCGGCCTCCGCCCTCGGCAGGCTCGGCGAGCACGGCAAGGTGTACTACGGCAAGTCCCTGCTGTCGTTCTACCTCGTCCCCACGGCGAAGAGCGGCCCGCTGCGGGACCCGCGTATCCGGCAGGCCCTGTTCCTGGCGCTGAACAGGACCGCGGTCGCCCGCACCGCCTTCGGCGGCGCCGCGGTCGCCTCCCGCAGCATGCTTCCCGCCGACGTGTACGGGCCGGTCAAGGCGACGAGGAGCGAGGGCGCCGGAGGAAGCCCCGAGGAGATCGCGCAGGCCAGGAAGCTCGTCAAGGAGGCGGGATCTCCCAAGGGGAAGATCGTCCTCGCGGGAGCTCCCGCCATCAGCGACTCCCTCACCCAGACCCTGCAGGCCGTCGCCGAGGCGGCGCGGAAGATCGGCCTCGACGCGGTCTACAAGCCCGTGACCGTCGGGCAGTTCTACGAGCTCTTCTCCGGTCCGCAGGGCTGGCGCGGCACCGGCGCCGACGCCTTCGGCTCGCAGTGGAGCCTCCCCGTCGCCGACCCGCAGGCGCTGTTCTCGGTGTGGGCGAACCCCGAGGACCCCTCGAACTACTCGCAGTTCGCGGACGGCGCGGCGAGCAAGCTGATCCAGCAGGCGGGCGCGGAAGGCGATGAGGGCAGACGCGACGGGCTGCTCGCCGAAGCCGACAAGCGACTGTTCGACCGGATGCCGTGGATTCCCGTGGTGGACGTGGCCAATGTCCTGTACCTGAACAACAGCGTGACGGGCCCGCCGGCCTCCTTCGTGAACTGGTACTACCCCTGGGCGCAGCAACTGGGAGCGACCAAGTGACGCAGGACTGACTCAGGAGTGAGGCGGATTTCCTCCCTTTCCCACCTCTGACGACCCCTCAACGGCTCTGCCCGGCCGGCCTACTGGCCGACCGGGCAGAGCCGTTGAGGTCGGCCCGTCGACCGCCGGCCATGAGCGGGGCGGATCTGTCGCACGCCGGTTCGGATCCGTTGTCGGAATCCCCTGCCAGACTGACCGGAGCACATGATCGGCCGTCTCGCCGGACCACCCGACCGGTAGTCCGTGCGAGGCCTGGCCCCTGCATGACCGCCTGAACCGTCTGAACCGCCTGATCGCTTGAACCGCCAGAACCAGGAGCACGGTGCTCGTGTCCATACCTCCGCCTCCAGAGCCTCACCAGCCCCAGGACCCGTACCAGCCTCCGCAACCGCCGCCGGGCCCGCACGCGCAGGATCCGTTCGCCCCGCCGCAGGACCCGTACGCGCGGGGGCCGTACGGTCCGCAGGGCTACCCGGGCCCTCCGGGATCCCCGGGCCCGTACGCGCAGGCCCCCTACGCGCAGGCCCCCTACGCGCAGGCCCCCTACGGGGCCGGGCCCTACCCGGTCTGGGGGCAGGGACACAGCCCCTACGGCCGGACTCCGGCGGTCAACGGCCTGGCCATCGCCGCCCTCGTGCTCGGCGTCCTCTGCTTCCTGCCGGCCGTGGGCCTGGTCCTCGGGATCGTCGCCCTGACGCAGATCAGGAAGCGGGGCGAGCGCGGCAAGGGGATGGCGGTCGCGGGCATGATCCTGTCCTCCGCCGGGCTCGCGCTCTGGGTCCTGGCACTGGCCACGGGCGGCGCGTCCGACTTCTGGCAGGGGTTCAAGGAGGGCGCGGGCGCGCGCTCCGGCTTCTCGCTGGCCAAGGGCGACTGCTTCGACATGCCGGGCGGGACGTTCGACGAGGACGTCTACGACGTCGACGAGGTGCCCTGCTCGGGCGAGCACGACGCCGAGGTCTTCGCGACGGTCCCGCTGTCCGGCGGCAGCTTCCCGGGCGACGACCGCGTCACGCAGGTGGCCGACGACAAGTGCTACCGGCTCCGGGACGCCTACGCGATGGACCCCTGGGCGCTGACCGACGAGGTGGACGTCTACTACCTCACGCCCACCTCGGGGAGCTGGGACCTCGGGGACCGGGAGATCACCTGCGTCTTCGGCCCCGTGGACGACAAGGGCACCCTGACCGGATCGCTGCGCGCGGACGAGACGACCCTCGACGCCGACCAGCTGGCCTTCCTCAAGGCGATGGCCGCCGTCGACGAGGTTCTCTACCAGGAGCCGGAGGACTCCGCCGAGGGGAGCCTGACGGCCGACCGGACGTGGGCCGCGGACGCCGGGGACGTCACCGGCGAGCAGGCGGTCGCGCTCAAGGCCCGCACCTGGTCCGCGAAGGCCCGGGGGCCGGTCGCCGCCCTGGTGAAGGACATGCGCACGGCGAGCAGGGAGTGGGCGGCCGCCGCGAGGGCCGGCGACGCCGACGGATTCTACGAGCACTACGAGACCGCCTACGGGTATGTCGACGGCACCACCACCGTCACCGCCCGCGAGGCTCTGGGCCTGGCCACCACGCCGCCCGCCTACGGCGAGAGCTCCGACACCGGGGGCGGCGACAGGGCCGGGAGCGACAGCGACAGCGGCCTCGATGTGTGATCGCGTCCGCAGCGGGGAGAAAGTGCCTGGCTAAAGCGTTTCGCAGGCAGATGTCATCACATCGAGTGGTTCTCTGGCCTTTGCTTGCACGGCCCAACCCACGGTTGCCAGGCTGTAGCTGTCTGTACAACCTGATGGGAGTGGCCAGTGACATTCGGTGAGCAGCCGGCGTATCTGCGTGTCGCGGGTGATCTCCGCAAG
Source organism: Streptomyces humidus (assembly GCF_014649655.1). GTDB lineage: Bacteria > Actinomycetota > Actinomycetes > Streptomycetales > Streptomycetaceae > Streptomyces > Streptomyces humidus. The sequence goes on along the minus strand of NZ_BMTL01000032.1, from coordinate 81,207 downwards.
AAGATCGCCGACGGATCGCTGCCACCGCACACCCGCCTCCCTTCCCAGGCGAGAATCCGCGAGGAGTACGGCGTCTCGGACACCGTCGCCCTGGAGGCGCGCAAGGTGCTGATGGCCGAGGGGCTCGTCGAGGGCCGCTCCGGTTCGGGGACGTACGTGCGCGAGCGGCCCGTTCCCCGCCGGATCGCCCGCTCCGGCTACCGCCCGGTGAGCGGGGCCACGCCGTTCCGTCAGGAGCAGGCCGAGGCACACTCCCGGGGGACGTGGGAGTCCAGCAGCGAGCAGGTGGAGGCGGGCGTCGCCGTCGCCGAGCGGCTCGGCATCCAGCCCGGCGACCGCGTGATGCGCACGAAGTACGTCTTCCGGGAGTCCGGCGAGGTGATGATGCTCTCGACCTCCTGGGAGCCCCTCGCGGTCACCGGCCGCACCCCGGTGATGCTCCCCGAGGAGGGCCCCCTGGGCGGCATGGGAGTCGTCGAGCGGATGCGGGCCATCGACGTCATCGTCGACAACGTCACCGAGGAGGTGGGGGCGCGGCCCGGCCTCGCGGAGGAACTCCTCGCCCTCGGTGGCGTCCCGGGTCACGTGGTCCTGGTCGTGCAGCGCACGTACTGCGCGTCGGGCCGTCCGGTCGAGACGGCGGACGTGGTGATCCCGGCCGACCGCTACCGGGTCGCGTACCACCTGCCGGTGAAGTAGCCGGCCCGTAGCGGGGGCGCGTGCCGGAGCGGCCGGGCGGCGGAGGGGGCCGCCCGAGGCCGCGTCCGGCCGCGCGAGGACGCGGGTGCGGACGCGAGGGCGGGTAAGGACGCGGGTGTGAGGGCGGGTAAGGACACGGGTCCGGGTAAGGGGAGGCCGGGGAGGCGGGGGCGCGGGCAGGTGCTGTAGCGCATACGGTCGGGCGGCGCACACCCTTCCGGCAGTTGCCTCCGGAACTCGCCTGCCCGGGGCGCGGCCGCAGGGCGTCGGAATCCGGTCGTTTCCGATCGTTCCCGCAGGTCGCCCGGTGCGCGCCCGGAACGCCGCCGACCGGACGCGTTGCGTCGTACGTACGGCGCGTTCGGTCTCGTGCGCCCCCTGCGTCTTGGCTGGTTGCGTACCTCTTTGTGCAAAGTCGTGTTCGGTGCGTAAAGGTAAGGCGTACGCTCGGGCATATGCGGATTGCGGTTTCCTTGGCAGGCGGGACGCGCGGCGCGCCGCGGACAGGATCCGGCCCGGCCGGGACGGGAAGGGGGCGGGCGGCGTGATGAACGACAGCACGACCTCTCTGCCCTGGCTCGTCATACGGCAGGACGACAACGGCAACCGCTACCGCGTGGGCAGGTACGCGACCCGGGCCGAGGCCCAGGAGATCGCGGACAGCCTCGACGGCCGCGGACACAAGCAGCTCTACTGGGTCGAGCGCGTGGGCCAGCAGGGGCCGTCGTCACGCCACTCCCCGACCGCGCATCAGCCCCAGACACAGCCGCAGGCGCAGGCCCAGAACGGCGACGCACCCTGAACTGACCCGTACCCGGCCCGGACCCGGCCCGCACCGGGCGTCACTCCCCGCCCGCACCGGGCGCCGGTCTCGGCCCCGGCCCGGACCCGGCGTCGGTCCCGTAGGCTCCGCCGCATGACGGAACGGATCGTGGTGGTGGGAGCCGCCCTGCTCGACGACGGCCGCCTGCTCGCCGCGCGCCGCAGCGCGCCCCCGGAACTCGCCGGACGCTGGGAATTGCCCGGCGGCAAGGTCGAGCCCGGGGAGGGGCCCGAGGCGGCGCTCGTGCGCGAACTGCGCGAGGAACTCGGCGTCGAGGCGGAGACCGTCGAACCGGTCCCGGGGGAGTGGCCCCTGAGGCCGCCCTACGTCCTCCAGGTGTGGACCGCCCGGCTCCGGCCCGGCTCGGCCGCCCCCGAGCCGCTCCAGGATCATGACGCGCTGCGCTGGCTCGCCCCGGACGAGGTCTGGGACGTCGACTGGCTCGACCAGGACGTGCCGGCGGTGCGCGCGACGCTTGCCGGACTCGCCTCCGGCGCGCGCTGAGTCAGGGCCCCCGGGGCAGGCGCGTCGGCGGAGGCACGACGGCGGAGGCACGACGGCGGAGGTGTGTCAGCGGGGCGCGTCGGCGGGCGGAGCGGTCGCGGGTTGTACGCCGTCCGTGCCACTGTGCGCCCTGTCGAGCGATACTGGCCTCTGAGTATCGGGTATGTGCCCATTAACCCCATGAAATCGGACATGGGTGTACTCGCTGGGCTGGGAAGTGATCGGCGTGATCGACACCGAGGGCGACCGGGCCGAGTGGTCGTTTCCCGCGGAGCCCGGTGCGGTGCGCACCGCCCGCCGAGCCGTCAGGAACCAGCTGCGCCACTGGGACCTCGACGGCTTGGGTGACATCGCGGCTCTGCTGGTCAGCGAGTTGGTGACCAACGCCCTCCGGCACGCGACCGGTCCCATCGGCGTCCGTCTGGTGCGCCCCGCGCGCCTGGAGGGCGTGCTCCTGGTCGAGGTGTCCGACCCGCTGCCCGACCCGCCGCGCGAGCGGGTCGCCCTGCCCGACGACGAGAGCGGGCGCGGGCTTCAGCTCGTGGCCTCCGCCGCGCGCCGCTGGGGCACCCGGCCCGGAGCCGCCGGGAAAACGGTGTGGTTCGAGCTCGCGGTGCCGGGTTGACGGGGCGTGATGCGGGGATGACCCCGGTGTACGGCGGGGTTCCCGCCGCCGCCTGTCCGGCGCCGGTCCACGACCGGTGCCGGAAGGTGTGATTCGACCACGTGCCCGCTGGTTAGAAGACTGGAAGTGTTGTCGCGGGACGGGCCAAAAAACGCCTGGACCGTGCTGTGATCGTGAACACCGTGTCGTGCGGACCCGTAGTGCTGGATACTGCGGGCAGCCGCCGCCGGTGACCGGTGCCGGACGCGGTGAGCTGGAGGGGACGGTTCGCGTGAGCGAGATACCAGCGAAGGCCACGGAGTCCGAGGACCCGTCGGGCCGCGCGAGGGCGAGGGCCGCGGGCGCGCTCGCCGCCGACGCCGTGCGCGGCGCCGCCGGCGGGGAGGGCGAAGCGGCGGCGCCCGGTGACGCCATGTGGCAGAGCAGCCCGCCCGGTTCGATCTACGACTACATCAGGGTCGCCTCGTTCTCGATCGGCCCCGACGGCCTCGTCGACCAGTGGAGTCTGCGCGCCGAGCAGATCTTCGGCATCCCCGCCGAGCGAGCCGTCGGCATGGACCCCATCGACGCGTTCGTCGACCCCGACCTGCGCGAACGCGGACAGCGAAAGATGGCCGAGATCCTGGACGGGCGGGAGTGGACCGGTGTGGTCCCCTTTCGGATGCCCGAGCCGGTGCCCGGCGGCGGACGCGGCGAGAGGGGCCTCGCCGAGGTCTACGTCATGCCGACGCGCACGCTGGACGGCGAGAAGGCCGCCGTGTGCATCGTCGTCGACGTCCGCACGCTCCGCAGCATCGAGACCGACCTCGCCGCCTCGAAGGCGATTTTCGGTCAATCCCCGTTCGGCTTCCTGCTGATCGACCCCGACCTGCGGGTCCGCCGGGCCAACCGCCGGTTCGCCTCCATCTTCGGCGGCACCCCCGACGAACACCACGGCAAGGGCGTCCACGACTACCTGCCCCGGCCCGAGGCCGAGCGCGTCAGCGCCACCCTGCGCCGGGTGCTGGAGACCGGCGACTCCATCACGGACATGCACGTCACCGGGTTCGTGCCCGGCTCCGACGAACGCCGGCACTGGTCGATCAACCTGTACCGGGTGCACAGCGGCAGCGGCCGGCCCATCGGCATCGCCTGGCTCGGCACCGACATCACCGCCCGCCGCGCCGCCGCCCGCGAGGCCGCCGCCGCACGGCGCAATCTCGCCCTCCTGAACGACGCGGGAGCCCGCATAGGGAACTCCCTCGACCTGGAGACGACCGCGCGGGAACTCCTCGACGTGGTCGTGCCCGGCTTCTGCGACCTGGCCACCGTGGACCTCTACCAGGGGCTCCTGACCGGAGACGAGACCCCGCCCGGCCTCGCCGACGGCAGCGCGCAACTGCGCCGGGTCGCCTTCTCCTCCGCCGTCTCCGACGCTCCCTTCCCCGGCGCGGGCGCGCCCGTCGCGGTCGGCGCGGTCCACCACTTCCCGTTCAACTCGCCCTGCGCGGACGCCCTGCGCACCGCCCGCTCGCAGAGCATCCCCGGCGAGGAGGGCGGCCTCGTGCAGACCACCCTCGCCGTCCCGATGGTCGCCCACGACACCGTCGTCGGCCTCGCGCAGTTCTCGCGGACCAAGGGCAGCGAGCCGTTCGGCGACCGGGACCGCGATCTGGCCGTGGAACTCGCGGCGCGGGCTGCGGTCTGCATCGACAACGCCCGCCTGTACCGGCGCGAGCACGAACGGGCGTTGATACTGCAGCGGTCGCTGCTGCCGCCCGGCGACCCGGTGGCGTCGGGCCTGGACATCGCCTGCCGCTACCTCCCCGGCAACGTCTCCATGGGCCGCCCCAGCGAGGTCGGCGGCGACTGGTTCGACGTCATCGAACTGCCCGGCCACCGCACGGCGCTCGTGGTGGGCGACGTGATGGGCCGTGGCCTGCGGGCGGCGGTCGCGATGGGCGAACTGCGCACGGCCGTGCGGACGCTGGCCCTGCTCGACCTCGAACCGGCCGAGGTGCTCTCCGCGCTGGACGAGATCGCGCGCGGGCTCGGCACCCCGGGCGGCGTCCAGCAGGCCACCCGGGCCGCCCGCCGCCCCCGCGAGGCCGACCTCTCCGAGGTGTACCTGGCGACCTGCGTGTACGCGGTCTACGACTCCGTGACCCGGCGCTGCACCTTCGCCAACGCGGGCCATCTGCCCCCGGTCCTCGTCGAGCCGGGCGAACCGGCCCTGATGCTCGACGTGCCGCCGGGCATGCCGCTCGGCGTGGGCGGCGAACCCTTCGAGGAGGTGGAGGTCGACCTCCCCGAGGGCGCGCTGCTGGCGCTGTACACGGACGGACTGGTCGAATCCCGCGACCATCCCCTGGACGAGGGGCTCAACGCGTTCGTCGGGGCGCTCACCGACCCCACGCTGCCGCTGGAGGACGTCTGCGACCACGTCCTCAACACCCTCGACTCGCACCACGGCGAGGACGACATCGCGTTGCTGATGGCACGGGTGCAGGGTCTGCCCGCGGGCTCGGTCGGCGACTGGACGCTGCCGCGCGAGCCGCGCAGCGTGGGCCGGGCGCGGGAGTACGCGCGGGGCCAGTTGCTGTCCTGGGACCTGGAAGCCCTCGTCGACACGACGGAACTGCTGGTCAGCGAACTGGTCACCAACGCCCTGCGCTACGGCGAGGGGGAGATCAGACTCCGGCTGCTGCTGGACCGCACCCTGGTGTGCGAGGTCTGGGACGCGGGCCTCGTCCAGCCGCGTCGCCGCCGCGCCCGGGACACCGACGAGGGCGGCCGGGGACTCCAGCTGGTGGGGCTGCTCTCGGCGGCCTGGGGCTCGCGCCGCACCCCGCGGGGCAAGACGGTGTGGTTCGAACTGCCCCTGCCCGACGGCGAGACGACCCTGACGGACCCGGCGGAAGCCCTGCTGAGCCTGTTCTGACGCGCTGTGCTCGTCTCCGACGCGCTGAGCCCGTCCTGACGGGCGCTCACCCGTCGGCGGCGGGCGCGGCAGGCCCGGCGAAGCCCGCGGGCGTCCCGCCGTCGGGGTCCTCGGCCGGAACGACGCCGCCGAGAACGGCTCCGCCGACGCCCGCCGTGTGGTCCGGCCCCCCGTAGGGGTTGCCGTGCGCCCGGACGTCGAGTTCGGCCAGCTCCCGCGCCTCCTCGGCGAGGGCCTCGGCGGAGGCGCGGTCCGCCGGGTCCCCCGTCGCGAGGAGCCGCTGCGCCTCCGCCAGCCGGGTGCGCGCGGTCACGCCCACGGCCCCCCGGTGCGTCTCGACGAAGTCGGCCGCTGCGCCGCCGGCGGTCCGGGCGGTGATCAGGGCGGCGGCCTGCAGCGCCCCGTCCCGTTCCGCTCCGTGGGACGCGGTCGCCCGCACGATCCGCCGCAGCACCCCGACCGGATCCCAGCCCGCCTCATGCGCCCCCTGCCCGCCGGTGTCCGGGCCGCCGTCGGAGTCCGGTCCGTGCGGGGTCCGGCCGTGCGCGTCCCGCCGGTGCGAGTCCGGTCCGGCGGGCCGGCTGTCGGGCTTACCGGCCGCGGGCTGCCGACCCGGCAGCCCGCGTCGGATCGAGGCGAGTACGGCGTCCGTCCGCAGCAGCCGGGCGTGCAGCTCTCCCGGGGAGGCGTCCGGCGCCTCTTCTTCCCCTTCCCCTTGTCCCTCCGACCCCTCTTCCGTCGCCTCTGCCTCTGCCCGGGCCCGGGACAGCTCCGCCTCCGCTGCCGCGAGGGCGGCCGGCACCGCCTGTTCGGCCGCTTGCAGCTCGGCGGCCAGCCGGTCGACGCCCTCCAGCAGGACGCCGGCCTGGGTGATGGCGCCCTCGGCGGCGCGCAGTTGCCGGGCCACCTGCTCCCGCTGCCCCGAATCAGCCGACTGGCGGGCCTCGTTCAGCCTGACGGTGGCGAACAGGAGCCGGTCCCTGGCCTGTTCCACGTTCCCGACGACGTCGGCGGTGGCGGTGGGCGCGTACCGGGCCCGCAACCCGGCGAGGACGGCTTCCGCGGCCCCCACCCGTCCGGTCAGCTCCCGGAACCGGCCCTCGGCGACCACCAGGGCCTGCCCCGACGCCCGGCCCGGCTCCCGCAGTCCCTCGAACGCCCCGGCCGCCGAGTCCAGCAGCCCCTGCGCCTCCTCGCACCGGCCGACGATCCCGGCGAGCGCGTGTCCCCGGGCGGCTTCCTCCTTCGGCACCCCTTCGTCGTACCGCTGCCGCATCCGGAACGCGGCGGCCAGCTCGGCCGCGGCCTCGTCGACGGTACGGCGGAAACGCGCGGTGTCCTCCGCCGCGAACAACGCCTCGGCGAAGCCGAGTTCGCAACGGGCCGCCCGGATCCGGTCGTCGGCCGCGACCAGCGCGGCGCAGGCCTGCTCGTCGAGGGCGGGCCGCGACGCGGACTGCGGAGGCCCGGGCGGATGGGGAGGGCTGCTCGCTCCGCCCGGAGTCGTCCGGCCGTGAGCGCGTCTGACCCGGCGTATGTACGCGTACCCGGCCGCCGCGCCGGCCGCGCCGACGGCCACCAGCGGCAGCACCAGATCGACGGTGGACCGCCCGCCGCCCGCGGTCGTGACGGCGACGGCGGTCGTGCTCACGGCGGGCGTCGGTTCCTTGATCGCAACCGGAACGTCGGCGCCGGACGTCATTCCCGGCAACACGAGCCACACCGTCCCGACCGCACCGCCCAGAACGGTGTGAACCACCTGTGCGGACAGGCGCGAGCCGGTTCGCCGGGGCCGGCCTCGACGAGGCTGCGAAGAGGTCACGTTTGCGAGCGTATGGCCGTGTTCGCGGCCACGCGAGCGGGATGCACCCGAGTCGGGGGAGATGGGGCGGAACGACACCGAAGGGGGACCCGATGCGACGATCGCCGGGACGACCGTCCGCACACACCGGGAAAGAGACAGGCCCCACGCGCTCGCCGGCCCGTGCCGGCGACGAAGACGCGGACGGGAGCGGGCGCCAGGACGAGCGGGAGGACGAGCACGAGGTCGACGACGGCCCCGGCGACGGCCACGGTGGCGGCGAGGGAGTCGCGCGGGGAGAGCGGGGGCCGGGAGAGCCGGGGAAGCGGTGGCGGCGGTGGGTGCGCCGGGGAGCGTCAGCCGTCGTGCTGCTCGTCCTCGGGCCGGTGCTGGTCGCCGAGGCCACGCTGCGCGTGAACTACCTGGGCGATCCGGCCGGGGGCACGCACACGCGCGGCAAGGACGCCCTCTGGCTGGGCCACGCCTGGGTCGACGGCCGCAAGACGGACGCCGACGTCGACGCTCTGGGCCGCCGGCTGCGGGACACCGGCATCCGGGACCTCTACGTGCACGCCGGTCCCCTGGAGCACGACGGCACGCTGCCCGCGTCCGCCTACGCCCGTGCGCGCTGGTTCACGACCGCCGTGCACCGGGAGGCGCCGAAGCTCCGCGTCCAGGCCTGGCTCGGCGACGTGCTCGCCGGGGAGGGCCCGGACGGCATGCGTCTGGACCGTGCGGCGACCCGTGCCGCCGTCGTGCGGTCGACCCGGGAGGTCCTCGCGGCCGGCTTCGAGGGCGCGCACTTCGACCTCGAACCCCTGCACTCCGGCGACGGCGACTACCTCGCCCTCCTCGACGCCCTGCGCGCCGTCACCCGCGCCCGGCACGCCCAGCTCTCCGTCGCCGCCCACCAGATCGACCCGGTCCCCGGATTCCACGCGTTCTGGGGCGCGACCACCGGGCACCCCAAGTGGTGGTCGCAGAGGTTCTTCGGCGAGGTCGCCCGCCGCGTCGACCAGATCGCCGTCATGTCGTACGACACCATGCAGCCGCTGCAGAGCACCTACGGTGGCTATGTCGCCCAGCAGACCTCGCTCGCCCTCGAGGTCACCCCGGCCTCCACCGACCTGCTGATGGGTCTGCCGTTCTACCGCGAGAACCGCTTCGGCCACTGGGCGCACGCGGAGACCGTCGCCGCCGCCGTCCGGGGCGTCCGGCTGGGGCTGTCACGGACCGACGCCGACCGCGCGAACTTCGGCGTGGCGGCCTACGTGGACTTCGCGGCGTCCGAGACCGACTGGACGTCGTACGAGGAGGGATGGGTGCGGTAGGCGCCGCGGCGAGCGGGGGTCTCCCAAGCGCGGGCATCGGCCGGGCCATCGTCGGGTCAAGGCTCTCGCGGGCGCCCGAGGGCCCTGCGATCATGGGCGCCGTGCACGCGATTCTGGTGGTGGTGTCCGCACTGGCCGTGACGGTTCTGGCCGTGGGCGGTGCGGCCGGTGTCGCGACCGGCTGGGTCGCGCCGTGGGGCAGGTCGAGGGTGCTCCGGCCGCGGCTGTGGGGCTGGGGGTCGCTGATCGCCGCGACCGGAGCGACGGTGTGGATGTTCGTGGGCCCGCTGAACGGTCGGCCGCACGGCGCGTCGGTCTACGTCGCGTGGGCCGGCTGGGTCCTGTTCATGGTGGGGCTGCTGATCCGGATCCGCGCCCGGCGCCCCGGCCGCGCCCCCCGGCTGCCCCCGGCGTCTACGACGGCCGCCTCCTGATCTTCGAGCCCAGCCACACCAGAGGGTCGTACTTGCGGTCGACGGCCCGCTCCTTCAGGGGGATCAGCGCGTTGTCCGTGATCCTGATGCCCTCGGGGCAGACCTCGGTGCAGCACTTGGTGATGTTGCAGTAGCCGAGACCGTGTTCGTCCTGTGCCGCGCGTTTGCGGTCCAGGCCGCTCTCCTCTGCCGCGTCCAGCGGGTGCATGTCCAGCTCGGCGACCCGCATGAGGAAGCGCGGGCCCGCGAAGGCCGTCTTGTTCTCCTCGTGGTCGCGCACGACATGGCAGACGTCCTGGCACAGGAAGCACTCGATGCACTTGCGGAACTCCTGCGAGCGCTCCACGTCCTCCTGGAACATCCGGTACTCGCCCGGCCCGACCCCTTCGGGCGGCACGAACGCCGGGACCTCCCGCGCCTTGTGGTAGTTGAAGCCCACGTCCGTGACCAGATCGCGGATCACGGGGAAGGCGCGCAGAGGAGTGACGGTGATCGTCTCCGCGCGGTCGAAGACCGACATGCGGGTCATGCACATCAGCCGGGGCCGTCCGTTGATCTCCGCCGAACACGAACCGCACTTGCCCGCCTTGCAGTTCCAGCGGACGGCGAGATCGGGCGCCTGGGTGGACTGGATGCGGTGGACGATGTCCAGGACCACCTCGCCGTCGTTGACCTCGATCGTGAAGTCCTCCAGGTCCCCGCCCTCCACGTCGCCCCGCCACACCCTGAAGTGGGCGTCGTAGCTGCTCATTCGTACAGCTCCTCTTCGGTGAGGTACTTCACCAGCTCCTCCTTCTCGAAGAGGGCGAGCAGGTCGGGGCGGATGGGGTCGGTGGTCTGCCGCTCGAGCCGGATCCGACCGTCCTCGGGGCCGGCCGCCGCCGGGCCGTCGGCCGGATCGGCGAGCCGGCACAGCAGGTTGACGTTGCGCCAGGCGCGTTTCATCGCCGGATGGTCCTCGCGGGTGTGGCCGCCGCGCGACTCGGTGCGTTCCAGAGCGGCCCGCGCCACGCACTCGCTGACCAGCAGCATGTTGCGCAGGTCGAGGGCCAGATGCCAGCCGGGGTTGAACTGGCGGTGCCCCTCGACGCCGGCCCGACGGGCCCGGATCCGCAGCTGCGCCAGCCTGAGCAGGGCCTGCTTCATCTCGCTCTCCCGGCGGATGATGCCGACCAGGTCGTTCATGGTCTGCTGCAGCTCCTGGTGGACCGAGTACGGGTTCTCCGCGGGGCCGGTCGCGGGCTCTTCGCCGGCCGCCTCGGCGGAGAAGGGCCGCAGGGCCTCCGCTGCCGCCGCGTCCACCTGGGCGTCGTCCACGAGCGGCCGCCCGGTCGCCGCCGCCGCGGCGTGTCCGGCCGCGTGCAGACCGGCCCGCCGGCCGAACACCAGCAGGTCGGAGAGGGAGTTGCCGCCGAGCCGGTTGGAGCCGTGCATGCCGCCGGCCACCTCGCCGGCCGCGAACAGTCCGGGCACCCCGCGCGCGGCCGCGGTGTCGGAGTCGACCGCGATGCCGCCCATCACGTAGTGGCAGGTCGGCCCGACCTCCATCGCCTCGGCGGTGATGTCCACGTCCGCCAGCTCCTTGAACTGGTGGTACATCGAGGGCAGCCGCCGCCGGATCACCTCGGCGGGCATGCGGGTCGACACGTCCAGGAAGACCCCGCCGTGCGGGGAGCCGCGGCCCGCCTTCACCTCCGCGTTGATGGCGCGGGCCACCTCGTCGCGGGGGAGCAGCTCGGGGGGACGCCGGTTGTGGTCCGGGTCCTCGTACCAGCGGTCGCCCTCCTCCTCCGACTCGGCGTACTTCTCCTTGAAGACGTCGGGGACGTAGTCGAACATGAAGCGTTCGCCCTCGGAGTTGCGCAGCACCCCGCCGTCGCCGCGGACCGACTCCGTGACGAGGATGCCCTTGACCGACGGCGGCCAGACCATGCCCGTGGGGTGGAACTGCACGAACTCCATGTTGAGCAGGGGCGCTCCGGCGAGCAGGGCCAGCGCGTGGCCGTCGCCGGTGTACTCCCACGAGTTCGACGTCACCTTGAAGGACTTGCCGATGCCGCCGGTCGCGATGACCACGGAGGGCGCCTGCAGCACGAAGAAGCGGCCGGTCTCGCGCTCGTAGGCGAACACCCCGCTCACCCGCGAGCCGTCCTTCAGGATCCGGGTGACCGTGCACTCCTGGAAGACCTTCAGCCGGGACTCGTAGTCGCCGGTCTCCCGGTGGTCCTCCTGCTGCAGCGAGACGATCTTCTGCTGGAGGGTGCGGATCAGCTCCAGGCCGGTGCGGTCGCCGACGTGGGCGAGGCGCGGGTACTCGTGGCCGCCGAAGTTGCGCTGGGAGATGCGGCCGTCCGCGGTGCGGTCGAACAGCGCGCCCCAGGTCTCCAGCTCCCACACCCGGTCCGGGGCCTCCTGGGCGTGCAGCTCCGCCATCCGCCACTGGTTGAGGAACTTGCCGCCGCGCAGGGTGTCGCGGAAGTGGACCCGCCAGTTGTCGTGCTCGTTGGCGTTGGCCATCGCCGCCGCGATGCCGCCCTCGGCCATCACCGTGTGCGCCTTGCCGAACAGCGACTTGCAGATGACGGCCGTGCGGGCTCCGCGCTCACGGGCCTCGATGGCGGCACGCAGCCCGGCGCCCCCCGCACCGACCACGACGACGTCCCACTCCTGGCGGTCGACCACGGACATCAGCAGGCCCCACTCATCAGGCTCATCAGGTTCGGCAGCATCTAGAAAAACCTCGGATCGTCGAAGACACCGGACGCGACGAGATACACGTAGAAGTCGGCGAGCGCCACGCTGACCAGCGACGCCCAGGCCAGCAGCATGTGGCGGGCGTTGAGCCGGCCGACGAACTGCCAGGCGCGGTAGCGCACGGGGTGCCGGGAGAAGTGCTTCAGCTTGCCGCCCACGATGTGCCGGCAGGAGTGGCACGAGATCGTGTACGCCCAGATCAGGGTGATGTTGAGCAGGAAGACGAGTGTGCCGAGGCCCATGTGGCCCCATGCGTAGTGCTCGTCGCGGAAGGAGAGCACCGTGTCGTACGTGAGGATCCCGGCGACGAGGATCGCCGCGTAGAAGAAGTACCGGTGGATGTTCTGCAGGATCAGCGGGAAGCGGGTCTCGCCGGTGTACTTCGTGTGCGGCTCGGCGACCGCGCAGGCCGGGGGCGAGGCCCAGAAGCCCCGGTAGTAGGCCTTGCGGTAGTAGTAGCAGGTCAGCCGGAAGCCGAGCGGGAAGATCAGGATGATGATCGCCGGCGAGATGCCCCACCAGCCGCCGAAGACGTCCGCGTTCGGCCCCGCGTGCATGGGCCGGCAGTTCTCCGCCAGACACGGCGAGTAGAACGGCGAGACGTACGGCGCCGCGTAGTAGTCCGCGTTCGCGAAGGCCCGCCAGGTCGAGTAGACGATGAACGCCAGCAGGCCGGCCGCGGTGGCGGCGGGGGCCAGCCACCAGCGGTCGGTCCGCAGATGGGGTGCGGCGATCGCGGCGCGGCCGGCGCCGCGTACGCCGCTCGAGGGACGGGGGTGGGTGGAGGGAGGTGGTTCCGTGCCAGTGGCCAACTCAGGACTCCGGTCGGGTCAGGGGCTCGGGTCAGGGTGCGTGCCGGTGCCGGGCGCCGAGTCCCTCGTCGTCGGTGTCGATCCACAGGGAGTCGTCGTACGGGGTGTCGGGGATGGTGACCAGCTCGGGCCGGCGCGGTGTGCCGGTCCGGCCGGCCGCCTCGCGCAGCAGTGCCACGCTCTCCTTCAGGTGACTGGCGTCGGCGCGGACGCGGCGCATCTCCAGGCCGCCGCTGCCGAGCTGCTGCTCCAGGCGGCCGACGGACCGGGTGAGGTCCTCGAGGGAGCGCTGTACCGCTGACAGGTCGTCTTGTACGGACATGTGACATGACCTCGTTTCCGTGGGCGGCTGTGCCCTGGGACGGCAACGTTCATGCGCCTGCGAGTGTTGCGCGTCACACCGGTGGATGTGAAGGCGTGTGCAGCGATTGGCGGATGTGCGAGGGGTGCGTTGCTCCGCGCGAGTGGCCTTGGGCGGCCTGGCCGCCGTGTCGCCGTCGGCAGGCGAACCGTTTCCCTTTCAGTAGGCCGTAGATCTGATCAACACCAAAATACCGCCAAATGTGATCAGAACGCACCGGCAGCGGCTCACCGGAGGTACCAGAGATGTCCCACGACGGCGTCGGCCCGCGCGCGGTGACGCGCTCGGTCGCCTTCCTCACCGCGGGCGTGCTCGCGGTGCCCCTGCTGACGGGCTGCGGCTCCCCGGACGAGGCGGGCCGGCCCCTGGCCCACCAGGACGTCGCCCGGGCCACCCGCGCCTCGGTCGCCGAGGGCGGCACACTGCGCTGGGCGGTGGACACCGTCCCGGAGACCTTCAACGCCTTCCAGTCGGACGCCGACGCCACGACCGCCCAGGTCGCCCAGGCCGTGCTCCCGTCGATGTACCGGACCGACGTGAACGGGCGGCCGCAGCGCGACGCCGACTACCTGGAGTCCGCGAAGGTCGTCGCCACCGAGCCCAAGCAGGTCGTGCTGTACAAGCTGAACCAGCAGGCCGTCTGGAGCGACGGCCGGGAGATCGGCGCGGCCGACTTCGCCGCCCAGTGGCGAGCCCTGTCGGGCAAGGACAGCGCGTACTGGACCGCCCGCAACGCCGGCTACGACCGCATCGAGAAGATCGAGCGCGGAGCCAACGACCTGGAGGTCAGGGTCACCTTCAGCCGGACCTACGCCGACTGGAGGTCGCTGTTCTCCCCGCTGTACCCGAAGGACGTCATGGGCACGCCCGACTCCTTCAACGACGGCGCGCGGCGCAAGCTGAAGGTGACCGCCGGACCGTTCTCCGTGAAGAAGGTCGACCGCAAGAACAAGCAGGTCAGCCTCGCCCGCAACCCCCGCTGGTGGGGGAGGCCGGCCAAGCTCTCCGAGATCGTGCTGACGGCCGTCCCGCGGGACGAGCGGACGTCCGCGCTGGCCGCCGGGAAGATCGACCTGGCCGAGATCGATCCCTCCGACGCGCAGAGCGTCGACGGCGCCGCGAAGGGCACGGCCGGACCGCCCGCCGGATCCGGGCCCGCCGGCGTGGAGGCCCTGCGCAAGTGGGCCCTCGCCCACGGCATCGACACGGCCGGGGCCGACGACCGGTCCGACGAGCAGTCCGACGGCGAGTCCGACGGCGAGTCCGACGGCGGGGAGAAGTCCTCGGACGGGGCCGGGGGCGCGGCGGGCGCCGGCTCCCGCGCGAGGCTGACCAGGGCGATCGCGAAATGGGAGAGCCGCCGGAAGGCGCTGCGCGCGTTCGAGGTGCGCAGATCGCTGGAGCCCGCCTACACCCAGCTGGCCCTGAACGGTGCGCAGGGGCCCCTGGCGGACGAGCGGGTGCGGCGGGCCGTGGCCCGCGCCCTGGACCGCAAGGAGCTGGCCAAGGTCGTCCTGAAGCCGCTGGGCCTGCCCGCGGAGCCCGTGGGCAGCCATCTGGCCCTGGCCGGGCAGGACGCGTACGCCGACGGCAGCGGAGCGCTCGGCGGCCAGGACACGGCCGAGGCACAGGCACTCCTCGCGGACGCCGGATGGGTGGTCGGAGGCCCCGTCACGGAGAAGGCGAAGGACAAGGACAAGGACAAAGAAACGGCGAAGGCGAAGGCGAAAGACAAGGAAAAGGAAAAGGACAAGGACAAGGACAAGGGCGAGAAGGCGGCCGGTTCGGCCGGCAAGAAGGCGGACGGCGACGGTACGTACGTCGTCGGCGAGGACGACAAGGCGCGGGCCGAGACCGGCCGTGACGAGAGTCACCACGCCGCGAAGAACAACGCCGGCGAGCGGCAGATCGCCCAGGACGGCAAGCAGTACGAGGGGCCGCACCAGGGAGGCGTGCCCGGCGCCTACGCCCCGAAGGGCACCGCCGCGCCCGGGGCCGGCGCGGAGCTCAGGGCCGGCGCCGCTCCGCAGGCCGGCGCCACGCCCGTGGGCGCCCCGGCCAAGGCGCTGGCCAAGGACGGCAAGGCGCTCGACCTGCGGTTCGTGCTGCCGTCCGGACCGGGATCGCAGTCCCTGGAGGCGGTCGCCGAGCGGATCACGAAGATGCTGGCGAAGGTCGGCATCCGCACCGAGATCACCAAGGTCTCGGACGCGAGCTACTTCAAGGACCACATCGCGTCCGGCGAGTACGACCTCGCCCTGTACTCCTGGCCCGCGTCCGCCTTCCCGGCGACCGACGCCCGGCCGATCTACGCCAAGCCGCGGCCGGCCGCCGACGGTTCCCTGACCGTCGAACAGAACTACACCAGGGTCGGCACCGACCAGGTCGACCAGCTGTTCGCCCAGGCGCTCGCGACCCTGGACCGGGACGAGGCCCGCTCCCTGATCCGCAAGGCCGACTCGCGCATCTGGGCGGCCGCCGGATCGATCCCCCTCTACCAGCGGCCCCAGCTCACGGCCGTGCGGAAGGACGTGGTGAACGCGGGCGCCTTCGGCTTCCAGACGCCCGTCTACGAGGACATGGGCTTCCTGAAGAAGGGCGCGAAGGCCGCCGCGGGACCGCAGCGCAAGTGAGGGCGCGACCGGGCTCGGAACCGGGCGGAAACCGGTTCCGGAACCGGGCGGGAACCGGGCTCGGAACCGGGTCCGTAGGTGAGCGCGAGGTGATCGCCGGATGAACCGTGCGGCCCTGCGGGGGCCTTCCCCCGCGGGGCCACGTACGATGGGGTGAGGCCGTGGCGTGTCAAGCCCGGCAGGGCCCGCGTAACACGGACGTACGCAGCAGGGCCGCCCTCACACTCCGGGAGAACGCCGCTTTATGGCCACGCGCCACGACATTCGCAACGTAGCCATCGTCGCCCACGTCGACCACGGCAAGACGACTCTGGTCGACGCCATGCTCAAGCAGGCCGGCGCCTTCGCCGCGCACGCCGCTGAGTCGCTCGACGACCGCATGATGGACTCGAACGACCTGGAGCGTGAGAAGGGCATCACGATCCTCGCCAAGAACACGGCGGTGAAGTACCACCCCAAGGACGGGGGGGACGTCGTCACCATCAACATCATCGACACCCCCGGCCACGCCGACTTCGGCGGTGAGGTCGAGCGCGGTCTGTCGATGGTCGACGCCGTCGTGCTGCTGGTGGACGCCTCCGAGGGGCCGCTGCCCCAGACCCGCTTCGTGCTGCGCAAGGCGCTGCAGGCCCGCCTGCCCGTGATCCTGTGCATCAACAAGACGGACCGCCCGGACTCGCGCATCGACGAGGTCGTCAACGAGGCCTACGACCTCTTCCTCGACCTCGACGCCGACGAGGACCAGATCGAGTTCCCCATCGTCTACGCCTGCGCGCGGGACGGCGTCGCCTCGCTGACCAAGCCGGAGGACGGCACGGTCCCGAAGGACAGCGACAGCCTGGAGCCCTTCTTCTCCACGATCCTGTCGCACGTCCCGGCTCCCGAGTACGACGAGGAGGCCCCGCTCCAGGCGCACGTCACCAACCTGGACGCCGACAACTTCCTCGGCCGTATCGCGCTGCTGCGCGTCGAGCAGGGCGAGCTGCGCAAGGGCCAGACCGTCACGTGGATCAAGCGTGACGGCACGATGGCCAACGTGCGCATCACCGAGCTGCTGATGACCGAGGCGCTCACCCGCAAGCCTGCCGAGGTGGCGGGCCCCGGTGACATCTGCGCCGTCGCCGGCATCGCGGACATCATGATCGGCGAGACCCTCGCCGACCCCGAGAACCCCGTCGCGCTGCCGCTCATCACGGTCGACGAGCCGGCCATCTCGATGACCATCGGCACCAACACCTCGCCGCTGGTCGGCCGGGGCGGCACCGGCAAGGGCGCCGACAACAAGGCCGCCGTCAAGGACCGCAAGGTCACCGCCCGCCAGGTGAAGGACCGCCTCGACCGCGAGCTGGTCGGCAACGTCTCGCTGCGCGTGCTGGACACCGAGCGTCCCGACGCCTGGGAGGTGCAGGGCCGCGGTGAGCTGGCGCTGGCCATCCTGGTCGAGCAGATGCGCCGCGAGGGCTTCGAGCTGACCATCGGCAAGCCGCAGGTCGTCACCAAGCTCGTCGACGGCAAGGTCTACGAGCCCGTCGAGCGTATGACGATCGACGTGCCCGAGGAGCACATGGGCGCCGTCACGCAGCTCATGGGCGTGCGCAAGGGCCGGATGGACAACATGTCCAACCACGGCTCCGGCTGGGTCCGCATGGAGTTCGTGGTCCCGTCCCGCGGCCTCATCGGCTTCCGCACCGAGTTCCTCACCGGTACGCGCGGCACGGGCATCGCCCACTCCATCCACGAGGGCCACGAGCCGTGGTTCGGCACCCTGACGACCCGTAACAACGGCTCGCTCGTCGCCGACCGCGCCGGCGCCGTCACCGCGTTCGCGATGACGAACCTCCAGGAGCGCGGCGTCCTGTTCACCGACCCCGGCACCGAGGTGTACGAGGGCATGATCGTCGGCGAGAACTCGCGCTCCGACGACATGGACGTGAACATCACCAAGGAGAAGAAGCTCACGAACATGCGGTCGTCGTCGGCCGACTCGTTCGAGGCGATCGTCCCGCCGCGCAAGCTGTCGCTGGAGCAGTCGCTGGAGTTCTGCCGCGACGACGAGTGCGTCGAGGTGACCCCGGAGGCGGTCCGCATCCGCAAGGTCGTCCTCGACCAGCGCGACCGCGCCCGCACGGCGAGCCGCGCCAAGCACGGCTGACGCCGCGGTCGTCGGCTTCACACAGATGTGCCGGGCGCCCCGCGGGGCGCCCGGCACATCTGTGACCGCGGACCGGATCGGCGTCAGGACGACGTGAGTCCACGGCAGCCCACTCGAAGCCGCACGAGCCCCCGAAGGACCGACGCGGCGCTGCACTAGTACTGGAAGAGGACTTCCGGACTGTTCGGCGAGGGGCCGTCCAGCAGCGGACTGTGGATTCCCTTCAGCGTCCGGTCGAAGAACGCTGTCACGTACTCGCGGGTGATCACCACCCCGCGTGCCGGGGAGAGGGGCGGCGTCGGGAACCCGGCCTCTTCCAGAAGCAGGTCCAGGTCGCTGAAGCTGAAGTGGTCGGCGCCGGCGACCGTCAGCCACTTCTTGTAGCCGCCGAGGGCGGCCCAGGTCTGCCCCCACGTGGTGTCGTGGCCGCCGACCGGGTGGTTGTCGGCCGCACCCAGCATGAGGAGCGGCCGGTCGATCTGGCCGGGCATCGGGGCCGGGTGGAAGGCGCCGTCCATGTTCACTCCGGCCCGTACTCGCGGGTCGGCGATCATCGTGGCGGCGGCCGCCGCTCCGCCGAGGGAGTGCCCGGCCACGCCGATCTCGTGCTTGTCGATGAGGTGTGCCAGGCGCCACGCGGTATTGCCGTGCGTCAACCGGTCGATCACGAAGGACACGTCCAGCGCGCGGCTGGCGGCGACAAAGTCGAAGTCGAGCGCCGGGTCATCGCAGATCGCGCACGGCGGCGTCTGGCCGTTCGCCAGCGTCTCACCGCTGTCCTCGTAGGTGTGGCCGACGAGCGCGACGACGTAGCCGTGACTGGCCAGCTCGGTCGCGAGCGAGGTGAGCACCATGCGCGGGTCCTCGAACCCGGGTGAGAGGACCACCAGCGGATACCTGCCGCTCCGTGGCCGCGCGCCGTCGAAGGCGTGAGTGGTGACGCCGGCGAGGTTCTGTGGGGTGACTCCTGAGCTCGCCGGTAACTTCCGGCGCTGGATGGATCCGGCTGCCTCGGCGAGGGTCATATAAGGGGCCGGAGTCCCGGTCCCGGGGACGGCCGGGTAGACCATCGTGACGGTCAGTCGGCGGGGGCCGGACGACGGCACCCACGGGTCGGGACGGCTCGCGTCGGTGAGGTGGACGACGTCCTCGCCGGCGGCGTAGGGGCCGGTCGGCGCGGGGAGCGTGCCGTGGAAGGACGGCGTGGGCGCGGTGGCCGTCGCCGTGGCCGGTGCGGTGTCGAACGCGTGCGTGGCCATCGGTGTGGCTGACGATGTGGTCGTGGCGGCGTACCCGGCGCCGGTTCCGGTGACGAGGGCGGCGAGAGCCAGCACCGCGACAGCGCTGGTACGGCGATTGCGTTTCATGGGATCGACGCTAGGTTTTGCAGCTCCGCATCGAATCAGCCCATGGATCTGAACCGTTCGTAGTCCTCGCGAGGTACCGGAGTCATCCGCCGGGACTACGTCATGGCTGTGCGGACGCCTCGTAAGGTCACCGGTGCCGCCCCTCCGGTTCCACCGTCGAGGCCGCAAAGCCCACATGCCAGGTGGTCGCCGAACAGCCACGCCGACGACCTCTGGTTCTCGCTGCGATGTGCCTGGGCATCAAAAGTCTGCTGAAAGAGCGGTGAAAGGCCGATCGAAAGGCCGTTGAAAGACCAGGGAAAGATCGCCGAAGGATCCGGGAAAGACGGATCCCGGACACTGGTGGTGCGGGGCGGGCGACCGACGGGGGACATGCGGCGCCCGCCTCCGCGTCGCCTCGTGCCGCGCCGCGCCCGCCGACCCCGGCCCGGACGCCCGCAGTTGGCCGGATCCCGACCACGGGCGGCCCGGTGGTTCGCGTCGGCGAAGCCCGGCGTTGCCCGGCCGTCGCCGCTGGACTACGTTCTGTCAATGCTCACCCCACGGATCCGGTTCCGTCTGCTCGGACCCCTGGACATCGAGATCGACGGACGGGCCGTCTCGCTCACCGGACGGCAACGGGCGCTGTGCACGGTCCTCCTGCTGCACGCCGACCACGTCGTCTCCGTCGACCGGCTGATCCAGTGCCTGTGGGACGACCGTCCGCCCGGCGCCGGCGCGGCTCGCGTACGGGCCCTCGTCGCCGAGGTGCGACGCGCTCTCGGCCCTTCGGGGACAGACGTGTTGACCACCCGCCGGCCCGGCTACGTCATGCACGCAGGCCCGGCCGAACTGGACCTGCTGGCCTTCGAGAACCTCGTCAGGGGCGGCTCGCGGGCCGCGGCCGACGGCGACTGGCGGACGGCCCGGCACCGCGGCGAGGAGGCCCTCGCGCTGTGGCGGGACGAGCCGCTGGCCGACCTCCCGGAGGTCGCGGTGCGCGAGGCGGAGCGTCAACGCCTGGGCGAACTGCACCTGGTGGCCCGGGAGAGCGTCGCCGAGGCGGAGATCGAGACCGGCCGGCACCGCCACGCCATCGCCGAGCTCCTGCGGCTGACCGCCGCCCACCCTCTGCGCGAGCGCCCGCACGGCCTGCTGATGGCCGCCCTGCACCAGGACGGCCGCAGCGCCGAGGCGCTGGAGCTGTACGCCTCGCTGCGTCGGCGCATGGTGGACGAACTGGGCATGGAACCCTCCGTCGACCTCAGGGACCTGCACCGGCGCCTGCTGGGCGGCGGCAGGGCCGGCGGAGTCCTCGCCGCCGGACCCGGCGTCCGCCTGTCGCAGTCCCAGCCGCAGTCTCAGCCGCAGCCGTCGTCACCGCTTCGGGTGCAGGCGCAGGCACAGGCGCCGACCGCCGCCTCCGAGCGGCCGGTGCCCCGCCAACTCCCGCCCACACCGCGCCGTTTCGTCGGTCGCGACCGGGAACTCGCCCGTCTCGACTCCTGCCTGCGCGACGCCGAGCCGCTCGCCCTCATCGTGGGACCGGCGGGCGTCGGCAAGAGCGCCCTGGCGCTGAACTGGGCGCACCGGGTAGCCGACCGCTTCCCCGACGGCCAGCTCTTCCTCGACATGCGGGGCTTTGACAACGCCGAGCCGATGACCCCCGACGAGGCCCTGCCGCTGCTGCTGCAGGGTCTGGGCTGCGCCCCGCGCGACATTCCGCTGGGCGCCGAGGCGCAGACCGCGCTGTACCGGACGTTGCTGGTGGACCGCCGGGTGCTCGTCGTCCTCGACGACGTGGCCGACGCGTCCTGCGTACGGCGGCTGCTGCCCGCCTCGGCCGGCTCGCTCACGCTGGTGACGAGCCGCGACAAGCTCAGCGGCCTGGTCACCCTGGACGGCGGCTACCGGGTGTCCTGCGACGTCCTCGACAGCGCCGCCGCGCTGGAGCTGATCAGCGGCGCGGTCGGCGCGGAGGCCGTCGCCGCCGATCCGGAGGCCGCGACCCGGCTCGTCGAACTCTGCGACCACCTGCCCCTCGCCCTGTGTGTGGCGGGTTCCTGGATCGGCGACCGGCCAGGCAGTATCCGGGCATACGTCCGTGACCTCGCCGACCGGGGGCGACTGGCCCGGCTGCACGTCGAGGGGGAGGAGTCCGTCGCCGTACGGGCCGCGCTCGACCTGTCCTACGCGACGCTGCCCGACGAGGCCCGGTCGGCCTTCCGCCGGCTGGGCGTGCTGCCGGGCACCGGCCGGTCGGTCCCGGCGGCCGCCGCGGCCGCCGGGACCGACGAACGCCGCCTGGCCGACCTGCTGCGGCAGGCCCAGCGCGTGCACCTGCTGCGCGACGTCGAGCACGGCCGCCCCGCGTGGCACGACCTCGTGCACGAGTACGCCCGCGACCGCACGTTCGCCGAGGACGCCCCCGAGGAGCGGGAGGCCGCCGTCACCCGGGTCCTCGACCACTATCTGCAGAGCGTCGTCAACGCCGCCGCCACGGCGGGCCTGTACGTCATGCGCACCCGTCCGGGGCCCGTGGAAGGCTCGCTGCCGCGCGAGTTCGGCACGGTCGAGGAGGCGTACGCCTGGTTCGACGGAGAGTGGGACGACATCGCGGCCGCGATCGGACACGCCGCCGAGCACGGCCCCGCGCGGTTCGTGTGGTGGCTGGTGGACGCGCTGCAGGACCTCTTCCATCACCGCCGTCCGCTGTCCGACTGGATGCGGCTGGCCACCCTTGCCCGGGAGGTGGCCGCGCGCCACGGCGACGAGGTCGGCCAGGCCTCCATGTGCCTCTCCCTCGGCAGCGCCCGCTGGCGCAACGGGGACCTGCGGGGCGCGCTCGCGGAGTACGAGGAGGGAGAGCAGCTGGCGCGCCGGGCCGGCTGGGCGTACGGCGAGGCCGGCAGCCTCCAGGGCAAGGGCGTCACCCTCAAGCTCCTCGGCGAGCTGCGCCGCGCACTGCCCTGCTACGACCGGGCGCTGGCGCTCTACCGCACCCTGGGGAACGTCAAGAACGAAGAGATCATGCTGATCAACACGGCGTCCCTGAACCTGGCCCTGGGGCGGCTGGACGCGGCCGAGGAGGCGGCCTGCGCGGCCCTCGACCTGATCGGCGACACGGTCCACCACAACCGGGCCATGGCGCTCGTCAGCCTCGCCCAGGTGCGGCAGCGGCAGGCCCGGTTCGACGAGGCGGCGGCGGCGCTGCGCACCTGCTTCCTCGTCTCCCGCGACTCCGGCTCCACCTATACCGAGGCGGTGGCGCTGGAGGCGCTGGGCCGGGTCCGCGCCGACGCCGGCCGGGACGACCGCGCGCTCCTCGCCCACGAGGACGCCCTCGCCGTCTCCCGCCGGGTGGAGAACCGCAACTGCCAGGTCGACAGCCTGGTCGGGATCGCCTCGGTGAAACTGCGCGCGGGCCGCGCCGAGGAGGCGGCCGAACATCTCGACGCCGCCTTCGAGACCGCCGAACGCACCGGTCACCGCGCGGGCCTGGTCGAGGTGCTGCTGGCCCGCGCCGACCTGGCCCGCGCCCGGGGCCGCCCCGCCGACGCCCTGGACTGCCTGGAACGCGCCGAGAGCCTCGCCACCGACGGCACCCCCCTCGCCCTTCCCCGCATCCACCTCACCACCGCCCTGACGCTGCTGGAAACGGACGAAGGCGCAGATACAGCCACAGAAGTGGACGCGGACGCAGGCGCGGACGCAGGTACAGATACGGGCATGGGCATGGGCGCCGGGACAGAGGCACACGCGGAGGCAGCGGACGCCGCAGACGGCTCCGGCGGCTCCGGCGGCTCCGGAGCCGGAACCGTCGGCGCCCCGGCCCCGGCCCCGGCCCCGACCCGGGCCCGGGCCCGTGCCGAGGCGGGCCGGGCCGTCGCTCTGGCCGAGGCCTCCGGTCAGCGCCTCCTGCACGCTCACTCCCTCGCGGCCCTGGCCGCCGCGCACGAGGCGCACGGCGACGCCGAGTCGGCGCACACCGCCCGGGCCCGGGCCGAAGAGCTGTACGCGACGATCGGAGTCGAGACCGGCTCCCGGGTGCCGCCGCGCCCCCTGCCGGGGCACCGGCACCGGGAGTTGCCCCAGGACGCGGAGTCCCGTCTCACCCTCTATCTCACCGAGCACTTCGACGGCTGACCGAGGCCGAGGCCGGCGGCGCGGCCGCTCAGACGGACGTGGCATACGCGCTGCCGAGCCCCAGCCGGGGGTCGCGGGCCAGGATGCGTTCCTGAAGGGACCGCAGTTCCGGACCCGGCTCGCAGCCGAGGAGGTCGACCATCCGCAGGCGCAGCAGCTGGAAGCAGTCCAGCGCGTCCGCCTGACGTCCGCTCCGGTGCAGGGTGACCATCAGCAGGCCGATGACCTTCTCGTCGAAGGGGTGCATCTCGGCGAGCCAGTGCAGCTGCGGCAGGCACTCCTCGTGCCGCCCCGCGCGCAGGTACAGCTCCGTGCTGCCGATCAGCGCCTCCCGGTGCTCGCGCCGCAGCGCCGTCCGCGCCGACTCCGCCCAGGGCGTGCGCACATCGGACAGCGGCTCGCCGTGCCACAGTTCGAGGGCCCGCCCGTAGAGACCGAGAGCCGTGTCGGTCTCGCCGGCGCGGGCGGTGTGCCGCGCCTGCCGGACGAGGGCGCGGAACCGCGCGGTGTCCACGGACCGCTCGTCGACGGCGAGGACGTACCCGCCCCGTCTGCGGGCCAGTTCGAAGCTCCCGCTCCGCTGCCCGTCGGCCCCCAGCGCTTTGCGCAGCCGGGTGGCCTGGATGTAGAGCGCGTCGCGCGGACGCACGGGCCGACGCTCCTGCCACACCCGCTCGATCAGCGTCTCGTCGGCCACGAAGACGCCCGGGGTCCATGCCAGCGCCGCCAGCAGCAGTTTGGTGCCGTGCGGAAGCGGCAGCTTGTCGCCGGAGTGGGTGCGGGCCTCCACGCAGCCCAGCAACTGGATGTCCATGCCGTACCCCCGTACCTCGAACCACTTGAGTCACCACTGTGCGCGCGCGGTGTTCGGGTGGCGCATGGATGCTGCACGGAAGCGCGCGAGGGGATCGACGCGGGCGTGCGGGCGCGTGCCGCCCGGGAGAGCGGGCTGGTCGAGGGGGGTCGAGGGACACGTAGGGAAAACCCTTCATCCTCGCCATCGAGTCGGCTTCAAGCCGTTTTCCCACTAGCCTGCTGTGTGAACGGACGGCCTGCGCGGCTTCGAGCGCGCCTCCGTGCGTCTTCGGGAGGCCCCGTCAGGGGCAGTCGAGACGGCCGATGCACACGGCCGATCCGGAGGCAAGTGATTTTCCCCTCCCTGCTGTCCGGAATACGGACAGCCATCCCCGATAGATGTGTAACAAGTCCGTTTCGCAGGGATCTTTCTGCTAGCTGTTTGTCCGGATTTTGGAAGAAGTACACATCAGGTGTGATCGAACCGAGACCTTTCGGGTGTGGTTCGCCCTTCGCCCATGGCAGATAGTTAGGCGCGTAGAGCTCGGAATGAACGGGTCACGCGCTGCAGCTGCGGCGACTCGCGAGCCAGGGGGGCACCTGACTGTTTCAGGCACCGGTGACGGTGGTGTCATGTGCCCCTTCATGCGGTGAACCAATGGACTCATGAGGAGGAGCCCCATGCGTGGTGCCAAGAGCGCCAAGTGGGTTGCGATAGCCGCCGTTGTGGCGCTGGGTGCGACGGCCTGTGGCGGTGGCGGGGACTCGGGCAGCTCGGCCAAGGGCGACGGCACCGTGGCGGTGGAGATCGGCGAACCGCAGAACAGCCTGGTTCCCACCAACACGTACGAGACCGAGGGCGGCCAGGTCATCAACGCCCTCTTCACGGGGCTGACCAAGCTTGACGCCAGCAACAAGGTCGTCAACGCGATGGCGCAGTCGATCGACTCGACCGACAACAAGGTCTGGACGATCAAGCTGAAGCCGGGCTACACCTTCCACAACGGGGAGAAGGTCACCGCCCAGTCCTTCATCGACGCCTGGAACTACGGCGCGAACCAGACCAACGCCCAGCAGACCAACCCGCTGTTCAGCCACATCCAGGGCTACAGCGACCTGAACCCGGGCGAGGGCAAGAAGCCCACGACCGACAAGCTCTCGGGTCTGAAGGCCGTCGGCGAGGACACGCTGCAGGTCACCCTCACCGGCGCGTTCTCCGCGTTCCCGTCGCAGCTCTCGTTCACCGCGTTCGTGCCGCTGCCCAAGGCGTTCTTCAAGGACCCGAAGGGCTTCGGCGAGGCCCCGATCGGCAACGGCCCCTTCGAGATGAAGGGCAAGTTCAAGCACAACGAGTCGATCAGCACCACGAAGTACGACAAGTACCCGGACGCCTCGAAGATCGAGGTCAAGGGCGTCAACTTCAAGATCTACTCGAACCTGGACACCGCCTACAAGGACCTCGTCGCCGGCAACCTCGACAGCCTGCTGACGATCCCGACCTCGGGTCTGCCGACGTACAAGAAGGACCTGCCGAACCGTACGATCGACGAGCCCGACTCGGCCGTCGGCTACATCGGCTTCCCGGTCAAGTACAACAAGGCCTTCCAGAACGCGGATCTGCGCAAGGCCGTGTCGATGTCGATCGACCGGAAGACGATCTCCGAGAAGATCTTCCTCGGCGCACGCACCCCCGCGGACGACTACATCAGCCCCATCATCGACGGCTACCGCAAGGGCGCCTGCGGTGAGGCCTGCACGCTGAACCCGGCGAAGGCCAAGGAGCTGTACAAGAAGAGCGGCGGGCTGCCCGGCAACACGCTGGAGATCGGCTACAACGCCGACGGCGGCCACAAGGACTGGGTCGAGGCCGTCGCCAACCAGATCCAGCAGAACCTGGGCGTCAAGGTCACGGCCAAGCCGTTCGAGCAGTTCCAGACGATCCTCAACGACCTGGACGCCAAGAAGTACAGCGGCGCCTTCCGGATGGCGTGGAGCATGGACTACCCGGACGCGGAGGACTACCTCCGTCCGGTCTTCTCCAAGGACGCCATCGCCAACGGCTCGAACTACTCGGGTTACGTCAACGAGGACTTCGAGAAGCTCCTCGTGCAGGGCGACCAGGCCCCGACGCACGAAGAGGCCGTGAAGCTGTACCAGCAGGCGGACGACGTCCTGCTCAAGGACCTGCCGTACATCCCGGTGTACTTCTACACGATGAACGCGGGCTTCAGCGACAAGATCAAGTCGATGAAGGTCGCCGGTCACCAGATCCTGTGGGACACGGTCAAGCTCAGCTGACCCGAGTCTGAGCAGTTCCGACACACAGCGGAACAGGGTGAGCAGGGGGGTCGGTCACCGGCCTTCCCCTGCTCACCCCTTCTGCCGTCTCCCGTCCGACAGTGCCGCCTTCCCGGCAGCGGGCGGGTCGAGCATCCCCCTCTGGAGTACCGATGGGCCGATACGTCGTGCGCCGCCTCCTGCAGGTCATCCCTGTGGCGATTGGCGTCACGTTCATCATCTTCTGCCTGGTCTTCGCTCTGCCCGGCGACCCGATCCAGGCACTGGCCGGCGACAAGCGCGCCGACCCGAACATCGCGGCGATCCTGCGCGACCACTACCACCTCAACCAGCCGCTGTACCTGCAGTACTGGCACTACATCAGCGGTGTCTTCACCGGTGATCTCGGCGAGACGTACAACGGACGCGCCGTCTCCGACCTCGTGTCCCAGCGGTTCCCCATCACGCTGAAGCTGGGACTGACCGCGTTCGCCCTCGAAGCCGTCATCGGCATCGTCGCGGGCATCTTCGCCGCGCTGAAGCGCGGCAAGTTCCTCGACAACGTGGTGCTGGTCTCCACGCTGGTGCTGATCTCGATCCCCGTCTTCGTCCTGGGCAGCGTGCTCCAGCTCGAGTTCGGCGTGAACCTCAAGATCACACCGGTGGCGGGCATCCAGCAGGGCTGGCCGCAGAGCTACATCCTCCCGGCCATCGTGCTGGCCACGACCTCGATGGCGTACATCGCCCGGCTCACCCGGGCGAGCATGACGGAGTCGGTCCGCGCGGACTACGTGCGCACGGCGATCGCCAAGGGTCTGCCGCAGCGCCGGGTGATCGGTCTGCACGCCCTGCGCAACTCCCTGATCCCCGTCGTCACCTTCCTGGGCTTCGACCTCGGGGCCCTCATGGGCGGCGCCATCATCACCGAGCGCGTGTTCAACATGCCCGGCATCGGCCAGCAGTTGGCGCAGTCCCTCTATCTGCGCGAGCGGCCCGTCGTCGTCGGGCTGGTCACCCTCCTGGTGCTGATCTACCTGGTCGCGAACCTGCTCGTCGACCTGCTGTACGCCGTGCTCGACCCGAGGATCCGTTATGAGTGAGAAGACGATAGAGAGGCCGACCACCGACGAGGCCGCCCTCGCCAAGGAGATCGAGGCCGACGAGAAGGCGGCGGCACGTCAGGCCAGCCTGCTCAAGGACGGCTGGGCCGACCTGCGCAAGCGCCCGATGTTCATCGTGTCGGGGCTCGTCATCCTGCTCCTGCTCGCCCTGGCGGTCGTCCCCGGCCTGTTCACGGCGCGCTCCCCGTTCTCGGACGGCTTCTGCCAGCTCCAGAACTCCATGACCCCGCCCACCTCGGGCCACCTGTTCGGCTACGACGTGCAGGGCTGCGACATCTACACGCGGACCGTGTACGGCGCCCGCAACTCGATCATCGTGGGCGTGGTGACCACCATCGCCACGACGCTGATCGGCGGTCTGGTGGGCATGCTGGCCGGCCTGATCGGCGGCTGGATCGACGCGGTGCTGTCCCGTGTCACCGAGGTCTTCTCGGCCCTGCCGCTGCTCGTCGGCGGTCTGCTGATCATGTCGATCTGGGGCGGCGGCGACGTCTGGTCGGTGTCGCTGATCATGGCGGTCCTGGGCTGGCCCCAGGTCTTCCGCATCATGCGCGGCGAGGTCATCTCCAACAAGTACAACGACTACGTGGCGGCCGCCCGTGCGCTCGGCGCGGGCCCGGGACGGATCGCGTTCCGGCACATCCTGCCGAACACGCTCGCCCCCGTCATCGTCATCACCACGATGAACCTGGGCGTCTACATCGCGGCCGAGGCCGCGCTGTCCTACCTGGGCATCGGCATCCAGTACCCCAACATCTCGTGGGGTCTGATGATCAGCGACGCCCAGGACCGGTTCCTGACCTCGCCGCACGCACTGCTGTTCCCGGCCGGCGCCCTGAGCATCACCGTGCTGGCGTTCATCATGCTCGGCGACGTGGTGCGCGACGCCTTCGACCCCAAGATGCGCTGAGGGAGGCGTACGTGACCATCATCGATCAGACAGACGCCGTCCCGGCTCCGCGTGACGGCGAGGACACCGGCCCGCTGCTCGACGTGCGGGACCTGCACGTCGAGTTCCACACCCGCGAGGGCGTGGTCCGGGCCGTCAACGGGGTCAACTACTCCGTGAACTCCGGGGAGACCCTCGCCGTGCTGGGCGAGTCCGGCTCCGGCAAGTCCGTGACGGCCCAGGCCATCATGGGCATCCTCGACATGCCGCCCGCCAGCATCCCCCAGGGCGAGATCCGCTTCCACGGTCGGGACATGCTCGCCATGTCCGAGGAGGAGCGGCGCAAGATCCGCGGTGCGCGCATCGCGATGATCTTCCAGGACGCGCTGTCCTCCCTCAACCCCGTGCTCAGCGTGGGCTTCCAGCTCGGTGAGATGTTCCGCGTCCACCAGGGGATGTCCCGCAAGGACGCGAAGGCCAAGGCCGTCGAGC
This sequence comes from Streptomyces humidus, assembly GCF_014649655.1. Taxonomy (GTDB): domain Bacteria; phylum Actinomycetota; class Actinomycetes; order Streptomycetales; family Streptomycetaceae; genus Streptomyces; species Streptomyces humidus. Next base: position 52,292 of record NZ_BMTL01000032.1, on the reverse strand, counting down.
TGATGGACCGGGTGAAGATCCCGGCCGCCGCGGCACGGGTGAACGACTACCCGCACCAGTTCTCGGGCGGTATGCGCCAGCGCATCATGATCGCGATGGCGCTCGCCCTGGAGCCCGACCTGATCATCGCCGACGAGCCGACCACGGCCCTCGACGTGACCGTCCAGGCCCAGGTGATGGACCTGCTCGCGGAGTTGCAGCGCGAGTACCGGATGGGCCTGATCCTCATCACCCACGACCTCGGTGTGGTCGCGGACGTCGCCGACAAGATCGCGGTGATGTACGCGGGCCGGATCGTGGAGACCGCGCCGGTGCACGAGCTGTACAAGCGCCCCGCCCACCCCTACACCCGCGGTCTGCTCGACTCGATCCCGCGTCTGGACCAGAAGGGCCAGGAGCTCTACGCGATCCGGGGCCTGCCGCCCAACCTGCTGAAGGTGCCGCGGGGCTGTGCCTTCAACCCCCGTTGCGACCGCGCGCAGGACGTGTGCCGCACGGACGTCCCGCCGCTGGTCCAGGTGACCGAGCAGGACGGGACGGCACTGCCCGGCCGCGCCAGCGCGTGCCACTTCTGGAAGGAGACGATCCATGGCTGACACGACCGAGGCCACCGAGCCCGGGGACGCCACGCCCAACGTCTCCCCGCTGGAGGTCGCCGACGCGCACTCGGTGGAGGAGAAGGTCGCCGCTCTCGACGCGCCCGTCGAGCGGGGCGAACCGATCCTCCAGGTGCGCAACCTCGTCAAGCACTTCCCGCTGACGCAGGGCATCATCGTCAAGCGGCACGTCGGCGCGGTGAAGGCCGTCGACGGTGTCTCCTTCGACCTGTACCAGGGCGAGACCCTGGGCATCGTGGGGGAGTCCGGCTGCGGCAAGTCGACGGTCGCCAAGGTTCTGATGAACCTGGAGAAGGCGACGGCCGGCGAGGTCTTCTACAAGGGCCAGGACATCACCAAGCTGTCCGGGCGGGCGCTGAAGGCGGTCCGCCGGAACATCCAGATGATCTTCCAGGACCCGTACACCTCGCTCAACCCGCGCATGACGGTGGGCGACATCATCGGCGAGCCCTTCGACATCCACCCCGAGGTGGCCCCCAAGGGCGACCGGCGTCAGCGGGTGCGCGAGCTGCTGGACGTCGTCGGTCTGAACCCGGAGTACATCAACCGCTACCCGCACCAGTTCTCGGGCGGTCAGCGTCAGCGCATCGGCATCGCCCGCGGCCTGGCGCTCAACCCCGAGGTCATCATCTGCGACGAGCCGGTCTCCGCCCTGGACGTGTCCGTCCAGGCCCAGGTCATCAACCTGATGGAGCGACTGCAGGACGAGTTCAACCTGTCCTACGTCTTCATCGCGCACGACCTGTCGATCGTCCGGCACATCTCGGACCGGGTCGGCGTGATGTACCTCGGCCGGATCGCCGAGATCGGCTCCGACGAGCAGATCTACGAGCACCCGACGCACCCGTACACGCAGGCGCTGCTGTCGGCGGTCCCGGTGCCCGACCCGGACGCCCGAGAGGGCCGCGAGCGGATCATCCTCACCGGTGACGTGCCGTCGCCGGCCAACCCGCCGTCCGGCTGCAGCTTCCGCACCCGCTGCTGGAAGGCCCAGGACAAGTGCGCCGAGGAGACTCCTCTCCTGGCCGTCCCCGAGCGCTTCAAGGGGCTGGACACGCCGGCGGCCCACGAGTCGGCCTGCCACTTCGCGGAGGAGAAGGACGTCGTCCACGCGGGGTGACCCGACGGGCGACGCGCGCCCGCACACACGAGAGCGGCCCGCCGGGATTCCCGGCGGGCCGCTCTCGTCACGCTACTTCCACTCCAGGCCCCAGACGTTGGCGTCCTTCTTGACCGGGGCGGTGAACCACTTCGCCCACTTCGTGCTCTCGTGGTACTTGCAGTGGCCGTCGTAGTAGTACGTGAACTTCGTGGCCTTGAACTTCTTCGACTCGTGGAACATCGTCATGCGGACCTTGGTCTTGCCCGCCTTGTTCTTCGCCGGGATCGAGTACGTCCAGCTGTTGGACTTCGACCACGACTTGCCGACGGTCACGCTGAACGACGTGCTCGCCTTCGCGAAGATGACCCCGGCCTCGGCCTCGACGCCCGCCGTGCCGCTGGCGCTCACCGTGGCGGTCGCCGAGTGGTTGTAGGTGAGGTTGCCGCCGAGGTTGTCGTACATCCAGTCGCTGTGCAGGTTGGTCGGCGTGCTCACCGTGGACTTGTTGGTGATGTGGTAGCCGGTTCCCGGGTTCGGCGCGCACGCGGCCGAGGCCGGCGCGGCCACGCCGCCCACGATGCCGCCCGCGACGACGGCGGTGGTGATCAGGGTACTTGCGATCTTCCGCACGCACTTTTCCCTTCGAGTGAGTAAGCCGGCAGACGGCTCGCGCCGGGCTGCCTGTGTGCGCTCCAGGCGGTCTCGACGTACTCACCAGAACCCCCGTGAGAAGCCCTGCCGGCCTGCCGCGGTGGGCAGTCGGGCGGGTGATCACCGGAGCGCGACGCCAGAATCGGCCGTGCGCCGACGGAGTGCAAACGGCCGGCCGGACGCGGCCGCCGCCCTGTTCGCCGACGGGCATTGACAGCCGCGACCGGTGCCGGGCAAACCGCGCGGACGGGAACGCGAGAAGACGCGGACGCGTGCGATTGGGTGCTTCTGCGCGCTACGTCACCATCACTCGGTCTGTATGCCGTGAGGAACGTCTCATCCTGGAACGCCATGCATCGAGCGGTATGACAGGCCCCCCTCAAGTCTTCCCCAAGCCCGGAACCGCCCGCCGTCGGCGGGCGGTCCTGACCTGCAGAGCGGCTCGCGTGCCCCTTCCGGCGTGCGCGGGGCGCCGACTGCTGTGACGAACGGGGAGAGTGACGAAGTGTTGGCTGCGACGCATCGCAGGGGAGCCGGCGCCGGCGGCCCGGTGCCGGGCGAGTGGCTCGGGAGACCCTTCGGGGTGGCCGTACGGGCCAGGAGGCTGGAGCTGGGGCTGACCCAGGAACGGCTCGCCGCGCAGGCGGGCATGAGCCAGGGTGCGCTGTCGCGGCTGGAACACGGACGCGGGGTGCCGACGCTGCCGTTGCTGGAACGGCTGGCGGCGGCCCTGTCGTCGAACCTGCTGATCTCGCTGTCGCCGCACGGCGCGGTCCACGTGGTCTTCAAGGCGCCGCCCCGCTGAGCGGACGCCCGAGAACGGCTCCATGACGTCCCGTGCCGTGCAGGCGCGGGACGTCCGCGTGCTCCGGGCACGCCCCCGGACGGCCCGGCCGGGCCGATCGACCGCCTCCCGGCCCCGACACAACCCGTACGGGTGTGGTGAGGGTGCACCTTTTGCGCAATATGCCGATATTGACTGGCAGAGGATCAGAATCCTGGCGTCGGCGGCACGTCGCCGTTTCAGGACAGGCGCGCGGTCAACGAGGAGGCATCCATGCGGGGAGCCACGCACGCCAGGTGGGCCGCTCTGGCGGCGGCAGCGGCGCTCACGGCGACGGCCTGCGGGGGCCAGGCGAGCGGGGCCGGAGACGGCGGCGCGGTGCTCAGCTCGTCCTGGGGAGACCCGCAGAACCCGCTGGAGCCGGCCAACACCAACGAGGTGCAGGGCGGCAAGGTCCTCGACATGATCTTCCGCAGCCTGAAGAAGTACAACCCGCAGACGGGGGCGGCCGAGGACATGCTGGCCGAGAAGATCGACACCAAGGACTCCCAGAACTTCACCATCACCGTCAAGGACGGCTGGACGTTCAGCAACGGCGAGAAGGTGACGGCGAAGTCCTTCGTCGACGCCTGGAACTACGGCGCGAGCCTGAAGAACAACCAGAAGACCGCGTACTTCTTCCAGTACATCGACGGCTACGCCCAGGTGCACCCCGAGACGGGCAAGCAGACCGCCGCCGCCCTCTCCGGCCTGAAGGTCGTCGACGACAGGACCTTCACCGTCAGGCTCACGCAGAAGTTCTCCACCTTCCCCGACACCCTGGGCTACCCCGCGTTCGCGCCGCTGCCCCAGTCCTTCTTCAGCGACCACGCCGGCTGGCTGAAGAAACCGGTCGGAAACGGTCCGTACGCGATCGACTCGTACACCAAGGGCTCCCAGATGGTCCTGAAGAAGTGGGACGGCTACCCGGGCGACGACAAGGCGCAGAACGGCGGCGTGACCCTGAAGGTCTACACCGACAACAACACGGCCTACACCGACCTGCTGGCCGGCAACCTCGACGTGGTCGACGACGTGCCCGCGGCCCAGCTCAAGAACGTCAAGGCCGACCTGGGCGACCGCTACCTCAACACGCCGGCCGGCATCATCCAGACGCTCGCCTTCCCGTTCTACGACCCGAAGTGGAACACCGCGGGCTCGGCCAAGGTCCGCACCGGCCTGTCCCGCGCCATCGACCGCAAGCAGATCACCGAGACGATCTTCCAGAAGACCCGCACCCCCGCCACCGACTGGACCTCCCCGGTGCTCGGCGCGGAGGGCGGCTTCAAGGCGGGCCTGTGCGGGGACGCCTGCGACTACGACCCCGTGGCCGCGAAGCAGCTCATCAAGGAGGGCGGCGGCCTCCCCGGCGGCCAGGTGAAGATCAGCTACAACGCGGACGCCGGATCGCACAAGCAGTGGGTCGACGCGGTCTGCAACTCGATCAACAACGCCCTCGACAACGAGAAGGCCTGCGTCGGCAATCCGGTCGGCACCTTCGCGGACTTCCGCACCCAGATCGGCGAACGGAAGATGAGCGGCCCCTTCCGGGCGGGGTGGCAGATGGACTACCCCCTCATCCAGAACTTCCTCCAGCCGCTCTACTACACGAATGCCTCCTCCAACGACGGCAAATGGTCGAACAAGCAGTTCGACTCGCTCGTCAACCAGGCCAACACCGAGACCGACAGCGCCAAGGCCGTGCAGCTCTTCCAGCAGGCCGAGGGGGTCGTCCGCGACAACATGGCCGCCATCCCGCTCTGGTACCAGAACGGCAGCGCCGGCTACTCGGAGCGGCTCTCCGACGTCAAGCTCAACCCGTTCTCCGTCCCGGTCTACGACGAGATCAAGGTCGGCTGACCCGCCATGGGCCGGTACGTGGTCCGGCGTCTGCTCCAGATGATCCCGGTGTTCATCGGGGCCACGCTGCTGATCTTCCTGATGGTGAACGTGATGGGCGACCCCGTCGCGGGTCTGTGCGGCGACCGGCAGTGCGACCCGGCCACCGCCGCCCAGCTGAGGAAGGAGTTCGGCCTCGACAAGCCGGTCTGGCAGCAGTACCTGACCTACCTGGGGAACATCTTCACCGGAGACTTCGGCACGGCGTTCAACGGCCAGCCGGTCACCGAGCTGATGGCGTCGGCGTTCCCGGTCACCGTCCGGCTGACGATCGTCGCGATCCTCTTCGAGATCGTCATCGGCATCGTCCTCGGCGTCGTGACGGGCCTGCGCCGGGGCCGGCCCGTCGACACGGGGGTGCTGCTGCTCACCCTCGTGGTCATCTCCGTCCCCACCTTCGTCACCGGTCTGCTGCTGCAACTGCTGCTCGGCGTCGAGTGGGGCTGGATCAAGCCCTCGGTCTCCACCGAGGCCACCTTCGGCGAACTGATCGTGCCGGGCCTGGTGCTGGCCTCCGTGTCCCTGGCGTACGTCACCCGGCTGACCCGCACCTCCATCGCGGAGAACAAGCGGTCCGACTACGTGCGCACGGCCGTCGCCAAGGGGCTGCCCCGGCGCCGGGTCGTCACCCGGCACCTGCTGCGCAACTCCCTCATCCCCGTCGTGACGTTCATCGGGACCGACATCGGCGCCCTGATGGGCGGCGCGATCGTCACCGAGCGCATCTTCAACATCCACGGCGTCGGCTACCAGCTCTACCAGGGCATCCTCCGCCAGAACACCCAGACCGTCGTCGGCTTCGTGACCGTCCTCGTCCTGGTCTTCCTGGTGGCCAACCTGCTCGTCGACCTCCTGTACGCCGTACTCGACCCGAGGATCCGCTATGCCTGAGCCGACGCCGCCCGAGTACCAGCTGCCGGGCGCGGCCCGTACGCCTCAGAACGGCGCCGTCGCCGACACCGGCATGGGCGGGGCGATGGACCTGGCCACGGCGGAGGGCGAGACCCTGGAGAGGCCGCCGGACGCGGGACCGCCCGAGCGGGACGCTGAGGGGGACGCGGAGGGGGCCGCGGGCGAACGGGCTCGCTCCCTGTGGTCCGACGCCTGGCGCGAACTGCGCCGCAACCCCGTCTTCATCGTGGCCGCGCTGGTCATCCTCTTCCTGGTCTTCATCTCCCTGTGGCCCGGCTCCATCACCTGGATGAGCCCCCTCAAGTGCGAGCTGTCCAAGGCCCAGGAAGGCTCCCAGCCGGGCCACCCCTTCGGCTTCGACGGCCAGGGCTGCGACGTCTACACCCGCGTGGTCTACGGCGCCCGCACGTCGGTCACGGTCGGTTTCCTGGCCACGCTCGGCGTCGCCCTGCTCGGCAGCGTGCTCGGCGGTCTCGCCGGCTTCTTCGGCGGGGCGGGGGACTCCGTCCTGTCCCGGATCACCGACATCTTCTTCGCCATCCCGGTCGTCCTCGGCGGCCTCGTCCTGCTCTCCGTGGTGACGAGCAACACCGTCTGGCCCGTCATCGGGTTCATGGTGCTGCTCGGCTGGCCGCAGATCTCCCGCATCGCCCGCGGCTCGGTGATCACCGCCAAGCAGCACGACTACGTCCAGGCCGCCCGCGCCCTGGGCGCCTCCCACTCCCGTGTCCTGCTGCGCCACATCACCCCGAACGCGGTCGCCCCGGTCATCGTCGTGGCGACCATCGCGCTCGGCACGTACATCTCGCTGGAGGCGACCCTGTCGTACCTCGGCGTCGGCCTGAAGCCGCCGACCGTCTCCTGGGGCATCGACATCTCCGCCGCCTCCCCCTACATCCGCAACGCCCCGCACGCCCTGCTGTGGCCCTCGGGCGCGCTGGCCGTCACGGTCCTGGCGTTCATCATGCTCGGCGACGCGGTGCGCGACGCCCTCGACCCGAAGCTGAGGTGACGGCCGGATGCTGCTCGAAGTACGCGACCTGCACGTGGAGTTCCGCACCCGGGACGGGATCGCCCGGGCCGTCAACGGCGTCAGCTACGGCGTGGACGCGGGCGAGACCCTCGCCGTGCTCGGCGAGTCCGGCTCCGGCAAGTCCGTCACCGCCCAGGCGATCATGGGCATCCTCGACATGCCGCCCGGCCGGATCGCCTCCGGCGAGATCGTCTTCCGGGGCACGGACCTGCTCAAGCTCAAGGAGGAGGACCGCAGGAAGGTACGGGGCGCCGAGATGGCGATGATCTTCCAGGACGCGCTGTCGTCGCTGAACCCCGTGATCTCGGTCGGCGACCAGCTCGGCGAGATGTTCGTCGTGCACCGCGGCATGTCGAGGAAGGACGCGCGGGCCAGGGCCGTCGAGCTGATGGACCGGGTCCGCATCCCGGCCGCCCGCGAACGCGTCAGGGACTACCCGCACCAGTTCTCCGGGGGGATGCGCCAGCGCATCATGATCGCGATGGCGATGGCCCTGGAACCGGCGCTCATCATCGCCGACGAGCCCACCACCGCCCTGGACGTCACGGTCCAGGCCCAGGTCATGGACCTGCTCGCGGAGTTGCAGCGCGAGTACCACATGGGCCTCATCCTCATCACCCACGACCTGGGCGTCGTCGCGGACGTCGCCGACCGCATCGCCGTGATGTACGCGGGCCGGATCGTCGAGTCCGCCCCGGTCCACGACATCTACAAGGCCCCGGCCCACCCGTACACCCGCGGTCTGCTCGACTCGATCCCGCGCCTGGACCAGAAGGGCCAGGAGCTCTACGCCATCAAGGGCCTGCCGCCCAACCTGATGAACATCCCGCCGGGCTGCGCCTTCAACCCGCGCTGCCCGGCGGCCCAGGACGTGTGCCGCACGGACGTGCCGCCGCTGTACGAGGTCACCGGGGCCGTCGCTGCCACTGGGATCGCTGCCGCAGGGATCGCCGGGGCCGCCGAGCGGCGCGCCGACCGCACGAGCGCGTGCCACTTCTGGAGGGAGTGCCTGCATGGCTGAGCCGGTTCTGGAGGTCAGCGGGCTGCACAAGCACTACCCGCTGACACAGGGCATCGTCTTCCGCAAGCACGTCGGCGCGGTGAAGGCCGTCGACGGCGTCGACTTCACGCTCGGCCGGGGCGAGACCCTGGGCATCGTGGGGGAGTCCGGCTGCGGCAAGTCGACCGTCGCCAGGATGCTGGTCAGCCTGGAGCGGCCGACGCAGGGGCGGATCCGCTACAAGGGCGAGGACGTCACCAGGCTGTCGGGCCGGGCCCTGAAGGCCGTCCGCCGCAACATCCAGATGGTCTTCCAGGACCCGTACACCTCCCTCAACCCGCGCATGACCGTGGGCGACATCATCGGGGAGCCCTTCGAGATCCACCCCGAGGCGGCGCCCAAGGGCGACCGGCGCAGACGGGTCCAGGACCTGCTGGACGTCGTCGGTCTCAACCCCGAGTACATCAACCGCTACCCGCACCAGTTCTCCGGCGGCCAGCGCCAGCGCATCGGCATCGCGCGCGGGCTGGCCCTGCGCCCGGAGGTGATCGTCGCCGACGAGCCGGTGTCCGCGCTGGACGTGTCGGTCCAGGCGCAGGTGATCAACCTGATGGACCGGCTGCAGAGCGAGTTCGACCTGTCCTACCTCTTCATCGCGCACGACCTGTCGATCGTCCGGCACATCTCGGACCGGGTCGGGGTCATGTACCTCGGACGGATCGTGGAGACCGGCCGCGACGCCGAGATCTACGACCACCCCACGCACCCCTACACCCAGGCCCTGCTCTCCGCGGTCCCGGTGCCGGACCCGGAGGCGCGGGAGCACCGGGAGCGGATCATCCTGGCGGGCGACGTGCCGTCCCCGACGGACATCCCCTCCGGCTGCCGCTTCCGCACCCGCTGCTGGAAGGCGCGGGAGCGCTGCGCCCTGGAGGTGCCGGCGCTGGCCGTCCCGGCGGAGTTCCGGTTCGCCACGGGCCCCGCGGCCCACGCCTCGGCCTGCCACTTCGCGGAGGAGAAACAGGTGGTCCCCCCGGAGGAACGGGAGGCCTGACCAGGGCGGCGCACACCTGTGCGTTTGCGCTGCAACCCCGTTAACACGCAGGCAACTTGGCCGACCCGTATCCGATATACGGACGCGTCAGGCTGAACAGCGTACGGCCGTGCGGGTGCCGTGAACGGGCCGGGGCGCATCATGTCGCCCCGGCCCGTTGCCCGTGTCAGGGCCGGACGAGGCCCAGCGAGCGGCGGAGGAAGTCCAGCTGCAGGTGCAGCAGGTTCTCGGCGACCTGCTCCTGCGGGGTCATGTGGGTCACGCCGGACAGGGGCAGCACCTCGTGCGGCCGGCCGGCGGCGAGCAGCGCCGAGGACAGCCGCAGCGAGTGGGCGACCACCACGTTGTCGTCCGCCAGCCCGTGGATGATCAGCATCGGGCGGGCCGGCTCGACCGCGTCCACCAGACCCTCGTCGTCGATCAGCGAGTTGCGCCGGTAGACCTCCGGGTGTTCGCCGGGGTGGCCGAGGTAGCGCTCCTGGTAGTGCGTGTCGTACAGGCGCAGGTCGGTGACCGGGGCGCCGACCACCGCCGCATGGAAGACGTCGGGGCGGCGCAGCGCCGCGAGTCCGGCCAGGTAGCCGCCGAAGGACCAGCCGCGCACGGCCACCCGGTTCAGGTCGAGCGGGAAGCGTTCGGCGAGCGCGTGCAGGGCGTCCACCTGGTCCTGCAAGGTGATCGCGGCCACCTCGTCCTTGATCGCCTTCTCCCAGGCGGGGGAGCGGCCCGGTGTGCCCCGGCCGTCGGCGACGATCACGGCGAAGCCCTGGTCGGCGAACCACTGCGAGGTGAGATGCGCGTTGTGCGCGGCCAGCACCCGCTGGCCGTGCGGCCCGCCGTAGGGGTCCAGGAGGACCGGCAGAGGGGTGTCACCGGGGTAGTCCGTAGGCATAAGCACGGCGCACGGGATGCGCCGTGCGCCCCCTTCGGTGAACGTCACGCGGGGGGACAGACCTGGATCCTCCGCATATGACCGGACGGTCGCCGCCTGCTTCCCCTCGCGCAGTACCCGCGCCACGCTCCCCGGCCGGTCCGGCACCGCCGACACCATGACGGTCACCGACCCCGCACGCACCGCCGAGTGCACCCCGGGCTCCTGGGAGAGGCGCTCCACGCCGAGCTCGTTGACGCGGTAGACGTGCACCTCGCCGATCTCCGGCGCGACCGCGTCCTCCCCGGCGGAAGCCGAGACCAGCACGTCGTCCGCCGTCACGTCCAGCACCGCCCGCACATGCAACTGGGCTCCGGTGAGGGGGCGTTCGCCCACCGCGAGCACCCGCGCACCACCCTCGTCCGCGATCCGGACCAGCTGTCCGGAGGGGCTCCAGCACGGCACGCCGGGGAAAAGTTCCAGCCAAATCCGATCTTCGTCGGCATGCACCATCCGGGTCGTCCCGGACTCGGTGTCCACCGCCAGAAACAGCTGACTGCGCTGGTCGCGAGCCTGTACGAGCAGCAGCGGCGCCCCCGCCCCTGACCAGTGCACCCGCGCCAGATACGGGTAGCGCGAACGGTCCCAGGAGACCTCGGTACGCACCCCGTCGAGCCCGAACACGAACAGCCGCACCTCCGCGTTGGCCGTCCCGGCGGCCGGGTAGGGCACGTGTTGTGGGTCACGTTTCGGCTGGGCCGGATCCGAGATCCACCACCGCTCCACCGGCGTGTCGTCCACCCTCGCGACCAGCAGCCGATCCGACTCCGGAGCCCACCAGAAACCGCGCAGGCGACCCATCTCCTCGGCCGCGATGAACTCGGCCAATCCATAGGAAACCGTGTCCGATTCCGGCTGCGCCACCGCCCGGTCGTCCTCGCCCCCGGCGCCCACCACCCGCAGAGCGCCTCCCGCGACGTACGCGACGAGCCGCCCGTCGGGAGACGGCCGGGGGTCGATCACCGGCCCGGCGACCGGGAGTTCGGCGGCCGTCCCGGCCCGCAGCTCGGCCGTGAAAAGCCGCCCTGACAAGGCGAAAGACGCCAGCTCCACGGCCTCGTCGGTGGCATAGCCGACGATGCCGGCGCCGCCCTCGCGGCTGCGCTCGCGGCGCGCCCGTTCCTCGGGCGAGAGGTCCTCTGAGGCGCCGCCGAGCAGGGTGCCCGGGTCGGCGGCGAGGCGTTCCGTGCCGTCGGCCGGATCGAGGACCCACAGGGCGCCCGCGCGGTCCGTGCCGGAGCCGGACCGCAGGAACACGACCCGCGAGCCGTCGGGGGCCACCGTGAACGAACGCGGCGCGCCGAGGGTGAAACGCTGGGTGCGGGCGTGCCTGCGGGGGAAGGAGCCGGAGTCGGTCGTCATACCCCGACCATATTGGCCATGCTCCCCCCTTGTGCGGCTGTGCGCCGAGAGATGCGCGTCCACACATAGTTATGATCACTAGCGCTGTGTGGGTATGAACCTGCTGGCTGATGTACGGACTTACCCGTTCCCTCGATCTGTTGTCCCCCACGTTCCCGGGTCCTTGGAGGTGAACCGCCGTGGCACTCTCGATTTCGGCGGTGGTGCTGCTGGCGATCGTCGTCTTCCTGCTGGTCAAGAAGTCGGGGCTGAAGGGCGGGCACGCTGTCGTCTGCGTCCTGCTCGGCTTCTATCTGGCCTCCTCGACGGTCGCGCCCACGATCAGCGATCTGACGACGAGCGTGGCGAGCGTGATCGGCAGCATCAAGTTCTGACGCGTGGTCGTGTGCGGGTTCCGGCGGGCGACCGACCGGAGCCCGCCGCACGGCTGCCCTGTTCCGCACCCGCGCCGGTCGCAGAAGCGGCAGTGCCGAGGGCGGGGGCGCGTGGACGAGATCAACGCTGACGATCGGCTGCGGGAGCCGGCGCGGGCTCGCCCGACTGCGGCCGCCTGTAGGGGTACCAGCCCCTCCTGACCGTCCACGGTTCCGGTTCCCAGGCGGGACTCACCGCGCGACCTCCAGGCCGCCCTGAACGAGTTCACGGCCACGGCCCGCTCGCCGGGCGGCGAAGAACGCTCAGGGCACTCGCTGCTGCCCCTCGGTCAGCCCTCGGACGCGTACGGCACGAAGTCGGCCCAGGCGCTGGGCGAGAGCGTGAAGCGGGGGCTGGCTTCGGCGTACTTGGAGTCCCGGACGTGGACGGTGCCGGGGGTGGTGGCGATCTCCACGCAAGAGTCTCCCTCGGTGCCGTCGCTGTAACTGCTCTTGAACCAGGCCAGTTCCGAGTGGGCTCCGGTGGGGTGCTTGCGGATCATGTCTCTCCCAGCAGATGCTCGATGAAGGCGAGTGACTCTCCGGGCGTGAGTGCCTCGGCCCGGATGGTGCTGTAGCGCAGTTCCAGGATGCGGAGTTCCTTCGGCTCGGTCGTAGGTCGGCCGTTGAACGCCCCGTCGGAACGCCCAACCGCCGTACCGTCTGCGAACTTCAGCAACTCGATCTTGCCATCCACTCCAGGGTGGGCGCCGCTCTCCGTCGGCATGACCTGGAACGTTACGTTGCGCAGCCGTGCCACCTCCAGCAAGTGTTCGAGCTGTCGGCGGCGCACCATTGTGCCTCCGATGCGACGACGCAGGGCAGCCTCTTCCTGGACGAAACTCAGCGCGGGCACGGGTGACTTGTCGAAGACCGCTTTCCGTGTCATGCGGGCGGTGACCAGACGTTCCACCTCCTCCTCCGAGTAAGGAGGCTGCCGGGCCTCGAACAACGCCCGCGCATGCTCCGGCGTCTGCAACAGCCCGTGCAGGCTGAGCCCGACGTACACCCCGAGCTCGACCGCCTGCGCCTCCAACTTGGCGATCTCGCGGACGTTCTTCGGGTACCGGACCTTCTTCACGTCCTCCTTCATCGCCGAGAGCAGTCCGCCCGCTCCCAACACCTTGTCGGCCTTGTCCAGGTACTCGGGTCGGGGGATCCGCTTCCCGCTCTCGATCTTGTAGACGAGGTCCTCGCCGTACCCGACCGCCAGCCCGAACTCGGCGGCGCGCATCCCGACGGCCTCTCGCCGTAGCTTCAGCTGCCGCCCCACCGTCTCCACCACGGCGACACCCCAGTCGTCGTCCGGGTCGACCTCCCAACCCGGCTCGTCCGCCTCCTCCTCGACCTGGACCGGTGTGCCGTTCACCTGTGTCATTCGCACCCCTCCGTCATCCGAACCGACAGTCCTGACACGAGCGGACAACGCCCGGACGGTCACCGTACGCAACGGCTTCATCACTGTTCACGGTAAGCGGGAGCGGCCACTCTGAGTGACGTGATCCAGAATTCCGTCTCCTCCGGGACCCGGCTGCCCGGCCGCCACTTCCGCAACTTCAGCGTGCGGTTGTCCCCCACGCCTCGCGGGGCGCGCCTCGCCCGGCTGCTGACCGTCGAACAACTGCGCTCCTGGGGAATGCCGATGGACCCGGCCGGCCAGATCGTCGCCGAACTCGCCGCGAACGCGGTGACCCACGGACGTGTACCGGGCCGGGACTTCCGCCTCACGCTCTACGTCATCGCGAACACGCTCCGCATCGAGGTGACCGACACGGCGGGTGACCGGCCGCCCCGCCTGCGGCCCGCGGGCTCGGAGGGCGACTCCGAGTCCGGCCGTGGACTGCTCCTGGTCGAGGCCCTCGCCGACCGCTGGGGCTGGGCCCCGGAGCTGCACCCGCGCAAGACGGTCTGGGCCGAGGTCGTACTGCCGCCGGAGGACGTTCGGAGCCGTCACGACTCCTGACCGCCGGAAGACCGGACGAGGCGACGCGCGTCCGTCACCGGAACCCGGATTCTCAGGCTTCGGGACAAGTGGCGCTCATTCCCAAGGACCACGAGTGCGGAGAAAGAACCCGACCAAGCCCCACCCCTCCCGCCCGTCGGCCAAACTCACTCCTGCGAGTGAATATGCCCAACTCGGCTGGATTCGTGACGGGTTGCCTGACTTACGCTCAGCGCAACGCAGTACCGAGCCGCAGCGCTCACCACCCCACCAGACATGCGACGGCCCCCGCCGGGACGGCAATCCCGATGCGAGGGCCTGACCACCGAGGAAGCAGGACCTTCCTGATGGATACGGAAAACCCTAGCGCGACCCAGTGCCCCGAGTCCCGTAAGGCGGGCAAAAAGCACCTCCCCGCGAGCGGGCTCACCCACGACAACGCCCGGCACACCACCCGCTTCACGGTGATCGGCAACCACCTCGCCCAGCACCGGGAGTTGTCGCTCCTGGCCATCGGACTGGGAGTGCACATCCAGTCGCTGCCCAAGGGCGCCCGCGTCGACATCAAGTCCCTCACCGCCCGCTTCCCCGAGGGCGCCACCCGTATCGCCGCCGCCCTGCGCGAACTGGAGTCCCACGGCTATCTGCGCCGCGAGCGCTGCCGTGTCCCGGGCGGCCGGTTCGTCACCCGCGCGGTCTCCTGCAACCAGCCCGGCCGCCAAGACCGCCGCCCGGCAGCCGCCGGACACGCCCACGACACCGCGGCCCCCGCCAAGCCGAAGGCGCGCACACCCCGCAAGCCGCTCCCCGCCGTCCCGCGCCCCGGCTACCCCGCCCCCGCTCTCCTCCAGGCGGCAACCGATCTCCTCGCCGGCCTGCGCCGTCACGACCCCGGCCTCCTCCTCTCCGCCTGCGACACGGCCCACCTCGCCCTCGGCGTCGCCGCCTGGCTGGAGCGGGACGTCAGCCCGGCCGCCGTACGCCAGGCCCTCACCGCCGACCTTCCGCCCGAGGGCGTCCGCCGTCCCGCCGCCCTTCTGGCCCACCGGCTCACCGCCCTGCTGCCACCTCCGCCGCCGTTCCGTGCACCGGCGTCCCCACCGCCGCCCGCCCCGCCCCGGATGCGGAACTGCGACGGCTGGGACCGAGGCATCCGCTCACCCGAGCCGGACGCCCGCTGCCGCGACTGCAGAGAACAGTCGGCGGCGGCCCTCTGAAGACCCCACAAGCAAAGGAAACGCATGGTCAACTCGTCCCATGAGGCGATGCACCGCATCTTCCAGGAGTACCCCGGTCTGTTCACCGGCGTCTCCAAAGTGCTCGGCCTCCCGTTCGTCCCACCCGACCGCGTGACGGTTCTGCCGACAGATCTCACCGAGACCCGACCCGTCGAACGGCGCGTCGACACGCTGCTGCGTTTCGACGGCGACGAGTCGTTCTTGCTGGCTGTCGAAGCACAAAGCGCGAAGGACCCGGACAAGACGGCCAGCTGGGCCTACTACGTGTCCTTCCTGTTCGCGAAGTACAAGACGCCGCCCGTACTCCTGGTCGTCTGCCAGGACCGGATCACGGCCGAGTGGGCCGCACAGCCCGTGCCCATCGGCCCCCAGTGGTGGGCCTCCCTCACGGTGCGTCCGCTCGTGGCAGGTCCGCACAACATGCCGCTGATCACCGATCCGGACGAGGCCAGCGCTGACCTGGCCCTGGCCGCACTGTCCGCCATCACCCACGCGAAGAACCCGGCAGTGGATGGGATACTGAAAGCCCTGTCCACCGCTCTGCAAAATGTGCCCGAAGCTGTTGCTGACCCGATCATCGAGCTCACCGCTCAAGGCCTCGGCGTCAATCGCCCGGCCGGAGAATTCTGGAGGAACCTGGTGGCCGTGGACCTCTCCTTCTACAAGTCGTACATCTCCGAAGAGATCCGTGACGAGGGTCGCGCCCAGGGGCGTGCCGAGGACATCCTGCTGGTGCTGGAGGCGCGTGGCCTCGACGTCTCCGACGAGGTGCGCGAACGCGTCACCGGCTGCGACGACCCGGACCTGCTGCGGGACTGGCTCCTCCGGGCCGTCACCGCGTCGTCCGCCGAATCGATTTTCACGGGCGACCGCGAAGGCGCCTGAGCCCTGTCGGGAGTCGTCGGGGCCTGTGCTCGTCGGCGACGGGTGACGGGAGGGCGGGTGGATGACCGGTGGAGGGCGTCGCCTCGTAGGGTTGGGGTCATGACGGAACTGCCCGCGCGGCGTCTGCTGCTGGTGCACGCGCACCCGGACGACGAGTCGATCAACAACGGCGCGACCATGGCCAGGTACGCGGCCGAGGGCGTCCATGTGACCCTGGTCACCTGCACCCTCGGTGAGCGCGGCGAGGTCATCCCGCCGCAGCTGCGGGAGCTGACCGGCCCCGCCCTGGGGGCGCACCGCAGAGGTGAGCTCACCGCGGCCATGGCCGCACTGGGCGTCCACGACTTCCGGCTGCTCGGCGGCCCCGGCCGCTACGGCGACTCCGGGATGATGGGCCTGCCCGACAACGACGCCCCCGACTGTTTCTGGCAGGCGGATGTAGACGCCGCCGCCGCGTCCCTCGTCGAGGTCATCCTGGAGGTGCGTCCCCAGGTCCTCGTCACCTACGACGACGACGGCGGCTACGGCCACCCCGACCACATCCAGGCCCACCGCGTCGCCATGCGGGCCGCGGAACTGGCCGAGGCTGCCGGGTGGCGCATCCCCAAGGTGTACTGGAACCGCGTCCCCCGGTCCGTCGCCGAGGGCGCCTTCGCCCGGCTCCGCGACGAGCTGCCGGGGCTCCCCTTCACCAGGAGCGCCGCCGTCTCCGACGTGCCGGGCGTCGTGGACGACGACCGCGTCACCGCCGAGATCGACGGCACGGGCGCCCCCGCGGCAGCCAAGGCCGCCGCGCTGCGCGCGCACGCCACGCAGATCGAAGTCGCCCCGGGGGACCGGTACTTCGTCCTGTCCAACGAGCTGGCCCAGCCCCTCTTCACGACCGAGTACTACGAGCTCGTGCGCGGAGGACCCGCTGGTGAGTCCGCCGGTGGGCCCGCCGGGAACAGGGAGACCGACCTGTTCGCGGGCGTCGACGACACGGCGGAGGCGGCCTGATGTCCGACCGTGGCTCGATGCTCGCCCAGCCGCTGCGGATGCCCTCCGCCGGACGGGCCGCCGCCTACACGGCGCTCCTGCTGCTCGGGGCGGTCGTCGGCGTCGCGGGCGCGCTCGTCCAGGCCGGCTCGTTCCCCGGCGGTCTGATCCTCGCGCTCGCGGGCGCGGCCGGACTGTTCATCGGCGGCGCGCGGGCCCTCGGCACCCGTGCCGGTGCCGTCGCGCCCGCCGTCGGCTGGATGGTTGCCGTCGTGCTGTGCACCGCGGGGCGACCTGAAGGTGACTTCCTGTTCGGCGCGGGCGGCGGCTCGTACCTCTTCCTGCTCGGCGGCATGGCACTTGCTGTGATCTGCGCCACCATTGGTTTGGGGCGGCAACCGCTCGGCGACGACGTCCGACTTGGGAAGTGACGTACCACTTCACCGTGACCCGCCCGTGGGAGTCCCGTGTGGGTTTCCCCGGCGGTCGTGGGATACGGGCCAGAAGTGGCCAGTATGGTGGTGCGCGCCGCCGAGCTGCCCGTGAGGTCGTGGCGGGCGGCGGAGCCAACCTGGAGAACCTGCCTTGAGTCGTGAAACTGACAGTCCGTCCTCCGGGCCCAACGGGTCCAACGGGCGCGGCGGAGCCGCATACCCCTCGGGCACGCCGCCGTACGGCACCCCCATGGTGTCCGACGGCGGTGCTGACGCGGGCCGTTCGGCCGCGCGGCCGGAGGAACGCAAGACCGAGACCACGCTGACGACGCGGATCCGCATCAACATCCCCGGATCGCGGCCCATTCCGCCGGTCGTCGTGCGCACGCCCGTCGGCGATGCCGACCACGCGGCGGACGACGGACCGGGCGGCAGGGCCGACACGGGCGTCGAGGCGCAGCAGGCCGCGCCTTCGGCCGCCGTCGGCCCGAGTTCGTCCGACACCGGCTCGTTCGAGCTGCCCGCCGGTCCCGGGACCGGCGCCGAGGACAAGAGGAGCGACTGGTTCGCGCCGCGCAAGTCCGGGCCCGCCAAGGGCGGTCAGGGCGGTGGCGGGACCAACGGAGCCGGTCTGCCGGGCGGTTCGGCCGCCGGGGCCGGCACGCCCGCGGCCGCGGCGCCCGCTCCCGGCGCACCCGCCTCCGGCGGCGCGCGCCCGGGCCCCGGGCGTCCCGGCGGGGTGGTCGGCTCCATGAGCGTGCCGGGCGGCGCCCGCTCCGGCGGCTCCAACGGCGCAGGGCTCTCCGGCGCCACGGGCGGTCCCGTGGCACCAGGGCACGGCGGCGGCACGGGCTCCTTCGACGTGACCGAGGCGCTCGCCGGTGGCCCCCTCGGCAACGGCCCGCGTCCGGGCCGGGGCCAGGGACAAGGAAAAGGTCCCGGACAGGCACAGGGGCCGGGTCAGGCACAGGGCCGGGGCGGCGCCGAGTCGAGCCGCGACGACCTGCCGTACTTCTCCGGCACCGGCCAGAACGGCCTCCCCGGTCCGAACGGCGGTCCCGGCGGCCCGAACGGCCTCCCGGAAGGCCTCCCGAACGGCCTCCCGGACGGTTCCCACGGCCTTCCCGGCGGTCCCAGGGGCCAGGCCGGCCTCCCGGGCGGTCCGAACGGTCCGAGCGGCTCCTACGACTTCAACGGCCCCGACGGGCCGGGCGGCCCCCGCGGCCTTCCCAGCGGACCGCAGGGCGGCCCCGCGGGCCCGACCACCGGCCCGGTCACCGGCGACGGCCCGATGGTGCCCCCGGTGAACGGCGGCGCTCCCGGCGCCACGCGCGCTCCCGGAACCCCCGGCGGCCCCGGTACGCCGTCCGGTCCCGGCGGTCCCGGCGGGCCGCGGTCCGCCGCTCCCGGCGTCGGCGCCGGCGTGGGCCCCGGCCGGCTCCCCGGCGGGGGCCTGAGCGACGACACCGCGATCCTCACCCCGCAGAAGCACGCCCCCGAACCGGGTGCGGGCGGCTACGGCGGCCGTCCGGTCGACAACGTCTCCGGACACACCGTCACCAGCGGCATCCCCGTCGTCCCGGCCGACGGCACGAGCGGCTCGGGCGGGCCCTTCGGACCGGGCGGCGCGTCCGCAGACGGACCGCTGCCGCACACCCCGCCCAAGGGCACGCAGCCGGGCGCCAAGAGCCCGTCCGCGGGCGGCTCCAAGAAGCAGAAAAAGAAGGGTCGCAGCAAGCTCCCGCTGCTCGGCGGTCTGGTGGTCGTCGCGGGCGTCGGCCTCTACGGCGCCGGCCTGCTGATGAACCACTCCGACGTGCCCAAGGGCACCGCCGTCCTCGGCGTCGACATCGGCGGCGGCACCCGCGACGACGCCGTCAAGAAGCTGGACGACGCCTTCGGCAAGCGGGTCGGGCAGCCGCTGAAGCTCTCCGTGGACGGCGGCACGGTCACCCTCAAGCCGGACCAGGCGGGCCTGCAGTTCGACTTCCAGGCCACGGTCGACGCCGCCGCCCGCAGCGACTACAACCCGCTCTCCGTGGTCGGCTCGCTGTTCGGGCAGCACCGCGAGGTCGAGCCCGCGATGCCCGTCGACGAGGAGAAGCTCCAGGCCGCTCTGCAGAGCGCGGCGGGCGGTTCCGGCTCGGCCACCGACGGCACCGTCAAGTTCGAGCCCGGCAAGGCCGTCCCCGTCTACGGCAAGGCCGGCAAGGGCATCGACGCGGCGAAGGCCCAGGACGCCGTGGTGGCGGCCTACCGCACCCAGGTGGAGACCGGTTCGGCGGCCGGCGTGAAGGTGCCGACGACCACCAGGCAGCCCACGGTGCCCGACGCCGAGGTCGACCGCATGATGAAGGAGTTCGCCGAACCGGCGATGTCCGGCAAGGTCACGGTCATGACCGACGCCGCCCACGCGGTCTCCTTCAGCCCGAAGAACTCCCTGTGGAAGTTCCTCCGGGTCAAGGCCGTCAACGGCAAGCTCGTCGAGAGCTACGACCAGGCCGCGCTGACCGAGCTCTACGGCGGCACCTTCAACGGCGTCCTGATCACCCGCGGCACCGGTCAGAAGACGGCCGTCACGGTCCAGGACGTCATCGGCGCCCTGCGTCCGGCCCTGAAGAGCACGACGAACCGGACCGGGGTCATCGACACCGACCCCAGCTGACGCGTCGGCGGTGCCGCATGACATCTGTCATGCGGCACCCCGGACGTCCGGCACTGCCGCCCCGACGGCCCCCCGCGCGACGATGACCGTCATGACGACGCAGACAGCACCCGTGGTCGACTTCGACCAGGTGAGCAGGAACTTCGGGAACGTACGGGCCGTGGACGGCCTCACGCTCTCGCTGCGCCCGGGGGAGACCGTGGCGCTGCTCGGACCCAACGGAGCCGGCAAGTCCACCACCCTCGACCTGCTCCTCGGCCTCAAGCAACCCGACAGCGGCGCCGTCCGCGTCTTCGGGGGCACCGCGCGCGAGGCGATCGTCGCCGGCCGGGTGGGCGCGATGCTGCAGAGCGGCGGACTGATGGACGAGGTCACCGTCGCCGAACTCGTCGGCCTCGCCTGCGCCCTGCACCCCAGGCCGTACAAGGCCTCCGACGTGATGGCCCGTGCGGGCATCGCGCAGATCGCCTCCCGCAAGGTGAACAAGCTCTCCGGCGGCCAGGCCCAGCGCGTCCGGTTCGCCCTCGCCACCGCAGGCGACAGCGACCTGATCGTCCTGGACGAGCCGACCACCGGCATGGACGTCACCGCCCGCCAGTCCTTCTGGGCCACCATGCGCGAGCAGGCCGACCAGGGCCGCACCGTCCTGTTCGCCACGCACTACCTGGAAGAGGCCGACGCCATAGCCGACCGGGTGCTGGTCCTGCACCGGGGCCGTCTGCTGGCCGACGGCACGGCGGCCGAGATCAAGGCCAGGGCGGGCGCGCGGCGGATCTCCTTCGACCTGGAGGGCGAGACCGACGAACGGGCCCTGCGCGAGCTGCCCTTCCTCACCGCCCTCACCGTGTCCCGCAACGACTCCGCCGCGGGGTCCGGGCACACCGTGCGCATCCAGTCCGCCGACGCCGACGCCACCGTCCACGCGCTGTACGGACTCGGCCTCTACCCCCGCAACCTCGAAGTCGCCGGGCTCGGCCTGGAGCAGGCCTTCGTCGCCATCACCGCCGCCGAGGAGGCGAAGACCAAGTGAACAACCTGATCAAGCTGGAGCTCGCCCGCGCCCTGCGCAACCGCAAGTTCCTGTTCTTCTCGGTGATCTACCCGTCGGTCCTGTTCCTGCTGATCTCCAGCACCTCCGGCGCCACCACGAAGGTCGACGGGACCGGCCTGACCCTCCCGACGTACATGATGGTCTCGATGGCCTCCTTCGGAGCTCTCACGGCCGTCCTGATGGGCAACAGCGAGCGCATCGCCAAGGAGCGCGAGAACGGCTGGGTGCGGCAGCTGCGGCTGACCACGCTCCCGGGCCGCGGATACGTCCTCGCCAAGACCGCCGCCGCGGCCGTGGTGAGCCTCCCGTCCATCGTCGTGGTGTTCGTCTGCGCCGCGGTCCTGAAGGACGTGCGGCTGGACGCCTGGCAGTGGGGCGCCCTCACCGCCGCGATCTGGGCCGGCAGTCTCGTCTTCGCCGCCCTCGGAGTCGCGATCGGCTACCTCGCCGACGGGGACGCCGTCCGCCCGATCACGATGATCACGTACTTCGGGCTGTCCATCCTCGGGGGCCTGTGGTGGCCCACGGCCACCTTCCCGGCCTGGCTGCGGGACATAGCCGAATGGGTCCCCACCCACGCGTACGCTGCGCTGGGCCAGGCGATCGAACAGAGCCAGGCCCCGCACGCCAGGGACATCGCCGTCCTGGTCGCCTTCTTCGCCCTGTTCACGGGCGGCGCGGCCTGGCTGTACCGGAAGGACACGCTGAAGGCGTGAGCGCCATGACGGAAGACCAGTCGTACGAGGCCCGGCGGGAGTCCGGGATCCTGCCGGGCCTGGCGGCCCGCAACCGGCGCGACCTGTGGCGCCGCAAGCTGCTCTGGATCGGCGTCTGGCTGGTCTTCCTCAGCTCGCCGGTCCATGACCTCGTCTCCGGGAACCACACCGCGGGCGCCACCGCGGCGGGCTGGCTGGGCCTGGCGGTGTTCGTCGCCCTCTATCTCTGCCTGCTGTTCCGCAACATGGGGGACGTGCCGTTCGTCCCGAAGCTCGTCGGCTCCCTGATCGGCTCCATGGCGGTGCTCGCCACCGTCCTGAGCCTCACCCTGGGCTCCGCCTGGCTCGGGCTGTACTGCTACGTCTCCGTGGCCTGCGGGAGCGTGCTCCCGCTGCGGGCGGCGTTCTGGACGATCCCGGGCACCGGCGCGGTCATGCTCCTCGTCGGCCTGCGCCGCGACGAGGAGGAGGCCCTCAACCTCCTCGTGCTGGTCCTGCTCATCGGGTTCGCCATGACGGGCGTGAGCCAACTGGTGCGGACGACGGTGGAGTTGCGCAAGGCCCGTGCGACGGTCGCCCAACTGGCGGCCAACGAGGAACGGTTGCGGCTGGCGAGGGACCTGCACGACCTGCTGGGCCACTCGCTGTCCCTGATCACGCTCAAGAGCGAGCTCGCCGGCCGCATGCTCCCCGGCCACCCCGACAAGGCGGCCCAGCAGGTCGCCGACATCGAACAGGTCAGCCGTCAGGCCCTGGTGGACGTGCGCGAGGCGGTCACCGGCTACCGCCGCCCCCGGCTGGCGTCCGAACTGGCGGGCGCGCAAGTCGCGTTGACGGCAGCCGGCGTGGTCGCCGCGATCCCCGCGGAACCGGACCTGGAGGGCGTCCCCGAGGAGAGCGAGTCCGCTCTGGCCTGGGCGCTGCGCGAGGCGATCACCAACGTCGTACGGCACAGCGGCGCGACCCGCTGCACGGTGGACGTCGTACGGCGTCAGACCCTCGACGGCCCGGTCGTCGAGCTCTCCGTCGAGGACGACGGCTCCGGCGGCCCGGGCAAGGGCTTCGGCAACGGTCTCACCGGCCTCACCGAACGGCTGGAGAAGGCGAGCGGCGCCCTGGACGCGGGCCGCCTGAAGAGAGGCTTCAGGCTGACCGCCCGCGTCCCGGCCGGCCCCGCCTCCCGCATAGGATCCCGCTCATGACCGGTGGCACGATCAAGGTCCTGCTTGCCGAGGACCAGTCGATGGTCCGCGAGGCCCTGGCGGCCCTGCTCGGCCTGGAGGACGACATCGAGGTGGTCGCCCAGGTGGCGCGGGGCGACGAGGTCCTGGCGGCCGCCCGTGCCCATGACGTCGACGTGGCCCTCCTCGACATCGAGATGCCGGGCGCGACCGGCCTCGAGGCCGCGGCTCAACTCCACCGCCACCTGCCGCGGCTGAAGCTGGTCGTGCTCACCACGTTCGGCCGCCCCGGCTATCTGCGCAGCGCGATGGAGGCCGGCGCCGACGCGTTCCTGGTCAAGGACGCCCCGGCAGCCCAGCTCGCCGAGGCGGTCCGCAAGGTCCTCGCGGGCGAACGGGTCATCGATCCCACCCTCGCGGCGGCGGCCCTGGCGGAGGGCGCCAACCCGCTGACCGAGCGCGAGCGGGAGGTCCTGCGGGCGGCGGCCGACGGCTCGACCAACGCGGAACTGGCCGCCGCGCTGCACCTGTCCCCGGGCACGGTCCGCAACTACCTGTCGACGGCCATACAGAAGCTCGCGGTGCGCAACCGGGCGGAGGCGGTCCGCACGGCCAGGGAGAAGGGCTGGCTGTGAGGCCCGGGCCGCAGCCCGGCTGACCGGGGCGGAGGGGTTCGCGGGACCGCGCGGCGTCAGTTCAGGAGGGCCCGTGCGGCGAACGCCTCCTTGCGCACCCGCTCCGCCATCGCCTCGTCCACCACCTCCACCAGCGACGCGTACTCCTCCAACTCGACGGCCCCGCCGACGAAGTCGCCCCGCTGAACCAGCAACTGGCCTCTTTCGTAACGAAGTCGGGCCGGGTGCGAGGGTACGGCCAGCCCCAGCTCGACGGCCCACAGGGCGACGTCGGAGCGTTCCGGACGGGCCGCGGCCCAGGAGCGGACGTTGTTCAGGATGCGCACCACCACGTCCAGCGGCTCCGCCGGTTCCAGCATCGACGGCTCCAGCGGCGCCCCCGTCGCCCCGGCGACCAACCGCTCCGCATCGCCGCCGGTCAGCAGGCGGCCCCCGTCGAAGGGGTCGACGAGCACCTGGCGCTCGATGTCCCCGGGCGGCCCGAACCCCACCACGAAGTGCCCGGGCAGCGCGACCCCGTGGACCGGGGCCCCGGCCCTCCGCGCCACCTCCATCCACACCACGGACAGCAGGATCGGCAGTCCCCGGCGCCGCGTGAGCACCGCGTGCAGCAGCGACGACTCCAGCCGCTCGTAGTCCGCGGCCGACCCGCCGAAGCCGTACAGCCCGCCGAGCAGATCCCGCAGCGCCACCGCCCACGCGTGCGGCCCGCCGGGCCGGAACGGCAGCTGACCCGCCAGCCGGTCCAGCTCGATCTGAGCGGCGTCCAGACCGGCCTCGTCCAGCCGCGGATCCGCCGCCGCGCCGATCAGCAGGCACAGCAGCGCCAGGTCGGGCCGCTCGGCCCTCGCCTCCTCGGCGAACCGCCGGCGCACCTCGCCGCCGTCGATCCCGCTCCCGGGCTCGCTCACGACGCCCCCGTCGAGGACCGGGGCGAGGACTCCCGCGAGGACTCCCGCGAGGACTCCCGCGCGGAGTCCCGTGAGGGTTCCGCGGACGGCTCCCGGTAGTGGTGGTAGGCGTGATGCGCGACGAAGCCCATCCCGGCGTACATCGCCCGCGCGCCCGCGTTCTCCTCCTCCACCTGCAGCCAGGCAGCCGAGGCCCCCTCCGCCAGCGCCCGCCGGGCCAGCGCGGCCATCACGGTCGTGCCGAGGCCCTCACGCCGGCGCGCCGGATCGACCTCGACGGCGGCGAACCCGGCCCACCGCCCGTCCACGACGCACCGCCCGATCGCGGCCGGCGCCCCGCCGTCCGGTCCGGGCACGGACGCGAACCACACCGACGGCCCGTCCCCGCTCCCGGCCTCGCCCGCGCGGGGAGAGCCCCCGGCCAGCACCTTCAGGGCCGCCTCACCGACCCCCTTGCGCCGATACCGCGCCAGCCACGCCCCGTCGGCCTCCCGGGCCGTCACCACGCCCCCTGCCTCCGCCCGGTCGGCGACCGGCGCCAGCGCCCCGATCCAGAGCTGAGCCGTCACCTCGCGCACCCACCCGCGCTCCTCCAGCCGGGCGCTCAGCACTTCCTCCGTGCCCTCGGCGCCCGTCGCCGTCTGCACATAGGCGGGCAGCCCGCGCCGGCCGTACCAGTCGCGTACGACGTCCAGGGCCGCGTCGAGCGGCATCCCGGGGTCGCCGAGCGGCAGCACCGAGTTGGCCCGCCGCGTGAAGCCCGCGGCGGCCCGCAGCTCCCAGCCGCCGAGCCGCTCGCTCTCCAGGGGACGCCAGGCCCGGGCGGCGACCCGGGCCAGCTCCGCGTAGGAGGCGGCGGGTCCGCGGCGGCGTGCGGGCGCGGCCGGCACGACCTTCCCGGCGACGAGCGAGGACGCGTCAACACGGACGCTTTCCCCAGTCTTCCGTGTGATCACGAGCACACCGTCGTCCCATGATGTGAGAACACCGACCGTGTCGGTGAATTTGTCCCCTATGGGCGCGGCACCGCTCAAGCGCCGCACGGAGACGCGTTTGCCCACGTCAGCGGCGGTGATGCGGACCTCCAGGCGTCCGGCGGCCGAGATTTCCACAGGTCGGTTCACCCCTCCTGTTCGGATCATGCCCAAGAACGGAGATACTAGGGGCGGGCATCGACGACGCCGCGCTCCCGCGCGCCAGGCGGCGGAGCCTGAGGAGGCCCGCCGGCGCCCTATCGAGGAGGAACGACAGCGTGACCTACGTCATCGCGCAGCCTTGTGTCGACGTGAAGGACAAGGCCTGCATCGAAGAGTGCCCGGTCGACTGCATCTACGAGGGCCAGCGGTCCTTGTACATCCACCCGGACGAATGCGTCGACTGCGGCGCCTGTGAGCCGGTCTGTCCGGTCGAGGCGATCTTCTACGAGGACGACACTCCGGAGGAGTGGAAGGACTACTACAAGGCGAACGTCGAGTTCTTCGACGACCTCGGCTCGCCCGGCGGCGCCAGCAAGCTGGGTCTGATCGAGCGCGACCATCCCGTCATCGCCGCGCTGCCGCCGCAGGCGGCCGAGTAATCCGCAGCAGCGGCCCGCACTCCGTGCCGCCTCGGTCCCGTACGGCCTGATCCCGCCCGATCGCCGTACGGGGCCGAGGCGTTTGCCGTCGTCACGAAAGTGAGCCAGCCACCGTGTCCTCCGCAGTCTCCGACCGTCTTCCCACCTTTCCCTGGGACAAGCTGGAGCCGTACAAGAAGACGGCCGCAGCGCACCCGGACGGCATCGTCGACCTCTCCGTCGGCACCCCGGTCGACCCGGTTCCGGACCTGATCCAGAAGGCCCTGATCGACGCTGCGGACTCGCCGGGCTACCCCACCGTCTGGGGCACCCCGGCTCTGCGGGACGCGATCACCGGCTGGCTGGAGCGCCGTCTCGGGGCCCGCGAGGTCACCCACCGGCACGTCCTGCCGATCGTCGGCTCCAAGGAGCTGGTGGCCTGGCTCCCGACCCAGCTCGGTCTCGGCCCCGGCGACCGGGTGGCCTACCCGCGGCTGGCCTACCCGACGTACGAGGTGGGCGCGCGACTGGCCCGCGCGCAGTACGAGGTCTACGACGACCCCACGGCCCTGGACCCGACGAACCTCAGGCTGCTCTGGCTGAACTCGCCGTCCAACCCCACGGGCCGGGTCCTGTCCAAGGCGGAGCTGACCCGGATCGTCGCCTGGGCGAGGCGGCACGGGGTGCTGGTCTTCTCCGACGAGTGCTACCTGGAGCTGGGCTGGGAGGCCGACCCGGTCTCGGTCCTGCACCCGGACGTCAACGGCGGCTCGTACGAGGGCGTCGTCGCGGTCCACTCGCTCTCCAAGCGCTCGAACCTGGCCGGCTACCGCGCTGCCTTCCTCGCGGGCGACCCGGCCGTCCTCGGCCCCCTGCTGGAGATCCGCAAGCACGGCGGCATGATGACCTCCGCGCCCACCCAGGCGGCCGTCGTGGCGGCCCTCGGCGACGACGTCCACGTCCGCGAGCAGCGCGCACGCTACGCGGCCCGGCGCGCCCTCCTGCGCGAGGCGCTCCTGTCCCACGGCTTCCGCATCGAGCACAGCGAGGCGAGCCTGTACCTCTGGGCGACACGGGGCGAGTCCTGCTGGACCACGGTCGCCGCCCTGGCCGACCGGGGCATCCTGGTGGCGCCCGGCGACTTCTACGGCGAGGCGGGCGAGCAGTTCGTGCGCGTGGCCCTCACGGCGACGGACGAGCGGGTCCGAGCGGCGGTGGACCGCCTGTAGTCCCCGCTCGCGCCGACGGGGCCCAGGGAACATCCCCGGGCCCCGTCCTGGCTCACCGCTCGGGGCGGCCGTCAGCCGAGCGGCAGGCTCTTCACCGGCAGGGTCTGCGCGCCGGGCAGCCCGCCCTTGGCGAGGGAGCCGGTCGGCAGCCCGCCCTTCGTGAGGGAGCCGGTGGGCAGTCCGCCCTTCGCGGCGGTCGACGCGGTGTTCCCGAGGAGGTCCCCGGCGGAGCCCGCCGCCTTGCCGGCCGCCTTCTGCGCCGCCGGCGCCGCCTTCTGCACGGCCTTGCCGCCGGTCTCACCCGCGAGTCCGGTCACGTTCTGCGCCGCGCCGTCCACCGTGTGGCCGACGTTCGCTCCGTCCAGGGCGGTCAGCCCGCCGAGGTTCGGAGCGGCGGGAAGGCCGGGGGCCGCACCGGCGGAGCCGGCCGCACCGACCCCGGCGGCCGCTCCTGCGGCGACGAGCAGCGCGGCGCGGGCGATCCGGCGGGTCAGGGGGAGGGACATGATGCTCCTTCGACGGGAGAGAACAAGGACTGTCTGTGACTGCTGTGACTGTCTGTCTGTCCGGGCCCGGACGCAGTGACTACCGCTCGAAGCCCGCGAAGGTTGCGCACGGCCGACGTAAAGAGTTGGCAATGCGTCGCATTATCGGATGTGGATGAAACCGGGCATAGGCCGCCCGATGTGAAAGTCCGTCAAACCCGTACGGCCCTTTGTCCTCAAGGGATTCCCGACCTGCGAGGGTGACGGCGCGAAAACCTGAGCACCCGGCCGTGCGAACGCCCCGCGCACAACCCGGCCGGGGGAAGACCCGCACTACTGTTCGGTGACGATCCGCACGCTGTCCGCCCCGCTGCCCGCCACCGTGCCCCCGGCGGCCTCCGCGCTGGTGGAACCGGTCGTCCGCCACCGGCTGTCGGTGTTCCCGGAGACCCACTCCCGGCCCGCGTACGCGACGCGCTCGATGCGCAGCGCCGAGGCGTTGGCCACCGCCCAGTGCGCCAGCTGCCAGCCGCGCTCGCCGACACTGCGCCCGCCGGCGGTGGTGTCCTCGGACACGGGGAGCGTCAGGGTCCGCCCCGAGCTCTGGGCGAGGGGGGCCTCGGCCTCGGCGGACGAGGTCTTCCCGGCGCCCGACCCCGACTGCGACCCCGTCTGCGAGCCGGACTGCGAGCCCGCCTGCGAGCCGGTCTTCGCGCCCTCCTGCCGCAGCGCGCCGCGCCCGAAGTCACGGGTCAGCGCCGCCCGCACCGCCGCCGGGCCGGTGGACGCCGTGGACCGCGAGCGGCCGTCGCAGGTCAGCGTCGCCGCCGAGGTCCCGGTCAGCGCGGCGGCCAGCAGCACCGCGTCCTGCTCGTGCTTGGCGTACGCCTCCGGGTACCCGCTGCGCTGCACGCGCTGCGCGGCCACCGTCAGCGGCAGCTCGGTGTAGTCGCGGACCTTGGCGAGGTGCTCGTAGAAGACGTCCGCCGCGTACGTCGGGTCCGTGACCTGCTGCTCGGTTCCCCAGCCCTGCGAGGGCCGCTGCTGGAACAGGCCGAGCGAGTCCCGGTCGCCGTGCGCGAGGTTGCGCAGCCCCGACTCCTGGATGGCGGTCGCGAGGGCGATGGCCACAGCCCGCTCGGGCATGGCCCGGTCGGTGCCGACGGCGGCGATCGTGGCCGCGTTCACCGCCTGCTCCGGCGTGAACTCGTACGTCCCCCCGCCGGTGTCGGCGGAGACGACCCGGCAACCGGGGTCTCCCCGCCCGCCGGAGACGTACTGGACCACGGCATAGCCCGCGACGGCGGACAGGACCACGCAGGCCGCCCCGAAACGGAGGAGGCGGCCGCGGCGCTTGGGGGAAGGCGACGGCTCTGGCACGCGTACAAGGTACTGGAGAGTACTGAGGAGCAGGAGAGGTCTGGGCACGGGCGGGGACGAGGGGCGCGCCGACCGGCGCGTTAGGGTCGACGTCATGGCCGACACCCCGCTTGACCTCACCCTGGACGCCGCGGCGCTCACCGCGTGGCTCGTCGACTTCCGTTCGGAGAGCGGCGACGAGAAGCCCCTCGCGGACGCGATCGAGACCGCCCTGCGCGCGCTGCCCCACCTGACGGTGGACCGCCTCGGCAACAACGTGGTCGCCCGCACGCACCTGGGCCGCGCGGAGCGTGTCGTCCTCGCCGGCCACATCGACACCGTGCCGATCGCCGACAACGTCCCGTCGAGGCTGGACGAGGACGGGGTGCTGTGGGGGTGCGGCACCTGCGACATGAAGTCGGGGGTGGCGGTCCAGCTGCGCATCGCGGCCACGGTCCCCGCGCCCAACCGCGACCTGACCTTCGTCTTCTACGACAACGAGGAGGTCGCCGCCGACCTCAACGGCCTCAAGCACGTGGCCGAGGCCCGCCCCGACTGGCTGGCCGGCGACTTCGCGGTGCTCCTCGAACCCTCCGACGGCCAGGTCGAGGGCGGCTGCCAGGGCACCCTGCGGGTCCTGCTGAGGACCAGGGGCGAGCGGGCCCACTCGGCGCGCGGCTGGATGGGGTCCAACGCGATCCACGCGGCCGCCCCGATCCTCGCCCGCCTGGCCGCCTACGAGCCGCGCCGCCCGGTGATCGACGGCCTGGAGTACCGCGAGGGACTCAACGCGGTGGGCGTCACGGGCGGGGTGGCCGGCAACGTCATCCCCGACGAGTGCGTCGTCACCGTCAACTTCCGCTACGCGCCCGACCGCAGCGAGGAGGAGGCCGTCGCCCACGTGCGCGAGGTCTTCGCCGACTGCGCGGTGGCGGAGTTCGTGGTCGACGACCACAGCCCCGCCGCCCTGCCCGGCCTCTCCCACCCGGCGGCGGCCGCGTTCATCGAGGCGGTCGGCGGAACTCCGCTGCCCAAGTACGGCTGGACGGACGTGAGTCGCTTCTCCGCGCTGGGCGTCCCCGCCGTCAACTACGGCCCCGGCAACCCGCACTTGGCGCACAAGAGGGACGAACGTGTGGAAACGGCCAAGATCCTGGCCGGTGAGGAGCGGCTGAGGGCCTGGCTCACCGCCTGAGCCGGACGCCCCGCCGGCGGCCGTCCGCTGCGGACACGCCGACGTCCCCCGCCGGTAACCCGCCTGGATCTACGCTGAGGCGGAACGCATGCAAGCGGAGGGAGCTCACCATGGCTACAGGGAACCCCGAGGGCAAGAAGCAGCCGCCGGACGAACGGCGTCTGGGGCCCGTCCTCCGACGGCGGGGCCAGGTGCAGGCGAGCACGACGGACCAGCGGCTGCTGGACGAGAGGGCTCCCTCGGACTGGGTGCACACGGACCCCTGGCGGGTGCTGCGGATCCAGTCGGAGTTCATCGAGGGCTTCGGCACCCTCGCCGAACTCCCCCCGGCGATCAGCGTGTTCGGCTCCGCCCGCACACCGGTCGGCTCGCCGGAGTACGAGGCGGGCGTACGGCTGGGCAGCGCCCTCGTCGACGCCGGCTGGGCCGTGATCACGGGCGGTGGGCCGGGCGCGATGGAGGCGGCCAACAAGGGCGCGAGCGAGGCGGGCGGCACGTCCGTCGGCCTGGGCATCGAGCTGCCCTTCGAGCAGGGGCTCAACCCCTACGTCGACATCGGCCTGAACTTCCGCTACTTCTTCGTCCGCAAGATGATGTTCGTGAAGTACGCGCAGGGCTTCGTCGTCCTGCCCGGCGGCCTCGGCACCCTGGACGAGCTCTTCGAGGCCCTCACCCTCGTCCAGACCCAGAAGGTCACCCGCTTCCCCATCGTCCTCTTCGGCACGGAGTACTGGGGCGGCCTGATCGACTGGCTCAAGAACACCCTGATCGCCTCGGGGAAGGCGGCGGAGAAGGATCTCCTCCTCTTCCACGTCACGGACGACGTGGAGGAGGCGGTGGCCCTGGTGTCCAAGGAAGCGGGCCGGTAAGGGAGTCCGGCCCGTCCGGCGAGTGAGCGCGACGCCGTCCAGGCGCGCGAGCGGGGCTTCGGGGCCGAGGTCCCGGCGAGGGGACGGGCGGGCGCGGCGAGGGCGCGAGAAGGCGCGGCGAGGGCTACGCCAGCCCCCGCCGCGCCACCGCGGGCGGCCGGTGCCCGGCGATCGACGCGACCATCTCCAGGACCTGCCGCGTCTCCGCCACCTCGTGCACCCGGTAGACCTGCGCCCCGAGCCACGCGGACACCGCCGTCGTGGCCAGCGTGCCGACCACCCGCTCCTTCACCGGCCGGTCCAGCGTCTCGCCGACGAAGTCCTTGTTGGACAGGGAGACCAGCACCGGCCACCCCGTCTCCACCATCTCCCCGAGCCGCCGGGTCGCCTCCAGGCTGTGCCGGGTGTTCTTGCCGAAGTCGTGCCCCGGATCGATCATGACCGACTCCCGCCGCACCCCCAGCTCCACCGCCCGCTCCGCCAGCCCCACGGTCACCCGCAGGATGTCGGCCATGACGTCGTCGTACGTCACCCGGTGCGGACGGGTCCGCGGCTCCGCGCCGCCCGCGTGCGTGCACACCAGACCGGCCCCGTACCGCGCCGCGACCTCCGCCAGCCGCGGATCGACCCCGCCCCACGCGTCGTTCAGCAGATCGGCGCCGGCCTCGCAGACCGCCTCCCCGACCTCGGCCCGCCAGGTGTCCACGCTGATGACCACGTCCGGGAAGCGCCGCCGCACCTCGGCCACGAAGCCGACGGTCCGCCGGGCCTCCTCCCGCGCGGTCACCTCCTCACCGGGCCCGGCCTTCACCCCGCCGATGTCGATGACGGCCGCGCCCTCCGCCACCGCCTGCTCCACGCGCGCGAGGGCCGGCTCGTCCCGGAAGGTCGCGCCCTGGTCGTAGAAGGAGTCGGGAGTCCGGTTCACGATCGCCATGATCACCGGCTCGTGCGCGCCGAATTCACGCCTGCCCAGCCTGAGCATCCCCTGTGACCTCTCCCGGTACGTCCTGCACATCCGCCGCCTGCGACCCTAACTGCCGGACGCGCATGGCACGATCGGACCCACACACATCCGCTCCGAGCACACCGAGTGTGGAGACCCACCGATGGTTATGTTCCTGTTCCTGGTCATCGCGCTCGCCGTCGTGGTCGCCGCGGTGACACTCGCCGTGGTGGGCGGCGGCGAGGGCGGCGGCCCGCTGCCGGAGGTCGCCCCCGAGCGCCTGCACGACCCGCTGCCCCCGGACCGGCCGGTCGACAGCTCCGACGTCGACCGCCTGCGCTTCCCGCTGACCGTCCGCGGCTACCGCATGGCGGACGTCGACGACGCCCTGAACCGCCTCGCCGCCGAACTCGCCGAGCGCGACGCGCGCATCGCCGACCTGGAGTCCGCCCTGGCCGGCGCACGGGCACCGGGCGCGCCCCACGTCTCCATGGAGAAGCACGCCCCCGAGGACCAGCGGTGAGCGACGGCGCCGCCCTCGCCGGGGCGGACGGAGCGCTGCGCTGCCCCTGGGCCCTGTCCACGCCGGACTACGTGACGTACCACGACGAGGAGTGGGGCCGACCGGTCCACGGCGACGACGCGCTGTTCGAACGCCTCAGCCTGGAGGCCTTCCAGTCGGGCCTGTCCTGGATCACCATCCTGCGCCGCCGGGCCGGCTTCCGCGCCGCCTTCGCCGGCTTCGAGATCGCCTCGGTCGCCGACTTCACCGACGAGGACCGTGAACGCCTCCTGGCCGACGCGGGCATCATCCGCAACCGCGCCAAGATCGACGCCACCCTCGCCAACGCCCGCGTGCTGGCCGGCTGGGCGGCGGGCGACCTGGACGAGCTGATCTGGTCGCACGCCCCCGACCCGGCCGGCCGCCCCGCGCCCGAGACCCTGGCGGACGTCCCGGCGGTCACGGACGAGTCGACGGCCCTGTCCAAGGCGCTGAAGAAGCGGGGCCTGCGGTTCGTCGGGCCGACGACGGCGTACGCGCTGATGCAGGCATGCGGCCTGGTGAACGACCACCTGGCGTCGTGCGTGGGGCGAAGCGCCCGCTGACGGGGGCGGGCCGGGCCCGACGGCCGCACGGCCGCCCGCCCCCCCCCACACGCACACACGCAGCGAGACGCGCGCACCGGCACGCGGACACACACCCGACGGCGGACGGCCTCAGCGGCCCAGGTACTTCGGCTTCTCCTTCTGCACGAACGCCCGCACCGCGATCGCGTGGTCCTCGGAGGCCCCCGCCCGCGTCTGCAGCTCGTCCTCCTTGTCCAGCGTCTCGGAGAGAGTGTGCGCGGACCCGTAGGCGACGGCCTCCTTGATCGCCGCGTAGGCCACCGTCGGCCCCGCGGCGAGCGCCCGGGCCACCTTCTCCGCCTCCGCGCGCAGCGCGTCCGCCGGCACCACACGGTTCGCGATGCCCAGCTCGTACGCCTCCTGGGCGTTGATGCTGCGCGGGAAGAGCAGCAGGTCGGCGGCCCGGCCCGGACCGATCACCCGGGGCAGCGTCCACGAGACGCCGGAGTCGGCGGTGAGCGCGACCCCCGCGAACGAGGTGTTGAAGGACGCCGTCTCGGACACGATGCGGTGGTCCGCGGCCAGCGCGAAGCCGAAGCCGGCGCCCGCGGCCACGCCGTTCACCGCGGCGACCACGGGCTTCGGCGCCTCGGTCAGCGCCCGCACGATCGGGTTGTAGTGCTCCGCGACCGTGCTCATGACCTGCTCCGAGCCCTCGGCCAGCAGCCCGATGTGCTCCTTGAGGTCCTGCCCCACGCAGAACGCGCGCTCGCCGGCGGCGGTCAGCAGCACGGCCCGTACGGCGTCGTCGGCGGCCGCGGACCGCACCGCCTCCCGGAGAGCGACCTTGGTCGCGACGTTCAGCGCGTTCATCGCCTCGGGGCGGTTCAGCGTGATCGTCGCGAGCCCGTCACTCACCTCGTAGAGCACGGTGTCGACCATGGCGTTTCCCCTCCGTGTCGCGGCAGGGGCGTCCTACCGGCCGGTACGCCCCCTGTACGAGGACAGCATGGCGGAGATCACCGCCCGGGGACCGGACCCGACGTGTGACCTGCGTCAAAGAATTCGGGACCGATTCCGGCGGTCGGAAGTGCGTGCGGCCGCGCAGTATCGCAGCCACATCGCCGAATTGAGTGGTTTTGCTCGCGCGCGTTGCCCAAGCGATGCCGACTGATGTTGGTCATCAGGTCCTGAGATGCGGGATAATGGCCTGGAAGCAATGTGTTCGATGCCGGTGCCGCGGGTCCCACGCTGGACCGCGGCTGCCCTCCACGGGCCGTCGGCTATGGCGATGAGCTGGTTTCAGGAAGGGGAACGAGCATGGCGGCCATGAAGCCGCGAACGGGTGATGGCCCGCTCGAGGTGACCAAGGAGGGGCGGGGCATCGTCATGCGCGTTCCGCTCGAAGGCGGCGGGCGGCTCGTCGTCGAGCTGACCCCTGACGAGGCCGACGCGCTCGGCGACGCCCTGAAGAAGGTCGTCGGCTGACGCGAAGCGACCCAGCACTTTCGACCGCTCCGGCCTCCTTCTGGGTGCCGGAGCGGTTGTCTTCCCCGGGTTCTCGCCGGTTCGCCGTGGCTGCCCGGCCCGAAAGGCCCAACGCCCCGGCCCGAACCTCTCAGCGACTCAGCGCCTGACCGAGCACAGGAGCCCGTCGCCCACCGGCAGCAGCGACGTCACCAGCTCCTGGCTCTCGCGCACCGCCCGCAACAGCTCCCGGATGCGTATGACCTCCGTGGGCTGCGGCCCCGAATCGACCGTGCGGCCGTTGGCGAACACGCCCTCGAAGACGACCAGCCCGCCCGGACGCAGCAGACGCAGCGACTCGGCGAGGTACTCCAGCAGCTCCAGCCGGTCGCCGTCACAGAAGACCAGGTCATAGCCGGAGTCCGCCAGACGGGGCAGGACGTCGAGCGCGCGGCCGGGGATGAACCGGGCCCGGTTGCTGGCGAAGCCGCACGCGCGGAAGGCCTGCCGGGCGAACTGCTGGTGCTCCGGCTCGGGGTCCACGGTCGTCAGGACGCCGTCCGGGCGCATCCCGTGGAGCAGGTGGATCCCGGAGACGCCGGTGCCGGTGCCTATCTCGGCGACCGCCTTCGCGTCCACGGTGGCGGCGAGCATCCGCAGCGCGGCGCCCGTGCTGGGCGACACCGAGCGCAGCCCTGCCTCGCGGGCCCGGTCACGGGCCCAGCGCAGCGCTTCGTCCTCGGCGGCGTAGGCGTCGGCGAACGCCCAGCTTGCCTGCCGGTTGCCGGTAATGACCCTCTCCTGTCCCCGTGGTTGCCTGGGCGTGACTGTATCCGCTGCCGTCGGGAACCCGCAGATGGGACCGGTCGTTTGAAGGGGTGGGAACGACTACGGGGGGACACGGTTGGATCACGACGTGGGACAGGGCGCCGAGCAAGTGCTGACGCAGCCGCATGAGCCGTATCAGCACAGATCAATTTCTCGTAAAACCGCTTATCCGGAGCTAACGGGCGAGGTGGCTATGGTAGGGGCTCCACTCGACACCACCAATGCCGACAGGGGAGGTGCGGCCGCGCCTGTGGATCGGGGAGGAGTGCTGAGGCGCTTTCTCGGGTCGGCAGTCAGGCCCAAATCCGTGAACGACACCGCTGCTGACCCCAGCCACTCCGCCGGCATCGCCGTCGGCCCAGCCCAGACCGCGACCTTCACCACCGACGCGGACGGGCAGGCGTGGACTCCGCCCACGTGGGAGGAGATCGTCAGCATGCACAGCGGCCGGGTCTACCGGCTCGCCTACCGTCTGACCGGCAACCAGCACGACGCCGAGGATCTCACCCAGGAGGTCTTCGTCCGCGTCTTCCGTTCCCTGTCGACGTACACGCCGGGCACCTTCGAGGGCTGGCTGCACCGCATCACGACCAACCTCTTCCTGGACATGGTCCGCCGCAAGCAGCGCATCCGCTTCGACGCCCTCGGGGACGACGCGGCCGAGCGGCTGCCCAGCAAGGAGCCCACCCCGCAGCAGGTCTTCAACGACGCCCACTTCGACGCGGACGTCCAGCAGGCCCTCGACACCCTCGCGCCCGAGTTCCGCGCCGCGGTCGTGCTGTGCGACATCGAGGGGCTCTCCTACGAGGAGATCGCCGCGACCCTGGGCGTCAAGCTGGGCACGGTCCGCTCCCGCATCCACCGCGGCCGCTCGCAGCTGCGCAAGGCCCTCGCACACCGTTCGCCCGAGGCCCGCGCGGGGCGTCGCTCCTTCGTGGCCCGGGTGCCCGCTCTGGGAGGAGGGGGCGCGACCGCGTGAACGCATCCCGACACGACGCAGCCGAGCGGCTCCTCGCGGAGCAGCATCTCGGCGACCGGCTCTCGGCCCTGGTGGACGGCGAGCTCGGTCACGACACCCGCGAGCGCGTACTCGCACACCTGGCGACCTGCGCGAAGTGCAAGACGGAAGTCGACGCGCAGCGCCGGCTGAAGAACGTCTTCGCCGAGGTCGCCCCGCCCGCCCCTTCCGAAAGCTTCCTGGCCCGGCTGCAGGGGCTTCCCGCAGGAGGTGACTCCGACGGCGGTGGTACGCCGCTGGGCGGGGGAGGCTTCGGCGGCGGAGTCTTCGGAGTGAGGGGCACGAGACGGGACGAGCCGTTCGACTTCCGCTATGTGCCCGCCGGGGACCACGGCTCCGTCCTCTCTCCCGCCCCGGACCGCGGCTTCCGCATCCACCCCGTCGGCCGCGCCGGCGACCGGCACGACGCCGAGCGGTCGCGTGGCATGCGCTTCGCGTTCGTCGCCGCCGGCGCGGTGTCGCTGGCGGCGATCGCGCTGGGCGGCATGACCACCGTCGCGCCGGTCGACACCAGTGCGGACGGCCGTGCCGGGTCAGGCGCCGGAAGCAACGTGACACCGGCCCGTACCCCGGGCACGGGCTCCGCGGCGGCGGAGAACCAGCGTCGCCGTGCCACCGGTCCCCTGCTCTCCCAGGGCGGCGGGCTCGGCGACGTTCCGGTGGTCCCGACCGAGGCGTCGGCCCCGCTGCTGCCGGGGATGCCCGCTCAGCCCGGCAGCCCGGTCGAACAGGCCCTGCACCGGCTGACCACCCCCATGGTGGCCGGCGCCGCGGTCATGTCGCCCCTGATACGGCCGCTCGGCGCGAACTCACCGGTCTCCCTGACCGCCTGGACCACCACCGGCCCCGAACTCGCCGGCCCCGGTCTGCTCGCCGCACCCGTCCCTCTCACCTCGTCCTCTCCAGGCCCCTCTTCTTCCCTCCCGTCCACGCGGCACACCCGCTGACCCGAGCCCTGCGCCTCGCGCGGCGAACCTGGTTGAATCGTGTATCGCGTCCTGCCGGGCAGCCGGGCGCGACAGCGGAGTGCGCCGGGCAGGGCCGGGGGTACCACCGGCTCGACGTCGCGGTCGGCCCGACTGGGGGAGAGAAGCATGGACGAGGGGAAGCCCACGAAGGCGAAGTGGTGGAGCCTGCCTCGACCGCAGGCGTCCCCGGCGGAACAGAACCCGTCGGAACAGAACCCGGCGGACCGGGCCGACGACACGACGGCCGAGTCCGCGAGCCCGGCGCCCGACCGGGCCGGCGGCGACTTCGAGCCGGCCCGGCCGAACCCGTCGGCGGAGCCGGAAACAGGCGGCCCCGAGGCCGCCTCCGCCGACGCCCCCGCCGTCGATCCCGTTCCCTCGGGGCCGGCCGAGCCGGTCGTGGAGGAGCGGCAGGGCAGGCCGCTGCACGACCCCGATCCGTACGGCACCCCGCCGTACGGTGAACCCGGCCCCTGGGCCCCGGCGCCCCCGGTCCAGCACCCGGCGGTCGTTCCCGGTCCCGTTCCCGTTCCGGGGGCCGGGACCGCGTTCCCGGCCCCCGGAACCGACGTCACACCCCTCGCCGCCGTCCACCCCGCGGGCCCGGAACCGCGGCCGGGGCACACGCCCCTCGCGCCGTCCCCCGCTGCTCCTGTTCCTGCTCCTGTGCCGGCCCCGGCCTCCCCTGCTTCCCCCGCGTCATCCGCCCCCTCCGCCCCCTCCGTCCCCTCCGCCCCCTCCGTCCCCTCGTTTTCCGGCTCTCCTTCCGGTCCCTGGCAGCGTTACGACCCCTGGGCCGCGGCCCCGTTCGCGGGTTCCACCGGGGCGGAGTCCGCCGACGAGACCCAGTGGCGCCGCCAGATGCGCGGCAAGCTGGTCGGCGGCGCCCTGGCCGTCGCGCTCGTCTCCGGCGGGATCGGCGGCGCCGTCGGGACCTCGCTGGAGCGCAACGGCGGGCTCCGCCCGATACGCCTGTCGCAGTCCTCCGCGGAGCCCGTCGGGCGGCCCGCGGACGGCGTGGCCGGGATCGCCGCGCGGGCCCTGCCCGGCGTCGTCACCCTGCATGTCAGCGGCGGCGACGAGTCCGGCACGGGCACCGGCTTCGTCCTCGACTCCCTCGGCTACATCCTCACCAACAACCACGTCGTCGAGTCCGCGAAGAGCGGGGGCGGGATATCCGTCGTCTTCGACGGCGGCCAGACGGTCGAGGCCGAGGTCGTCGGCCGGGACAGCGGCTACGACCTGGCCGTGGTCCGGGTGACCGGGGTGAAGGGCCTCAAGCCCCTCCACCTCGGCAACTCCGACGACGTCCGGGTCGGCGATCCCGTCGTCGCCATCGGCGCGCCCTTCGACCTGGAGGGCACGGTCACCTCCGGCATCATCAGCGCCCGGGAGCGGCCCGTCGTCGCCGGCGGCGGGGACGGCGACGCGACCGACGTCTCGTACGTGGACGCCCTCCAGACCGACGCGCCGATCAATCCCGGCAACTCCGGCGGCCCCCTCCTCGACGCGCGGGGCCGGGTCATCGGCATCAACTCCGCCATCCGGTCCGGCGTCGACGGCGCCGACGCGGCCGACGCCCAGGGCGGTTCGGTCGGTCTCGGGTTCGCCATCCCGATCAACCAGGGCAAGCGGGTGGCCGAGGAGCTGATCAACACGGGCAGGGCGACCCACCCGGTCATCGGAGTCAGCCTCGACACGGACTACACGGGGGACGGCGCCCGAGTCAGCGCCACGGGCGCCGACGAAAACGCCCCGGTCACGGCCGGCGGCCCCGGCGACCGGGCCGGTATCAGGGCCGGCGACGTCATCACCGAGGCCGACGGCCGACGCGTCCACACCGCCGGGGAACTGATCGTCCGGATCCGCGCCCACCGCCCCGGCGACCGGCTCGAGCTGACCGTCGAACGCGCCGGGCGGGAGCGCACGCTCACCCTGGTGCTCGGCTCGTCCGACGGCGGCTGAGACTGGTGCGCCCGTCGCCCGGTCGGCGGGCGCGGACGCCGGCCCCGCTCGCCTCGACTGACGCGAACGTCACAGGCCGGACCCTGAAATCCGGTCCCGCAAGGCAAACAACGCGGAAAACCGGCCGTGTACACCCGGTCGGAGGCCTCGGGACGGTATCGATCGGACAGGTGCGACAGGTACCGTGGACCCGGCCCGGACCACGGAAGACCCGAACTTGACCACTGAGGGCCGAGGGCCGAGGGCCGAGGACCGCGGACATCGCAAGGAGCTTCAGGTGTTCAATGACATAGGACCGCTCGAGCTGGTGACGATCATCGTCCTGGCCGTGCTCGTCTTCGGTCCGGACAAGCTCCCGAAGGTCATCCAGGACGTGATGCGCACCGTCCGGAAGATCCGTGAGTTCTCGGAGAGCGCCAAGGCGGACATCCGCAGCGAACTCGGCCCGGAGTTCAAGGACTTCGAGTTCGAGGACCTCAATCCCAAGACGTTCATCCGCAAGCAGCTGGACAACGACGAGCTGGGGCTCAAGGAGATCCGCAACGGCTTCGACCTGAAGAAGGAGATGGCCGAGGTCACGGACGCGGTCCACAGCCGCGACACGGACATCCCCTCCGCGACGGGCTCCGCGGGCACGCCGAGCACGCCGGGCTCGTCCGGTGGCGCGCGTATCGACATGACCAAGCGCCCCGAGAAGCCCGCCGAGGACGACCGCCCGCCCTTCGACGCGGACGCCACCTGAGCCGTCGGCGACCCCCGATGTGAGGGGGCGCACGCTCCACGCGCCGGGTGGATCCCCGGCAGCCCGGAGCGGGGTGGCTATGCTGCCTGGTTGTTGTGCGGAGCGGACCAGTACGCCCGAAGGGGGGCGGGCCGGTCGTTCCGTCGAGAACGAGGAGGCGTCCGGGCACATGGAGACGACGAGTCGGGCAGTCGCGCAGACGCCGCCCGCGGAGGACGGACAGCAGGTCCCCTCCGCGCGGCGTACGGTCGACGGCTACCTGGAGGCACGCTTCCCCTGGTACGGCCTCGACGAGGCCTTCACGGGGCCGCGCTGGCTGATGCAGGTGGGCACGGCCGCCGACGGGGCCGTCGAGCACGGTTCCATCGGACACGGGGACGAGCCCTCCGTGCGGCACGAGACGGCCGGCGAGGACCGCGGGAAGTTCGCGGTCGTCGTGACCGTCGCCGCGAACCCCGTGCGGCGCAGCGCGGACGGCACCGGCCTCTTGGAGGCGACCTCCGTGTCGTCGGCGGCCTGGCTCGCCGGGGTGGGGCTGCTGTCCTTCACCTGGCCGGGCCAGATGGACCACAGCCTGCGCGACGACTGGCTGGACCAGCAGACCGAGACGGCGTGGGTCCTCGCCGACGACCTCGCCGGCCCCGACTGGTCCATGCTGTCCCTGCCGGTCGACGGGGTGCCGACCCCGTTCCACTACCGCGAGTCGGAGTTCGGCTGGGTGCTGGCCGGCTCGACCTCGCAGGGGGTGCACGTGGGGGCGTACGGCAGGGGCATGAGCGCGTACGGCATGGGCTTCGCCATGGTCAAGGACATCGAGACATACGCCTGACCGGCGGTTACGCCCGCGCCTCGTGACTGTGGGGGACCGTCCTCACCTGGACGGTCCCCCACAGTCACGAGGCGGAGCGGGGCACGGGACCCGCGTGCCGGGCCGGAAAGGCCGGGAACGCGCGGTGAACCCGCCCGGCTAGAACTTGTTGCGCGGGGTGATCCCCAGCGACAGGCCCGACAGGCCGCGCTGCCGGCCGCCCAGCTTGCCCGCGATGGCCCGCAGGGCGGAGCCGGCGGGGGACCCGGGGTCGGTCAGGACGACCGGCTTGCCCTCGTCGCCGCCCTCGCGCAGCCGGACGTCGATCGGGATGGAGCCGAGGACCGGGACGTTCGCGCCGGTCGTGCGGGTCAGGCCCTCGGCCACCGACTGTCCGCCGCCCGTGCCGAACACGTCGACCATCTCCCCGCAGTGCGGGCAGGGCAGGCCGGACATGTTCTCGACCACGCCGACGATCTTCTGATGGGTCTGGACGGCGATGGAGCCCGCCCGCTCGGCGACCTCGGCCGCCGCCTGCTGAGGGGTCGTCACGACCAGGATCTCGGCGTTCGGGACCAGCTGGGCCACCGAGATCGCGATGTCGCCGGTGCCGGGCGGCAGATCCAGGAGCAGGACGTCGAGGTCGCCCCAGTAGACGTCCGCGAGGAACTGCTGGAGCGCGCGGTGGAGCATCGGGCCGCGCCACACGACCGGGGTGTTGCCCGGGGTGAACATGCCGATGGAGATGACCTTCACGCCGTGCGCCGACGGCGGCATGATCATGTTCTCGACCTGGGTGGGACTGCCGTCCGCGCCCAGCATGCGCGGCACGCTGTGGCCGTAGATGTCGGCGTCGACCACGCCGACCTTCAGGCCGTCGGCCGCCATCGCCGCCGCCAGGTTCACCGTCACCGACGACTTGCCGACGCCGCCCTTGCCGGAGGCGACCGCGTACACGCGGGTCAGCGAGCCGGGCTTGGCGAAGGGGACCTCGCGCTCGGTCTGGCCGCCGCGCAGGGCGTTCGCCAGCTCCTTGCGCTGCTCGTCGCTCATCACGTCGAGCGTGACGTCGACGCGGGTGACGCCCTCCACCGCGGAGACCGCGTCGGTCACCCGCTGGGTGATCGTCTCGCGCATCGGGCAGCCGGAGACCGTCAGGTACACCGTGACCGCGACGGCCCCGTCCGCGGCGACCTCCACCGACTTCACCATCCCCAGTTCGGTGATGGGGCGGTTGATCTCGGGGTCGTTCACCGTCGCCAGTGCTTCGCGCACCGCGTCTTCGCTAGCCATGAGAACGATGGTACGGGGATCCCCGGTGACGCCGGTAAGCCCGTCACCGGTCGTCTACGTCACGTGCCCGCGACCGTTCTGCCGGGAATACGGCATGTTCGCGGTGCTCGCGGTGCCCGTCCCGCCGCTCCTCCAGCTCCTTGGCCACGTCCTGGAGCTCGGAGCGGATCCAGTCCCGGGTGGCGACCTCGCCCAGACCGATGCGCAGCGCGGCGATCTCCCTGGTCAGGTACTCGGTGTCGGCGATGGACCGCTCGTTCGACTTGCGGTCCTGCTCCAGGTTGACCCGGTCGCGGTCGTCCTGCCGGTTCTGCGCGAGCAGGATCAGCGGGGCCGCGTAGGAGGCCTGCAACGACAGCATCAGGGTCAGGAAGATGAAGGGGTAGTTGTCGAACCGCAGATCCGGCGGGGCGAAGATGTTCCACAGGACCCAGGCGATGATGACGACCGTCATCCAGACGATGAACCGGCCGGTGCCCAGGAAGCGCGCGATGCGCTCCGACAGCCGGCCGAAGGCCTCCGGGTCCCACTC
Organism: Streptomyces humidus; assembly: GCF_014649655.1. Taxonomy (GTDB): domain Bacteria; phylum Actinomycetota; class Actinomycetes; order Streptomycetales; family Streptomycetaceae; genus Streptomyces; species Streptomyces humidus. The sequence goes on along the minus strand of NZ_BMTL01000032.1, from coordinate 9,532 downwards.
GGGCAGGATCCGGTGCCGGGGCGGCCGCGGCTGGTCCAGCCGGGCCCGGGTGCGGCCGGTCGCCGTGGCGCCCGTGGGCGTGCGCTCACGGCCCCCGCCGGCGTGGGCGCGCTCGCGGCCGGTGTTCTCGCGTTCAGGAGCCATGCCGGCCGGGCCCCTCGGTCCCGGGCCCGGCCGCGGGCTCGTCCTCCAGGTGGAACTCCGTCTCCCGCCAGTCCTCCGGCAGCATGTGATCCAGGACGTCGTCCACGGTCACCGCGCCGAGGAGCGAGCCGGCTTCGTCCACGACGGGCGCCGCGACCATGTCGTACGTCGCGAAGAACCCGGCGACGACCGGCAGGGCCGCGTCCGGCGCCAGGGTCTGGAGGTCGTCGTCGACCATCGAACTGACCAGCGTGTACGGGGGATCGCGCAGCAGCCGCTGGAAGTGGACCGTGCCCAGGTACTTGCCGGTCGGGGTCTCGTCGGGCGGGCGGCAGACGTAGACCTGCGCGGCCAGCGCGGGGGAGAGGTCCGCGTTGCGCACCCGCGCCAGGGCGTCGGCGACGGTGGCGTCGGGGCGCAGCACGATCGGCTCGGTGGTCATCAGACCGCCCGCGGTGTGCTCCTCGTACGCCATCAGGCGTCGCATGTCGGCCGCGTCGTCGGGCTGCATCAGGCTCAGCAGCCGCTCCTTGTCCTCCTCCGGCAGCTCGGAGAGCAGGTCGGCCGCGTCGTCGGGGTCCATGGCCTCCAGGACGTCCGCCGCGCGCTCCTCCTTGAGCTTGCCGAGGATCTCGATCTGGTCGTCCTCCGGCAGCTCCTCCAGGACGTCGGCGAGCCGGTCGTCGTCCAGGGCGGCGGCCACCTCGGCGCGCCGCTTCGCGGAGAGATGGTGCAGGACGTTGGCCAGGTCGGCGGGGCGCAGCTGCTCGAACGTGGCCAGCAGGCTCTCGGCGCCCTGCCCGTGCTCCTCCAGCGAGAACCCGGTGACCGCCGACCACTCCACGGTCAGGGTCTCGCCCTTGGCCCGCCGGAAGGCGGTCGCCTTCTTGCCCTTGCGCACGAAGACCCGGTCGATCTCCCAGTCGCGGCGGGCCGGCAGCTGCTGCACCGACACGTCGAGGACGGTGACCTCCTCGCCGGTCTCGACGAGCGTGACGCGCCGGTCGAGCAGCTCCCCGAACACCAGCCGCTCGGTGGGCCGCTGCTCGAAGCGGCGGACGTTGAGCACGCCGGTGGTGATGACCTGACCGGACTCGATGCCGGTCACCCGGGTCATGGGCAGGAAGATCCGGCGCCGGGTGGACAGTTCGACGACCAGCCCGAGCACCCTCGGCGGCCGCCGCCGCACGCGCAGCACGACGACCAGCTCGCGCACGCGCCCCACCTGGTCGCCGTTCGGATCGAACACGGGGATGCCCGAGAGATGCGAGACGAAGATCCGGGGGGCTCCCGCTGCCATGACCGCCCCTTCTTGTCGTACGCGCCGGTGCGCGCTGTTGCCGGTGATGCTCTTTTCCCAATTGCCCGCTCCTGCGGGCTTCAGGCTAGCCCGTCCCGATCGGATACGCCCTGGTGGGCCGTGCGGACGGACTGGCTCCGCCCGGCCCGCGCGACCCCGGTACGCTGCCGTACGCCGCTCAGCACACCCCCGCAGAAAGGCAGCCTTCTCTGTGACTGCGATTCCCCAGGGCCGTACTCGCCGGACCTTGTCGGCGAGCGTGATGTGCGCACTGGTGGCGGGCGTCGCGCTGGCCGGGTGCAGCGAGGATCCGGACGCGGGCACGAACGGGGTGGGCAAGCTGTCCGCCGCGCAGATCCAGGCCAGGACCAAGGCGGCCGCGGGTTCCGTGGACGCGGTGCGGCTGTCGGGGAGCGTCGTCACCAGCGGGCGCACGTACAAGCTCGACATGAGCCTGAAGGCGGACGGCGGCGCCGGGTCGGTGACCGCGCAGGGGGCCACCTTCCATCTGCTGCGGGTGGGCGAGCAGCTGTTCCTCAAGGCGGACGCGGCGTTCTGGAAGAAGGGGGACGGCACGTCCGGCGGCGGCTCCGACACGGCGGCCGCCGACAAGCTCGAGGGCAAGTACGTCAAGGTGCCGACGGGCGACCCCTCGTACAAGAAGTTCAGCGGGTTCACGGACAAGGACCTCCTCCTCGACGGTCTGCTGACGCTGCACGGCGCGCTGGCCACCGACGGCCATCACGAGCAGTCCGGCGTGCGCACGGTCCGCATCACCGGCGACGGTGGCTCCGGCGGCACCCTGGACGTGTCGCTGGAGGGCCGGCCGTATCCCCTGCTGCTGCAACGCGCGGGCGGGGCCGGGACGCTGCGCTTCTCGTCCTGGGGCAAGGACTTCGCCCTGGAGGAGCCGGCGAAGGACGAGACGGTGGACTACGGGCAGCAGCTCCCGTCGTCGTGACCGGCCGCCGGGTCGCCTGGTCGCCGGGTGCCCGCCGTTCCCTTCACCGGGCGGGCGTCACGTGCGTTTGCGTCGGCGCAGCAGCAGCTTCGGCAGTCCGGCGGGGGCCGGTTCCCGTGTGGTGGCGGGCGAGGGGACGGGCCGCGCGGCCAGACTCCCCTCCGGGAGCGGCGAGGTGGCGCCCGTCGGCTCCAGGCGGAGCACCCGGCACTCGCGCGCCCAGCGCCCGGTCATGGCCTCGCCGTCGGGAGCGTTGAGCCGCTTGCCCTTGAGGTCGGCGACGGCCGCCTCCCACGCCTCGGTGCCGTGGGCGAGCTCTACGACCTTCGCCGTCCAGGTGACCAGCCGGCCGCCCTTGTCCTTGCTGCGGACGGTGACCTCGGCCCGGCCGCCGTCGACGAGCCCCGGCAGCGGCTGCTCGCCGGGCCCGTCGCCGACCAGGCAGACCGCGCCCTCGTGCCACACGTGCCACAGCGCCCGCGCGGCCGTCCCGTCCGCGCCCCGGACCCAGACGAGGCCGGACTTCTTGGCGGCCTCCTCGACGAGGGTCCGGTCGACGAGGGCCTGTCCCCGCAGCTCGCTTGTCATGCCGCCCAGCCTAGAGGGCCTGTCGTTCGGATCATCCCGTGGACGCCGGGGCGGGCGCGCACCTCTGCGGCGTTGCCGTCGGCCGCCGGCTCTCCCACGCCCCACCGCGCTCGCGCGGCGGGACCCTCATCGCGGCGACGTCCTCCCGCGCCTCGCGGCTGCCCGCACCGGCCCCCGCTCACCGGCGTCGACGAGCCCCGCAGACGCCCTGCGAACCGATCCGGACGACCGGCCCCGGCCGGGTCCCTCCGGGCGGCCCTCACAGCCAGCCGTTGCGCTTCAGCGTGCGGTGGATGCCCACACAGAGAGCCACCATGGCCGACATGACCACGGGATAGCCGTACTTCCAGTGCAGTTCGGGCATGTAGTCGAAGTTCATCCCGTACACCCCGCACACCATCGTCGGCACGGCGATGATGGCGGCCCAGGACGTGATCTTGCGCATGTCCTCGTTCTGCGCGACGGAGGCCTGCGCGAGGTTGGCCTGCAGGATCGAGTTGAGCAGTTCGTCGAAGCCGATGACCTGCTCCTGGACCCGGGCGAGGTGGTCGGCGACGTCCCGGAAGTACTTCTGGATGTCGGGGTCGACCAGCCGCATCGGCCGCTCGCTCAGCAGCTGCATCGGCCGCAGCAGCGGCGACACCGCCCGCTTGAACTCCAGTACCTCGCGCTTGAGTTGGTAGATCCGGCTGGCGTCCGTGCCGCGCGGTGTGCCTTTGCGGCCCGGCGAGAACACCTCGGTCTCGACCTCGTCGATGTCGTCCTGCACGGCGTCCGCGACCGCGATGTAGCCGTCGACGACGTGGTCGGCGATGGCGTGCAGCACCGCCGAGGGCCCCTTGGCGAGGAGTTCGGGGTCGTCCTGCAGGCGGTGGCGCAGTGCGCGCAGCGAACCCTGGCCGCCGTGCCGGACGGTGATGAAGAAGTCCTTGCCGGTGAAGCACATGACCTCACCGGTCTCCACGACCTCGCTGTTGGCCGTGAGCCGGTCGTGCTCGACGTAGTGGATGGTCTTGAAGACGGTGAACAGGGAGTCGTCGTAGCGCTCCAGCTTGGGCCGCTGATGCGCTTGCACCGCGTCCTCCACGGCCAGCGGGTGCAGCCCGAACTCGCTGGCGATACCGGCGAATTCGGCCTCGGTCGGCTCGTGCAGGCCGATCCACACGAAGCCTCCGTCGCGCCGCACCTGGCGCATGGCCTCCTGCGGGGTCGGCGCCTGCGGGAACACGACCCGCGAGCCGTCGCGGTAGACGGCGCAGTCGACGACGGCCGACGGGGTTCCCGGGTCGCGGGTGGTGTCGTAGGCGCCGTTGTCCATACGCCCGCCCCCCTTGCGCAGAGAGGGGCGGGCAGGGCGGACGACGGCACGGAGGTCGCGGATCATCGACATGGCAGGCTCCTTCGCGACGAGCAAAGAAAGACCGTCACGACGGTTGGAACTGCCCGGAATGGGGACGTCCTGACCGGGGGCCTCCCCGGCCCTCAGGGCTGGGGAAAAGGTTTGGCACGTCCACAAAGCGGGGAGCACCGCTCCGTCGCGGTGGCGAGCTTCGCTGCTGGATCAGACCGGAGAGATCCGGCAGACCGGATGGATCGGGCAGATCAAGTAAGAAAACGAAACGAAGTGCTCTTCCGCGGGAAGATGAGTGCGACAGGCGGCGACCAGCCGGAGGCGAAGAGGCCAGAGCAGCGGTATCAGCGGCGGGAAGAGCGAGTGGTACTGCACGGGTGACTTCGATCCATGACAGCCCCACCTCCTCCAGCCGGTCCCTCGTAAGGGAGTCTCGTCTGCGTCGAGGCAAGATAGCGACGCTTCTGCGTGCTGCCCCGAACCACCGGGCCAGAGTATCAGCCGGCCGAAGTGTCAAGGCGCTGCTTTGCCCCGTACTGACGAGTTCTATGCTCGCCGCATGGCTGATGTTCTTCCTCTGGTCGAGGCCCGTCTGCGCACCGCGCTGGGCGAGCCGGACGCCCGCGCCGCGGTCACCTTCCTCGGTGCGGACCGCGTCGAGGTGCTGCGCTTCCACGAGGGCGGCGTCGTCCGCTACGCCACGCTCGGCATGTCCGCGCAGCCGATGAGCGACCCCACGGCGGTGCTCGCGGACCCGGTCCGGGGCCCGCGCGCCGAACTGCTCCTGTCCGTCCGGCCGGGCGGCGCCGACACCGACAAGGTGCTCCGCCCGCTCGCCGTGCTCGCGGCGTCCCCGCAGGTCGAGGGGGTGGTCGTGGCCCCGGGGGCGTCCCTCGACGTGGGCGGGCCGCTGTGGCCCGGGGCCGCCTTCACCTCGGTCCTGGTCGCCGAGCCGGGCGGCCTCGTCGAGGATCTCGACCTCGACGAGCCCCTCGACCCGGTCCGCTTCCTGCCGCTGCTTCCCATGACCCCCAACGAGGCCGCCTGGAAGCGCGTCCACGGCGCCCAAGCCCTTCAGGAGCGCTGGCTGACGAACGGGACGGACCTGCGGGACCCGTCCCGGACGTCCGTCCCGCTCGACTGACGCTGCGTGAGGAACGTCACCGAAACGCTTGCGGGGAAGGCCAGTTGCCCCGTCCGGCGGGAGCGGTCGCGGCGGTGACTCCCGGCAGGGTTCCCGCCCGGCAGGGCTCTACGGCTTGAGCAGCCGCGGCGACAGCGCCCCGCAGGGCACCAGCTCGAGCTCGGCCCCCGCGTCCCGCAGGTCCGTCAGCACGAGTTCGTCGTACATCAGCAGCCCGGACTGCTCGGGCCAGACCACCGCCCACAGCCACAGCCCCCGGGCCTCGCCCGCGAAGACCGCGCGGTCGTCCGGGGTGGCGGACACATGCCAGAGGGGGGTCGGGCGGCCGGCCGCGAGGACCTTGGCCTGCGGGGGCTTCTCGACGCTCATATAGGGCCCCGGGTCGGGCCCGTCCACGCCCGCGTAGTGCGCGCCGAGCCCGACGCCCAGCTCCTCGGCGACCAGGATCAGCTCACCCACTCCACCGAGCGGACCGGGCCCGGAGCAGGCCACGGCGGTGGCACGGCCCCCGCTGCGGTCGTCGCCCGCGTACGTCACACCGGTGAAGAGCCAGCCGACCGGCAACGGCCACGGCATCCACACGGGTACCTGAGTGCGGTGCACGACGACGCCGAGGGCCTCGACGCTGGGCGGGATCACGGGCTGCAGCGGATGCACCGTCCCGTGCACGTCGCACTGCCAGGAATCGGCGAAGAGTCCGGGAGCCCTGACCCGGCCACCGCACTTCGGGCAACTGGGTTCGCCCCTCATAGGGCCCCACGGTCCTACCCGAGCCCGCCCACGTCAAGGACGATCACCCGTCCGGACGGAAACCGATCGAGGAGCGGCCGCACGGAAGGACGTAGATGTAGCTCGCATTCTTCAGGTGGCCCGACTTACCGGCGCGCCACGGCTCCAGCTCCCGCGCCTCGCGTGCCCGGGCCTTGACGCCACCGTGTGCGGCGACCGCGCCCGCGCCAGGCATCGCTGCCAGAGCCCTACCGGGAGGAGCCCGTGGAGCGCATGTAGGGGGTGCTCCGGGGTATTGGGTGTGACAGGCGGCTTTGGCCACCGGTTATGCTGGAGCGTCCTCTTCCGTCACCGTCACCGCCCGGAGCTGCGTCGTGCGCATCGATCTGCACTGCCACTCCACCGCGTCCGACGGCACGGACACCCCGGCGGAGCTGGTGCGCAACGCGGCCGCCGCCGGTCTGGACGTCGTCGCGCTGACCGACCACGACACCACCCGCGGACACGCCGAGGCCATCGCCGCGCTGCCGTCGGGGCTCACGCTGGTGACCGGCGCCGAGCTCTCCTGCCGGATCGGTGGCGTCGGCATGCACATGCTGGCCTATCTGTTCGACCCCGAGGAGCCCGCCCTGCTCGCCGAGCGCGAGCTGGTGCGCGACGACCGGGTGCCGCGGGCGCGCGCGATGGTGGCCAAGCTGAACGAGCTGGGCGTGCCGGTCGCCTGGGAGCAGGTCGCGCGGATCGCGGGGGAGGGGTCCGTCGGGCGGCCGCACGTGGCCGCCGCCCTGGTCGAACTGGGCGTCGTCCCCACGGTGGGCGACGCCTTCACCCAGGACTGGCTCGCCGACGGCGGGCGCGCCTACGCCGAGAAGCACGAGACCGACCCCTTCGAGGCGATCCGGCTGGTCAAGGGCGCGGGCGGGGTCACCGTCTTCGCGCACCCGGCCGCCGACAAGCGGGGGCGCACGGTGCCGGAGTCGGTGATCGCCGAGCTGTCCGCCGCAGGCCTCGACGGCATCGAGGTCGACCACATGGACCACGACGCGGACACGCGGGGGCGGTTGCGCGGGCTGGCGAAGGACCTGGGGCTGCTGGTCACCGGCTCCTCGGACTACCACGGCAGCCGCAAGACGTGCGAACTCGGCGAGTACACGACGGATCCCGAGGTGTACGCGGAGATCACCCGGCGCGCCACCGGAGCGTTCCCGGTGCCGGGCACCGGCGGAGCCTGAGGCTCGTCCCCGCGTCCCCCTTCTGACTTCCTCCCGCAAGGCTCCCGCACTGATGTTCGACGTCGCCGTCTTCGGCTCCCTGTTCCTCACCCTTTTCGTCATCATGGATCCCCCCGGGATCACCCCGATCTTCCTCGCCCTGACCGCCGGACGCCCCGGCAAGGTGCAGAAGCGGATGGCCTTCCAGGCGGTCTGCGTGGCCGGCGGCGTGATCACCGTCTTCGGACTGCTGGGCCACCAGATCCTCGACTACCTGCACGTCTCGGTGCCCGCGCTGATGATCGCGGGCGGGCTGCTGCTCCTGCTGATCGCGCTGGACCTGCTCACCGGCAAGACCGACGAGCCGAAGCAGACCAAGGACGTCAACGTCGCGCTCGTCCCGCTGGGCATGCCCCTGCTCGCCGGACCGGGGGCGATCGTGTCCGTCATCCTCGCCGTGCAGAAGGCCGACAGCGTCGCCGCGCAGGTGTCGGTGTGGGCGGCGATCCTCGCCATCCACGGGGTGCTGTGGCTGGTGATGCGGTATTCGCTGCTGATCATCCGGGTCATCAAGGACGGAGGCGTGGTCCTGGTGACACGGCTCGCGGGCATGATGCTCTCCGCGATCGCCGTGCAGCAGATCATCAACGGCGTCACGCAGGTGATCCGGGGCGGCTGACGTGCCCCGACGCCCCCCCGGCGCACACAGAGCCCCCCACGGCATCGCCGTGGGGGGCTCTGAAACCTGTGCGGGACCGTGTTATGAGGCCGAGGTGTCGGCCGGACGGATCCACAGCCGCTGCCCGATGGCGGCGGCCTGCTGAACGATCCGGTTGACGGAGGCGGCGTCCACGACGGTGCTGTCCACGGGCGTGCCGTCGACGTCGTCGAGTCGCATGATTTCGAAGCGCATTGCTTCTCCCTTCGTCTGGTCATCCCCCTCGCGGAGGATTGCTGTGCCTGCTGCTACGTGAGTAGTCAACACGGCGCATGTTACGAACATTCCCTACGCTAAAGAAATTTTTCGAACGACTAATTACTAGCGAGTAAGAGGCTTTGCGGAGACTGAACGGGACCGGTTGTGTTCGCAGCGTGACCACCAGGACAATGGGGGACGATGAACGACGACCTTCCGGCCCTCGCCGCCCGCATCGACCGCACGAACGAGCTGCTCACACGCATGCTCGCCGAGGTGGCCAAGACACCCTCGACCCACGCGATCTTCGTCGACGCGGGATACCTGTACGCGGCGGCGGGACGCCTGGTGGCCGGGACCGAGGACCGCCGGGCCTTCGACCTCGACGCCGAGGGCCTGATCGAGGCGCTCATCGACCGCGCCCGCTCGATCTTCGCCGACAGCCGGCTGCTGCGCGTCTACTGGTACGACGGCGCCCGGCGCCGCATCCACACCGCCGAACAGCAGTCCATCGCCGAGCTGCCGGACGTCAAGGTGCGGCTGGGCAACCTCAACGCCAACAACCAGCAGAAGGGCGTCGACTCCCTCATCCGCTCGGACCTCGAGTCCCTGGCCCGCCATCGCGCGATCAGCGACGCGGCCCTGCTGGGCGGCGACGAGGACCTGGTCTCGGCGGTGGAGGCCGCCCAGGGGTACGGCGCCCGCGTCCACCTGTGGGGCATCGAGGCGCCGGACGGCCGTAACCAGGCCGAGCCGCTGCTCTGGGAGGTCGACAGCCAGCGCACTCTCGACCTCGACTTCTTCAAGCCCTACGTCTCACGGCGCACCGCCGCCTACGAGTCGGCCGGCGTGAGCCGCCCCACCCGGGAGGCCGTGCGCTTCGTCGGCGCGCAGATCGCGGCGAAATGGCTGGCGGCGCGGGGCAGGGAGACCCTGGCCGAGCTGCTGCCGGGCCACCCCTATCTCCCCGGCTCCGTCGACCAGGACCTCCTCGTGGAGGCCGAGGGCATCCTGCAGTACTCCCTGCGCGGCCAGGCGGACCTCAGGCGCGCGCTGCGCGACGGCTTCTGGGAGCACGTGCAGACGCAGTACTAGTGCCGCGGCAGGCAATGTTCGCCCGAGAAGGAGCGGCGTCTGGTGCGTGCTGTCGGCGTGCCGGGCGGAAGCACTCGTACTGGACGTACTCGG
>NZ_BMTL01000031.1 GCF_014649655.1 Streptomyces humidus | reverse complement strand
CTGGGACAACCCGGTTGGACCCGATTTATCCGCTTGAGCGGTGCGACCTCGTGTCGCACCCTGAAGGCGTACCGGAGCTGCATGACGATCACACTAGACATGTCGCACACGCACCGTCATGGGGAACGTTCGTACGATCCGTCACCGTTCTCGCGGCACAGTCCAGCTCCGCCGCAACGACATGGCGACGCTCCGCGTCGCGACCACCGGATGGTCCGGAGCCACGGCTACCACGCCAGTTGGGCGATCTCCTCCGCCACCACCGCGCACGCGTCCGCCGCCGGGTCGATCAGCGGGAAGTGGCCCACGTCCTCCAGGAGAGTGAGGCCCACCACCTCGCCCGCCTTCGCCGCCGCGTCCGCGTACGCCTCGGCGACCGGCTGCGGGACGACGAGGTCGTCACGGCCCTGGACCAGGGTCGTCGCGACACCGGTCGGCAACAGCAGGGCCGGGTCCGCGTACGGCCGGCGCTCCGCGAACTGCTCTTCCGTGCCGAGGAGCTGCCGGGCCGCGCCGCCGCACACGTCCAGCTTCCCGGCGACCGCGAAGTCGGCGATCGGGGCCAGGGCGACCACGCCCCGGAGCGAGGCCGAACCACCGGTGCGCCAAGGCGCGTCGGCGGGCAGGACATGCCGGGACGCCGCCCACAGGGCGAGGTGGCCGCCTGCCGAGTGGCCGGTCAGCACCGTGCGGCGCGCGTCGGCCTGCGGCACGGCCTCCCGGACGAGGGCGGGGAGTGCGTCGAGGGCCGCGGCGACGTCGTCGAAGGTGTCCGGCCAGCGCCCCGCGACCGGGGACGTCCCCTCCGGGACCGGGCCCTCGGCGCCCCGCCGGTACTCCACGTTGGCCACCGCGAATCCGCGCTGGGCCAGGAAGTCCGCGAACGGCGTGATGTGCCGCCGGTCGTACGGCGCCCGCCAGGCCCCGCCGTGCAGCACCACGACGAGCGGGACGGAGCCGCCCGGACCGGCCTGCACTCGCGGGCGGTAGAAGTCGATCACCTGGTCGGGGTGATCGCCGTACTCCGTGGTGACGTCGGGCTCGACGGGCGGATGCGCGAACGCCGACTCCTCCTCGGCGACGGCCCGGGCTGCGACAACGTCGTCCGGCATGCTCCAACCTCTCAGCGGTGATGGGGGTGCCTCCCAGGCTTTCGGGCACTGGGGGAGGATTTGGCGGACCAGGAGTGACACGGCCGTTGGCCGGGACGGTATCAGGACCGTGACGTGCGCGGACAAGGGGATGTCACGCACGGTGAGAGGTGGACGTTTCTGCCGTCGCGTCCCCCGTCGGACTGCCCGCCAAGGGACCGCGCTCTCCTGGACATACCCCCAAGTACGCCCAGGAGAGCGGGTCGTCTCAATCAACCCGTCGGCCGGATCAACCTGCCGTCCGGATCGGTCAACCCATGGGCCGCATCAACCCACGGGCCAGATCAACCTGTTGACCGGGCCGGCCCCGCGACCGGATGCACCCGTTGGCCGCGCGCCTTGCCGACCGGGCCGTCCGGTCAACCCGGTCAACCCGATCAACCCGTCGACCGGATCGGTCAACCCGGGGGCCGGATCAACCCGTCGACGGGATCAACCGCCTTCCGGATCAGCGCAGTTCCTCCGCCAGCACCCGCGCCGCCCGCTCCACGTCCGCGAACCCGACGTACAGCGGGGTGAAGCCGAACCGGAGGACGTCCGGGCGGCGGAAGTCACCGACGATCCCGCGCCCGATCAGCCGCTTCATGACGTCGCCGGCGTCGGGCGCGCAGCGCAGCGCCACCTGGCTGCCCCGCTCCTCGTGACGCACCGGAGTCAGCGACTCGACGCGCCCCTCGGGCACGTACGCCCGCACGCACTCCAGGAAGAAGTCCGTCAGGGCCAGCGACTTCGCCCGCACCGCGTCGATCGACACCCCGTCCCAGACCTCGAGCGCCGCCTCCAGGGCGAGCATCGACAGGATGTCCGGGGTGCCGACGCGCCCGCGCAGCGCGCCCGCCGCCGGCTCGTAGGCCTCCCGCATGCCGAAGGGCTCGGCGTGCGAGTTCCAGCCGGGCAGCGGCGAGTCGAAACGGTCCTGCAGCCCGCTGCGCACATACAGGTACGCCGGTGAACCCGGGCCGCCGTTCAGGTACTTGTAGGTGCAGCCGACCGCCAGGTCCACACCGTGCTCGTCGAGGCCGACCGGCAGCGCGCCCGCGCTGTGGCACAGGTCCCAGACGGCGATCGCGCCGGCCGCGTGCACGGCGGCGGTGAGCGACGGCAGGTCGTGCAGCCGGCCGGACCGGTAGTCGACGTGGTTGAGCAGCACGGCCGCCGTGCGCCCGGACAGCGCCGCCGGCACCTCGTCCGGCCGCACCGGGCGCAGCGTGCGGCCGGTCAGACGGGCCGCGGACTCGGCTATGTACCCGTCCGTGGGGAACGTCGTCGCATCGACGACGATCTCGTCGCGGGCGTCGTCGGCCATGCGCACCGCGCCGACGAGCGCCTTGAGGACGTTGACGCTCGTCGAGTCGCCGACCACGATCTGGCCGGCCGCCGCGCCGACCAGCGGGGCGATGCGGTCGCCGATCCGCTCGGGCGCCGTCCACCAGCCGCTCTCGTCCCAGGAACGTATCCTCAGCGCGCCCCACTGGCGGCGCACGACGTCCTCGACGCGGCCGGGGACGGAACGCGGCAGCGCACCGAGCGAGTTGCCGTCGAGGTAGACACCGTCGTCGAGGACGAACAGGGCGCGGCGGGAGGCGAGCGGGTCGTCGGCGTCCCGCTGCCGCGCGGTGCGGGCGAGGTCAGACATGGGACCTCGCCGTCCACAGCTCCGGGAAGACGTTCTTCTGCGCGCGCTTCTCCAGCCAGGCCACCCCGGCCGAGCCGCCCGTGCCCGCCTTCGCGCCCATCGCGCGGCGGGTGGCGACCAGGTGGTCGTTGCGCCAGCGCCACACCAGCTCGGCGACGTCCGTCAGCGCCTCGCCGAGTCGGGCCACCTCGTCGGACTCGTCGCCCGCGTACACGGCCGTCCACACCGCCTCGACGTCCGCCGAGGGCTCGTAGCGCCGTGAGAGGTCCCGCTCCAGGACGGCGGAGGGGATCGCATGGCCGCGCCGGGCCAGCAGCCGCAGCACCTCGTCGTACAGGCTCGGCTGGTGCAGCGCCTTCTCCAGCTCGGCGTACACGCGGGGCGCGCCGCGGTGCGGGACCAGCATCGACGCCGACTTGTCGCCGAGCAGGAACTCCATGCGCCGGTACATCGCCGACTGGAAGCCCGAGCCCTCGCCGAGCGCGGAACGATAGGAGTTGAACTGGGCCGGGGTGAGCTGGCCGAGCGGCTTCCAGGACGCGTTCAGCGCGTCCAGCTCGCGGACGGAACGCTTGAGCGCGTCGATCGCCACCGGCACCCGGTCCTCGCGCAGCGCACGCGCGGCCGTCTCCCACTCGTGCACGATGACCGTGAACCACAACTCCATCACCTGGGTCGTGACCAGGAAGACCATCTCTCCGGGGTCGTCGGAGAGGGTGTGCTGGAGGTGGGTGAGCACGTCCGCCTTGACGTAGTCCTCGTACGGCGTGGTGCCGGCGAAGTCGAGATGCGGGGTCTCGGGCTCCGAAGCCTCGTCGGGCTGAGCCTGCTGGGACATCGCTGTCTCCTGTTGTTGCTCCGGGTAGCGGTCCGCCCCTGCCGTTTTCGACAGGACGCCCCGGTCCCCACCCGCATCCTGCGCAATACCGGCCCGAAAACGCAAGGCCCGTCCGGTCACACCAGTCCCGGACGGACCACACGCGACGACCGGACGGGCCACGGGCACGACGACCGGACGGGCCGAAAAGCGCCCCCTGCGGGTCAGCCCAGGGTCTGGGCCGCCGTCGGGGAGGAGTCCTTCAGGAACTGCGAGCAGCGCTCGTACTCCTCCTGCTCGCCGATGGCCTGCGCGGCGCGGGCGAGGGCGTGCAGGGCGCGCAGGAAGCCGCGGTTGGGATCATGCTCCCAGGGCACCGGGCCGTGCCCCTTCCAGCCGCTTCGGCGCAGACTGTCCAGGCCGCGGTGGTATCCCGTACGGGCGTACGCGTACGACTCCACCACGCTGCCCCGCTCGAACGCGTCGTCGGCGAGCCGGGCCCAGGCCAGCGAGGACGTCGGGTACTTCGCGGCGACGTCCGCGGGCGCGGCGCCGCTCGCGAGGAGCTCGCGCGGCTCGGGGTCGTCGGGGAGGTGGGTCGGGGGCGGACCCCCGAGGAGGTTTTCGTGAAGGGACATGCGTTCAGTCTGCGCCATCCCCCGCCCACCGTCGCCGCCCACCCACGAAACCCGCGCCCTCCCACCTCCCGGCCACCCCGCCCGGCACACTCAGACGGCCCACCGGCCCCCGGCCCGCCCTCCCGGCCACCCCGCCCCGCGCCCTCAGACGGCCCACAGACCCCCCGACCCCCGACCGCCGGCCCGCCTCCCGGCCGCCCGCCGGGGCGTCGTCCGGGCGGCTGTGGAGGTGCGGCCCGCCGGGCGCCTACGTCAGGCGCTTGTTCGGCCGTTCGCCCTCCAGGGGCGGCGCCAGGACGCTGCCGTGGGTTCTGCACTCGGGCCTGCGGCAGTCCGGGGGCAGCCTGCGCACCGTCGTGAAGGCGATCACCGCCCCCAGCACCAGCACCCCTGCGCACAACGCCATCGCCTTGCGGAACGCCTCGTCGAAGGCCGGGGCCGAGCGGTACGCCTCCGGGCCCATGCCGGTGAGCAGCGGCAGCGCGGCCACCGCGACCAGACCGGCCGCCCGCGCCGCCGCGTTGTTGACGCCGCTGGCGATGCCCGCCCGGCTCACGTCCACCGAGGCCAGGACGGTCGCGGTGAGCGGGGCGACCAGCGCGACCATGCCGACGCCCAGCACCAGGACGCCGGGCAGGACGTCGCCGGCGTAGGACGCGTCCGGCCCCACCCGCCGCATCAGCAGCATCCCGGCGGCGCACAGCAGCGGGCCGACGGTGAGCGGGATCCGCGGGCCGATCCGCGTGGCCAGTTCGCCCGAGCGGGCCGACAGCAACAGCATCAGCACGGTCGTCGGCAGCAGCGCGGTGCCCGCGCCGAGAGCGGACCAGCCGACCACGACCTGGAGCTGGACCACGCACAGGAAGAAGAAGCCGCCGAAGGCCGCGTACACGCACAGGGTGACCAGGTTGACGGCCGTGAACTGGCGGGACGCGAAGATGCCGAGCGGGAGCATCGGATCCGGGCTGCGACGCTCCACCGCCACGAAGGCCGCCCCGGCCGCCACGCCCAGGACCGCCGCCCCCGCCACCACCCCCGGGGAGCCGCTTCCGGCCTCGATCAGGGCGTACGTGACGAGGGCGAGCGCCGACGCGCCCAGGAGGGCGCCCAGCGCGTCGAAGCCGCCGCCCGCGCGGCTCTTCCCGGTCGCGTCTCCACCGGCCGCGGTCCCGGCCCGGGACGACTCGGGGACGTGCCGCAGCGCCACCGGCACGCACACCAGCGCCAGCGGAACGTTCAGCCAGAACACCCAGCGCCAGCCCGGACCGTCCACCAGCCAGCCGCCCAGGAACGGCCCCACGGCCGCCCCGATGCCGCCGAACCCGGACCACAGCCCCACCGCGCGCCCCCGGTCCTCGGAGTGGAAGGAGGCCTGGATGAGCGCCAGCGAGCCCGGCGTGAGGAGCGCGCCGCCGACTCCCTGCAGGGCGCGGGCGGCGACCAGCACGGCGGCGTTCGGGGCGAGCCCGCACAGCAGCGAGGCGGCGGCGAACCACACCACCCCGACGACGAACACCTTCCGCCGTCCGTAGCGGTCCCCCAGGGAGCCGCCGAGCAGGATCAGCCCGGCCAGCGTCAGCAGGTACGCGTTGACCGTCCACTGCAGGACGGCGAGGTCGGCGTCCAGGTCGCGGCCGATGCGCGGGAGCGCCACATTGACGACGGTCGAGTCGAGCAGGGCCATGCTGGAGCCGAGCACGGTGGTGAACAGGACCCACCTGCCCTGGGACGAGGCGAGCCGGACGTCGGGCATGCCCCAGGTATACAGCGAGCCCGGCGCCGTAGACAGGCGCCGGACTCGTTCACTCGTGATGCCTCCGGGGCCGGGTCGGCCCTCCGCGAGACCTACTTGATCTTCTGGCCCGCCGAACGCAGGTGCTGCGTGGCCTCGACGACGCGGGCCGCCATGCCCGCCTCGGCCAGCTTGCCCCAGGTCCGCGGGTCGTAGGTCTTCTTGGAGCCGACCTCGCCGTCGACCTTCAGGACGCCGTCGTAGTTCTTGAACATGTGGTCGGCGACGGGACGCGTGAAGGCGTACTGCGTGTCCGTGTCGAGGTTCATCTTGACGACGCCGTTGTCCAGCGCGGTCGCGATCTCCTCCGCGGTGGAGCCGGAGCCGCCGTGGAAGACGAAGTCGAACGGCTGCGCGCCGGCCGGCTTGCCGTACTTCGCGGCGACGCCCTCGTTCAGCTCCTTGAGCAGGTCGGGACGGAGCACGACGTTGCCCGGCTTGTACACGCCGTGGACGTTGCCGAAGGACGCGGCCAGCAGGTAGCGGCCCTTCTCGCCGAGCCCGAGCGCCTCGACGGTGCGCACCGCGTCGTCCACCGTCGTGTACAGGGAGTCGTTGATCTCGTGCGAGACGCCGTCCTCCTCGCCGCCGGTCGGGGTGATCTCCACCTCGAGGATGATCTTCGCGGCGGCGGCGCGGGCGAGCAGCTCCTGCGCGATGGCGAGGTTGTCGGCGAGGGTCTCGGCGGAGCCGTCCCACATGTGCGACTGGAACAGCGGGTTGCGGCCCGCCTTCACGCGCTCCTCGGAGACCGCGAGGAGCGGACGCACGTAGCCGTCCAGCTTGTCCTTGGGGCAGTGGTCCGTGTGCAGGGCGACGGTGACCGGGTACTTCTCGGCGACGATGTGCGCGAACTCGGCGAGGGCGACCGAGCCCGTCACCATGTCCTTGCTGTACTGGCCGCCCAGGAACTCGGCGCCACCCGTGGAGATCTGGATGATGCCGTCGCTCTCCGCCTCGGCGAAGCCGCGCAGCGCCGCGTGCAGGGTCTGCGTCGAGGTGACGTTGATGGCCGGGTAGGCGAACTTGCCTGCCTTCGCCCGGTCGAGCATCTCGTTGTAGACCTCGGGGGTTGCGATGGGCATCTGTCCGCTCCTTGATTGTGCGGGTTGACGATATGCGTGCTGCGGCCCTGACCTAGACCTTGGGTTGACGTCGTCGTCGTGCCCATCTTTCCAGAGATGCGCGAATGGTCCATGCCTGGTCCGCGTACTGGTCGGCGTGCCGGGCGGCGCCGGGTCGACGAGGCGGGACAGTGCCTGCCCGTCCGGACCCGGCCCGGTCCAGACCGGACCGGACCGGACCCGCCTGGACCGGGGCCCGATCCAGATCCGGCGCGGTCCAGGCGGTCCGGCTCAGTCCAGGCCCAGCTCGTCCTTCGAGTAGGCGAACAGGTAGGGCACCCCCGCACCCTCGCGGATCTTCTGGTCGGCGCCGGTGGCCCGGTCCACGATGGTCGCCACGGCCACCACCTCGGCGCCCGCCTCGCGCACCGCCTCCACGGCGGCGAGCGGCGAGCCGCCGGTGGTCGAGGTGTCCTCCACGACGAGGACCCGGCGGCCCCTGATGTCCGGGCCCTCCACCCGCCGCTGCATCCCGTGCGCCTTCGCCGTCTTGCGCACGACGAACGCGTCCAGCCTGCGCCCGCGCGCGGCGGCCGCGTGCAGCATGGCGCCGGCGACGGGGTCGGCGCCCATCGTGAGCCCGCCGACGGCGTCGAACTCCAGCTCGGCGGTCAGGTCGAGCAGCACCTGGCCGACCAGCGGGGCGGCCTCCCCGTCGAGGGTGACGCGGCGGAGGTCGATGTAGTAGTCCGCCTCCAGACCCGACGACAGGGTCACCTTGCCGTGCACCACGGCCTTGTCCTTGATCTGCTGCAGCAGCGCGCCGCGAGTGTCCGTCATGCCCTCAGCTTAGAGGCGGCGCTCAGAGGCGGGTCCAGGACCAGGTGGTCGCCGCCTCCAGCGGCTCCAACGGGGTGACCAGGCGCGGAAGCGTGTTCAGCCCGTCCGGCGGCCCGGTCTGCGGCTCCACGCACACGGCCGCTTCCTGCTCGTCGTAGACGACCACCCACTCCTCGCGGCTGGTCACCTTCAGCTCCAGCTGTCCGGGCCAGGTCAGCGTGACGTCGACGCCGCCGGGCATGCCGAAGCAGTCGTCCCAGGGGCCGGGCTTAGGGGCGACGCGGTTGCCGGTCGGCAGATGGTCGTCGCCGCGCTCCTCCTGCCAGGCCGGGTCGAAGGAGACCTGGACGTCCTGTCCTTCCCGCCCGTCACGGCCGCCGAGGTTCCGGTTGAACCAGGGGTGCCAGCCGATCTGCGCCGGGAACGACGAGTCGAGGGCCTCGACGGACATCGCGATCCGCAGCTCGGCCCCGGCCAGCGTGATCACCTGGGTGACCAGTCCCGGGTAGGGCCAGGGCTCCACCAGCGCGTATGTCAGCACCACCTCGTCGGCCTTGCGCCGCGCCACCTTCCAGGCGCCGTCGCGGGCGGTGCCGTGGATGGCGTTCGGGCCGGCGTTGAGCGGCATCTGGCGTACGGTCGCGCCGTCCCGGAAGCGGCCGTCGCGGATCCGGCCGCACCACGGGACCATCGGGAAACAGCCGAACCGCTCACCCTGGCGCAGCAGTTCGAGCCCGCCGACCCGCAGCCCACCGACCCGGCCGCCGTTGCCCGGCTGCACGGTCACCTCCGCGTCACCCGCGGTCAGCGTGATGTCTTCGTCACTCACGGGACGACCCTACTGGGACAGGACGAAGGGTCCGCGGAGCAGGGGGCCGAGGAGCGGCGGGAGGGGCCGGGGGGACGTCCCGTCCGGCCGTCGGCGGCCGTCAGCCTCGTCGGCGCAGCGCCCTGCCGACCACGATCGCCGACGCGACCACCAGCGCGGCTGCCGGCGCGGCCCAGCGCAGCGTGCTGTTCGGCGCGACGGTCTGCGGGGCCGGGACCGGCGCGTAGCGCCCGCGCGGCGGAGCATGGTCCACCTCCTCCGCGCTGCGGCCGATCATCGTGCGGCGCGCGTGCGCGGCCTCGGCGGGCGGCTCTCCGGGGCCGGCGAGATCGTCCGGCTCCGACGAGGACGGCTGCGCCTCGAAGGCGCCCTCATGGGCGGCGGGTTCCTCGACGTCGTCCGTCTCACCGGCGTCGCCCAGGTCGTCGGGGCTCTCCGGAGCCTCCAGGTCTTCGGCGTCGACGACCGCGCCGTCCGCCTCGCCGCGGCCGGTCGCCTCGCCCTCGCCCTCGCCCTCGCCCTCGCCCTCGCCTTCAGCCTCTGCCGCGCCGTGGGCGGGCGTCTCGTCGGCCGCGTCGGCGCCGGTGGGCTGCCCGGGGGCATCGTTGCGGGGAGCGGCTCGACCCGGAGTCCGCGGCGTTCCGGCAGCCGACGCGTCCTCGGCCGTCCACGCGGTCCCGGCGCCCAGATTGCCCGCGAAGCGGTTCAGCAGGCGGGCGACCGCCGAGTCGACCGCCTCCGGCGGCAGCTCCGTGACCCGGCCGTCCGCCGAGGCCGTCCCCTCGAAGCGGAGCGTCGTGCCACCCTCGGCGTCGCGCAGCCGCAGCATGAGGGCGAGTTTCACGGATCCGTTGCCCCGGGCCTCGGTCGCGTCGCCTTCCACGGCGTATCCGCCGTCCTCGCGCGGCGAGACGCGGACGGCGCCCCGATAGGTGATGGTGTGGCCGCCGATCCGCACCTTCAGCCGCCCCGCCACGGGCTCGGTGCCGGCGTCCTGCTGGAGCCCGGGAACCGCCCGGGCCACCTGCGCGGGATCGGCGAGGGCCGCCGTCAGCCGCTCGGCCGGAACCGGAACGAACACCTCATGCTCCATGAGTGCGGAGCCTACCCAGCCCGCAGGGGAAACCACCCGGTGAAACCAGGATTCCGCCGCGCAGCGCTCAGACCGGTGGTACGCGCGCCCGCCGGGGTCACGCCGCCGTCGGGCCGTACGGGGGTGGACGCAGGACCTCGGCAGGTCAGTAGCGCGGATGCACCAATGTGGACGCCCGTGCTCCCGTCACCCGCGTGCCTTCGGCCGCTCGCGCGTCCGCCGTCAGAGCGGCCTGGGTCAGGGTGTGCAGGGGGCGCGCGTGCGGGTCGAGGCGCAGCGGCGGGCGGGCCTCGGCGGCGGCCAGGACGAAGCCCCAGTCGCGAGGCGCGCGGGCGACGTCGGTGGTGCGGTCAGGACCCGCGGTGAAGCCGGTGGCGCGGCCGTCCACCCGGTAGGGGGCCGTGCGCAGGCCGGCCGCGCGCAGCGTCGCCTCCACCGTCCAGAACACACGCGCCCGGCTCGCGACCGGGCCCGCGTGCACCACGAGGCGGCCGCCGGGGGCCAGGGCCCGCCGGGCGAGGCCGTAGAACTCCTGGGAGTACAGCTTGGTGCTGGCCGTGATGCCCGGGTCGGGCAGGTCGGCGACGACCACGTCGTACGTCGCCGCGGACGCCTCGCGCAGCCACTGGAAGGCGTCCGCGGCGCTGACATGGACGCGCGGGTCGCGGTAGACGCCGCCGTTGAGGCGGGACAGCGCCGGGTCGGTGCGGGCCAGCCGGACCAGGCCGGGGTCGGGGTCGACGACGTCGACGCGGCGGACGCCGGGATGGGCGAGGGCCTCACGGGCCGCCAGGCCGTCGCCGCCGCCGAGGATCAGCACGCGCGCGTGGGGGCCGTTCATCGCGGGGTGGACCAGCGCCTCGTGGTAGCGCCGCTCCTCGCGGCCGCCGAACCGCAGCCGGCCGTCGAGGTAGAGGTCGGGGGGACGGCCGTCGGCGCCCCCGGTGAGGACGATCTCCTGGACGCCCGTCTGCACCGCCACCCGGACGTCGTCGCCGTAGACCGCCTGCCGTGACGCCCGTTCGAAGTCGTCGACGAGGACGGCGGCGGAGGCGAGGACGCCGAGGACGATGACGTTGGCGACGAGCAGGAGGCAGCGGGCCCGGCAGGTGAGGTCGCGGCGGAACAGGCCCAGCACCAGGGCGGCCCCCGCCACGACGTTGACCGCGCCGGTCAGCAGCGAGCTCGTCAACTGGCCCAGGAACGGCAGCAGCAGGAACGGAAAGGCGAGGCCGCCCACCAGCGCGCCCACGTAGTCCGCGGCGAACAGGTCCGCCACCGCGCCGCCCGCGTCCTGGTGGCGGACGCGCTGGATGAGCTCCATGAGAAGGGGCACCTCGGCGCCGATGAGCAGGCCGATGGCGAGGGAGAACGCGACCAGCAGCACACGGGGGCCGCCGGCCCACAGGCCGCCCCAGGCGCCCGTCCAGGCGAACACCGCGTACAGGGCCATGGCGCTGCAGCCGCCGACCAGCGCGAGGGCCGCCTCCAGCGCGCCGAAGCCGGCCGCGGCGAACCGGCGCAGCCGTTTGGCGGCCAGGGAGCCGATGCCCATCGCGAAGACCATGACGGACAGCACGACGGACGCCTGGGTGACGGAGTCGCCGATCAAGTAGGAGGCGAGCGCGACGAGTTCGAGTTCGTAGACGAGACCACAGGCGGCGCAGACGAAGACGCACGCGAGGACCAGGAACCGCCCGGTGCCCGGCCGGACGGGGAGCCGCGCGGGACCCCGCCAGGACGGCGGGGCGCCGGGCGGAGCTGGTGCCTGCGCTTCGATCACGACTGCGACGTTACGTCACGGTGCGGGCACCCTTCGTCACCCACACGTGTGGAACTCGGGGCGCTGTGCGGGCCGGTGCGTTTAGGTCGCCGCCAACGGGACGGGGTCACCCGAGCGTGCCCGGATGCCCACTCTGGTGCGGGTCGCCACCAACTGGCCGTCCTGCGGGTAGGCGTGCCAGGTGCGCCAGTGCACCTGGCCCTCCTGCCGTTGGGCGAGCAGTGCGGTGAAGGCGTGCGGACTGCCCGGGAAGACGCCGGCCAGGCCGTGCGGGTGCTCGGAGACGAGGGCCAGGAGTTCCTGGGCACGGCCCGCGAACTGGCCCGGCGAGAGCACCTCGACGCGCGCCGCGAACTCGTACTCCCAGTCGCCCACCCGCTTGGCGACGCCCAGCGGGAGGGGGGTGCTGCTGCCGGGGATGCAGGCCACCGTCTCCGAACAACAGCCCTGCTCCTCCTCCAGCAGCACCTGGTGCGAGGCGCCGAGGAGTCTCAACTGCAACTTGGCAGCGGACAGTTCGAGGTCGAGGGTGGCGAGGGCGGGCAGCGGCTCGCGCCCCAGGGCCCAGGCGAGATCGGCCGCGCGCGTGTCGGTGTAGGAGGTGCTGAGGGTCGTGAGCATGGGTCGGCTCCGCGGAGAAGCAGAAGATGAGGAGTGGATCCGGCGCGCCCAGGACGACACCGGGAGACGGCCCCGGTCTGCCCGGTCTGGGAATGTCGTTTGCTCGGGGCGTCCGAAGAGGGTCCGAGGGGCTGCGTCGGTGGTTTAGAGGGAATCATGAACTGCGGAGCCGCCACAGCGTTTTTACCCAACTTCGTGGGGTTTCCATCCCTCAGGGGGCTACACAGCTCAATTGTTCAACTATGGCGTGCGCCGGGCGGCGTTCCGTGCGCCCGCACGCCCCACATGAAAGCCCGGGAAGCGGGTACACGCACCGGCCGTCCTGGGCGCGGTGCGACCGCGGGGCCGCCCGGTGGTCGGCGGCGGGCCCCGCGGTCCGGATGCGGCTCCCCCCGCGGGGAGCTCAGCTGCCCCGTGTCAGCTGCCTCCGCCGCATCCGCCGCCTCCCCCACAGGAGGAGCCGCCCCCGCAGGAGGACCCGCCGCCGCAGGACGAACCGCCGCCGCAGGAGTGGCCTCCGTGGTGGCCCCCGTGCCCCCCGTGGTGGCCCCCGCCGGAGCCGCCGTCCGCCCCGCCGGCCCACCAGCTGCCGGCGGCGGCCCCGCCTCCGGACGTGCCGCGCGAGCGGCCGCCACGGCGCGGCTTCGCGGCCCCGCCCTTACGGGCGTTGGCGAGCATGGCCGCCACGAACACGATCGCGATCACCGCCAGGATGATGCCGAAGACCATGGCGTCACCCTCCTTCCGAGTCCCCCGAAGCAACCCCCCGTGGGCGCCTCGCGCGGTGCCTGAGCGCCACGTGAACGGGGGATGCCCGTCCGCCTCACCGGCCAAAGCCGAGTTGAGGAACTTCAGAGGGTTCTCCCGCGGGAAAAGTCCCTGACCTGGGCAGAAGAGCAGGTCAGGGGCCATGTCACCGGCTCGAAATCCAGTGGAGCGCCGCCCCCGGCCGCCACTACCGTGCTGCCCGTAGAAGTCGTCTGGGCAAGGACGTGCCGTTGTACACCGTGTGAGACCTCCCGAGCGCTGATTCGTCGCGCGTCGCACCTGTGCGCCGCGCTGCTTTTTGCTGCGGACTTCTCACTGGAACCGGTGTACTTCTGTGTTCGAAAACTGGGTGGTCATGCCCACCTGCCTGCCTCTCGTCCTCCGCCGTTGCCCCGCCTGCGCGTCCGAGCGCTTCCGGGCGAACGGCAAGTTCCGTGTCAACGCCCACCACAAGCTCATCGACGCCTGGCTCCTCGTGCTCTGCACGGGGTGCGGGGACACCGCGAAGCTCACGGTCCTGGAGCGGGCGAACGTGCGCTCCGTACGGCCCGAGTTGCTGGACCGGCTGCACGGCAACGACCGCGGCCTGGCGGCCGAGTTGCTCCAGGATCCGGTCCTGCGGCGCCGTAACCGCGTCGCCCTCGACTGGGACGGCGCCTGGCGCCTCGACACCGGCGGAGCGGGTCGTCCCGACCGTGAGGCGATCGACGTCTCGGTCCGCTTCGCGGCGCCGATCCCGGTCCGTCCGGTGCGGCTGATCGCCGAGGGCTTCGCTCTGTCGCGGGCCGAGGTCGAGCGGCTGGTCGCGGAGGGCCGTCTCGTCTCGGCGGTCCGGTTGAGCGGCAAGCTGTCCGGGGACTTCACCTTCACGCTCAAGCGCTGAGCCGTTCCGGCGGGTGCTGAGCCGTTCCGGCGGGTGCTGAGCCGTTCCGGCGGGTGCTGAGCCGTTCCCACAGGCGCTGAGCCCTGCCTGGACGCCGGGGCCTGTCCGGCCGATCGCGCCGGACGGGCCCCGGCTGCGCCGGACGGGCCCCGGCTGCGCCGGCGTCCCGCGGCGCTCCCGTGAGTGGAGAACGCGACCCGGCCGGGGCTCCGTCGACCGCCGCGGAGATGCCATGTTCCTCGACGTGCCGAAGCTGCTCGGCCGAAGGCCGGCGTTCTCGTGGAGCAGGAGGCGGAGCCCGACGAAGAGCACGTAAACGTTCCCCGGCCCTCGACGGTCCCTGCACCGCGCGAGGCCGCGACCGGCCATGAGTCAGGATGGTCCCGGAGAACCGGCGAGCACTCGAGTGAGAACGGTGGATACATGAACGCCAGGCCGCTGCTGAACCGAAGGCTGGACGGACTCGGGACGACGATCTTCGCGGAGATGTCGGCGCTGGCGACCGCGACGGGTGCGATCAACCTGGGCCAGGGCTTCCCCGACACCGACGGACCCGAGGAGATCCGCGAGGCCGCCGTCCGGGCCCTGCGGGAGGGGAAGGGCAACCAGTACCCGCCCGGCCCGGGCGTCCCCGAACTGCGCGCCGCGATCTCCGACCACCAACAGCGCTTCTACGGCCTCTCCTTCGACCCTGACACCGAGGTCCTGGTAACCGCCGGCGCCACCGAGGCCATCGCCGCCACCCTGCTGGCGCTGCTGGAGCCGGACGACGAGGTCATCGCCTTCGAGCCCTTCTACGACTCCTACGCCGCCTGCATCGCGATGGCCGGCGCGAAGCGCGTGCCGCTCACCCTGCGCGCGCCGTCCTTCCGCCCGGACCTGGACGAGCTGCGCGCCAAGATCACCCCGCGGACCCGCCTCCTTCTCCTCAACACCCCGCACAACCCCACCGGAACGGTCCTCACCGCCGAAGAGCAGAGCGCCATCGCCGCACTCGCCGTCGAGCACGACCTCCTCGTCGTCACCGACGAGGTCTACGAGCACCTTGTCTTCGAGGGCACGCACCGCCCCATCGCGGCCCTGCCCGGGATGCGCGAGCGCACGGTCACCATCAGCTCGGCCGGCAAGACGTTCTCCTTCACCGGCTGGAAGGTCGGCTGGGTCAAGGCTTTTTCGCCTACCTATTGGACCCGGGCCGCGTGAACGCCCGGTCGGGCATCGGCGAGGATGGCCGCGAAGGATCGACGGATACCCGGGTGAGGATGGTGGAGAGATGAGCGGCAGGCCGCTGCTGAACCGCAGGCTGGACGGGCTCGGGACGACGATCTTCGCGGAGATGTCGGCACTGGCGACCGCGACGGGCGCGATCAACCTGGGGCAGGGCTTCCCGGACACTGACGGGCCGGAGTCAGTACGGGAAGCGGCCGTACGGGCGCTACGGGACGGGCGCGGCAACCAGTACCCGCCGGGACCGGGCATCCCGGAGCTGCGCCAGGCGATCGCCGACCACCAGCGCCGCTTCTACGACCTGAGCCTCGACCCCGATACGGAAGTCCTGGTCACCGCGGGGGCAACCGAGGCAATCGCCGCAGCCATGCTCGCCCTCCTCGAACCGGGAGACGAGGTGATCGCCTTCGAGCCCTTCTACGACTCCTACGCGGCCTGCATCGCCATGGCCGGCGCGAAGCGCGTACCGCTCACCCTGCGCGCCCCGTCCTTCCGCCCGGACCTGGACGAACTGCGGGCCAAGATCACCCCGCGGACCCGCCTCCTTCTCCTCAACACCCCCCACAACCCGACCGGAATGGTCCTCACCGCCGAAGAGCAGAGCGCCATCGCCGCACTCGCCGTCGAACACGACCTGCTCGTGGTCACCGACGAGGTGTACGAGCACCTGGTCTACGAAGGCACGCACCGCCCCATCGCGGCCCTGCCGGGCATGCGTGAGCGCACCGTCTCCATCTCCTCCGCCGGCAAGACCTTCTCCTTCACCGGTTGGAAGGTTGGCTGGGTCATGGCTGACAGCCCGCTCGTCTCCGCTGTCCGGACGGCCAAGCAGTACCTGACCTACGTCAGCGCGGGCCCCTTCCAGTACGCGATCGCCGAAGCACTGCGCCTGCCGGACGCGTACTTCGACAGCTTCCGCGCCGACCTCCGCCGCAAGCGCGACCTGCTCGGCGACGGCCTGCGCGCGGCCGGGTTCGAGGTCTACCAGCCCCAGGGCACGTACTTCATCACCACCGACATCACGCCCTTCGGTGAGAAGGACGCCTACGCCTTCTGCCGCGCTCTCCCCGAACGCTGCGGCGTCGTCGCCATCCCCAACTCCGTCTTCTACGACGACCCCGACGCCGGCCGCAGCCAGGTGCGCTTCACCTTCTGCAAGAGGGACGACGTTCTCGACGAAGCCGCCGGTCGGCTGCGACATCTGGCGTCTTGAGGTGATCTCTCACGAGGCCGGGTGACTGCCGTTCTTGGTGACTCGCCGAACCACCGTACTCGGCTGTCGTTCAGTTCCGTTTGGTCACTGGCTCGGTCAGAAACGGGCTGGGATTGCCGTGCCAGGTGATGGTGAGGGCGTCACGGGCACGTGTGGCAGCGACAAACAGCATCGAGCGGGCCTTACGCAACTCCCGGCGGTAGCGTGC
Source organism: Streptomyces humidus (assembly GCF_014649655.1). Classification (GTDB taxonomy): domain Bacteria; phylum Actinomycetota; class Actinomycetes; order Streptomycetales; family Streptomycetaceae; genus Streptomyces; species Streptomyces humidus. The sequence continues at coordinate 106,052 of NZ_BMTL01000031.1, read as the reverse complement.
CGGATCATCAGCACGGTATCGGTCGATCGAATCCGTGCGTGGGACAAGCTTGTTGCTTGCACCTACGATGACGAGGCGCTGGTACTCGAGACCCTTGAAGCGGGGCATGGTGCCCACATGAATCTCGCCGTCGCCGCGAGGGCCGTCCGAGGTCAGTTGGGCGTAGCCGAGACCTGCCTTTGTGGCGAGGTGGTAGATCACCTGGCTCACTTTGTCTCGGTCAGGGACTGCGACGGCGATCAGACCGCGGACGTCGCCTGCTGCACTGTTTTCGTGGGCAAGTCCGTCGCGCCATTCACGCAAGGTGGCGGCAAGGCCGTCGAGTTCCTCCTCCCAAGTGGCGTAGCCGCGCAGTTCGGGTACAGGTCCGTGCAGAACGGAACGGTAGCCCGACAGGGTGTCGGTCCCGTCGTCGAGGTCGTCATATGTCTCGCCGGACATCACCGTCAGGGCGCGGGCGAGGATCTCCTTCGTGGTGCGGTAGCTCAGGGACAGGCGGGCGGAGCGTCCTCGGACGTTGATTCCGAGAGAACCGAGGGAGACATGGTTGTCGTAGACCCGTTGGTGCGTGTCACCGGCGATGAACATGTCGTTGTCGCCGGGGGCGACCATGGCTCGCAGCATCTTCCAGTGTGCCGCGCGCAGGTCCTGCGCCTCGTCGACGACGATGTGCTTATAGCGGTGTTTCAGGTCGCTCATTGATGCCTCGGCGTCGCGGTGGATCAGGTCGCGACCGCCGACCTGATCCTTGTACGCCTGACGGGACTGGATGCGGCCGGCGCGCTCCATCTCGTAGCGGGCGGCGCGTTCGGCGGCTTGGCCCCAGGTCTCGATGTCCTTCTTGTCGAGGCGGGCGGTGAACTGGTCGAGGATTTTCCACACGGCGGCTCGTTCGGGGCGAGTGAGCGGGCGTCCACGGCCAGCTCGGCGCGTCTGGAAATAGGCCGTGCGCGTCCCCACGGCCTGGCCGAGGATGACCTGTTCCCACTCCTCAATGAGGAACTCGGTTTCCCAGGACCCTTGCTGGCCGACCTCAGCGAGAACAGTGCGCAGCTCGGTGAGAGCCGTGCGGTCATCGACGCGGCGTTTGACGCTGCCCGATAGCGCGTTCTCGCTGACGACCTTGTAGGCGAGTTCGTCGATGTGGGCGATCTCCACGCGGGCGAGGAGATCAGGGTCGCCGATGAGGTCGGTGAGGCGAGCGCGCAGGTCAGCCGTGAGGTTCTTGGTGAAGGTTGTCAGCAGAATGGGCTTGTCCCGGCCCGGCTTCAGCTGCCGTACGAGGTGGTGGATCCGATGCAGGGCGACGATGGTCTTGCCGGTGCCAGGGCCGCCGGAGACGCGGGCGGGGCCGTTGTAGTCACGATCGACCAGTCGAGCCTGGGTGGGGTGGAGGAACACCTTCCATGCCTGGAAATCGCCGTCTTCCAGGACTTTCTGCAGGGCGTCATCGATGGTGGTGACGGCGGTGCGGGCGAGGGCGGCGCCGAAGTCTCCGAGGTCGATCTGGTCGGTTGAGGCAACCGCAGCGGTGATCTCGGCACGTACTTCGTCCGGGCTCATTCCAGCGGCCAGACCGTACAGGACGTCCTGGGACAGCAGCGGTGCTCCCGCTACCAGGCGGTCGAGGTCGGCGGTGTCGGTGAGGGTGAGCGCGAGGTCGATGAGCGGTTCAGCGACGCCAAGTTCGCGGAGCAGCTGCCGGGAGTGCCCGGCAAGCAGCGGAGATGCCGGGGCAGCCGGCTCGGCGTCGGGCTGTGCATCCGGTCCGGAGGTGGGGGCGTCCTCGGTCTCTGCGGTGGTGGTCGCGTCAGGTTCGGCCGGGATGAGCTGGATGCCGGCGCGGCGCAGGGCGCCTTCGCCGACGACGGAGAGGTCGACGAACTCGATCTCTCCGGAGACGCGGTTGATGGCGACGGATAGTTGCTCGTAGACGTCTCGACGGTGTCGAACCGCGATGACCAGCCAACTCTCATCCCCCGTCTCGTCCGTCCCGGTGCGGGTGAGCAAGGCGCGGTAGGAGTCGTCGATCCGAGCGGAGAAGATTTGCGAGTCGCCCTTGAGCGCCTTCAGCTGCAGGCCGTTGCTGTGCGGGTTCTCCCGGAAGCGATGGGAGAAATCGTAGAACTTGGCCTTCACCGAGCGGTCGAGCTTGTAGAGCTCTTGCTCGGCTTTCTGGTACAGGCTGAGCCGGACAGTCATCAGGTGGCGCCTTCCAGGTCGTCGATGGGATTGCGTGGCGTGCTGGCGCCTCTTCAGCTGCCGGGAGCTGCGTCCGGGAGCAGGGCGAGCAGCTCGTCAAGGTGGGCGAGCCAGTCGACGGCGCTGCGAATGGTCCAGCCTGCGGCCCTGTAAGCGGCGTCGCGGGGCTCGGCTTCTGGGGCCGTGCTGCCGTGTGTCACGGCGGAGACGACGGCGACCTTGGCGGTGTCCTGATCCCAGGCGAAGTCGGCTTGCCAGCCTCCTTCACCGAGCTCGAAACCGAAGATTGGGGCGGTCTTGCCCCGGTTGGCGACTGCCTGGGCGAGGCGAATCAGGTCGGCTTCGCTGCCCTCGTCGAGCAGTGGGATGATCTCCTCGTCCCACGCTGGGTCCCGAAACTCAGGCTCGACGGGCTGATTGGCCGCATTCTCAGTGTTGCCTGTTGGCTGTGCTTCGGGCGCACCACGCTGGGGAGTCGTCGCGCTGCTGAGCTCTCCTGCGGGCGTTGCCGGGACGCTCAACTCTCCATCCAGCACGGCTGTACCGCTAAGCCCGGGCTCGTACTGCTCTCTCAATAGTTCCAGGATGTCCTTGTCGCCTCGAACTCGCAGGTGAGCGAGTACCTCATCCATGGTCGTCGCGTCTGTGAGACCGATGCGTCTGCCCAGAACGGCGGGCATGTCCTTCTCCGTGACCTGGCCGGACAGAGCCATGAGCCGTAGGGCTCGCTGCGTGTCCGTGAGGTTGAGTTCCGGTTCGTCGGCCAGGCGCAGTGCCTTCAGGCGACCGTCCTTTGCCGCCACGAAGACGTGGTCCCCCTCGACCGCATCCATGCGTTCGAGCAGGGGGCGAATTGAACCGCAGCTGGGCTGGTTGCGCCAGACGAGTTGGATGTCACCGACGTCGTGGGACAGTTCCAATCGACCGCCGGGAGCGAGGCCCAAATGCGCTGCGAAGCCGGCCGGGATGGTGAACCCGGATCCGCGCAGGTGTTCACCGTTCACGTCGAGTCGGTACCACCAGGTGCCTTGGCCGGTTTGGAAACAGCGCCGGGTCTGTGCGACGTCGCGTCGCGGCTGGTAATCGGCCGCGCCGGTCTCGGTGGAGGCCGCTACGCGGATCCAGCCTCGCTTAAAGCGCTCGAATTCCGGAGCGGCGAGATAGGCACGCACGGACTTGTCAGAAACGTCGAACTGCGAGCAGAGCGAGGTGACGATGTCCTCGGACTTGGCTTCCCCACCGACGGATTCGAGTTCCCGGATGATCATCTCTCGGATGCCGAGGTACTCGACACCGCCCCAACGCCGCAGACCGTACAGATCCCGGTCGCGCCGCATGAAGCGGTCGTCGGTCTGAATCTGGTTGCGCAGGCTGGCTAGCGCCGTTCCGTCGTCCAGGCGTGCCAGAAGGTCCTCCATCGCGAGAGGGCGCCCGACGAGCATGAGAACCGCTTCGGCCCGGTCGTTGACAGAGCGGCCCCAGGGCAGCAGGTGTCCTTCGGCGACGCGGAAGCCCTTGACCGCCAGTAGCCACGCTTCCGCGGCTGCCTCGCGAATGCCAAGTTGTCCTAGCAGCTCCACCACCTCGGCCCAGACCGGGGCCGACTCACTGCAGCGGCGTGTCAGCTCTGCCCGCGTCTGTTCGATGCGCTCGTCGAGATCGCCTTCCGCCAGCCAGCCGCTTGTCCAAGTGCGGTCGGGAAGCAGCGAGGCGATGAGCTGCCAGAGAGGGAGGTCGAGAGCGGGGACTGTGAGTTCGTGGACCGGGTGGAGTTCGCGTAGTTCGGTCTCGGTGGCCACTGGTCCAAGAAGTTCCTGGACAGCGAGGAGGTGTCCGAGGAACGGCTGACCGGCGGCTGAGTGGAGCCACAGCTGGAGCTTCTTCTCCAGCTCGACCTGGATCTGCCGGGCTCGCTCCCGGCTTACCCCGAACTGCTCGCCGAGGGTCTCCAAGGAGGTCCGGTTCTGGCCGAAGGTACGTCCTGCCGCGACGGCCAGCTGACGTTCGCCCCAGTCGTTGATGAGGCTCTCGAGCGCGTCGAGGGGCCTCTCCAACAGTGCCGACTCGGCTGCCGGACCGGCTTTCCCACCGGGCGTCGCTTTGCTCTGCTCGTCTGCGTCCGGGGCGGGGGTGCTGCTGTCCTCATCTGGGTGTTCCTGGGCCCAAGCTCGCAGGGTGTCGGCGGCGGCGCGGATAGCGGGCGGGGCGTCGGCCGGGACCAGGAGCACCAGCATGTCTGTGAGAGCGCGGACGTCCTGGTCTGGCTCTGCGGCCGATTCGTCACGGGAAGCCGCGGCGATGGGTTCCATCAGGTTCCGCCCACCGATGAGGAAAGGGCGAAGGAGCGGTCGGACCAGCCCCGCCAGTGCCTCAACACCTTCCTCGGCGCCTGCGTCCGACGCCGCTTGCTCGATCGTGACCCGCAAGTCCGCTTCCTGGCCCTCCGGGCAGAAGCACAGGTTGGGAAGCGCCTCGCCGAGCGTCAGGTGCGGCCAGTGGGCACGCAGGGCCTGCGCAGCGCGGTGGGCCACTTCCTCAGCGCTGATGGTGGCCATGACGTCGGTGAGCGACGTGTCGTTCCACCACATTCCAGGCAGGCGGGGGTCTTCCAGCAACGGGCCCAATTGGCGTGGATCACCCCAGCGCAGTGACGGCAGCAGGTCGACGAGCGCTATACAGAGGGGGGACTTAGATTCGATCGGGCCAGTCACGTGAGGATCCACATCTCGTGCGTTCGGGGGTGTTTCAGGTCAATGGTTGCCAACCAGCTGGGGCCGGAGAGCGGACCGTGGCTCTGTGAGCTGCGAAGACCTGCAGCTCAACACCAGTAGGCGCACTGCGGGCGCCCGACGGGCCGCCCGCGGCGGCGTCCTGCTACCACTCCAGGGCGTCCAGCATGTCCTTGACGGGGTCATCGTCCTGGTCAGCCGCCGGTGTGAGCGCGTCCAGCACGAGCGAACTGACGATCGCGACCAGGTCCCGGCTACCCCGAGCGTTGATCTCTCCCTGGAGGTAGTGCAGCCCGCCGTTGGCGTAGTCCTCGAAGATCTTCAATCGGTCGGCGAGCCGGTCGTCACCCAGGATCTTCGCATCGTCGGGGACCTCGGCAGCGGCGATCAGGTCGATGAGCACATCGCCGTAGGGCCGGTTCTCAACGAGGGCGTAGCGGATCGGTTCACCCGACTTCTCGAACTCGACACGCCGTTCTTTCCTGCGGCCGAGAGCGGCGGCGAACAACAGCGCCTCGTAGTTGGCTCGGAAGGGGCCGTCCTTGCCAGTGAGGAGGGCCAGCAACTGCTCGTGTTCGGCAGGGCGCCGGAACCGGATCTCAACGGCCATCAGGCAGTCACCTCTTCAAGGACGGTGTGGTTGAACTCGCCGTGAGAGACATAGGGGAACTCACGGCCGTGGATGGTGATGCTGTCCTCATCGGCGTCCGAGTTCGTGGTGTATGAACGCAGCACATACATGCGCGATGCGGCCTGCCCGAGGTGTTCCAGCACCATGCCGCGGGACTGGGACTTCGACAGCAGGGTGATGATCTGGGACGTCAGCTTCGGCAGCGACTCGGCGATGTCGTTCTGGTATGCCACATCGAGGTTCCCGAACGGAGCGTCCATGACGACGGGATACACTCCGCCACCCCCCAGGACAGCGTCTGTGGCCTTCTGCTTGCGGTCGTACGTCTCCTTCGTCAATTCGGAGACGGCGCCAACGAACGACAGGCCCAGGATCTGGTTCTCACCGGTACTGCGGGCCGCCGCGACGCCCGCCGAGTGATTGACGAGTTCAAGGGCGAAGGAGGTGGTCAGGCTGGGCGTGAAGGGCCTGATGCAGATTCGTCCGAAGACGCTTTTGACCTTGGCATCGAGCTGCTGGCGGACCTCCTCGGTCTTCACTGCCAAGATCCTCTGGAATGCGTCGAGGACTTCGTCGACCAGCAGGACCTGACGCTGGATTCGCTTGGACTCCTCGTCCTGCACACGCGCCGAGTGGAACTGCCGCCGCACCTTTTCGATCTGCTCGTCCAGCTCCGTCAGCTGTGACTGGGCTTCCCGGTGCTGCTGCAGCGCGTCCAGGCGCTTTCGGTCGAACTCCTTGCGCCGCTCCTCCAGGCGCTGCACGTCCATCACGTCAACGCCCTCGAGCTCGCGGGCGATGTCGCTCATCTCAGCGTCGATCTGCTTGATCGACGCTTCGATGTCCTCGATGTCGGCAACGCACTCACGCAGTTTCGCGAGCAAATCAGCACGGGCCAGGGTGAGATCGGCGGTCTTGCCGCGCAGGTACATCCAGCGGCTCTCGACATCAGCGAGTCCTGCGTTGTAGCGGCGTTCTTCCAACGCTATGCGTGCTTCAGAGCCCTCGGGCAGGTCACGCCCGCACATGCACTGCCCGTCCTCAAGCAGGCCGTCGATGTAGTCACGCTGGATGCCCGCGGGCAGTTCCCGGCGCTTGCGCATACCTTCGGCCAGGTCCAGCACCGTGCTGTCGATGCCGCCCGTGAACGCCAGGAAGCTGTTCTTGGCCAGGAGGTCCCGCTTTCGCTCCTGGCGCTCGATGCGCTTGGCCACCAGTTCATCGAGTCGGAACTTGAGTTTGGCCCGCTGGCGCTGCAGCGGAGCCGCCTTACCGTTGGCCAGAAGTGCTCGGTTCGCCGCCTCGACTTCGCGCTCATAGCCAGCAGCGTTTTCCGAGAGCTGGAGCAGCTCCTTGTGCACGTCGATCTTCTGCTGCTCCAGCCGGTCCTGCTCGGCGGTCAGCGCCTGCAGCCGCCCGTCACCGTTGCTACCCACCTGACGGCTCAGCTTGCGGGAGGCGGCCGGCAGGTGGGTACCGATCGCACGTTCGATCTCTTCCAGACCCATCAGGGTCTTGATCGCCTGCTGGACCTCATCCGTACGGTCGCCGGTGAACATTCGCTCCATGCGTTCACCGTTGAAGAAGAAGAACTGGCGCAGGCCCGCGGGGAGAATCTTCTGGATACGATCCTGACCGTTCTGGACCGTTGTGCTGGCTCCATGCTCGGATTGGGTGACAGTGAGCTTCGGGGGCAGTGCGCTCTGCTCGTCGGCGTTCTTGGTTGTGGTGACCGCGCGGTGCACGGTGAAGTTCAGCCCCTCGTGCTCGAACTCAAGTTTCACCGAAGCGCTGACCAGTCCGCCGAAGGGGGTCTGCGCCCACACGTAGTCGTTGATCACACGCTCTTGGCGCTCCACGTCGTCGGAGAAAGTGCCGTACAAGGCCCACGTGAAAGCATTGAGCAGGGTTGTCTTGCCCGCACCGTTCATGCCGAAGATAAGGACAGCGGGCTTGTCCTCTGAAACCTCAAGATCGAGCTTCTGAGTGCCGTGAAAGACACGGAAGTTTTCCAACGTGAGCTTGAGCAGTTTCATTTGGCCAGCTCCTTGGCGGCACGAACGATCTCATCGGTGAGGAGGGTTGGGTTCTTGACATGCAGGTGCTCACGTTCGAGTTGCCACACCTTCGCCACAAGCTTCCTGGCCTCTGGCGACAGGCCGTCCATGATGTCCTTCAAGCTCTCCGTCGTTCCCATGACCTCTCTCCACACTTCGGGCTGTACTGGCGTTGCTCACATTGCTTCAGGTGTCCAAGAGCCCGTAGCGCAGGCGTAGCGGGCGCAGGATGTCCAGGGTGCGTGCCTCGTTGTCGGCGAGCCGAGCGAACTCAGTAACCCGTGTCAGCTCACGGGCTACCATTCGGCGTTCGGTCTCGTGCTGCAGATCGCTTGCTCCGTCCGGTGGGACGACGATGAAGTCGACGATGTCAGCGCGTTCCTTCCCCGGGGCCTTGCGAAGGACGCGACCTCGGCGCTGGATGAACTGCCGCGGATTGGAGGAGCTGGCGAGCAGGTAGGCAGTGCGTGCCGCCGGCACGTCGACTCCCTCGTCGAGGCACTTCATCGACAGCAGGACCTGAAGTTCTGTGCCTGCGGCGAATCGGCGCAGCAGATTCTGTCGCTCGCCGCGCCTGGTTTCGGCGGTGTACGAAGCTGCCGGCATACGCAAGTCCTGACCGACCAGGGACAGCGCCTGCTGAAGTTGGGTCTGCTCGTCGATGTCGCCGGTCTCGTAGGCGAGGGGATGGCGACCCTCGGCGCAGTACAGCAGCTGGTACCAGTCGTCGCGGCGCGCGGTGATCTCACGGTGCAGGGCAGGCAGCTTGGCTCGCGCGTGCCCCAGGATGTTCGAGCGCTTGCGCAGGAGCTTGCCGAGCGGGCTGTCGTCGTCGGTATCGTCGGAGAAGCCTTGGACCGCGATGATCCTGGCGATCTTCTCGGTCACTTCCGCATAGAGGAATGCCTCCTCGTCGTCCAGCTCGACCAGAACCGGAGTGTAGGTGTAACGGCAGAGTGCGCCCGCACAGATGGCGTCGCCGATGCCCATCTCGAAAACGACATCGCCAAAGTAATCCGTCAGCGCGGAAGTGCCCTGGTCGTCGAACCAGCGCTCCGGCGTGGCCGACAGCCCGAGCCGATAGCCGGCCGAGGTGGGAAGCTTCTCTCGCAAGCGCTTGGCGCCCAAATTGTGGCACTCGTCCGCGATGACGAGCAGGCGACCGCGGTAGCGGGCCAGGATTCCCTGCAACGGGTCTGCAGCGAAGGTGGTGTTGGTGGTGACGATCACACCGCCCTTCGCCGTCCCCAGCGCCAGGGCATCGAGAAGCGACGAGGCTCTCCCGTACCAGCTAGCGGTGGACTCGTAGGCGCGGACCGGCTGCATGCCGAACCACGAAATGTCCTTTGACCACTGGTCGACCAAGTGCTGATAGGGGGCGATGACGAGGGTCAGCAGCGGTTCGTCCCGGCTGCGCAGCATGCGGGTCAACTGTGCTGCGGCGGACAGCGCAGTCAGCGTCTTGCCCGTGCCGGTGGCCATGCGCAGGATGCCGCGACCACCGTTGGCGAACCACCGCTCGACGGCCTGTTTCTGGTAGTCCCGGACGGTCAACTCGCCGGGGATGACGAGCCGTCCGGATGCCTCCGGGCGGGGCAGGGTGATGACAGCACCGTCCATGGTCGGCAGCTCGGGCTCGATCTGAGATGCGGTGCGGTTCGCGCACTCCTGGATGACTCCTTTTGCGGCGGCGGTAAAGTCGATCACCCGTAGCAGCGGGGTTCGATCGTCCCAGAGGTCTTCGAAGTCCTGGCTGATCCGTACGGCGCGCGTGCTGTCCCCCGGCTCCCAGGTGCGGAACACCTCAATGGACTCAAAATTACCGACCAGCCCTGGCATGGTCTCGTTGGCGCTGCCTTTGAAGGCCACCAGGTCGTGTCCGTCGCGGAAAATCCCGATCTTCTCGTGGTAGATACCGATCCTGTCGCCCGAGCTGATGTATGCGAGCTTGATGTCGAGTCGGCCGTCCGCCACGAGCAGGCCGAGCTTGCCAAGCCCCCGGGCTGCCCGCGGGTCCTGGGTTGCCTGCTCGATGTCGCGCAGAGCCGCCTGCTCCAGCACGGCACGCAACTCGTATCCGGCTTGTATCTGCTTCACGTCCTCTGCGTTGAGCTGTGGGGAAGCGACGATGCGCATCGTCCCGCCGCGAGCCGCGAAGTCATCTAGTCCCCGGCCAAGCACGGCCAGCACCGATGCGCTGAAGTATCCGACCGCCCGGTCGTAGGAGGTAGCAGCGGCCAGGGCGGGGACGTAGAAGTCGCGGGCGATGTCGCAGCGGTCGCTGCGATAATCAGCGAGCAGATCGGCCGCGCGAAGCACGGAATCCTGTCTGTTCATCACAGCCCCATGAGATCGATCAGGTCGTCCGGTGACGGCCCATCATCGTCAGGACTCTCAGCACTGCTGTCGGCCGAAGCCCGCTCGTCATGCTCCTCACGCCGGACGTCGCTGAGACGACGTACCACGCCGCCACGCGCAGTGAAGGGAGGGGAAGAGGCGACCTGACGGACGCTGGATTCGTTGATGGTGAACTCGCGGGTCAGGATGGCGACCAGCTCATCCGTCGGAATCGAACCGTTGGCCAGGTCCACCTCCTCCGTGACGAGTTCCTTGATCGTGGTGTATGGGCGCAGTCCCCACTCATTGAGCGCCCAGGAGTCCACGTCGCTCCGCACGAACCGGGAATCCCTGGGCAGCTGCGCTTTCAGCGAGCGGATGTTCACGTCGGAGCCCATGCGATCGACCAGCAGATTCGAGTCCAGTGGATGGCCGAGCTCGTTGAGCACGTTCCAAGCTCGGTCGTTGAGTGTCTCGCGACGCGAACCGCTCCCGGCTGCGGAATCAGCATCAAGCGTGCGGGCAGGTGCTGCAGAAGCATCGCTGGAAAGGGCATCGTCAGGCAGCTCCCAGCCGTCGGCGCGCGCGACTGCGGCGAGGATGCGTGACATCAGCGTCCGCAATGGCTCGGGAAACTCGTCGCTGTCGCGCAGTAGATCGGCCAGCTGCTCGCCAGGCCGATGCTCGCAGGCGAACTCGCGGAGCTGCTCTAGTACGTCAATCAACTCCGGCGTCGCATCTCCAGACTGCGCGGGACCCGGGAGAGAGTCCTCGTGGGTCTGAGCGGGCGACCCCCTCAGAGCCTCTTCCAGGGATGCTGCTTCGGTGGCAGGTCGTGGCGGAGCGAGTTCGTAGTCGCCCTCCACCGCTGAGGCGCCCGTCTGATCAGTGACGGGCTGAGAGGTTTCGCCGAGTTCGACCTGGCGGTCGTCTACCAACCGCAACCCGCAGTAGCGGAGCCACCCCTCGGTAGCCTTGAGGGACTCGCTAGTACCTTCAATTAGCCGTCTGGTTGCGGCCCAGGACAGGCACTCTCCCGCTTCTAGATCAAGTGCGTCTCGGGTGAGCTTGCGCATTTCCTCGAGCGAGCCGCTGAACAGCCACTCTCCATCTATGGTCCCGGACCAGTGAAGAGCGACCAACAGCTCAAGCACCATCACGTTGCTGCCCGGCAACTTGACCGCGAGCCAAGGATGTTGCTCAAGCAGGTCGCTGCGTGTGATGGGGGCTACTGTCGCAGTGCTGAACAGCGTCAAGGCGGAACGGATCCCGGTGGAGTCCGAAGCCGCGGTCTCCAGCCGCTCGGGCAGTTCGTCAAGCAACCGCGTCATCCACGGCCGCATGGTGCGGTAGCGCGCGGCAAGCTCATCGACCGGCAACGGGGACACTGCACACAGATGCAGGGTGATTAGATCTTGCTGTCGAGCGTCCAGACCGACGAACCACTCACAGATCGCGGTGTCCGGCTCTGCGCTCGAACTTGATCCTGCTGCTGCCGGCACCGTGGACTCCTCGGTTCGGTCCCGCTGCGGGAACGTGACACCCGCGCGCACGAGAGCAGCGAGGACTTCGCGCTTTATCTCGATGCGGACCTTCGGCAGGTTGAGGATGTCCATCGCGGCCAGTTGCCCCACTTCGCCCAGCGTCCTGCCGCCCGCCGCTTCCAGCACTTCCAGTGCCCTCGCGTCCAACGCCAACTCCGCCGTCGGCATGTCCTTAGGCAGAAAGGGAAGCAGGAGGAGCAACTGCTTCTCGTCCAGCAGCACTGAACCACTGCCCCAGCAGAGGAAAGATGCGAACAAATCGAAGACGTCGTCCATGTACGGACGCCGCAAGCTTGTCTCTTCCGGCGTCTCACGCAGCCACCACTGCGCTGGCCCTCCCAGCCTCTGGAGTGCGAGCAACTCCTCGGGCTCCAGCTGATCCAGCCACGGCAGCACGACCTGCCACGTCGGCGTGGGCGACGAGAACGAGGGCGACATCTTTCCTACCTTTTACGTGCCAGTGGAACATCTACCGGAGTCGGCGGAGAAGACTGAAACGGCCCCCGCCGCCGAACCGCGGCTCACTCACCAAGCAGGTCGTCCACACTGGTCACCGGCTCATCCTCGGCTCCCTCTGCGCTTCCCGCGAGGTCCTCGGCAGCGTCGTCCGGCTGCTGCGTGGGCACGCCTTCCTGGGCGAACTGAGCCAGCCAGCTCTTGTACGGCTCGTCGGTGCCGTAGAACCACTCCTTGAGCGCACGTCCGAGCGCAGCGCGAGCCGTCTTCTCTGCCTCTGGCCGCAGCTTCGTGTCGTTGGCCTCGGGACTGCCGGTCTTGAGCGCCTTGAACTGCTGGTCCTGGCACAGTCCCAGGTAGAGGCCGCGTGCTGTGCTGAGCACGTCCTCAAACACCGCCCGATTCACGACCCATGGAGCCATGTGAGCCCACGCCTCAGGCGTGTCCAGCACCTGGAGCCAGAAGTACCGGAAGTAGACCGCCTGCGGGGTGTCCATATTGGCGATCTGGTTCAGGGGGTGGCTGACCTCGGTCTTATTGAATGCGAGCCGGCGGTCCTTGGCCTTACCTGATTCCAGAGCGAAGTAGGCGTTCCACGCTGCCACAAGCGCATCAGCGAACTGCGGGAGATCGTTGAGATCGGCACCGCCAGACTGCTTCTTGCGCAGCTCCCACAGCGACCCGAGGGTCATCATCATGCCCAGCTGGCAGGCATGCGTATTGAACACAGCGTACGCGGCTTTCGACTTCTTGAGCGCACCAGTGCGTCCGGAGTCCAGATAAGCCTGAGCCCGGTAGGTCTCGAAAGCCTCTTCGCGACCCTTCAACGCTTCCCAGGCGCGGATCACGTCGGACTTAGTCGCCTTCGCACCTGCGGCCTTCTTCTCCAGGTAGTGCTCGTAGCTGTCTCGCAGCGTCCAGAACACGCCCACCCCGCCGAACAGGGCATCGTGGGCGAGAGACAGACCCGTGTCATCGACGTGCCACTCATCCTTCGACTGCGTCAGCGCCTTGGCGTGGGCAGCGTAGGGGGCGGTCTTCGAGAGGAGGGTGAGGATGGCCCGCCCCCAAGTAGCCGCGAACCGGTCGCTGATGACGTCCAGCTGCCCCAGGGGAAACTCAGTGTTACCGATCTTGTCCCGTTGGTAAGTGAAGCCGCCATCCTCGAACTGATCAGGGAAAAGACTGAGGACGTCCAGCTGTTCCTGCATGAAGGTGTCTAGATCCGTCTGGCTGAGCCGGCCTCCGATCTTCTGCGCGACGTTGTTCAGGTACTTCGGGGGCCCGAAGACGCAACGGTCCACGGCAAATTTGAGGAGGTGGATGTTGGTCAGCACCGACCACCGGGCCGGCCGGGTGGAGTTCACCTCCGGGTTGTCGTACTCGACGGCGTAGATGGGCAGCAGAGAATCACTGGTGTCGTTGCGTAGCTCGCTGAGCATGCGGCGCGTCAGCACGTTGCTCAGTTCGGCATCGGACAGCAAGATGATCCGCGATTCGGAGGGCGGACGCGCTTCCTTGTTTACGTCGACAAAGAGCTTACGGGCTGCCTCATGGGGCTTTGCCTGCTCACCCGTCTCTTCAGGGAACCAGCACACTGTCACTGGAACCTCAATGCGGCTGAGGTCTACATCGCCGAAGTCGCGGAGGGCCTGGATGACCTGATTCTCGTAGAAGGAACGGAAGCGTCCGCCTACCCCGGAGTTCTGCCAGCTCTTGGTCATGGTGCGCTCCACTGCCAGCAGGGCCATGGCACGGTGCTGGCCGTCAAGGACCACGAGCTGCGCCTTGGAATCGTCCCACCACAGCTTGCCGAGGTTCGCCGAGTGGAGGCGGTCGTCGGCACCGACCAGACGCTGGACGCGGAAAGACGCGCCCGCCTGCTCCTGCTGCCAGCGGGCACCGTCGTCCTCGACCACGGACTGCTGGCCGAGAGACTCGAAGAACGAAGGGCGCTTGCTGCGGAAGGGCAGCAGGACCGCGACGATCGGTGGGAAGAACGCTGGCCCAGTGGGCTTGAGATCCAACAGGTAGGGGATGAGGTTTACCGCGACCCGGTGGTCGTCCAGATCGCGTTGCAGGAGCTGGTTGAAGTCCAGGTCACCTGCTTCCATGACCTCACGGACCGGCGCGAGGCTCTTGGTGAGCCGCCGCTCGGGTTCGTTGGTCTCCTCGCCAAGCCGGGCCTTGGTCATGATGTAGTCCACGCGGCCGGCCGGCGTGGCGAAGGTGCCCCACGTCCCCTGGACGTAGTTGTGGAAGGTGAGCTTGGTTCCTGAGCCGAACATCGTGTCCTACTGCCTTCCGAGAATCGGCGCGTACAGCCGGTGGAGCAGCCATTCGGCTGACTCTGCGGTGTTTCGCAGATGCTTGATGGTCACAGCGTTGTCCGCTTGGTCGCCTAGGTCGATGACCCAGGCTTCGAGGTGGCCCATGGCCATATTGCGAGCGGCTGCCCGCGCGCCGAAGGTCTTTCCCTTCGTCCGGACGGTCTCCGCGTCCTCAGGGTGTTCACGCAGCCAGTCGTACGCCTTGGTGAAGTCACGGCGGTGGGTGCGTAGGCGCTCGCGCAGATTTTCAGCGACACCGATGTACAGGGGCGAGGAAAACACCGGGGACGCCATCTCCAAAATGGTGGCCATCACCCGCCGTCTTTCCTCGCTGTCCAAGGAGTTCATTAGTATCGCGAGACGCTTGTCCTCCTCCGCAGAGGCAGCGTGGCTTCCCTCGTCCGGATCACGCAGGGGAGTGTCGAGTTCGAGCTCGCCCTCCCATGCGGCGCCGTACGAACCGCGCCCGCGCAGAGCGATGGGCAACGGCTCGTAGTAGCCGGCGTACTTACTGAGCAACCGCAGGAAGCCCTCGATCGCCTGATCACCCTCCGGGCTGGGCTTCATCTTCCAGTCGTGCGGACTAGCTCGAAAGCTCACATACCAGGCGTACAGCCCAGGGGTCTCAGGTGCCTGGTCGACGTCCAGCATGGAGTAGTGACTATGCGAAAGAGCATTGGTCAAAGCCGGAATTCCCTTGCTCATGCCGCGCTTCTGGACCCGCTCACCCGGGCTGAGCGCCACCGGGCTGGAGTGCAGGCTACGAGCCGGTGGTCAAATGTGCAGGTCGAGTTGGCGAGGTAGACGACGTCAAAGGGTGCTGCGCAGGAGCCCGGGACAGGTTGACGGCGCTCCGCTCAGTAACCCGTCGGCTACCACGCGGAGCGCAGCAAAAGATCTTGCAGCCTGTGCGCACTCGTGATCAGTCCTCCCCCGACGCGAAGGCGTCCCCGCGGCTTGCACCTACGGCCTTTTGTGAAAAATTATCGTAAGCGACACCACTGACACGCGGGGACCCATCGGATGGTTCCCCTCTCTGTACGGCACTCGCGGGATTTACAGCGCGGTGGGCGGGCGCGAGACCAGCCTGGGCCCAGCAGCGCCAGGAGAGCATCGCTTACTCACATGCGATCGGCCCAGGGCAGAAGGCGGTGGTGCCGCCTTCTGCCCTAGGCCGGTCATGTGCCCGCAAGTGGGGTCTACTCGCAGGCCGAGCCGACGAGCTCACGGATCGTGCGGATCTCCTGATTACCGGCGAGGTAGCCGATGCCGCGGTGCAGGTGGATCGTCAGCGTTCGGCTCAGGGACTCGTCCGTCAGCGGTTCGCCGTCGACCGCGCAGCGCTGCCGTAGCAGTGCGAGGTAGATGTCCCCGTACGTGCCCGCGAAGGTTTTCCAGGACATCTCGACGTTCGAGTCCGTGATGATCTCCTTGACCAAGGGGGCAGAAGGCTCACGCAGGGACATGGCCAGCGCCCAGCGGCAGAGGACGTTCCAGTTCTTGATCCCGGTGGTGCGCTTGAGCCAGACCAGCTGATCACGTGCTGGCTGGGACAGGCGGATGGTCTCAAGCGACATGCGCTGCTCCGGAGGTCCACCAGTAGCCCGGCTGCACGGATGTGGTGAACGTGGTGTCGTCGTGAACGAGGGTGTAGGTGTGAGCGAGCGAGGACTTGAGGCGGCCTAGAAGCCTCTCGTCGATCTCCTCATCAGTGGACAGCAGCAGGACCTGGTGGCTGGCATGCGGGAAGTAGCGGTCCACCAGGTGCTCGCGATGCCGACTGTCGAGTCGTCCAAGGGGGGTGTCAATGACGCTGGGAAGCCAGTTGCCGGCGACACGGGCGAGGCCCCACACCAGGGAAACCGCCAGTAGTTGGCGCTCGCCGGCGCTGAGGCGTCCGGGGTCGAGAGGCTCACCATCGGTATCGATCAGGGTCAGCCGGTAACGATCCGTGTCAATGCGCAGGTCGCTGACAAGACCGCGCTTACGCATCAGCTTGGAGAAACTGTCCAGGACCGCGACTTCGAGCCTGTTGATGTGCCGATTCAGCAGAGCGGCACCAAACTTGTCGAGGACGGCACGCTGTCGGTCGCAGTAGGCGATGACGCGTGCCACTTCCTCGGCCTTGACCAAGGTCTTGACCCGCGCTTCGTGGGCTCGTTGCAGCTCGGCAGTCAGCGCCTCGCGACGGCCCTTACTGGTGTTGTGCGCCGCGAGGGCACTGTCCAGGTCTGCCTCCAGCTGGTGAACCCGACGCAGTGCCTGTTCCCGCTCGGCAATCCGGGTGGCGATTTGCTTCTCATCCGGGACGCCGGCCAGCTGCCGGTCCAGCGCCTCGGCCGTAGCTGCCTGCTCTGCGGCTTGAGCGCGCAACTCCCTGCCACGTCGAAGCTCATGAGCCAGGACCTGGTCGATGCCTGCTAGCTGGGCATACCCGTCAGGCGTGAGCTCGAGAATGCGCTCGGCACTTCCGGCGAGCTCGCG
Source organism: Streptomyces humidus (assembly GCF_014649655.1). Taxonomy (GTDB): domain Bacteria; phylum Actinomycetota; class Actinomycetes; order Streptomycetales; family Streptomycetaceae; genus Streptomyces; species Streptomyces humidus. Next base: position 89,282 of record NZ_BMTL01000031.1, on the reverse strand, counting down.
CTCACTGCGGTCCCGCTCCAAGTGGGCGCGGAAGACCTGCAGATCATCGGTGGACAGGAGCCCATTCAGCCGGTCAAGGATGTCGCCGTCGCGGTCAGCGAGGACGCCAAGAATCTGGGCCGATTCATCGGCCTGTTGTTCGGCGATCGCCTGCTTGTGGGCAGCATTGAGCTGGTCGCCCACGAGCAACAGCGGCAGGGGGCCAGCGGCGAGGTCAACCAGGGCTGCCTCGGTGGCCGCGAGTGCCTTGGCGACATCCTTACGGCGGTTCTCCAGTTCACGGCGGCGTTCGTAGAGCTCTCCGCCGTCCTGCTGGAAGGAATACTCGGCGTTGTCCAGGACCACCTTGGCCGCGTCAAGGCGGGACCGCAGCTCGGCAACCCTTGCGTTGGTGGCGTCGACCTCCTCTTGGATGGTGTCGTGCCGGGCTTCCAGGGCGCGGATATGGGCGACCGTCTCTTGTTCCTCGCCGGTGAGTTTCTGGCGGCGCTGCAGCGCAAGCAGATCGGTGCGCAACTGCTGGACGGTGTTCACGCCAAGGAGGGAGTGCACAGCGGACTCAATGACAGCAGAGGCGCGGTCCGGGTCGGCGAGGGATTCAATCTTCTCCCCGTCGAAGAAGAAGAGGGAACCGATCTCCAGAGGAAGCAGGTCTTCCACGTGGTCGGCCCAGCTTTCGCTGATGGCCTTGCTGAAGTTGCCGTCGACGAGCACATTGACGTACTCGTGCAAAGTCTTACCGCTGGTGGCCCACTTGCGGCACACCTTGTAGACGCGCTCCTCGCCTTCGACCGTGATGGCGAACTCAAGCTCGATCTCGGCGCCGGTGGCGGGGTCGGCCTGGCGGTTGATGCACTCTCGCAAATAAGTCTCGTACGGGCGATTGCCGCGCCCGCTGCAGCGGGCGCGAGGTCCGTACAGAACCAACTGCAGGGCATCCAACAGGGTGGTCTTGCCACAGCCGTTCATGCCGCCGATCAGTACGATCGGCCGGCCGGGGGTCGTGGTGAGGTCGAGAGACTGCTCGCCCCGGTAGGCCCCAAAGTCGTGCAGGGTGATGTTACGCAGGAGCATCGGCGGAGTCTTCGTCCTCGATCAGGGGCAGGCGGTCAGCGATCTCTTCGTTCAGCTGCTTCTTTTTGAGCGCATAGGCATGCGCGTCGGCCTTGTCTTCGAAGAAACCACGCTTGACCGTCTTCTCCAGGGCTTCGAACAGACCCGAGCGGCGCGTCATGGTGCGGAACTTGCGCTCTACCTCGAGTAGTTCGCGGGCGGTGGTGAACAGCAGGTCGTCGCCATCACATACCTCGCGCAGCAGGTCGATCTCGCCGGCGCCCAGGGCAAGGTGCTCGTCCAGCGGACGGCCAGGGAAGTCCTCGCCGGTCTCCTCCTTGTAGATGCGCGGCAGGGAGTCCTCAACCTCATGCTTCTCGAAGACCCACAGGCGGCGAATCTCGTGAAGCTCCTCCGTAGTGATCAGCTCAATCCCGCGGACGTACTCGGGGGCGTCTGCTCGTACGCGAGACTGGGCTTCGAGGAGTTGCCGCAGCCAGTCCTCACGAGCCTTCTGGGTGTAGGGGCCATGGACGATGCGCTCGCCGAACAGCTGGATACTGCCGTTCATCTTGCGGAAGTCCCGAAGCTTGTGCTCCTCTTCACCGCTGACATCCAGCTTGTCGCGCAACTTCAGGAGCGGTGCCATCCACACCATCTCCTCGCCGCTATTGACCATGGCAGCCATGGACTTGTCCTGGTCCACAAGCGTGCAGGTCCAGCAGCCGAAGCGGCTGTCGCCGCAGGAAGGCGTTGAGTCGTCCACTACCAGGGGGCACTCTTGGTCCTCTGTGGCGCTCTGGTACATGGTCAGCAGATCCTTGTTGGGGTGCCCCCAAGGGTTGGGCTGCTGCATGAGGAAGGTCCATACCTCGTCGTTGGACCAGTCCTCGATCGGGCTGTAGACGAGCGAGTTGGGCAGGTTGCCGTTGGGAGACAGTCGCTCCTGTACCCGGCGCTTCTCGTGCTTGGCCATGGCCCGGGCCCGGGCCTGGCTCTCCTGCTTGCGGATGCCGAGCACCAGGATGGCCTCGCCGTGCCTACGGACCACCTTGCGGATAAAGGTGTTCGACGGCCGGATCTTCATGCGCTCGGTGCACCAGCGGAACTTCGGGCGAGGCGCCGGGTAGCCGCGCCCGATCAAGTTCACCCAGAAAGTGTCCTGAACCTTGGGGGTGAGGCGGTTCGGCTCGATCGGCAGCTGCTGCTCGACTGCGGCCTGCCGCATGGTCTCCAGGGACTGACTCACCCACGAGGCAACAACCGGGTTCTCCACCAAAGTGTCTGTGCTGATGACGTAGACGGTCTTCGTGCGCTGTTCGGCCGGCAGTTCCTGGAGAGCCAGCCACACCAGTTGCAGAGTGGCAGTGGAGTCTTTGCCCCCGCTGTAGCCAATCACCCAGGGAACCTCGTCCGCGGTATAGAGCTCGCGGATCTCCTCCTTGAGGTCGGCGGTCACCTTCGCGAGGCTGCTGCCCTCGAAGGGCACAGCTCGTCGGGTCGCGGTACTCATGACTCTCCTCGCTGATAAGCATCTTCGGCGCGTTGCTCCTCAGGGCTGAGCCTGAGCTTCAGCATGCGGCGAAGGTAGGTCACGGTCAAAGTGACCTGGGCGTGGCTCTTGGAGACCCGGCCGCCGATGATCGCGCGGCCCTCCCAGTCGGTATTGGTACGGGACCAGTCGACCGCGGCAAGCTTCTTCAGGCGCGGTTGCCATACGGTGGCGTCGACGGATTCACGCAACAAGCTGTTGCCGACACGTCCCAGGGCGTGCAAGGCGATGCCGTGGCTGTGGATGTAGTTCTGACGCACGTCGGGAGCGGTCATGCGGCGATCGCGAACCATCGCCCACTCGGGGATGAGCGTGTCAACGTATTCCCAGAACGCCTGGGCCAGCACGGCTGCCTCGTCACGTTTCAGCTCCAGCCCCTGGAGCAGGGACTGATTACCCGAGTGCAGGGCGCTGAGCGTGAATAGCTTGCGCGAACGTGCCGACAGCGTGCTGCTCTCCATCTCGACGTGTTGCTTGAACACCGAGGACTTCAGGGCCAGCAGCCGGGTCAGACTGGCAAGATCGTCACGCTGGTCGTAGAGCACGCCGATCGAGCGCGACGGGCGCACGGCGTGCCGATTCAGGTCGGCGAACATCTGCTGGGAACGCCCCAGACCCGCGTCGTGGAAGAAAACGACGGCGATCGTCTCGTCACCCAGGTCGGGGTTCTCTTTGAGTGCGAGCTCGATGGCAGCGCGGCGGTGCTGCCCATCGTTGATCAAGAAACGCGCCGCCATCGGCACGCGGATCTGCCCGGCGCGCATCCCAGCGCCCTCGCTCGCAATGCCCTCAAAGGCGATCTCGCCATCGATCGAGGCAGTGAGCGCACTGAAAACGTAATCGTCTGGATTGTCCAGAATGTACCGAGTGAGCGCTGGCAGCCTGCCCTTGTTGAGAACGCGCTGCGCGCGGACCTCCGGGGCGATCTCATCGTCATCGAAGACGAAGATTTTAGGGATCAGCCGGAGCGGACACATCGAAACGAAGAACTCGCGCCCCGCCTGAACTCCCCTGATGGCAGGAAAAATGTACTCGAAGCCGACAAACGTCGCCTCCCCCGCCGCCTGAGCTCCTCGTTGATCGATCACGGCGGTATCGTACGTGATCTCAGTGACGTACTGTACGGGATTCTCGTAGAAGTGAGTAATGATGTCGGTAACGTACCTTGATGCTGCCGCGACCACGCGCGTCGATCCACGCGTCGCTGATGTCGTGCTCCACTGGATGACCGAAGACTTTGGCAACGCTGGCAGCCGTACTCACGAGTACGGTACGCGCGCCAAGAAGGCGGTACAGCAGGCGCGTACGCAGCTCGCTGCGCAACTCGGCGCACCAGCCGAAGAGTTGATCTTCACAAGCGGAGCGACTGAGAGCAACAACATCGCGTTGCTCGGGGTCGCGCCGCACGGCGAGCAGACCGGGCGCCGGCACATCATCACCTCGGCCATCGAGCACAAAGCGGTCCTCGAACCGCTCGAGCACCTGCAAAGCCGCGGTTTCGAGGTCGACTTCCTCAAGCCCGACCAGCACGGCAGGATCAGCGTCGAAGCTGTCCGCGAGCGCCTGCGCCCGGACACCTTGCTCGTGTCGCTCATGCACGTCAACAACGAGACGGGTGTCATCCAGCCCGTCAGCGAACTCGGCCGAATCCTCCGCGAGACGTCCACGTACTTCCACGTCGACGCCGCCCAAGGTTTCGCCAAGCTCCCGGAAGACCTCACCGCGCCGATCGATCTGATCAGCATCAGCGGCCACAAGATCGGCGCCCCGAAGGGCATCGGCGCGCTACTGGTCCGTCGCCGCGGCTGGGACCGGCTCCCGCTACAGCCTCTGATGTTCGGCGGCGGCCAGGAGCGCAAGCTCCGCCCGGGTACCCTGCCCGTCCCGCTGATCATGGGACTGGCGAAGGCGGAAGAGATCTTCCGCAAGGAGCACCAGCAGTGGCTGGCCGGAGCGCAGAAGTTCCGCGAGCAGCTCCTCGCCGGGCTCGCCGGCATTCGCTACCACGTGAACGGCAACCCCGAACACTCCGTGCCGCACATCCTCAACCTCTCCTTCGAGGGCGTGGATGCCGAAGCCCTGATCATCGGCCTCAAGGGCGTCGCGGCCGTGGCCACCGGCTCGGCATGCACCAGCGCCTCCTACACTCCGAGTCACGTGCTGACAGCCATGGGCCTGCCTGATGAGATCGTGTCCAACGGGCTGCGCCTGTCCTGGCTTCCTTCCCAGGTTGATGGGTTCGAGGTCGGCGACCTGGCCGCTGCGGTCAACCAGCTCCAGCCGTAGGGGGCTCCGGCTCTGCATCCTCTCCCAGGCCCTGCGGAGGCGGGATCCCTCTGGGGCTCGCAGGCCGGCGCACCAGTCGGTGCCCGCGAAGAGCGCGCGAGCAGCGCTCCAGCTCGGCTTCCCAGCCCTGCTCGGTTCCGATCAAGTGTGGCTGGTCGTACAGTCCGGCCCGCACTTCGGCCTCCGTCAGCCGCCGGTACTTGGGCACGTCCGGGTCGTCCGGCGCCAGGAACTCATGCTTGCGGTGCAGCAGTGGCCGGTTGGCCGAGTTGTCGTAGGACAGGTGGGTCGTGTCCAGGCTGCGCATCTCGATCGAGTAGGAGGAGTGCAGTCTGGGGTGCGGGTCGGTGTCGAAGTCGGGGTAATCGAGCCAGCTGACGGCTCGTCCCTGGTGCTTGAGCTTCGCCACGGACCACTGCGGCGGGTGGCCGGCGGCGATGGCGGCGCAGTGCTCATACAGCCGCAACACGGTGGGCAGCCTGTCGATGGCGCGGCGGTGCACATAGAGCGCGGTCGGCGTGAGCTTGCCAGCTTCCGAGGCCCTCATCGCGCCGCGTACGTAGGTGTCGTCGCGCAGCTTGAGCAGGAGCCGGTCGGCGCGTTTGCATGCCTCGAGGTAGGAGGAGAAACAGGACCGGATGTCGAGTTGGATGGGCAGCGGTAGGCTGCCGAACGGGCCGCGTCCGTTGAACAGCTCCACTGCCAGGAACAGCAACGTGTTCAGCGTCGTGCGCTTGCCGCCCGCAGTCATCTTCTCCGGGTCTGCGGAGCGCCGAACCAGGCGCTGGAGTTCGGTACCCCGGAGGTGACTCAGCAGCTCTGATAGGGGAACCGACATCTCCTCCAGCCGGGGCAGTCGACCCCGCCGCTCGGTGAAGTCGACCACCGCGGCAATAGCGGAGGCAGTGTCCTCGGAGGCCAGCCACTCGGCATCGGGCACGATCCGGCGGGCGAGGAAGGCGATGCGGGCAGGATCGTCCCGGAACGCGTAGACGACTCCGGGCGCTGCGGACACGCAGCGGACGCCGGTGCTCTCCTGTACGAAGTCGCGCAACTCGCTCGCGCCAAACAGGTGCTGGAAGGTTCCACGTCCGGTCAGGACCCCATCAGCGAGCTGATCGCCGTTCACCTTGTTCCGTTCCCACACCAGGCGGGCGGAGACCACCAGGACCCGGCGCGTCAGGGTCCAGGCGCGCAGCAGGGTTTCGCGCCGTTCAGCCGGGTTCTCGATGACGTTCAACACGTAGGTGAGCAGCACCACGTCCGAAGGCTTCTGCTCGCCGTCCGGGAAGAAGTGTGGATCCCAGCCAGTAACGTCGAGCTGCATGTGATGCAGACTGCGCACGTCGTCTCCACGGCCGCAGCCAAAGTCCAGGACGCTCACCCCGGGCCTGATCTGCTGGTCGATGACGGCCTGCCGGGCAGGCATCGAGAGAGCCGAGCGAGTGATTGCCGTCAGGCGACGATCGCTGTTCCATACCTCGCGCATCTCACCTCGCCACACACGGATCCTGGCTTCTTTCAGAGAATATTCCCGAGCAACGGGAGATGGGCGACAAGTGCGGCGGGAGGAGGTGGCCCGAAATCGTTGGGAAGCTCGGAGGAGTCGACATGCCGGAAATCGGGGAGCAGCTCGCTCCACGGCGGTGTTTCAACAGGGTGCCGAGCGGCCTCCACCCGCTCACCAGCCGGACACCGGTTGTGCCGCCCTCGGCGATCCTCCGGAAGACGTCGAGCGACGTCAGGCTCCACGCCCGGGTTTCGCCCAAGGCTCGACAAGGTACGGCCCCCGCATCGCGCCAGCTGTGAGGGACGTGTGTGCGCCCACCACGACCACCATCATGACTTCCTCCTCACGCCCCAGATCTCTTCTCAGCCCTAGCGCTCACCGCTTGACCTGCGGGCGATCCCGCTGAACAACGCGCGCATCGCCGCCTTCGAAAACAGCAACGGAGAACGGGCGATGTCCTTGGAGTCACGCACTGCGGCGTGTTCGCCCAGATCCGCGACCTCCACGCAGTCGTTGGCGCCCCCGCTGTACGAGCTCTTCTGCCACCGCACGTGCGCGAGATTGACGTCGTACGGAGCTGTCGTGACATTGCGCGGGGCGGACGTGCTGGGCGTGCTCACTCTTCGAGCTCCTTGCTGATGCGTGCGATGCGGGTGCGGGTCTCCGACGGGTCGAGGGCAGTGCTCCTCAACTGGTCAAAGATGTCCGTGTAGTTCTCCACATCCTCTGGGGACTCGAGATACACGGAGTTCTTGGGATTCTCCAGCCACACCAGGTCCGGCGTGGGGTGCGGGAACGTCAGGATGACGAACGGGCCGTACAGCCCGGGATGCGCGCCGAGCGAGAAAGGCAGCAGCTGCACGATGACGTTCGGCCGCTCGCTCGCCTCCACCAGCTTCCGCATCTGGTCGCGCATCACTTCTTCAGAGCCGACAGTCCTGCGCAGCACGGCTTCGTCGAGGATCGCCCAGAGTCTGGCGGGGGTCTCACCACCCAAGCGGCTGTTCTGCCGCTCCATGCGGACCCTGACCAGGGACTCGACCTGCGGCGGGGACAGGTCCTTCCTCATCTGGGAGATCACGGCACGCGCGTAATCCTCGGTTTGGAGCAGCCCCGGCACGAGCATCGGCTGGTAGCTGGCGAGGTGTGTCGCGCCGGCCTCCAGCGCGAGGTATCCGTCGTAGCGGGTCGGGGTGAGCACTGTCGAGTACTTCCGCCACCAGGGCTTCTGCTGTTCCTTGTCTGCCCGTACGAGGTCGAGCACGTCGGCGCGCCGGTCCTCGTCTTTGACGCCGTACAGGTCCAGCAGTGCCCGGACGAGGACCGGCGTCGTACCGCGTTCGCCGTTCTCGATCCGGCTCAGCGACCCCTGGTTGACCTCCAGTTGGTCGGCGACCTCGGTGAGGGTGAGCCCGGTTGCGTCACGCAGTTCCTTCAGCCGTGCCGCGAGCTGTCGCCGGTACACCGACTGCGGGACCAGGCTTCTCTTCAAGGCCATGCCGGAAGTCTCTCCGTACCGGCGACGCCTCTACAACCCATACGGGTCAACTTCACCAGACATATTGCCTAGTTGGTGGTTGCGTCGGCATGCTGTCAGGAGTCGCGGCGCGCGTTGGTACGGGCGTGCGCCGCAGCCGACCGATGGGCGAGCACGGCCACGACCTCGCTACCGGCACGCGCTGCTCGCCGAGCAGGGCTGCGGGCCGCCGCCTCCGCGTCGTTCCTGCACGCCGCACCAGGAGGGTGGGCCATGCCACGGACAACGCTGCTTCGGCAGCTGCTCCAGCAACGGCACCTGACGACGCACGAGGCTTTCGCCGCCCAGTACGAGCGGGCCGCCGCCCGGCTGGCAGAGCTCGACCGAGACCCCCGCCTGGCCTCCCTCCAGGTCTCTCCACGCCAGTTCGACCGCTGGTACGGCGGGGAGTTGCTGACTCTGCCCCGTCCTGACGCCTGCCGGGTTCTGGAGCACATGCTGGGCAGACCCGTGTCCGAGCTGTTCTCCACGGCGTACGACGGCGACTCCGCGCACGACCGCGACGAGGAGTCGAGCACGGGCCAGCAGGCGACGAGTGCGCCTCCGCCACGCGAGGACGACGAGAACCCACTGGACATCGTCGCCCGCACCCGGCAGCTCACGGCCAGCAACGCCGACGACGCGACGCTCGCCTTCCTCGACTCCTCCCTGGAGGGCATCGCCAGCCGGTACGAACAGGACGGGCCGTACGTCCTCCGCCCCCAGGCCCGCCAGGTGCGGCAGCTCGCCCACACCTTCCTCGACGGCCGCCAGCCCCCGCGCACGCGCCGGGAACTCTTCCGCCTCGCCGCCCGTGCGTCCGGCCTGCTCGGCTACATGGCGGTCAACACTGGCGACTTCGCGCTCTCGGAGGCGTACTGCACCGAGGCCCGGGATCTCAGCCGTGAAATCGGCGACCTGGACACCGACCTCTGGGCGTGCGGCACCCTCTCCTTCGGCCTCTACTACGCCGGCCGGTACGACGAGGCGGATGCCTGCGCCGCCGCGGCCGTCGAGCGAGCCCCGCGCCACGCACAGTCCATCCGCCTGCTCGCCAACGGCCGGGCCCGGGCCCTCGGCAAGACCGGCGACCGGCGTTCCGTCGAGCAGGCCATCGGACAGGCACTCCGCCTCTCCGACCTCCACGAGGTACCCGTCGGCCTGACCTCCTGCATCTCCTTCGCGCCGTACGGCCGGGCCCGGACGCTGGCCAACGCCGTCACGTCACACGTCGCGCTGCGCAACACGGCCCAGGTACTGCGCGACGCCGAGCACATCGACGATCTGGTGGAGCACTCGACCTCCTCCTGGAGCCGTTCGCTCGTACGCCTCGACGTCGCCACCGCGTTGCTGCAGCAGCGCACGCCGGACATCGATCACGCGATGGCGCTGGGCCGTGAGGCCCTGCGGTTGTGCGGGGACTCGCCGATCAGCTCCGTCTACCAACGCTCCCGTGACCTGAATGAGCAGGCCGGGCCGTGGCGTGATCATTCGGCGGTACGCGATTATGGCGACGAGTTCCGGACCTGGAGCTCGCAGCCAGCGGCCCTGGCCATGGCGTCATCCGCGTCGTAGGCGCCGAGGGTGTCGTCGTATTCCGGGGCAGTGTGAAGCCGAAGGAGTACGTCGGGTGCCCCTGCTCAGCGCCGATCCCGCCGCGTTCCCCACCGAGCCTCCCGCCGACACGCACGATCCGGCGGTCACCGCGGCCCACGACTGGGCGGCGTTCAGCGCACTCGACGAGATGACCGACCACTGGGCACGCCCCGGCTGGTCGGACGGCAGCCGGGCGTACTACTGGATGCTGACCTTCCCGGATGATCAACGACTCGCGACTCTCGCCGGGCACTGTCAGGAGGAGCTGGCGCCCCTCGGCCTCGACCCGGTGCCGACGGACGGACTGCACATCACCCTCGCCCGAGTCGGAACGCCGGGCATCGTCACCCCGGGTCAGCTGGACAGCCTGGCGCGGGACGCCGAGGCGCTGCTGCCCTCCGCGTTCTCCGTACGCGCCATGCCGCTGGCCGGCTCCCGCGGCGCCGTCCGGCTGTCCCTCGGACCCTGGGAACCCCTGCTCCGGCTGCACCACGTGCTGGCCAAGGCAGGGAGCAGCGTCGGTCTGGCCCCGAAGAAGCCGACGTCCGCATTCCGGCCGCACCTGAGCCTCGCGTACAACAACCGCCGGCGCCCCGCCGCGCCCGTTGTGGAGACGGTCTCAGGACTTCGCGCTCTACCGGCTGTCGAACTCTCCGTGCCCGCCGTCCAGTTGGTGGAACTCCGCCGTGAGGGGCGGACGTACCGCTGGGATGTGCGGAGGAACGTCGCGCTCGGGTAGCCCGCTGGCGGCCAAGGCGAGAATTACGACCACTTCTTTGCCGATCGCGGTCGGCCGGACGGACCACGCGGAGGCCAACTCCTCGACGAGCAGCAGTCCGAGACCACTGCCCTTCAATTCATCCACCGACTCCTCCGCAGAGCGTGCCCGGACCCTGGAGACATCCCGTCCCGCGTCATGGACGCGCAGTACCGCCACGTCCCGGTAGACCTCCACACACATGCAGTCCGGTCCGCCGGCTGTGTGCCTGAGCGCGTTGCCCACGAGCTCCGAGGCGATCAGAACGGCGTCGTCGACCCGCTCCGGCGCGGCACGTCCATCGAGGAACTCTCGTACGTGTCTCCGCGCGAGGCCCGAAGGCTCGGTGCAATCGGCCAGCTTCACCCAATGACGCCGTACTGGCGTCCGCCTGCAGAGGCGCTCTTCGTCCACCGCATCCATCGCCGCTTCTCGTTTCCGCTTAGCACTGGACCGATCAGCCTCGCTACGCCTGAGCCGCGGCGGTACGCCGCGGCTCCGCCTCTTCGCGCGTCGCCGGACGGCGGACGAACGGCGTGCTGACGGCGTACCGCCGCCGACTGCCCCCGGCGAGGCTTTTCGTCGAGGCGCCGGACCCTTGGCGTCTCGGCTCACCTGGCTGGAGGTAACGCGGAATGAGCGGCAGTGCGAGGCAGACCGCACCACACGAGGTACCCCCGGGCACGCGCCTGGTGTTGTACGCCTGTCTGCCCGCGTCACTCGGTGAGGCCGCCGACCACAGCGTGGCCGGCGCACGGCGGTACGTGGCCGATGCCGGCTGGGAGGCGATCGAGACGTACGTCGACCGGGCGGCACCGTTCGAGAGCCGCGCCCTGTGCGAGGGCTGGCACAACGCTTTGGCCGCGGTCGAGCAGGGGAGGGCCGCCGGGATCATCACACCTCTGCTCGTGATGCTGGGGCATCTGGAGGAGGACAAGGCGAACCTGGCTGCCTGGCAGGCTCGGACCGGAGCGCTGATCACGACGCCGTGGGCGGTCGTCGATGCCGCTGGCGCCACGGGCGCACGGAGGTCGGCGGCGTGATGGCCCGGATGCGGCAACGGCCGCTTCTGCGGCTGCTCGACCAGGTCGGATGGGTGCTGCGGCATCCGGTGACGTACGTCGGTCGGTTCGGCTTCGGCACCTTTCAGGTGCTGTTCCTGCCCGTCCTGGTGACCGGCACCACTTTGACCATGCTCTACACGGGCCGGCTCCGGTAGCTCCGGCCCGTGTCCTCGGCTCCCCTCTCCGGATGCTCCGCATCCATTTCCCCCACGGAATCCGGTCGGTCCGGAGAGGGGTCGCACCGCAGGGTGCGAACGCAGGACCTGGCCGCGCGGTGATGCCACGCGCCGGCCGGGCAGCACGACGAACCGTTCGGATCCTTCCGACAGAAGAGGAAGTGCCATGACCGTCACCACGCTCAGCCCGATCACGACGACCATCACCGAGGCGTCCACCGCGACGGCCGTCCCCGAGATGCCCGCCGACCCGTTCGACATCGACCTGACCATCGTCACGGAGGTCGACGCCGACCTGCTTCCCAAGGCGTGCGGCACCGGTGACGGGTGCAAGCCGTCCTGCGCCTCGTCCTGCACGAGCGCCGTCTGACGGCACTCGTGCACGGGGTCGGGAGCGCTGCCGCTCCCGACCCCGCCCGTTCACAGCACTGATGGTGGAGGCACTGGAATTGGGAAGCGACGGAAAGCTCTACCAGCACACGGGCGTGGCCCTGCTCCGGGCCGCCGCGATGCCGTTGACGGATCTCCCGGGATGGTGGCCCGATCCGTCCGACACGGAGGCGTGCAGCAGGTGGCTGAAGCAGGTGTGGGCCGACGTGCGGTTCGCCGACGCGATCCGGCAGGCGAGTGGCGATCTCGCCACGCGCGTCGACGCGATCTTCGCCGGACAGTCGGCACGACCCAAGCAGGTCCGGCGCGCTGCCATGGCCACCGTCCGCTACGTGCTGCGCGCCGCCGGGCGACCGACCCCGTTCGGCCTCTTCGCGGGCGTCGCACCGGTCAGCGTGGGCTCCACGCCGTACGCGAGATGGGGAGACGCACACCGAGCCGTGGCGCGGGTGGACACCGAGTGGCTGGACGACGTCATCGTCCGTCTGGAAGCATGCCCCGACTTGCTGGAGCGCGTGGACGTGGTCCTGAACGACCTGGCGGTGCGTCGCGGCGGACGCCTGCACGTCCCGCACGGCGGACCGATGGGGGCCACCGTCCGACGCACCAGCGCGGTCCGTGTGATCGAGGACCTCGCGCGCGGGCCGGTCCGCTTCGTTGCCCTCGCCGAGCAGTTGGCCGCTTCCTTCCCCCGAACCGAGCCGAAGGCCATCGGCGTACTGCTCGGCGCGTTGGTACGGGAGAAGTTTCTGATCACCAGCCTGCGCGCGCCGATGACCGACACCGATCCGCTCTCCCACCTGGTCGAGCGGCTGCACGGCGCTGACGCGGGCACGGTCCCCGAAGTCGCACAGGTTCTGCACGAGCTCGAAGCGGTGCAACGCGCCGTACACGAGCACAACCGACTTCCGGCGAACCGCCAAGGGCCGCAACGGCAGGCGCTGGCAGCGCGGTTGCGTCGGCTTTCCGACGCAGGCCGCAGTCCCCTGGCTGTCGACCTGCTGCTGGACGCGGAGGCGCGGATCCCCGAAAGCGTCGCGCGGGAAATGGAGAGCGCGGCCGATGTGCTGCTGCGGTTGACGCGTCGGCCGACAGGCCAGGGTGTGTGGAACGAGTACCAGGTCGCGTTCTGGGAGCGATACGGGACCGGCACGCTGGTGCCGGTGAAGGAGGTCGTCGACCCGGCGGCCGGGCTCGGCTACCCGGCCGAGTACCCCGGCAGCCGCATGACCGCGCCGCCTCCGGCGCTCTCCGAGCGTGACGAGCGGCTGCTGGCACTGGCCTGGCAGACACTGGCCGACGGCAGTAGAGAGATCGTCCTCACCGACGACCTGATCGACCACCTGGCCGACGACGAGCCGACCGGGCAGGCGGCACCGCCCCACGTGGAGATGTGCGCGCGCCTGCACGCCGACAGCCTGTCCGCTCTGGAGCGCGGGAACTTCACGCTTACGGTGACACCGGCCCGCTCCGCGGGAACGCTCACCTCCCGGTTCACTCCGGTCGCCACCGGCACGGGACTGGACGAGATCTACCGCCAAGCCCCCGCGGGCGTCGAGAACGCGCTGACCGCGCAACTGTCCTTCCCGGCGCTGTACCCGCACACAGAGAACGTCGCCCGAGTCCCCGCGTATCTCCCGCACGTGATTCCGTTGGGCGAGCACCGCGGCCCCGACGACACCGCGCCGACACTCATCGACGTCGACGACCTCGCGGTCACGGCCACGCACACCCGCCTCTACCTGGTCAGCATCTCCCGCCGCCGTGTGGTGGACCCGCAGGTCTTCCACGCCATGGCCCTGGACAAGCAACCCCCGCCCATGGCCCGGTTCCTCGCCCACCTGACCCGCGCCTTCGGCCCCGCCTGGACCGGCTTCGACTGGGGGCCACAGGGCGCACGGCTGCCGTTCCTACCGCGCGTCCGCTACGGGCGCGTGATCCTCTCTCCCAGCCGCTGGAACCTGACCGCCGAAGCCCTTCCAGGCCGTGGCGCGGACACACGGGAGTGGACGGACGCCCTCGGCCGGTGGCGGAAGCGGTGGCACTGCCACGGCGCTGTCGAGCTGCGGGAGGACGACCGGACACGGCGCCTGCAGCTCGACGTGCCGGCCCACACTGCCGTCCTGCGCGCCCACCTGGACCGGGAAGACCAGGCCGTGCTCACCGAGGCGCCGCCCGAGGAGAGCTACGGCTGGATCGGCGGACACGTCCACGAGATCGCCCTGCCCATGACCAGCACCCGCTCGCCGGTCCCCGACCCGCTCTCCGGCTTCCTCCCCGTGCTCACCAACAGCACCCTCGGACCCGTACCGGGGGCGGCGCGGGCACCCTGGCTGAACGCCAAGATCTACACCCACCCCGACCAGTTCGAGGAGCTGATCGGCACCCACCTCGCACGGCTCGTGGCCCAGCTCCCGGACGCACCCGAATGGTGGTTCGTCCGCTACCGCACCCCGCACGACCTCGACCACCTGCGCCTGCGCATCCGCACCCGCAGCCCGGGGCAGTACGCCGCCTGCACCGAGCTGGTCGCCCGATGGGCCACCGGACTACGCCGTGAGGGACTCATCAGCAGGCTCGTGTTCGACACGTACACCCCGGAGATCGGCCGCTACGGCCCCGGCTCCGCCCTGCGCAGTGCCGAGGCGGTGTTCACGGCCGACTCGGCCTACGCCCTCGCCGCCCTGCAGAGCCTGGGAGCCGACCCCATCGACGGACGCGCGCTGGCCGCGGTCGGCATGGTGGACATCGTCCGCGCCCTGCTCGGCCCCGACGAGGGCATGCGATGGCTGACGAACCGCCCCGTGCCTCCCGCCCATGTCGATCGAGGCGTCAGTGACCAGGCCATCGACCTCGTTCGCCGCGCGACGCCCCGTGCCCGCGGCTGGGGCGACGCGCTCGCCCAGGCGTGGCACCGCCGCGCCGTGGACCTGGCGCTGTACCGCGAGCGCATCGCCGAGAGCATGGACCTCGACTCCGTCCTGGAGTCTCTCCTCCACTTGCACCACAACCGCCTGCGCGGCCTGGACCGGGAGGACGAGAGGATCTGCCGGCACCTGGCGCGTCGGTCCGCCGTCGCGTGGGCCGCCTGGCCGGGGGAGAGCCGCTGATGAACAACGACGCACTGCCGACACCCACCAGGCCCGGCTGGGGACAGTCGCTGTACTCCGGCGCGGCGGGAGTCGCCCTGCTGCATGCCGTCAGGGCCCGGGTCGGCGAAGAAGACCCGGACGCGCTCCGGCCGTGGGCCGCCGCCATGGTCAAGGGCCCGATCCAGGCCGCCCCCGAAGCATGTGGACTGTACGTGGGCGCCGCAGCCGTCGCCTACGTCCTCAGCTTCTCGCACACGAACACCGCCGCACGTGCCCTGGCGACCCTGGACAGACACGTCGCAGACGTCACGCGCCACCGCCTCGGGCAGGCACACGCCCGCATCGACCGCGGCGCGCTGCCCACCCTGGGCGAGTACGACCTCATCAGCGGACTGACCGGGCTGGGCGCGTACCACCTGCACCGCGGCCACAAGACGGAACTGCGAGACACCCTCGCCTACCTGGTGCGACTGACCGAACCGATCATCATCGACGCGCGCCCCCTGCCCGGCTGGTGGACCAGCGACAGCCCCGATCTGCGCCCATCGCGGAGATGGCCCGGCGGACACGGCAACCTCGGCCTCGCCCACGGCATCGCCGGACCGCTCGCGCTGCTGGCCACGGCCCTGCGCCACGGCCACACGGTGCCAGGACAGACGCGAGCCATCACCCAGATCTGCGACTGGCTCGACCACTGGCGCACCGGCACCGGCTCGCACACCTGGTGGCCGGGCCTGATCACCCGAGACGAACACCGACGCGGCAAGCTCCAGAGCCCAGGACCGACACGCCCGTCCTGGTGCTACGGCACCCCCGGCATCGCCCGCGCCCAACAACTCGCCGGCCTCGCCCTCGGCGACCGGGACCGGCAACGCCAGGCCGAACAGGCCCTCGCCGGATGCCTGGCCGACGACCGGCAGCTCGCCCAGCTCACCGACGCATCCCTCTGCCACGGCTGGGCGGGGCTCATTCAGACCGTCTCCCGCGCCTCCGCCGATGCCATCGACGACGAACTCGCGGCGAGTCTGCCCCACCTGCACGCCCGGCTCGACGAGCACCTGGGCCAGAGCGGACTACCGCACGGAGCCGGTCTCATGGACGGCACGGCAGGCATCCACCTGGTTCGTCTCACCGCCCCCGTCAACACGGCGCTCACCGTTCCCTGGGACCGCTGCATGCTCCTCGCGGGATGACGTCGCGAACCGCACCCGCACACCAGAGCACATGAGTACGATCTGCCCTCGCCGTACGCACGGCCGGGCACCTTCCGAAAGGACGCGATGAACACGGACACCGGCGCCTCTCCCGAGAACCTGCGCAACC
The DNA here is from genome assembly GCF_014649655.1 of Streptomyces humidus. Taxonomy (GTDB): domain Bacteria; phylum Actinomycetota; class Actinomycetes; order Streptomycetales; family Streptomycetaceae; genus Streptomyces; species Streptomyces humidus. The sequence continues at coordinate 72,967 of NZ_BMTL01000031.1, read as the reverse complement.
GCCTGGTCGACGCCATCTTGAAACAGGACCCCTCCGGCCTCCGCGACGCACGCATCGAAACCGCCATGCGGACCGTGCCCCGCCACGCCTTCCTTCCCGACGCGCCCCTCCAGGAGGCGTACGCCAACAAGAGCGTCACGATCAAGGAGAACCCCGACGAGGACGCACTCCCGCTGAGCTGCGCTTCCCAGCCCGACGTCGTGCACTTCATGCTCGTCCAACTCGCGGTTCGCGAAGGCGACAACGTCTTCGAGATCGGGGCCGGCACCGGCTACAACGCCGCCCTGCTCAAACACCTCGCCGGACCGTCGGGACACGTCACCACGTGCGACATCGACCCCGACGTGACCGCCTACGCCCGCCGCATGCTGGACGCGAACGGATACTGCGACGTCCGCGTGGTCACCAGAGACGGCGCCCTCGGTGCCGAGGAGTTCGGCCCCTACGACCGCATGATCGCCGCCGTCGGCATGTGGGACCTTCCCGGAGCCTGGTGGGACCAGCTCGCCGTCGGCGGACGCCTCGTGGTCCCGCTGCGATGGCGCGGGTTGTCGCGGTCCGTGGCTTTCCGCCGCGAGAAGGACCGGATGCGGTCCGACTCCGTGAAGATGTGCGGCTTCCTCCCGGTGATCGGCCAGGACGGAGAGCGCGACGGCTACATCGACGACGACCGGCTCGTCAGGCTCTACTGGGACGAGGATCAGCCCATCGTCCCGGAACTCCTGCGCGACGCCCTCACCCGACCGAAGACGGTCGTCTGGACCGACGCCACGGTCGGCCCCGTCGAGTCCTTCGACGGCGTCTGGCTGCGCCTGAGTGCCACCGAGCGAGCGACCTGCCGTATCACCGCGAATCCCGCGGCGATGAAGGCCGGCCTTCACCGCCCCGCCTCGCCCGCCCTGAGCCCCGCTCTCGTCGAGGGTGACTCCATCGCGTACTTCACCCTGGAGCGCACCGCCGATGGTCCGGGCACCGAACCCCGGTTCCGGCTGGGAGCCGTCGGCTACGGCCCGGCCGGCGCCGATCTCGCCGAGCGGATCTGCGCGCAGATCCGCGCCTGGAGCCCGGCCAGGACCGTCGAACCCGCAGTCACCGCCTACCCCGCGGACACACCGGACAACGACCTCGCCGACGGAGCCGTGATCGACCGGCCTTCCGTACGGCTCGTCATCACCTACTGACGTCGGCGGGCGCGGCCGTCGGCAGTTGCGGCTGCGCCACCGACACGAGACGAAACGAGAACAGAGCGGCGTCGGAGCGCTGTGGTCAGCCCTGCGCGAGGTTCAACTCGCAGTCGGTGCACCGCCGTACGGCCCGTCGGTTCTGGTTGCCCGCGGTGGCAGTCGCCGGAGAAGCAGTGCTCAACCGCTCCCAGAGCCCAGGTGGAGGATTCGCGATCCACCCCCACCGTGACGGCCGTACGTCGTCCTCGGTCATGTGGTCGCACCAGCCGGGCCTGTGCGCGCACCGAGCCGGGGAGATCAGGATCGTGTCATCCGGGTGAGTACGCCACTCCCTCTTCACGAACGTGCCTACCGAACGCGAGGGCGCCGATGCGGACGAGCCCGGCGGACATTCGCATCCGAGCCCGATGACGATCTTGCTGCCGCACTCCTCGCAGCGCTCCTCTTCCACTGGTCTCGTACCCACCCTCACGCGGTGCCGGAGTCGACCCGGTAGACGATCTTCCCGTCGGACTCGGTGAACCCGCGCGACTCGTAGAAGGCCCGTGCGCCCGGGTTGTCGCGGTCAGTCATCCATTCCACCCGGCTGCACCCGGGGCGCGCGGCGGCCAGGGCGCGGAGTTCGTCCATGAGGCGAGCACCGATGCCCTGCCGACGCAGGGTGTCGCGGACGTAGAGCTCCTTCAGAAACAGGGAGTGCGAGGAGCCGGCGGCCGGCCAGAGGAAGGAATAGGCGGCGAGGCCCACGATGTCCCCGGTCTGGTCCTCGACGAGCAGGGCGGAAGCCAGCGGTGGCACGCCGAAGAGGGCTTCTTCCACCTGGAGGCGGCGCTCCTCGATCGGCTGGATATCTGTATCGGCGGCCCCGTAGAACCGCTCGATCTCCTCGATCAGCTCGGCCACGGCCGGGACGTCCCGCTTCTCCGCGGGACGGATCGTCACGGTCATCGGCGCCTCCTGTCCTTCCTCGATTGCTTCGGTCGCTGCTGCACTCGTTCGTTCCAACGCGTGATCCCCTCCTGGCGGTACGGCGCACGCGTCTACGGCGGCGAGGCGGCCTGCGCATAGGGGTTCCAGCCGTGCTGCCGCAGGGAGCCCTGGACGTGTCGGATGAGGTACTCCAGGTCCGCGCAGTAGACAGACGGGTTCCGGTAGCCCTGGGCTTCGCTGAAGCGGTGTGGGAGGTAGCCACCGCCGCACACGTCCACGAGTGGGCAGGCGCGGCACTGCTCGGCGAGCGCGTCCTTGCCGTGCTGCCGGTGCAACAGCTTCGGATGCGACAGAGCTTCGTCGAAAGAGTGGCGGAGGACGTCAAGCCCGAGCCAGGTGCCACCCTCCTCGACCGACCGCAGGGTGTCCACGGCCTCGATGGAGCCGTCGGACTCGATCACGACGCTCGTCGGCGGGGCCAGGCCGAGCGTCTCCACGGAGCCGCGCACGCCAGAGCTGAGGGCCACGATGTCCTCCAGCATCCGGACGCTGTGCGGGTGCTCGGGCCGGGCGAGCCAGGCGTCGTACACCTTGCTCATCCACAGCCCGTACTCGGGCACGCTCGGGTCGGAGCGGTGCGGCGGGTCGTCGTGGGTCGCGTGCGGCAGGCCGAAGTCGATCACCGGCGGTTCGAACGCCGCCAGGTGGTCGTGGACCTCCACGGGGTCATTGGCCAGGTCCACGACGGCGAGCAGCCCCGCGAACAGGTGTGGCCGCGACCGCAGGAGTTCGATGCCGCGCACGGCGGAGGCGGCGCTCGACCGTCCGGCGTGCGTCAGCCGGTGCCGGTCATTCGCACGCGGCGGTCCGTCGAGGCTGACGCCCACCGCGACCTCGTACTGTTCGAAGAGGTCCAGCCACGCACCGGAAAGAAGAGTCCCGTTGGTCTGGAGCTCGAAGAGGACCCGGGTCCCGGCCGGCGCGGCGCCCCGGACGGCCTCCAGCAGACCGGCCATGTGCCCGACGCCGACGAGAAGCGGCTCCCCGCCGTGCAGTACGACGTGGATGGTCCGAAGGCGGTGTGTGGCGGCGTGCTCACCTATTCGCCGCGCCGCAGCCCGGGCCACAGCGAGGTCCATTCGGGCGGGCAGGCGCCGCGCCGCCTGGTCCTTGGAGTTGAAGACGAAACAGTAGTCGCAGTCGATGTTGCAGCGGTTGGCGACCTTCAGGATGAACGTCCGGAAAGGAACGGGGCCTTCGGGTTCTGTCATCGAGCGGATGTGCTTACAGCGGCCGGGGCCAGATGAGCGAGGCCGCGTGGGCACCGTCGCCGACCCGGGCCGTCGCGTCCTCCTCTGCCTCCAGCCGTTGCCGGACGCGGACGGCCACGCGGTCCAGGACGGCGGTGCCGGCCGCCGTCGGCTCCGTGGACACCGGGCCGACGGGCGTAATGGTGCGTGGCTCGGTGACGGACGTGGGTGACGGCATTCAACGCTCCTCGTGAGGTACATGCCGGAGGTGGCACGGTGCGACGGGGTTGAAGCGACAGATCAGCCGGAAACGTAGCATCCTCAACCGCCCACCTGGCACAGGAAATTCGGCCACATGGTCGGCGTCAGCCGGACCGCTACACCAGCAACCGTTCGATGTCGTCCACGGCCGAGCTCACTCCCAACCGCCGGTACACGGTCACGGCGGCTCGCAGCGAGTCCACGCCGTGACCAGGCCCGTCAATCGTCCAGTCGCAGCGGCCGATGCCCTCCAGTGCCCGCGCCTCCTCCAGCGGGCAGCGGATGTCCCGCGCGAGCGTGAGCGCCTGACCAAAGTGCCGACGGGCGGCTGTCGGTTCATCGGAGGTGAGCAGCAGCATCCCCCAGTGGTTCAGTGCCTCCGCCTCGCCGCACCGGTCGCCCAGGCCCCTCAGGATCTCCAAACCGCGTTGGAACGCCTCGATCGCGCCGTCGCGCTCACCGACGATGCCGCGCGCCACGCCCAGCTCGCTCAGCGAGGCGGCCTCACCCCCGCGGCTGCCGAGCTCACGGTAGGCGTCCAGGGCCTCCACCAGAAGCCGGATCGCCTCTGTCGCATCCCCGGAAATGCGGTCCACGACGCCAAGGTGACGGACGCTGTTCGCGCGGCCGAACCGTTCACCGAGCTCAGTGAAGTGCGTCAGGGCCTGGCTGTGTGCCGTCCGCGCTGCCTCGATGTCTCCGGTCAGCCGTCGGACGACGCCCAACTCGTTCAGCGCGTAAGCCTGATGCACACGGTCGTCCAGCTCCAGGTAGATGTCGAACGCTTCCTGGTGATGCCGCGCGGCGATGTCGTACGCACCCATGAGGCAGTGCACGACACCCAGGTCCCGCAGGGAGTTCGCCTCCCCGTACCGGTCACCGAGTTCTCGGTAGATCGCCAGGGCCTCGCTCTGCGCCTCCACCGCAGCGTCGAACCGGCTCATCTGCCGGTGTGTCATGCCGAGATCCGCGAGCGCGTTTGCCTGCCCGAGCCGGTACCCCAGATCTCGATAGAGGGCGAGAGCCTCGGTCTGGGCGCGGGCCGCGTCCTCGTTGTCCGCCGTCAGGTACCAGACGATGCCGAGCTGGTTCAGTGCCTCGGCCTTGCCACGCCGGTCGTCGACCGCTTCGTACGCCGTCACGGCGTCGTTGAGGGCCTCGATCGCCTGCGGGTAAGCGGCCATGAAGCGGCGTACGACACCCAGTTCGGCGAGGGCATCACCCCGTGCCCGCTGGTCGCCGGTATGGCGGGCGGCCTCGGCGGCGGTCCGATGGAGCGCGACAGCCTGGTCCCAGGGGCCGGCCTGGCGCAGGAAGGGCGCCATGGCTGCGGCGAGCCGGACCACGAGGTCGTACATGGCGAGACCGTTCGCCCGCCGAACACAGGCCAGGATGTTTGCCCGCTCGGTCTCCAGCCAGCTCAGGGCATCCGCCCGCGACTCCAGGACCGGGGTCTCCACCGGCGAGGCGCCGTCCGGCGCCGGTGGCACTGCGGCTCCGCTGCGCACGATGTGCTCGTTCGCGACGGTGAGAGCGGCCAGGTAGTAGGTGCACACACGCTGGACGGCCTGTGCGTGGTCCATGCTGTCCCCCTCGGCGGCGAGACCGCGAGCGTAGTCCCGCAGGAGATCGTGCAGCCGGTAGCGACTCCCCGGTTGTTCGTCGATCAGGTGGTCGTCGTAGAGCGCCTCGAGGTGCAGACGGGCCACTACGACCGAGACGTCACCCAGAGCCGCACCGACGTGCGGGTCGAGATCGGTGCCGGGGAAGAACCCGAGCCGCCGGAAGAAGCGCTGCCGCTCCGGCGCGAGATCCCGGTAGGAGAGATCGAACGTCGCGGTGACGGCTCGTTCCCCGGCGCGCAGCTCTCCCAGCCGATCCCGCGCCGCAAACAGCCGCCCGCGCAGGTCCTCGGCGGTCCAGGACGGATGGTGCCGCAACCGTGCCGCGAGCAGTGACACTCCCAGCGGCAGACACCCGCACAGCCGCACCAGCTCGTCCACCACATCCCGACCGAGAGCGTCGGACGGCCGCCCACTGAGTCGCACGAAGAGGTCGACCGCGTGATCCGGCGGCAGTGCTTCCACCGACATGACCACTTCCTCGTTCGCCACCAGCCGCTTGCGACTGGTCACCAACACCAGGCACCCGCTCCCGCCGGGGAGCAGCGGCTCCAACTGTCGGTAGCTGGCCGCGTTGTCGAGAATCAGCAGCGCCTTCTTGTCCGCGAGCCTGCTCCGCCACATGGCCGCCCGGGCCTCCGTGACCGCTCCGACGTCGTCACCGACGGGAATCTGCTGCGTCGGCACGCCGGCGGCCGCGAGAAGCGAGGCGAGCGCCTCGCCGGCCTGCACCGGAGTACGCCCCGGCGTGTGCCCGTTGAGATTCACGAAGAGCTGTCCGTCGGGGAACCGCTCCGAGAGCAGGTGGCCGGCGTGCACGGCGAAGGTGGTCTTCCCGACGCCGGGCATGCCGTCGATCACGTGAACGGGCAGCCCCTCGCCGCGCTCCTGTGAGACCCGCACCGAACCCACCAGCCGCTCCAGCTCCGCGGCACGGTCGGTGAACGCGGCGGTGTCGCGCGGCAACGAACGAAGCACCTGGGCGGCCCCCGGCGGTCCCGCTCCATCCTCCGGTCGCCCCGGAGGGGTGGGAGGCCGCGTCTCGGAGAGCCCGGCGAGCAGGGCCGTCAGCCCCGCCATCGTCACGCCCAGCACGACGAACGAGAACCAGGCGTGCTCCTGTAACCACCCAAGCCAGCCGGGCCACCGCGACTCATCGGAAACGGCGTTCGTGACGAGCCCGACCAGCATGGTGGTCAGAGCGCCGCCTCCGGCGACGACGGCGATCGCGATCCCGCGCCGGAGTCTCATACAGAGGCCCCAGCAGCCAGGGAAGCGGCCGATTCCCCCCTGGTGCCGCTGATGAGACACCACGCACTGCCAACCGACCTGGTCACGAAGGCAACCCCCGAGTACGACGCCCCAACTTCCCTAACGGAACAGTCCTCGTAGACCTTGGTCAAGGGCGCGTCTGCGCCACGGGGGTGCACCAGCTTCCGCAAGGCGCGCTGTCGGCTACGACAACGGCAGGGCTAGGACTCCCAGGCTAGTCGATCAAGTGCGGGATGTGGACCGCGCTGCGTGCCATCGGCGGCCGTCCGTCGCGGACCACCGCGACGTATGCCGCTGGCGATCACACGCCGGAGCTGCGATGGACGCGGCCCGCCTCTTTGGGCAATCCTGTCCTGTAGGTTCTCTCGGCTCGTGGCATGGGGGCAGGTTCGCGACCTGTGGATTCTCTGAATGTCTCGCGAAGTGGCCTGAGGAGTTGTCTCATCGCCGTGTCGCTCTCCTCGTGATGACCCAGCTCGGTCGGCGTTTCTGGTTGTCGACGGAACGATGTGAAGGACCCCGGCGTCCGTCCGTTTGCCGTACCGCCGCGAAATAGGCACGCTGGAAGAAGGCGCAGTTCGTAGCGTGTCTCACGGGGCGATGTGTGCGAGGAAGTGGTCTCCCATGACACTCGCAGCTGGCGTGCTTCTCGACAAGGACTTCTGGGGCGGCGTCGCCCAGTGGGGCCTCATCCTCGTGGGTCTATTCACCCTGGCCCGTGTTGCCGCGTTCGCCGTAACCCCAAGAGTCGTCTGGAAATACCAGCCGCTCCACTGGTGGACTCTGGCGTGGACGGGCTGGCTTCTGCTGGTTCTGGCATCCATCCCATGGACGCTCTTCGACCTGACCGGGGACCGCAGCCCGGCCAGCATCGCCGCTGGGACCGGGATGTTGGTCACCGGAGTGGTGGCATTCGCCGCTCTCGCCATAGCCGTTCAACTAGCACTTCGACGGCCGACGGTTATGTCCTTGCCAGTGCCAGCCGTGTGGTGGGTGACGCTCGCGGTGCTGGAAGCAGGCTGCGTCGCCGCATTCGTCACTGATGCCCCGGTTCGGGGCTACACGGCGACCGGGACGGTGTCCGCAGTCGGTGTTCTCATGTTCGGGTTCGCTCTGGGCACGCGGCTGAAGCTGCGGGTCACCGTCCGGAAGGACGGCAAGGAGGATCCAGTCAGCACTGCCTATGCCGTCACACGCATCGCGACGATGGGCCACAAAGTGCGAGGGTTGGAAGTGCCGAAGGGTACGGACGCCGCTCTGCCGGAGGACGCGGTGGCGGCCCTGCCGCAGGAGGGCCGCGTAGCGGCGGCCCTCCTGCGCATCGCGCTGTCTCTGTTCGCCATCGCTCCCTGGCGCGCGGACATCGCCCTGCCCGACGAGAAAACGGCGACTGTGACCCTCCGACGCAACGAGACCACGGCGGACTCGACGATCATCTTCCGTTCCGAACTGGGGCTCAACGGTTTCGAACCACCACCAGAAGCAGGCGACTTCCGCACCATCTGCGAACAGGATGTGCTGACCGCCGCCGGCTCCTTCCTCTTTCTGTGTCTGGCGAAGTCCTATCCCGCGCTCCGCGAGGGACTGTGCGGGGCCAGGCACTGGCGCAGTCTCGCATGTCAGGTCCTGGCCGGGACTCCGCCATGGGCGGGCAGGCCCGAGGTGGAGCAAGAACTGCTGGCCAGGGCTATTGACAAGGACCCTGGGAACAGTGCCGCCCGCCTGAGCTTTCTGGTTGCCCGGTATGGCTCCATGGCGGAAACTCGGGACGATCAAAAAGACTTCATCGAGAGGTTGGAGCGCTTTCATAAATCAATCGAAAGAAAAGAGGACGACGGGACGGATGTCGGCTACCTCCCCCTCCATGTCCGAACACTCTGGAAACTCATCACTGCTCGGGTTAATTATGCAGCAATGTCCTCCAATAACATCAATGCGGCGAGAGTGGAGCGGGACGAAAAGGCGCGACCCGAGTGTAAAGAATTGAAAGACCTCTTGCGTCGCCTCAAGGGGCAGGCCCAAGGTGACGACAGCCTCATGCCCTTTTATGAACAAGTGGAGCCGAACTATAGAATACTGAGTGCTCAAATAGAGGGGGAATCCGCACCCCCCTTGGGAGAAGATATTTCTCTACTGAGCTCCTACAATCTGGCATGCCTCACTGTGGAACGCGATGATTTCCCTGAGGCACTCAAGAGGCTTAACTTCGCTCTTGGACTTAAGGAAAATCGCGGCGACGCGCTGACTGACCCGGTCCTCCGGCCCCTCCGGAAGACGCGCGGTTCTGAGTTGATGGTGCTCCTCGACAAGCCCAGACTGTCGAAAATAGAAGTTCTTGAGCCTCACGTTGAGCAGTTGGAGAAAGACGGCATTTGCTATCCTGCAGAACTGCTCGTTCGCAGCGCCAACAATGCGCAAATCAAGGAACTTGCCGCCTCTCTCAATGTGCCGATCGCTACGGTGATGTGGATGCGTGATGTGTGTAGGCTCGTGGAGTCCTGCCCCGACCCGCAGCAAGCGGTGGCGTGGACGAACCTTCTCACCCGCGAAGGCATTGACAGGCAAAAAGCATTGAGCCGCCTGGACAAAGCTGAAAAACGACGCCTTGAGAAGCTGTCGTGGACGGCAGACGGGGAGCCCCTCACTAGAAAGGAACTGAGAAAATGGGCTAAGTCCAAGTGACGCAGATAGTCAACGATGCCGCACACGGCATTCACGTGGCATCGGCTGTGAGATTACGGTATAGGATTTGATATCCTATATATCCATCTTTCCACTAGTTCACCGCAGGCGGACAGGAAAGATCCCGAAACGACTGGCGAACAGCCGCACAGCCATGTCACCCTCCAACACCTTGCCGGAAGACCTGGTCAGCGAAGTGATGCCGATGATCCTGGACGGCCAGTGTTCTACCCCACGAGCTCATGGAGGCGCCCCTGCTCCCGCACCACTCCAGCGACCGCTCCCGACCGGATTTGCCGGACCCGGTGTACTGGGTCACCCCGCGTCATCTGGCTGGCGACGACGGTGTGCTCGCCGAGCGGATCGGCGACATCCTGTCCGACCTCGGCTGGCGCATGTGGCCCACCTCCCGTCACACCCTTCTGTACATAAGCCCGGACGGGCTGCGTGGCGCCGAGTGGATCCTCGCGGCCTACCCGTTCGAGCTGGGCGGTCTGCCCGTCGCCTGGCAGCTGAGCGCCCGCGCGCATGCCGCCTCCGCGATGCCGGAGTGGAACGCCTATTTCACCACCGGCGTCTCCTACGAGGCGCTCGCCGATCTCCTCATGGCGCTCGACGCCCGTGAGGCGCCCGACGTCGGCTTCGAGGAGCCCGAGACGGTCCTCGACGCGCTGAGTGTCCGGGGCTGGATCCGCGACGTGGATCGCCCCCGCACCACTGCCACGGACCCAGGGTTCTCCTCCTGTGTCTCTCTGGAGATGCTGCCGCCGCTCATCGAGGACGCCGACCCGCGACCGGATTTGGTGGGTTGGCAGGCATGGGCGGAGCCCGTGCCCGGTGCGCCGTATCTGTGGTGCGCCAGCTTCAGCGCCAGCGTCCCCCATGACCTGGTCGCCGCGTTCGCCTCCTCACTCGCCTCCCCGGTCCCGGTGCCTCGCCACACTGTGCCCGAGATCGCGGAGGGGCGGCTCACTATCGTCCGCCGCAGCTGACAACCCCTGCCGCAGCGAAGCTGCTGTTGTTCGCCCCATCACCGAATCTCCCCGAGTTGCAGCAGGCCAGACGTATGAGGCGCGTCCCCCGTGCCTGCCCTATGACAGAGAAGGAGAGAGTCTTGTTCTTTCGACGCACTCGCGAGGACCGCGCGTTCCGTGAAGCCCAGCGTGCGGGCTACGAGTTGCTCCTGCGGCTGCAGTCCGCACGGCCGTGGCCCGACTGCCCCGAGCCGACCTCACAGGACCCTGTCGCGGAGGAAACGGTGGTGCCTGATTTCCTGCCGCCGGAGTTGCGGGTGCCGTCGCGCCAGGAGGTGGCCGGGGTGATGATGCGCTGGCTGCAGCCGCTCGTCGTCGACGGTGAGGTCCGTACGTGCCCCGGGTGCGGCATGTATCGGGACTGGATCGTCTTCTGCATGCGCGACGACTCGGTGTGGCTGCGTTGTCGGGCGGGCCACGAGACGAAGGAGCCCGGCCTGGATGCGGCCTGGTACAACCGCAACTCCGGTCCCGTCGACCGGTTCCACCCCACCCTCGAAGAGGGCCTGCGCCACCTCGGCCACTGAACCCCCGAAACCCCCGCTCCCCTTCGTACTGCCGGCGCCCGGAGGGCCGGCCTGGTCAGACCGTCCGTTTCGCAGGCACGGTCAGGACGATGGCCTGGTGCTGGCCCTCGGTCTTGATGGACTCGGCCAGGTCGTGCAGCTCGTCGACGCTGAGCATCGGGAACATGTCGGCGGTGGGGTGGGTCTGGATGATGTGCTCCTTGTCGGATGGGGTGCCGGTGGCGCGCCGCAGATGTCCTGCAGCGTCGTCAGATCGGGGGCCGGGCTGTCGTTGATCGGTTGTCATCGGGACTTTCGGTGCTCTCGGTAGTGGGTGCGAGGCGTGCGCGGCCGCTGCGTGAGGGGGCTGGTGCTCACCGCGGCCGGTGAGTGCGGGATGGCGGTGGCGCGGATGTGGGGGGTGTCGCGGCGGTGGCCCGCGCTGTGGACAGGACGTGGGGGATGTGGGGGCTACGGGCTTGTGCGGCTCGTGCACCTGGGCCGGGGGCGTGCCGGTCGCCGAGGCGTTGGATGCGCCAGACGAGAACTTCGGATGCCGATTTGGCGTCGCTCAAGGAGCGTTGCCGGGCTGCCTGTCGGAGGACGGTTGCAGGGCTGTGGCCTGCAGCTTCGGCGGCGGCGAGAGCGGCTGTGAGTGCGGGCCAGGCAGCCTCGGTGAGGATCTGTCCGGAGTGGGAGGGCAGGACCTCGTGCAGGGTGCGGGCGTACCGGTGGACGGTGCTGTCGGAAGGGCGGCGCCCTGCGAGTACGGCGAGGCTGGTGGGGGCGATCTGGTCGTAGGCGGTCTGGAGATGGATGAGCGTTTGGCGGGCGGCGGCCACCTGCCGGTCGTGGTGGTGCAGCGCGCTGCGGCGCTGGGCTGCGAGGACGACGAGAATGGCGGCGTCCAGGAGCATGGCCAGGCCGGTGTGGTCCGCGGGCTGGTAGCGCATGGCTTTCAGAGCGCCGCGCAGGGCGCGGGCGTGTTGGTGGTCGGCGTGGGCACGGGTGTGGGCGGCGTGCTCGAAGGCGACGGCGGCGCGGTGGAGTTCGGCCTTCAGGTGGGCGGGGGCGTGGGCGGGCAAGGCGTAGAGGACTTCGCTGAAGACGGTCAGGTGGGCTTGTGCAGCGCTGTCGTCCGCGTGATCGAGGTGGTGGGGGATGCGTTCTGCGGCGGCGGTGGCCTGGTGCCAAGGGCTGCGGCGGTAGTGGCCGGCTGGTGAGGCTGCCGTGGCGGTGTGCGCTTCGGCGGCGGCCAGACGCTGCTGGATCTGCGGGAGGGACAGGTCGGTGGCGAGGCTGGAGCCGGAGTACCAGATGGGTGTGCCGTCGTCAGGCAGGGCGACCTTGTAGCCGCCGAGGTCGCCGGAGGGCAGAGTGCGTGTTTCGACTTGAAGGCCGGCGTCGGCGAGCAGGTTGAAGAACTCGTCCAGGTCCTTCGCGTGGGAGAGCGCGGTGCGCACGGTGTGCCGCAGCTGCTCGCGAGCCGTCTTGTGGTGGCCCAGCCGTTTGGCCTTCTCCTGTTCGGCGCGGGTGGGGCGCTTCGCCGCCGGAGTGCCGGTGGCGGCTTCGGGGCCGCGCGGAACCCGTGTGAGGCCGAAGTCCTTCTCGATCCTGGCGAGTTCGGCCATGGCGCGGTGGTAGTCGTTCCAGTTCCGCGGCGGGCGCAGATCGCCGCGGACTTTGGTGGCGACGATGTGGATGTGGTCGTCCGCGTGGCGCACGGCAACCCACCGGCAACCGTCCGGATCGTCCTCCGGTGCGATGCCGGTCGCATGGACCATGCGCTTGGCGATCGTCGCCCACTCGTCATCGGTCAGGATGCGGTCCTCGGGCGCGGCGCGCACCGAGCAGTGCCACACGTGCCCCTCGGGTGCCTTGTCGCCGGCCTGCTTGACCCGCAGATCCAGGGCCTTGGTGAGCTGGCCGAGCCGCTGCTTGTGCCCGGGGCTGTCATACGGGCCTGGGTCAGGAACGAAGTCATCCCAGGACGCGACGATGTGCTGGTCGGTGTGTTCGTTGGCGCGGCCCTTGTCGAAGAGGTACGCCAGGACGCCGTAGGTGTTGTTGCCCGGCTTGACGATGTTCGCGATCAACTCAGGCCGTCCGCCTTCTGCCCGGCTGCCCGGAAGGCCGCGTCGTCGATCGCCCGGACCGTGTCGTGGGCGGTGGCGAGCAGGCGCTCCGCCCGTTGCAGGATCGCGGCGTCCACAGGGTGTGGATCGCCGCCCGAGTTGAGGCGCCGGGCGATCTGGTTGACGTTGTTGCCGATCCGGGCGATCTGCGCCCGCTGGGTGGCGAGCTCGTCGACCGCATCGTCGTAGACCGTGCGAGGAGCGGCGACGGTGATCTCACCGCGGACGCGGGCCATGGTGGCGTCGGCGATGTATCGCGCCATGGTCACGTGCTCGGCTTTCGCCGCCGACTGGATGTCGTGCTTCTCATGCGGCGCAAAGCGGGCGGTGACGTGCTCGGAACGCTGCGCGTCGAGGTTCGCGCGGCGGTGCGGCGTACGCTGCTTGGCCCCCGTGACGAGACCGGTCGGCTGTTCGCCGGCGCTCACCCGCTCCTGCTCTGGCACGCCCTCGTGCCGGAGCTGCTCCTCCGCCACCCCCGGGGCGGAGGTGTTCGCGATGGACCGGCCTATGGACGGTCCATCGCCATTGCTTGCTGCGCGTGTGACGGGAGTGGTGACCATCTGCTTTTGGGGGATGGGGAGTTCGGCGTACTGGTCGCGCACGAAGAGATGTCCTTGTGTCGGGGTTGCGGGGGTGGTGGGTTCAGGCGGTTGCGTGTTGAGCTCGGCGAACTGCTCGGCTGCGAGGTCGAGCAGATCCACCAGACGCCGCTCCGGGAGGCGAGCGGCGTTGGCCAGGGCGTCGTCGATGCGCGGGTCGAGGGTGCTGACGGCATCCAGTCCGGCGGCGCGGGCGACAACCAGCCGCAGTTCAGCCTCAAGCCAGGCCCAGTGCTCGGTCGCGGGCACCGGGGTCCCTTCACCGGTCGAGCCCCTGAGCTGGCTCAGGTAGTCGCCGCCGGCGGACAGGATGTCGGGCAGGGGGATGTCGGCGCCGGCCATCCAACGGCCCTGGTCGAGCAGGGTGAGGATGGCGCAACGCAGCATGCTCATCCCGTCGCGTTCCGGAGCGGTGCAGATCGGGCAGGCGTCGTCGTTGCAGGTCCAGGCGGACACGGTCGAACGGGGCATGGCAGGTGGGCCTTTCAGCGATGGGTGGTTAGAGGTGCGGGGGTGCGTTCAGTGGGGGTGGCCTGTACGGGCGGGCGCCTGGTGCTCGGCCTTGACCGCGTTGACGACGCTCTGGGCAAGGTCGGTGCCGATCTGGTGGCCGTCGGCACGGACGGCTGCCTTGAGGGAGTCACGCGAGAGGCGACCCGTCTCCCGGTAGATGCGCTCCGCGTACGCGATGAGGGCATCCCGCGGCAGGTCGGGCTTGCGACCCGGGCGTTTCGGCTCCGGCTTCTCGCCAGGCTCGGCACCCGCGTCTCTGCCCGTACGCACCTCCGCGCCTGGATCAGTAGCGGATTGAGGGCGGCCGATGGATTCCGGGCGGTCCGACCGGTGTATGCCTTCGTCGCCCGGATTCGGTACGGCCTCCGGGCGCTCGGGCCTTGCCCGCTTCGCCGCGGCAGTGCTGGGCTGGCTGACTCGGGCTCCGGGCGTCTCCCACCGTTCGGGCAGCGGGAGCGAGGCCAACTGTGTGGCCTGCTGTCGGGTCCCGAGCTTCCGCAGCAGCAGCTCGTCCTGGCGAAGATCACCGTCGACGTCGGCCGTCTCCAGCGCTTCGTGCAGGCGCCGAGTCGCACGCCGGCCACGCCACTTGTTGCGCTTCGTCTCGGGCATCGCTTCGATGCGGAGGATCAACGTGACGGCCCGGCTCAGGGCACGCTCGCGGATGAGTCGTGCGGCATCGACGTCCTGGTCGTGGATGCCCAGGCGCGCCAGGAGTCGCTCGCGTGCCTGCCGGCCGAGGATCGCGAGCAGGCTGCGTGAGGCGGCCTCGGGGGTGTGGTTGCGTAGCTCGATGCCCATGGCCAGGTGCCAGAGGACTGCGGCCATGACCGGGCCGATCAGGGCGCGGACCATGCCGCCGACGGGACCGGACTCAGCGTAGGCGGGGATGATCTGGCCTCCGGTGATCACCCATACCAGGACGCCAGGCGGCCCCGGCGCCTGCCTGGGACCCTTCAGGTTCTGGCGCGCCATCAAGGCCATTGCGAACAAGGCCAGTTCAGCGGTGGCGAACATGAAGGCGCGCTCGACGGTGCTGCCCATGTCGAGGTAGTCGGCGGCGAAGCGCCAGCTGGTGTCCGCGCTGTAGGCGGTGCAGCCGATCGCGGCGACAGCGGCAACCGGGATGGCGGCGGTGCCACGTCGCTGCCCGACCCCGGGCCTCCGGGTGCGTCGGCGCAGCAGCCATCCAGCGAGCAAGGCGACGACGAGGAACGGCGCGCCGATGGCGAGCAGGGACGAGCGTTCGAAGGGGTAGGTCACGCAGCTCCCTGTCGGGTGATTTCCGCGGCGGCGAGGTCGAGGCGCGTCGGGTGAGGCGTGGTGCGGGGCGCATTGCCTCGGGCGCGGCCGTCGGGGCCCACGCGTCGACTGCGGCAGGGTTCGCCCTCGCGGGCATGGCACCACGGGCACCCGACGCCAAGGGAGTCCGGGAGCCCTGCGGCGACGGCGGCCTCGCGTGCGGCACGGGCCGGACGGTAGGGAGCGAGCGCGGCGCGGATTGTCGATGGGACGCACGATCCGATGGCGCGCACGCGGGCCTCCACGTCGGGGTGCGGGCCACCGTTGGTGAGCTGCCGGTGCGTCGAGGGCGCAGCCGTTCCGGTGGCCACGGCCTGCCGGGTGCCGAGCAGTTCGGCCCGCCATGCGGTCGGGTCGTCGGGGTCGGCGGCCGGCGCGGGGTCGGTGTGCCGGTCGAGACGGTCGTGGCGGTACGTGCGCCACGCGCGGGCGACGTCCACGGGCAGGATCGGGTAGGGAGAGCCGAGGACGTGCGCCCGAATCGCCTCGCGGACATCCCAGCCGTGGTCCGTGGCGAAGGGGACGTCGTGGAGCAGTTCGTGCCACTGGGCGAGCTGGTCGCGGGCCTCGCCTGGGTCGGTACGGATCGTGCGGGGGTCCAGGCGGCCGATGTAGGCGAGGACGGCGGCGACTTCGCGACGTTCCAAGGGGGTGGGTTACTCCATTCCTGTCGGTTCGTCGAGGGCGGCGAGGAGGGCGGCGGTGTGTGCTTCGGCGCGGGTCATGCCGCCTGCGAGTGGGACGGCACCGCCGGGCAGGGCGCGGAGGTTCGGCCATTCCGGGGTGGGAGTGCGTTCCCGGGCGATCCATGTGCGCCAGTCGGCGCCCCACGCGGCGGCGGGGCGGAGCGCCCACGTCGCCCGGTAGGTGCGCCACTTCTCGTCGGCCGCCCACAGGCCGTACTCGCCGAGTCGGGCGAGGTGCCCGTCGTGCCGCAGCCAGGTCCAGGTGGCGTCGTCGATCTCCCACTGGGCGGCGGTGATGAGGGAGGCAGAGCTGCTGCTCTTACCGTTCACCTTCGGTTCACTACCGTTCTGGGGGTCGGAATCCGTGCCCCCTGAGGGCTGGAATCCGGTCCCCCCAGGGGTCGGAATCCGGTCCCCGGGGCCGTTATCCCGCTCCCCTTCGAAGACGTCGGCAGGGTCGGATTCCGACCTTCCGAGGGTCGGAATCCGACCCCCCGGAGGGGCCGAATTCCGGTCCCCCTCGTCTGCTTGGTCGGCGAGGAAGGAGGCGGCGATGGGGAGGTGGTAGTACGTCTCTCCGCGCGGCCCCTTGCGGCCCGCGAGCTGCGTCAGCTCCCCGCTGGCGATCAGCTTCGTGAGGGCGTCGCGCACGGCCGTACGGGAGGCGTTCGAGCGCTTCATGAGGGTGGGCACGGACGCGTACGCGATGCAGCGGCGATCGCGGCACCGGTCGGCGATCAGGGCGAGGACCATGCGGGCGGTGCCCTTGCTGTTGCTGTGGTCCCACACCCATTCGCGGGCGTCGTAGCTCATCGGGTGGCGGCTCCTTCATCAGGGCAGGCGGATGCGACGGGCCCTCTTCGGGCGGTGCACAGGGTGGGGGTGGGGTACGGTCCCCGGTGCCGACGTGTCGGTGAGGGCCGCGAGGGCACGGGGGATGAGACCCGGCCACGGTTGATTCCTTGGCCCAGGGCGCGCTGGGGTTTCTGTTTCTGCGGGCCAGCACTCCAGGCGGAACACCAAGACAGCCACACCCGCGCGCGAAGATCCAGCGTTCGGCCGAGAAACCACACAGCTCACGGCGAACGCGTCCTTGGCTGCGTCTCCGAAGCTGCTAGCTGGTGCGCTGATACCGGTTGCTAGCGGCTGCAGGGCCGCTCTGCGAGCCAGTGCCGGCCGTCCTCGGACCCGCGACGAGGCGGGACCGTACCTCCGGCTCCAGTCAAGCTGCCTGGGCGTAGGTCGAGGCAGAGAGCAGGTCCGCGAGCCGCGCGGCGCTCTGTGGGCTGATCGTCGTCGTGAACCCCGCGCACACGCGCTGGAGAGCGGCGTCCCTCGCCGAGTCCACCTTCTGACGGACGGCGCGAGCTCCTTCGGGGGCGATGACGGGCTGGATGACGGCGGGTTCGGTCTGGCGTTGGGGCATGGACGTCCTCAGGGCGGCGTTCGGTCGGCGACCCGCCGGTGTGTGGTGAGGGGCCGGCGGTTGGCTGGGGAGGTCCATGGTCCGGAGAATCGCCGGTTAGGCTAACCGGCGATCGTCGGCTATGTTGCGCCCTTCATCGCCTCGGTCGGCAGGGCAAATTCCACCGGCCTCGCCCCGCTACAGCGGGTTCTGCTCGATGCTGATCCGGTCCCAGTCCATGTACCGGCCGAACTTCTTGGGCTCGTCGATGACGATCCCGGAGAAGAGGAACCGCAGCACCGCGTTGCGCCGCTCGTCCGTCATGTCCTCAGCGTTCCAGGCAGCCCGCGCGCCCGCGCCCGTCAGACCGTCGAGGAGCACCATCGGCCGGACGACGACCTTGCGCTGCGCCTTGGCGATCCGGTCGGTGATCTCCTTGCGCATCTTGCGGTACTCCGCCGTAGAGATCTCCTTCGCGGTCCACATCTGGTTCAGCTCGCCGAGCAGCCGCTGGTCGTCCTCCAGCTCCTCGGTCACGCTCTCGGAGAGGTTGCTGCTGGCGAGTCGGCCGTCCACCCGCAGTTCGCCGAGAAGCTTGACCGCGGCGTCAGCGACGAAGTCCTCCAGCGTCTGGGCCATGATCGACCGGGTGCACTTCTTCTCGTCGTTCCGGCCCCGGCGGTTGCACTGGTAGACCGGCCCTGTGCCCTTGGCCGTACCGGACATCAGCGTCCCGCACCGCCCACACATCACCAAGCCGCGCAGCAGGTAGTAGCGCTGCGCGGGCTTGCTGAGCGCCTCCCGGTACACCGCCGACCGGTACTCACGCCGCGTCCGCACCTCGGCCCACACGCCCGCGTCGATGATCGCGGGCCAGGTGCCGGGGCCGGCCTCCTCACCCTGATGCATGCGGATTCCGGCGACGTGGCGTGAGTCGAGCAGAGCGCGGACGGTGCCGCTGTTCCATGCCTTGCCGCTGGCCGTGCGGATGCCCCTGCGGTGGAGGTCCTTCGCGATCGGCGCCGCTCCCTCGCCCTTCAGGTAACGGTCAAAGACCTCCCGGACGATCTCGGCCTCCTCCTCGACGATCGTCATCCCGTCCTTGGTGTAGCCGAATCGCCTCACACCGCCCTGCGGCTTCCCCTCTCGAGCCCGGTCCTGCATTGCGGACTTCAGCCGCCGCGAGGTGTCGTCCGAGGAGCGGCAGGCGTGCGCGACCTCGATGCGGAGGATGAAGCGGTCGTCGGGGTCGGATAGGTCCCGCCGGTTCGCCTCACCGTGGAGCGTGATGGCGTGGTCGTCGGAGACCTGGAGCAGTTCCTCCAGGTCCCGGGGCTGCCTCATGAGCCGGTCGGGGTGGTAGGCGATGATGTGCCGGAAGCCGCGATTCCGGGCGTCCTCCAGCAGGCGGTCCCAGCCGGGTCGCTTCCGCTTGCGGCTCCAGGCCGAGCGGCTGTTGTCCACGAAGATGTGGGCGGGGTCGATGACGAGGCCGCGTCGTTCGGCGACCTCGCGGCAGATGCGTTCCTGGCGGTCGACGCCCGTCTGATCGTCGTCGTCCGCCTGGGATATGCGGCAGTAGATGGCGGCCGGTTCACCGGCGGTGCTGGAGTTGCCCCTGGTGGGCCTGTTGCGCGACACGCGAATGAGTGTACGAACGTGGAGTCGCCTGGGTCACGGCGGCGCCGGGTCTGGTGTCGGCGGTGCGGGCGGCGAAGCAGTACCTGACGTACGTGGCGTCCGGCCCGTTCCAGTACGCCGTCGCCGAGGCGCTCCGCCTGCCCGACGCCTACTTCACGGCCTTCCGCGACGACCTGCGCGCCAAGCGGGACCTGCTCGGCGCGGGCCTCACCGACGCCGGCTTCGCCGTCTTCCGGCCGACCGGCACCTACTTCGTCACCACCGACATCCGGCCCCTCGGCGAGGGCGACGGCCTCGCCTTCTGCCGCGCCCTGCCTGAGCGGGCGGGTGTCGTCGCGATCCCCAACGCCGTCTTCTACGACCACAAAGAGGCCGGCGCACCATACGTCCGGTTCGCGTTCTGCAAACGCACCGAGGTACTGATGGATGCGGCGGAACGGCTCCGCAAAGCGTTCGCGCACTGACCGCCGCTGCATGGGGTCAGTCGTCCTTGGCACGGCCGTCCTCCGACTCCGGTCGGCCCGCCACCTGCACTGCAAGAGCCCATCGCAACCCGCACCCCGGTTCGCCTTGCCTTCCGCACGGGCGCAACGCCGGAGGCTATTCGGTGTCCTTCGGGTGTCGCGGGGAGGCGTACACAAGGATCACAGTCGAGGTGTCCGGGCTGACCAGGTAGCGGACCCGGCCGCCGCTGGTGATCTCGTACTCCCACTGCTCCAGCTCGGAGCCCTTCCATTCCCTGGTGGCGTGTCTGCCTCGGAGCTGGTGCTGGCGGTTCCAGTTAGCCCGCGACAGCGGGTCTGCGCGAAGGGCTTCCAGGCAGCGATGCGCGTTCGGCAACGCCACCCGGCACAGCTCCTCCCAACCGGTCGCGGCCTCCGTCGTGCCGTAAATGACGCTCCAGCCGCTCAGCGGAGGAACACTGACCCGATCGCCTTTCTTCGGACTCACTCGTGCACCTCGACGGGGCCGAGGTCGACGTCACCGAGCGGACGGAGCGCTTCCCTGAGCTGGTCAGGATCGGCGTTGATGCGGGCAGTGGCCCGCCACGAGACGATCGCTCGGTGCACAGCCTCCCTGGCGCCCAGTTCAGCGGCGTCGGACAGCGCTTCCAGAAGCTCAACAGTGAATTCCCGGACTTCCTCAGCGTCCAGGTGGCGCACCCACGGGAACACCTCGGGCAGCGCGAGCAAGAGCGACTTGGCACCGTCGTCCTGCTTCAACAGAGCAAGGAACAGCCGGGACGCCGTGGTCAGGTTTTCCTCGGCGCGCTCTGCGTATATGGCCGTGGTCAACATCATGTCGGGCGCGTCTCGGTGCGTAACACGCAGACATCCCAGGGCGGCGGCCCTGGCGGCGACAGCCTTCGGGTTCCGCGACAGATCGGTGAACGAGACAGACTCCGATTCGAATGCCAAGGGTGCGATGTTCATACTCAGACTGTACTCTGATTGTGCTCTGATTTCTGTAGCGCGAGGTGGATAGCAGCTGAAAGCCCCACTCCTGCGACAGGGCCCACCCCCTCCGACGCTGCTGCTGCGCCGACAACGAGCACCGGGGAACCGACCTGGCCCGACGCGGAGCCAGGAAACAAATGGATGCATGAACACGGAGTCACCTGGGTTACCGGCGCCCCCGATCTCGTCGCCGCCGTCCGCTCGGCCAAGCAGTTCCTGACGTACGTCGCCTCCGGACCCTTCCAGTACGCCGTGGCCGAGGCCCTGCGCCTGCCGGACTCGTACTTCGAGGAGTTCCGCGCCGACATGCGGGCCAAGCGCGAGCTGCTCGCGGGCGGTCTGGAGCAGGCCGGATTTACGGTCTTCCGTCCGGCCGGTACGTACTTCATCACCACGGACATCAGGTCACTCGGCGAGTCGGACGGCTTCGCCTTCTGTCGTGCGCTGCCCGAGCGTTGCGGGGTCGTGGCGATCCCGAACGCGGTCTTCTACGACCACCGCGAGCAGGGCGCGCCCTTCGTCCGGTTCGCGTTCTGCAAACGGGCGAGCGTTCTTGAGGAGGCGGCTTCCCGGCTCAAGGGGCTGGCCGCGTAGTAGCCAACAACCGTACGAGCGAGGGTACCGGCCGCACGGCATCGGCTGCTCCGAGCCGCCGCGCACAACACCACCACACCGGAGGAACCACGCAGCGCGCCCGTGACCTGCGCAGACATCGATCGACGGACCCGTACGCGCCTACGAACTGCGGAACTCAGATGGCTGATGGCCGTGCGCGGTCGGGGGCTTGCGTAGCGTCATGCGTGAGCGGGTGTGCCCGCGATCTGCACGCGTCAGGCTTTGATGACCTCGACGGCGGGTCCACAGAGCAGGCTGATGTCCTCAAGGTCGGAGGTGAGGACGGTGACGGGTCTTGGCGCCGAGCGTGCAATGGCCGCGAGGACGGCGTCGATGGCGTACTTGTGGCCGCTGAGGTGATGGTCGCGCAACAGTGCTGCCGCTTGGTCGGTGACGCTCTTGGTGACGTCGTGGACGTCGATCCGGGAGAGTACCCACCGGATGCGGGCGGGGTGGATGCGATCGTAGTCCGCCTCGAGCGTGGTCATGGCGGTCGTGGCCACGCGGATGCCCTCTTCCGAGGCCGCTTGGACGAGAGCCAGGACCGTGCGGTCTTTGAGGTAGAGCTTGGACAGGCCCTCGCTGTCGAGGAGGAGCGTGCCGGGCATCAGGCTGCGGCACCGCTCGAGTCGCGCTGATCATGGCGCAGTACGGCGCGGGCCGCTTCGATCTCCTCCCGGGACAACGAGTCGTTGTCGGTCTCGAAGTCGGCGACCATCTCACGAAGCTTGTCCATGGCCACACGCTGCTCGAGGGCCTCGGCCACGTAAGCGGAGAAGCCGCCTGGACCTACATGGGTACGTGCGGCCTCAGCGAGGTCTTCAGGGAGGCTGATCGAGTATTTCTTGCTACCACTCATGGTCCAGATCCTACCAGGGGTAGCAATTCGGTGTCTCTGAATCCGGGCTGGGCGGATGGCCTGTAGTGGCAGGCAGCCGAGCGAGGTGTCAGCGGGCAGGGAGACTCGGCGCCAGATCGGCGGGCTGGTGCCTCGCAGGGCGATCTTCAACTGTTAGGTCGGCACGCGCTCGGCGGTCACGGCGAAGGGTTCCCTCAGGGCGGAGGCGGATTCCGGCACCGGCAACGGGCTGCGATCGCGAAGGGGTCGCGCCGGTCCCTGGCGAGTGCCGGTGACATCTTTCCGCACTGCGCCGAGTGGGCGAAACACTTCTGGCGTTCCCTGCCCATCCGCGCGGATAGCCTTGACCCGCCCAGGGCGCGTGGGCTACCCGCGCCCTCGCGAACAGTTGCAAAAGCCTGGCCAGGAGTGGGCGTGGTGGCGAAGACTTACCCGTCGGCGGAGCCCGAGTCGGCGACTTGGGACCGGGAACGGATGTTTGCCGGGTTGCCGGAACTTGCCCTGGGCGAGGCGGTGTTCCTTCCCGAGGACCCGCCCCGGATGGGACGGATGGCGTTCTGGACGCCTGGTAGTGAGCCACCGGACCGCGGGGTGGAACCCGAGGAACTCACCGTGGTCCGCCCGCACGGCTCGTCCGTGCGCCGGGCACGGGTGGTCGCCGTTCTGTTGCCGGTGGAGCAGGCGCTGCCGCTGCTGACCCGCTGCCGTGCGCTCGGCGCGGACGGCAGCGGGCGGGCTTCGGCCGGTACCGCGTTCTGGGGCACAGCGGCCCTGCTGGGGCTGCGTCTGCTCGCCCGGGGCCGGATACTGCCCGGGGTGTCGCCGGAGGGATTCGACGCCTGGCGGGTCGGCCCGCTGGACACCGAGGACCATGAGCGGCTGACCGCCCTTGCCGCCGCGATGCCTCCTCAGGCCCGCGCGGTCGCGGTTCCCGGACTCTCCCGCCTCACGCTTGCGGCGGCCGAGCCGCTGCTGCGGGCCTTCCTTGACGCCGTGGCCGATTCCCTCGCCCGCCCTCCCGCCGCCCGCCAGGTGACCGGCGGACCGGCGTTCGCGGCGCGCGCTCCGCAGTCCGTACCCGAGCAGCGGGCGTGGGCGGCGGAGGTCGCCGCCGGCCGCGACGCGGGTCTGGCTGTCTCACTGCGGCTGGAACTGGACCGCGCGGACTCCTTCCGGGCCGTGGTCCAGCTGCGCAGCCTGGCCGATCCCACGGTGCTCGCTGACGCCGCGGACCTGTGGTCCGGCCACGCCACCGCCCCCGAACTGTTCGGCCCACGGGCCAAGGTGGACACGCTGCTGACGCTCCGCCGGGCCACCCGCGCCTGGCCCCCGGCCGGACGGCTGCTGGACTCCGCCGCCCCGGCCGACCTGGAGCTGTCCGACGAGGAGGCCCGGTCGCTGCTGGGCGACGCGGCGGAAAGCCTTGCCGCCACCGGGGTCGCCGTGCACTGGCCCAAGGAGCTGGTACGCGAGCTGACGGCCTCCGGCGTCCTGGAACCCGTACGCCGCCAGGGGACGCAGTCCGCGGCCGAGTCGTTCCTGTCCTCCGGCGGCCTGCTGGACTTCCGCTGGCGGGTCGCCCTCGGAGACCGGGAACTCACCGAGGAGGAGCTGGAGCGGCTGGTCCAGGCACACCGGCCGATCGTGCGACTGCGGGACCAGTGGGTGGTCGTGGACCCGGATCTGGTCCGCCGGCTGCGCCGGGCCGCACAGTCCACGACGACCCCGCTCACCCCGATCGACGCGCTGGGCGCCGCGCTGACCGGCAGCGTGGAGGTGGACGGCGAACAGGTGGCGGTCACCGCGAGCGGCGTACTGGAGGAGCTGCGCTCCCGGATCGCCGACCCCGAGGCCCGCGCCGCGCGCGAGCCCCAGGGGCCGCCGAAAGCCTTGGCCGCGACCCTGCGCGACTACCAGCTGCGCGGCCTGAACTGGCTGCACCGGATGACCTCGCTCGGCCTGGGCGGCTGCCTCGGCGACGACATGGGCCTGGGCAAGACCGTGACCCTGATCGCTCTCCACCTGCGTCGCCAGGAGGGGAAGACCACCGCCGGCCCCACCCTGGTGGTCTGCCCCGCCTCGCTGCTCGGCAACTGGGAGCGCGAGATCCGGCGCTTCGCACCGGCCACCCCGGTGCGCCGCTTCCACGGCCCCGGCCGCGACTTGGCGGGCCTCGACGGCGGAGCGGACGGCGGCTTCGTCCTGACCACCTACGGGACCATGCGCCGCGACACCGAACGCCTCACCGAGCAGCCCTGGGGCCTGCTCGTCGCCGACGAGGCCCAGCACGTCAAGAACCCGCACGCGCTCACCGCCCAGGCCCTGCGCCGGATCCCTTCCCAGGGACGGGTCGCGTTGACCGGCACCCCGGTCGAGAACAACCTGTCGGAACTGTGGTCACTGCTCGACTGGACCACCCCCGGCCTGCTCGGCACGCTCACCTCCTTCCGTGACCGCTACGCCACGGCCGTCGAGGGCGACCGCGACGAACAGGCCGCCCGGCGGCTGGCCACCCTGGTCCGACCCTTCCTGCTGCGCCGGCGCAAGTCCGACCCCGGCATCGCGCCCGAACTGCCGCCCAAGACCGAGACCGACCAGCCGGTGTCCCTGACGAAGGAGCAGGTGTCGCTGTACGAGGCGCTGGTACGCGAGCTCATGGCCGAGATCGAGGAGAGGCAGGGCATGGCGCGGCGCGGCCTGGTGATGAAGCTCCTCACCGGCCTGAAGCAGGTCTGCAACCACCCCGCGCAGTTCCTGAAGGAGCCCGCGGGTGCCAGGCTCGCGGGCCGTTCGGGGAAACTGGAACTCCTGGACGAACTCCTCGACACCGTCCTGGCCGAGGACGGGTCTGCCCTGGTCTTCACCCAGTACGTGGCCATGGGCGCGCTGATCGAGCGCCACCTGGCCGACCGCGGCGTGGGCACCCTGTTCCTGCACGGAGGCACCACGGTCAAACGCCGCGAGGAGATGGTCGACGCCTTCCAGACCGGCAAGAAGAAGGTGTTCCTGCTGTCCCTCAAGGCCGCCGGGACCGGTCTGAACCTGACCCGGGCCGGACATGTCATCCACTACGACCGCTGGTGGAACCCGGCCGTGGAGGATCAGGCCACCGACCGCGCCTACCGGATCGGACAGACCCAGCCGGTCCAGGTGCACAAGCTGATCGCCGAGGGCACCGTGGAGGACCGGGTCGCCGAGATGCTCCGCCAGAAGCGGGAACTGGCCGATTCGGTGCTCGGCTCGGGCGAGGCGGCCTTCAGCGAACTGAGCGACAGCGAACTGGCCGAACTGGTCACACTGCGAAGGACGGGACGATGAGCAGACGCATCCCGGCTCAGAGGGAAGCCGCGCGCACCTTCGACGCACTTCCGCCGGCCAAGGGCAGCCGCGCGCCCTTCGCCGACTCCTGGTGGGGCCGCGCATGGCTGCGCTCCCTCGAGGAGTCCTCCCTGGACTCCGGCCGCCTCTCGCGCGGCCGGACCTACGCGCGCGGCGGCGCGGTCGGACCCGTCACCGTCGCCCCCGGCTCGGCTGCCGCCCCGGTGCAGGGCAGCCGCCGCACCCCGTACCGCTCCACGGTCCAGGTGGAACAGCTGACGGACCGGCAGTGGGACCGGCTGCTCGACATGATCGCCGAGCGGGCCGCCAACATCGCCGCCCTGCTGGACGGCGAGATGCCCGCCGGGCTCGCCGACGACGCCGCGGCCGCCGGCGTCCCGCTGCTGCCCGGCCCACGGGACCTCGACCCCGAGTGCAGCTGCCCCGACTGGGGCTACCCCTGCAAACACGCCGCCGCCCTCTGCTACCAGGTCGCCCGGCTCCTGGACCGCGACCCCTTCGTACTGCTGCTCCTGCGGGGTCGCGGCGAACGGGAGCTGATGGACGAGCTCGGCCGCCGCAACACCGCCCGAGCCTCCGCCGAAGCCGCGGTGTCCACGGCAACGGCAGGCGCAGATCGGGACGGGTCCCCGGCCCGGCCCGGCGATCTCGCAGGGCCCGCCTTCGCCTCACGCGCCGACCTGCCGTCCCTGCCCGCCCCACCCCCGCTGCCCGAACGGGCCGGCCGCGGCCCCGCGCTGGTGGACGCGGCCGTCCCGGAGCCCGGCGTGGACCCGGCCGCGCTCGAACTGCTCGCCGCCGACGCCGCGATGCGTGCCCGGCATCTGCTCGCCGGAGCCCTCGGAGCGCGGCATGCCCATACCCTCCCGCCCCTCCCGCTCACCGAGTGGCAGGACGCCGTCCGCTTCGCCGCCGCCCACCCCGCCCCGGAGGTCTTCGCCCGGATCGCCTCGAACTGCGGCCGCACCCCCCGCGACCTCGCCGCCGCCGCCCGCGCGTGGCGGCACGGCGGCACAGCGTCCCTGGACGTACTGGAAAGCTCTTGGATCCCACCCGCCTCCCGTCTGGAGCGCGACCGCGCGGCGCTGCGAGCGGACTGGGCCGACGGCAGACCGCCCCGGCTCCGCGCCTGGCGCAACCGCTGGACCGTCGAGGGCCGCGATGCCCAACTGCGCATGGGCCGGGACGGTATGTGGTACCCGTACACCAAGGACCAGGGCATCTGGTGGCCGGCCGGACCGCCTGACGCCGATCCCGCCGTGGTCCTGACCGCTCTCCTCGAAACATGATGCTCGGGGTGTCCTGCGATCCACCGATTCCGTCCCCGGCCGCACGTCGCGTTCGGTCGCGCGGCGGAGATGCGCGGATCGGTCGGCGCCCCGACCGGCGACGGCGGACTGCGGTGAGCCCAGTGCACCACCTACGAATGAGTGTGTGAACGATGAGTCGCCTGGGTTACCGGCGCCCCCGATCTCGTCGCCGCCGTCCGCTCGGCGAAGCAGTACCTGACGTACGTGGCGTCCGGCCCGTTCCAGTACGCCGTCGCCGAGGCGCTCGCGCTGCCGGACACGTACTTCACCGCGTTCCGTGAGGACATGCGGGCCAAGCGGGATCTGCTGGCGGCGGGGCTGGCGGACGCGGGCTTCGGGGTGTTCAGGACGGCCGGCACGTACTTCATCACCACCGACATCCGCCCGCTCGGCGAGAGCGACGGTTTCGCCTTCTGCCGTTCGCTGCCGGAGCGCGCGGGCGTCGTCGCCATCCCGAACGCGGTCTTCTACGACCACCGCGACGCGGGCGCTCCGTTCGTGCGGTTCGCGTTCTGCAAGCGGACGGGGGTGCTGGAGGAGGCGGTGGGACGTCTGAAGGCGCTGGCGGGCTGACGACACGCCCCGGGTGCCGTCCACGAAAGGAGGGCGGGCGTTTCCCGGCAGTTCCGACCTGCGGACGTCGTCTTGCGTCAGCTGGGCAGGGGCGTCGTACTCGACCAGAACGCGGACCGCACGTTCGGCTCCGGCAGCGTCTGCCTCGAGTAGTCGGGGCCGTTCGGCTTGCTCGTCGGCTGAGCGACCTCGGACTTCTCCACGCACGGGGTGGTGACGCTCAGATGGGCCTGGCCGTTCGGCCCGATCAGAACCTCCAGCTGGAACCCGTCCCGAGTCTCGAAATTGGCTGCAAGGCCGTTCGGACTCGTGGCGACGAGCTGGTAGCCCCTGCTCTTCCAGTGGCGTTCCAGGACGCCGAGGAAGCTGCCGCGCCGTTCGGCGGAGATGACCGTCATGACGGAACGGTCACGGTCCACGTAGCAGTCACCCGGCATGGAGTACAGGTGCGTCCACTGAACCGGGGGCTTGATGGCCTCGAACGCCTCGTCCAGAATCGCGTCAGCCCTGTCGGCAGCCTCCTGCAGGTTCATCTTCGACCGACTTTCCTTGCTCGTCGACGCGCTGCCTGCCGCGCCGCATCCGGAAAGAACCAGCACCAGCGCGGCAGCCGCTGCAACCCTCGCCCTCATCGTGGCGTCTCCCTCACGACGTATCCCGGCTGCCCTGCGACGATGGCAGCGATGTTCCGCGCAGAAACCTTGTCCTTCCCTTCCTCCGGGGAGAAGTAGTTGCTGTGCGCCTCGATATCCAGGGTCGAGTTCCACACCTCGGGGAAAGAAGGCTGCGCCAGCTCCGGTCCGGGTAGGGTCTGGAACCTGTTGGCCCCGAACGCTTTGCTCGCAGGATCCTTGCCGAACCAGACGTCGTCATCACCCTGGTCGGCCAGGTCGCCAGCGAGGTACGCGCCGAGCGGACCGCCCCCGAAGAACCCCATGGTCCCTGCGGTGGCCTCCTTCGAGGAAGGCAGCTTGGTAACGATGTCATTCTCAGCCGCGCCCACCCAGACGTGCTCCTTGCCCACCCCGAGGTCCTCCGCCTTGTCGACGCCGACACCGGGACTTCCTACGAGGACGATGTCATCGGCGCCCGCGATCCCGCCCGCCTCCTGTGTGGCAGCGCCCACCAGTCGAGAACCGTAGGAATGCCCGATGGCGGTGACGTGAGGATCCGCGTTCTCGTTGGTGGCCGAAATTCCACTCATGAAACTGTTGTAGGCGGGGGCGCCTCGCTCGGCATCGGCCGTCGTCATCACGTCGAGTGACTGAGGCGCGTCGTAGCCGAGCCATACGATCGCGGATGAGGAGGGGTCGAACTTCTGGGCGCCCTGCGCGGTGTAGAAGGCACGCTTCACCGTGCCATCGGCGAATCCCGAGTCGAGCTTGGTTCCCAGGCCAGGCACATAGGCCGACACGTTCTTCGACGTGTCAGGGTTCCCGTACGCGACGATCGCCCTCCCGTTTCCTTCGAGACCGATGCCCAGAAGGAACATGGGCGGCTGGCTTCCCGCATTGAGCTTGGCCTGTATGCCCTTCAGTCCTTCGAGCTTTTCTTTGGACGCCTCTCCGGGCTGGCCCTCCAACTGCGCGATGAGCAGGTGGATGTTCTCCCGGTTGGCCTCATCCCGGACCGTGGACGGGATCCCGTCCAAGTTGCCGATGATTTCCGGGAAGGCCGCCTTGTACTCCTCCCGCTCCTCGTTACTGAGGCTGTCCCACCACTCTTTGCGGTCGGCCGGCGACTTGGCCAACGGGATATGATCCTGGAGGTATTTACTGGCCGCTGAACTCACAGCATCGACATCCGATGCCACGTCCGCCCATGTTTTGGTGTCGACATTCAGCCCCGGCGCCGCCTTGAGCTTGTTCAGCGCCTTGCTGTACCGATCGTCGATCTCCTGTGCTTCCCGTACGGCGTGGGCGATGCGGTCGGCGATGTCCACGGCTTTGGCATGGTGCGGGTTCGGGTTCTTGAACTGAGGATTGTTCGGCATCAGCCCCGGTGCTTGAAATCCTGTGTCGTTGCCGGTGATCAAGCCGTTGTTGCCCATGACTTTCCCGCCGGGGATCGACTCACCGGTGAGCTCGTTCTTACCGCCGGCGGGATACGTGACGGTGCCGTCCTCGTTGACGGTGTATGCCAGCGCTGCCGCATCGTCCAGTGCCTCAGTCAGCCGCCGTTTGGGTGCGGTGATCTCGGACGAGAAGCCGTCGAGAGCTCCAGTGATCAGGCCGCACTCGACTTGGGTGTAGTGGAAATTCTCCGACAGCTTCCGCAGCTGCTTGAGTGCCGCGTCCGCGGCCTCACCCTCGTTGGCCTTCCGCATGGCCGCGGTGATCTGCTTGTCAATGCGGTCCATGGCCGCGTCGGCCGAGCCGCTGATCGCGCGGTATCCGTCAGCCGCCTCGGTGTACTCGGACGGCGTGAGCGCCTTGAGCGTCAGGTGGTCCATGTCCGGGTCACCGCCCCTTGGCCTGGCTGCCGGGGTGCGTGTCCTCGTAGTACTCGGTCTTCAGCTTGACGATCTCAGCTTCGATGGCCTGATCCGTCCGCAGCTGGTCGTTGCCCGCCTTCTCCAGCACGCCGGCAAGCCCGTCGCACACCTCGCCCACGTCCTTGATGTAGCGCTTCCAGGACTCGTAGACATCCTGTTGGGCCGCTGCGGTCAGGCACCCGGTTCCCTTCCCGAGCCCCGTCTGGCCCGACTCCATCTTCACCCACGCCTTGCCAAGGTCCTCACGCAAGGACCCGACGTCCTCCCCCGCCTTGGTCCATGCCGCCTTGTCCGACCTCAACTTGCCAGAAGAAGCACCGGCGTTACTCGTGCCGCCGCCTCCCTGGTCGGCCAGCACATGGTTGAGCTGCATCTGCGTGGTGTGCCGCTCGACCGCTGCGGCCTTGAGCTGCTCCCACTCATCCCACGCCATGCGTGGTTCCTCCCCGTGTCCTGTCGTACCCGACGAGCGGACGTGAACCTGTCACAGCAGCGCTGCGGTGACCGAGCCGTACCATAACTCCCCTGCATAACGCGCAGTATCCGTATCGGCCACCACGGCGCCTGAGTAGTTCTACTCAGGCGGAAGCCCGTCCCCGATCGGACGGAGTGACGTTGTCGGATGCACCTTGCAGCGTGCGCGAAGGGGACGTGCAACCCGCTGTCCGGGCGCGGGAGCTCGTCGAGGTTGAGGGTGAAGGTGCGGTCGTCGGCCAGGGGGATGGGGATCTTGCCCGTGCCGTACTTGTGCGTGTGTGCCGCGGCCGTACGGCTGCGCCCGGTCGGACCCCGCACAAATGGGTGTGTGAACACGGAGTGGCCTGGGTCACGGCGAACGGCCCGCTCGTCTCCGCCGTCCGGACGGCCAAGCAGTACCTGACGTACGTCAGCGCCGGCCCGTTCCAGTACGCGATCGCCGAGGCGCTGCGCCTGCCGGACTCCTACTTCGAAGAGTTCCGCGCCGGCCTCCGCCGCAAGCGCGACCTGCTCGGCGACGGCCTGCGCGCGGCCGGGTTCAAGGTCTACGAGCCGCAGGGCACGTACTTCATCACCACCGACATCACCCCGTTCGGAGAGAAGGACGCCTACGCCTTCTGCCGCGCCCTCCCCGAACGCTGCGGCGTCGTCGCCATCCCCAACTCCGTCTTCTACGACGACCCCGACGCCGGCCGCAGCCAGGTGCGCTTCACCTTCTGCAAGAGGGACGACGTTCTCGACGAAGCCGCGAGCCGCCTGCAGCGCCTCGCGTCCTGAATGAGGCAGGGCCGGCCGCCCACCTGTCGGTATTGCCGTTTTGCGGTTGGTCTCGGGCGGTCTCTCGCGTGGATCTCACCGCCGCCGCGAGGCCGTCCGAGGTCAGCTGGACGCTGCGCCGGGACGAGGCGGACGACAGGAGACTCCGGAGCAATCCCGCCTCCAGCGACCGCACCCACCGTCACGTACGTGAAGTACTTGACGTACGTGACGGATGGGTGCACGCTGGGAAGGCCGGACGATCGAGGAGGCAGGTCATGGCCGCTGTGCACTACGAGAGCTACACCCAAGCGCGCGCACACCTGAAGGACCTCCTCGACGCGGCCGACGAGGGACGGGTGGCGACCGTACGCCGTGACTCCGGGCGCTCGGCAGTCGTGGACGTGGAGCGGCTGCGCCAGCATCTGTCGCTGGTGTGCCCCGCAAAGGCGGAGGTGGTCCCCGAGGCGGGCGGCTGGTCCGTCTTTCTGTCAGGACTGCCACTGGCCGCCGACGGGGCCACCTTCGACGAAGCCATAGGGGAGATGGTCCAGGCCCTTCGCGAGTACGCCGAGGACTGGCAGGACAGGCTGCGGACCGCACCCAACCACGCGGACAATTGGGGCCTGGTGCAGCTGATCGCTCTCAGCGACGACGGACAGCTGCGCGACTGGCTGGTGGGTGCTCCACGGTGACCTGGCCCCAGCCCGACCGTGAGAACCATGATCGTTTCTGCCGTGCCGAGAAGTGGGAACGCGTTCGGGACGCCCGCGGGCGCACCGGCACCCATCACGTGACCTACGAACTCACCCTGCACGACGGCCGGATCCTGCGCACCAGAATCTCGCACCCGGTGGACCGCACCGCGTACGGCGCCGCGATGTGGCGACACATCCTGCGGGACCAACTGGACGTCACCGAGGACGAGTTCTGGGCCTGCGCCCAGCACGGCGAACTGCCCGACCGAGGCGCCCCCGAGCCGCCGAGCGAGGCCCTTCCCGCCGACCTGGTGCATCTGCTCATCCACCGCGCGGGCGTCGGCGAGGACACCGTGGCGGGGATGACCAAGGACGAGGCGGTCGCGAGACTCCAGAAGTACTGGACGGACGGGAGCTGAGCCCCCACCCTCGACGCCCTTCGTCAGCGGGCGTCCGCCTCGGGCTCCGGGCGCGGGAGCTCGTCGAGGTCGAGGGTGAAGGTAAGGCCGTCGGCCACGATGCCGTAACGGCCGCGACTCGCGGTGCAGTCGTCGCGGCCCTTGCGTGCGGACGAGGCCGGGACGACCTCGGAGATCAGCAGGACGTCCTCGAAGCCGTAGCGCTTGCCCTCCCGGCGGGCGTGTCCTCACGGAGGATCGCCAGATCCGGGGGCGGAGTTCTCATCCTTCACTCACCGAGAACCTTCGCGCCCGGAGACCGCCCGGTCGCCGCCGCCCCTCTGAAGCTTGTCGCGCGACCGGCATCGGCGTACAATTTCCTGTACGCATAGGAGGGTCGACCGTGAAGACCATGAGCTATTCCGAGTCGCGCGCACGGTACGCCGAGGTGCTCAACTCCGTCACCGACGACCGCGAGGAGGTCGTCATCACCCGGGCCGGACATGAGCCGGTCGTCATCGTCTCCCTCGAGGACTACGAATCCCTCAAGGAGACGGCCTACCTGCTCCGAAGCCCTGCGAACGCCCGGCGCCTGCTCGCGTCCATCGACGAGCTGGAAAACGGCGGCGGCACCGTACGCGAACTGGCGACCGACGAATAAGGGCCGCGAGTTGAAGATCACCTTCTCCTCCCGTGCCTGGGAGGACTACCTGTGGTGGGAACTTCAGGACCGGAAGATCCTGAAGCGCATCAACACACTCATCGCGGACATCGCCCGGAACGGCAACGAGGGGATCGGCAAGCCGGAACCGCTCAAGCACGGATTCCAGGGCTACTGGTCGCGCCGCATCAACGACGAGCACCGACTGATCTACAAAGCCACCGGGGACGCCGTCCTGATCGCACAGTGCCGCTACCACTACGAGAGCTGACAGGACTCGGGGTAGGGCACAGCGCCCTCCTCGCAACCTGCCCCGCGCCGCACAGAGATGGATTTCACCCGCGCCCACGCCCGGTGCGGGTCCGACGTCGAGCTCATGGGTTACCGGGACGGGGAGCAGGCTGACGTCGTGCTCCGTGTTCAGATCGCGCACCGGTGAGTTTCCCGCGCCGCGCCGGTCTGTACGCGTGAGACCGACTCACGGAAGGCTGGCGCCATGCGGAAACTGATCTACGGCATGAACCTGACCCTGGACGGCTATATCGCCGCGCCCGGCGACGACATCGGCTGGAGCGTGCCGAGCGACGAGCTGTTCCAGTTCTGGTCCGACCGGTTGCCGGCGACCGACCTGTCGCTGTACGGGCGCAAGCTGTGGCAGACGATGAGCCCCTACTGGCCGACCGTCGACCAGCGGCCCGACGCCACCCCGGCGGAGGTCGAGTTCGGGTGCCGCTGGCGGGACATGTCGAAGGTGGTGTTCTCCTCGACGATCGACAAGGTCGACTGGAACACCCGCCTGGTCACCGGCGACGCGGTCGCCGAGATCACCCGGCTCAAGGCCGAGGACGGCGGCCCGATGGACATCGGCGGCGCGACGCTCGCGGGGGCGGCCATGCGGGCCGGGCTGATCGACGAGTACGTGCTGGCCACCGCGCCGGTCCTGGTGGGCGGCGGCACGCCGTTCTTCACCGCGCTGGACAACTGGGTGAACCTGAACCTGGTGGAGACGCGGACGCTTCCCGGCGGCGTGATCCTGACCAGGTACGAGAAGAGACGCTGAGCGCTCGTCAGGCGACTCGACCGCCTGCCGGGTCCACGTGAACGTGAACGCCACCATCGAGGGTGGACGGCCGTCGGATGTCGCCGGACGCCAGGTCGGATTCCCGCCAGCTTCCGCTGGTGGGGCCCGCGATGCTCGACGGCATGAACCGACTCGAAGGAAACGTCGCCTTGATCACGGGCGGAAGCCGGGGCATCGGCGCCGCCACGGCGCTCCGGCTGGCGGAGGAAGGCGCCGACATCGTCGTCACCTATGAGAACAGCTCGGAGCGCGCGGCCGAGGTCGTGGAGCAGGTCAAGGCCCGGGGGCGTCGAGGTCTGGCCATCCAGGCCGACAGCGCGGTCCCGCAGGCACTGACCGCCGCCGTGGACGAGGCCGCCGCGACCTTCGGCAGGCTGGACATCCTGGTCAACAACGCCGGCGTCTTTCTCGTCGGCCCGCTCGACGACCTGGGGCCGGCGGAGATCGACCGCACCCTGGCCGTGAATGTCCGGGCACCGCTCGTGGCGTCACAGGCGGCGGCGCGTCACATGGGCGAGGGCGGACGCATCATCAGCATCGGCAGCAACGTCGCCGAACGCGCGCCCTTCCCGGGCCTGGCCCTGTACGCGATGAGCAAGACGGCCCTCGTCGGCATGGCCAAGGGCCTGGCCCGAGAACTCGGCCCGCGCGGGATCACGGTCAATGTGGTCCACCCCGGCCCCACCGACACGGACGCCAACCCGGCGGACGGCCCGAACGCCGAGACGATCGCCGGCCTCACCGCCGTGGGCCGTTATGCGGCAGCGGCCGAGATCGCGGCCACCGTCGCCCACCTGGCAAGTGTGGACGGCAGGTACATCACCGGAGCCTCGGTCCACGTGGACGGCGGCTTCACCGCCTGACAAGCCGGCGGGCCTGCCGCGGAGCTGATGGCGGTGGTTCTCGTCGGCCCGTGACAGCGGGGCGGGGTTCGGGACGCGTCGGTGAAGGAGGCGGATGCGGAGACCGCCGGCTTCGCCTTCCGGTACTCGCACCGTTCGTCCGGTCCGCGTTCCGCCGGGGGGGCGCGTCCGTATGGGCGGGCCGGGCGGACGGCAGAGGCGCCCGTCCACAGGGTGTGGGCGGGCGCCTCTGCGCGTGGGGCGCGTGCAGGTCGTCGGGGACCTACTCGTCGTCCTCCTCGGGCTTGGTCTCCGCGTCGTCGACGTCGGACTCCAGGCCCAGCTGCTCCACCAGCCACTTGTCGAACTCGATGGCCGCGCGGACCCAGCTCACCGTGGAGGAGACGAACAGCTCGATGTTGACGCCGGCGCCGATCAGCAGCTGCGCCTCGCCGATGAGGCGGACGGTGCCGTCGTCGTGGGTGTGGGTGTAGACCTTGGGCCACAGGGTGCGCCGGTTCCAGTCGTCGATCGACTCCAGGAGCTGGAGCTTGTCGTCGATCTTGTGGGCCCGGTCGTAGAACGTCCGCACCGAGTAGACCGCCTGGTCACCCTCGCCGCGGAACATGAAGTACGTGCGGAACTCCTCCCACGGCGCCGCGAGGTCGCCCTCGTCGTCGACGACGTACTTCAGCTCCATCTGGTCGAGGAGCTGCTTCACGAGATCCTGATCCGGGACGACGGGGCCCGCCGGTCCACCCTGGGGCTGCGGCTCGGGCTGGCCCCCGAAATTCGGAATCGAGGACGGGTCGATGGTCACCGTGTTTTTCCCTTCGTACGGATCCCGCCATCCTCTCCCATGCGGGGAGGGGGGTGGCAACCCCCGCCAGGCCCTGTCAGCCCTGAGCTGACAGGATCCGGCCTGTCGCACCGAGGGACGGTGACCGGCGGAGGGGAATCGTATGGCGAACGGGCGAAGCGAGAGGGGCGGCCGGACCGACGCGGCCGCGCGGCCGGAGCCGGGGGGCCGGACCAGGTGGGGCGTGGTGGCGGCGATCCTGGCGCTGCCCGTGTTCCTGGTGGTCGGGCTGCTTGTGCTGATCGCGGTCTGGGTGCTGGCCGACGACGGGGAACCCGACGGGACCCGGCTCAGGAACGTGCCCTGCGCCGAGGCGCTGGCGTTCGGCGGGGCCGAGCTGCCGACGGGGGCGCGGGACGCGGAGTGCACGGTGCAGTCCTGGCTGGACACGAACTACCAGGCCGACTTCCGGATGCCGCGCGCGGGCGTCGACGCCTGGCTGACGGAGGCCTACCCCGGGGCCCACGGGCCGGGCGGACCGGGGGCCCTTGCCTGCGCCCACGGCTACGACCGCTGCTTCCAGCTCGACGTCGGCGGCCGCCCCGGGACGGACGCCCATTACGTCGACGTGAACGTGACGTACGTGAACGCCGAGACCGCGCGGGTGCGGTACTCGGCGTTCACGACGTGACGGGAGGGAGCGGGGAAGGCGGCGGGCGCGCCGGGACAGGGCGGGGCAGGGCGCGTTACAGCGTCTTGCCGGTCGCGGGGCCCACGATCAGGCCGTCGCCGAACGCGTCCACCCGGACCGTGTCGCCGTCCTTGACCTCGCCCGCCAGGATCTCCTTGGCGAGCCGGTCGCCGATGGCCGTCTGGACCAGCCGGCGCAGCGGCCGGGCGCCGTACGCCGGGTCGTTGCCCTCGTCGGCGAGCCAGGCGAGAGCGGCGTCGGTGATCTCCAGGGTGAGCCGGCGCTCAGCGAGCCGCTTGGCGAGACGGTCGATCTGGAGACGGGCGATCCGGCCGAGCTCCTCCTTGTTCAGGGCCGAGAACACCACCAGGTCGTCGAGCCGGTTGAGGAACTCCGGCTTGAAGGAGGCCCTCACCACCTCCAGGACCTGCTCCTTCTTCTCCGCCTCGGTCGGCACCGGGTCGACGAGGTACTGGCTGCCCAGGTTGGACGTCAGCACCAGGATCGTGTTGCGGAAGTCGACCGTGCGGCCCTGGCCGTCGGTCAGCCGGCCGTCGTCCAGGACCTGGAGCAGGACGTCGAAGACCTCCGGGTGCGCCTTCTCCACCTCGTCCAGCAGGACCACGCTGTACGGCCGCCTGCGCACCGCCTCGGTGAGCTGGCCGCCCTCCTCGTAGCCGATGTAGCCGGGAGGCGCGCCGACCAGGCGGGCGACGCTGTGCTTCTCGCCGTACTCCGACATGTCGATGCGGATCATGGCCCGCTCGTCGTCGAAGAGGAAGTCGGCGAGGGCCTTGGCCAGCTCGGTCTTGCCGACGCCGGTCGGGCCGAGGAACAGGAAGGAGCCGGTGGGACGGTCGGGGTCGGCGATGCCCGCGCGGGAGCGCCGTACGGCGTCGGAGACCGCCTGGACCGCCTGTGCCTGGCCGATGAGCCGCTTGCCCAGCTCGTCCTCCATGCGCAGCAGCTTCTGCGTCTCGCCCTCCAGCAGGCGGCCGGCCGGGATGCCGGTCCAGGAGGCGACGACGTCGGCGATGTCGTCCGAGCCGACCTCCTCCTTGACCATGGTGTCCTTCGCGGCCTCCTCCTCGGCCTCGGACGCGGCCTCCAGGTCGCGCTCCAGGGTCGGGATCTCGCCGTACAGCAGCTTGCTGGCGGTGTCGAAGTCGCCGTCGCGCTGGGCCCGCTCGGCCTGGCCGCGCAGGTCGTCGAGCTTCTCCTTCAGTTCGCCGACCCGGTTGAGGGACTGCTTCTCCTTCTCCCAGCGGGCGGTCAGGCCGCGCAGCTCCTCCTCCCGGTCGGCGAGGTCGCGGCGCAGCTTCTCCAGGCGCTCGCGGGAGGCGGCGTCGGTCTCCTTGCTGAGCGCCAGCTCCTCCATCTTCAGCCGGTCGACGGACCGCTGGAGCTCGTCGATCTCGACCGGGGAGGAGTCGATCTCCATCCGCAGGCGGGAGGCCGCCTCGTCGACGAGGTCGATGGCCTTGTCGGGGAGGAAGCGGGAGGTGATGTAGCGGTCGGAGAGCGTCGCGGCGGCGACCAGGGCCGCGTCCGCGATCTGCACCTTGTGGTGGGCCTCGTAGCGGCCCTTGAGACCGCGCAGGATGGCGATGGTGTCCTCGACGGTCGGCTCGGCCACCAGCACCTGCTGGAAGCGCCGCTCCAGCGCCGGGTCCTTCTCGATCCGCTCCCGGTACTCGTCGAGCGTCGTCGCGCCGACCATGCGCAGCTCGCCGCGCGCGAGCATCGGCTTGAGCATGTTGCCGGCGTCCATCGCGGAGTCGCCGCCGGCGCCCGCGCCGACGACCGTGTGCAGCTCGTCGATGAAGGTGATGATCTGGCCATCGGAGTCCTTGATCTCGGCCAGGACGGTCTTCAGCCGCTCCTCGAACTCGCCGCGGTACTTGGCCCCGGCGACCATCGCGCCCAGGTCGAGCGCCACGAGCCGCTTGTTCTTGAGGGACTCGGGCACGTCGCCCTTGACGATCCGCTGGGCGAGCCCCTCGACGACGGCGGTCTTGCCGACGCCGGGCTCGCCGATGAGGACGGGGTTGTTCTTGGTGCGGCGGGACAGCACCTGCACGACCCGCCGGATCTCTGTGTCCCGGCCGATGACCGGGTCGAGCTTGCCCTCGCGGGCGGCGGCCGTGAAGTCGGTGCCGAACTTCTCCAGGGCCTTGTACTGGCCCTCGGGGTCCGCGCTGGTCACCCGGCGCCCGCCGCGCGCCTTGCGGAAGGCCTCCTGCAGCTTCTCCGGGGTAACGCCCTGCCGGGCGAGCACCTCGGCGGCCGGGCCGCCCTTGGCGGCGATGCCGAGCAGCAGGTGCTCGGTGGACAGGTACTCGTCCCCGAGGTCGCGGGCGCGGTTCTGCGCGTCGGCGACGACGGCCAGCATGTCGCGGTTGGGCTGCGGGGGCGCGACGGTGGACCCGGTCACGCTCGGCAGCGCGCCGAGCGCCTTCTCGGCCCCGACGCGCACGGCGGCCTGGTCGGCGTCGACGGCTGCAAGCAGGTCGACGATGTTCTCGTTGTCCTGGCCCTGCAGCAGAGCCAGCAACAGATGGGCGGGGGTGAGGTCGGCGTGCCCCTGGGACACGGCCCTGCTGCTGGCCGCGTTGATCGCGTCCCGGCTCCGGTTGGTCAGCTCGGCGTCCACGTTCGCTGTCTCCTCCTTGCGTCAGCGCTCTCCCGTACTGACTCTGTCAGCGTACACAAAGTTGAGTCTATTCCGCTCAAGGTGTGCATGGGGCGCTGTCCGCGCACTAAGTTCCGACCATGGCCGCATATCCGCAGGACCCGGGCGCGCCCGACGCGCCGTATCTCGCCTTCTGGCAGGAACGTCATCTGTGCACGCTGACCACACCACGCCCGGACGGCAGTCCGCACGTCGTTCCGGTCGGCGTGACGTACGACCCCGGGAGCCGGCTGGCCCGGGTCATCACCGACGGGGCCAGCCGGAAGGCGGCCAACGTCCTGGCGGCGGGCCCGGACGGTGCCCGGGTGGCGGTGTGCCAGGTGGACGGCGGCCGCTGGGCCACCCTCGAGGGGCGGGCGTTCGTCCGTACGGAGCCGGAGCGGGTCGCTGACGCCGTGCGGCGGTACGCGGTGCGCTACGGGCGCACACCGGGCCCCAACCCCACGCGCGTGGTGATCGAGATCGAGCTGACCCGGGCTATGGGACGCGGCTGAGCCGAACGGAGGGCCGAGGGAGGGCCGCGGGCGAACCGGGAGCGGATCGAGGGCGGACCGAGGGCGGACCGAGGGCGGACCGAGGGAGACCCCGCGTAAGCCCGAAGAGGCCGAGGAGGAGCCCGAGGGGAGCGCCGGCGAGTCGCAAGGCGCCGCGGCGCGGCCGCGGGGAAACCGTGAGACGTGCGGACAGCGCCGACGGGTCGGCTGACCGGATTCTTTCCCGTCGTTTTCCGGCCAACGCTCAACCGGGCGCATAACCGGAAATGTCCCCGCAAACTGCAGCGGCGTCACCGTGTTCAGGTCACGGTGACGCCGCTGCGGGGGGAAGCGCCTGAGCGATCTGTTACGACGGGGGAATCGCGTCAGGCACTGCGGGGGGTGGCTGAGACGGTCTTCAGGGGTGGGACCTCGGGCTCGACGAGCCTGTGGTCCCGCTGGTCCAGGTTCACAAAGATCATTCCGTACCGGATGGCACAGCGCACGGGCTGCGGCGCCCCACGGGGCTTGCGCAGACACCGGTAGGCCCGTACGTCCTCGTCCTCGTCGCGCGTCACGACCACCGGCTCGCCGAACACCGTCACCATCAACGAGTCACCACTGTGGGGGATGGCGGTGACCAGATCGATGAAGTGCCAGCCAGAGCGGTAGGCGGTCGCCATTTCGCGGCGGAAGGAGCGGTCGTCGGGTGGCGTGGTCATGACTCGGCGACCCACGTGCTGTCGGCCGGGGCGCCCCAGGTGCTGTCGCCCGGCGCCACCCAGGTGCTGTCGCCCGGCACGCCTGCCGCGGTGACGACCCAGGTGCTGTCACCCGGCGCGTCCGCCGCGGTGACCACCCAGGTGCTGTCACGGGGGGCGACCCACGTGCTGTCACCGGCCACGGCGGCGGTGCTCCAGGTGCTGTCGCGCGCCACGTCGCCCTTCGTGCCCGCAAGACCGCTCAGCGCTCCGAAGGCGAGCGCTGCGGAGAAGGCGGCGGCAAGCGCCGAGCGAAGCATTCTCTTATGCATAGTCGGCTTCGTCCTCATTTGAAGGTCACCTCTCCCCCGTCGACTACGACGATGGCCCATTCGGGCACGTCATGGCCACACAATCGATGCATCATGTTCCTGCACGTTCAGGACCCTGGGGGGTGGAGATTTGACGAAAAATCAGACAAAGCAGACACATCCTCATGCGTCGACTGAGCTGTGCGAGGAAGGTCGCCGTCTCTATGGGACCGCACTTCGGACGGGCCGCATAGCCCGCGCAGACGTGGAACCCGCTCCGTGTCTGATGGAGTTCGCCCTGCTCCACGCGGACCCCGACGACGCGAACTGGCTGCGCCCGGTACCCCCGTCGATCGCCCTGTCCCAACTGCTCAACCCGATCGAACGCGAGATCACCCGACGCAGGCGGCTGTCGGTGGAACTCGCCGACGCTTTCGAGCCGTTCATGACCCTCAGCGCCCAGCCGACGCCGGCCACGCACTCGATCACGGTGCTGGAGGGCATCGACCGGATCAACGCCGCACTCGATCTGGCCACCTCGCAGTGCCAGACCGAGATGCTCACCGTCCAGCCGAGCCGCCGCCGCCTGGAGCACACCCTCGTCCAGGGCCTGGAGCGCGACAGACCGCTCATCGACCGCGGCTGCCGCATCCGGACGCTCTATCAGCACACGGCCCGCTACAGCCCCGAGACGCTGGCCTACGTCTCCCAGTTCACCGACGGCAAGGTGGAGTACCGCACCATCGACGAACTCGTGGAACGGCTGATCATCTGCGACGAGACCGTGGCCTTCATCCCCACCCGGGACGACGGCCAGGTCGCCCTCGAACTGCGGCACCCGGGACTGGTCCGCTACCTGATCAAGGTCTTCGAGTTCATGTGGGGCCGTGCCGTCCCGCTCGCCACCGGCGCCCCCTACGAGACCGCGCCCGACGGCATCACGGAGATCCAGCACTCCATCGCCAAGCTGCTCGTCGAGGGGCACGTGGACGAGGCGATAGCCCGCCGGCTGGGCATGAACGTGCGCACCTGCCGAGCCCACATCGCCAAGCTCGCCACCGCCCTGGGCAGTGGCAGCCGGGCCCAGCTCGGCTTCCTCATAGCCCAGTCGGGGATCCTCAAGCAGGAGCCCTGACCCGTCCGGAGAACGAGAACGAAGAACGAACAGGGAGAACCGCAGTGAACGCCCCGCCGCACCCCCACCACGGCGTGGAAGACCTGTGCGCCGCGGGCCTGCGCCTCTACGAGCAGGCCCTGCGCGACGGGCGCGTCAAGACCGACGACGCCGAGACGGCGGCCCCCTGTCTGCTGTCCTTCGGCCTCCTGCACCCCGTCGTGGACGACCTGGCCCAGCTGGAGCCCGCGTCCCCGGCCCTCGCCCTGCACCGGCTGCTGCGCTCCTCGGGCGTGCGCATCGCCGAGGAACGGCGCCGCGAGGAACGGCTGGCATCGCTGTTCGAGCCCCTCATGCGGATCACCGGCGCCCGCACGGCCACCGCCGAGCCCGTCTCCCTGCGGCTCCTCAGCGGCACCGAACGCATCAACGAGGCCATCACCGAGGCGACGTCCGAGGCGGCCAGCGAAGTGCTCTGCGTCCAGCCCCATGTCCACTACAGCGGCCAGCGCGGCGAGACGGCCCACGCCGTCGCCATGGCCCGCGACCAGGCCCTGCTCGACCGGGACTGCCGCATCCGGACCCTCTACCAGCACACCCAGCGCCACCAGCCCCTCGTCCTGGCCCGCTACGAGCAGCTGCGGGGCGACGTGCAGGCCCGCACCCTCGACGAGGTCACCGACCGGCTCATCGTCATCGACGGCTCGGTGGCCTTCATCCCCGCCGGCGAGGACGGCAGGCTGGCCCTGGAGGTCCGTCACCCGGCCCTCCTGACCTACTTCACCACCACGTTCGACCGGCTCTGGCGGCTGGCCACCCCCATGTACCCGCAGGCCGTCCAGCGCCCGTCCAGGGGTGGCGTCACCCCGCGGCAGCAGGCCATCGCCGCCCTCCTCGTCGAGGGGCACACCGACGCCGTCATCGCCGACCGGCTCGGCATGAACGTCCGCACCGCCCGCGTCCACATCGCCAAGCTGGCCACCACTCTCGGCAGCGAGAGCCGCGCCCAACTCGGCTACCTCATAGGGCAGTCGGGGATCCTTGACCAGGAACGGCGCCGGGCGCCGGAGCAGGGTCAGGGCCTGGGACAGGGCCTGGGGTAGCGGCGGAAGCGGACGCGGTCGCAGAGGGCGCGGCCTGCGCTGCGGTGGAGGCCGGGGCAGAGGCGGACTCAGAAGCACGAGCAGGGTCAGGGGCAGGGGCAGGCTCGACGGAGGAGTCCGCGGACGGAGCGACGGTGGCCCCGGGGCCGGGCCCGGGCCTCTGGGCGGGGACGCCCGCCGCGCCGCCCGCCACGCCGCCCGGCGCCTCCTCGTCGGACGGCCGGTCGAGGCCGACCTGGGCGATCCGCACCCCCAGCTGAGTACGGCTGGCCGCGCCCAGGGTCTCCGAGAGCCGCGCGATGTGCGCGCGGCACGTGCGGACGCTGATGCCCAGCCGCTCGGCGATCACCGCGTCCTGATGCCCCTCGGCCAGCAGAGCGGCGATGGACTGCTCGCGATGGGAGACACCCTCGACCCGCGGGTCGGGGAGCGGCGCGGTGAGCGGGATCGCCAGCCGCCAGAGACGCTCGAAGACCGTCACCAGGTAGGAGACCAGGGCCGGGTGCCGCAGCTCCAGGGCCATCGTGCGGTCCGCGTTGGCCGGGACGAAGGCGACCGTACGGTCGAAGAGCATCAGCCGGTCGATCACCTCGTCCAGCGTGCGGGCCTCCACCGTGTCGCCCATCAGCTCCAGGTAGTTGAGCAGGCCCTGCCCGTGCCGGGCGACGTGGTTGTAGAGGTCGCGCATGCGCACGCCCCGGCCGCGCAGCTCCAGCGCGCGGTGCAGGCCCTCCGACAGCTCGTGCTCACGCCGGATGCCGCCGGGCTGGACGGTGAGGACCTCGGTGGTGCACGCCTCGGTCGCAGCGTCCAGGGCGGCCTGGATGCGGGAGGGGCCGTCCAGGACGCGGATCGCCGCGCCCTCGCCGCCCGCGGCCCGCTCCGGCCCGCCCAGACCCGCGTACCACTCGAAGGCGGCGACCGCCGAGCCCATCCGCCGCTGGCTCGCGCTGACCTCGTCGTGCAGTCCGCGCAGCAGCCGGGTCATGACCTCCTGCGGGGAGGTCGGCACCAGCCAGTCCATGTCGTCGGGATCGGGGTGCAGGAGGGCCAGCTCGAGGAGGCACGGGACCGGCTCGGCGTCGGCACGCGCCACCCGGCCGCGTCGTACGGCCCGTGCATACACGCGATCCCCGGCCTCGCACAGTCGGTCGGCGCCGTGTGGATGGTCCTCCGTCCCGTGCCCGGCCATCGCCCGTCCCACCCCCGCCGTACGCCTCTTCCGGAGCGCAACTATGCGCGGCCCGGACCGGCTCCGCAACACGGCTCCTCCGGCCAAGGCCGTCGAAAACCACCCTTCTGAGTGAGTTCCTCCCAGCCTCCTCCCCCGGCACTGCAACAAGCTGACGGTGGTGCGGGGCCTTCGCGGGGTGCATGGTTGGTTCCGCTTACCCCCGGGGGCTCTTCTGCAGGGGGGTGAGCGAAACCAACCCGGCCGGGCCACGGGGGAGTCCGGCCGGGCTCCGGAGCGTCGACGGCGCGGCGCGGTGTCCACGGGGGTGTGTGCGGCGGCGTCCAAGGCCTCCGCACGGGACGCCGGTCCGCGCGAGCGACGACGGGGAACGGCGAGCGGCCGTCAGGGAACCGAGCCGGTTCCCTGACGGCCGCGCAGCCGCCCTCGCTACCGCCCTCACAGCCGCAGAGGCCCGGCGCCGGTCGGGCGGCGCGGCCGCAGCCGGGGATCAGATGAGCTTCAGGGCCTGGCAGTCGGCCTTGAACTTGGCGGTGCAGATGTCGGAGATCTTGTAGATGCCGTCGGCGACGACGGTCTGCTTGATGTTGCTCTTCGTCAGCGCGACCACGGTCACCAGCTTGGCCGGAATGCCCTTGGTCGTCGGACTGTCGACCTTGTCGCGGGTGAGCGCGGCGAACTGGAGTTCGCGGCCCTGGACCTTGGCGACGGCCGCCTGGGCGGCGGCCTCGGCCATGGCGGGGTAAGGCTTGTAGACGCTCATGAACTGCTCGCCGGCGATGATGCGCTGCACGGCCGACAGCTCCGCGTCCTGGCCGGTGATCGGGGGCAGGTTGCCGGCGCTGACGCCCGCCGTCTCCAGGGCCTTGATGATGCCGCCGGCCATGGCGTCGTTGGCGGAGTAGACGCCGGCGATGTTGCTCTTG
This sequence comes from Streptomyces humidus, assembly GCF_014649655.1. Classification (GTDB taxonomy): domain Bacteria; phylum Actinomycetota; class Actinomycetes; order Streptomycetales; family Streptomycetaceae; genus Streptomyces; species Streptomyces humidus. The sequence goes on along the minus strand of NZ_BMTL01000031.1, from coordinate 28,380 downwards.
CCGATCGCGTCGATCGCCTTCGCCATGTTGGCCTCGGCGACTTCCGGGCTCCACTTGTCGGTGTCGTACGACTTCGCGATCGTGACCCGGCCGCTGAGCTCGCTGAGCGCGCCCTTCTTGAACTGCGCGGCGTTGGGGTCGGTGGGCGAACCGTTCACCATGACGATCTTGTCGGAGAGGCTGACCGTGCCGATGGCCTCGGCGAGCGAGCGGCCCTGCACCTCGCCGACCAGCTCGTTGTCGAAGGAGACGTAGGCGTCGATCGGGCCCTGGGCGAGACGGTCGTAGGCGATGACGGGGATGTCGGCGTCCTTGGCCTTCTGCACCATGGGCTCGATGGCCTTCGCGTCGACCGCGTCCAGCAGGATGACGTCGACCTTGTCGTCGATCATCCGCTGCATCTGGGTGTCCTGCTTCTTGGTGGACGCGGCGGCGTTCGCGTAGTCGGTCCTGCCCTTGCCGCCGGTGAGTTCGGCGACCTTCCGCTTGATGATGGGGTAGTCGAACTCGGCGTACCGCGTGTTCGTCTCCTCCGGCATCAGCACGCCCACCGTGATGTCGTCGCTCCGGGTCGGTGTCGCGCTGACGCCGCCCTCCGACGCCCCGAGCATCCCGCAGCCGGCGAGCGACAGGGACATCGTGGAGGCGACCACAGCTATGGCGATACGACGCATTCGGGGGCTCACTTCAGGTGCGTTCGGTGCAATGCGGACATGGGTGCGACATGGTGACCCAGATGTCTGAAAAGACAACGCGGCAGCGGCCGCCGACGTCAAGCGGAACCGCTTAACGAAGTAGCAACGTCACGCTCTGCTCAGCGGGTGAAGACGCAAGGAGACGAAGCGGAGACCTTGCGAAAACTCCGCGAAGTTCCGTCCGGAAAGCGTCCAAGAATCCATACAACCAACGGCGTTGGCCGCGGGTCTTGATCAGAGGGGCTTTCTCCGGACCCGGACCGGGGAAGCGGAGCGCGACCTCCCGGTTATGCGGCCGTGACCTGCGGAATCGCCCCTTCCTGCGCCTGCGAAGCGGTGACGGAGCGACGATTGATCACGCATGGACGCGGGCTGCGGATGAGTGCACCGCAAGCCGCCGGTGGAAACGCACGACCGGCCGAACGAACGAACCCGGCCCTTTCCTCGCTCGGTTCATCTCGCGGACCCGTACGCAGGCCTGGAAGCAGATCTGCGTGCCGTTCTTCTCTTCTCTCTTCCGGTCACCGCTTCGCCGTGCACGGGTACTTCTCCGTTGATTCCTCGGGGGATTCTTCATGTCCGCGCGTTCCGTCGCCGGCGTGGAGCGCGCGCCTGATCTCACCGCGCGAGAGAGGCGCACACAGGGGAGGGCCCGGAGACGACGTCTCCGGGCCCATCTGTTTCCCTCGGTGCTCTCTCGGCGTTCCCTCGGTCCTGAGCGATCCTGCTCGGGTCCTGCTCGGCTCCGGCTCGGCTTCGACCCAGGTCCTGCTCGGTCGCGGCTCGGTCCCGGCTCGGTGCTGCCTCAGTCGGCTGTCTGCTGCCGCTTGGGACGCCAGACCACCAACGCGCTGGTCTGCTGCGCCTCCTGGTACGGCACCAGGTCCCGCCGGTAGGAGGCGTGCACCGCGGCCTCCCGTTGCTGCATGACGGCCGCCGCGCCGTCCAGCGCCGCCTGCAGTTCGGCCGCCCGCGCCTGCAGGGCGGCCACCTGGTTCTCCAGCTCGATGATCCGCTTGATGCCGGCCAGGTTGATGCCCTCGTCCTGCGACAACTGCTGGACGGTGCGCAGCAGTTCGATGTCACGCGCCGAGTAGCGCCGGCCCCGGCCGGCCGTGCGGTCGGGGGAGACGAGGCCCAGACGGTCGTACTGACGCAACGTCTGCGGGTGCAGGCCGGAGAGCTGGGCCGCCACCGAGATGACGTAGACCGGCGTCTCCTCGGTCAGTTCATACGGCCCACGAAAATTGTCACTGCGCCGACGGCCGTCCATCACGCTCATGCTCCCTTCGCGGCCTCGAACAGCTCCGTGCGCGGATCCTCGCCCGCGGTGGCCTCGCGATACGCCTCCAGCGCGTCACGAGCCTTCCCCGACAGGTCCTTCGGAACACTCACCTCGACGGTGACCAGGAGGTCGCCGCGAGTGCCGTCCTTGCGGACCGCGCCCTTGCCCCGCGCCCGCATGGTACGGCCGTTGGGGGTGCCGGGCGGCAGCTTCAGCGTCAACGACGGTCCGCCGAGCGTGGGGACCTTGATCTCGCCGCCCAGGGCCGCCTCGGTGAACGTCACCGGCACGGTCACCGTCAGGTTGTCGTCCTTGCGGCCGAAGACCGGGTGGACGCCCACGTGGACCACGACGTACAGGTCGCCCGAGGGGCCGCCGCGCTCACCCGGCGCGCCCTTGCCGCGCAGCCGGATGCGCTGGCCGTCCGTCACCCCTGCCGGGATGCGGACCTGCATGGTCCGCGACGACTTGGCGCGGCCGCTGCCCTTGCAGTCCAGGCACGGGTGCTCGGCGATGAGGCCGCGGCCCTTGCAGTCGGGGCAGGGGTCGGTCAGCGAGAAGCCGCCGCCCGAGCCGCGGGCCACCTGGCCGGTGCCGACGCAGGTCGGGCACACGCGCGGGGTGCCGTTCTTGTCGCCGGTGCCCGAGCACGCCTTGCACGGGGACTGCGAGGACATCCGCAGCGGGACCGTGGCGCCCTCGATCGCCTCCGTGAAGGTCAGGGTGACCTCGGTGTCGATGTCCTGGCCGCGCCGCGGCTGGGTGCGGGTGGCGCCGGCGCCGCCGCGGTTGAACAGACCGCCGAAGACGTCCCCGATGCCGCCGCCGAAGCCACCCTGGGCCCCACCGCCCTGGGCGCCGCCGGCGCCTCCGAAGAGGTCGCCCAGGTCGAAGTTGAAGGAGCCGCCGGCGCCCGGGCCCGGGCGGAAGCCGCCGTTGCCGAACAGGGCGCGTGCCTCGTCGTACTCCTTGCGCTTCTTGGGGTCGCCGAGGACGTCGTTCGCCTCGGAGATCTCCTTGAAGCGCTCCTCCGCCCTGGCGTTGCCCTTGTTGGCGTCCGGGTGGTACTCGCGAGCGAGCTTCCGGTAAGCCTTCTTGATCTCGGCCTCGGTGGCGTCCTTGGGGACGCCGAGGACCTTGTAGAAGTCCTTCTCGATGAAGTCCTTGGTGCTCATCCTCGACGTCCCTCCTCTCGCGTCGTCACGACGACCGGCGCGCCGGTCGCCTCGAGCTCAGCCCTCGTCCGGGCCACCGCTCTCCTTGTCGTCCGCCGCCTCCTCGGAAGCGGCGCCCGTCTCCGCGTCGGCCTTCGCGGGCTGCGCGCCGGGCTGCGGTTCGGCCACGGCCACCCGCGCGGGGCGGATGGTGCGTTCGCCGATCCGGTACCCCGGCTGCAGAATCGCCACGCACGTCGTCTCGGTGACGTCGGGCGCGTAACTGTGCATCAGGGCCTCGTGGATCGTCGGGTCGAAGGGCTCGCCCTCCTTGCCGAACTGCTGCAGGCCCATCTTCGCCGCGACGGTCTCCAGTGACTCGGCGACGGACTTGAAGCCGCCGACGAGTTCGCCGTGCTCCCGCGCGCGGCCGATGTCGTCCAGCACCGGAAGGAGTTCGGTCAGGAGGTTCGCGCTGGCGATCTCCTTGACCGCGATCCGGTCCCGCTCGACCCGGCGGCGGTAGTTCTGGAACTCGGCCTGGAGGCGCTGGAGGTCCGCCGTGCGCTCGTCGAGCGCCTTGCGGGCCTGGTCCAGCTGGGCCACCAGACCGGCCGTCTGGTTCGCGTCCCCTGCCGGGGCCGCCCCGTCCGCCGAAGCGGAGGGGGCGGTCTTCGGCTCGGCGTCTTCAGGGGTGGCGCCGGAGGGGACGTCGGGCTTCTCCTCGAAGCCCGGGGTCTCCTCCGTCACGCGGCACCGTCCTTGCGCTCGTCGTCCACGATCTCGGCGTCCACGACGTCGTCGTCGGCCTTGGGGGCGCCGGCGCCCGCGGCGCCCGCGGCGTCCTGGCCACCGGCGGCCTGGGCGTCGGCGTACATGGCCTGGCCGACCTTCTGCGAGACCGCGGCGACCTTCTCGGTGGCCGTGCGGATCTCAGCGGTGTCCTCGCCCTTGAGCGCGGCCTTCAGCTCCTCGACGGCTGCCTCGACCTCGGTCTTGACCTCGCCGGGGACCTTGTCCTCGTTGTCCTTGAGGAACTTCTCCGTCTGGTAGACGAGCTGCTCGCCCTGGTTGCGGGCCTCGGCGGCCTCGCGGCGGCGGTGGTCCTCGTCCGCGTACTGCTCCGCCTCCTGGCGCATGCGGTCGACCTCGTCCTTCGGCAGCGAGGAGCCGCCGGTGACGGTCATCTTCTGCTCCTTGCCCGTGCCCAGGTCCTTCGCGGTCACGTGCATGATGCCGTTGGCGTCGATGTCGAAGGAGACCTCGATCTGCGGGACGCCGCGCGGGGCCGGCGGAAGGCCGGTCAGCTCGAACATGCCGAGCTTCTTGTTGTACGCCGCGATCTCGCGCTCGCCCTGGTAGACCTGGATCTGCACGGACGGCTGGTTGTCCTCGGCCGTCGTGAAGATCTCCGAACGCTTCGTCGGGATCGTGGTGTTGCGCTCGATCAGCTTGGTCATGATGCCGCCCTTGGTCTCGATGCCGAGGGACAGCGGGGTGACGTCGAGGAGCAGGACGTCCTTGACCTCGCCCTTGAGGACACCGGCCTGGAGCGAGGCGCCGATGGCGACGACCTCGTCCGGGTTGACGCCCTTGTTGGCGTCCTTGCCGCCGGTCAGCTCGCGGACGAGCTCGGCGACGGCCGGCATACGGGTCGAACCGCCGACGAGAACGACGTGGTCGATCTCGGAGAGGTTGATGCCGGCGTCCTTGATGACGTTGTGGAACGGCGTCTTGCAGCGCTCCAGCAGGTCGGCCGTCAGCTGCTGGAACTGGGCGCGGGTGAGCTTCTCGTCCAGGTGCAGCGGGCCCTCGGCGGACGCCGTGATGTAGGGCAGGTTGATCGAGGTCTCGGTCGACGAGGACAGCTCGATCTTCGCCTTCTCGGCGGCCTCGCGCAGACGCTGCAGCGCCATCTTGTCCTTGGCGAGGTCCACGCCGTGGCCGGCCTTGAACTGCTGCACCAGGTAGTCGACGACACGCTGGTCCCAGTCGTCGCCGCCGAGGTGGTTGTCGCCGTTGGTGGCCTTCACCTCGACGACGCCGTCACCGATCTCCAGGAGGGACACGTCGAAGGTGCCGCCGCCGAGGTCGAAGACGAGGATCGTCTGGTCGTCCTTGTCGAGGCCGTACGCGAGCGCGGCCGCGGTGGGCTCGTTGACGATGCGCAGGACGTTGAGACCTGCGATCTCACCGGCTTCCTTCGTCGCCTGACGCTCGGAGTCGTTGAAGTACGCCGGGACGGTGATGACCGCGTCGGCCACCTTCTCGCCCAGGTAGGCCTCCGCGTCGCGCTTGAGCTTCTGCAGGATGAACGCGCTCATCTGCTGCGGGTTGAAGTTCTTCCCGTCGAGCTCGATCGACCAGTCGGTGCCCATGTGACGCTTCACCGAGCGGATGGTGCGGTCCACGTTCGTGACCGCCTGCCGCTTGGCGACCTCGCCCACCAGGACTTCGCCGTTCTTCGCGAAGGCGACGACGGACGGCGTGGTCCTGGCACCCTCGGCGTTGGTGATGACGGTGGGCTCGCCGCCCTCCAGAACGCTGACGACGGAGTTGGTTGTGCCCAGGTCGATGCCGACCGCACGTGCCATGGTGATCTTCCTCCAGCTGACTTGAGTGGAACGGACTCAAGTGTGCACGACACTCACCGCTGGGTCAACAGACCTGAGTCGAGCGCACTCAACTCTTATCCGTTCCTTACACGCAAGGAGGCGTTGACCTGCGGCGATACAGATCCTCCGGCTCGTCGGACCTCGGAATCCGGGGGCGACTGCGCGGCCTCGGGTTGACGTCGGGGCGCATACACGGGTGCGGGACGCGCCATCGTCCGCGGCCCCGGGCGGGCGCCGGTCCGCTCCTCCTGCAGTGCCCCCCGCGCGCGGGGGGCACGCGGGGCACGGGCGGCACGACGGCCCCCGCGCGGGTCGCGCCCGCCGCCCTGACGGCCCCCACGCGCGCGGGCGGGCCCGTACACCGAGACCCGCAGCAGCCCGAGCACGACCACCAGCACCCCGCCGGCCACCCACAGCACCGCCCCCGCCTGCAGCCATGCGGCGTGCGCCAGCACCCCGACGAGCACCGCGCCGAAGGCCGCGACCCCGAGCAGGACGACCACCCCCTGGGGGGTGAGCCCGAGCCGGCGCAACCGGTGGGCGAGATGGTCGGGCGCCCCGCGCAGCAGAGGCCGTCGGGCCAGCCGCCGTGACACGAGCACCAGCAGGACGTCGGCCCCGGCGACGGCCGTGAGCGCGAACAGCACCGCCGCGCCCTCGACCGGATCCTGCCCCGCGCGGGCGATGACGGCGGCCGCGGCGAGCAGGAAGCCCGAGAAGAGCGAGCCGCACGCGCCGAGAGCCACGCGCGCGGGAGGCCAGTTGTGCATCAGGAACCCGGTCAGCGCGGCGGCGAACACACTGAGCAGCACCACCAGACCGTCCATGATCTCAACGGCGACGCAGGCGGCCACCCCGAAGGCCGTGACGACCCCGACCGTCCCGGCCACCCCGTCGGCGTGGTCGAGCGCCCGGAAGGCGAGGGCGACGAAGGTGATCCAGCCGACGGCCGCCACCCCGGGAAGCGTCCCGGTGTCGCCGTAGGGCACGACGAAGGCGGCCGCGACCGCGGTGCCGAGCACCAGGAAGCGCACGTTGAGCCGCCACACGTCGGCGATCAGGCCGAGCGCGGCGACGGCGCCCCCGGCAGCGAGCAGCACCTCGATCCCGTCCCCGAGCGGGGCGATGCCCGTCCGGTCGCCGGTGACCGCGACGAGGCAGGTGGCGAGCACGACGGCGGCGCCCCCGAACAGCGGCACGCGCCGCTGTCGCTGCCGCCGGTCGAGCAGTCCGAGGCGCAGAGCGGGCGCGCGCAGCAGCGCGGCGAGGGCGGCGGAGAGGAACAGGGCGATGGCGGCGGCGACGATCCCGTAGAGCACGGATATAAATTAGTCATAAATGTACCAATTTGGTACGAATAACACGGCCGGATTATGACCGGATCCTGAGGCGACCCTCAGCGACTCAGATCACTCCGCCTCCCGCTACAGTGCGACGGAGAATACGGGGTAGTCTCTGACGGACTGCATAAGTTACCGCTTAGTAATCACTGACGAAGTCCCCTCGCAGGCCCGAGGAGCCCCCAAATGCAACTCGCCGCGATCATCGTGTCGCTGGTTCTGATCGTGGTCGGCGTGGCCCTGTTCGCCCGCGCCGTCCTGCAGATCTACACCTTCATGCGGCTCGGCCAGAACGTGCCCGCGGGCACGCGCACCGACGAGCCCGTCCAGCGCACCGTCACCGTGGCCAGGGAGTTCCTCGGCCATACCCGGATGAACCGCTGGGGCGTCGTCGGTGTCGCGCACTGGTTCGTCGCGGTGGGCTTCTTCTCGCTGCTGCTGACGATCGTCAACGCCGTCGGCCAGCTGTTCCAGTCCGACTGGCTGCTGCCGGTCATCGGCGAGTGGGCCCCGTACAACGTCTTCGTCGAGTTCATCGGCACGATGACGGTGCTCGGCATCCTGGTGCTGATCGTGATCCGCCAGCTCAGCCGGCCGGACCGGCCGGGCCGCAAGTCACGGTTCGCCGGCTCCAACTTCGGCCAGGCGTACTTCGTCGAAGCCGTCATCCTGATCGTCGGCGTCTGCATCTTCATGCTGCACGCGCTCGAAGGCGCCCAGCACCACGTGGACGGCTACGAGGCGTCCTTCTTCATCTCGTACCCGGTGGTGTCGGCGCTGGAGCACGTGGACGTCTCCACGCTCCAGAACCTCACCTACTTCTTCGCCGGCCTCAAGATCGCGACGTCGTTCATCTGGATGATCACGGTCGCGCTCAAGACCGACATGGGCGTGGCCTGGCACCGCTTCCTGGCGTTCCCGAACATCTGGTTCAAGCGCAACGCGGACGGCGCCACCTCGCTCGGCGCGCTGCTGCCGATGACCTCCGGCGGCAAGCCGATCGACTTCACCGACCCCGGCGACGACGACGTCTTCGGCGTCTCCCAGGTCGAGCAGTTCTCCTGGAAGGGCCTGCTGGACTTCTCCACCTGCACCGAGTGCGGCCGCTGCCAGTCGCAGTGCCCCGCCTGGAACACCGGCAAGCCGCTCTCCCCCAAGCTCCTCATCATGTCCCTGCGCGACAACGCCCACGCCAAGGCCCCCTACCTGCTGGCCGGCGGCGGCAAGTCGGCGGAGGGCGAGGAGAAGGCGAGCGAGGAGCAGCTCAAGGACGTCCCCGCGGCAGCCCTCGCGGAGGCCGAGCGCCCGCTGATCGGCACCGCCGAGGAGAACGGCGTCATCGACCCCGACGTCCTGTGGTCCTGCACGACCTGCGGAGCCTGCGTCGAGCAGTGCCCGGTGGACATCGAGCACATCGACCACATCGTCGACATGCGCCGCTACCAGGTGATGATCGAGTCCGCGTTCCCGTCCGAGGCGGGCACGATGCTCAAGAACCTGGAGAAGAAGGGCAACCCCTGGGGCCTGGCCAAGAAGCAGCGCCTGGAGTGGCTGAAGGAAGTCGACTTCGAGGTGCCGGTCGTCGGCCAGGACATCGAGGACCTGACCGAGGTCGAGTACCTGTACTGGGTCGGCTGCGCGGGCGCACTGGAGGACCGCGCCAAGAAGACGACCAAGGCGTTCGCCGAACTGCTGCACATCGCGGGCGTCAAGTTCGCGATCATGGGCGGCGACGAGAAGTGCACCGGCGACTCCGCCCGCCGCCTCGGCAACGAGCCCCTGTTCCAGGAGCTCGGCATGGAGAACGTCATGGCGCTGAACATGGCGTTCGGCGAGGAGCTGGACGACGACGGCAAGGTCGTGCCGGAGTCCGCCAAGCCGAAGTCGGCGAAGAAGATCGTCGCCACCTGCCCGCACTGCCTCAACACCATCGGCAACGAGTACCCGCAGCTCGGTGGCGACTACGAGGTCATCCACCACACCCAGCTGCTCCAGCACCTGGTGGACGAGGGCAAGCTGATCCCGGTCACCCCGGTCGAGGGCATCATCACCTACCACGACCCCTGCTACCTGGGCCGGCACAACAAGATCTACACCCCGCCGCGCGACATCATCGCGAGCGTCCCGGGTCTTCGGAACGAGGAGATGCACCGCCACAAGGAGCGCGGCTTCTGCTGCGGCGCCGGCGGCGCGCGGATGTGGATGGAGGAGCGGATCGGCAAGCGCATCAACAACGAGCGCGTCGACGAAGCCCTCTCCCTCAACCCCGACATCGTCTCGACGGCCTGCCCGTTCTGCCTCGTCATGCTGACCGACTCGGTCAACGGCAAGAAGAACGACGGCACGGCCAAGGAGTCCATCCAGGTCGTGGACGTCTCCCAGCTCCTGCTGGAGTCGGTCAAGACCCCGGTCGACGACGAGCCCCCCGCGGGCGAGGCGCAGGCCGAGAGCGAGCCCGAGCCGCAGCCGGTGGAGTAACCCGGACGGCCGTACCGTCGCCCCCGTGTTCCAGCCGGACGCGGGGGCGACGTCGTTCCCCGGCTCCCCTCCCCCGGCCCGCCTCACCCTTGGGGCATTCCCCTGAACAACCACTGAATCCAGCACCGTTGCTCCCCTTAGGGGATGTCACAGCTCGGCAGCAAAGCCGTGCGCGAACGACGGCCCCGGCCCGTCAATCGGCGGGACCAGGTACGTTCGAAGGCGTGGCTGGATTCAGGATCGGACGCGGCGGCCGGGACAACCGTGCCCCGCAAACGCGACCGCAACACCCTCCGTACGGGCAGCAGGCGCCCCAGGGACCGTCGCGGCCTTCGGGCCCGTCGGGTCCCTCAGGGCCGTCGGGTCCCTCGGGGCCGTCGTACGGCTACCCGTCTGCCCAGCAGCCGTACCCGCCGCAGCGACCGCAGTACGGCGGCGCGGGCGGCGGCCAGTGGCCGCAGGCGAACGGCGGCGGTCACGGCGGCCGCAACGGCGACGAGCCGGAGTACTTCGGCGGCGACGCCCCCTACGGGGCGCCCGGCGGTCCCGGCGCAGGCGCTCCGGGGGGAGTCCCGCACGACCCGTACGCTGCGAACAACCCGGGCCACACCCAGGCCTTCTCGATCGACGAGCACTCCCAGTACGACCAGTACAACCAGGGCGGTACGTACCACGCAGGCGCGGCTCCGGCCGGCCCCGTCGGTCCGCGCCTGCACTGGAAGGAACTGATCAAGGGCGTCGTCCTCGCCCCCCAGCAGACCTTCCTGCAGATGCGGGACTACACGATGTGGGGCCCCGCCCTCGTCGTCACGTTCCTCTACGGGCTGCTCGCCGTGTTCGGCTTCGACGGCGCGCGCAAGGACGCGATCAACGCGACCCTCTCCAACGCCATCCCGATCGTCCTGACGACCGCCGTCGCGATGGTGCTGAGCTCCTTCGTCCTGGGCGTGGTCACCCACACGCTGGCCCGGCAGCTCGGCGGCGACGGCGCGTGGCAGCCCACGGTCGGCCTCTCCATGCTGATCATGTCCCTGACGGACGCGCCTCGCCTCGTCTTCGCGATGTTCTTCGGCGGCGACGCCTCGTTCGTCCAGCTGCTGGGCTGGGCGACCTGGGTGGCGGGCGGCGCCCTCCTCACCCTGATGGTCGGCCGCTCCCACGACTTGCCGTGGCCGAAGGCGCTGGGCGCGTCGTCGATCCAGCTGATCGCCCTGCTGTCGATCGTGAAGCTGGGCACGTTCTAGCAGCCGGCGAGCAGAGGACAGGCCGTAGCCAGTAGCAGTAGGCAGGTAGGCACGCGACAGGCCCCCGGACGACGGCGAACTCCGGGGGCCTTTCACACGCCGAGCGACTTTCACTCATAGTGACGATCTCCCAGCCTCACGTACGGGCGAGAACATCACCTGCGGCGGCCCGACGAACATGCCGAACATCCGGATCGAGATCGACCCGAACGTGAACTCCACCGACGAATACTCCACGCTCGTATGGATGCCGGGCGCGTCCCCGGTGACCAACGCCTGGAGCCCGTTCCTCGACGCCACGACGACCGGCTACTGGTACCTCACGGACTGCGTGACCGGCTACGCCGCCCCACGCACGACAGGCAGCACGCTCGAGGGGAAGCCGGCCGGGACTTCGGCCCGCTTCCCCCGCTTCTCTCGCACCGACCCGGCGCCGGCGTCGTCCACGCCGCAGGTCACACCTGAGTTCGGTGGAAGTTCAGGAAGGACCGGGAGGCCGTCGGACCGCGCTGGCCCTGGTACCTGGATCCGTACCGCTCACTGCCGTACGGCGACTCGGCGGGCGAGGACAGCCGGAACATGCACAGCTGGCCGATCTTCATCCCGGGCCAGAGCTTGATCGGCAGAGTGGCGAGGTTGGACAGCTCGAGCGTCACATGCCCGGAGAACCCGGGGTCGATGAACCCGGCGGTGGAGTGGGTGACCAGTCCGAGCCGGCCGAGCGAACTCTTGCCCTCCAGCCGGGAGGCAAGGTCGTCGGGGAGCGAGATGACCTCGTACGTGGAGGCCAGCACGAACTCCCCGGGGTGAAGGATGAACGGCTCGTCGCCCTCGGGCTCCACGAGCCGGGTCAGGTCGGCCTGCTCGACTGAGGGGTCGATGTGCGGGTACCGGTGGTTCTCGAACACCCGGAAGTACCGGTCGAGCCGGACATCGATGCTCGACGGCTGCACCATGGATTCGTCGTAGGGATCGATCCGTACCCGTCCGGAGTCGATCTCGGCCCGGATGTCCTTGTCTGAGAGAAGCACGTCCCGAGGATACGCAAGGCGCGCGGAGCCACCACCATCGGACGACTCCACGCGCCGTGCCGCAAGCCGCGTCAGTCTCCTGCCACGGCGACCGCCGCCTCACGGCGACTGCGCCTCACACACCCGCCCGCCCGGCACGAAGACCGCTGCGCGTGCGAGGACCACTGTGCGTACGAAGACCGCTGCGCGTACGAGGACCGCTCTTCTCGCGTTCCTCCGCGCACACGGCTACCGCTCCCCGACGGCCACCGCTTCCTCGCGGTGGCTCTGCTCGAGAGTCACCGGCACGGCGTTGCGCAACCGGGCGCAACGAGGACACCGGACGAGCCGCCCGGGACCGAGCCGCAACGCCTGCTGCATCGGGAACGAAGCGGTGCTGAACACGTGCCCATCGGCACAACGGACGACGGTGCGCTCCATCAAGTCCTGTAGTCCCTTCCCCAAGAGCCGCGTCCGGCTGCTGCTCGCCGGACACTGAAAGCCACATTACGGGACGAACGGGACGACCTCACAGGCGGCACTCCGACCCCGCCCGACCCCACTTCCACCGCACACCGTACGCCCCAACTCCCGCCTCGTGTAACCGGATCCCTCCCGTTGAAACACACTCAGGCCCCGGGGCTTCAGCGCCCGGGGCCTGGCATGAGGTAGAGTGACGGAGCGTTCCGACACCGGCCCAGACCGGCGTCTTACGCGGGTGTAGTTTAATGGTAGAACATCAGCTTCCCAAGCTGAGAGCGCGAGTTCGATTCTCGTCACCCGCTCCAGCAGAAACCCCCAGGTCGATGACCCGGGGGTTCTTTGTTGTCCAGACCGGTCAACGTGGCGCGCACCACATCCGCACCATAAGGGCGTAGCTAGCTGCCTGTGGGCTTCTCATTGTGGTGCGCGGGGTCGCGCCGCGGGGCGCCCCAAGTGACGGACCCTTGATTCCTTCCGCTGTTCAGCCCAGGGGCTGGGCTTCACAGCCACCGCTTGGCAGCCTCGACGCTGTCGCCGCCGCTGGTGTTGAACGCGATCGCGGCCCCTGGTGCATGCCGCCGGACCAGGTTCACGACCTGCTCGAAGAACGTCACGAGGGGTTCAGGCTTGCGTATCCCACCCCCGATGACGACGACGTCCCAGTCTTGTCCGGAAAGTGCCGAGACCACCGTGGACTCGGCTGATTCGTCCGGCGCGATCAGCGTCATGGAAGCGTCGACGGCGTGTTCGCCGAAACGGGCCAGTTCCTTGTCCAGGACCGCGCGCATGGCGTCCCCGTCCATACCAGGCACCGCGTGAGGATCGAAACCAAGAATGAGAACGGAAGGCATGCTCTGCATGACGATCAGCCCACCGGTGCCGGTTCCCGTTGCCCGAAACTGCCATCCCGATGGCAAACCCCATTCGAGACGCCAAGGCGCTACCCGAGTCGGTGGAGGGCCGCACCTGGTCGAGGCGCGGGCGGACACCGCTCGTCAGAGTGCCGGGCACGGGTTCCGGTCGGGTCCTGATGGCCGGGATGATCTGCTTCAGACCGGGCCGCGAGACCCGTCTGATCTACCGGACCCGGACGTACCGGGGCCGGACCGGCGAGAAGAAGGGCTTCCGGGCGCGTGAGTTCGCGGACCTGCTGAGCTCTGCCCGGCGGGACCTGGGGGGTGCCCCGCTGATCGTGGTGTGGGACAAACCGCTCAGAAGCCGAATAGAGGGCGCCACGGGGCGCCTTCGGCGCCTCCCAACTACTGCTTGATGAGAACGCCTTGGCGCCACCGGGCAGGATGCGGTGGTCACGAGCCGGGCGGGCGCCGTGCTGCGCAGTTCGTTGCCGCGCAGGCAGTTGCCCCGGCCCCGCGTGGCGGTGGGGAACGTCCAGCCGACGTCGACGCCGTTGCCGGTGAACGTGTTTCATCGACGGCATCTGATCCTCCCCGGCTTCGACCGGCAGCGCCCGCTCGGTTCGCAGCTGTTCGGCTGATCACGCCACGCCCCTTCGCTTCGGCCTCATCAGCCTGGTGACCGGATGCAGAGGCTCAGACCAGCGAGCGGTGAGGAGGAGAGCCCGGCCGATGTGTCGTGCCGGACGAGGTATCCGTCGCCGAGCAACGCCTGGCCGGACGGGAGCGGGGATGTTCTTCTTGGCCGTACGGTCCCAGACGCCGGCTGTCGCGGTCGGACCGCAGGACCAGTGGATCCAACGGCCGACCGCCTGCAACTCTTTGCGGACACACGGGGCGCCGGTGCTGACGGTGTCGGTGGTCTTGCCGGTCTTCAGGTCCTTCGCAGTGACCACGCCGTTGCCGGAACCCGGGGTCCACAGCCTGGTTCCCCATACGGAGGCAGCGGTGACGGAGCGGGTGACGATGGGTTCCAGGGTGCTGTGGGCACCGAGGTCACCGACGTACTCACCTCTTCTGCCGCTCCTCGTCCGAGTGCTGATAGATCCGCGCCGCCTACTCGGACGACTGCCCAGAACTTCCGGCACCAGCGCCGGGCCCGGGGCAGGGGCTCCGGCGTCGGATGCTGAGTCAGGAGCCGGAGCCGTCCAGGGGAATCCGGGTCCACTTGAGGACCTGGGGGTTGTGCGGCCGGACGGTGACTTTCAGGTAGTCCTTGGCGTTGTCGGAGCCGTCGACGGTGATGCGGTGCAGCTTGGGCACCGCGGTGGTCAGGTGGTAGAAGGACAGCCACGAGGAGCCGGCGGCCAGCGGCTGGTCGCTGTTGTAGAGGTGGCTGTCGCCGTTGAAGAGGTAGACCGGGCCGTCGAAGGCGGCCGACTCGCGGGCGACGGCGGCGACGATCGGCTGGAAGGCGTAGTAGTCGGCGTAGGAGGGATCGCTGACGGTGGGGTCGAACATGTCGGCCTGCATCATCAGGGTGACGGCCCGGTCGTGGTGGCGGTGGGCCGAGGCGAAGGTGGCGTGGATGGACTCGGTTACCGACGCCGTGCGGGCCAGTACCTCGGCGGCCTGCTCGGGGGTGGGCTGGGTGTTTCCGGTCCACGGCTCCATGCTGTTGTTGCTGCCCACCACGTCGACCGCGGCGAAGGCGACGCCGGCACGGGTGTAGCGGACGTCCTCCGGGACACCCTCGTCGGCCTGCGAGGTCACCCGCACGCTGTTCTGGCCCAGGGTCCAGCCGGGACGGGGAAAGAACACCTGGCGGATCTCGGCGAGACGCTCAAGCGGGTTGTACGAGCCGTTGCTCGGCCGGTGGCAGTCGGTCCACTCGTTGTCGCCCACGGTGTACACCAGCGGGTCCTTGAACTGGTCGAAGTCCGACTTGATCATCTGGAAGTACGCGTCGCCGCACACCGTCGAGCCGTTCTTGATGTCCCCGAGGTGCGTGACGAAGGTGACGTCGGGGTCGGCGTTGATCCGGCTGATGACGTGCGGGAAGTCGGCGATCTCGGCGTCACCGTAGGGCATGTCGCCGAACACCGCGAAAGTGAACGGCGTGTCGTCGTTGGTGGCGCCCGTGCCGGCGGTGTCCGGGCCGGCCGAAGCGGGCCCGGTGGACACGGCGAGCGTGAGCAGGCTCAGGGCGGCGGTGGCGGACAGGGTGTGGCGCCACGATCTCATCGGGTTCTCCCTCACGGTCGAGCGGCCCGGGTGGGCCGGGGGCACGGCTGGTCAGCGGCCGGAGTGGGGGAAGCTGTGCGGCCTGCAGCGGCGCGGGCGGCAGACGCTGATCGGCCCGGCGGGGAGTCTGGCGGCCCCGGTTGGCCTCGAGGTCCGTGGGTGAACGGACGGGCGGTGAACTCTTGTCAGCGCTCCGGTGGCCGATGGGCCAGTGAGGCGGGACGTGAGCATCGGTCGCCGTCCCGCCCCAACTGGCCGCACCCCTACTTGTCGTCCGGGGTGATCTCCCAAGTGGTGTTGTCGCCGTGCTGCTGGGTCCAGAAGAGCCGCCAGCCGTCACGGAACAGCCTCGGCACCTTGGCGCCGAGGATGCCGTGCGTGCCCGGGTCGCCGTCGGAGACGTGGATGCCGGTGATCTCGTTGTCGCCGTCGTTCTGGATGCCGCCGTTCACCGAAGACAGCATGTTGTCCAGGGTCGCCGAGGGGTCGCGGCCCTCGGCCAGGAAGCGCACCGGCTGCGCGCCGCGCGAGTAGTCGGTCGTCGTGGCGAAGACGTATCCGGAGTCCAGGGCGCCGCGCTGGGTGTGCACGGTGTCGCTGGCGTCCTCGACGAACGCGACGTGCGTGCGGTCGAGGAAGGTGACGTTGTCGATGCCGGTGTGCGCTTTGTCGCCGGCGTAGAAGACGCTGAGCTTGCCGTCGTCCGAGCGCGGGTCGCTCTGCGTGAGCTTGTAGAGGGTGCCCCAGCCGCCGTAGCCGTCGTTGGCCGTGCTGGTGGTGTTGGTGTCGCCGGTGGCGTCGAAATAGAACTCGCGGAAGTCCGTGCCGGGGCGGAACTGGCCGTTCTCGGTCCGCTTGAACGGGGTCGCCTTGGCAGCCTTCGCCAGGGCGTTGGCGTCGAACGCCTTGCCACTGGTGTCGGTCTTGGTGTCGTGGATGGTCACCCAGTGGGTGGTCAGGGCCGGACCGTAGTTGGTCAGGTCCTTCTCGTCGTCGGTGAACGCTCCGCCGGTGGGGTGCGCGCCGTCGACGTTCTGGAACGCGATGGGTGAGCCGCTGCGGCGGGAGACCACCTGCAGTGCCTGGAGCCTGCCGCCCTTGGTGAGGTCGTGCTTGTCGTACGGGATCAGACGGTAGACGAAGCTGTTGGGAATCTTCGTCTTGGTGGCGACCGTCGCGCCGCCGCTGTCCTCGGCCATCCACAGGTTGCCGGCGGAGTCGTTCTGGATGCCCTCGTAGCCGGCCCGTCCGGTGACGAAGGAGATGTCCTGGACCTTCGAGTTGATGTCCGGGGTGGCCTGGAGCACGGCGCCCGCGGTCCCCTCCTCGGAGGTGAACAGCAGCCGCTTGGCCCAGGGGTCCCAGGTGGAGCCGTCGATGGCGGGAATGCTCGTGCCGTCGGTCTCCTTGGTGGCCAGGAGCGTCACCCGGTGCGCCTGGTCGGCGTCGAGGTTGACGCGGGTGATGTACCCGGCCTCGCCGCCCTCGTGGCCCTGGAAGAGGAAGTGCGTGCCGTACGAGTACGACGCGTCGGCGCCGTGCTGACCGGACAGCCTCAGGTAGGTGTTCTTGTCGGGCTCGGTCTTGCCGGCCTCGATCTTCACTCCCGGGGCCTGCTTGATGCCGGGGTCGGGCAGCAGCGTGCCGTCGCCGAGGTATCCGTAGTACGGGACCTGGTCGGTCGGGTTCTCCAGCCTCAGGGAGCCCTGCGCGACGGGGTGCTCGGTGAGCCCGGGCGACAGGACGTTCGGAGCGGTCACGCCGCGGGCGTCGGTGACAGCCGGCACCGACGACCAGGCGGCCACACCGCCACTGGCGTCGGCGGCACCGGAGGACAGTGCGAGGCCGACGCCGATTACGCCCGTCACCACCGCTGTCGCGACAACGCGGCTACGTGTCTTCTTGGCCATGTGCGAACACCTTCCAGAGGAGCGAGGGCACACAGTCAAGGCACAGTCGCCGTCGCGG
Organism: Streptomyces humidus; assembly: GCF_014649655.1. Lineage (GTDB taxonomy): Bacteria > Actinomycetota > Actinomycetes > Streptomycetales > Streptomycetaceae > Streptomyces > Streptomyces humidus. The sequence goes on along the minus strand of NZ_BMTL01000031.1, from coordinate 11,010 downwards.
GACGGCCGGATCGGCGTCGGCCCGGTTGATGATTCATGAACATTGCGTGGTCTTGCCCGGCAAGGCTGTACGGCAGCGGAGTACAGCAACCACCGCGACCACAGGGGCCCGCAACCGCACCGGCCGAGACCGGGTCATCGGCGGGGCCCGCTCGCTCTCCGACAGCGCCTCGCGATGCATGGCATGTACCTCTCAATGAGTTCGACATGTCCGGCCCGGCTGAAGCCGTCCGGAGACCGTGGCTGCCGAACGCTCCACGGGGTCACCTGTGGTGTTCGTGGTCCCGGCGGTCCTCGCGCCTCCAGCGCGCCCGGTTCTGGCGGCTTTGACTTGCTCCTCGGGCTGAAGCTCGAGGATTCTGGCCTTCTCGACGTGTTGCCGTGCCGCTACGCGGCACGGTGTCGGGTCGGGAATCCGTGGCTTCCTGTTTCTTCGCGCTGTGCCGGGATCGCTCCTGGTCTTACCGGCGCTCCGCAGGCCGATACCGCCAGTCCGGCGGTCGTCTTCACGTTGATCGCGGCATTGGTGTCCCGGTCGTGGACGGTACCGCAGGCGGCACACGTCCATTCCCGGACGTTCAGGGGTTTGGGTCCGTCCTTGACGCCGCAGGTGGAGCAGGTCTGGGAGGTCGGTGTGAACCGGCCGATCCTGACCAGATCGCGGCCGTACCGTTCTGCTTTGTATTCCAGCATGCCGATGAACGAGGACCATCCGGCGTCGTGCACGGACTTGGCCAGCTTCGTGCGGGCCAGTCCCGCCACCGGCAGGTCCTCCACGGCGATCCCTTGGTTCTCGGAGATCAGCTTCGTGGAGAGCTGGTGGTGGAACTCACGGCGCGCGTCAGCAACTTTGGCGTGGGCGCGGGCGACCTTCAGACGGGCCTTGGCCCGGTTCTTTGATCCCTTCTGCTTGCGGGACAGTTCCTTGTGGGCCTTCTTCAGCTTCTTCTCCGCACGCCGCAGGAAGCGCGGGGAGTCGGTCTTCGTGCCGTCGGAGAGGACCGCGAAGTGCGTGAGGCCGATGCGGCTCGGCACGGGCTGTACCGGTGCTTCACCTGCGCACCGCCGGACCACGCCCGTGCGGTAGTAGCCTTCCCGCGCGGAGGGGTGCCATGTCTGCGTGGATCATTCTGTGCTCCGGCTGCTTTGTCGTCGTCCTGGGCGTGTCGACCTTGACCGGCAGCCGGGGAATCGCGGCGTATACGCGGTCACCCAGGGCTGGTTGGGGCGGGATCGCGATGGGTGGCGGCTTCGTCCTGGACGGCGGGGCCAGGCTTCTCGGGCTCTCTTCCGGAGCGGGGATGGTTGTTTCCACCATTGCTCTCGGGGTCATCGTGCTCGGTGCGGTGTTTCAGCTGCGGGCTGGAATGTTCGCCAGAGCTCGTCATGCCGGCGACGCAGATCGAGCAGTTCGGTTCTCCTGACCCGCTGCAGAGTGGGACCCCAGGCCAGTGGCCTGGGGTCATGTGTTTCCGAGAGTGACCCGGTGCCGGCCGTCGAGGATTTCGCCGACGGCGTGCCTCGCTGACCGGCGGATGCGGGCTCAGCGACGGTTGTCGTCGATGCCTCGTTCGTAGACGTGCCGGTCGCGTTCCCGGCCGAAGACGATGTTCTTGATGGTCATGGGCCCGGCCGTCGAGCAGTCGGCCGGGGTGTCGTCCACGCGCGCCATGGCGGTGGCGATCCAGACGCCGCCGCCCGGGTGCCAGCCGCGGACGGTGAGGTAGTCGCCCCACTCCCCCTCGTCTCCCGTCTGCGGGTTGCTGCCGGAACAGGCGTTGCCCTTGCCGGGGAGGAAGTAGTCGACGCTCGGGGAGACGGGTGTGATGTCGTCGAACACGGCGATCATGGAGCCGGGGAAGTAGTGGCTGTTCCCCGCGCCGCCGCCGAAGGCGTCGATGTAGCCGATGTGGCCGCGCTCGTCCGGGGCGATCGCCGGGTAGGCGTGACCGATGGTGCGGCTGTACACGTCGTGGCTGAGGCCGACGCGCAGATCGGACTCGCGGACGACGGTGATCCTCACGTACGGGAAGGGCCGCTGTGTGCCGTACTGCTGAGCGGCCCAGGCGAACCACAGGTGGCCGCGGCCTCGTGCGGCGAACACGCCACCGGACGTCGCCCCGCCGCACCAGTTGGTGACCGTCTTGTCCTTGCTGCTGCAGTCACCCTCCCTTCCCGGAACCTGAAAGGTCATGTAGCGGAACGGTGGTACGTCCCGGTCGACAGTGGTCACCCACTGGGACTTCTCCGGCCAGACCAGCAGGCGCAGTCGGCGGCCCTTGCCCTCCGGCAGGGTGGTCGACGCCGCGTAGGCGACGTCGGTGATGCCCTGGGGGACCCGCAGTTCCCCGTCCTCCCCGTAGGCGCCGCCCCCGATGGTGTCGGTGCGGGTGATCGAGTCGTAGTGAGCGGGACGCCCGGCGGCCAGATCCGCCCGCGAGACCCGCAGGAGCGCCGCGGCCAGGACGTCGTAGTCGTCCGTCCCGTCGTGGAATCTGATGAGGCGGGTGGTCAGATACAGGAACCGGTGGCCGATCACGACGTCGTTGTAGTCGAGGTTCAGGTCGTCGGACCAGCCGAAGGCGGACGGGGTGATCGTGTAGGGACGCCAGTCGACGAAGTCCCCGATCCGGGAGTTCGCGAGAACAAGGTGTCCACCGCCCGGGTGCTCGTTGAAGGCGGGAATGTACTGCAGCACCCAGTGCTGCCGGCGGTAGGAGAAGTCGGCCTTGGTGACCTGGTCGCAGCAGAAGTCGGGGCCGAAGACGGTGTACGGGTCCAGTCCTCGCCAGTTCCTGCCGTTGTCACGGGAGAACTCGGCGTGGAAGTTGCCGGTGGCGAAGATGTCCCGGCCCGACTGGTCCGTGCTGGGCTCCGGTTTCCACCACGGCAGTCCGGTCGTCACCGGCACGCTGGTGTCGCGGAACAGCGTCAGCCGCCTGGGGTCCCTGGGCGGCGGGGTCGGTCGGTGATCCGGGTCGGGCACCGGCGCGCCCAGCCGTGGGGAGACGTCCGGCACCAGGGCCGGGGCCGGGGCCGGGTCGGCGGGGCCCGGTCGCCGCCGGGGGTGGCCCGGCCGACGCGGTGTCCGCTGAGCTCGGGCGGCCGGGGCCGGCGGTCCGGCCTGCGCGTGCACCACGGGTCCCGGCTGCAGCACCCCGCTCAGGGCACGCTGCGGTCCCGGTGTCGACCACCTCTTCGCCCCGCCCGAGGAGGGCGCGCCTGCCGCGGCGGAGATTCCGGCGCCGGCGGCGTCGACGCCGGCGAGCAACAGCACGGTCGCCAGGGCGACGAGCCAGACCCGGTGCGTGCTCGCAGCAACACAGAAACGCCGTTTCTGACGTCTGGTCAGTTCAGTCACGGAAGACAAGATCTCGTCATGTCCGCCACGGGGGCGGCAGACAGGCCCGGAGAGTCCACCGGCCGGCTCAAGCGACGGCGCCGGCCACGAGGGACGCGGGTCCTCAGCCTCCAGGTTTCCCACCGGGCGCCCGGTGGGCCGCCCGGGTGGCCCCGGACGTCCACGCGGGTGAACACCCGGATGCCGCCCCGGCAGGCCACCGGTCGCTGTCTCATCCTGGCCTTGCCGTCCTCCGCCGCACCACGCTCACCCACTCGGCGCGGTACTCACGACAAGCACATCCTGGACCTGCGGACCCCGCGGCTCCGCGTCCGCCAGGCAGTGGGCGGCCCAGCCGGTCCCCGACCGGTTCCACAACCCGTTCTACGACCGGTTCCACGAGCCCATCGGCACGGAGGAGATCTCCCTCGGCGGGTTCTCCGACTTGCTGATCTTCATTCGGCGCAGCACGGCGGCCCGGATGCTTGCGGGCACCTCGTCGGGACCGGACACGCCCGGACACGACCGGACCTCACCAGTCACCCGCACAGCGACCGTTACGGACCCGTCATGGAGGCATTCCGTGTACCGACCCTTGCTGCCCAGAGCCGTTCTCAGAGGGCTCGCCCTCGTGCTCGGCCTCGGGCTGCTCGCCACGCCGGCCTCGGCGGCAGACGTCCGCGACGGCGCGACGCGCGGCCCCGGACACCCCAGCACGCTCCTCGACGTCCTTGACGCGGCCGTCCGGCAGGGCTCGCCCGGCGCCCTCGCCCAGTCGCGCACCGGCCACCGCGTCCGCGATGCGGCAGTCGGCGTCGCCGACATCCGGACCGGTGAACGGCCCAGGGCACCGATGCGGTTCCGCATCGGCAGCGTCACCAAGACGTTCGTGGCGACCGCGGTGCTCCAACTCGTCGCCGAGCACCGGCTCCGGCTCGACGACACCGTGGCGGACGTCCTTCCCGGCGTTGTCGACCGCAACGGCAACGACGGCTCGGCCATCACGATCCGCATGCTGCTCAACGACACCAGCGGCCTGTACGAGTACACGCAGGACCCCCGGGTGGAACAGATCGCGGTGCAGGACCCGAAGCACTGCTTCACCCTGCGGGAACTGGTGCGCTTCGCGACGGACCACCCGCCGGCCTTCGCCCCCGGGACGTCCTGGGAGTACTCCAACACCAACTACTCGCTGCTGGCCATGGTCGTCGAGAAGATCACCGGCCAGACCTACGGCGCCCGGATCACCCGCCGGATCCTGCGGCCCCTCGGCCTGGCCGCCACGTCCTTCCCCGGCTGCTCGCCCCTCCTGCCCTTCCCTCGCCTGCACGGGTACACCAAGCCCGACCCGGCCGACCCGGCGGGCCCGGAGATCAAGGACGCCACGGACTACAACCCCTCCTTCGCCGCCGGGAACGGCGACATGATCTCCACGGTCGGGGACCTCGACCGCTTCGACTCCGCCCTGCTCCGCGGCGGACTTCTCCCCGCCCGGCTGCTGCGCGAGATGCTCACCCCGACGCCGGGGTCCTTCCCCAACACCGACACGCTCCGCTACGGCCTCGGCGTGGTGATCGCGCGGACGCCCTGCGGCGTCACCGTGTACGGCAACGCAGGCTCGATCCAGGGCTACGAAACGTGGATGAGCGGCACCCGCGACGGCCGGCACACCATGTCCTTCGTCCTCAACAACGACTGGCTCGACCCGACCGACACCATCGAGCAGGCGATCACGGCGGAGTTCTGCGCCCATTGACCGACGGATACGGCCGCGCTCTCCCGGCCCGGGCACGCATGCGGCCTCGGCCCGGGCACGCATGCCGCCTCGGCCCGGGCACGCATGCGGCCTCGGCCCGGGCCGCCTGGACGCGGCTGCCTGCGGAGGGCCCGTCGTCATCAGCTGCCGGCGTCGGGAGGGCCGTCCGTTCCGTGAGCCGGGCCGGCCGGGCCCGCGCGACGTCGGCCGTACACCCGCTGTCGCCCAAGCGCGCTGCTCCGGACCGCAGCCCGGTCGGCTCTGCTCCGGCCGGCGCGCCACGGGCGGCAGCTCTCCGGGAGACCTCGGCTCCCGTCGCGTCGCGCCCGCGCCGTGAGGCCCGGCGTACCGCGGCTCAGGTGTCGCGGGCCTCGCGCTCCGTCTTCGCGCGGACCGTGTCGATGACCGCCTGGACGGCCGTCACGAAGTTCTGGGGGTCGTCCAGGCCCACGAAGCGAGGCGCGACCCGCGCGATGTTGGGGTATCTGTCGTGCGGCAGCGTGAGGTAGTCCGTCTTCCAGGCGTGCAGGTCGGCGTCCCGGAGCTCCGGGGACAGCGCGGCCAGACTCGCGTCCATGGCGCTGTAGGCCAGCACCATGTCGGCGAAGACCCGGTAGTAGCGGGCGGCTTCGGCGTCGTCGAGGCCGGCCCGGCGCATGCAGTCCAGTTTGCGCTCCACGGACCTGAACTCGTTCTCCCGCCGGGCGGTGCGTGCGGCGGCCAGGGCCCCCACCCGGGGATGGCGGAGGAACGCCTCATGGGTGTGGATCGCGATCTCCATGAGGTCGTGGGCCCAGTCGTCCGTGGGCGGCGGGGTGTTGGCCAGTGCCTCCTCGTGCAGGGCGTCGATGAGTGCGAGCAGCAGTTCGTCCTTGTTGCGGAAGTGCCGGTAGATCGCCGTCGGGTGGGCGGACAGCTCACGGCCGAGGGCCTGGAACGTCAGCTTCTCCATGCCGGAGGAGTCCGCGACCCGGAACGCCGCCTGGACGATCAGCTCCTGACTCAGGGTGCCTCGCGGCAACCGGCTCGCCCTCTTGGTCGTCCTGGCACTGCTGTCGGTCATGCTGCCTTCCCCATGTCGATCCCTCCCATGATCGCGCACCCGGCCACGGCGTCAGCCGGCGACCGCCGAACCGTCCGCGCGCGGATCGGTGGCCGCCGCCAGCATCTGCCGGCCGTCGCCGGGGACCCGCCGGACCAACTGCCCGTGCCCCACCCCGTCGTCGTTCGCGTCGAGCGACCGGACCGTGAAGCCCGCCTCCTCGATCGCGTGGACGCCGGCGGGAGGGACGTCCTGCTCGGTGCTGACGACGCCCGCGCCGGTCGTCACCCCCGCCTCCATGGCTCCGAGGACCCAGCGTGACACCGACACGGCGTGTTCGGGAGAGGAACCGGCGGCGAGATGCAGAGCCATGTGCGTGTGCACCTGGGGCTGCGCGCGTCCGCCCATGGCCCCGTGCGCGCCGACGAGTTCGCCCCCTTCCCGGACCAGGACCGGCATGAGCGTGTGCAGGGGCCGCTTCCCTCCGGCCAGCCCGTTGGGCGAGGCGGGGTCGAGGGAGAACGAGGCGCCCCGGTTGTGCAGGACGATCCCGGTGCCGGGGTCGAGCAGGGCGGCGCCGAAGCTGTGGAAGACGCTCTGGATCAGAGAGACCCAGGTGCCGTCCGCGTCGGCCACGACCACCGCGACGGTGTCGCCGGTCGCCTTGCGCTGGGCGAGCAGGTCGACCGCCGTGCCCGACATGGCGTGCTCGGCGACGCGCCGCGCGTACTCGTCGGACAGCAGGTGGTCGACCGGGGCGCTGCCCCAGTCCGGGTCGGCGCAGTAGCGGTCGCGGTCGCCGGCGGTCCACGCGAGCACGGAGGCGACCAGGCCGGCGTCGCGGCCCAGCGGGTCGAGCGGTCCGCGGACGGTGCGGGCCACGTCGAGCGCCTTGAGACCCTGGAGGAAGTAGAGGCCCTGCGAGTTGGCGCCGGCCGACAGGTACTCGACACCGTCGTACTCCGCGGCGAGCGCCTGCGACAGCTCCACGGTGTGTGCGGCGAAATCCTCCTCCGTCATCGCGGAGCCGCCGGCGGCGAGCAGCTTCACCAGGCTCGCGCCCACCTCTCCGCCGTACATCGCGGCGGGGCCTTCGGAGCCGATCAGGGCCAGGGAGCGGGCGAGGTGGGGCTGGCGCAGCGTCTGTCCGGCCGCGAGGACCTCGCCGTCGGCGAAGAACACGCCCCGCATGCCGGGATCCCGCACCAGGTGGCCGCTCTCGCGTGCGAGGTCCTGGGCCAGTCCGGGGGCCACGGGCACCCCCTCACGGGCGGCGGCCTCGGCGGGTGCGAGCGCCGAGGCGAGCGGACGGGTGCCCCAGTTCTCGGCGAGAGCGCCCCATCCGGCGACCACGCCGGGAACCGTCACCGGCAGGGCGCCGAGGACCGGCATCATGTCGTGCGCCGCCGTCAGCGACGCCACGTCGACCGCGCGGGGAGAGCGGCCGCCGGCGTTGACGAAGCGGACGTCCCCGTCCCGGGTGCCCACCATGGCCAGCAGGTCGCCGCCGACGGAGCACTGGTTGGGGTAGACCACCGTCAGCATGGCGGCGGCGGCCAGGGCCGCGTCGACCGCGTTGCCGCCCCCGCGCAGCACCTCGGCCGCCACCTCACTGGCCGCGGCGTGGGGTGTCGCGACGGCCCAGGCGCCGCCTCTCGCGGCGAGCGGACGTTCGGTGATTGCGGACATCGTTCCCCTTCCCGGGTGCGCCGGCGGCCGCCTGCGGTGCGGCCTCTTTAACCGTCGCGTTACGTGAGACTTCTTGACAGTCCGAGAGCGGCGGGCCAAGCTTCCCTCTCATAGTCAACGTTATCGACTATGGCATTGACTTACATCGCCGCGCAACAGCGCGAACTCTCAAAGGGGTTCGGAAATGGCCAGGTCGCTCTCCTTCTCCCGTAGATCGGTGTCCGTACTGACCGGCACCACCGCCGTGGCCGCCATGGCCCTCACCGGATGCGCCGGGAACTCCGGCGGCGCCGACGCCGCCGCCACGACGGCCGCGTCGGTCAAGGTGCCCGCGGGCGCGCTCGTCAAGGACGGTCAGATCACCTACTGTTCGGACATCAGCGCGCCGCCGCTGACGTACTACGACGTCGCACAGAAGCCGGTGGGCGCCGAGATCGAACTCGGGGACGCGCTGGCCGCCGAGCTCGGGGTCCGGGCGAACTGGGCCAACACCAACTTCAACGGGATCATCCCGGCGCTGCAGGCCAAGCAGTGCGACGCGATCATCAGCCAGCTCTACATCAAGCCGGAGCGCGAGAAGGTCGTCGACTTCGTCCCGTACATGTACGCCTCCAACACCCTCGTCGTGGCCGGGAAGAACGCCAAGGACGTCAAGGGCGCGGAAGACCTGTGCGGCAAGAAGGCGGCCGGGCAGACGGGCACGACCGTCATCCAGTACCTCACCGACCAGTCCGGGAAGTGCACGGCGGCCGGGAAGCCGAAGATCGACATCCGGCAGTTCACCAAGGACAGCGACGCCCTCCAGCAACTGCGCATCGGACTCGTGGACGCCTACGGCACGACGCTGGAGACCGCCGCATACGTGCTGAAGCAGCAGCCGGACACCTTCAGCCTCGTCGGCGAACCGTTCAACCGCATCAAGGTGGGAGCCGCGACCCGCAAGGACGACACGGCCCTGCACGACGCGCTCACCAAGGCGCTGGCCGCGGTGAGCAAGAGCGGCGCGTACGACACGATCCTCAAGAAGTGGAACCTGTCCGGCGACGACATCGCCAACTGATCCCACGGCAGGCGCGCAGAGAGAAGACCACGTGACCCACGCAACCGTGCTCGCCGACGCAGGGCAGCCGGCCGGCTTCGACTGGCCGTTCTTCTGGCACTACTTGTTCTCCCCCTCCGGGGCGTTCCTCGACGGACTCTGGCGCACCGTCTACATCTCGGTCATCGCCCAACTGCTCGGCGTGATTCTCGGATTCGGCGTCGCCCTGGCCCAGCGCAGCCGCTTTGCCCCGCTGCGCTGGGGCGGCCGGACCTATGTCTGGCTGATCCGCGGCACGCCCCTGCTCGTCCAGCTCGTCCTCGTCTACAACGGCCTCGCCGCGGCGGGCGTCTACCGCTTCGGCGACGTCCAGGTGGGCGGGCTGGTGCTCCTCGGCGTCGTGCAGGCGGCCACTTTGACGCTCGCCCTGAACGAGGCCGCGTACATGGCCGAGATCTTCCGCGCGGCCCTCGGCGCCATCGATCCCGGACAGGCGGAGGCGGCGCAGGCGCTGGGCATGACCCCGGCGACGACCATGCGGGTCGTGCTGCTGCCGCAGGCGATCCGGATCATCGTTCCGCCGCTGGGCAACGAGTTCAACCTGATGATGAAGTCGACCTCCCTGCTGTCGGTCATCGGCCTGCAGGAGATGTTCCTGACCGCGCAGTCGATCAACTCGGCGACCTTCAAGACCTTCGAGATATTCCTCGTCGCCGCGTGCTACTACCTCGCGCTGACGACGGTGTGGTCGTTCGTCCAGCGGTTCATCGAGCGCAGACTCGCGGATCCCGGACGGGTGATCGCCGCACCCTCGCTGCGGGATCGGCTCGCCGGCGGCGGCCTGCGCCGCACCGCCGGCCGCCAGGACGCCACGCTCGTAGGCAAGGAGGCCCACTGACATGGAACCGATCACGAAGCAGGCCGGGGAACAGCGGCAGGCCGGGGAACAAGAAGGTCACGGGGCCGGGGCGTCCGCCGGTCCGGCCGACGCGTCGGCGGTGATGTCGGCACGCGGGGTGGTCAAGCGCTTCGGCGACGTACGGGTGCTGAACGGCATCTCCATGGACGTCCGGGCCCGCGAGGTCGTCGTCATGGTGGGGCCGTCCGGGTCCGGCAAGACCACGTTCCTGCGATGCCTCAACCACCTGGAACGCATCGACGAGGGGGAGATCCTCATCCACGGCCGCCCGGTCGGCTACCGGCCGCGGCAGCCCGGCTCCGGCCGGCCGGTGGAGGAGCGGGCGAAGGTGGTGGCCGAACGCCGCCGCAACATCGGCTTCGTCTTCCAGCGCTTCAACCTCTTCCCCCACCTGACAGCGCTCGACAACGTGGCCGTCGCGCCGACGAAGGTCCTCGGCACGCCGAAAGCCGAGGCCAGGGAGCAGGCGCAGGCCCTCCTGGCGAGGGTGGGCCTCGAACACAAGGCGTCGTCACGGCCGTCGGCACTGTCCGGCGGCCAGCAGCAGCGCGTCGCCATCGCCCGCGCCCTCGCCATGAAGCCGGAGCTGATGCTCTTCGACGAACCGACGAGCGCCCTCGACCCGGAGATGGTCGGCGAGGTCATCGCCGTGATGAAGGAACTCGTCGACGACGGCATGACGATGATCGTGGTCACGCACGAGATGGGGTTCGCCCGCTCGGCCGCGGACCGGCTCATCATGTTCGACGGAGGGGAAGTCTTGGAGGACGGTCCCCCGGAGCAGCTCATGACCGACCCCGCCCACGAACGCACCCGCGCCTTCCTGCGCCGTATCAACGAGGGCGGCTGAGTACGCGCGGCGGGTCCGTGCGGACCGTCCTCCGGGAGAACAGTCCTCCGGGAGAGCCGCACTGAGGCGTCGGCAGGGCTCGGCATGGCTCGGCGTGGCTCGGCAGGGCGACGAGGAGTGGCGCCGCGGCCTCGCGGCCTCGCGGCCGGCCGCGACGATCTGCCCGGCGCCTCCCCAGGGCCGGCAGGTCCGGGGGAAGGGGACCGTCGTCGGTCCCCTGGCAGAGAGGCGCGGGGCAGGGGTCGCGCTCCACGGAGCGCCGGGCGGGTGGTGCTCAGGCGGGCGGGTGGTGCTCAGGCGGGCCGGGTGGGGGCCCGTAGCTCCGTCGTGTATCCGCCCTGCGGGGTGGGTTCGGCGGTGAGGGTGCCGTCGAGCA
>NZ_BMTL01000030.1 GCF_014649655.1 Streptomyces humidus | reverse complement strand
GGAAGAACTCGTACCAGGCCCCGTACAGGGCCCGCTCCCGCTCCACCAGCAGCGGCAGCGGCTCGGAGGCCGTGACCAGCTCGCGCAGCGGATGCCGCGCCAGGACGGCGTCCACCTCCGGCGCCAGCGCCGCCGCCAGCCGGGAGACGGCCGGGCGGCTCTCGTCGCGCAGGGCGTCGGCCGCCGTCAGCACGGTGGCGCGGTCCGGCCCCTCGGGCGCCCCGGCGGCCGCCCGCTCGTACAGGCGCGCCCCCTCCTCGAGGACCGGCTCGGTGTCCATCCCGGCGGGGATCTTGATGCGGGCGTGATGCCGCCAGGTGGCGACCGGATCGCCCCAGGCCTCCACGGTGAAGCTCCAGCGGCCCGTCGCGTCCGGTGTGACGTCCGCGCCCCAGCGGTCCGTGCCGGGGGCGAGCTCGCGCATCGGCGTCCACGGTCCGGGCGTGCCGTCCGGATCCCGCAGGACGACGTTGGCCGCGACGGCGTCATGGCCCTCGCGGAACACGGTGGCGGAGATCTCGAACGTCTCGCCGACGACCGCCTTGGCGGGCCGGCGTCCCTGCTGGACCAGGGGCCGGACGTCGAGGACGGGTATGCGCCCGACGGCGGTGGCGTGACCGCCCGCGGTCTTCTCGACGCTCTCCGTGGGCTCGGCGGCCACGCTCGTGGCGGCGTTCTCGGCGCTCGCGGCGGTCTTCCCGCTCCTGGCGCGCTTGCTGTCCTTGCCGGCCCTGGCGCCCTTGCCGGACTTGCCGCTCTTGCCGGTCTTGCCGCTCGTGGCGGTCCTGCTGTTCTTGCCGATCTTTTCCTGGGGTCCGTTCTCGGCGTTCCTGCCGTTCTCGGTACGGGGCGTCGGGGGTGATGACGGGTGGTGCCTTGCTGGCATGACCGCTCCTGTCCGCATCAACGGGGGGTAGGCGGATGGATGTGGGGAGGTGGGTCCTGCGGGGGTGCTGGGGGAGTACCGGGGGAGCCTTCCACCCTATTCGGGTGCGCAATCCGGCGCTTTGTTAACTGCTCACGCCTATGTCTTTACACAAGACATGCTTCTTTCGAGACGAACGGGGAGCCGCTTCCGGACGCCCGTCACATGAACGGTGGGACGTGCAGGAGCCTGTCCGGCGAACCGGGCCCGCGGCCGGACATCTTGCCGTTCGCCGCCCCCGCGAACAGCGCTTTCGCCACCTGCGCGGGCGCGGCCGGGGGGCGGTCGGCGAGATACGGCGCGGCCGCGCCCGCCGCGTGCGCCGTCGCGCCGCCGACGCCGGGTGTCCCCCTTCGGCACCGGACATGGCTGACGGCGACGGAGCCGGGCTGCCCGGCTCCGGGTGTCTTCCCCCTCCGGTGCGGCGCGCACGGGCAGGGTGGCGGCCGACAGCGCCGCGGTCGTCACGACCGCGGTCGGGCCCCCCGCCCGGTGCGGACGCCGTGTGCGCGTCCGTGCCATGGTCCGAGTTCCCCTCCTCGACTCGGCGCGCCCCGGTCCCGGCCCGGGCACGCCAGGGGGGCAGCCTCTCGCGGTGTGCGAAGCGCCACAAGGTGGCCGCCCGGGGAGAAACAGGGTTTTCGGCCCGTTGTGGCACGCCCCGGTGGCGGCGGTCCGGGCGCCACGGCCCTTGCGCCGTCCGCGGACGCGCCCGGCCCGACCGAAAAGCAGGGGCCCGCGGGCGGCCAGCCCTCAGCGAGGTCGACACCCGCGCCGGTACCGTTTCCTTAGACGTGGACGCACAGTGCCGTGTGTCCATCCAGCGAACGCGCCACGCCGAGGTGGAATGTGAAGGCGATCCGTCGATTCACCGTCCGACCCCTCCTCCCCGAACCTCTCCGACCGCTCAGCGACCTGTCCCGCAACCTGCGCTGGTCGTGGCACGCGGAGACCCGTGACCTCTTCCGGTCCGTCGATCCCGAGCGCTGGGCGCTGTCGGAGGGCGACCCGGTGAGACTCCTCGGCAGCGTGCGCCCGGCACGCCTCGCCGAGCTGGCCGAGGACCGCCGTTTCCTGCGCCGGCTCGCCGCAGCCGCCGACGACCTGCACGACTACCGGACCGGCGACCGCTGGTACCAGGCGCAGCCCGCCTCAGCCGGGCTGCCCGCCGCCATCGCCTACTTCTCGCCCGAGTTCGGCGTCACCGCCGCGCTGCCGCAGTACTCCGGCGGCCTCGGCATCCTCGCCGGCGACCATCTGAAGTCGGCCAGCGACCTGGGCGTCCCGCTGATCGGCGTCGGACTGCTCTACCGGCACGGCTACTTCCGCCAGTCGCTCTCCCGGGACGGCTGGCAGCAGGAGCACTACCCCGTCCTCGACCCCAACGAGCTGCCGGTGACCCTCCTGAGGGAGGACGACGGCGCCCCCGCGCAGATCTCCCTCGCCCTGCCGGGCGGCAAACGGCTCCGCGCCCGCGTCTGGCTGGCCCAGGTCGGCCGGGTCCCGCTCCTCATGCTCGACTCCGACGTCGAGGAGAACGACCTCGGCGAGCGCGGGGTGACCGACCGGCTCTACGGCGGCGGCAGCGAGCACCGGCTGCTGCAGGAGATGCTGCTCGGCATAGGGGGTGTCCGGGCCGTACGGACGTACTGCCGTCTGACCGGCCACCCCGTGCCCGAGGTCTTCCACACCAACGAGGGCCACGCCGGCTTCCTCGGACTCGAGCGGATCGCCGAACTCGCCGACGAGGGGCTCGACTTCGACTCCGCCCTGGAAGCCGTCCGGGCCGGAACGGTCTTCACCACCCACACCCCCGTCCCCGCCGGCATCGACCGCTTCGACCGCGAGCTGGTCGCCCGCCACTTCGGCCCCGACGCCGAGCTCCCGCGCATGGACGTCGACCGCATCCTGCGCCTGGGCATGGAGACCTACCCCGGCGGCGAGCCGAACCTCTTCAACATGGCCGTCATGGGCCTGCGGCTGGCCCAGCGCGCGAACGGGGTGTCGCTGCTGCACGGTCACGTCAGCCGTGAGATGTTCTCCGGCCTGTGGCCCGGGTTCGACCCCGACGAGGTGCCGATCACCTCCGTCACCAACGGCGTGCACGCCCCCACCTGGGTGGCGCCCGAGGTGCTGCGCCTCGGGGCCCGCCAGATCGGCGCCGAGCGCGCCGAGGACGCCCTCAGCGTCGGCGGCGCGGAGCGCTGGGACGCCGTCGCCGACATCCCCGACCAGGACATCTGGGAGCTGCGCCGCGATCTGCGCGAGCAGCTGGTCGTGGAGGTGCGCGAGCGCCTGCGGGCGTCCTGGCGGCAACGGGGCGCGGGAACGGCCGAGTTGGGCTGGATCGACGGCGTCCTCGACCCGGACGTCCTCACCATCGGCTTCGCGCGCCGGGTCCCCTCCTACAAGCGTCTGACGCTGATGCTGCGGGACCGCGAGCGTCTGACGGATCTGCTGCTGCACGCGGAGCGGCCGATCCAGATCGTCGTCGCGGGCAAGGCGCATCCGGCGGACGACGGCGGCAAACGCCTGGTCCAGGAACTGGTCCGGTTCACCGACGACCCGCGCGTGCGGCACCGCATCGTCTTCCTGCCCGACTACGGCATGGCGATGGCGCAGAAGCTGTACCCCGGCTGCGACATCTGGCTGAACAACCCCCTCCGTCCGCTGGAGGCCTGCGGCACCTCCGGCATGAAGGCGGCGCTCAACGGCTGTCTCAACCTCTCCGTCCTGGACGGCTGGTGGGACGAGTGGTTCCAGCCCGACTTCGGCTGGGCGATCCCCACCGCGGACGGCGCCGGAACCGACCCCGACCACCGCGACGACATCGAGGCGGCCGCCCTCTACGACCTCCTCGAACAGCGCATCGCCCCGCGCTTCTACGAACGCGGCCAGGCGGGTCTGCCCGACCGCTGGATCGAGATGGTCCGCCGGACGCTCGGCCTGCTCGGCCCGAAGGTGCTGGCGGGGCGCATGGTCCGCGAGTACGTCGAACGGCTCTACGCGCCCGCCGCCCACGCGCACCGGACGATGACCCCCGACACGGCGCGTGAACTCGCCCGCTGGAAGCAGCGGGTGCGCTCGTGCTGGCACGCCGTCCGGGTGGACCACGTCGAGACGTCGGTGGCCACCACCACCGCCGAACTCGGCACCACCCTCGCGCTCCGGGTGCGGGTGGGCCTCGGCGACCTCACCCCCGACGACGTCGAGGTGCAGGCCGTGTCCGGGAGGGTCGACGAGGAGGACCGCATCACGGACGCCTCGGCGGTGCCGCTCAAGCCGACGGGCGGTCCGGACGAGGAAGGCCGCTGGGTCTACGAGGGCCCGCTCGCCCTGGACCGCACGGGCCCGTTCGGATACACCGTCCGCATCCTGCCGGCCCACCGGCTGCTGGCGTCCGGCGCGGAGCTGGGGCTGGTGGAGGTGCCGTCGGAGGAGGCGGTCGAGGGGGCGGGAGTCCTGCTGCGCTGACCCCGGACGGGATCCGCGCCCGGCGGCGGCCGGCCGGGCGCTGTCCGCCGGCCGCCCGTCCGCTGCCTGGCGGTTGGCCGGCGGTTGGCCGGCGGCGGGTCGGGCGCCGTCCGTCCACCGTCCGGCCGCGCCCGTCGAATGACCGGCTCGACGTCGTACGACCCCTTCGGACGGGGGCTTTCGGGTCGCGGCGTGCGTGGCTTCGACGGGATACGGGTGATCTCCCCGTCGCTCGCCATTCGGAGCCAAGACGAGTGAGTTTCCGCACGGGCCCACGCCTCAGGGAACAGCCCGTGGATATGAATTTCCGTCTCATTGGAACCCGGTCTGCTACTGCCCCGTCTCTCCAGTCGATCCGCTTCACTCTCGACCGTGAGGACCCTGTGATGACACGCGCGAACAGCCGCCGCTTACTCCTGGCCGGTGCAACTGCCACGGCACTGCTGACCCTCGGCGTCTTCTCCGGCAGCGCCGGCGCGGCTGTCGCTCCCACCGCCACTGCGGCCTCCGGACCGTGCGGGCCCAGCGCCTCCCGACACGACTTCGCGTTGTTCATGGACGGCGCCTGCGTCGAGTACATCGCCGGGATCGGGGACCTGAACCTGAGCGCCAAACAGGTGACCCTGTACCGGGGTGCGACCCGTAGCCGGCCCTTCACCGACTTCATCTTTTCGGGCGGACGCCTGCACAAGAACATCACCGTCGCGGTACTTGACGGGGAAAATCGGATAGTTAAACGCTACAACTTCCGTAATGCGCACGTCATTCGCTACACGAACGATACGGCCGCCACGATGCAGTTCCAACAGGTCATCGTGGAGTAGGGCAGTTCGCTGCGGATGTCCAGCTCCGCCGTCAACCACCGGGCGATTCCGAAGTCGAAGTGACCTTGTGAGTACGCCGGTCGCTGCAGCGTAACGAGTTGCGCCGGGTGTGCGGTGATCCGGTCGGGACCGTACCCGCCGCGCCCGACCAGGGCTGACATAGGCTGTGCCGCCCGCTGACTGACGCGTAGAGAGGCCGAGGGCGCGTGTCCGACAAACCGTCCGAAGAGCACAGTTCCGGTTCGGAAAAGGGGAATCGGGACGGGGGTGGGTCGGCTCCCGAGCCCAGTAGCTCCATATCCGACGAGGAATGGGCGAAGTTCGTCCAGGACAGCGAACGCGCGATACCCGACTCCGCTCCCAAGGAGCCGTCCGCGCGGGCCCGGATGGTGACGGAGCGGCTGAGGCGGCAGGAGGAGCGCGGCGAGCTGCCGCAGAGTTGGCGCTATGCGCCGTCCTGGCAGCAGGAGACGCAGAAGAGGGCGACGCGCAAGCGGCGGCTGTGGGCGGTCATCGGGCTGCCCGTCGCGGCGGTCCTGGCCGTCGTCGCCATGCGACCCTCGCTGCTGCCCGGCGATCCCTTCGGCGCGGGGGGCCCGGAGGCCGCCGTCTCGCCGCTGCCGGCGGAGACCGCGGCCCCGACCGGTGCACCCGGGGCCGTCGATCCCGAGACCCCCACGCTGGACCGGCCGTTCGCCGGCTCCCCCGCGCTGGCATGGGCCGACGGCGCCGCCGGCATCGTCCTGCCCGAGGCGACTCCGGTCGCAACGCTGTCCGCGGCCGAGGTGGAGAAGGCGCTGCAGCGGAGCAGGAAACTGCTGATCGACGCCAACCTCGACCCGGCGACCCTGCGCGGCGAACGTCCGGGAGCGGCGCTGTCGGCGCTCGATCCGCGGCAGAAGGACCTGACGAGCCTGTTGGAAACCGCCCTGAGAAAGCCGGACGAGAAGCACGATCCGCTGTCGATGTTCAGCCGCTTCGACCCCCGCGAACTGCGCATGGTCGGTGACGTGGTCAAGACGCGGGGACGGATGACCTTCAAGGCGGGTGAGCAGGCCTCCGTGGTCGTGCACGCCGACTACACCTTCGTCTATCCGGTGACCCGCGTCGACGAGCACGCCCCGGCCGGGGTCGCCCGCACCATCGTCCGGCGCGTGCTCGACCTCGAATTCCCCGATCCGGACAAGCCGGGCAAGTACGCCTTCACGCCGGGCAGGATCACCGTGCTGAGGTACGACCGGGACATCGGCAACTCCGCCTGCGACGTCTACGACGGCTTTCTGCATCCCGGGTTCTCGACGGCCGGGACGACGGCCGATCCGACCGGCGCGGCTCCGACCGGGCCGACCGCGGACCCGTACGACCGCAGCAGGGACCTGGCGGCCGAGAACGGCGAGGAGGGCTGCGGCGTGGCGTCCCGCACCTGAGCCCCCTGCCGGGCGGGACCGCGCTCGCGCCCGGCTACGACTCCTCGTCCGCGCACAACCCCCGCAGCACCGTCCCGCAGCGGCGGGCGTAGGCCTGCTGCAGGCCCCTCGTGGCCGGGCCGCCCGCCCTCGCGTACCACTTCGCCGCCCGGCTGAAGGCGGAGACCGTCAGCCAGACCGTGCCGTCTCCGGTGCGGTCGACGACGAAGGACTCCTCCCCGGTCTCGGGATGGCCGGGGAGGGTGCCGTAGGCCCACCCGGCGCGGCGGTGCTCCTCCACCGTCCAGACCACCCGGCAGGGGGCCTTGACGATGCCGGCCAGGGTGACGGTGACGTCCACGTCCGGGGCCGCGCGGTCCGCGGAGACGGCGAGGCCCACGCCCAGGGCGCGGTGCATCTTCCACGTCATCACCGCTTCCGCGGCGCGGCGGAAGACGTCGTGGCCCTCGCCGAGCCGGGTGCGGACGTGGAGGGGGTGGAACCCCGGAGGGCAGAAGCCCGGACGGTCGCGGGTCGCGCCGACCTCGTCGTACGTGAAGTCCTTCGAAGACATGGGAGCCAAGAGTAGGGCGGCACCCGGGGACGTCGTGCTCCCGGGTGCCGCCCGTGACTCGCCTGCCGCAGCGTCAGTTGACGTTGACGGCGGCCCAGGCCGCCCCGACCGCCTTGTACTCGGCGCTGGTGGAGCCGTACAGGGCGGAGGCCGCGCTCAGCGTCCCCGTCCGCGCCGCCTTGTAGTTCGTCGTCGACGTGAAGTACGTGGTGAGCGCCTTGTACCAGATCTGCAGCGCCTTGTCGCGGCCGATGCCGGTGACCGTGGAGCCGTTGGACGTCGGCGAGTTGTAGGTCACGCCGTTGATCGTCTTCGAACCGCTGCCCTCGCTCAGGAGGTAGAAGAAGTGGTTCGCGACGCCGGACGAGTAGTGCACGTCCTTGTTGCCCACGCTGGAGGACCAGGAGTCCGCCGAGCCGCCGTCCTTGCTGGGCTTGTCCATGTAGCGCAGCGGGGTGCCGTCGCCGTTGATGTCGATCTTCTCGCCGATGAGGTAGTCGCCCTTGTCGGAGGCGTTGTTGGCGAAGAACTCGACGCCGGTGCCGAAGATGTCCGAGGTGGCCTCGTTGAGGCCGCCGGACTCGCCGGAGTAGTTCAGGCCCGCCGTGTTCGAGGTGACGCCGTGGCTCATCTCGTGGCCGGCCACGTCCAGCGAGGTCAGCGGGTGGTTGTTCCCGTCGCCGTCGCCGTACGTCATGCAGAAGCAGCTGTCGTCCCAGAACGCGTTGACGTACGCGTTGCCGTAGTGGACGCGGGAGTAGGCGGCGACTCCGTTGTTCTTGATGCCGCTGCGGCCGAACGTGGACTTGTAGAAGTCCCAGGTGGTCTGCGCGCCGTACGCGGCGTCCACGGCGGCCGTCTGGTCCGCGGCGGAGCTGGAGGCCGCACCGGTGCCCCAGATGTCGTCCGCGTCGGTGAACAGGGTGCCCGCCGAGGAGGAGGTGCCGTGCGACTTGTTGTAGGTCTTGTGGCCGCCGCGGGTGCCGTCCGTCAGGTTGTACGTCGAGCCCGACTTGGTCGTGCCGAGCGTGACGGTGCCGGAGTAGAGGCTCTTGCCGGTGCCGGTCTCGATGCCCTGGTACTCGTAGAGCTTCTTGCCGGTGGCCGCGTCGGTGATGACGTGCAGCTCGCTCGGGGTGCCGTCGTCCTGCAGACCGCCGACGACCGTCTCGTAGGCGAGGACCGGGGTGCCCTGGGCGGCCCAGATCACCTTGCGGGGGGCCTGGTCCGCCGAGGTGGACTCGGAGCCCGCGGCCTTGGCCGCGGTCAGCGCCTGCTTCTCGGCCTTGGCGGTGGCGACCTTCGGGGTCAGCGTGGCCACCTTGATGGTGGCCGTGTTGGCCTTGGTGACGCCCTTGGCCGCGCCGGTGGCGGACTCGTGCACGACGAGGTCGCCGCCGAGGACCGGCAGGCCTGCGTAGGTGCGCTCGTAGCGGGTGTGGACGGTGCCGTCGGCGTCCTTGACGACGTCCTTGACGACGAGCTTCTCCTTCGCGCCGAGGCCTATCGCCTGGGCGGTCTCGGGGGCGTCCGTCTGCTGCTGCTTGATCAGTGTCGTGCGTGCGGCGGCCGACAGCTGGACCGGTGCGGCCGGCTGGACCGACCTGCCGCCGCTCTCCGCCGGGGTCTGGGCGGCAGCGGTACCGGTGGTCAGACCGGTGGTGACCAGGGCTCCGGCCGCGACGGCGGTGGCGATGGCCAGAGTGGTGCGCTTGTGACGCGCGTAGAGGGAGGTCACACAAGCTCCTTGGATGTGGGGGGTCCGGGAAGCGTGGGGCGGCTGCCCGAGACGGGTGTGAAGTTGTGCGGCGGGTGAAGGAAGACTGACATCAAGGCGCGTACATGTCAGGACCCTCAAGTGATGTTGGCCGAAACTCGACTGTCCGGTGAACATTGCCGGAATGTAAACGGAGTTGACTTCGGTCAAGGGTCGGCAGAGCACGGGTATGCGGCGGGCAAAAAAGGGGACGCCGCCCCGGGGGAGTCGAACCCCCGGGGCGGCGTCCTGTCCGTCGTCCTGCGGGCGGCTGTGCGGGGCCCTTGCCGGGCCTGCCGCCTACGGGAAGGTGAGCTTCCAGCTGTTGATGTAGCCGGTGTCCTGGGCCGCGTTGTCCTGGACCCTCAACTGCCATACG
Organism: Streptomyces humidus; assembly: GCF_014649655.1. Taxonomy (GTDB): domain Bacteria; phylum Actinomycetota; class Actinomycetes; order Streptomycetales; family Streptomycetaceae; genus Streptomyces; species Streptomyces humidus. The sequence continues at coordinate 120,987 of NZ_BMTL01000030.1, read as the reverse complement.
CCGTTGGCGACTTCGGAAGAAGCGTTCACGGTGTACGTGGTGTTGATGTTGTCCGCGCTCCCGCCGGTGCCGTACGCCTTCAGCGTGTACGCCGTGCCGTCGGGGGCCACCAGCTGCACCTGGAGGTCGCCGATGTAGGTGTGGACGATGTCGACCGCCACCGCGAGGTTCGACGGCGCGTTGCCGGTCCGGCCCGAGACCGTGATCGACGAGGTGACCGCCGCCCCGTTGTCCGGAATCGATACGTCGGCGGTGTTCTCGAACGAGGTGCCGCCACCGCTGCCGCCGCCGGAGCGGGCGCCGACCGCGACGCCGGCCCACGCGTCCTGGACCGCCTTGTACTCGGTGGACGTCGTGCCGTACAGCTCACCGGCCGCCGCCAGCGTGCCGGTGCGCGCGCCCGCGTAGTTGGTCGTCGACGTGAACTTCGTGGTCAGTGCGCGGAACCAGATCTTCTCCGCCTTGTCGCGGCCGATGCCGGTGACCGGCAGGCCGTCCGCCGTGGGGGAGTTGTAGCTGACGCCGTTGACGACCTTGGCGCCGCTGCCCTCGCTCAGCAGGTAGAAGAAGTGGTTCGCCGGGCCCGACGAGTAGTGGACGTCCACTCCGCCGATCCCCGAGTACCAGTTGTCCTTGGACGCGCCGTCCTTGCTCGGCTTGTCCATGTAGCGCAGCGGGGTGCCGTCCCCGTTGATGTCGATCTCCTCGCCGATGAGGTAGTCACCGACGTCGGAGGGGTTCGCCGCGTAGAACTCCACGGCGGTGCCGAAGATGTCCGAGGTGGCCTCGTTGAGGCCGCCGGACTCCCCGCTGTAGTTGAGGCCCGCGGTGTTGGAGGTGACGCCGTGCGTCATCTCGTGGCCCGCCACGTCGATCGCCGTCAGCGGGTGCGTGTTGCCCGAGCCGTCGCCGTACGTCATGCAGAAGCAGCTGTCGTCCCAGAACGCGTTGACGTAGTTGTTGCCGTAGTGGACCCGCGAGTACGCGCCGACGCCGTTGCCCTTGATGCCGTCGCGGCCCTGCACGTTCTTGTAGTAGTCCCAGGTGAGGGCCGCGCCGTAGTGCGCGTCGGCGCCCGCCGTCTCCGCGTTGGAGGCGGCGCCGTTGCCCCACACGTCGTCGGGACCGGAGAAGAGCGTGCCGGTGCCGGAGGTGCCGCGGTTGAGGTTGTACGTCTTGTGGTTGCCGCGCGCCGCGTCGGTCAGGTTGTACGTCGACCCGGACTGCGTGGTGCCGAGCGTCACCGTGCCGCTGTACATCGTGTTGCCGGTGCCGGTCTCGATGCCCTGGTACTCGTAGAGCTTCTGGCCGGTCGTCGCGTCGGTGATGACGTGCAGCTCGTTCGGGGTGCCGTCCTCCTGGAGGCCGCCCACGACCGTCTCGTACGCCAGGACCGGCGTGCCGTTGGCCGCCCAGATCACCTTGCGCGGCGCCTGGTCGGTGGCCGCTTTCGCGGCGCCGGCGGCGGCGGCGAGGCTCAGCGCCTGCTTCTGCGCCTTGGCCGCGCTGACGGCCGGGCTGAGCGAGGCGACCTTGATGGCGGCCCGGGTGGCCTTGGTGACGTCCTCGGTGACGCCGGACCTCGTCTTCTCGACGACGAGGTCGCCGCCGAGCACCGGCAGGCCGGCGTAGGTGCGCTCGTAGCGGGTGTGCACGGTGCCGTCGGCGTCCTTGACGACGTCACGGACGACGAGCGCCTCCTTGGCGCCCAGACCCAGCTCCCTTGCGGTCGCGGCCTTGCCGGCGTCCGCGTCGCGGATCAGCGCGGCGCGCTGGGCGGGGGTGAGGCGCAGGGACTCGGCGCCCGGGTTCGCCCGGCTCGCCGCCTGCGGCGACTTCACCGGGGCGGCGGTCGCGGCGCCGGACTGCACGGCGGCGGCGATGAGCGCCGAGACGCCGACGAGGGCGACGGCCGCGGCGCGACGGGGGGCGGTGTGGGGGGTGCGTCTGCGAGAGGGGCTGCTGCTCAACACTGACTCCTTCTGCGCGGCCGCGGATCACGCGGCCAGGGGAGACCCGAGGGCGGGTGGGCCCTTCGGGGCACGACAAAGGCGGTACGCAGAACCAAGGCGGAACCTGGAGCGAGGTGTTGCTGTGGGGTTGCTGTCAACTGGCAGAGGGAAGAGTGGCAGTGGATTGCGCTGTCTGTCAGGAGCGCGTCAGGAAGTTGGCCGGAAATGGTCCGTTGTCCGGTAATTCATGTTCGGTATACGAACGCGTCGCTTTCCGGTCGGCCCCGGCTCGGGGTGCGGGGACTCAGGACGGATGGGGCCCGGACCCGGCCGGGCCGTCGGGCTGCTCCCCGTGCCAGGTCCGCCACAGCGCCGCGTACGTTCCGTCGCCCGCCACCAGCGCCTCGTGCGTGCCCAGTTCGGTGAGTCTGCCGTCCTCCATGACCGCGACCCGGTCCGCGTCGTGGGCGGTGTGCAGCCGGTGGGCGATGGCGATCACGGTCCGGCCCCGGAGCACGGCGGCCAGCGCGCGCTCGGTGTGCCGGGCCGTCGTCGGGTCCAGCAGAGCCGTCGCCTCGTCCAGGATCAGCGTGTGCGGGTCGGCCAGCACCACCCGCGCCAGGGCGAGCTGCTGGGCCTGCGAGCCGTCCGTCCGGCGACCCGTGCCGCCCGCTTCGGCGTCCAGGCCGCCCGGCAGCTCGCGGACCCAGCCGGCGGCGCCGACCGCGCCCAGCGCCGCCCACAACTCCTCGTCCGTCGCGGCCGGTTCGGCGATCAGCAGGTTGTCGCGGACCGTGCCGAGGAAGACATGATGCTCCTGGGTGACCAGCACGACCTGGCGGCGCAGCGTCTCGGGCGCCAGATCCGCGACCGGCACGCCGCCCACCGTCACCGTGCCCGCGCTCGGCGCGTCCACCCCCGCGAGCAGCCTGCTCAGCGTGGTCTTGCCCGCCCCCGACGGACCGACGACCGCCAGCCGCTCCCCGGGCCGCACCGTCAGATCCACCCCGCGCAGCACCTCACCGCCTCGCTCGTAGGCGTACCGCACGCCCGTCACGTCGAACCGGTCGTCCACCGGGGTCGGCGCCGCGCCCTCGGCCACGGCGCGCGGCGCCCCCGCCAGACCCTCCACGCGGGCGAACGAGGCCCCGCTGCTCTGCAGTTGCTCGACGCGCACCAGGATCTGGTCCAGCGGCTCGGTGAACTGCCGCAGGTACAGCGCGGCCGCGACCACCGCGCCCAGGCTCATCGCGCCCCGCGCGTGCAGCGCCCCGCCCAGCAGCAGCACCCCCGCCACCGGCAGCGAGTACGACACCTCCACCACCGGGAAGAACACCGTGCGCAGGTAGAGGGTGTGGAAGCGGGCGCGACGCGAGAGCTCCAGCGCGTCCCGGTTCGCCGCCGTCCGCCGCTCCTGGAGCCGGAACGCCTCGACCGTGCGCGCCCCGGCCGCCGTCTCCGCGACGATCTCGGCGACCTCGGAGTCGGCCGCGCCCTGGGCCAGATAGCCGCTGCGGGCCCGGCGCAGATACCAGCGCAGGGCGAACCAGACAGGGGTCAGGCCGAGCACCCCGACCGCACCGAGCAGCGGGTCGATCACGAAGACCGCGCCGAGTGTGAACAACGCCTGGACCGTGCAGACCAGCAGCTCGGGGCCCGCGTCCCGCAGGGTCGTGCCCACGGCCGCCACGTCGGCGGTGCCGCGTGTGGTCAGGTCGCCGGCGCCGGCCCGCTCGACCACCGACGCGGGAAGCGCCAGCGCCCGCCCGACGAACTCCTCCCGGACCCGAGCGAGCGTCCGCTCGCCGAAGCGGTGCCCCGCGTACCGGGCCCAGCGCGCCAGGAGCAACTGCGCCAGCGCGCAGACCACGATGGCCGCCGACAGCCGGTCCACGACGCCGGCCCCGTGTCCGGCCCGCACCTCGTCGATGATCCGGCCGAGCAGCCACGGGCCGACGAGACCGGTTCCCGCGGCGAGGACGTTCAGGGCGAGCGCGGCGGCGAAGGCCCGGCCGTCGGCCCGCACCAGACGGACCGCCGCCCGGCGCACCTCGGCCCGCCCGGCGACCGGCAGCCGCCCCGGAGCCCCGTCGCCCGCCGCGGTCCCGGCCGGCCCGCCGGACTTGGCGGGGGAGGCAGGAGCGGTCGGGGAGGCAGGAGCGGTCGGCTCGCTCGGCGCGGTCATCGCATGGCCTCCTCGGTATCGATGTCATCCGGCTCCGCCTTCGCGGGCCCCCGACCGTCGTCGGTGCTCGCGGTGCCTTCGGTGGCGTCGTCGTCGGCGGCGGCGTCCGGGATGTCGGGGGCGTCCGGGGCGTCCCCGGCGTCGTCGCGGCCTTCGCCGCTTCCGGCGTCCTCGGGGTCCCGCGCCACGAGCGCGCGGTAGCCGGGCTCGCGTCCCAGCAGGTCGCCGTGGCGGCCGGTCGCCGCCACCTTGCCGTCGACCAGGTAGTGCACGGTGTCCGCGTGGTCGAGGAGCAGGGGGGAGGTGGTGGTGACGACCGTGGTCCGCCCGGCCCGTGCCGCCCGCAGTCCCCGCGCGACGACCGCCTCCGTGTGCGCGTCGAGCGCCGACGTCGGCTCCACGGCCAGCAGCACCTCGGGATCGGCGAGCAGCGCCCGCACCAGACGGACGCGCTGCCGCTGTCCCCCGGAGAGGCTGCGGCCCTGCGCGGTCACGGGCGAGTCGAGCCCCTCCGGCAGGCCCTGCACGATGTCGTCGGCCGCGGCCGCCCGTACGGCCCGGGCGATGTCCGCCGCGGAGGGCTCACGCCGTCCGGCCACCACCTCGCGCAGACTGCCCGCGAACAGGTCGGCTTCGTTGTCGGCGACCAGGATCGCGGCTCTGACCTGACCCAGGGGCAGGGCGTCCAGCCGCACCCCGCCCCAGGTGACGTCCGTGGGACCGTAGCGGCCGAGCCGGTCCACCAGGGCGGTCACGTCCGCGTGCCGCGAGCCGACCAGCGCGGTCAGCCGGCCCGGCGCCACCCGCACGCCCGAGGCGGGATCGTGCAGAGCCGACGGTTCGGCGGGCGCTTCGGCGGTCCCGGTGTCCGGTTCGGGCTCCACGCGCAGCAGCCGCACGACGCGCCGGGCGGCGACCACCCCCCGGCTGAGCTCGTATCCCATGTCGACGAGGAACGCCACCGGCCCGACCAGGACGGCGACATAGCCGTACACCGACACCAACTCGCCGACCGTCAGCTCGCCCTGGGCGGTGAGCCGGGCCGCCAGCCAGGTCACCACGGCGAGGAACAGGGTCGGCAGGCCCACCCCGAGCGCCTGCATCCAGCTGGTGACCGAGCCGACCCGGTAGCCCTGCGCCCGCAGAAGCTGCGAGTCACGCGCGAAGGTGTCCGCGAACAGACCTTTTCCGCCGAGGCCGTTGAGGACGCGCAGGCCGCCCGCCAGGTCGCCGATCCGCGCGGTGAGCACGCCCTGCCGCTCCCGGTACTCGGCCTCCGTGCCCTGCAGCCGCGCCATCAGCGGTCCCACCAGCACGGCGACCACCGGCATCCCCAGCAGCACGACCGCCGCCAGCAGCGGCGACACCGACAGCAGCAGCCCGGCCACGAACACGTAGACGACGACCGAGCCCACGCCGGGCCCGATCACCGTCAACGAGCCCGCGATGGTGTGCACGTCACCGACGCCGATGGTGACGACCTCGCCGCTGCCCACCCCGCGCGAGAGCGTGGCGCCGAGGCGCGCCGCGTGTCCGACGACGACCTTGGTGGTGCGGAAGTAGCCGTCCATGCGCACCCGGGTCATCGTGCGGTGCCGCATGATGCTCACCCAGGCGTTGAGCGCGCCCACGGCGAGCAGGGCCGCCGTCCAGCCGGCCAGCGCGGCCGTGTCGCCCGGCTCCAGCCCGTCGTCCACCGCCTTCGACAGCAGGTAGGGCGCCACCGCCATGAGCACCATCCAGACGCTGGCCAGCACCGCGCCGGCCGCCGACCGCCAGGGCTGGCAGCGCACCAGCCAGGCGAGATACGCCCAGCCGCCGCGGGTGTCGGGCGTGCCGGGATCCTCGTACGCGTCGATCACACAGTCCCCCGGGGTTCGTGCCGTCGGTTCGTGCCGGGCCGTGCCGATCGCGGCCGCCGTATCGGCCGTGGCGGTTCGTGCCGGTCGGCGCCTGTTCGCGCAGCTCGGGTCAGGCCAGGCTGTCGCGCCAGGCGCGGTGCAGGTCCGCGAAGCGGCCCGCGCCGTCGACGAGTTCGGCCGGAGTGCCGTCCTCGACGATCCGGCCGTGCTCCATGACGAGCACGCGGTCGGCGATCTCCACGGTCGACAGCCGGTGCGCGATCACCACGGCCGTGCGGCCCCGCAGCACCGTCGTCATCGCCGCCTGCACGGCCCGCTCGCCCGGCACGTCGAGCGAGCTGGTCGCCTCGTCGAGGATCAGCACCGCCGGATCGGCGAGCAACGCCCGGGCGAACGCGACGAGTTGGCGCTGCCCGGCCGAGATGCGGCCGCCGCGCTTGCGGACGTCCGTGTCGTAGCCGTCCGGCAGGGCGCTGACGAACTCGTGCGCGCCGATCGCCTTCGCCGCCCGCTCGATGTCCTCCCGGGACGCGTCCGGCCGTCCGATGGCGATGTTCTCCGCGACCGTCCCGGAGAACAGGAACGCCTCCTGCGTCACCATCACCACCCCGCGCCGCAGTTCGGGCATGGGCAGCTCGCGCAGGTCGACCCCGTCCAGCAGCACCCGGCCCGCGGACGGGTCGTAGAAGCGGGCGAGCAGCTTGGCCAGCGTGGACTTGCCGGCGCCGGTGGAGCCCACCACGGCGACCGTCTGCCCGGCGGGCAGGACCAGGTCGAAGCGGGGAAGGACCTCGCCGCCCGTGCGGTAGCCGAAGGAGACCCCGTCGAAGACGACCTCGCGGCCGGGCAGATCGCTCCTGGGCGCGGGCAGTTCCCTCGGCGTGGACGGCTCCGGCACGGACGGCGTCTGCGCGAGCAGCCCCGCGATCTTCTCCAGCGAGGCGGCGGCCGACTGGTAGGAGTTCAGGAACATGCCGAGCCGGTCTATCGGGTCGTACAGCCGCCGCAGGTACAGCACCGCCGCCGCCAGCACGCCCAGCTCCAGCGAGCCGTCCGCGACCCGGGTGGCGCCCCACAGCACGATCAGCGCGACCGCCGCGTTGGCGACCAGCCGCGAGCCGACGACGTACCGGGCCATCTCCAGCAGCGCGTCGCCGTTGCGGCGTTCGTGCCGGTGGTTCAGGACCCGGAACCCGGCCTCGTTGACCGCCTCGCGGCGGAAGGCGCGCACCGGCCGGATCCCGTTCATCGTCTCCACGAACTTCACGATCACGGCCGCGATCGCGGTGGACCGGGCCGTGAACACCCGGCCGGCGCGCCGCTGGTAGAGCCGGACCAGGAGATACAGCGGCACGAACGACGCGACCGCGACGGCGCCCAGGCCCAGGTCCAGCCAGAGCAGCATCGCGGAGATGAACAGGAAGGACAGCACCACCGAGACGAGTTCCTGGAGGCCCTCCTCGAGGAGCTCGCGCAGGGCCTCCACGTCGCTGGTGGAGCGGGAGATGAGCCGGCCCGAGGTGTAGCGCTCGTGGAAGTCCAGGCTCAGCGCCTGTGCGTGCCGGAAGATCCGGCCGCGCAGGTCGAGCAGCACGTCCTGGCTGACGTGGGCGGAGGCGATCAGGAACGCGTACTGGAGTCCGCCGGAGGCCAGCGCGCACAGCAGGTAGCCGACGCCCGCCGCGGCCAGCGGCCCGTGGTCGTCCGACCGCCACGCGGGCACGGCCCGGTCGATGGCGTAGGCCACCAGCAGCGGGCCCGCCTGCACGGCCGCCTGCTGGAGCAGCAGCAGAAGCGTGGTGAGGGCGACGCGCGCCCGCAGCGGGGCCAGCAGGGAGCGCAGCAGCGCGCCGGTGGCGCCGGGCGGGGTGGGCAGGACGTCCTTGTCGAAGGGATCCTCAGCGGCCCTCGGGCCCGGCTGCCCCGGCCCGTCGTCGGTCGTGGCCGGTGTCGTGGTCGTGGGGGAGGAGGTGGCGGGGGCGGTCATCGGTCGTCCTCCTGGCGGCCTGTTCCTGACATGAGGTGGGCGTACTCGGGGTTGTCGCGCAGCAGTTCGTGGTGGGTGCCGACGGCGGCGATCCGGCCCCCGGACAGCAGGGCCACCCGGTCGGCGAGGAGCACGGTGGACGGGCGGTGGGCGACGATCAGCGCGGTGGTGTCGGCGAGGACCTGCCGCAGCGCGGCCTCCACGGCGGCCTCGGTGTGCACGTCCAGCGCGGAGAGCGGATCGTCGAGGACGAGGAACCGGGGCCGGCCGACCACGGCTCTGGCCAGCGCGAGGCGTTGCCGCTGCCCGCCGGAGAGACTGAGCCCCTGTTCGCCGACCAGGGTGTCGGCGCCCTGCGGCAGGGCGTGCACGAACTCGGCCTGCGCCACGGCCAGCGCCCGCCCCAGCTCGACGGCGCCCGCCCGGTCGTCGGCGCCCATCAGGACGTTCTCCCCGACGCTCGCGGAGAACAGAGTGGGCTCCTCGAAAGCGACGGCGACCCGCGCGCGGAGTTCCTCGCGGGGCAGCGCGGCGACGTCCTCACCGTCGAGGGTGATGCGCCCCGCCGTCACCTCGTGCAGCCGGGGGACGAGGGCCGTGAGGGTGGTCTTGCCGCTGCCGGTCGCCCCGACCAGGGCCATCGACTCGCCGGGGCGGACGTGCAGGTCGACGCCGTCGAGGACGGGCCGGGAGCCGGGGTCGGCGTCCGGGTAGCGGAAGACGACGCCGTCGAACCGCAGTCCGGCGTCGGGCGCCGGGTCCGACCGCACCGCGGCGTCCTGTTCCGGCTCCTCGTCCATCACCTCGAAGTACCGCTCGGTCGCCGTCGCCGCCTCCTGGCTCATCGCCAGCAGGAACCCGATCGAGTCGACGGGCCAGCGCAGCGCGAGCGCGGTGGACAGGAAGGCGACCAGGGTGCCCGCGGACAGGTCGCCGTCCGCGACCTGCACGGAGCCCAGCACCAGCGCGGCGCCGACGGCCAGTTCGGGCAGCGTCACGATGACGGCCCAGATCGTGGCCAGCAGCCGGGCCTTGGCCAGCTCCGTGCCGCGCAGCGTCGAGGACAGCTCCCGGAAGGCCCGCGCCTGCGTGCGGTGCCGGCCGAAGCCCTTGATGATCCGGATGCCGAGGACGCTCTCCTCGACCACCGTCGTCAGGTCGCCGACCTGGTCCTGCGCGCGGCGCGCCATGACCGCGTACCGGCGCTCGAAGTACACGCACATCACGACGACGGGTAGGGCGGGCCCGAGGACGACCAGCCCCAGCGTCCAGTCCTGCAGAAGCATGACGACGACGCCGAAGACGATCGTCACCGAGTTGACCAGCAGGAACGTCAGGGGAAAGGCGAGGAACATCCGGACCAGCCCGAGATCGGCCGTCGCCCGCGAGAGCAGCTGGCCCGACGCCCACCGGTCGTGGAAGGCCACCGGCAGCCGCTGCAGCCGCGCGTACAGCTCCGCCCGCATCTCCGCCTCGACATGCGCCAGCGGACGCGCCACCAGCCAGCGCCGCATCCCGAACAGCAGCGCCTCCACGAGGCCGAGCAGCAGCAGGAAGAACGCGCCCAGCCAGATCCCGGCCGTGTCCCGGTCCGCCACCGGACCGTCCACCATCCACTTCAGCACCAGCGGGATCACCAGCCCCGTGCAGGAGGCCAGCACGGCGACGAGGGCGGCCGTGAACAGCCGCAGCCGTACGGGGCGCACGTACGGCCACAGGCGCAGCAGGGACCGTACGGCGGAGCGGTCGGGGGCGGTGGTTGCACGTGTCTCGGCCATCACCGCGAGCCTACGGACCGGCACCGGCATCGCCCACCGAGTTTCGGCCCGAACGGGCTCGGGCGCAGGTCCTACGACCTGCGTGTCCGAGGGGGCGCACCGGCGCGTCCACCGATCGGCCGACGCCCGTCCGGGTGGCGGCGCCGCCGGCAGGCTCCCCGCGATCGGGGCGGGCGCGTCGCCTCAGCCCGCCACCCGCAGCAGCAGCACCGACCGCCCCGGCGCCGTCACCGCGGTCCCCGCCGGCAGTGTCACCCCCGGCGCGTCACCCTGTTCCTCACGGGAGGTGTCGACGACCACCTCGTACCGGTCCGCCCACGGCGGCCCCGGCAGACGGAAGTCCACCGGCCGGTCCCCGGCGTGCAGGACGGCGAGGAAGCTGTCGTCGGTGATCGGGGCGCCCCGCTCGTCCCGGCCGGGGATGTCCCGCCCCGACAGGTACATCCCCAGGGTCGCGGCGGGCGCGTACCAGTCCCCCTCCGTCATCTCCGTTCCCCGCTCCGTGAACCACGCCAGGTCCCGCAGGCCGTCCGCCGAGTGCGCCCGGCCGGAGAAGAAGGCGCGGCGGCGCAGCACCGGGTGGCGGTGGCGCAGTGCGATCAGCCGGGAGGTGAGGTCGAACAGGGCCCGCCAGCCCGGGTCCTCCAGCAGCCCCCAGTCCACCCAGCTGATCTCGTTGTCCTGGCAGTAGGCGTTGTTGTTGCCCCGCTGGGTCCGCCCGAGTTCGTCGCCCGCGACCAGCATCGGCACGCCCGTCGACAGCAGCAGGGTCGTGAGCAGGTTGCGCACCTGCCGCCGCCGCAGCGCCCGTACGTCCTCGTCGGCCGTCTCGCCCTCGGCGCCGCCGTTCCAGGAGCGGTTGTCGTCCGTGCCGTCCCGGTTGCCCTCGCCGTTGGCCTCGTTGTGCTTGCGCTCGTAGGACACCAGGTCGCGCAGGGTGAAACCGTCGTGCGCGGTGACGAAGTTGACCGACGCGTAGGGCCGCCTGCCGCCCCAGGCGTACAGGTCGCTCGACCCCGACAGCCGGTAGCCCATCTCCCGCACGTCGGGCAGCGCGTGCCGCCAGAAGTCGCGCACGGTGTCGCGGTAGCGGTCGTTCCACTCCGTCCACAGCGGCGGGAAGGCGCCCACCTGATAGCCGCCCGCGCCCACGTCCCACGGCTCCGCGATGAGCTTCACCCGGCGCAGCACCGGGTCCTGCGCGATCACCGCCAGGAACGGGGACAGCATGTCGACGTCGTGCATGGAGCGGGCCAGCGCCGCCGCCAGGTCGAAGCGGAAGCCGTCGACGCCCATCTCCGTCACCCAGTAGCGCAGCGAGTCGGTGATCAGCCGCAGCACGTGCGGCTGGACCACGTGCAGGGTGTTCCCGCAGCCCGTGTAGTCGGCGTAGCGGCGGGCGTCGGGCTGCAGGCGGTAGTAGCCGCGGTTGTCGATGCCCTTCAGCGACAGGGTCGGACCGAGCTCGCCTGCCTCCGCCGTGTGGTTGTAGACGACGTCGAGGATCACCTCGATCCCGGCCGCGTGCAGCGTGCGCACCATCCGCTTGAACTCGCCGACCTGCTGCCCCGTCGTCCCGGAGGCCGAGTAGGCGGCGTGCGGGGCGAAGTAGCCGATCGAGTTGTAGCCCCAGTAGTTCTTCAGGCCGCGGCGCAGCAGATGGTCCTCGTGCGCGAACTGGTGCACGGGCAGCAGCTCGACCGCCGTCACGCCCAGCTTCACCAGGTGGTCCACGGCCGCCGGATGGGCCAGTCCGGCATAGGTGCCGCGCAGTTCCCGGGGGATCTCCGGGTGCAGCCGGGTGAAGCCGCGCACATGCAGCTCGTAGATCACCGAGTCCGCCCACGGGGTCTTCGGGCGGCGGTCGTCGGCCCAGTCGTCGTCGTCGTGCACGACGACGCCCTTGGGCACGTGGGGCGCGGAGTCCCGTTCGTCGCGCACGGTGTCGGCGACCTGCTGCTGGGGCCAGTCGCGGACGTGCCCGTAGACCTCCGCGGGCAGGGCGAACTCGCCGTCCACCGCGCGGGCGTAGGGGTCGAGGAGCAGCTTGGCCGGGTTCCAGCGGCCGCCGGTCCACGGGTCCCAGCGGCCGTGCACCCGGTAGCCGTAGCGCTGGCCCGGCATGATCCCGGGCACGAAGCCGTGCCAGATCTCGTGCGTCAGCTCGGTGAGCCGGGCGCGGGTCTCTCGTCCGGCCTCGTCGAACAGGCACAGGTCGACGGCCTCCGCCCCGCCCGCCCACAGGGCGAAGTTGGTGCCCGCGACCCCGTCCGGGCCGACCCTGAAACGGGCGCCCAGGGGCGTCGGCGCACCCGGCCGCACGGGTGGGCCCGGCACCTTGCGCGGCGCACCGTTCACGACGATGGCCGGCGTGGCGCGCTGGGCCGCCACCGCCTCCTGCTCGGCTGCGCTGGACACCGTTCAGCCTCCCGCGGCTCGTGGGACGACGTGGGAAAAGAGCGCGCGGTGTCCCGGCCGCGGCGCCCCATCGTGTCGTCCTCCCCCCATTCCTGCCCAGAGCGGCCCTCGCACTCACGTTTCCCCGGGGCGTGCCCGGTCGTTGGACACGCCGTGAGGCACGTACATGGGCGCGCACGGCGCGCGGGGGTCGCACTGGCCGCCGTACTGACATGGGCAGGACTACTGGCCGGGGCCGCCGGCTGCACCGGCGGCGACAGCCGGAGCGGACTCGACCGGATGCTCGGCAAACCGCCGGCCCCCGAGGACGTCATCCGCGTCACCCCGCAGGACGGCGCCAAGGGCGTGCGGCCCGGGGAGAGCCTGCGGGTGCGGGTGCCCGACGGGCGGCTGGAGTCGGTGAAGGTCGTCCGATCGCAGGACGCGGAGGAGACGGAGGTGAAGGGCAGGATCGCCGCGGACGGCATGAGCTGGCGGCCGGACGACGACCGGCTCGGTCTCGCCGCCCGCTACGTCGTGGACGTCGTGGCCCTGGACGGCGACGGCGACCGCTCGGCCCGCCACACGACGTTCAGCACGCTCGTCCCCGACAAGCGTTTCATCGGCTACGTCACCCCCGAGGACCGCTCCACCGTCGGCACCGGGATGATCGTCTCGCTGGAGTTCAGCCGGGAGATCGCGGACCGGAAGGCGGTCGAGCGCGCCGTCCGGGTCACGGCGCAGCCGCCGGTGGAGGTCCGGCCCCACTGGTTCGGCAACGGCCGGCTCGACTTCCGTCCCGAGGAGTACTGGAAGCCCGGCACCCGGGTCACCGTCGCGCTGGGGCTGCGGGACGTCGAAGGCGCGCCCGGCGTCTACGGGCTGCAGCAGAAGTCGTTCTCGTTCACCGTCGGCCGCAGCCAGACGTCGCTGGTCGACGCGGCCGAGCACACCATGCAGGTGCGGCGCGACGGGGAGCTGCTGGCCACCGTCCCGATCACGGCCGGGGCGCCGGAGAACACCACGTACAACGGCAGGATGGTGGTGAGCGAGATGCTGGAGCTGACCCGGATGAACGGCGCCACGGTCGGCTTCAGGAAGGCGGACGGCAAGGGCGAGTACGACATCCCGGACGTACCGCACGCCATGCGCCTGACCAGCTCCGGCACCTTCCTGCACGGCAACTACTGGGCGGACGACGAGGTCTTCGGCCATGCCAACGTCAGTCACGGCTGCGTCGGCCTCAGGGACGTCAGGGGCGGCGCCTCGGACACGCCCGCGGGGTGGTTCTTCGACCGCAGCCTGATCGGCGACGTCGTCGAGGTCGTGCACAGCAAGGACAAGCGGGTCGCCCCCGACAACGGCCTCGGCGGCTGGAACATGACCTGGAAGGAGTGGACGGCCGGCCCCGTGGGCTGACCCGGCCCGACTCCCCGCCCCCGGGTGCGGCCTTCCCCGCCGTCCATGGTCCAAGTTGGGACTGAACGGTGACATTCCCGGCTCGTTCAGGCCGCTGACCTTGTGGTTAATATGCGGCGAACGCGGGGGACGCGTCGCTGTGCGGCCCGGGGAGGGCCCGGGGGAGTGGGGAGAACGACTTTGAACGTGCGACCGATACCGGGGGCGTCGGTTGGGGGGCGCTCACGTGGCCGCGACAGGCGGCTGGCGCTGATAACCGGCGGAATGCTCGTCGCTCTCACGGCGTGCGGCGGCGGTGCCGGCTCCGGGTCCGACGGGAAGGCCGGCGCCGACAAGGGCGCCACGGCCGCCGCGGAGAGCAAGCAGTCGGAGGCGGTCGTCACCATCGCCCCGAAGACCGGCGCCAAGGGCGTCGACACCAGCGGAGCCCTCAAGGTCACCGCGGCCAAGGGCAAGCTGACCGAGGTGACCGTCAAGGACACCAGGGGCCGGAAGATCGACGGCGCGATCTCGGCCGACGGCGCCGGCTGGACGCCCGCCACCCACCTGGCCGCGTCCACCGCGTACCAGGTGCACGCGGTCGCGAAGGACTCCGCGGGCCGCACGGCCGCCGAGGACTCGACGTTCACCACACTGAGCCCGCAGAACACCTTCATCGGCAACTTCACCCCCGAGGACGGCTCGACGGTCGGCGTCGGCATGCCGTTCTCGGTGAACTTCACGCGCGGCATCACCAAGCCGGACGACGTCGAGAAGGCCATCCGGATCACGACCGTGCCGGCCGTCGAGGTCGAGGGCCACTGGTTCGGCAACGACCGCCTCGACTTCCGCCCCGAGAAGTACTGGAAGGCCGGCACCAAGGTGACGGTCGAGATGAACCTGGACGGCGTCGAGGGCCGCAAGGGCGTCTACGGCAAGCAGTCCAAGACCGTCTCCTTCACCATCGGCCGCGACCAGGTGTCCGTGGTGGACGCCAAGAAGCACACGATGAAGGTCACGCAGGGCGGCAAGGTCGTCAGGACCATCCCGGTCACCACCGGCAAGCCGGGCTACGCGACCTGGAACGGCCAGATGGTCATGAGCGAGAAGTTCACCGTGACCAGGATGAACGGCGACACGGTCGGCTACGACGGCGAGTACGACATCAAGGACGTCCCGCACGCCATCCGCCTGACGAACTCCGGCACCTTCGTGCACGGCAACTACTGGGGCGGCGACGCCTTCGGCAACTACAACGCCAGCCACGGCTGCATCGGCCTGCGCGACGTGCGCGGCGGTTACGACAGCTCCGTCGCGGCCGCGTGGTTCTTCAACCACTCGATGGTCGGCGACGTGGTGGTCGTGAAGAACTCCACCGATCCCACCGTCGACCCGTCCAACGGCCTCAACGGCTGGAACATCCCGTGGGCGGAGTGGAAGAAGTAGGGACGGCAGACCCGGCGAGGGCGCGGGCTCTCCCCGGCGGGCCCGGTGCTGTGATCCACGGCACCGGGCCCGCCGGCGTTAGTGATGGTTAACCTGCTGGCATGACCGTGAATCTCGAAGTCGCCGAAGGCGTCGGCACGCTCCGCCTCGAACGCCCGCCCATGAACGCGCTCGACGTGGCCACCCAGGACCGTCTCAGGGAACTCGCCGAGGAGGCCGCCCGTCGTGACGACGTCCGCGCGGTCGTCGTGTACGGCGGGGAGAAGGTGTTCGCGGCGGGCGCGGACATCAAGGAGATGCAGGCCATGGACCACACCGCGATGGTGCTGCGGGCCCGCGCCCTGCAGGACTCCTTCACCGCCGTGGCCCGCATCCCCAAGCCGGTCGTGGCGGCCGTCACCGGATACGCGCTGGGCGGCGGCTGCGAGCTCGCGCTCTGCGCGGACTTCCGGATCGCCGGGGACAACGCGAAGCTGGGCCAGCCGGAGATCCAGCTGGGGCTGATCCCCGGCGCGGGCGGCACCCAGCGGCTCGCCCGGCTGATCGGCCCCTCGAAGGCGAAGGACCTGATCTTCACGGGCCGCATGGTGAAGGCCGACGAGGCGCTGGCCCTCGGCCTGGTGGACCGGGTCGTGCCGGCCGCCGACGTGTACACCGAGGCGCATGCCTGGGCCGCCAGGCTGGCGCGGGGGCCGGCGATCGCGCTGCGCGCCGCCAAGGAGTCGGTCGACACCGGTCTGGAGACGGACATCGAGACGGGGCTGGCGGTCGAACGCAACTGGTTCGCGGGCCTCTTCGCGACCCCCGACCGCGAGACCGGCATGCGCAGCTTCGTGGAGGAGGGCCCGGGCAAGGCCAAGTTCCTGTGAGTGACGTCTCTTTTCGACTCACTGAAAACACTTGCAATTGACGAGACGTCTCACCCGGATCCCTCGTAGGGGCGGTTATGGGAACCTTAAGGCGACCTTAAGGCCGCCTTGTCGAGGAGTTCCGCCGATCGTCCCCGGGTGAGCCGTCCTCGCAGCTCGGTGCAGGTGAGTCGATGATCACCATGCCTCCGGCATATGTCGTGGGCCTTCCGGGGAGGGCTCGCGTCCGCGGGGTGTATTCCGGCGGAACGGCCCCGGAGGCCCTGGCGGGCCGCCATGATGGGGGGCATGGCGGGGCTGGAGGGCATCGAACAGCCGCGGGGACAGAGCCGTGCGACCGCGGCGCGCTGGTCGCCTGCGGTCGAGGACGAACGGGCGCTCAGGGCGCTGGAGTTGTTCGGAAACCCCACGGAGGGCGAGGTCTCGCTGCCGTCCCGCCCCGAGTCCGCCGCCACCGCCCGCCGACTGGCTCAGGTGGTCGTCCTGCGGCAGTGGGGACTGACCCCCAGGATGACCGAGGACGCGGTCCTGCTCGTCTCCGAACTCGTCGGCAACGCCGTACGGCACACCGGCGCCCGCGTCTTCGGCCTGCGGATGCGGCGGCGGCGCGGCTGGATCCGCGTCGAGGTCCGCGACCCCTCCCGGGGCCTGCCCTGTCTGATGCCGGTTCAGGAGCTCGACGTCAGCGGCCGGGGCCTGTTCCTCGTCGACAGGCTGTCCGACCGCTGGGGCGTCGACCTGCTGCCCCGGGGGAAGACGACCTGGTTCGAGATGCGGGTCGCCGACCGGTAGACGGCCGGTGTTCGGCGACCGGGCGCGGCGGGGCGAACCGCGGGCGGAAGGCCGGCGGGAGGGCGACCCGAGGGCCCGGAAGGGCCGGTGGGGAGCCGACGGGGAGCCGGTGGGATGCGGGTCGGCCGGGGGTGGCGGGCCGGCGCGCGCGGGCAAGGAACGGGTAAGGCGTCGGGCGGCAGGCTGCGTCAATGGCCAGAATTGCGGCATATCGCACCTTAAATGGGGTGGATGACCACATCCGACCGTCGTTCCGCGTTGCGGGCGGGCGCCGGGCTCGTCGCCGGAGGCGCGATCGCGGCCGCGTGCTCGCCCTCCGGGGCCCCTTCCGGCGCCGTCGCCGCCCGCCGCACCCCCGCGTCCGGGTCCGCCCCTCCGGGCTCCGCGCCTGCCGCCTCCGCGCCCGTCACGTCCGGGACGACGGGCCGCGTCCTCGCCGCGCCCTCCCCGCGCGCCTTCCCCCGGCAGCCCGTCCAGATCGAGAACGGTCCCCGCGACCGTCCCCGCGTCGCCCTCACCTTCCACGGCCAGGGCGACCCCGCCGTCGCCCGCGCCCTCCTCGACGAGGCCGAACGGCACGGCGCGCGGGTCACCGTGCTGGCCGTCGGGACCTGGCTCGACGAACACCCCGGCATCGCCCGCCGGGTCCTCGACGGCGGCCACGACCTCGGCAACCACACCCAGCGCCACCTCGACGTCAACGCGATGTCCGAGGCCGGGGCGACGGCCGAGATCGCCGGGTGCGCCGAGCGGCTGCGCAGGCTCACCGGGTCCGTCGGCACCTGGTTCCGTCCCTCCCGCGCCGCCCGCGCCTCCCCGCTCGTCGAGCGGCTGGCCCGGCGCGCCGGCTACCCGCACGTCCTCTCCTACGACGTCGACTCCCTCGACTTCACCTCGCCCGGCGCCCCCGCCGTCGCCCGCAACGTCCTCGGCGGGATCCGCAACGGGTCCGTCGTGAGCCTGCACTTCGGCTACCCGGACACGGTCGCCGCCCTCCCCGTCCTGCTGGACGAACTCGCCCGCCGCCGCCTGCGCGCGGTCACTGCCACGGAGCTGATCGGCTGATGCACCCGAACCTCGTGAAACGCACCCTGCTCGCCGGCGCGGCGCTCGCCGTCCTCGCCGCCTGCGGCGGGACCAAGGACGGCCCGGACGGCGCCACCAGGGCCGCGGTCCCCGCGCCGGCGAAGAAGGCCGTGAAGAAACCGGCCGTCGACGGGCTGCCCGGCATGCCGCCGGTGCTGGACCCGAAGGACGTCTACGCAGCCGACCGCCCGAACCGGCTCTCCCCGGTGGTCCGCGACTTCCCGTCCCGGGTCTACGTCCCCAACACCGAGTCCGACACCGTCTCGGTCATCGACCCGCGGACGTACCAGGTGACCGAGACCCTCCGGGTGGGGCGGCAGCCGCAGCACGTCGTGCCCTCCTGGGACCTGAAGACGCTGTGGGTCAACAACGACCGCGGGAACACCCTCACCCCCATCGACCCCAGAACGGGAAAGACCGGCAAGTCGGTCGAGGTGCACGACCCCTACAACCTCTACTTCACGCCCGACGGCAAGTACGCCGTCGTCATGGCCTCGCTCGACCGCGAGCTCGTCTTCCGCGACCCGCACACCATGAAGCGCATCAAGACGGAACCGGTCACCTGCTACGGCGTCAACCACGCCGACTTCTCGCTCGACGGGAGGTACTTCATCGTGTCCTGCGAGTTCAGCGGAGAGCTGCTCAAGGTCGACACCGAGAAGATGAAGGTCGTCGGACAGCAGAAGCTGCCGTTCCAGGGCGCGATGCCGCAGGACGTCAAGGTCTCGCCCGACGGGAAGCGCTTCTACGTCGCCGACATGAAGGCCGACGGGATGTGGATCGTCGACGGCGACACGTTCGGCAAACCGGCGTTCCTGCACACCGGCAAGGGCTGCCACGGGCTGTACGTCAGCCGCGACTCGCGCGAGATGTACGTGTCCAACCGGGGCGAGGGCACCGTCTCCGTCTTCGACTTTCCCGCGAACGCGCTCACGAAGAAGTGGCGCCTCCCGCAGGGCGGCAGCCCCGACATGGGCGGCGTCTCGGCGGACGGCAAGGTCCTGTGGCTGTCGGGGCGGTACGACTCCGAGGTGTACGCCATCGACACCCGCACCGGACGCCAGCTCGCCCGCATCAAGGTCGGCGGCGGACCGCACGGCCTCGCCGTCTACCCCCAGCCCGGCCGCTACTCGCTCGGCCACACCGGCGTCTTCCGTTAGGGGCCGACCGGCGGATCACGTCGGAGGGAGGCGGCGCCGGCTGACCGGCGCGGGCGAGCGGGGCACGGCGCGCCGGCAGAAGGGCGTGCCGTGCCCCGCGTCCCCCGCACGGTCCGCCGGACAGGTCCTGAGCGGGCGTTCGGAGAGCATCGGGACCGAAAGCACTCCCGGACGCGGAAGGACGAAACGGCCGGACACCCCCGGTCGGGTTCCGTAGCATGACGGTCATGGACATGGCCCTGCGTTCGGTCGTCAAGGACGTCGTCGCCGACCAGTCCCCACATGAGCTGGTACTCCTGGACGTCATGGAGCCGCTGGACGACGCTCAGATCACAGCGGCGCTCGCGGGACGCGGAAGGGACGAGGAGGGCCTCGGCTTCGGGCTCACCGAAGTCGCCCCTCTGGTCACTCCCGTCGTCTGGCTCGTCCTGAACGAATTCGTCTCCCGTGGGGTCGGAACCACCGTGGACGGCATCGTCGTGCGCGCCCGCCGCCTGTTCCGGCAGCGGTCTGCGCAGCCGCGGTCCCTTACCGAACCGACGCTGACCGCCGAGGAGTTGAACGCGGTGCACCAGCGCATACGCGAGAAGGCGACCGAAGCCGGCATCGGCACCGAGGAGTCGCAGCGTCTGGCGGACGCGGTCGTCGCCCGGCTGGCGTGCGGCCGACGCCCCGAGCCGGACCCGCCCCAGCAGGGTGACGGACAAGCCACGTCCGACTGACCCGGCAGAGGGGGCGCAGCCTTGACCTCCGTCGAGTCACGGGACCTCGCCGGGCGTGCCTCGACCCGTAGATTTCTCCTGCTGGTCACGGTGCTGCTGGCGAGCAGCACCGTGCTGCTGGGCGCGTCGGTGCTGACCCTCCTCTCCCTCACGTCGCTCCCGCACTGTGCGGCGGAGGCCGGAGTGGACGTGCACACGCCGGCATGGCGTGCTCTGCTCGCAGTCCAGTTCCACGCGGACCTGGCCGGGTGCCGGTCGGACGCGGCCCGGACCGCGGTGTACGCGTCGCTCTCCTACACCTGCCTCACGTGCGCGGCCGCACTGACCCTGTACTGGCAGCTGCCGCGCTGGAGGCTGCGCCGTGGCCGGCTCCCCCTCCTGCTCGCCGCCGACGCGGTGAAGACGGCGGCCGTCACCGGCCCGCCCGGGGCGCCGCACGGCCGGGAGTCCCTGCCGGGCCACCTCGCCGGGCTCTTGTGGCAAGCCGGCGTCCCTTCCACCAGTGCCCCCACGTTCCTGGTCGATCCGCGGGCGATGTCGGTCGGAGCGTTCACCTTCGGCCGGGCGGGCCGCTACACCGTATGCCTGCACGCGGGTCTGCTGGTGCGCAGGCAGACCGACCCGAGCCGGTTCGACGCCGTCGTGCTCCACGAGCTGGCCCATGTGCGCAACCGCGACGTCGACCTCGCGTACCTCACGGTGGCCCTGTGGCGGGTCTTCCTGGCGCTGGTGCTCGGCCCGTACCTCCTGCTGAACGGGTGGCTGTCGTTCCAGGAGCACGTGCTGGGGACGGCACGTGTGTACTGGGACGGCGGCGCGCCGGGACCCGCGTCCTTCGCCCTGTCCGCCGGGCTCGTGGTGCAGACGTACCTCGCGCGCGCGGACATTCTGCGGCACCGTGAACTGGTCGCCGACCACGACGCGGTGACGTGCGGGGCCGACCCGTCGGTGTGGGGCGCGCAGCGGTCGAGCCGTGCGTCCGGCGCCACGAGGACACGGCTGACCCGGATCTGGCGCTCGCACCCGACCTGGGACGAGCGTCACCACACGCTGACCCACCCGCCGGCGGCGGACAAGGGGGGCACCAAACTGCAGTTCCTTCTCTTCGTCACCGCGTACGTGACGCTTCTGGGCACGCTGGTCTCCTGGCTGGACAACGGGACGATCCCTCAGCGCCTCGTCAGATCGCTCGCCTATCTGGCGACCCCGCTCATCGTCGCCACCTTGATCGCCATACGTCCGCGCCGCAGGCCCCAGCCTCTGGACCTCTCGCCTGCCGCACCGGCTGGAGACGGCCCGAGCCGCAGGCCGGCCGGTGTCCATCGCGCGCCGAGGACGAGGCGTGCCCTGGCGGTGGGCTCCCTGATGACGGTCTTGTTCCTCGTCACCGATCCGCTCGCCGGTATCGGCGACGGACCGACGGGTGACAGCGGGCCCTACTCGCTCGGCGACCTGTGGCCGGTACGGCAGCCGCCGGAACCGCCCCGGTACGACGCCGGCACCCGGGTGCGAGTGGGGGCCTGGTACGACGGAGGCGGCGCCGATCTGCTGCGGCGCCTGGACGGCGCCCTCAGCGCCGCCGAGGACCGCTCGACCGGCTCGGGCCGGACACGTCGTTGTGCCGCGCTGGAGCGGACGATGAGCGAGACGCTGACATTCCCCGTCTTCCCCGCGCACGAGGGCGCTGAGAACTGGCGGCTGCTGCTGACGTGGACCACCAAGGGCTACGCGATCCAGTGCCGCTCAGGAAGTCACGATCCGGCCGCCGGCGCATGGGAGGCCTTCACGTGGTACAGGTCCGCCCAGGTCGCCCTCGGGCGCCTCGACGATCTCCGGCCGGCGACGACCTCCCGTCCGGCGTCCGGCCCGTAGCGGCCGAGACGGTGGTCTGTCCGGGGGGAATGCCTCCTCGGCCCCTGGCAGGTCCCTCGCCGTCCGGGTGCCGCTTCGTGCCCCGTCGCCGGTCGGCCCGGTCCGCGCAGCTGTGACGAGGAGTTCTTCAGGGCGGTCGCCGCGCTGCGCGTTTCCCGGGGCCGTTAATCTGACCTGCGTCAGTAGGACAGCAAGACAGCACGTATGACCGCAAGGCATCGTCAAGAGGGGCGGATCGGTGGCCGACATCGAAGAAGCGCGCAAGCAGTTCCAGCGGATCGACACGGACGGCGACGGCTACATCACCGCGGCCGAGTTCAAGACCGCCCTGGCCCAGGGGGGCGACTGGAACGTCACGGAGTCGGTGGCCGAGGTCATCATCAAGAGCCGTGACCTCAACGGCGACAAGGTCCTGTCGTTCGACGAGTTCTGGGCTCACCTCGACAAGTGAGCTGAGCCGGGCCGAACCGAGAGGGGGCGTCGCCTGTGCGGCGCCCCTTCGTCATGCCGTCGGCCCGACGCGCGCTCCGGCGGCATCGGTTTCGAAGGCCGCCGCAGGGAACCGGAACAGTTCTGCGGAGCGCGGTGTTGTCGCCGTCTGACGCATGCGTGTGCATGGACACAGATCGCTCATCGACCCTGATCGCATCGGAAGGCAAGGCCTGTCATGAAGATCGGCATCATCGGCGCGGGCAACATCGGCGGCAACCTCACCCGGCGTCTCACCGCTCTCGGTCACGACGTCGCGGTCGCGAACTCCCGCGGACCGCAGACGCTCACGGACCTCGCGAAGGAGACGGGCGCGACCCCCGTCACCGCCGAGGAGGCGGCACGCGACGCCGAGATCGTGGTGGTCACGGTCCCGCTCAAGGCGGTCCCGGACCTGCCGTCCGGCATCCTGGACGGCGCGGCCGACGGCATGGTCGTCATCGACACCAACAACTACTACCCCCAGCAGCGCGACGGCCGGATCGCGGCGATCGAGGACGAGGGCCTCACCGAGAGCCGCTGGGTCGAACGCGGGCTCGGCCATCCCGTGGTCAAGGCCTTCAACGGCACCTACGCACAGGACATCCTGGACCGCCCGCTGCCGGCCGGCGACCCCGGCCGCATCGCGCTGCCGGTCGCCGGCGACGACGCGGCGGCGAAGGCCAAGGTGCGCGCCCTGATCGACCAGCTCGGCTTCGACACCGTCGACGCGGGAGGCGTCGACGACTCCTGGCGTCAGCAGCCCGGTACCCCCGTCTACGGCCTGCGGGCCGGTGTCGAGGCGGTCACCGAGGCCCTGGCGGCGGCGAGTCCGCGGCGTCCGGAGGAGTTCCGCGGACTCGTCTCTCCTCACCAGCCGCGGTGAAAGCAGGCCGGGCGGGGCGGCTCGGCCGCCGAAGGGGTCAGTGCCCGGTGTCCCCGGTGTCCAAGGCGGCCTCGTCCGGGGCGGCGTGCCGCGCGGTCCTGCGCCGCTGGATCAGCTCGAACAGTTCACGGCACTCCTCGGCCCCCTCGGCGGCGTACGGGCCCAGGCCCCGCGCCGCCGAGGCGAGACCGGCGCGGAAGTCGTCGGCCCGGTCCGCGTCGACGAGCGCGTCCAGCCGCAGCAGGGAGGACGACAACTCCTTGCGGCGGTCGCCGCCCAGCGCGTTGGCCCGCTGGATGTCCCAGTAGATCTCGGGCGGGGCCGCCAGGATGCGACAGGCCAGCGCCACCAGGGTGCGGGCCGGGGGCGGAGCGATCCGCATCAGGGTGGGCACGTCCACCGGCGCGGCCAGGAGCGCGTCCACGAACGACAGCACCGCCGCGTGCGGCAGCGCCTGGAGCACGGACATCGCCGCGTCGTGGCCGGCCGGGTCCATGACGGAGACCGTCATGGACCCGGCCTCCAGACGCGCGGACATCCGCCGCACGTGAGGGTCCGTGCCGACCGCGCCGACGACGCCCGCCGCCCCGGCTCCGGCCCGCTGCTCGGGCGCGGCCCCGGGGGCGATCAGCACGACGGACTGCCCCGCGGAGGGCAGGGTGGGCGAGAACATCGGGTTGACTCCGCGCAGCGGGGCGCGGAGCCCCTGCTCCGACGCGGCCTCGAACAAAGGCAGTTGGACCGAGCAGGTGGACACCAGCACCGTCTCCGGGCGCGTGGCCCCGGCCAGCCACGGCAGGCACGCCGCGGCGACGTCCTCGGGCAGCGCGAGTACCACCTCGTCGGCCGTGGCGACGGCCGAGCGCAGACCGGCGGACGGCGTGCGCACGTCGCCGGGGTGGTCGGCGCCGGCGCAGAGGTCGGCCGTGGTCACCGTGTCCCCGGCGTCCGTGAGGTGGGCGCGGTACCAGCGGCCGACCGTGCCGCCCGCGCCCAGCAGCACGATCCGCCGGCGCGCCCGCGTTCCGTCCGCGGCCGGGGCGCTCACGCCTCGTCCTCCCGCCGCCTGGCGCGCAGCCCGGAGCAGGGCCGCGCGATGCCGGGGGCGAGGGGGTCGACGTCGTCGACGTGGGCCCTCACCGGTCTTCGGCTCCGTCCAGTTCCGCCATCAGCACGTCCTCCTGGGCGCAGGTCTCGGCCACGATCCTCTCGTAGAGGTCGCCGAGATACTGCTCGGGCAGGCCGTGAGCGGCCGCGTGGGCGCGGGCCCGGCCGACGACGAGCCCGACGCGCGAGGGCTGCATCATGGGGATCCCGTGCTCGGCCTTGAGCCTGGCGATGTCGAGGCAGAGTTCCATCCGCTCGACGACGAGCCCGAGCAGCCGGCGGTCCAGGTCGTCGAGCCGGTCGCGCAGGGGGCCCAGCACCGTCGCCGCCTCCGCCTCACCGGGTACCGCTCCAGACGTGATCATCTCAGTCCTCTTCATTCTCGTCCCAGAAGAACGGGGCCTTGGCCCGGGTGGTGATGCGCGGCGCGGTCCCGACGTCGACCGTGAGCCCGGCGAAGCGCGCTGATCCGATGACCTTGCGGAGGGTCTGGTGCCGGCCGAGGGCCGTGCGCGCCGCCTCGCCCGTCAGTCCGCCGAGGGCGGCGCCGCGCAGGGTCAGCCGCAGCATGCCCCGGCGTGAGCCGAAGGCGACCTGGTAGCGGGCGTCCGGCGGCAGGGCGAGCGCCGTGTCGAACATGGAGCGGGTGACCAGGGTGCCGTCCAGGTTGGCCGACACGTCGTCGCGGGCCCCGATCCGCAGCACCCGGGCCGTCGAGCCGCAGGGGCAGTCGGCGGTCCGCAGGCTCGCCCGGTCGCCGACGAGATAGCGCACCAGCGCGGTGCCGGTGTCGGCCGGCACGGTGACCGCGAGCGCGCCCGCGACGCCGTCCGGCAACCGCCGGCCGTCGTCGTCGACGACCTCGGCGATCACCAGGTCCTCGTGCACATGGTGGTCGGTGCCGGTGAGATGGGCGCACTGGAACCCGATGGGCCCGGTCTCGGTGGTGCTGTACGCGAAGGAGCGGACGGCGCAGCCGGCCTCGGTGAGCAGGTCCGCGGCCGGTCCCGCCATACGTTCCCCGAGGTAGTACAGCGTACGCAGCCGCCGCATGGCCTCGGGGATCTCGGCCAGCAGACGCTCGACATAGCCCGGCAGGCCGACCATCGCGGTGACGCCGAGGTCGGCGATCAGTTCCGCGAGGTGGGGCGCCGGCATGGAGGTCCCGGCCGGAAGCACGGCCGCGCCACGACGGGAGAGCACCGCGTCGGCGAAGCCGAAGCCGCCGAACAGGTCGCCCGGAGCGAGCGAGTTGAGCACGAACGGGTTGTCGCCCAGTCCGTCGACGCACAGGCCGCGCGCGCCGAGTGCCTCGACCCGCTCGTTGAAGGGGCGGTCGTGCAACAGGGTCCGCACCCTGCCCGACGAGCCGCTCGAACGCAGCACCAGGCGGATGTCGCCCTCGGTGATGCGGTTCGCCGCGCCCGGCGCCACGCTCCACTCGGCGAGCCGGTCGCGGGTGGTGAGCGGGACCTGCTCCAGCCCTTCGGGGGTCAGCCGGTCCGCGTAGGGGCGCAGCGCCGTACAGGTCGGCGACCGGCGCACGGCGTCCCGCATGAGCGCCAGGTTGTCCGCCTGGACGGCCAGCAGTTCCGGGCGCGGCAGCGTGAGATCCGCGAGGAGCCTCACTGTTCCTCCATCCGTAGGGTGATGGCCCGGCAGGCCCGCTCGGCCGCCGCGGCGGCCGCCCCGGTGTCGGGGCCGACGGCGACGATCTCGCCGAGCCGTTCCCAACTCGCCGTCGCCGGGCGCACGGTGTCGCCCGGTCCGGTCCAGATCCGCACGCTGTGCACGCCCGGCAGCGCGGCCGCCTCGGCCGCGCCGTCGACGGCGGCGACGCGACCGGCGCGGTCCGCCAGCAGATACCGCTTGACGGCGGCCGCGCCGAGCGGCGGCGACGCGGCCGGCAGCGGCAGACCGCAGGCGTGGGCGAGCATGTCCGCCTCCATGTCCCGCCCGGTGACCAGCGTGAGGAGCGCCGGGATCTCGTCGCCGCCGGTACGGGCGTGCGACTCGACGAGGTGGACGCCCGCCTCGCCGACGATGACCTCGGTGTGCGCGGGCCCCTCGCTCAGCCCGACGTGGTCGAGGAAGGCGACGACACGGTCGACGACCGCCCGGCGCCGCCCGGCGTCGAGGTCGGCGGGGACGAGGTGACCGGTCTCGACGAACGAGCCGCCGACGAGTTTGCGCACCACCGCCCGCACGTCGTGGCTGCCGCCGCGGCTGAACGTCTCGACGCTGAACTCCTCGCCTGCGGCGAAGGGTTCGACGAGGTAGCCGGTCACGGGCAGCACCTCGTGGTACCGGTGGCCGTTGCGCAGCGTGTCCTGCACCCGCTGCCAGGCGTCGTCGAGGTCCTGGGGGCCGTCGACCTTGAGCACGCCCAGGCTGGCGGAGCCGTCGACGGGCTTGAGGATCAGCGGCCAGCCGGCCTCCCCGGCGACCCGGAGGGCGTCCTCGGGGCCGGTCAGCCGGGCCCAGGGGGAGCGCAGCGCCGGGCTCTTGTCGAGCACCTCGTGGGTCCTGGCCTTGTCGCGCAGCAGGGCGGCGACCCCGGTGCCGGGCGCGGTCAGCCCCAGGTCCAGGGCGACCGCCTCGGCGGCAGCGCACGCGGGTTCGTGGTTGCTGCACACCCCGGCGAAGCCGAACTCCTCGTGCAGCGCACGGGCGACGGCCACGACGCCGGGCACGTCGAGCAGGTCGGTGCGCACCGAGCGCAGGCACAGCGGGTCCAGCGAGGCGTCGGCCATGGTGGGCGCCTGGAGGTGCACCACGTCGAGACCGAGGCCCAGGGCCTTGTCGACGACTCTGCGACTGCCGCTGAGCAGCAGGAGCACGGGGCGGCGCGGGGCCGCGGAAGGTGTCACAGGGCGTTCTCCCTCACGAGCGGAGAGCGGCGGGCCAGGGCGACGCAGTACTTCATGGCGAAGGACGCGACGAGGAAGAGGGCGCCGAGGGCCAGCCAGCCCCAGGAGCCGTGGGACAGCAGGAGCCAGGTCAGGGCGAGCGGCCCGACCGCCTCGGCGATGGTCGAGCCGATGCCGAAGAAGCCCTGGTACTCGCCGTACCTGCCGTCCGCGACGAGCCGGAAGCTGATCTCGTTCATGCTGGAGATCTGCCGTATCTCGCCGAAGGTGAGGACCGTGACCGCCAGCAGGAGCACCCCGGCGGCCGCCCAGGGCGAGGAGGGCAGCCCGGACAGCGAGTACAGCGCCATGCCCGCGAACAGCAGCAGCCCGCCGACGCGCAGACTGCGCACCCCCGCGTCGACGCTGGTCACCGTCTTCGACGTCCGGTACTGCAGGGCCACCACCAGGCCGGTGTTGACCACGAAGACGGCGGCGATGGTCCACTCGGGCGCGTGGGTCTGCCGGACGATCCACAGGGGAAGTGCCACGTCGATCAACGGCACATGGAGCATCAGGACCAGATTGACGAGGCTGACGGCGGCGTAGCCGCGGTCGCGGAACACCCGCAGCGGCGAGCCCCCGGCCCGCTCGGCCGGGCTGCCGTCCTCCGGGGAGGCCGCCGGGGAGCCCGCCGCGGTGCGCAGCGTCGGCGGCACCTTGAGCAGCAGTGCGGCGGCGACGAAGAACGTCAGCCCGTCCAGGACGAACGCCAGCCGGTAGGCGGTGTCGGTGTCCACGGCGATGACCAGGGCGCCCAGCGCCGCCCCCACGGCCAGACCGGCGTTGGCGGTCGCGATCAGCACCGCGCGCACCCGGGTGACCTGTCCGGGAGGGAACGAGCGGGCGATCAGGGCGGAGCGGGCGGACATGGTGCCCTGGGTGGAGACCGCCAGCAGACAGGCCCCCACGAAGAACAGCGGCACGCTGGAGGTCGCCAGGTAGAGGCAGATGGACAGGCCGGCCACCGAGAGCAGGGTGACGGCCACGGTGCGGGCCTCGAACCGGTCGGCGAGATGACCGACGGGCACGCTGAGCACCATGGCCAGCAGCCAGGAGGCGGTGAGCGCGGCTCCGTAGGTGACCGGTCCCAGTCCCACCACCCGGGTGAAGTACAGCGCCGCGCAGACGTAGAACAGGCCGTCGCCGAAGTAGGTGACGAAGTGCGACACGGCGAGGGGGCGCACCGAAGGCCCCAGCGCCGGGCCGGGCGGCCCGGGGACCTCCGCCGCGGCCGGCGAGGTGGATTGCTCAGTCACGGGCGTCGGGCTCCTGACCGCTTCCGTAGTGCCCGCTCTCCTCGAGCGTGTCCGCGAGAAGGGTCAGATCCTCCTCACTGTGCAGTGCGGACAGCGCGAACCGCAGCAGGGACCGGCCCTGCGCCACCGTCGGGTAGAACGCGGGGAGCATGATCACTCCGCGTTCCTTGAACCGCCGTACGGTGCGCAGCCCCTCCTCCTCGGAGCCGAACACCGCGCCGCGCACGGGCGTGCGCAGCCCGGCGTTGGACAGCTTGCCGCCGGTCAGGCCGTCGAGCCGGGCCGCGTTCGCCCACAGCGCCCGCTGCAGCTCGGTGATCTCGGGGGAGAGATGGATGCGGGCCGCCGCGACGTTGGCGGCCATCATCGGCACCATCACCGAGTGGCCGAAGACCAGCGGGTTGGCGAGCTTCCTGACGACGGCGACGTCCTCGCCGGACGCCACCAGCAGGAAGCCGCCCGAACCGCCGAAGCCCTTGGACAGGGACCCGGCCAGGACGACGTTGTAGGGGAGTTTGCCCCCCAGCGCGTCGAAGGCGTAACCGCAGCCGGCGGCGCCGTCGATGGAGATGCCGTGGGCGTCGTCGACGTAGAGGTACCCGCCGGCGGACGCGGTCCGCCGGGCAAGGTCCTGGACGGGCACCAGGCCGTCCATCGAACCGACCCCGTCCACCAGCAGCACCGGGGTGCGCCCCGCCCCGGCCGCCCGGCGCAGCGACTCCTCCACCGAGGCGGGGTCGTCGGAGCGGAACCGGTCGACCGGGCCGAACTGCTCGAAGATGCCGCGCAGCACCTGCATCGAGGCGTGCGCCGTACGGTCGACGAACAGATGCGGTCCGCCCTGCACGGGGTAGCTGGGCAGCGACCCCGACGCCAGAAGCGGCAGCACGCCGAGGTGGACGTTGCTGGTGGAGGTGAACACGCAGGGGGTGGCGCCGGGGTAGACGCGCCCCAGCAGTTCCTCCAGTTCGGGCAGGTAGGACGGCCGCATCCGGTTGCGCGAGGACGACAGGTGGACGCCGAAGCGGCCGACGGCCTCGACCACGGCCTGCGACAGCGCGGGGTGCGACTCCAGTCCGAGGTAGGAGCAGGAGACGAACTCCGTGGCCGTGGTGCCGTCCTGGAGGGTGACCCGCTTGCGGTCGCGGGAGACCACGGTGTGTCCGGTCAGCCCTTCGGCGAAACACCGGTCCAGGGCCGAGGAGGTGCGGTCCCTGCGGGTGGTCAGCCAGTTCTGCGATGTCGGGGACGCGCTCACGGGGTTCCCTCCTGGTGGGCACGGCGGGCGACCGTGATCCTCGGTTCTCCGGCGGTGTCGACGAAGGTGGTGACGTCGTCGAAGGCGTCGCCGCGCAGGAGCGCGCGCACCTGCTCGGGCTGCGCCCGGTCGTGTTCGAGCGCGAGGCGCCCGCCGGGGCGCAGCGCCGCGGCGGCGAGGACGGCGATCCGGCGGATCAGGTCGAGCCCGTCGGCGCCGCTGTAGACGGCGGCCCGTGGCTGGTGCTCGGACCACTCGGGCAGCAGTCGCACCTCGGGCGAGACGTACGGCGGGTTCGCGACGACCAGGTCGGTCCCGCCGTCGTAGGCGTCGAGGCAGCCCGGGTCCGTGAGGTCGGCCGCGTGCACGGCGACCTCGCCCAGGACGGCCTCGTGGCGTGCCACGTTGCGCCGCAGGTACTGCAGACAGGTGTCGTCCCGCTCCACGCACGTCACCTTCGCGTCGGGGCGGCGCCGCGACAGGGCGATGCCGAGCGCTCCGACGCCCGAGCACAGGTCGAGCGCGACGCCGCCGCGCGGCAGCGTCCGCTCGTCGGCCGCCCACGCCACCAGCGCGGTGCTCTCGTGCCGGGGCACGAACACCCCGCTGCCGACGACGAGTTCGAGCCCGTCGAAGTCGACCGACCCGGTGATGTGCCCGAGCGGGATGCGCCGGCAGCGCTCGGCGACGGCGGCCTCGAAACGGGCCACGTCCGCCGCGGCCCCGCCGGCGAGGAAGCGCTCCCGCAGCGCGGCGAGGTCTCCTTCGACGTCCCACACGCCCGCCTCGGCCAGGCGGGCGCGGGCCGCGTCGTGGACGGACCGGATGCGCTCCGCCGTCGTCATCGCGACCACGCCGCGTAGTAGCGGGTGAGGGACGCGCGGATGCCGTCGGTCATCGCGGCGACCAGTTCGGCCGGGGGCGTGAACGACGGGTGCAGCTCCTCCACCAGGGAGCCGTAGAACCGGCGCAGATGACGCTCGATGCGCGGCGGCCACTCCGGTGTGACGTTCCACTTGTACTCGTAGCCGGTGGCCATCATGTGCTCGACCGCCGTGGTCACGACCTGCTCGCGGGTCCCGCCGGCCAGCGGGGCGCGGACCGGGGAGAACGACGACAGGAAGTCGTACTCGCTCGTGCCGCCCTCGACGAGCGTGGCGATGTGCCGGGCCAGCAGCGGGGACTGGTGCAGTCCGTCGCGGTAGGTGCCGGTGGCCAGCCACAGCCCCTCCGCGCCCGCGTCGCCCACCAGCGGGAAGCCGTCGGCGGGCACGGGCCGGTTGCCGACCTGGACGGACAGCAGCGACGACTCGGAGAGGTCGGTGTGCAGCTGGTCCACGGCGCAGCCGAGCAGGAACTGCAGGTCGCCGACGGCGGCGAAGCGACGGGGCTGCTCGGAGATGATGTTGGTGGCGCCGAGGTAGAGCACTCCGTCGGCGCGGGGCACGGCGTGCAGACCGCAGGCGAAGGCCCGGTTGGGGGTGCGCACCACGGACGAGGGCAGCGCGCGGTCCTCGGTCTCGACCAGCACCGAGACGCCGTACCCGCTCACCATGGGCGGCATCTGCGCGCGCGCTTCGGCCACCTCGTCCAGCAGCGTGAGGGACCTGGCGCCGGCGGCCACGACGACATGGTCGGCGGGCAGGACGTCGCCGTTGGTCAGCTCGACGCCGGTCGCGCGGCCGTTCGTCACCCGGACCCGCAGCGCCTCGGCGTCGACCACCCGGCCGCCGGACTTCACCAGCGCCTGGTCCAGCTTGACCAGCAACCGGTGCGAGTCCACGGCGTGTTCACCCGGGATGTACATGCCGCGCAGCGAGCGCGAGAGGTCGTTCGGGGACAGCCAGTCCAGGTCCTCGGGGTCGGCGGTCTCGTACGGCTCCTGGTACTCCCGCAGCGTCGCCTCGATGGCGCGGAAGTTGCCGGAGTCGACGGCGGCCGACCCCATCGTGTTGAGGAGGACGAACGTGCCGTCGGCGCTGAAGAGCGTGCGGGAGTCCCCCGAGTCCTGGCTGAGGCGCTCGTCCCACTCGGCCCAGTAGCGGCGGGCCCGGTGGTCCATGTCGAGCTTGGCCCGGCCGTGGTCACTGGCCAGCAGCGACGTGGTGACCTCGCCGAAGCAGCCGAGCATCGCGCCGGCGGCGAGCGAGGCGGCGTAGGGCCGGTTCTCCCGGCCCACGCGCGTGACCTGGAATCCGCGGCTGCTCAACTCATAGGCGATGGAGGCGCCGACCGCTCCGTTGCCGACGACGACGGCAGTCTGCTGTGGCCCTGCGTACATGGTTCTCCTCGTGTCTACGGGCACGGGGGCGCCGCTCGGCGCGTGCTCCGGCCGTGAGAAAGGTGGGGTGTCGTCGTGCCCGGACGGGCCTGGACCGGTCGCTCAGACCGGGCTGTCCAGGGTCACGTGGTGCCACCGCGCGCACGCCTGCCACAGGGGCGTGGTACGCGGTATGAAGGGCAGGCCACTTCGCGGCTCCGCGGTGGCGTGGGTACTGCCACGCCGCCGGTGCGTCCGCTTTCGGCCGCCTCTGAGGGCGACTTCCGGAACGAGGTGAGGAATGGGGTGGTGGTCCAGTCCGGTGGGCACCCGACATGAGCCCAGGACTGTGCGCATCGCCGCATCGCTTCATTCCCCCGTTGCAGATGCCACTGGCCAGGTAGCGCCGTGGAGTCTAAGTTGCGCATGATGGGGTGTCAATCCTATGAATAGGGAAGCGGGACCCATGAATTTCGCGATTTCCCAGCCGGTGACGACGGATCGGCTGGTCCTGCGTCTGTTCACGGCGGACGACCTCGACGACATGCACGCATATCAGAGCCTGCCCGAAGTGGCCAGGTTTCTTTACCGGCCGCCGCGTGACCGCGCGCGCTGTGCCGAGGTCATCGAGCGCGTCGGGCAGGGCACCCACTGGAAGGAGGACGGGGACAACCTCACGCTGGCGGTGTGCCGCCGCGACACCCCCGGGGTGATCGGCGAGGTGCAGGTCACGCTGTCGAGCGCTTACGCCCGGCAGGCCGAGATCGGGTGGGTCTTCCACCCCGGCCACGGAGGCCGGGGCTATGCCACGGAAGCGTCACTCGCCCTGCGTGACCTGGCCTTTCAACAGCTGGGAGTGCACCGGCTGTTCGCCCGCATCGACGCCGACAACACGGCCTCGGAGCGGATCTGCGAGCGGTTGTCGATGCGTCGTGAGGCGCATCTGATCGAGAACGACCGCGACGACCGCGGCTGGGGGAGCGAGTACGTGTACGCGGTCCTCGCCCGCGAGGTCGTCCCCGCCGGGGCCGAGTAGGACGGCGCCGAGCGCCTCCCGCCCCGGGCCCGGACAGGGGGTGCTGTTTTCGGACATGTTCCTGGCTGAATTCTTCGGGTGCGGCATCGGCCGCCATCTGACGTGAATACCGCTTGACTTGTTCGGAATGCCGCGGGGCGAAGTCGTGTCGGACCTCGTCAAGGCCGTGCGTCCCTGTCGAACGCGGCGGGACGCACGGCCTCTTTCGTCGCCGGCGGGCCTTGTCCCGTTGCGGTCGCGTTCATTCGGGCGTCCGGATCCCGGTCCGGATTGCGTTGCGCAACTGCGTCTTCCGCGGCCTACCGTGAGAGGTGCAGGTGCAGCAGAGAAACGGGGGAACGTTGATCAGCTACAGTGCGACCGCCGATGACGTCGCGAAAGTTCGATTTTCAATGTCTCCGCTCGGGGAAACCGTTTACAGCTTTCGCATGCTGGCGTCTCCCGAGCGCAGAAAACAACACCAGCCGTGGGTGGACGACGTCCTGCACCGGCTGAAGGGCCTCGACCTCAGGCCCCTGCGGGCCGTGATCCCGCCGACCGGATACGTGCCGGACTTCCTCACGCCGCCGCCCACGGGCACGCCCTCCAGCTTCGAGAACGAGCTGGAAGCGGTGCGCGCCACCCGCCTCTCCCACTTCGTGGACGAGCTGGCCTGGATGATCGGGGACACCGGGACGCCGCTCGCCTGGCGCCGGGAGACGGCGCCGCTGCACCGGCAGATGCTGGACGAGCCCGAGAAGGCCGTCCAGCAGATCACGCAACGGCTGCGTGCCTACTGGCGGGTGGCCCTCGAACCGTCCTGGCACAAGCTGCACGCCGGGCTCGTGTCCGACGTCCGCTCCCGGATGCGGGTGATGGAGAACTCGGGGGCGGCCTCCGTCTTCTCCACCCTCAACGAGCGCATCGGGTGGCAGGACGACCGTCTCGTCGTGCGCAGCAGCTACGTCTTCGAGGAGACGCTGGGCGGCCAGGGCATCGTCCTGGTACCGAGCGTCTTCTGCGGCCCCGAGGTGCTGACCATGCTGCCGCCGCTCCAGGCGATGATCGTGTATCCGCGGCCCGCGGTCGCCGACATCTGGCGGCACCACGGCGAGGACCGCCCCAGCCCGCTCCGGGCGCTCCTCGGCGGAGTCCGCGCCGCCGTCCTCGAAGCGCTGACCACGCCCGCCTCGACGGGCGAGCTGGCCGCCATGGTCGACGTCACCCCGGGCGCCATCAGCCAGCACGTCTCGGTGCTCAGAGGCTGCGACCTGGTCACCAGCCAGCGGTCGGGTCAGCGGGTCGTGCACACCCTCACGGAGACCGGCGAGGCGCTCGTCCGCGGCGCCGAGCACTCCCTGGGCCGCGTCGTCTGACCTGCGAAGACCGCGTCGCCCGAGCGTAGTCCGCCGCTCGGGCCGGCCGTCCTTCCGGCCGTCCCCGGGGCCTGCGGACCGGCCCTCCCGCGGAGCTTTTAGCCCCAGCTAAAAGCTTTGGGGACCCTCCGTGCCGTGTGTTTGGCTCGAAGTGCCACCTTGGCAGGACGCTGGGCAACGGCGCCGAGCGGTCCTGTCGTCATGAGTCCCCACACGGACGCACGGCCGTACTGGGCCGTGCCCGCCCGACATCGGGAGGACCCCACACCCGACGGAACCAGGCCGTTGCACCACGACGTTCAGAAAGGCACAGGCATGACGACGACCTCGAGCCATGAAGCCGGGCTGGCGGGTCTGCGCGCCGAACTCGACCGCATCGACGCGACGTCGCTCCCCACCCCGAAGACCCGGACCGGCATCCGCGTACCGGGTGCGGAGCACGGACGGCAGCACGCCGTCGCCGGCGCGTCCACGCGGCGGACGCACGACCTGATCACCGAGGGGCCCGGCCCTGTGGAGGAGTCCGTGACCGACACGCCGGACACCGACGGCCGGCTGCCGGTCAGGGACGTCGCCTCATGAACCGCCCCGTCCGCACGCTCCTCGTCGACAACTACGACTCGTTCACCTACAACCTCTACCAACTCCTCGGCGAGGTGAACGGCCAGCCGCCCGTCGTCGTCCGCAACGACGTCGACTGGTCCGCCCTGCACCTCGGCGACTACGACAACATCGTCGTCTCACCGGGACCCGGCCGCCCCGACCGGGACCGCGACTTCGGCGTCGGGAGCCGCGCGATCCGCGACTCCGGACTGCCCGTCCTCGGCGTCTGCCTCGGACACCAGGGCATCGCCGCCCTGTTCGGCGGCACGGTCGAGCACGCCCCCGAGCCGATGCACGGCCGGCTCTCCCCGATCCTGCACAACGGCGAGGACCTCTTCGCCGGGCTGCCGTCGCCGTTCTCCGCGGTCCGCTACCACTCCCTCGCGGTCTCCGCGCTCTCCGACGAACTGGAGGGCGTCGCCTGGACCGAGGACGGCGTCCTCATGGGACTGCGCCACCGCACGCGTCCCGTCTGGGGCGTCCAGTTCCACCCCGAGTCGATATCGAGCGAGTTCGGCCGTGAACTGCTCGCCAACTTCCGGGACCTGTCCCTCAGGCGTGAGACGGCCGAGACGACCGAGTCGCCGTACCGGCTGTACACCCGCCGACTGGACCAGGCCCCCGACACGGAGGCGGTGTACGCCGAGCTGTTCGCCGGCCGGCCGCACAGCTTCTGGCTCGACAGCGGCTCCCACGCCGACGGCGACTCCCGCTTCTCCTTCCTCGGCGACGGCAGCGGCCCGCTGGCCGAGTACCTCACCTACCGGGTCGCGGCCCGCACCGTCCGCGTCGAGCGGGCCGGCCGCCCCGACGAACACGTGGCCAGCGGCTTCTTCGACTACCTGGACGCCGAGTTGCAGCGGCGCGCGCTGCCGGCGGACCCACGGCTGCCGTTCTCCTTCAACCTCGGCTACGTCGGCTACCTCGGGTACGAACTCAAGGCCGAGACCGGGGCGAGAGCCGCGCACACCGCGCCCACGCCGGACGCGGCCCTGCTCTTCGCCGACCGAGCCGTCGTCGTCGACCACGGTGCGCGCTGCACGTACCTGCTCTGTCTCGGCACCGGCCCGGACGACCCGGACGCCGTCAAGTGGCTCGACGCGACGGCCGGCCGCCTCGCGGTGCTGCCCGACCAGAGGGACCGCGAGCGCGCACCGCTCGCCGAGGCGCTCCCGCTCGCCGCCGCCGCACTCGCGCAGCGGCACGACGAGCAGGAGTACCTGACGCGCGTCGGACAGTGCCTCGAGAAGATCCGCGACGGGGAGTCGTACGAGATCTGTCTGACGAACATGGTCTCCACGCCCACCGTCATCGACCCGCTGGCCACCTACCGGCTGATGCGGGACATCAGCCCCGTCCCCTACGGCGCGCTCCTGGACTTCCCCGGAGTGTCCGTGCTCAGCGCGTCCCCGGAACGGTTCCTGAGCATCGGGACGGACCGGGTCGCGGAGTCGAAGCCGATCAAGGGCACCCGGCCGCGCGGCGCCACCCCGGAACAGGACCGGGCGCTGCGGGAGGGCCTGCTGGCCAGCGAGAAGGACCGCGCCGAGAACCTGATGATCGTGGACCTGCTCCGCAACGACCTCAACACCGTGTGCGAGGTCGGATCGGTGCACGTCCCCAAGCTGTTCGACGTCGAGACGTACGCGCCGGTGCACCAACTCGTGAGCACCGTGCGGGGCACGCTGCGCGACGGCGTCTCGGCGGTGGACTGCGTACGGGCGTCGTTCCCGGGCGGGTCGATGACCGGCGCGCCCAAGCTGCGCACCATGGAGATCATCGACCGGCTGGAAGGCGGGGCGCGCGGTGTGTACTCCGGCGCCCTCGGGTGGTTCTCGCTGAGCGGCGCCGCCGATCTCAGCATCGTGATCCGCACGATCGTCGCCACCGACGAAGGCACGTCGTTCGGCGTCGGCGGAGCGGTGATCGCGCTGTCCGAGCCGGCCGAGGAATACGAGGAGACCCTGGTCAAGTCGCGGACGATGACCGCGGCCATCGCGGCCACCGCGGCCGGCGGGCTGCTGGTCCCGGGCGAGGCGGTGGACGCGTGAGCGCGGCCCTGGACGTGGCGGCCCCGGTGACGCAGGCGCCTCAGCCGGTTCCCGCGAGCGCCGGGGAACAAGAGGTCCGCGCGCGGCTCGCCGAACTCGACGGCCAGATCATCACCATGGTGCTGCGCCGGGCGGAACTCGCCCGGTACGACCAGTCGTCGCGGCGGCTGTCGGGTCTGCCGGCCTCCGAGCTCGCCTGGGAGAACGCCGTTCTGGGACGGTACGCCGACGCGCTCGGCCGCCAGGGGGCCGACATCGGGCGGGCGCTGCTCACGCTCTCGCGGCTCCCGCCGCCGTACCCGTCGGCAGGACGGGGGCCGTCGCGGGCGGAGTGACCGCGGAACCGCGGAAGGGGTGCGCACGGGGGTGGGAAATCCGGAAGCACCCTCGGAGGATTCTGCCGCAGGACATCGGGGTGAATCTTCCTCGGGTGCTTTCGGACGGGCTCGTCCAGCGGGGCTCGGTGAAGCTCAGAGACCCATGATTTCCGGATGGTCGGCCAGCTTGGCGAAATGCTCGGCCGGGTTGGAAATCAGTTTGCGCTGCGTCAGGTCGATGAGTCCGGCGACGCTCGACAATTCACAGGCGAGGACGCCGTCCGTGCGCCGGATTTCCTGTTCGACGCGGAAGGTCTTTCCTTCGCCCCAGATCCATTGGCAGGTCACGTCGACCTCGTCCCCGCCGCGCAGTTCGTGGCGGAATCGCATCGTGTTCTCCAGGACGGCGGGGCCGATCTGTGTGGCGATCAGCTTGTCCTGCGAGATGCCGGCCGCGCGCAGGCTCTCCCAGCGCAGATGCTCGCAGTACTGCAGATAGACGGCCTGATTCAGGTGTCCCTGTGTGTCGAGTTCGTAGCCCCGAACGGTGATCCGCAACTGGAACGGTTTCGTCATGCGCAGTCGACCTCCTCTGTGGATGGATAAATTCCTACCGCATGCAGATGGGGCGGGCAAGGCCGCGTCGACTCCCGTAATTCATGTGACGTGGGTCACGTGCCGAATTCTGCTTGACTCGCCGAGATTTCGGAGTGATAGCGTCATGGCCATGCTGGAAAATGAAGGGAAATGTTGATGGTGGGTATAGTGCCCGCCTTTCTGGAAATGGATCGCACCTTTCCCGAGAAGTGCGCCATCGAATGCGACGGACGTGGGACGACGTATGCGGAGCTGGCCCACCGGGTCCGTGCGACGGCCCGCGAACTGGGCCCCGAGCCCGGACCGGTGGGGGTCCTGACGGACCGCTCCGAGGACACCGTCGTCGCCCTCCTGGGCATCCTGGCCGCGGGCGGCGTCTACGTCCCGGTCGACCCGGCCTTCCCCGCCGCCCGGCAGCGGGCGCTCCTGGAGGCAGCCGGCTGCACCCGGGTGCTCGGACCGACCGGCCTCCGCTCAGCGCCGGACGCCCTGCCGGACGTCATGCAGGCCGCCGCGCCGGACCCCGCGCGGGACGAGCCGCACCGCGCATCGCCGGACCAGGCGGTGGGGGACCCGGCGGTGGGGGACCCGGAGGCGCCCGCGTACACGCTCTTCACCTCCGGGTCCACCGGGCGGCCCAAGCCCGTCCTCACCCCGCGGCGCGCCATCGCCGCCTCGGTCGCCTCGCTCCGCGACCTCTTCGGCCTCACCCCCGCGGACCGCGTCCTGCAGTTCGCCTCGCTCAACTGGGACACCTGTCTCGAGGAGATCCTCCCCGCGCTCACGACCGGCGCGACCCTCGTCTTCCACGAGGAGGCCTACACCGGCTCGATCCCCAGACTGCTCAGGGCCGTCGCCGCGACCCGGGTCACGCTGCTCGACCTGCCGACCGCCTTCTGGCACGAGCTCGTCCGCCACCTCGCCGAGAGCGACGAGCAACTGCCCGACCGCGTGCGGACGGTGGTCATCGGCGGAGAGGCCGTCAGCCCCGCCCGGCTCGCCGAGTGGCGGGCCCGCGACACCGGCCGGGTCCGGCTGATCAACACCTACGGGTGCACCGAGACCACGCTGATCACGCACGCGGTGGACCTGCACGGCCCCGAGGCCCCCGGCCCGGGCGCCTGGTGGGGCGAGCACGAGGGCGTCCCCGTCGGCACACCGCTGCCGCACGTCACCGACGCCGTCGGCCCGGACGGCGAACTCCTGGTCTCCGGGCCGGCCCTGGCGCTGGGCTACCGGGACCTGCCGGAGGTCACCGCCGAACGCTTCGTGACCCGGCAGGGCCCCGAAGGACCCGTGCGCTGGTTCCGCACCGGCGACCGCGTCTCCCGCCGTCCGGACGGTCATCTGGTCCACGAGGGCCGCCTCGACGCCGAGATCAAGGTACGGGGCATCCGGGTCGACCCCGGCGAGATCGAGGCCCACCTCACCGCCCACCCGGAGGTCGGCGTCGCAGTCGTCGTCGGCACCCGGGTCGAGGACCGCACGACCGTGACCGCGTACGTGGTGCCCCGGCGCGCCGACGCCGACGACGCCGCTCTCGCCCGGCAGGTCCTGCGCGACCTGCGCGCGAGCGTGCCCGGCCATCTCGTTCCGCACCGGGTGACCGTCGTCCCCGGACTCGTCCACACCGCCGGCGGAAAGATCGACCGGCTCGGCACCCACCGACGTCACTCACCCGCCGCCGCGCCGTCCGCCCCCGCGGAACACCGGGGCGGCCTCACAGAACAGGACAACCGATGAGCCCCGACGACATGGTCGACATATTCCGCAGGGTTCTGGAGACCGACGGCGTCACGGCGGACACCGACTTCTTCGAATCCGGCGGTGACTCGCTCATGGGCACGCGCGTCCTGAGCGCCGTCGCCCGCGCGCGGGGGGTGGAGCTGAGCTTCGACGACCTGCTCGTCGCTCCCACCCCCGCGTTGCTCGCCGACCGTGTCGCGAGCGTGTCCCGATGAGCGTCCCGACGAGCGCCGCGACGGCCGCCGCGACGAGCGTCGTCGTCGTGGGGGCGGGGCTCGCGGGCCTCACCGCCGCCGCCGACCTCGCCGGCCGCGGAGTCGACGTCCAGGTCCTGGAGGCCCGCGACCGGGTCGGCGGCAGGACGCACGGCATCGAGGTCGCCCCCGGCGACTGGGCCGACGCCGGCGCCGCCTACCTCGGCGAGCGGCACACCGGACTGCTCGCGCTGATGGAACGCTCCGGCCTCAAGACCGTGCCCACCGTCATGGAGGGGGACAGCCGCTTCGACGTCTCCGGCGCCGCCCGGGCGGACAGCATCCCCGGGCGCTTCCCCCCGCTGAGCGGCGTGGCGCTGGGCGAGCTGTTCGACCTGCTGGACGAGGTCACGCGGTCCGTGCGCGTCGAGGCCCCCTGGCTCACCCCGGACGCCGAGCGCCTCGACGCCATGACGGCCGCCGAGTGGGCGGACGACCGCCTGCGGCACCCGGACAGCCGGCTGTTCTTCCCGCTGTTCCTCGGCGAGATGATGGCCGCCGCTCCCGCCGACGTGTCCGTCCTGCACATGGCCTTCTACCTGCGCTCCGGAGGCGGCCTGCGCTACCTCAACGCCTTCGCCGGGGGCGCCCAGGAGTGGCGGATCGACGGCGGCGCGCACCGGCTGAGCGAGGCCCTCTCCGCCGGACTCGGCGACCGGGTGCGCCTGTCCGAGCCGGTCACCGCGGTGGAACAGGACGACACCGGCGTGACGGTGCGCTCGGCGGGCGGCGCCACCCGCGCCGACGCGGTGATCGTCGCAACTCCGCCGGTCCTCGCCGACCGGATCGACTTCTCGCCCGCGCTGCCCGCCCCGCGCTCGGGGGAGCGGACCGGGCCCGGCTGCGCGGTCAAGGTCCACCTGATCCACCCCTCCCCGCTCTGGCGCCGGCAGGGCCTGTCCGGCTGGTCGGTGAGTGCCGAGGGCCCGCTGCTGTCCACGGTGGACGACTCGCCCGCCGACGGCGGCGCGGGGATCCTGACCGGCTTCGTCACCGGCGACGAGGCCCGCCGCTTCGCCGCGCTGCCCCTGGCCGAACAGCGGGCCGCCGCGGTCGCCCAGGCCGGCCGGCTCTTCCCCGACCTGCCCGAGCCGGTCGGCTTCCATGTGACCGACTGGGTCAACGACCCCTACAGCCGCGGCTGTTACGCCGCCCTGTTCGGTCCCGGCGACTGGCTCGCGCTCGGCCCCCACCTGACGCGTCCGCACGGCCGCGTCCACTGGGCCGGCAC
The DNA here is from genome assembly GCF_014649655.1 of Streptomyces humidus. GTDB lineage: Bacteria > Actinomycetota > Actinomycetes > Streptomycetales > Streptomycetaceae > Streptomyces > Streptomyces humidus. Next base: position 80,144 of record NZ_BMTL01000030.1, on the reverse strand, counting down.
CGAGACCAGCACCGAGTTCTTCGGACTCATGGAAGGCGCCGTCCGGTCGGGCCACCGGGCCGCCGCGGAACTGGCCGCCCGCCGGTAGCAGGCATCCGCCGACGGAAGCCGTCCGCCTGTGGGAGTCGTCCGCCCACGGGAGCCGTCCGGCGCAGCAGGGCCGGACGACCACCTGGCCCGAGTCGTCACGAGACCACCCCGACGTCCTCTGGAGAGCACCGTGACCACCAGCCCGATCGCCCCGCTCGCCGTCCGGCGGCAGTTCATGACCGACCCCGCGCTGGGAGCCGGCAACTTCCTGCAGAAAGCGCTGGAGGCGAACCCGAACAACACCGTCCCGTACGCCTTCACCCACAGCACCGACCACCGCGGTCAGGTCGTGCTGCGCGGCCACAGCCTGTGCGACCTGGCCGCGCTGCGCGACCGGTACGCCCACTGGTACCGGGCCAACGGGGTCCGGCGGGGCGAGCCGGTCGCCGTCCTCGTCCGCGAGGGACTCGAACCGCTGCTGCACTTCCTGGCGCTCACCGCCCTCGGCGCGGTGCCGGCCCTCGTCAACGACGCCATGCCGGAGACCACCGCCCTGCGTTACCTCGACCACGTCGGCGCGGTGGGCCTGGTCGCCGACGACCCGACCCGCCTGGTCGCCGCGTACCGTGCCGACGCCAACCGCCGCCGGCCCCGCTTCGTCGTCCCGGCCGCCGAGATCAAGGCGTACGAACCGAGCGGCCCGCTGCCCGACGGATACCCGTACCAGCACGCGGACGACGAGATCGTGGCGCTGATCCACTCCTCCGGCACCACCGGCACCCCGAAGTCGACGATGCTCGGGCACCGTCAGTTCTGGGCCGGCAAGGAACCCCGCATGGAGCGGTTCCCCGCCTCGCCCGACGACCGGCTGATGTCCCTGATGCCGCACACGCACGCCGGCGGGCTCAGCTACTTCCTCACCGCCACCCTGCTCGGGCTGCCCACCGTCGTCATGGGCGACTGGCGGCGCGCCGTCGTGGAACCGGTCATGGAGGCCTTCCGGCCGACGATGGTCGCCTCCTTCCCGCGCACCTTCGTCGAGCTCGCCACGGGAGAGCCGCCGACGCGGGCGGCCGCCAAGGTGCACAGCTGGTTCAACACCGGCGACAGCGCCCACTACGGCCACATCCGCCGCCTGGTGCGGCTCGGGGAACGGCCCGCCGGGCTCATCAAGCCGTGGCTGCTGCCGCGCGACCACGCAGCCGACGAGGCCGTCCCCGGCTCGCAGTTCATCGACGGACTGGGCTCCTCCGAGATGGGCATGGCCCTGTTCGGACAGGTGACCACCCCCGAGACGGCGCGCGACGACCGCTGCGTCGGCAAGCCCACCGAGGTCGTCACGGCCGCGGCCGTCCTCGACGCCGACGGCCGCGAGGTCCCCGTCGGCACGGTCGGCCTGCTGGCCGTGAAGACCCCCTCGCGCACTCCGGGTTACTGGAACGACCCCGAGCTGACCCGCAGCTTCGAGGTCGACGGCTACTGGCTGACGGGCGACGTGGCCCGCAGGGACGAGGAGGGGAACTTCTACCACCTCGACCGGACGGTGGACGTCATCGACACCGAGGACGGCCCGGTCTACAGCCTGCCCGCGGAGGAGGTGCTGCTCGCCGACTGCGGGGACGTCGTGCAGGACTGCGCCGTCGTCGGCGTGCCGGCCGAGAACGGCAGGGGACAGGTCCCGATAGCCGTCGTACGGATGCAGCCGGGCGTCGCCGAGCCCTCCGCGACGGAGCTGTGCGCGCGGGCCGGCAAGGAACTGGCCACCGCCGGCCTCGCACCGCTGGCGGCCGTGATCGTCGCCCGCGACCCGGCCGACTTCCCGACCGGCGTCACCGGCAAGGTCCTCAAGCGGGAGCTGCGCACCCGCTGGGCCACCCTCTTCACCGGCGCCGCGCCCGCCCTGTCGATCAGCTAGGAATCCGATGGGAATCATGACGTCACAGGGACCGCACACCCTGCCCGTACCGCAGCCCTACGAGTACGAGCGCGTGATCCCGGTGGAACCCGACTGGCGCCGTCTGCCGGGCTGGAGCGAGGTGAGCGACGCCCGGTGGCGCGACGCCCAGTGGCAGCGCGCGCACTGCGTGAAGACCGCCAGGCAGCTGAGGGCGGTGATGGGCCCGCTCCTCGAAGACCGCTTCTACGACGACCTGGAGGCCGACCACAAGCGCTTCGCCACCATGTCGATGCTGCTCACCCCGCAGATGCTCAACACCATGGCGCCCGGCGCGCCCACGCGGCCGGCGGCCTTCACGGAGGCCTTCCTGGCCGACCCGGTCCGCAGATACATGCTGCCGGTCGCCTCCGACCGCGAACCGGAGTGGCCGAGCCACCCCTACGCCCAGCGGGACTCGCTCCACGAGGCGGAGATGTGGGTCGTCGAGGGGCTCACCCACCGCTACCCGACGAAGGTCCTGGCGGAGCTGGTGTCCACCTGCCCCCAGTACTGCGGTCACTGCACCCGGATGGACCTGGTGGGTGGCTCGACCCCCCAGGTGGAGAAGCAGAAGCTGACCCTCAAGCCGGCCGACCGCCAGGACCAGATGATCGACTACCTCAAACGCAACCCCGGGGTACGCGACGTCGTGGTCTCCGGCGGCGACGTCGCCAACGTGCCGTGGCCGCGCCTGGAGTCGTTCCTGATGCGGCTGCTCGACCTGGAGAGCGTCCGGGACGTCCGGCTGGCCACCAAGGCCCTCGCCGGGCTGCCCCAGCACTGGCTCCAGCCGGCGGTCCTCGAAGGACTGGAACGCGTGGCGCGGACCGCGGCCCGGCGCTCCGTGAACCTGGCGGTGCACACCCACGTCAACCACGTCCAGTCCGTCACCCCGCTGGTGGCCGAGGCCGCCCGGGCCGCGCTGGACGCGGGCGTCCGCGACATCCGCAACCAGGGCGTCGTGATGCGCGGGGTCAACGACTCCCCGAAGGCACTGCTGGACCTGTGCATGGTCCTTCAGGGCGAGGCGAACATCCTGCCCTACTACTTCTACATGTGCGACATGATCCCGAACGCCGAGCACTGGCGCATCGCGGTGTGGGAGGCGCAGGAACTCCAGCACGCCGTGATGGGCTATCTGCCCGGCTACGCGACGCCGCGGATCGTGTGCGACGTCCCGTACGTCGGCAAGCGCTGGGTCCACCAACTCGTCGACTACGACCGGGAACGGGGCGTCTCGCAGTGGACGAAGAACTACCGCACCGGAATAGAGCTGGACGACCCGGACGCGCTCACCCGTCGGCACCCGTTCTACGACCCCGTCACCACGCTGCCCGAGGCGGGACGGCGCTGGTGGCGGGAGAACGCACAGGAGAAGGGCTGATCATGACCGACCGGCACATCGCCGTGGACCCGTCCGAAGGCGGCGTCCGGGAACTCGACCGCAGGGCCGTGCTGCGCAGCGCGGAGATCGTCGCGGGGATCCGTGACGACCGGTGGGACGGTCCCACCCCCTGCGGGGGCTGGTCCCTGCGCCGCCTCCTCGCCCATATGACGGCCCAGCACCTCGGTTTCGCCGCGGCCGCCGACGGCGGACCGGTCGACGAGTCGGTCTGGCGGGAGACGCCGCTCGCGGATCCCCGCCGGGCGTACGCCGACTCCGTCGCCCGCGTCCTCGACGCGTTCGCCGCCGACGGCGTGCTCGACCGGGAGTTCGTCCTGCCGTGGATCCATCCCACGATGCGGTTCGCCGCCCCGCGCGCGATCGGCTTCCACCTCGTGGACTACGTGGTGCACGGCTGGGACGTCGCGGCCTCCCTCGGCGTCCCGGCGGCCTACGACGACGACCTCGTCGCGGCCGCCGCCGAGGTGGCCGTCAGGGAGGTGCCCGTCGGGCCGTCGCGGGAGCGCCCCGGCGCGGCGTTCGGCCCGCCGGTCGAGCCGGCCGGCGCGGCGAGCGCCGAGGACCGGCTGCTCGCCTCGCTGGGCCGGGACCCGCGATGGTCACCGAAGTGACGGGTCCGCCCGCCCCGCCTCGGGAGCCGGCCGGCTCCCGAGCGTGTGGCTCTGTCCCCGGAACTCGGCCACCGGCACTCCGTCCGCGCGGCGCACGGTGACGTCGTACAGGCCGCCGCGCCCGAAGCGGGTCCGCTCCACCGCCTCCGCGACCAGTTCGTCGTCCACCTCGGCCGGGCGGAGGAAGGTGATCTGCGCGCCCTGGGCCAGGGTCGTCGGACCGTACGTGTTGCAGGCGAAGGCGAACGCCGCGTCGGCCAGCAGGAAGAGGAAGCCGCCGTGCCCGATGCCATGGCCGTTCACCATGGCCTCCGTGACCCGCATGCCGACGGTCGCCCGCCCCGGCCCCGCGTCCAGCAGGGCGATGCCGAGCAGCTCGCAGGTGCGGTCCTTCGCGTACAGCTCCTCGGCGCGCCGCCGGGCCGCGAACTCCAGGTCGCTCTCCTCGCCGGTCCCCGTCATCGAATGACCCTCAATTCCCTTGATTTTTAAATGAACTTGGCGCGCTGATCCTTCCATCCGCGAGCGACCGCGGTCAACAAGAAACGAACAATCCAGCCAAGGAGCGGCATGACTTCGCGTACACCCTGGATTCAGGAATTGACAGACACCCCGCCTTCCGAACGCCGGTCGCTCCTCGAATCGCTGGTCGTCGCGGAGTTCAAACGGGAACTGATGATGGACGACACGGAGGTGCTTCCGCTCCGGGTGAGTTATTTCGAACTCGGACTCACCTCGCTCGGCGCCGTCGACACCAGGCGGCGGCTCGAACGGGAACTCGGCCGCACCCTCGACGCGGCCTTCCTGTTCAACCATCCGACGGTCGGGGACCTCGTCGACTTCCTGACCGCCGACGTGGTCCCCGAACTCTTCCCCACCGGTTCGCCCACCCCCGAGCCGCCCCAGGACGAAGAAGTGGCCACGTCCACGAAGCACCTGGTCAACGACATCCTCAAGGAGCTCTACCAGTGACCGACACGGCCTCGTCCCGCACCGAAGCCCTGCTGAAGGACCTCCTTCTGGAGAAGTACGAGCCGATCGCCCTCATCGGGCTGGGCATCCGGTTCCCGGGAGACAACGACACTCCCGAGGAATTCTCCGAATTTCTCAGAGAAGGCCGGGCGGGAACCGGTCCCGTGCCCGAGGACCGCTGGGACATGGACGCTCTGCAGGCCGCCGAGAAGGAGGCCGGCCGTAGCCCCCTCGCGTCGGGCGGGGGATTCGTGTCCGGCGCGGAGGAATTCGACTCGAAGTTCTTCAGCATATCGCCCAAAGAAGCCGACTTCATGGACCCTCAGCACCGCTGGGCCCTGGAATCGGCCTGGCGTGCCCTGGAATCGGCCCAGCTGGACCCGGCGGCATTGCGCGGCAAGAACGGCGGCGTCTATCTGGGCGTCGGGCAGATGGACTTCGCGATCGACGTCGAGGCCGTGGACCCGATCGACCTCGACGCGCATGTCGCCGCGGGCACCGCGCACAGCGCCGCGGCCGGACGCCTGTCCTACTTCCTCGGCTGGCGCGGCCCCTGCCTGAGCGTCGACACCGCCTGCTCCGCCTCGCTGGTGGCGCTGCACCTCGCCGCCCAGGGACTGCGCCGACGCGAGTGCGACATCGCCCTCGCGGGCGGGGTGAACGCGACCCATCACCCGCGCAACCACATCGTCTACTCACGCGCCGGCATGCTCTCGCCCGACGGCCGCTGCAAGACCTTCGACGACTCCGCCGACGGCTACGGCCGCAGCGAGGGGTCCGGCATGGTCGTCCTGAAGCGGCTCTCGGACGCCCGGCGCGACGGCGACACCGTGCTCGCGCTGCTGCGCGGCTCCTCGGTCCGCCAGGACGGCGAGAGCGGCGGCCTCACCGTCCCCAACGGCACGGCCCAGGTCGCCCTGATGCGCGACGCGCTGGCCTCGGCCAACCTGGAGCCCGCCGACATCCAGTACGTGGAGGCGCACGGCACCGGAACGTCCCTCGGCGACCCCATCGAGATGGGGTCCGTCAACACCGTCTTCGCCGAGTCGCGCGCGCACGGCGAGCCGCTGGCCGTCGGCTCGGTCAAGACCAACATCGGCCACATGGAGGCCGCCGCGGGCATCGGCGGGGTCGCCAAGGTCGTCCTCCAGCTCCAGGAAGGCGTGATCTACCCGCACATCAACCTGGACACGCCGTCGCGCCACATCCCCTGGGACCGCTACCGCGTGACCGTCCCCACCGCTCTGCGCGACTGGCGGGCCGACGGGCCCCGACGCGCGCTGGTCAACTCCTTCGGCTTCGCCGGCACCATCGCGTCGGTCGTCCTGGAGCAGGCGCCGCCCGCCCCCGCGCCCGAGGCGGCCCCGGACGACGGCACCGCCGTCTTCACCCTCTCGGCCAAGGACCACGCCGGACTGCGCGCCCAGGCCGCCGCCCATCTGCGCTTCCTCGACACGCGTCAGGACCTCGCCCTCCCCGACCTCTGCCGCAGCTCCAACCTCGGCCGCGCCCACCTGCCCGCGCGGCTCGCCGGACCCGTCTCCTCGCGGGAGGACCTGGTGCGACTGCTCGGCCGGCAGCTCGCGGACGACGCCCGCGAGAGCGACGGACCCCGGGTCGCCGAGGCCGCGTTCCTGTTCTCCGGACAGGGCGCCCAGTACGCCGGGATGGGACGCGGCCTGTACGACCGGTACCCCGTCTTCCGCCGCCACCTCGACGCCTGCGACCGCCTCTTCGCCGCCCACCTCGGCCGCTCCGTCAAGGACGTCATGTTCGGCGAGGCGCCGGACAGCGACCAGGACATCCACCGCACTCTCTGCACCCAGCCCGCCCTGTTCAGCCTGGAGTACGCGACCGCCCGGCTCTGGATGTCCTGGGGGATCCGGCCGGGCGTCCTGCTCGGACACAGCGTCGGGGAGATCGCCGCGGCCGCGGTCGCGGGCCTGTTCTCGCTGGAGGACGCGGTCCGGCTGGTCTCCGTCCGCGCCCGGCTGATGCAGTCCGTCGCCGCGCCCGGCGGCATGGCCGCCGTCTTCGCCCCCGCACAGGAGATCGCCCCGCTGCTGGCGTCCTGCCCCGACGTCGGCTTCGGCGCCGTCAACTCCCCGCGCCAGTGCGTGATCTCCGGCGGACGGGACTCCCTCGCCGGCCTCGTCGGCGTCCTGCGGGCCCGCGGCGTCGACGTCAGGGAACTGCCGGTGTCGCACGCGTTCCACTCGCCGCTGATGGCCGAGGTGGCCGACGCGTTCCGGGAGGCGATCGCGGACATCGCCTTCCACGAGCCGCGGCTGAGCTTCGTCTCCGACATCACCGGGGAGATCGCCACGCTCGCCGACGTGGGCACGCCCGAGTACTGGGTCCGCCACATCCTCGAACCCGTCGACTTCGCCGCCGGAATGCGCCGCGTCCAGGCCCGCGGGTCCCACGTCTTCATCGAGGTCGGCCCGTCCGCCGCGCTCACCGCCCTGGGCCGGCACAACGGCGACCCCGACGCCCACGTGTGGGTGTCCAGCATGGCCAAGTCCGACCCCGGCGCCACCACCATCGCCACTGCTCTCGCCCGCTGCTACCAGGCCGGACTCCCCGTCTCCTGGGCGGGCTACCACGCCGAGCGCGGCGGGCGGCGCGTGCCGCTGCCCGGCTACGTCTTCGCGAAGAAACGCCACCCGCTGCCCTCCAAGCGCGTCCATTCCGCCCTCGCGGGCCGCGCGTCCGGACCGGCCCGCCATCCCCTGCTGGGCCGCGACGTCACCGCCGAGGACCGGCGCGCGGCGGGCGAGCGCGAGTTCAGCGCGCTGCTGGCCCCCGACTCCCCGGCGTACCTCGCCGACCACGTCGTCATGGGCCAGGCGGTGTTCCCCGGCGCGGGATACGTCGAGATCGTGCTGGCGCTCCAGGACGCGGTGCACGGCGAGACCGGCCGTCCGGTCCAGGACCTGCGCATCCACGAACCCCTCTTCCTGCGCGACGGCGAACCGGCCGAGATCCGCACCCGGCTGCGCCCGCACGAGGGCGCCGACGGCTCCGACGGGCCCGCCGCCGTCGAGATCGTCAGCCGCGTCGACGGCCGGGACGGCGCGATCGAACGCGTCCACGCCACCGCCGTCCTCGGCGCGGCGCCCGCCGGACCGGCCGGGCTCGGCGAGGTCGCGGACCGCCTCCGCAGGACGGCCGCGGCCCTCGACGCCCCACAGGCCCGGCAGCACGGCGAGGACCTGTACGAGCGGTACGCCGGACTGGGACTGCCCTACGGCCCCGAGTTCCGGCGCGTCCTGCGGGTCGACCGGTACGCCGACGGCTTCGCGACCGGCGAGCTGCGCGGCCTCGACACCCCCCTCGGGGAGCACCTGCGCGCCTCCATCCTCGACTGCGCGATGCAGACCCTCGGCGCCGCCGTCGACCTGGACGGCACCTATCTGCCCGTCGGCTTCGACGCGGTCGAGCTGCTCAAGCGCCCCAAGGCCGGCCTGCGCGTCCTCGTCCAGGTCGGCCTCGTCCCCGGCGGCGAGCTCACCGCCGACCTCGTCGCCCTGGAAGGCGCGCGGACGGTCTTCGTCGTCCAGGGCGTACGCCTCAAGCGCGTCGCCGACGCCCCGGCCGACCCGGCCGAGCGCATGCTGTCGAGGCCCCGCTGGCTCAAGCGCTCCCTGCCCGCGGCCAGGACCGGCGGACAGGACCGCCGCGTCCTGGTGGTCCGGCCCGGCGACGGCCTTGCGGGCGACCTCCGCGACCGGCTCGCCGGCACCGGCCTCCAGGCCCTGGACGCCCCCGACGCGGCCACCGCCGCCGCCCTGCTGGCCGCGGACGACGCCGTCACGGACCTGTGCTGGTTCTGGACGCCCGAGCCCACGCTCGAAGGCGAGGAACGGCTGCGCACCGAGACCGAACGCAACTACCGCGACCTGCTCGCCCTGGTGGCGGCCGTGGCCGACGGCCCGCTCGCGGGCCGCGGCCCGCGGGTCCTGCTCGTGACCGAACGCGCCCAGTGGCTGCCCGGCGACGCCGCCGGCGACGCGTCCCGGGACGGCGACGCTCTCGCCGCCGCCTCCCTGTGGGGCTTCGGCGCGGTCCTGGCCCACGAGCACCCGTCCCTGCGGACCGTGCTGCTCGACCTCGACGGAACCGATCTCCAGCCCCTCGTCGACGAGCTGCTCGCCGCGGACGCCTCGGGCGGCGAGCACCAGATCGCCTACCGGTCCGGCGTGCGCCACGTGAAGCGGCTCTCCCCGCCCGCGCCCGGCGTCCGCGACGACGTCAACACGGAACTCACGATCACCGAGTACGGCCGGTTCTCCGCCGTCCGGCCGGTGCCCGTCGAGGACCGCCCGCCCACCGGCGACGAGGTCACCGTCCAGGTCCACGCGGCCGGACTCAACTTCAAGGACGTCCTCAACGCGCTCGGCATGCTCCGCCAGTACGCGCTGGACCACGGCCTCCCGCACGAGCCCCTCCCGCTCGGCTTCGAGGCGTCCGGCACCGTCGTCGAGGCGGGACCCGACGCCGCGTTCCGGCCCGGCGACGACGTCGTGCTCAGCCGGATCGGCTGTATGCGGCGGCGGGTCACGGTCCCGTCCACGGTCGTCGTGCGCAAGCCCGCCGGCCTCACTTTCACCGAGGCCGCCGGTCTGCCCGCCGCGTACGTCACGGCGTTCCACGCCCTGCACGACCTCGCCGGCCTCAAGGCGGGCGACCGGGTCCTGATCCACGCGGCGGCGGGCGGCGTCGGACAGGCGGCCGTGCAGCTCGCCCGGCTCGCCGGCGCCGAGGTGTACGCCACCGCCAGCCCCCGCAAGTGGCCCCTGCTGCGCTCCCAGGGCGTCGAGCACGTCATGAACTCCCGCACCCTCGACTTCGCCGACGAGGTGCTCGCGGCCACCGGCGGCCGGGGCGTCGACGTCGTCCTCAACAGCCTCAACAAGGACTACATCCCGGCAGGTCTGCGCTGCCTCGCCGAAGGCGGGCGGTTCGTCGAGCTCGGCAAGATCGGCGTGTGGTCGCCCGAGGAGATGAACGCCCGGCGACCCGACGTCGAGTACCACAACTTCGACCTCAGCGAGCTGCCCGCCGACGGGCTCGACCGCCTCAACCACGACATCCTGCGGACCGTCGCCGACCACATCGAGGCCGGCCGGCTGACCGCCCTGCCCGTGGTCGGCTACTCCCTCGACGAGGTGGAGGAGGCGTTCGGCGTCCTGAGCCGGGGCGCCAACGTCGGCAAGGTCGTGCTGGAGTTCCGCGACGAACGCGACCTGCCCGCAGAGCCGGTGCGGATCGACCCGGCGGAGACGTACCTCGTCACCGGAGGCCTCGGCGCACTCGGTCTGGCCACCGCGCGCAAGCTGGTCCGGCAGGGCGCCCGCCGTATCGCGCTCGTCAGCCGCCGCCCCGTCGACGAGCCCCGGCGGGCCGAGATCGCCGCCGGACTCGGCGAAGGCGTCGAGGTGGAGGTCCACCAGGGGGACATCGCCGACGCGGCCGACGTCGCCCGGATCGTCGGCGCACTCGCCGGGAGCGACGCCCCGCTCGGCGGCGTCCTGCACGCCGCGGGCGTCCTCGCCGACGCCCCGCTCACCGCCCAGACCTGGGACGGCATGGCCACCGTACTGCGCCCCAAGGTCCACGGCGCCTGGCTGCTGCACCGCGCGCTGGCCGACGTCCCCACGGTCCGGTTCTTCGTCGGCTACTCGTCGATCGCCTCGGTGCTCGGCTCCGCGGGCCAGGCCAACTACGCCGCCGCCAACGCGTACATGGACGTCCTCATGCAGGCGCGGGCGGCCGCCGGCCTGCCCGGACTCAGTATCAACTGGGGCCCGTGGGCCGACATCGGCATGGCCGCCTCCCTCACCGAGCGCCAGATCTCCGGCATCGAGGCCCGCGGCCTGAGGTTCGTCAAGCCCGACGCCGCCCTGAACGCCCTGTTCGCCGCGCTCGCCGGGCCGTACGCCCAGACCGTCGTCGGCGAGTTCGACTGGGACGCCTACACCGGCGCGCTGCCCACCCCGAACGCCCTTCTCGACGAGCTGCGTTCGGGCAGGACCGGCGCGCCGAACCGGGCCGAGCCGGACGTCGACGACCTGCTCGCCCGGCCGAAGCCCGACCGCGAGGCCGCGCTCCGCGCCCTGCTGCGCGGCCGGATCGCGGACGTGCTCCGGTACGACTCGCCCGACGAGATCGACGTCGACGCCCGGTTCGTGGACCTCGGCCTCGACTCGCTCGGCTCGGTGGAACTGAAGAACGCCCTGGAGACCGCGCTCCGCGTCCCGCTGCCCGCCTCCGCCCTCTTCGACCACCCCGCCGTGCGCTCGCTGGCCGTGTTCCTGGACGAGCAGCTCGTGCCGGACCAGGCCGAGGACGCCGGACCGGCCGCACCGCCGCGGGAGGACCCCGGCGATGACGTGCGCGAGCTGACCGACGCCGAAGCGGACGACGAACTCGACGCGCTGCGCGAGATGTTCCGGTGACGGGCGGCCCGAAGGCGATGAGCTACATCGACCACCTGGAGACCCTGTCGAAGAAGCAGCTCATGGTGATGCTGGCCCGGCAGCGCCACGAGAGGACCCAGCCGGTCGCCGTCATCGGCATGGGCTGCCGGCTGCCCGGCGGGCTCGACGACCCCCGGGCGCTGTGGAGCGCGCTCCGCGAGGGCCGCGTCCTGCCCACCGAGGCGGCCGGCGTGCCCCTCGACAGCCTCGGCCGGCCGCGCTGGAACCTCGCCGCACCGGACCTGGCGCCGCTGGCCGGACGGCTGCGCCAGGGCGCCTACCTGAGCGATGTGGACCTCTTCGACGCCGACCGGTTCGGCATCGCACCGGACGAGGCCCGGCACATGGACCCGCAGCAGCGCCTCCTCCTGGAGGTCGCCGCCCAGGCCCTCGCGGACGCCAACCTGTCCCGGGAGCGGCTGCGGGGCCGCGCCGTGGGCGTGTACGCGGTGGCCGGTCCGGTGGAGTACCCGCACGCCTGGCTGCGCGGCGGGATCCCCGGCGACGGACTGTCCGCGCACATGAGCACGGGCTCCTCGCCCAGCGCCTTCAGCGGCCGGATCGCGCTGTCGCTGGGGCTCAACGGTCCGGCCGTCACCGTGGACACCGCGTCCTCGTCCATGCTGACGGCCGTCCACCTGGCGGTGCGCGCGCTGCGCGCCCGCGAGTGCGACGTCGCCCTCGTCGGCACCTGCAACCTGCTGCTCTCCCCGTTCAGCACCGGCATCCTCGACCGGGCCGGGATGCTCTCGCCGACCGGCCGCAGCAGGCCCTTCACCCGGCATGCCGACGGGCACGTCCGCGGCGAGGGCTGCGGGGTCGTCGTCCTGAAGCGGTACGCGGACGCGGTCGCCGACGGGGACCGGCCGTACGCGCTCGTGCGCGGCAGCGCCGTCCACGCCCAGGGCGACCGGCCCGGCATCTCGGTGGCCTCGGCGCGCGGCCAGAAGGCCGTGATCGAGCGCGCGCTGCAGGACGCGGACATCGCCCCCGAGGACGTGCAGTACGTCGAGGCGCAGGCCAACGGCTCCCGGATCGGCGGGCAGATCGAGGCCGAGACCCTGGCCGACGCGTACGCGCGGAGCTCGCCCGACGCGCCCCCGCTGTACATCGGCTCCTGCAAGGCGAACCTCGGCTACCTCGAAACCGCCTCCGGCGCGCCCGGACTGATGAAGGCGGTGCTCGCGCTCGCCCACGCGGAGATCCCGCCCCAACCCGGCGAGGACGAGGCGGACCCGGACATCCCGTGGGACCGGACCGCGCTGCGGCTCGCCGCGAAGCCGCTGCCCTGGCCCACGCGGGGCAGGAGGCGGGCAGCCGTCAGCGGGTTCGGGTTCTGCGGCACCCTGGCGCACATCGTGCTGGAGAGCATCCCCGAGCACCCGGCGCCCAGAACCCCCGGATCCCTCAGGTCCGCCGGGTCCGCCGGGACGATCGGGACTGCCGGGTCCGCTGGGTCCGCCGGGTCCGCCGGGACCGTCGGGCCGGTCGGGACCACTGAGGCTCCCGGGACCTCCGGGACCACAGATGCAGTCGGGGCCCCCGATGCCAGCGGGGCGGCCGGGACCCCCGATGCTGCCGGGACTGCTGGGACAACTGAGGCGCTCGGGACCCCCGAGGCCCCCGCCGCCGGGGCGGCCGATGCCGCCGGGACCGCCCGGGCTGCCGGGGCCCTCGACGGCGCCGGTGCCGCCGGTGCCGCCGACGACGCGGGTCCCTGGCCGTTGCTGCTGTCGGCGCACAACGCCGAGGCGCTGGCCGGCACGGCCGCCCGGTTGCACCGGCATCTGCGGGACCGCGCCGACTGGTCGCCCGCCGCCGTCTGCCGGACCCTCGCCGAGGGCCGCGACCACCACGCCGTCCGGTACGCGGCCGTGATCCACGACCGGACCGCCCTCCTCACCGCCCTGGAACGCGCGGCCGCGGCCGACCCCGGCCCGGGGTTCGACGCCACCGGCGCGCACGCGCACGACGCCGAGCCGGTCCGGCACGCCCGGCGTTACATCGCTCAGGAGGCCCCCGCCACAGCCGAGTTGTGGCCCGCCGACCGCCCGCGCCCCGAACTGCTCCACCTCCCCGGTCCCGCACTGACCGGACGGCGCCACTGGCCCGACCACCACAACTGGATCTGAGCCCCAGTCTCCTACGGACAGGACACCCCCTGATGCACTACCCGAACCTCAGGACCGCCGCCGACACGGTGGCGTTCCACGCCACCCACCACCCCCGGCGCACCGCCCTGAGCTGCGAGGGCCGCAGCGTCACGTACGAGCAGCTGCACCGGGAGAGCAACCGCACGGCCCGGTCCCTGCTGGCGGCCGGCGCCGGGCGGGGCGCCCGCGTCGCCTTCCTGGGCAAGGAGTCCGAGCACTACTACGAGATCTTCTTCGCCTGCGCCAAGACCGGAGCCGTGCTCGTCCCCGTCAACTGGCGGCTCACCCCCGCCGAGGTGGAGCACATCCTGCGCGACTCCGGCGCCGAAGTCCTGTTCGTGGAACGGGAGTACGCCGACACCGCCGCCCGGATCCGCGAGGAGCTGCCCGCCCGGCCCGCGATCGTCGGGCTCGACGCCGGTGACGACCGGGGCGCCGGGTTCCGGGAGTGGAAGGCGGGCCGGCCGGACGACGACCTCGCGGTCGAAGCCCAGCCCGACGACCCGGTCACCCAGATCTACACCAGCGGCACCACCGGCCTGCCGAAGGGCGTCGTCCTCGCCCACCGCAGCTTCTTCGCGATCCGCGACCTGCTCGCCGAACACGGTCTCGACTGGATCGACTGGCATCCGCGGGACGTCAGCCTGATCAGCATCCCCGGCTTCCACGTCGCGGGCATCTGGTGGGCCATGCAGGCCTTCAACGCCGGCGTGACCAGTGTGGCCATGCGCATGTTCGCCGCGCACGACGCCGTGCGGCTGATCCGCGAACACGGCGTCACCACCACCTGCGCCGTGCCGTCGATGCTGCAGATGATGGTGTCCGAACCCGGCGTCGGCCCGGCCGACTTCGCCTCGCTGCGCAAGGTCACCTACGGCGGCTCCCCGATCTCCGAGACGCTGATGCTGGAGTGCATGGAGATCCTGGACTGCGACCTGGGCCAGCTGTACGGGCTCACCGAGAGCGGCAACACCGCGCTGTGCCTGCCGCCCTCCGACCACCGCGCCGGCAGTCCGCGCCTGCGTGCCGCGGGCCGCCCGTACCCCGGCGTCGAGGTGAAGGTGGTCTGCGAGGACGGCAGCACCCTCCCGTCCGGCGCCATCGGGGAGATCTGTCTGCGCACGCCCGCGGTGATGGTGGAGTACTGGGGCATGAAGGAGGCGACGGAGGAGACCCTCGCCGACGGCTGGCTGCACACCGGGGACGCCGGATACCTGGACCAGGACGGCTACGTGTACGTGTGCGACCGTCTCAAGGACACCGTCATCGTCGCCGGCGAGAACGTCTACCCGGCCGAGGTGGAGAACGCGCTGGCCACCCATCCGGCGGTGGCCGAGGCGGCCGTCATCGGGGTGCCCGACGACCGCTGGGGCGAGGTCGTGCGCGCCTTCGTCGTGCTGCGTCCGGGCATGTCGGCGAGCCCGCGGGAACTGAAACTCCACCTTCAGGGGCGGATCGCCGACTTCAAGTCCCCGAGCGGTTACGAGTTCATCGAGCGCGTCCCCCGCAATCCCAGCGGAAAGATACTCAGACGGGAACTCCGCAAGGAATTCTGGGCCGGTCGTGAGCGACAGGTGAACTGATTCGCGGGAATTCCCGCCGACACGGATCCGGGACCGGCCGAAGCCGGTCCCGGATCTCCCTGTGCGCGGATTCCGTGGATTCCGCGGATTCTGCGGACTTCGGGTAATTCAGCGGGAGCGGCAGCAGCCCGCGTGCCGCCATTCCGCCTCGTGCCAGTAGTGCGCGGCGTTCTCTCGGGCGCTGGGCGCCGCGGCCCGGACCTCGTTGCGGGGAGCGCCGCCCGGTGCGCCGCCGCGGGCGGCCGCGGCGGACGGACGGAACGGTGCGAGCAGCTCCGGCACGTCGTACGGATGGCCGCCCACCACGACCCGGCGCACCGCCGCCGCCGCGCGGATGTCGGTGAGCGGGTCGCCCGCGACGCCCACCAGGTCGGCCAGGTGCCCCGGCGCCACCCGGCCCAGCCGGTCGCCGAGGCCGAGCGCCCGCGCCGCGTTCCCGGTGGCCGTCAGGAGCGCCTCGCGCGGGGTGAAGCCGTACTTCACCAGGATCCGCAGGTTCTGGTGGATGCTGACGGCGACGTCGTCCAGAGCCGAGTCCGTGCCGGCGACGACCAGGCCCCCGGCCCGGTGCACCCGCAGCAGCATGTCGCAGTCCCCGACCGTCCAGGCGTGGTCGAGCTGCGCGTCCGCGCTGCCCGACGCCGCGTCGGCCGCCTTCTGGACCAGCCGGGCGTACTCCCAGTCGGGGTACAGCACCCGGGTCCGCTCGTCCTCGACGAGCGAGCGGTCCTCGACGAACAGTTCGGAGGCGAACAGCGTCGTCGTGGAGATCCACATGCCGCTCGCCGCCAGCAGGTCCACCGAGTCCTGGAAGGTGCGCCCGGCGGCGAAGCTCAGCGTCCGCGAGTAGCCGAGGCGGTTGCCGCCCCCGGTGTGCTCCATGCCGTCCAGCCCGGTGCGGGCCGCCGGGTAGAGGTAGTGCGAGGTGACCGGGACGCCGGCGGCGTGCCCGCGCGCCACGACCTCCCGCTCGTACTCCACCGGCAGCCGGATGTACGACTTCAGCAGGTCGTAGCGCAACGCGAGGGCGCGCCGCAGGTCCCGGTCCAGCTGGTCGCGGGAGAAGACCGGACGCATGGCGCGGTGGCGCCCGCGGGTCCCCTCCAGTCCCTCGCCGGATCCGAAGTAGCGCGGCCCGACCTTGGTCCCGGCCGCCAGCGCCTCCCGCGTCTCGACCATCTGGTAGGCCGGATCGCCGGGGGTACGGCTGGTGGTGACGCCGTACGCGAGCCAGGCCCGGCCCTGCCGGTCGCCCCACTGGGGGCCGCGCCAGTGCCAGTGGTTGTGGGTGTCGATCAGACCGGGCATGACGGTGAGGTCCGAAGCGTCGAGGACCCGTTCGCCGCGCGCGCCTCCGCGTCGTACGACCTCCTCGATCCGGCCGTCGCGCAGCACGACGTCCACGTCGTGCCGCAGGGACCCGGACGTCCCGTCCCACACCGCGCCCGCCCGCACCACGGTCCGGCCGGCGGGGGCCGGCCGGCGGGTCCAGGACAGCCGGGTCGGCAGGGTGCGCGGCGTCCCGCCGTCGAGACCGACCATGCGCAGCCGGCCCAGCGAGAGGTAGAGCAGGGCGTCGCAACGCGTCCCCACGGAGAGCGAGTCGGCGACGTCCTCGGTGATCCGCACCGGCTCGCCGGTGATCCGGCCGGCCGCGTCCACCGGGACCTTCCACGCCTGGCTCTCGATGCCGACGACGAGATGCGTGCCGTCGGGCGTCCACAGCGGGCCGTCGCCGCTGCGGGTGGAGACCGAGCGCCCGGGCGCCACGCTCTGGTAGCGCAGTTCGTGCGTGGTCAGGTCGACGGTGAGGATCTGGTTCAGGCCGTTGACGCTGCGCCGGGAGTACGGGGCGGCCGCGGCGAGGGCGAGGATCCTGCCGTTCGGCGACCAGGCCGGCGGGCCGGGCTGGTACAGCGCGGGCACGACCTGGGTGACCGAGCCGTCGGCCAGGGTCAGCACCCAGGTGGCGCCGCTCTCGTCCTGGTAGGCGATCCGCGAGCCGTCCGGTGACCAGCGGGGCGAGAGCTGGGCGTTCGGCAGATCGGTGAGCCGCTCGGAGGAGCCGTTCGCGACGTCGTACCGCCACAGGTTCGCGGTGCCGGCGCGGTCGCTGACGTAGACGAGGGACCGGCCGTCGGGCGCCCAGTCGGGCGAGGAGTTGAAGTAGCCGTCCGCGACGATCTGGACGGGCCGCTCCGCGCCGGTGCGCAGCCACAGCGCGTTCAGCGCCCGGAAGGCGATCTTCCGGCCGTCGGGGGAGAGCGCGGGGTCGGCGATGCCCAGGACGGGCCGGGGGCCGTCCCCGGTGAGGTCCGGGCCCTTCCGCTTCCCGTGGTCCACCCGCCGCACCTCGACCGAGGCGGTGAACGGGACCACGCTGCGGCCGCCGTCGCCGTCGAGCCGGCGCCGGCAGATCCGGCCGTCGGCCGTGTAGAGCAGTTCGCCGGCCGACAACCAGACCGGCGCGAGCGGGAAGACGTCCTCGTCCTCGGAGACGACCTGGTCGTCCACCATGAGTTCGGCGCGCGCGCCGGTGACCCGGACGTACGCGAGCCGCCGGCCGTCCGGAGCGAACGACGGTGCGTACAGGGCGGCGTCCGCGGGGCCGGTGAGCAGCGTCCGGGTCGCCCCCGTCGCGAGGTCGACGGCCTCGATGGAGCCGTACTCCGCGACGTACGCCACCTGTCGCCCGTCGGGGGACCACGTCGGCATGGCGACGTTCCGGTCCCGCTGGGTGATCGCCCGCCGGGCGCCCGTCGCCGTGTCGAGGACCTCGATCCGGCCGGCGTTGTCCCGGTCGGAGGCGAACGCGACCGAGCGGCCGTCGGGCGAGAACTCGGGCTCCTGGTCGTACCCGTCGCCGCTGGTCAGCCGACGGGCGCCGGACCCGTCGACGTCGATGCGCCACAGGTCGTACGTCCCCTCGCGGAACGACTGGAACACCAGGCTCCGCCCGTCCGGCGCCCAGTGCGGCTGCGTCGCGTCCAGCACGTCGTCGGTGAGCCGGCGCGCCGTACCGCCTCCGACCGGTAACAGCCAGATCGCGTTGAGCGCGTCGATGGCGAGCGTCGTGCCGTCCGGCGACAGCGCGGCGCACAGATTGGCGCTCTCGTGCGTGTCGACCCGGACGAGCCCGCCGTCGCCCGGGTCGTCGTCCGCGTCGCCGTCCGCGGCGTACGCGACGCCGGCGCCGAGCGGCGCCGACTCGCCGGCGAGCCACAGCGCGCCCAGCCCGACGGCGCCCGAACGATGCAGCAGAGAACGGCGGGACAGAATTCCCGGACCTTCCTCGGGAAACTCCTCGGATACTTCGGATCCCTGTTCAGTCACAGTAATCCTCCCTCGTGCGGAGGCAGACAACGCACCGTCGATCCCCCATTGAGCCGGCCCTGTCGTTCGGGCGTGCGTTCGTACGGCGCGTCGAATATATGGCATCGGCCAATGCGGGGGAGGGGTCCGCGGGAAATCATGCGGTCAATTCCCGGTGAGGCAACGGGCGGAACGGGGCATCGGCTGTTTCCAGGGGGCGCCGGATCAGATGCGCAGCCGGAGATCGCCGCCCCCGAGGCCCGCGCTGATCGCCGCGCCGGTCCGCCGGACGACGTCGGCGAGCCGCTCCGGCCGGCGGGCGGGGCCGGCCGCGGTGAACAGCGCGGCGACCGGAGCCCTGCTCGCGGCGTACAGCGGAGCGGCCACACAGCACACCCCGGGCATCAGAATCCCCTGGTCGACCGCGACGCCGCGCTCCCGGATCGCCCGTGCCTCCCGCGGCCAGGAAGCGGGCACCGCGCTCGGCGGGAAGCGGTACTCCGGGGCTGCGGCGAGCACTTTGCCGGCGGCGGTGAACCACGGCCAGGCCGACCGGTCCCGCGAAGCCGGGAACGTCACGGCCTCTCCGGGCGTCCAGTGGAGCAGGAGCGTCCGGTCGTGACGCAGCACCGCGATCCCCACGGCCGCGCCCGTGACCTCTGCCAGACGGCGGGCGGGCCCGGCTGCCGTGGAACGCAGCCCCGGATGCGGCTGCCACCCGTTCCCGAGCTGGAACATCCGCGAGCCGATCCGGTACCCGTCCGCGAACCGCTCCACCGCGCCCAGGCCGACCAGCTGTTCCAGCAGCCGGTACGCGGTGGCTTTGGGCAGTCCGCTCTCGGACGCAAGCCGGGTCAGCCCCGCCCCCCGGCTGCGTTCCACCGCGGCCAGCAACTCGAAGGCTCCCTCCAGCACACTCCGCCCCCCGGCATGCGCCGAAGGACGAACGGAGGCGGGAGCGGGCCCCTCGGCGCCCCCGCCCGCTCCGGGCTCGCTGCCGGTGCGCACCCGCACAGAACTGCCGTCTTCCTGCATGGTCCCCCGAGTCCCCCCTGTGAGCGACGCGTTCGGTGGTCGGCCGCCGCGTACACCGACATGGTGGGAGCCGGGTCTCGGCCAAAAGGTTGCCGATAGCTTGTCGACTCCCGTCGACGGGGCTGTCGCTCGCCGTGCGGACGCGGGCAGACTCCTGCGGAGCTGAGGGATCGGGGAGGGGGCGGCATGCTGCAATTGCGATTACTCGGGTCTGTCGAACTGGCCACGCCGGAGCGGACGGCCGAGGTGGGACCGCCGCAACGACGCGCTGTGCTCGCGGCGTTGGCCGTGGACGCGGGTCGGCCGGTGGGAGCGGACGTGGTGATCAGACGGGTCTGGGGCACGGCTCCCCCGGACGGGGCCCGGCGCTCCGTCTACTCGCACATCGCCCGGATCCGCCGGATCTGCGAGCAGACGGGCGACGCCGCGGGCGAACGGCTCCGGCTGACGCGCCGGTCCGGCGGATACGTTCTGGAAGCGGGCCCCGAGCAGGTCGACGTGCACCACTTCAGGCGCCTGGTCGACCGGGCACGCGCGGCCCGGCTGCCGGACCCGGCGCGGGCGTCCCTGCTGGAAGAGGCCCTCGGCCTGTGGCGCGGCGAGCCGCTGAGCGGACTGGACGGCTTGTGGGCGGAGCAGGCGCGGGAGGCGTGGCGCCGGGAGCGGACGGACGCGACCGTCGCATGGGCCGGCGTCCGGACGCGTCTGGGCGACCCCGCCGCGGCGATCGGCCCGCTCTCCGCACTCCACGCCGAACATCCGCTGGTGGAGCCACTGGCCGAGGCGCTGATGCGGGCGCTGTACGCCGCCGGACGGGGCGCCGAGGCGCTGGAGTGCTACGCCACCGTCCAGCAGCGGCTGGCGGAGGAACTGGGAACGGACCCCGGCCCGGCGCTGCGCGAGGTCCATCGGACCGTCCTGCGGGGACAGGCGCCGGAGCCGACCGCGCCGGCACGTCCCGTGGCGCCGCCGCGCCCCGGTCCGCAGCGAGGCGTGGTTCCCGCACAACTGCCGGTCGGGGTACGAGGGTTCACCGGCCGGGAGGAGGAACTGTCCCGCCTGGACACGTTCCTCGAGGCGGCCCGGCTGTCGGCCCCCGTGGTGATCTCCGCCCTGTCGGGCACGGCCGGGGTGGGCAAGACCACGCTGGCCGTGCACTGGGGGCACCGGGTACGCAAGCACTTTCCCGACGGGCAGCTCTATGTGAACCTGCGCGGCTTCGACCCGAGCGGATCGTTACGGGACCCGGCGGAGGCACTGCGCGGATTCCTGGACGCCTTCGGAGTGCCCCCGGCCAGGATTCCCACGGGCCTGGAGGCGCAGGCCGCCCTCTACCGGAGCCTGCTGGCCGACCGGCGCGTGCTGGTGGTGCTGGACAACGCCCTGGACGCCCAACAGGTACGGCCGCTGCTGCCCGGCGCGCCCGGTTGCCTGGCCCTGGTCACCAGCCGGAACCGGCTCACCAGCCTGGCCGCGGCCGAGGGCGCCCACCTGCTCGCCATCGACGTGCTCTCCCCCGCCGAGGCCCGGTCCCTGCTGGCCGGCCGGCTCGGCGCCCACCGCACGGCCGCCGAGCCCGCCGCCGTCGCGGACATCGTGGCGCGGTGCGCGGGCCTGCCGCTGGCCCTGGCCGTCGTGGCCGCCCGCGCCGCCGCCCAGCCGCACATCCCGCTCGCCACGCTCGCCGACGAGCTGAGCGACGCCGGCGACCGCCTGGACGCACTCGACGGCGGTGATCCCGCCTCCCAGGTACGGGCCGTCTTCTCCTGGTCCTACGACGCCCTCAGCCCCGCCGCCGCCACGCTCTTCCGGCTGCTCGGGCTGCATCCCGGACCGGACGTCTCGGTACCGGCCGCGGCGAGCCTGGCCGGTGTGCCGGCGGCGCGGGCCCGGGCGCTGCTGGCCGAACTGACCCGGACGCACCTGATCGCCGAACCCGTACCGGGCCGGTACTCCTTCCACGACCTGCTCCGGGCCTATGCCGGGGAACTGGCCCGCTCCCAGGACGAGGAGGACAGCCGCCGTCACGCGACGCACCGGATGCTCGACCACTACCTGCACACCGCTCTGCGGGCACAACGCCTCCTCGGGCCGCCGGCCGACCGGATCCTTCCCTCCCCGGCCCGGCCGCGGTCGGTCCCCGAGGAACCGGCCGGCCGCGAAGCCGCCATGGCCTGGTTCACCGCCGAGCACCCCGTTCTGCTCGCCGCCGTCCGCCTGGCCTTCGAGACCGGTTTCGACACGCACGTCTGGCAGTTGGCAGCGTCCCTGACCACCTACCAGCAGCGAAGAGTGCTGTGGTCCGACTGGAACACCGTCCACACGGTCGCGCTGGCCGCGGCCCGCCGGCTGGCCGATCCGGCGGCGCGGGCGTGCGCCCGCCGCAACCTCGGCAACGCCGCCTCCGCCCTCGGCCGGCAGGCCGAGGCCCGCGCGCACCTCGAACGGGCGGCGGAACTGTACCGGGCGCTCGGCGATCCAGGGGGCGAAGGGCACACCCGTCTCGCCCTCGGCCGGGTCTCGACACGGCAGGGGCGTCGCCCCGAGGCGCTGGAACACTCCCTGCGGGCGGTGGAACTGTTCGACGCCGCGGGCGACCGTGCCTGGCAGGCCCTGGCCCTCAACAACGTCGGCTGGGACCACGCGGTCCTGGGCCACCACCAGCAGGCCATCGTCCACGGCAGGCAGGCGCTCGCCCTGGTGGAGCAGACCGGCCATACCTCCGGCGAGGCTCACACCTGGGACACCCTCGGGTACGCCCATCATCATCTCGGCCAGTACGACGAGGCCGCGGCCTGTTACCGGCAGGCCGCCGCACTCTTCCACGACCTGGGAGACCGTTACTTCGAGGCGGACATCCTCGCCCACCTCGGTGACACCCACCACGCCGCCCGGAACACCGACGCCGCCCGCGACGCCTGGACCCGGTCCCTCACGGTCTTCGAAGAACTCGGCCACCCCGACACCGAGGCGCTGCGTGCCAGACTCCTGCACCACCTCGGCAAGGACCCGGCCGACACCGTGCTCCCGGAACGCGACTGACCGGGCCGCTGACGCGGGACGGCCCACGGCGCGGGCATCCGTCCCCGGGCAGCGGGCCCACCGGCACGGCCGTCGTCCTGCCGGCGTGCCGCAGGCACCGGTTCACTCAGTGAAACCGAACATGACAAGGATGTCGCGGCGCACCACGCTGTCGGACCACCTGACGGTTCTGGCGAGGGGACCGGTCGCCCGCTCCCTCGCCGTGCCTTTCGCTCGCGGCCCTCCGACCGCACACGCGGGGGAGGTCGAGGAGGACGACGATGGAGAATTCCGCGCTGGAACTGCGCGTGCTGGGTCCGCTGGAAGCCGCCGTGCACGGTCGGCCCGTGGGTCTCGGCGGTCCCCAGCCACGGGGCGTGCTGGCCCAGCTCGCGGCCGTGCCCGGCCGGACGGTGAGTGTCTGGGCGCTGGTGGACGGGTTGTGGGGTGCAAGCCCTCCGCAGGACGCCCACCGGACGGTACGTACGTATGTGTCGAGGCTGCGCGCGGCACTGCGCCGCGCCGCCGGAACCGACGCGCCGACGGCGCTGGTCACCCGCCCACCGGGATATCAGCTGCGGGTGGATCCGACGATGGTCGACGCGGTGCGGTTCGAGCGGTCGGTGACATCGGCCAGGCAGACGCTGGGGACACAGCCCCGGCTCGCCTTCGAGCAGCTGACCGCCGCGCTCGGGCTGTGGCGCGGCGACGCCTTCGCCGAGTTCCGCCATCTTCCGGAGATCGCCGCGAGGTCGGCCCGGCTGGAACAGGTCCGGCTGTCGGCGGTGGAGGCCCGGATCGAGGCCGCGCTCGTCCTGCGGCTGGACGCCCAGGCGGCCGTCGAACTGGAGGGACTGGTCCGGGCCCATCCCACACGGGAGCTGCTGTGGGGCCAGCTGATGATCGCGTTCTACCGTCTGGGACGTCAGGCCGACGCGCTGGCCGCGTTCCGCACGGTGCGCGCTCTGCTGAGGGAGGAACACGGGGTCGAGCCCTCGCCGGCCCTTGCCGACGTGCACCACCGGGTCCTCCGGCACGACGTGGCGCTCAGCCACGACCGGCTGCCGCCCCTGCCGGGTTCGGTCCTGCGCGGCCCGTAGGCCGGGTGCTGACCACGCCTTGCAGCCGTGGCCCGTCCCGGGCGGTCGCGGGCCGCGGTGGCCGTCGGGGCGCGGAGCCGGCCCGCGACGGCCGATCGGCCGACGATCAGGAGACGACGATGCGCACGAAGGCGTTCACGGAGTTCAGGCACTGGTTCCCGGTGCCGTCGTCGTGCGCGGTGTAGCCGTTGTCGGAGTAACCGTCGTCCTCGTAGCCCAGTTTCAGGCTCCCGCCCCGGCCGCCGACCACGTACGGCCGTCCGACCACGTTCACCAGCCGTTGCAGGTCGCCCGTCGCCCCCGGAACGGTGATCAGACCGTGGTAGAGGTCGCCGTCCGAGGCCGGATCGACGTACCGCTTCCAGGTCAGCCCCCGGCCTCCGGTCTGCACACAGCCTCCCGCGGTCACCGTGACGTGGTCGCCCGGAAGGAACGAGAAGGGGTACGTCGTCTCGTGCTGGGTCACGACCGGCTCGCTGATCGTGCAGTCGATGGGCAGTGTCGTGCTCGAGCAGCCGGGGCTGTACCGCACGCCCGCCGCCGACAGCGCCGCCGACAGCGCCGTGGGCACTCGCCTGACGTCGCGGTTGACGGAGGACGCGCGGTGCGAGGCCTGAGCCGCGGCCGCAGGCGCGGACCCGGTGGCCGCGGCCGAGGCGAGGGGAGCCGTGCTCGCGGCGGCGCCCGTGGTCAGGGCGGCTACGGCGATGACGGCCATCATGCGCTTTCTCATGCTGGATCACTCCTGGAGGAACGCGGATCTCGCCGGTGAGAGGTCCGACCGGCCTGGACTTCGCCCAGTCTGGTGAAGGCCGTCCACAGTTCGTCCGCGTCTCGTCGACACCTCGTCGACACCTCGTCGACACCCCGGACCGAGCCCGGCGTCTCCGCTTCTCCGGCCGAGGTCGCGCAGCGGGTACCGCGACGCCGGACGCTCGAACCGGCCCGTCCGCGGCTGCGAGCCGGTCCCCAGGTCACAAGCCCCTGCCCCAGGGGCGTTCCGGGGACTTCCGCCGCATGAACAGGGAAGGCCCCGACAGCGCCGAAGGACACGGACGCGCTGTCAGGGCCTCTTTCCCTAGCACTCGATGATGTTCACCGCGAGCCCGCCCCGCGCCGTCTCCTTGTACTTGACGCTCATGTCGGCGCCCGTGTCCTTCATCGTCTTGATGACCTTGTCCAGGGACACTTTGTGCGAGCCGTCGCCGCGCATCGCCATGCGGGCCGCCGTGACCGCCTTCACCGCGGCCATGCCGTTGCGCTCGATGCAGGGGATCTGGACCAGACCGCCCACCGGGTCGCAGGTCAGGCCGAGGTTGTGCTCCATGCCGATCTCGGCCGCGTTCTCGACCTGCTCCGGGGAGCCGCCGAGGACCTCGGCCAGGGCGCCCGCCGCCATCGAGCAGGCCGATCCGACCTCGCCCTGGCAGCCGACCTCGGCACCGGAGATGGAGGCGTTCTCCTTGAAGAGCATGCCGATGGCGCCGGCCGCGAGGAGGAAGCGGACCACGCCGTCCTCGTCCGCGCCGGGAACGAAGTTCATGTAGTAGTGCAGGACCGCCGGGATGATCCCGGCCGCGCCGTTCGTGGGGGCCGTCACCACCCGGCCACCGGCCGCGTTCTCCTCGTTGACCGCCATCGCGTACAGCGTGATCCACTCCATGGAGTGGGCCAACGCATCGCCCTCCGCCCGCAGTTGACGGGCCGTCATGGCGGCGCGGCGGCGCACCCGCAGACCGCCGGGCAGGATGCCCTCCTGGGACATGCCGCGGGACACACAGGACTGCATCACCCGCCAGATCTCCAGCAGTCCGGCGCGGATCTCGTCCTCCGTGCGCCAGGCGCGCTCGTTCTCCAGCATCAGCGAGGAGATCGACAGGCCGGTCTCCTCGGTCAGGCGCAGCAGCTCGTCGCCCGTCCGGAAGGGGTACTTCAGCACCGTGTCGTCGAGCTTGATGCGGTCCTCGCCGACCGCGTCCTCGTCCACGACGAAGCCGCCGCCGACCGAGTAGTAGGTCTTGGACAGCAGTTCCGCGCCCGAGGCGTCGTGGGCCCACACCGTCATGCCGTTGGCGTGGTAGGGCAGGGCCTTGCGCCGGTGCAGCACCAGGTCGTCGTCGAAGGAGAACGGGATCTCATGGCAGTCCAGGAGCCGCAGCCGCGAGGACTCCTTGATCTGCTCCACCCGGCCGTCCGCCCCCGCGACGTCCACGGTGCGGGGGGAGGCGCCCTCCAGGCCGAGCAGGACCGCCTTGGGGGTGCCGTGGCCGTGGCCGGTCGCGCCCAGCGAGCCGTACAGCTCGCAGCGGACCGACGCGGTGGACTCCAGCAGGCCTTCCTTGCGCAGGCGCCGGGCGAACATCCGCGCCGCGCGCATCGGGCCGACCGTGTGGGAGCTGGACGGGCCGATGCCGATCGAGAACAGGTCGAAGACCGAGATGGCCACGAGAACTCCTTCGGAAAGGGTGGGGGCGCACGTCGTCGGGCGCCCCCACCGTGGAACTACTTGTTCAGGCCGGGGTACAGCGGGTGCTTGTCGGCCAGGGCCTTGACCCGGGCCTTCAGCGACTCGACGTCGTACGACGGCTTCAGGGTCTCGGCGATGACGTCCGCGACCTCGGCGAAGTCCTCGGCCGTGAAGCCGCGGGTGGCCAGGGCGGGCGTGCCGATCCTGAGGCCCGACGTCACCATCGGCGGGCGCGGGTCGTTCGGGACCGCGTTGCGGTTGACCGTGATGCCGACCTCGTGGAGACGGTCCTCGGCCTGCTGCCCGTCGAGCTCCGACTCACGCAGGTCGACCAGGATCAGATGGACGTCCGTGCCGCCGGACAGGACGTTCACGCCCGCCTCGCGCGTGTCGTCGGCTGTCAGCCGCTCGGCGAGGATCCGCGCGCCGTCCACCGTACGGCGCTGGCGCTCCTTGAAGTCCTCCGAGGCCGCGACCTTGAAGGAGACCGCCTTGGCGGCGATCACGTGCTCCAGGGGGCCGCCCTGGAAGCCCGGGAAGACGGACGAGTTCAGCTTCTTCGCGAACTCCTTCTTCGCGAGGATGACACCGCCCCGCGGGCCGCCCAGCGTCTTGTGGGTGGTGGAGGTGACGACGTCGGCGTACTCGACCGGGTTCGGGTGCAGACCCGCCGCGACCAGGCCGGCGAAGTGGGCCATGTCCACCCACAGGTAGGCCTCGGCCTCGTCGGCGATCCGGCGGAACTCGGCGAAGTCCAGCTGCCTCGGGTACGCCGACCAGCCCGCGATGATCACCTTCGGGCGGTGCTCCTTGGCGAGCCTCTCGACCTCGGCCATGTCGACCAGTCCGGTCGCGGAGTCCACGTGGTAGGCGACCACGTCGAACTGCTTGCCGGAGAAGTTCAGCCGCATCCCGTGGGTCAGGTGGCCGCCGTGCGCCAGGTCCAGGCCGAGGATGGTGTCCCCCGGCTGGGCGAGGGCGAACAGAGCCGCCTGGTTCGCGGACGCGCCGGAGTGCGGCTGCACGTTGGCGTACTCGGCGCCGAACAGGTCCTTGATCCGGTCGATCGCGATCTGCTCGGCGACGTCGACGTGCTCGCAGCCGCCGTAGTAGCGACGGCCCGGGTAGCCCTCGGCGTACTTGTTGGTCAGGACCGAGCCCTGCGCCTCCATGACCGCGAGCGGAGCGAAGTTCTCCGAGGCGATCATCTCGAGCGTGGACTGCTGGCGGTTCAGCTCGGCGTCGACCGCGGCGGCGATCTCCGGGTCGAGCTCGTGCAGGGGCGTGTTCAGGACGGACATGCGTCTACGACTCCTCAGCCGACGGTGTAGGCGGTGTACTCGTCGGCGGAGAGCAGGTCGCCCGGCTCGTCCGTGACGCGTACCTTGAACAGCCATCCGCCCTCGAAGGGGGCGGAGTTCACCAGCGACGGGTCGTCGACGACGTCCTGGTTGACCTCGGTGATCTCACCGGTGACCGGGGCGTACAGCTCGCTGACCGACTTCGTGGACTCCAGTTCGCCGCAGGACTCGCCCGCGGTCACCGTGTCGCCGACCTCCGGGAGCTGGACGAAGACCACGTCGCCGAGCGCGTTGGCCGCGTGCTCCGTGATGCCGACCGTCGAGACGCCGTCCTCGGCGACCGACAGCCACTCGTGCTCCTTGCTGTAGCGCAGCTGCTGGGGGTTGCTCATGGCCTGAATTCTCCTGTACGCGGGGGAGTGCTGATGAAGGGGGGACGACTGAAGGCGTGCGTGAGCAGCCAGAATGTGCGCGGTCTCACGCGTCGTGGTCTCACGCGTCGCGGACCGCACGCATCGTGGTCTCACGCGTCGCAGTCTCACGCACGGGGCGCGGTGACGCGCCCGGTGTCTACTTCTCGCGCCGGTAGAACGGCAGCGCCACGACCTCGTACGGCTCGTGCGCGCCGCGGATGTCCACGCCGACGCCCCGGGTTCCGGGCGCCGCGTGGGCCGCGTCGACGTACGCCATCGCGATCGGCCTGCCGAGGGTCGGGGAGGGGGCGCCGGAGGTGACCTCGCCGATCACCTCGCCGCCGGCGACGACCGCGTACCCGGCGCGCGGGACGCGGCGTCCCTCGGCGACCAGGCCGACCAGGACGCGCGGCGGCTTCTCCTCGGCGCGGCCGGCGGCCGCGGCGAGCGCCTCGCGGCCCACGAAGTCGCCCTCCTTCTGGAACTTCACCACCCGGCCGAGCCCGGCGTCGAACGGGGTGAGGGAGGTGCTCAGCTCGTGCCCGTACAGCGGCATGCCCGCCTCCAGGCGCAGCGTGTCCCGGCAGGACAGCCCGCAGGGGACCAGGCCGGCGCCTTCGCCTGCCTCGGTCAGCGCCTGCCACAGCTCGACGGCGTGCTCCGGCTTCACGAACAGCTCGAAGCCGTCCTCGCCGGTGTAGCCGGTGCGCGCGATGAGCGCGGGGACGCCGGCGACGGCGCCGGGCAGGCCGGCGTAGTACTTCAGGCCGTCGAGGTCGGCGTCGGTGAGCGACTTCAGGATGCCGGAGGACTGTGGGCCCTGGACGGCGATCAGCGCGTAGGCGTCCCGGTCGTCGCGGACCTCGGCGTCGAAGCCCGCGGAGCGTTCCACGAGCGCGTCGAGCACGACCTGGGCGTTGGAGGCGTTGGCGACGACCATGTACTCGGTCTCGGCGAGCCGGTAGACGATCAGGTCGTCGAGGATGCCGCCGTCGGCCCGGCAGATCATGGTGTAGCGGGCGCGGCCCACGCCCACGGCCGCGAGGTCGCCGACCAGCGCGAAGTTCAGCAGGGCGGCCGCCTGCGGGCCGCTCACCGTGATCTCGCCCATGTGCGAGAGGTCGAAGAGCCCGGCCCGCGTGCGGACGGCGGTGTGCTCGTCGCGCTCGGAGCCGTAGCGCAGGGGCATGTCCCAGCCGGCGAAGTCGGTCATCGTCGCGCCGAGCGAACGATGCAGGGCATCGAGCGCGGTGCGGCGCACGGCCGTGGATTCGGTACTGCTCATCGGTCGTCTCCCAAGGCGATGGGGTCCCCCGCCGCGAGCGGATCCGGGCGTGGGGATGGCGAGGTCGTTCCTCCCCATCTGTCATCGGAACCTGAGAGGTTCGCCATGATCGCGAAGATCGTGGCTTGCACCGTGGGTGGAGCCGCCCGGGGGCGACCCGCTTTTCAGATGTGCCTCGCCCGCGCGGTAACGGGGCCTGAGAGATTCAAGGGAGGGACTTGCTCCTTCGGCGCCCCAGCGAAGCTGCTGCTGAGGACTCTCCCGCGCGGATTCAAACGGCCGGTATGCAGTTGGCGCGGCCATCATCGCACGGCCCGCCCCGATCGCGGCAGGCCGCATCTGTAACCGGCTTGTGTCGGTACGCGCACGAAAACGCGAGGCAGCGCGCATTACCTTCTCTTTACGCTCGACGGGGATGAGGACATCTGACCCCAGGGGAGGACGATCACGGTGAACAGGACGACGAGCACGGCGAGGGCCACGGCGTTCGCGACCGGTGCGGGAGTCGCGCTGCCCGCCCAGCCCGGCCCCCGGGCCCGGGAGGCACACGGCGCGCAGCCCGCCCCCGTCGTCCGCGACCTGCGTGAACGGGCCGGCCGCAGCCCGCACGGCCTGCTCTTCGGACCCCGTGACCTGGTCGTGGTGACCGGCCTGCCCGGCAGCGGCAAGTCCACGCTGATGCGGCGGACCGTGGGCGGCGTCCGCATCGATTCCCAGGACACCCGCGACCGCTGGGACGCCCGCATGCCCCGCTTCCTGCCCTACGCCCTCTACCGCCCCCTGGTGCGGCTCTCCCACTACGCCGGACTGCGCCGCGCCCTGCGCGGCGGCGAGGGCGTCGTCGTGCACGACTGCGGCACGCAGGCCTGGGTCCGCGACTGGCTGGCCCGTGCGGCCCGCCGCCGGGGCGGCGCGCTTCACCTGCTCCTCCTCGACGTCGGCGCGGACACGGCGCTCGAGGGCCAGCGCGAGCGCGGCCGGGGCGTCTCGCGCTACGCCTTCCTGCGGCATCGCCGCGCGGCGGCCCGGCTGCTGTGCTCGGTGGAGAGGGGGCGGCTGCCCGAGGGGTGCGGTTCGGCGGTCCTCCTCGACCGGCCCGCGGCGGACGTCCTGCGCCGAATCGGCTTCACGGGCTGAACCGACCCCCTCGGCACCCGCTAGCCTTTCAGCCACATCAGCGTGAGCGGTTCTCAGCAGGCGGTAGGCAGATGGACTTCCCCCCGGCGGACTTCCCGACGGATTTCCCGGCGCAGGCGCACTCCCATTCGCACGGCGGATGGCCCGGCAACGAGCTGGAGGAGGTGCTCTCCGTCTCCCTCGGCATGCCGGAAGCCGGCGGCCGGATCGTGGAGGTGCTCGGACGCAGCTTCGTCTGGGTGCCGCTGCCCGGCGGCGGCGGACCGCACAGCGGCCCCCTCGACCTGCCCACGCTGGAGCTCGACGGCCAGGTGTACGTGCCGGTCTTCAGCTCGGAGGAGCAGCTCCGCCAGGTCGTCGGCGCGCACATGTCGTTCACGGTCGCGCCGGCCGTGGAGTTCGCCCGGGGGCTGCCCCCGCAGGCCGGCATCCTGGTCAACCCCGACGGCGTGGTCGGCGTCCCGCTGCCGCCGCCCGCCGTGGCCGAGCTGTGCCGGGCGGGCCGTACCGCGCTGGACGGACCGGCGGCCGGCGGCCGGGTCCGTCTCTACGAGCCCGACTGGCAGGACGACCCCGTCGACTTCCTGGCCGCGGCCTCCGCGGAGTTCGAGGCGGTCGGCGTGGTCCGCACGGCCCGCCGCTGCCTCGCCGCGATCGAGACGGCGGACCCGGTGATGTTCGTCGGCGTGGAACTCTCCCAGTGGGAGGGCGACCTGCGTGCCCTCCCACTGGAGGCCCTGGGCAGGGCGCTGGGCGGCACGTCCTCGCCCTGGCCGGTCAACCTGGTGCTGCTGGACGTGGCCCAGGACCCGGTGGGGGAGTGGATGCGGGAGCGGGTGCGCCCCTTCTACACGCGGCTTCCCTAGCGCACCGGCGCAGCGCACCCGCGAGGGCGGCGGCCGGTCCGGCGAGGGGCGGCGATCCCGCGTTGCGGCGGCGCCGGAGGCGGCGGCCCCGCAGGGCGGCGGGACCGCGTCCGCCGGCGGCCCGGCGGCGGGGGCGCCCGGTCACGAACGGACAGCACCCGCCGACGCGCCACGTCCCACGGCCCCTTGGACGCTTAAGCTGGACTCCGACGCGGGGCAACACAGAAGAAGGGCGGTACAGGTGAGCGCCAGCGGCATCGCGACCGGTCAGGTCGAGCACATGCTGCGCCAGGTCACGCCCGGGCGCTACGACGCCTACGAGGCCCTCCTGCGCGCGCTCGCGACCCCGTCCTCCGGCCAGGTCTGGATGCTGCTGTGGCACGGCCAGGCCGGCTCCCCGGACGCCCAGTACGGGAACATGGAGGTCGACGGCCACGGCTACGCGCCGTGCGTGACGTCCGCCCAGGAGCTCAGCGCCAGCGGCTGGAACAGATCGTACGAGGTGATCGACGGGCTCGACGCGGCCCGGACGCTCTACCCCGACCACTACGGCCTCTGGCTGAACCCGCACGCGCCCGGCGGCGGCATCGGCATTCCCTGGCTGGATCTGCGCCGCATCGCCACCGGCCTGGAACGTCAGCCCGCGGGCCCGCTGCGGCTGTCCGAGCCCGGCATCGAGATCCCGCAGTTCTACGCCCTGCTCGCGCAGAACGCCCACCGCACGCCGGTGGTCCGCGCACTGCGCCGGGCCTGGGTGCAGCCGGCGCTGGGCGCGCCCTATCTGGCCCTCGGGCTGGACGTCTACGAGACCTCCCCGCCGGCCGTGGACGCCGTCCGGGCGATGATGCAGCAGTCCATCGGCGCGGTGCCGGACGGGCTGCCGGTCTCGACGGTCGCCATGACCGACGAGTACGACCCCGTCGTGATGTGGATGCGCGCCAACGCGAGGCCGTTCTACGACCGCGAGGCGCACGCCGCCGCGCCCGCGCAGGCTCCCGTGGGCGGCTACGGCTATCCGCCCACCGGACGCTACTGACCCGTTCGCCGTTCCTGCCCCGCGGCAGGAGTCGGACTTCTTCGCGCGTAGATAGCGGCGATAAATGACGGACGCGCCCAATGTGTCCTGATAAGTACCCGTCCGGGGGGCGTTACCCGCCGTCCGGATAACGGAACCCCTCTACCCGCATCACGTTTACGCATCCATTCACTGCCAAGTCTGGCTACAGATCGCCAAACCGTTGAAGACTCCGGCGTCAGGGGACTTATCCCCTGCGTATTACGGACTGATCACGCCGCTACAGCGGCAAGTGCGGGCCGGCTACCGCCGGTTGAGAGGGGTCCCTGCCAGATGACGGCACCATTGCACGAGCCGACCGCGGAAGCGGCCCCGAGCGCGGCCGAGGAAGCGTCGGTCGCCACCAGCGGCGCCAAGGCCGTTCAGGGCCGTTCCCTGGGCCGGATCGCCTGGGAGCGCCTCAAGCGGGACAAGCTCGCCCTCACGGGCGGAATCGTCGTACTCCTCCTCGTGGTGGTCGCGCTGCTCGCGCCCGTCATCACGAGCCTCCTCGGGCAGGACCCGAACGAGTACCACGAGAACCTCATCGACCCGCTCTTCGGTACGCCCACGGGCTCGTTGGGCGGCGTCAGCGGCGACCACCTGCTCGGCGTCGAGCCGGTCAACGGCCGCGACATCCTCGCCCGCGTCCTCTACGGGGCCCGGATCTCCCTGCTGGTCGGCTTCCTGTCGGCCGTGGTGGCCGTGATCCTCGGAACGGTGCTGGGCATCCTCGCCGGCTTCTTCGGCGGCTGGGTCGACTCCCTGATCAGCCGGGTGATGGACGGTCTGCTCGCGTTCCCGCAGCTGCTGTTCATCATCGCGCTGGTCTCCGTCATGCCGAACGACATGCTCGGCCTGACCGGGTCGAACGTGCGCGTGTTCGTGATGATCCTGGTCATCGGCTTCTTCGGCTGGCCCTACATCGGACGTGTGGTGCGCGGCCAGACGCTCTCGCTGCGCGAGCGCGAGTACGTCGAGGCCGCCCGATCGCTGGGCGCGGGGCGGCTGTACATCCTGTTCAAGGAACTGCTCCCCAACCTGGTCGCCCCGATCGTCGTGTACACGACGATGATGATCCCCACCAACATCCTCACCGAGGCGGCGCTCAGCTTCCTGGGCGTCGGGGTCAAGCCGCCCACCGCCTCGTGGGGGCAGATGCTCTCGAGCGCGATCGACTACTACGAGTCCGACCCCATGTACATGGTGGTCCCCGGTGTGGCGATCTTCATCACCGTCCTGGCGTTCAACCTCTTCGGTGACGGCATCCGGGACGCGCTCGACCCCAAGGCCTCGCGCTGATCCGCCCCGCAGGGGATCCGCGACCACAGCGAGCCGCAGAACCGCCGAGAACACGGCACCCCAACCGTCCCGTGGCCATTGCACGGGATATCTCTCATCTATCCGGAGGATCCGAGATCGTGACTACCCAACGCACCTCAGGGCGGCGGAAGCAGGCGCTCGCCGCTGCCGTCGCGGTCGCCGCGCTGCTGACCACGGCGGCGTGCGGCGGTGGCGGAGACGACGACAAGGGCTCGAGCTCCGGCGCCGCCGGCTTCGACGCCGCGAACAACAAGGTCGCCCAGGCCTCCGCCGCCAAGAAGGGCGGCACGCTGAAGTTCGGTGCCGCGCAGGACGCCGACTCGTGGGACACCACGCGTGGCTACTACGGCATGATGTGGAACTTCGCGCGCTACTACAGCCGCCAGCTCGTCACCAACAAGGCCGAGCCGGGCGCCGCGGGCGCCGAGATCACTCCGGACCTCGCCACCGCGACCGCGAAGGTCACGGACGACGGCAAGACCTACACGTACACCCTGCGTGACGGCGTCACGTGGGAGGACGGCAAGCCGATCACGTCCAAGGACGTGAAGTACGGCATCGAGCGCGTGTGGGCGCAGGACGTGCTGTCCGGCGGCCCGACGTACCTGAAGGACGTGCTCGACCCCAAGGGCGAGTACAAGGGCCCGTACAAGGACACGTCGGCGGACAAGCTGGGTCTGAAGGCGATCGACACGCCCGACGACAAGACCATCGTCTTCCACCTGCCGCAGGCCAACTCGGACTTCGAGGAGATGCTGGCCCTGGTGTCGGCGTCGCCGGTCCGCCAGGACATGGACACCAAGGCCAAGTACGGCCTGAAGCCGTTCTCCTCGGGCCCGTACAAGTTCGCCTCGTACTCCCCGGGCAAGGACCTCAAGCTGGTCCGCAACACCTCCTGGAAGCAGGCCTCGGACCCGCTCCGCAAGGCCTACCCGGACGAGATCACCATCAAGTTCTTCTCGGACGCCAACCAGCTCGACCAGCGTCTGCTCAACGGTGACCTGGACCTCGACCTGAACCAGACCGGCATGTCGCCGCAGGGCCGCACCACCGCCCTGAAGCAGCACAAGGCCAACCTGGACAACCCGGTCTCCGGCTACGTCCGTTACGCGGTCTTCCCGCAGAGCGTGAAGCCGTTCGACAACGTCGAGTGCCGCAAGGCCGTCATCCTCGGCGCCGACCACGTGTCGCTGCAGACCGCCCGCGGCGGCCCGGTGGCCGGTGGCGACATCGGCACCAACATGCTCCCGCCGTCCGTCCCGGGCGCCGAGGGCCAGAAGTACGACCCGTACAAGCTCGCCGGTGACAACAAGAACGGCAACGTGGCCGATGCCAAGGCGGCCCTGAAGGCCTGCGGTCAGCCGAACGGCTTCAAGACCACCATCGCGGTGCGTAACAACAAGCCGGTCGAGGTGGCCACCGCCCAGTCCCTCCAGGCGTCGCTGAAGAAGATCGGCATCACCGCCGAGATCGACCAGTACGACGGCTCGCAGACCGCCGGCATCATCGGCAGCCCCTCGAACGTGAAGACGAAGGGCTACGGCATCATCATCATGGGCTGGGGTCCGGACTTCCCGTCCGTCCAGGGCTTCGGTCTGCCGCTGTGGAACAGCAAGTACATCGCGCAGAGCGGTAACAACAACTACGCGCTCATCAACGACAAGACGATCGACGGTCTGTTCTCGTCGTACGTCACCACGCTGGACGACGCCGGCAAGACCAAGATCGCCACGGAGATCAACCACAAGGTGATGGAGGGCGCGTACTACCTGCCCTTCGTCTTCGAGCGGTTCATCAACTGGCGCTCGGACAACCTGGCGAACGTCTACACCACCGACGGTTACAGCGGTCAGTACGACTTCGTGAACCTCGGTCTGAAGAACCCGAAGAAGTAGTCCCGGCACACCCGCCGAACGGCACGAAAGGCAGGTGAAGGCCGGCGCGGCGGATCCGCGGGTCACTGGACACAATCCGGTGGCCCGCGGTCCGCGGCGGGCCGAGAGCTGTGCTCGCTTACCTCATCAGGCGGCTGTTCGCCGCCGCAGTGATGCTCGTGGTCATCGTCATGGTGGTCTTCGGCATCTTCTTCCTCATCCCCAAGTGGGCTGGCGTAGACATCGCCTTGAGCTTCGTGGGCAAGCAGGCCGACCCTGCCGCCGTCGAGGGTGTGCGCGAGAAGCTGGGCCTGGGCGACCCGATCTACGCCCAGGTCTGGGAGTTCTTCAAGGGCATCTTCGCCGGTCGCACCTACACGGGCGGTGGCGACTCCATCCACTGCGCCGCTCCGTGCTTCGGCTACTCCTTCCGCAGCGAGCAGGCCGTCTGGCCGACGCTGACGGACCGCTTCCCGGTGACCCTGGCGCTCGCGCTCGGCGCCGCCGTGCTGTGGCTGATCTTCGGTGTCTCGGCGGGCGTGCTCTCCGCGCTCAAGCGGGGCAGCCTGTGGGACCGCGGCGCGATGGTCATCGCGCTCTCGGGTGTCTCCCTGCCCATCTACTTCACCGGCATGCTCGCCCTGTCGGTCTTCGTGTACGGACTCGACCTGTTCGACGGGCAGTTCGTACCCCTGGAGGACAGCTTCAGCGGCTGGTTCGGCGGCATGATCCTGCCCTGGGTCACCCTGGCGTTCCTGTACGCGGCGATGTACGCCCGCATCACCCGGGCCACCATGCTCGAGATCCTCGGTGAGGACTACATCCGCACGGCCCGCGCCAAGGGCCTCAAGGAGCAGACCGTCATCGGCAAGCACGCCATGCGCTCCACGATGACTCCGCTGCTGACCATGCTCGGCATGGACCTGGGCGCCCTCATCGGCGGTGCGATCCTGACCGAGACGGCGTTCAGCCTCCCCGGTCTCGGCCAGGCGGTTCTCAACGCCATCAAGAACCAGGACCTGCCCGTCATCCTGGGCGTCACCCTGATCACTTCCCTCGCGGTGCTCGTCGCCAACCTCGTGGTGGACATCCTGTACGCCGTGATCGACCCCCGAGTGAGGCTCGCATGACCGAACTGAGCAAGAGCGGAGCGGCCGTGGGCGAGCCCACCCCCGCCTCGCCCGCGCCGACCGCCTTCCTCGAGGTGCGCGACCTCAAGGTCCACTTCCCCACCGACGACGGTCTGGTCAAGTCCGTCGACGGGCTCAGCTTCCAGCTGGAGAAGGGCAAGACCCTCGGCATCGTGGGCGAGTCCGGCTCCGGCAAGTCGGTGACCTCGCTGGGCATCATGGGCCTGCACACCGCCGGCCAGTACGGCAAGCGCAAGGCGCAGATCTCCGGCGAGATCTGGCTGGACGGCACCGAGCTGCTGTCCGCCGACCCCGACCACGTGCGCAAGCTGCGCGGTCGCGAGATGGCGATGATCTTCCAGGATCCGCTGTCGGCGCTGCACCCGTACTACACGATCGGCCAGCAGATCGTGGAGGCGTACCGGATCCACCACGACGTCGACAAGAAGACCGCCAAGCGCCGTGCGGTCGAGATGCTCGACCGGGTGGGCATCCCGCAGCCGGACAAGCGGGTGGACAGCTACCCGCACGAGTTCTCCGGCGGTATGCGCCAGCGCGCGATGATCGCGATGTCGCTGGTCAACAACCCCGAGCTGCTGATCGCCGACGAGCCGACGACCGCCCTGGACGTGACCGTCCAGGCGCAGATCCTCGACCTCATCCGCGACCTGCAGAAGGAGTTCGGCTCCGCGGTCATCGTCATCACCCACGACCTGGGCGTCGTCGCGGAACTCGCCGACGACATCCTGGTGATGTACGGCGGCCGCTGCGTCGAGCGGGGCCCGGCCGACAAGGTGTTCTACGAGCCCCGGCACCCCTACACCTGGGGTCTGCTCGGCTCGATGCCGCGTCTGGACCGCGACCAGCAGGAGCGTCTGATCCCGGTCAAGGGCTCGCCTCCCTCGCTGATCAACATCCCGTCCGGCTGCGCGTTCAACCCGCGCTGCCCGTACGCGGACCTCCCGAAGGACAACGTCACCCGCACCGTACGGCCCGAGCTGTCCGAGGTCGGCAGCCGCCACTGGGCCGCCTGCCACCTGGGCGCGGAGCAGCGGGAGCGTATCTGGACCGAAGAGATTGCGCCGAAGCTGTGAGTGACGACGAGAAAGCGGTGAAGATCCCCGCGCAGGCCGACGGGCCGACGGAGCAGGGCGCCACCCTCACCGAGGACGCCGCCCCCGGCGAGGTCCTGCTGAAGGTGACCGGGCTGCAGAAGCACTTCCCCATCAAGAAGGGCCTGCTCCAGCGGCAGGTCGGGGCGGTGCACGCGGTCGACGGCATCGACTTCGAGGTCCGCTCCGGCGAGACGCTCGGCGTGGTGGGCGAGTCCGGCTGTGGCAAGTCCACGATGGGCCGGCTGATCACCCGGCTGCTCGAACCGACCGCGGGCAAGATCGAGTTCCAGGGCAAGGACATCACGCACCTCGGGGTGAGCGGCATGCGTCCGCTGCGCCGCGACGTGCAGATGATCTTCCAGGACCCGTACTCGTCGCTGAACCCGCGCCACACCATCGGCACGATCGTCGGCGCTCCCTTCAAGCTCCAGGGCGTCGAGCCCGAGGGCGGCATCAAGAAGGAAGTGCAGCGGCTGCTGTCGGTCGTGGGGCTCAACCCCGAGCACTACAACCGCTACCCGCACGAGTTCTCCGGCGGTCAGCGCCAGCGCATCGGCATCGCCCGCGCGCTCGCGCTGAACCCGAGGCTGGTCGTGGCCGACGAGCCGGTCTCGGCCCTGGACGTGTCGATCCAGGCCCAGGTCGTCAACCTGCTCGACGACCTCCAGCAGGAGCTCGGCCTCACGTACGTGATCATCGCGCACGACCTCTCGGTCGTCCGGCACGTCTCGGACCGCATCGCGGTGATGTACCTCGGCAAGATCGTGGAGCTGGCCGACCGCGACCTGCTCTACAAGTCGCCGATGCACCCGTACACCAAGGCGCTGATGTCGGCGGTGCCGATCCCGGACCCGCGGCGCAAGAACGCCAAGAGCGAGCGGATCCTGCTCAAGGGCGACGTGCCCTCGCCGATCTCCCCGCCGAGCGGCTGCCGGTTCCACACCCGGTGCTGGAAGGCGACGGAGGTCTGCAAGACCACCGAGCCGCCCCTCATCGAGCTGCGGCCCGGTCAGCAGGTCGCCTGCCACCACCCGGAGAACTTCGCGGACCAGGCTCCGCAGGACACCGTCCTGCTGACCGTCGCGAAGGAGGCGGCGGAGCTGGTGGCCGACGAGGTGCTCGCGGAGTCGGCGGAGACGTCGGCGGCACTGGCGGCGGAGGTGGCGGAGACGGCTTCCGAGCCCACCGCGTCCACCGAGGCCGAGGCCGAAGCCGACGAGGCAGCCGAGTCCGCCGAGGCGGTCGAGCCGGCCGAGCCCGCGAAGGTCGAGGTCGCTGAGCCGGTCGAGCCCGTCACGCCCGCGAAGGCCGAGGCCGCCGAGGCCGCGGTCGCCGAGGCAGCCGAGGCAGCTGGGGCCGCCGAGTCGGCCAAGGCCGCGAAGGGTGAGTCCGCAGAGTCCGCAGAGTCCGCAGCGTCCGCCGAGGCCACCGACGCCGCCGGGTCCGAAGGCCAGGAGTCAAACGGCAAGTAGGGCATGACGAGTTAGTAAAGTCATGCACATGCCTTAACGGGAGAGTGCAGAGTCGTCCGCGTCCGGCACCACGGCACGCGCTCGAAGGGACGACTCATGGCACTCTCCCGTTCGGCACGTTGGGGGGCCCTCGCGACAGCGGCGGCCTCCTTCCTCGTCATATCCGCTTCCTCCGCCCCCACCCCGGGCGCCGACGGAATCGGCGACGTCTACTTCCCGCAGCTCGGCAACGGCGGCTTCGACGCCCGCCACTACGACCTCGCCCTCGCCTACGATCCCGGCACCGACCGCCTCGACGGCCGCACGACGATCACCGCCCGCGCCACCCAGAACCTCTCGTCCTTCGATCTGGACCTGCAGAAACTCGAGGTCTCCCGGGTCGAGGTGGACGGCAGGAAGGCGAAGTTCACCCGCTCCGGCGACGAGATCCGGATCACCCCGCGCGGCGCGGTCCGCAAGGGGCGGACCTTCGAGGTGACCGTCGCCTACGGCGGCGTCCCCGAACCCCTCGGCGGCCCCATCGTCTTCGGGTCCGACTACGGCTGGATGAAGACGGCCGACGGCGTGTTCGTGGCCTGCGAGCCCAACGCGGCCTCCACCTGGTTCCCGTCCAGCGACCATCCCTCCGACAAGGCCGCCTACGACATCCGCATCAAGGCGCCCCGCGGCCTGACCGCGGTGTCCAACGGCCGGCTGGTCTCGACGTACGACAAGGGCGCCTCGACCTACACCCACTGGCGCGAGACGAAGCCGATGGCGACGTACCTCGCGACCGCCACCATCGGGAAGTTCGACGTGCGGACCGGGACGACGCCCGGCGGCACCCCGATCTACGTCGCGATCGACCCGGTGCTCGCGAACGGCAACGACGTGGACGTGTACGGCGTCACCGCCGAGGCCACCGACTACTGGTCGCAGGTCTTCGGCCCGTATCCCTTCGAGGAGACCGGCGCGATCGTCGACGACATGCCCCAGGCCGGCTTCTCCCTGGAGGTGCAGTCCAAGCCGGCCTACTCGGCCGTCCGCAACGAGTCCACGATCGTGCACGAGCTGGCTCACCAGTGGTTCGGCGACTCCGTGTCGGTGGCCCACTGGAAGGACATCTGGCTCAACGAGGGGTTCGCCACCTACGCCCAGTGGCTGTGGGCCGAGCACCGGGGCACGCGCTCGGCGCACGACTCCTTCCTCGCCGGCTACGACTCCCGGCCCGCCGCCAACGCGTTCTGGCAGACGGTCGTCGGCGACCCCCAGCGCGACACCATGTTCGCCTCCGCCGTCTACCAGCGCGGCGCGATGACCCTTCAGGTGCTCCGCGAGCGGATCGGCGACAAGGCCTTCTTCAAGCTGCTCCCCGCCTGGACCGAGCTGCACCGCTACGGCAACGCGGACACCGACGACTTCGTCCGCCTCGCCGAGAGGATCTCCGGGCGGCAGCTCGACGACCTCTTCAGGACCTGGCTCTTCACTCCGGGAAAACCGTCCCTGTGAGGTCGGTCTGCCTTGCAATGTAAGGCGAAGGGTTTGTGCTGGGTGAGAATGTAGGGGTGCTTCAGCAAATCTTCAGCCCCTCCGTCCAGCACACGCTCGACCTGGTCGGCATTTTCGTCTTCGCCATCTCGGGCGCGCTGCTGGCCGTCCGCAAGAACTTCGACGTGTTCGGCATCGCCATGCTCGCCGAGGTCACCGCGCTGGGCGGCGGCGTGTTCCGGGACCTGGTGATCGGGGCGGTGCCCCCGGCCGCCTTCACCGACCTGGGGTACTTCCTCACGCCGCTGCTCGCCGCCCTGCTGGTCGTCTTCCTGCATCCGCAGGTGGAGCGCATCCAGCTGGGCGTCAACGTCTTCGACGCGGCGGGCCTCGGCCTGTTCTGCGTCACGGGGACGACGAAGGCGTACGACTACGGGCTGAACCTGACCGCGTCGGCGGCCCTGGGGATCGCGACCGCCGTCGGCGGCGGCGTCCTGCGCGACGTGCTGGCCAACGAGGTGCCCTCGTTGCTGCGCTGGGACCGCGATCTCTATGCGGTCCCGGCGATGGCCGGCGCCGTCATGGTGGCACTGTGCATCCGCTACGACGTGCTCACCCCACTGGCCAGCGGCGCGGCCGCGGTCACCGCTTTCGTCCTGCGGTTGCTCGCGATGCGCTTCCACTGGCGAGCTCCGCGCGCCTGGAACCGTCGGTCGACGGTGCGTGAGGAGTAGCCCCCTTTCCGTCGACGACCGCTCGCTGGCCCATCTGCGTCGTCAGCCAGCGGAACGCCGGCACCACCTGCGGCCGCCACAGCTCCATGGTGTGCCCGCCCGCGTTGGACGGGATGTACACGACGTGCACGGTCGTCGGCGCCTTCGCCTCCTGCCGCAGGGCCATGGCCGCCTCGTATCCGTCGTGCGGCTGGCCCGAGAGGTACAGCGCCACCGACGGCGGGACGGAGGCCTTGCGCAGCAGCAGGTACGGGTTGTTCGCCCGGCGCAGTGCCGAGTCCTGCGCGGCGAGGGAGTTGTGCTCGATCACCGGGTCGTTGTATCCGGACAGGCTCACCGCCGCCCGGTAGCGGTTGGGGTGGGCCACCGCGAGCTTCGTCGCGCAGTGGCCTCCCGCCGAGTACCCGGCCACCGCCCAACCCTTGGGCGCCGGCAGGGCCCGGAAGTTGTCCATGACCATCTTCGGCACGTCGATGCTG
The DNA here is from genome assembly GCF_014649655.1 of Streptomyces humidus. Lineage (GTDB taxonomy): Bacteria > Actinomycetota > Actinomycetes > Streptomycetales > Streptomycetaceae > Streptomyces > Streptomyces humidus. Next base: position 38,387 of record NZ_BMTL01000030.1, on the reverse strand, counting down.
ATCCAGCTGTCGGCGTTGACGGTGCCGGCGACGTTGGCGCAGCCGGTGTCCACGCCGGGCAGCAGGGTGGTCCGCGGGGCGACCAGGATGAACGGCGCGACCTTGCCCTCGCGCATCAGCGGGGCGAGCTGCTCGTGCACGCGCAGCGTCCCGTACCAGGACTTCGCGGAGCCCGGGTATCCCGGCAGCAGTTCCATGACGGGGAAGGCGCGGTGCTTGTAGGCCGGCTCGCTGTACTGCGGGGGCAGCCAGACGTAGACCTCGGCGTTCACGCCGGAGACCCGGCCCTGCAGCTGGGTGACGCGCACCCCGCCGGCCGCGTGCATCGCGGGGCCCTGGGCCTGGGTGAACTTCTGTGTGACCTTCGGCAGCCGGTTCAGCGCGATGCCGCCGGTGCCGTCGGGGCCCAGATCGGCGGCCTGCTGCACATGAGTGCCGGTGCCCAGCAGGTCGTCCCAGGTGTCGTACAGGTTGTTGGCGTTGTTGACCAGGACGAACACCAGGCTCACGGCCGTGGTCTGGGCGAACAGCAGCATCATGATCCGGGCCGCGGCGCGCAGGACCCGCGGTCCGCGCAGTCGCGACCACAGCAGCAGCGGCAGCACGATGGCGACTGCGGCCAGCGCGATCAGGGTGTAGAGGAACGGAGTCCCGGTGAGGCTCATGTCTTAGCAGAGGGAAAACGAGGCGTCGAGGTTACGGACGAAGTTCGGACACTTACCAAGAAATTGCAGTCGTGGGCTCGGGGCGGGTCGCCGGACCCCTGAAAAGCTACCGCTTAGTAATCGGGTGTTGTACCGTGCAGCCATGGCAGAAGCAGTTACGGCGACGGCTCGGCAGGCCACCGTCGGGGACAGTGAGTTCGACCGGGACACCGCGCTCACGCGGCGCGCGCCCGGCGTCTACGACATCGACCTGTCGGCCGGGTGGACGATCATCAGCGCGGTCAACGGCGGATACCTGCTCGCGGTCCTCGGGCGTGCGCTCGCGGACGCCCTGCCGCACGGCGACCCGTTCACGATCTCGGCCCACTATCTCACCGCCTCGCAGCCGGGTCCGGCGGTCGTCCGCACGGACGTGGTCCGCACCGGCCGCACCCTGTCCACCGGCCAGGCCTCGCTCCTGCAGTACGACGAGCAGGGCGACGAGGTCGAGCGGATCCGCGTGCTCGCGTCCTACGGCGACCTGGACTCCCTGCCGGACGACGTCCGCACCACCGCGAAGCCGCCCGCGATCCCGCCGATCGACCAGTGCTTCGGCCCCGAGGACGGGCCGGCGCCGGTCGACGGCAGCTCCGCCCTCACCGAGCGCCTGATGCTCAAGCTCGACCCGTCCACCCTCGGCTGGGCGCTCGGACAGCCCTCGGGCAGGGGCGAGATGCGGGCCTGGTTCGGCCTGAAGGACGGCCGCGACCCCGACCCGCTCTCCCTGCTCCTCGCCGTGGACGCGCTGCCGCCCACCGCCTTCGAGATCGGGCTGCGCGGCTGGGTCCCCACCGTCGAGCTGACGGTCCACGTCCGCTGCCGTCCGGCCCCCGGTCCGCTGCGCGTCTCCCTCGTCACCCGCAACCTCGCCGGCGGCTTCCTCGAGGAGGACGCCGAGGTCTGGGACAGTGCGGACCGGCTGGTCGCCCAGTCGCGGCAGCTGGCCCGGGTCAGGCTCGGCTGAGCGGTTCCCGGCCGAGCGCCGGCCGTACCCGCCCGCCGACCGGGCTCCAGCGGCGGACTCCCGGCTTCGGCGAGGCGGCTCGGGGCGGGCTCTGCCCCAGTGCCCGGCAGGGCTGACCAGCGGTCTCCTGCCCGGGCAGCGCGTCGGGAAGCGCTGGGAGGCACCGGGAGGCGCCGGGAGCGGGCGCGCCGGTCCGTGCGGCCGGGGAGGGCGCGGGAGAGGGAAAGCGCCCTGCTGCCGTGCGGCTCCCGGTCCGGTGGGCGGTCTCAGTCCAGCCAGTGCCGGCGGCCGATGCTGATGAGCCGCATCTGGCGGGTCGCGAGCAGGCCGACCCGCTCCCGGTCCTCCGGCGAGGCCTCCAGCGCCTCCAGGAACAGCGAGGCCGTGATGAGCATCTGGTCGACGTAGAGGTGCGAGAGCATCAGCAGGTCGTCGTCGCTCCAGCCCTCGGCCTCGGCGTCCTCGGCCAGTTCCGCCTTCACCTCGTCGGCGAACCGGCCGAGTTGGTCCCGGATCGCCTCCCGCACGGGCTGGACCCCGCCATGTCGTTCCCGGGCGATGAAACGGACGTGCGCGGGGTACGCGTTCACGTGACCGGCTATCAAATCGACAGCGCGCTCGATGCGTTCACCGCTGGAGTCGGCGGACGTCACCGTGGCCCGGATCATCGGGTGCAGGCTGCCCAGCGCCTCCTCGACCAGGGCCACGCCGAGGTCCGCGGTGGAGCGGAAGTGGCGGTAGAAGGCGGTCGGGGCGACCCCGACGGCGCGGGTGACCTCGCGCAGGCCCAGGCTGCTCAGGCTCTGCTCCTCGAGCAGCGCCAACGCCGCGTCCATGAGTGCCTGCCGGGTCTTCTGCTTCTGGGCCTGCCGAACGCCGAGGATGTGACTCATGTCATCCAGTTAACAACTGTTCTCCGGAATTGGAAAGCCGGGGGACGCGCTAGACTCAAAATTCAGTGAACAACTGTAACCACAGTTGTTCACCCAAACTTCACGGAGGGGGATCCGATCCCATGCTGTTCCTCGTCGCCGCACTGCTGCTGCTGGGCGTCGTCATGGGCACCGTCGCCCATGCGCCGTTCGCCTTCACCGTCGCCGCCGCCGCCGTGATCGCCGCCTGGCTCGGCGTCTTCGCGCTCCGCGAGCGCCACGGCCGCCGGCACACCTCGGCCCGCTGACCGCCCCGTCCACCGACAGGAGTCGACCGACCATGCAGCTCACCGCACCGGCCACCCGCCGCACCGGCGTACGCGACGCAGACGGCATGGCCGTCGCGTCCTTCATCCTGGGCCTCCTGGGCCTGCTCGTCCTCAACGTCTTCCTCGGCCCGATCGCCATCGTCCTGGCGGCGGCGGCCCTCTGGCGCGGCACGGCCCGCCGCGGCCGCGCCTGCCTCGGCCTCGCGCTGGGCGTCGCCGACCTGCTGGTCCTGGCGGCGTTCATGCAGGCGGACTCGACGATCTCCTGGAGCTTCTGACCGCCGCGGCCACCTGGCATCGAGGCGCGCCGCCGGGCCCCCGTAGAATCGGGGCACCATGGCATACCTCGACCACGCCGCGACCACGCCGATGCTCCCCGAGGCGGTCGAGGCACTCACCGCGCACCTGGGCGTCACCGGCAACGCCTCCTCCCTGCACGCGGCCGGCCGACGGGCCCGCCGTACCGTCGAGGAAGCCCGTGAGACGCTCGCCGAAGCGCTCGGCGCCCGCCCCAGCGAGGTCGTCCTCACCTCCGGCGGCACCGAGGCCGACAACCTCGCGGTCAAGGGCCTGTACTGGTCCCGGCGCGACGCGGACCCGGCCCGCACCCGCGTCCTGGCCAGCCCCGTCGAGCACCACGCGGTCCTCGACGCCGTGCACTGGCTCGGCGAACACGAGGGCGCCACGGTCGAGTACCTGCCGGTCGACTCCTACGGGCGGGTCCACCCCGAGGCCCTGCGCGAGGCCGTCGCCCGCAACCCCCACGACGTGGCCCTGGCCACCGTGATGTGGGCGAACAACGAGATCGGCACGATCCTGCCGGTCCGTGAACTGGCCGACGTGGCCGCCGAGTTCGGCATCCCCCTGCATGCCGACGCCGTCCAGGCCTTCGGCCAGGTCCCCGTCGACTTCGCCGCCTCCGGCCTCGCCGCGATGACGGTCTCCGGTCACAAGATCGGCGGCCCCTACGGCATCGGCGCCCTCCTCCTCGGCCGTGAGCACACCCCCGTTCCCGTCCTGCACGGCGGCGGCCAGGAACGCCATGTCCGCTCCGGCACCCTCGACGTCCCCGCGACCGTCGCCTTCGCCGTCGCCGGCCGCCACGCCGCCGAGCGGCGCGAGTGGTTCGCCCGCGAGATCGGCGCCCTGCGGGACGGCCTGATCGACGCGATCCGTACGGCCGTCCCGGACGCGATCCTCGGCGGGGACCCCGTCGACCGGCTGCCGGCCAACGCCCACTTCACCTTCCCGGGCTGCGAGGGCGACTCCCTGCTGCTGCTGCTCGACGCCCAGGGCATCGAGTGCTCCACCGGCTCGGCCTGCACCGCGGGCGTCGCCCAGCCCAGCCACGTCCTGCTCGCCACCGGCGTCGACCCGGACCTGGCCCGCGGCACCCTCCGCTTCTCGCTCGGCCACACCTCCACCGAGGCCGACGTCGAGGCGGTCGCCAAGGCCATCGGCCCGGCGGTGGAGCGGGCCCGGGCGGCCGGACTCACCTGACGGGCGCCCGCCGCCGAGGCCCCGGCGCGCTGCCGGGCTTTCACCGGTGCTCGTACGACCTCGCAGGTCGGCGAGGCTGCCGACGACCAGGCCGCGCCGACTGCGCAGGCGGCCCCTGGGCCGTCGGTGAGGTGTGCGGAGCCTCAGGAGGCGGCGGTCGCGGCGTGCGCCTGTGCGACGAGCCGCAGATACCGGTCCCAGTCCCAGTGCTCGCCGGGATCGGTGTGATCCGTGCCCGGCACCTCCACGTGGCCGATGATGTGCTCGCGGTCCACGGGTATGCCGTACCGCCGGCAGACCGCGGCGGCCAGCCGGGCCGACGCCGCGTACATCGCGTCGGTGAAGTCCTTCGGCCGGTCCACGAAGCCCTCGTGCTCGATGCCGACGCTGCGCTCGTTGTAGGAGCGGTTGCCCGCGTGGTACGCGACGTCCAGCTCACGGACCATCTGCGTGACGCGCCCGTCCTTGCCGACGATGTAGTGCGCGGCCGCCTTGTGCCCCGGGTCCTCGAACGCCTTCACCGCACTGCCGAGGTCGCCCTGCGTGACATGGACGACGACCATGTCCACGCCGTAGTCGTCCGGCCGGTCCGCCCAGCGGAAGTTCGCCTCCGACGCCGCCACCCACCGCGCGCCCCGGAAGTCCACCGCGCCCTCCACACGCGCCCTGCGCACGCCGGGGAGCCGCCAGTACAGCCGCGCCAGCTCGTCACGCGCCAGCAGACCTGTGCCCACCGCGGCCGCCGCCCCGCCGATCAGCAGGGCGCGCCGCCCGATGCGCCGGTCGGAGTCGCTCTTCTTCTCCCCCATGTCCGTGCCCTTCCTCGCCCCTCGAGATCGTCAACGGATACTCGCGGGCTGCGGTTCCCGTCGACCCGTACCCTGGAAGGGTTATGACTGAGACCTCGCCGCGCCCCCGCCCCCTTCGTGTACTCGCCGCCATGTCCGGCGGCGTGGACTCCGCCGTCGCCGCCGCCCGCGCCGCCGAAGCCGGCCACGACGTGACCGGCGTCCACCTCGCGCTCTCCGCGAACCCGCAGTCGTTCCGCACGGGCGCCCGGGGCTGCTGCACCATCGAGGACTCCCGCGACGCCCGCCGCGCCGCCGACGTCATCGGCATCCCGTTCTACGTCTGGGACCTCGCCGACCGTTTTCGCGAGGACGTCGTCGAGGACTTCGTCGCCGAGTACGAGGCCGGCCGCACGCCCAACCCCTGCCTGCGCTGCAACGAGAAGATCAAGTTCGCCGCGCTGCTCGACAAGGCGCTCGCCCTGGGCTTCGACGCGGTGTGCACCGGCCACTACGCGAAGGTCGTCGAGGGTGAGGACGGCGTGCGCGAACTGCACCGCGCCTCCGACATGGCCAAGGACCAGAGTTATGTCCTCGGCGTCCTGGACGACCGCCAGCTCGCCCACGCCCTCTTCCCGCTCGGCGACACGGTGACGACGAAGGACGAGATCCGCGCGGAGGCCGAGCGCCGCGGACTGGCGGTGGCCAAGAAGCCCGACAGCCACGACATCTGCTTCATCGCCGACGGCGACACCCAGGGCTTCCTCGCCCAGCGGCTCGGCAAGGCCGAGGGCGACATCGTCGACGAGTCCGGCACGAAGATCGGCTCCCACGAGGGCGCGTACGGCTTCACCATCGGCCAGCGCAAGGGCCTGCGCATCGGCACCCCGGCCGCCGACGGCAAGCCGCGCTACGTCCTGGACATCTCCCCGGTGGACAACACGGTGACGGTGGGCCCGGCCGCCGCCCTGGACGTGACCGCGCTGACGGCGATCAAACCCCGCTGGTGCGGAGCCGCCCCGGCCGGCCCCGGCGTCTACACGGCCCAGCTGCGCGCCCACGGCGGCGAGACGGAGGTGACCGCCGAACTCGTCGACGGCCGCCTGGAGGTCGCCTTCACCGAGCCGGTCCGGGGCGTGGCCCCCGGCCAGGCGATCGTGCTGTACGACGGCACGCGCGTGGTGGGCTCGGCGACGATCGCGACCACGGTCCGGGCGACGGCCGGGGCGGCCTAGAAAACGGCCTCGCCGAACTCGTCGACCGGGCTGAACTCCTGACGTCCGAACTCGCGACGAACTCCGTGCGGCACACCAAGGGGCCCGCGTTCGTCCGCCTGCACTGGCTGGATCCCGTGCTCCGGGTTAGCGTCTGGGACATGAGCCCCGATCTGCCGGCACCCCCGCCGTCGCCCCGGCCCGTAGCCGATACGTGCGCGGTCGGAGGGCGGGGTCTGCTGATCCTCGACCTGCTCGCCGACCGCTGGGGCGGCTGCGGGACCGGCGAGGGGCCTTACGGACCCGCCGGAAAGACGATCTGGTTCGAGCTGGCCCTTCCGCCGGGCCCGCCGCCCGCCCTCGCGGCCTGACCCGGAGCGCCGCCGAAACCGCCCCCGAGTCGCCCCCCGAGACGTCGTCGTGCGCGATCTCAAGGAGCGGGCGGCGTTCGAGGGCGGGGCCGGCGCCCACGCGCGGGAGGCTATGCCGTGAAGAACTCCGCCAGCACCGGCGCCAGGACGGCCGGGTCGACCATGTGGGTCTGGCCCTCCAGCGTGCGGTACGTGCCGTCCGGGACGGCGTCGGCGACGGCACGCGTGGCCTCGCGCAGCCAGGACGGACTGGCCTCGCCCGCGACGGCCAGCACCGGCACGCCGACCGACGCCAGCCGCTCCCTCGGCGGCCGCCCGTCGCCCATGACCGCGTCGTCGTGGGCGAGGGTCGGCGCGACGGCCTCCATGGCCGCCCACATGGGTGACCGGCGAGCCCCCTGGATCATCTCCTCGGCCAGCCCGGTCAGGCGCAGGAACAGCTCGACGGCGTCCCCGCGCCGGTCCTGCGCGAGCGCCTCGGTGAGGTTCGCGGTGTACTCGGCGCGCCCCCGCGCGGCCTCCTCGTCGAGGGCGAACGGCGTCTCGTACACCGCGGCCCGGCTCACCGGCAGCCCGGCGGCCGCCGCCGCCAGCACCAGCGCGCCGCCCGACGAGATGCCGTACAGCGCGGCCTCGCCGCCCACCGCGTCGACGAGCGCCGCCAGGTCCTCGACCTCGCGTTCCACCGCGTACGGCGTCGTGTCCCCACTCTCGCCGCGGCCCCGGCGGTCGTACCGGACGGCGGTGAAGCGGTCCGCGAGCAGGCCCGCCAGGGGCGCCATGGTGCCGCCCGTGGACATCGCGCCGCTCACCAGGATGACCGCGGGGCCCCGGCCGGTGCTCTCGTACGCGAGCTCGGTGCCGTCACGGGAAACAGTCTTCTTGTCCATGCTCATGCAGACTGCCGCACGGCACCGCACTCATCGGCCTACGACACCTCCGCCGGCGAGACTTCCACTTCGTAGAAGCAGAGATGGTCCTTGATCTCGGCGACGTCCGGCTTCGGGTCGGGGTAGCCCCAGACGAGGTCCGGCGCGTCCGGCAGCGACCAGTAGGACGCCGTGCCCTTGAACGGGCAGTACGTATGGGTGTCGGAGGGGGTCAGGAGGTCGAGGCGTACGTCCTCGGCGGGAATGTAGTACCGCACGGGACAGCCGGTCTCGCGCAGTGCGAGCGCCCGGCCGGTCTCGGCGAGCACTCGGTCCCCGTGGACGACCCTGATGCGCCGGTCGTCCCGCTCGATCGTGATCGTGTGTCCGTTGGCCATACCGGAACAGCACGCGCGGGCCCCCGGTTCTTCCCGCGTACCGTGACCGCATGCGAATCTGCGTCTTCCTCTCCGCGGCCGACCTCGACGACCGATACACCGGCCCCGCGCGCGAGTTCGCCGAACTGCTCGGCAAAGGCGGCCACACCCTGGTGTGGGGCGGCTCCGACGTCGGTCTGATGAAGGTCGTCGCCGACGGCGTTCAGGAGGCGGGCGGGCGGCTGTGCGGGGTGTCGGTGGGCTTCCTCGCGGCCACCGCGCGGGCGGGGGCCGACGAGATGGTGATCGCGGCCGACCTCGCCGAGCGGAAACGGCTGCTGGTGGAGAAGTCCGACGCCGTGGTGATCATGGTGGGCGGCACCGGGACCCTCGACGAGGCGACCGAGATCCTGGAGCTGAAGAAGCACGGGCACACCGACAAGCCGGTCGTCCTGCTGAACACCGCCGGCTTCTACGACGGGCTCAAGACGCAGTTCCGGCGCATGGAGGACGAGGGCTTCCTGCCCCTTCCCCTCACCGACCTGGTGTTCTTCGCGGAGGAGCCCGTCGGCGCGGTGGCCTACCTGGAGGAGAGCCGGGGCATCGCGTGACCCGGCGGTGATGCGAGCATGGCGGGCATGGCTACTCATGTGATCACCGGAGCGGGTTCCGGCATCGGCGCTGCGGTCGCCCGCCGTCTGCACGCGCGCGGGGACGAACTCGTGCTGCACGCGCGCGACGCGGGCCGTGCGAAGGAACTGGCGGCGCTGTTCCCCGGTGCGCGGACCCTCGTCGGCGACCTGGCCGACCCCGACAAGCTGAGCTGGGCCTTCTCCCACCAGTCGCTGCCCGGCCGGGTGGACTCTCTGCTCCACGTCGCCGGAGTGGTGGACCTCGGTCCGGTGGGCGACCTGACCCCGAAGTCCTGGCGCCACCAGCTCAACGTCAACCTGATCGCCCCCGCCGAGCTGACCCGGCACTTCCTGCCCCAACTGCGCGCCGCTCGCGGCCACGTGCTCTTCGTGAACTCCGGGGCGGGCCTGCGGGCGAGCGCCGACTGGTCGGCCTACGCCGCCTCCAAGCACGGCCTGAAGGCGCTCGCGGACTCGCTGCGCCAGGAGGAGCACGGCAACGGAGTCCGCGTCACCTCCGTCTACCCCGGCCGCACCGCGAGCCCCATGCAGGCCAAGGTCCACCGGCAGGAGGGCAAGGAGTACGACCCCAGGGAGTGGATCGACCCCGAGTCGGTCGCGACGACGATCCTGATGGCGCTCGACCTGCCGAGGGACGCCGAGGTCAACGACCTGACGGTGCGCCCGGGCAGCTGAGGAAGGCCGCGCGGGCGAAGGACGGCTCCGCGGGACGGACGGGCCCTCGCGGCTACGTAGGCTTCACCTGTGAACGCACACTTCAGTTTCGGCCCCGCCACCGGCGTCGGCTCCCTGCCGGGCGGTGACGCCCGCGAGGCCGCCAAGGCCGCCACCGGGTCCTTCGAGGACTTCCCGTTCCTCGCCGAGCTGCCGGCCCGCGGCCCCGGCGCGGACATGATCGGCCGTACCGCGGGGATGCTCGTCGAGCTGTACGCGCGCGTGGAGCCCAGCGGCTGGCGGATCGGCGACCGGCCGGGCCGGGACACCAAGCGGGCCCGGTCCTGGCTGGGCGAGGACCTGGACGCGCTGGAGGAGTTCACCCAGGGCTACGAGGGCCAGGTGAAGGTGCAGGCCGTCGGGCCGTGGACCCTCGCCGCCGCGCTGGAGCTGAAGAACGGCCAGTCGGTGCTCTCCGACCACGGAGCCCGCCGCGACCTCGCCGGTTCCCTCGGCGAGGGCCTGCGCCTGCACCTCGAGGAGGTGCGGCGGCGTCTGCCGGGCGCTCAGGTCGTGCTCCAGCTCGACGAACCGTCCCTCACCGCCGTCCTGCGCGGTGAGGTGCGCACCGCCAGCGGCTACCACACCCACCGCGCCGTCGACCGGCAGCTCGTGGAGTCCGCCCTCCGGGACGTCATGGGGGCGCACGGCGACGGTCCCGTCGTCGTCCACTCGTGCGCCCCGGACGTCCCGTTCGCCCTGTTGCGCCGGGCCGGGGCGGCGGCGGTCTCCTTCGACTTCTCGCTCCTCACCGAACGTGACGACGACGTGATCGGCGAGGCGGTCGAGGCGGGCACCCGGCTCTTCGCCGGTGTCGTGCCCGGCGCGGACGCCCCGTTGTCAGACCCTGCCGGTAGCGTCAGGGGTGTCAGGACGCTGTGGCGCAGGCTGGGACTGCGACCGGGGCTGCTCGCGGAGGCGGTCACGCTCACGCCGTCGTGCGGACTCGCGGGGGCCTCTCCCGCGTACGCCCGCCAGGCCCTCGCCCACTGCGTCCGGGCGGCGAGATCCCTCGCGGACAACCCAGAGTAACGGGAGGACGACACGGTGGCCGGCGACAGGCAAGCGGAGACGACGGTGCCCTCGGAGGCACGGGAGCAGCACGCGCAGCTCGCTGAGCAGATCGAGGAGCACCGCTTCCGGTACTACGTGAAGGACGCTCCCGTCGTCAGCGACGCGGAGTTCGACCGGCTCCTGCGCGCCCTGGAGGCACTGGAGGAGCGGTACGCCGAGCTGCGCACGCCCGACTCGCCGACCCAGAAGGTCGCGGGCGCGTACGAGACGGAGTTCACGGCCGTCCAGCACCGCGAGCGGATGCTCTCGCTGGACAACGCCTTCGACGACCTGGAGCTCGCCGCCTGGGCCGAGCGCGTCCACAAGGACGTCGGCTCGCTGACCCACCACTTCCTGTGCGAGCTCAAGGTCGACGGCCTCGCCGTCAACCTCACGTACGAGAACGGCCGGCTCACGCGCGCGGCGACCCGCGGCGACGGCCGCACCGGCGAGGACATCACGCCCAACGTGCGCACCATCGCGGACATCCCCGACCGCCTCACGGGCGACGGGGTCCCGTCGCTGGTGGAGATCCGCGGCGAGGTCTACTTCCCGATGGAGAAGTTCGAGGAGCTCAACGCCCGCCTGGTCGAGGCGGGCGACAAGCCCTTCGCCAACCCGCGCAACGCGGCGGCCGGTTCCCTGCGCCAGAAGGACCCGCGGGTCACCGCGTCCCGTCCGCTGCACATGGTCGTGCACGGCATCGGCGCCCTGGAGGGCTACGAGGGCCTCGACCGCCTCTCCGAGGCCTACGACCTGCTCAAGACGTGGGGCCTGCCCACCTCCCGGCACAACAAGGTGGTCGACGGCCTCGACGGCGTACGGGAGTTCATCGCCTACTTCGGGGAGAACCGGCACTCGGTCGAGCACGAGATCGACGGCGTGGTCGTCAAGCTCGACGAGATCCGGCTCCAGGGCCGGCTCGGCTCCACGGCCCGCGCGCCCCGGTGGGCGATCGCCTACAAGTACGCGCCGGAGGAGGTCAACACCAAGCTCGTCAACATCCGCGTGGGGGTCGGCCGGACCGGCCGTGTCACGCCCTACGCCCAGGTCGAGCCGGTGACGGTGGCCGGATCCGAGGTCGAGTTCGCCACCCTGCACAACCAGGACGTCGTCAAGGCCAAGGGCGTCCTGATCGGCGACACCGTGGTGCTGCGCAAGGCCGGTGACGTGATCCCGGAGATCCTCGGCCCGGTCGCGGACCTGCGCGACGGCACCGAGCGCGCGTTCGTGATGCCGTCCGATTGCCCCGAGTGCGGGACGCCCCTGCGGCCGATGAAGGAGGGCGACGTCGATCTGCGCTGCCCCAACGCCCGCACCTGCCCCGCCCAGTTGCGCGAACGCCTCTTCTACCTGGCCGGCCGCCGGGCCCTGGACATCGAGCACTTCGGGTACGTGGCCGCGGCCGCCCTCACCAAGCCCCTGGAGCCGCAGGACCCCCCGCTGGCCGACGAGGGCGACCTGTTCGACCTCACCATCGACCGGCTGCTGCCCATCAAGGCCTACGTCCTCGACCAGGACAGCGGACTTCCCAAGCGGGATCCGAAGACCGGCGAGGAGAAGATCGCCACGGTCTTCGCCAACCAGCTGGGCGAGCCGAAGAAGAACGCGCTCGCCATGCTCGACAACATCGCCGCCGCCAAGGAGCGCCCGCTGGCGCGCGTCCTCACCGGCCTGTCGATCCGCCATGTCGGACCGGTCGCGGCGGAGGCGCTGGCCCGCGAGTTCCGCTCGATCGAGCGCATCGAGCGGGCCACCGAGGAGGAGCTGGCGGCCACCGAAGGGGTCGGCGCCATCATCGCCGCCTCCCTGAAGGAGTGGTTCGCCGAGGAATGGCACCAGGAGATCCTGCGCAAGTGGAAGGCGGCCGGCGTCCGCATGGAGGAGGAGGGCTCCGCCGAGGACGAAGGGCCGCGCCCCCTCGAAGGGCTGACCGTCGTCGTCACCGGCACCCTCGAGCACTTCACCCGGGACGGCGCCAAGGACGCCCTGCAGAGCCGGGGAGCGAAGGTCACCGGTTCGGTCTCCAAGAAGACGTCGTTCGTCGTCGTGGGTGACAGCCCCGGAACGAAGTACGACAAGGCGATGCAGCTCAAGGTTCCGGTCCTGGACGAGGACGGCTTCACCGTCCTGCTGGAACAAGGCCCCGAGGCGGCTTCCGCGGCGGCCCTGCCCACCGAGGAGCAGACCGGAGCGTAGGCCGAAGGTCACCCGATCGGCGCATACCAGATGCATCCGGGTGGCCGGGACGCATTCGGGCAACCGTCGACGACCGCTGCCCGTGGAAGCCTTCCGCGGCCTACTGTTGAGACGTGCGCCTGCCGTGCCCAGCCGCGGCCGGTGCACGCCTCTGCTCCTGGCGGGCAGAAGGAAGGGTTTTCCCACGCGGCACCGTCCGGGATCGTCGGGAAACGGGCCGCGTGGCGTGGGCACCGCCGGCTGTGAGAGGGACGGGAATGGAACCGACCGAGAGCGCCGCTCCGGACGAGGCGGTGCGCCGACGCCGGGTCCCCGGCGTCTGGTGGGGGAGCTGGTGGACGGAGCGCTCCCCGGGGCGGCCGGGCGCGGAGGCGTTCGTGCCGCACACCGAGCCGCACTCCACCCTGGACGCGCGCGCCTCCGTCCAGCCGCCCACCGGCCTGCCCGGCGCCGAATCCGACCGGCACCTGTCCTGGCCCGCGCTGCCCGCGGCCGTCGTCGGCGCGGCCGCCTTCGCCCTCGGCGCGGGGTTCTATCGCGCCTTCACCGGCGGGCACGCGCTCTTCCCCTCCGGTCCGACCGGCTGGGCCCTGGCCGTCCTGGCCGGCGTCATCGTCGGACACCTGGTCCTGCTCGGCCGCGCCCGCTGGTGGGGCGGCACCGGCTCCGGCGCCGCCCTCACCCTCACCGTGCTGCTGCTGTACGGCTGGGTGCCCGCCGGCATGGTCAGCCTCACCGTCGTCGTACTGGTCGGCATAGCCCGGCGCCACCGCTGGCGGCAGGGCGTCCTGCACGGCGCGGTGGACATCCTCGGCATCGGCGCGGGCGCGCTCCTGCTGGCCGCCTGCGGGCGGATACCGTCCGTGGAGCGCCCCTGGGCCCCCGACACCTGGACGCTCTACACCGCGCCCCAGGTCATCCTGGTGGCCGTCGCCTACCTCGCCGTCACCCGCGTCCTGCTCTGGTATCTGCACGCCCCCCGCGTCGGCGGACTGCCGACCGTCGCCCGCACCGCCCTGGTCAGACAGGGCCTGGTGGCGGTCGCCCTGCTGGGCATCGCCCCGCTGATATGCGTGGTGGCCCTGGCCAAGCCCCTCCTGCTGCCGCTGTTCGCCATCCCGCTCATCGCCCTCGACTCCACCCTGTGGATAGCCCGCGCCCGCGCCGAGGAGCAGCTGCGTGACCCGCTGACCGGGCTGCCCAACCGCCAGTGGCTGCTGGAGCGCATCTGGACCGCCCTGGACGACGCCGAACGCATCGGCGCCCGGGCCGCCCTCATGCTGATCGACCTCGACCGCTTCCGCTCCGTCAACGACACCCTCGGCCATCTCGCCGGAGACCGGCTCCTGCTGCAGATAGCCGACCGGCTGCGGATCGCCCTCCCGCGCGGGGCGGAGGTCGCGCGGCTCGGCGGGGACGAGTTCGCCGTCTTACTGCCCGTCGCGGACTCCACCACCTCCGCGAGCCGCATCGCCCGCGCCCTGGTGGCCGACCTCAGCTCGCCGCTCGACCTCGACGGCCTCACCCTCGTGCTGGAGGCCAGCGCGGGGGTCGCCGTCTTCCCCGACCACGCGCTCGACGCCGAGGGTCTGCTGCGCCGGGCCGACGTGGCGATGTACCAGGCCAAGCGGGACCGCACCGGGGTCGAGGTGTACGAGTCCAAGCGCGACTCCAACACCCCCGACCGGCTCGGCCTGCTGGGCGACCTGCGGCGCGCCCTCGACGCGCACGAGGTACAGCTGCACTACCAGCCGAAGGTCCGCTTCGACGGACAGGTGGCGGGGCTCGAGGCCCTGGTCCGCTGGGTGCACCCGGAGCGCGGAAAGGTGCCGCCGGACGAGTTCATAGCGATCGCCGAGTCGTCCGGGCTGATGCCCCATCTGACGGAGTACGTGCTGGAGACGGCGCTCGCCCAGGTCGCCCGGTGGCGGGCCCAGGGTCTGTACGTGCCGGTCGCGGTGAACGTCTCCCCCCGTGACGTCCACACGCCGGGGTTCGCCGGATCCGTCGCCGCGCGCCTGGCCCGGCACGGAGTGCCCGCGGGAGCGCTTCAGCTGGAGATCACCGAACACGTCCTCCTGGAGGACCCGCAGCGCGCCGCCGACACCCTCAACGCGCTGACCGGCCACGGCGTGAAGATGTCCCTGGACGACTTCGGCACCGGCTACTCCTCCCTGGTCCATCTGCGCCGGCTGCCGGTGAGCGAGCTGAAGATCGACCGCTCCTTCGTGGCCCGGCTGGCCGTGGACGCCGAGGACGCCGAGATCGTGCGCTGCACGCTCGACCTCGCGCATTCCCTGGGGCTGCTGGTGGTCGCCGAGGGCGTCGAGGACGACGAGACGTGGGAGCGTCTGCGCGACCTGGGCTGCGACGCCGTCCAGGGCTGGCTGGTGGCCGCCGCGATGCCCCCGGAGGAGACGACCGCCTGGCTGCGCGCCCGCGGCTCACGCGGCTGGCAGCGCCCCGCCGCGGCCCTCCCGGCGGCGGCATCGGACGAATAGCCCGTCCTCCCCGGCCGAGCGGTCCGGCCTCCTGCGCCGAGCAGCCAGGCTTCCCCGGTCGAGCGGTTCGGCCTCCTGCGCCGAGCAGCCCGGCTTCCCCGGTCGAGCGGTTCGGCCTCCTGCGCCGAGCAGTCCGGCTTCCCCGGTCGAGCGGTTCGGCCTCCTGCGCCGAGCAGTCCGGCTTCCCCGGTCGAGCGGTCCGGCCTCCTGCGCCGAGCAGCCCGGCCTCCCCGGTCGAGCGGTCCGGCTTCCCGCACGGAGCAGTCAGTCCTTCCCCGCCGAGCAGTCCGGCCTTTCCCGCCGCGTGGTCCGGGCTCTCCCGGCCGTGCCACCGGGCCTCCCGCGCCCGTGCTTTCCCCGATCGCCCGTTCCCCCGCGGCCGAGGCCCGCCAGGACGCCCGCGCCCGGGGAAGCCGCCCGGAGCCGGGCGGCGAGGCAAACCGTTTACCGGGCACGCCGCCCCGCCCCATAGGATTGGCCCGAACCGCACACTCACTCCACCCCAGAGGAACGCTGCATGCCTGGCATCACGCGCGAGGAGGTCGCCCACCTCGCCCGGCTGGCGCGTCTGGAGCTGAAGCCCGAAGAGCTCGAACACTTCGCGGGACAGCTGGACGACATCATCGGCGCGGTCGCCCGCGTCAGCGAGGTCGCCGACCAAGACGTACCGCCGACCTCGCACCCGCTCCCGCTGACCAACGTCATGCGGGCGGACGAGGTCCGTCCGTCGCTCACCCCCGAGCAGGCGCTCTCCGGCGCCCCGGCCCAGGAGCAGCAGCGTTTCAAGGTGCCGCAGATCCTGGGGGAGGACTAACCGCCATGACGGACCACGTCACCATCATCAAGCTCACCGCCGCCGAGACCGCCGCGAAGATCGCCTCCGGCGAGCTCACGGCCGTCCAGGTCACCGAGGCGCACCTGGCGCGCATCGAGGCCGTCGACGAGAAGGTCCACGCCTTCCTGCACGTCGACCGCGAGGGCGCCCTCGCGCAGGCCCGCGCCGTGGACGGGAAGCGGGAGCGGGGCGAGAAGCTCGGCCCGCTGGCCGGCGTCCCGCTCGCGCTCAAGGACATCTTCACCACCGAGGGCATCCCGACGACCGTCGGCTCGAAGATCCTCGAGGGCTGGATCCCGCCGTACGACGCCACGCTCACCAAGCGGCTGAAGGCCGCCGACGTCGTCATCCTCGGCAAGACCAACATGGACGAGTTCGCCATGGGGTCGAGCACCGAGAACAGCGCCTACGGCCCGACCGGCAACCCCTGGGACCTCACCAAGATCCCCGGCGGCTCCGGCGGCGGCTCCTCCGCCGCGCTCGCCTCCTTCCAGGCGCCGCTGGCCATCGGCACCGACACCGGCGGCTCCATCCGCCAGCCGGCCGCCGTCACCGGCACCGTCGGCGTCAAGCCGACGTACGGCGCGGTCTCGCGGTACGGCATGGTCGCCTTCTCGTCCTCCCTCGACCAGGGCGGCCCCTGCGCCCGCACGGTCCTGGACGCGGCGCTGCTGCACGAGGTCATCGCCGGGCACGACCCGCTGGACTCCACGTCCATCGACGCGCCCGTCCCGCCGGTCGTCGAGGCCGCCCGCAACGGCAGCGTCGACGGCATGCGCGTGGGCGTCGTGAAGCAGTTCCGCGGCGAGGGCTACCAGGCCGGCGTCATCCAGCGGTTCGACGAGTCCGTCGCGCTGCTGAAGGAGCTGGGCGCCGAGATCGTCGAGCTGGACTGCCCGTCCTTCGACCTCGCCCTGTCGGCGTACTACCTGATCGCGCCGTCCGAGTGCTCGTCCAACCTGGCCCGCTTCGACGGCCTGCGCTACGGCCTGCGCACCGGCGACGACGGCACCCGCTCCGCCGAGGACGTCACCTCCCTCACCCGTGCGGCGGGCTTCGGCCCCGAGGTCAAGCGGCGCATCATGCTCGGCACGTACGCCCTGTCGAGCGGCTACTACGATGCCTACTACGGCTCCGCGCAGAAGGTCCGCACGCTCATCACGCGCGACTTCGAGAAGGCCTTCGAGCAGGTCGACGTGATCGTCTCGCCGACGACCCCGACCACCGCCTTCGCGATCGGCGAGCGCGCCGACGACCCGATGGCGATGTACCTGGCCGACCTGTGCACCATCCCGACCAACCTCGCGGGCAACGCGGCCATGTCGCTGCCCTGCGGCCTCGCCCCGGAGGACAACCTCCCGGTGGGCCTGCAGATCATCGCCCCCGCGCTGAAGGACGACCGTCTGTACAAGGTCGGCGCCGCCGTCGAGGCCGCCTTCGTGGAAAGGTGGGGTCACCCGCTTCTCGAGGAGGCTCCGTCGCTGTGAGCGCACTGAACAAGGCCAAGGGCTTCAGGAAGTCCAAGTCCGGTACGTACCTGTCCATCGCCGGGACCGCGTTCGGCGCGATCGGCGTCGCCAAGCGGCTCAGGAAGGCCCGTGCCGAGAAGGACACGCTGGTCCTGATCGACGCCACCGTGTCCGCCGTCGCCATCGCCACCGGCCTCGCCATCCTGTACCGCGAGCTGAAGCGGCTGGGCGACGACGACGTCCTGCTGGGCTGAGAGGGAAGTTACACCGTGACCACCACGACCGACCTGGTGTCGTACGAGGACGCACTCGCGTCGTACGACCCCGTCATGGGCCTCGAGGTCCATGTCGAACTCGGCACCAAGACGAAGATGTTCTGCGGCTGTTCGACCGAGCTCGGTCAGGACGCCAACACGCAGACCTGTCCCACCTGCCTCGGCATGCCGGGCGCGCTCCCGGTCGTCAACGCGATCGGGATCGAGTCGGCGATCAAGATCGGTCTCGCGCTGAACTGCGAGATCGCCGAGTGGTGCCGATTCGCCCGGAAGAACTACTTCTATCCGGACATGCCGAAGAACTTCCAGACCTCCCAGTACGACGAGCCGATCGCCTTCGACGGCTACCTCGACGTGCAGCTGGAGGACGGCGAGACCTTCCGGGTGCAGATCGAGCGCGCCCACATGGAGGAGGACACCGGCAAGTCGACGCACGTCGGCGGCGCCACCGGCCGCATCCACGGCGCCTCCCACTCGCTGCTGGACTACAACCGCGCCGGCATCCCGCTCATCGAGATCGTCACCAAGCCGATCGAGGGCGCGGGCGAGCGTGCTCCCGAGGTCGCCCGGGCGTACGTGCGCGAGCTGCGCGAGGTCATCAAGGCGCTCGGCGTCTCCGAGGCCCGCATGGAGATGGGCCAGATGCGCTGCGACGTCAACCTGTCGCTGCGTCCGCACGGCCGGGAGAAGTTCGGCACGCGGTCCGAGACGAAGAACGTGAACTCGCTGCGGTCCGTGGAGCGCGCGGCCCGCTTCGAGATCCAGCGGCACGCGGCCGTGCTGAACGGCGGCGGCACGATCATCCAGGAGACGCGCCACTTCCACGAGGACACCGGGTCGACGACCTCGGGCCGCGTGAAGGAGGAGGCCGAGGACTACCGGTACTTCCCGGAGCCCGACCTGGTGCCCGTCGCGCCGTCCCGCGCGTGGGTCGAGGAGATCCGCGCCGGGCTGCCGGAGCTGCCGCTGGCCCGCCGCAACCGGCTGGTCGCCGAGTGGGGCATCACCGCCACCGACATGCAGTCGATCCTGAACGCCGGTGCGCTGGACCTGATCGTCGCCACCATCGACGCCGGGGCCGACGCGGCCTCCGCCCGCAAGTGGTGGATGGGCGAGCTGGCCCGCAGCGCCAACGAGTCGGGCGTCGCGCTCGACGAGCTGGCCATCACGCCGGCGCAGGTCGCGCGGGTCGCCGAGCTGGTGCTCAAGGGCGACCTGAACGACAAGCTGGCCCGCCAGGTCATCGAGGGCGTCCTCGCCGGCGAGGGCGGCCCGGACGAGGTCGTCGACAAGCGCGGCCTGAAGGTCGTCTCCGACGACTCGGCGCTCGGCACGGCCGTCGACGAGGCCATCGCCGGCAACCCGGGCATCGCCGACAAGATCCGCGGCGGCAAGGTCGCGGCGGCCGGCGCTCTGGTCGGCGCGGTGATGAAGGCCACGCGCGGTCAGGCCGACGCGGCCCGCGTCAAGGAGCTGATCCTGGAGAGGCTGGGCGTCAGCGAGGGCTGAGCCCCACCGGACTCCCGAAAGGGGTGCACCGCGAACCGGTGCACCCCTTTTCCGTGCTCCGGCGCTCCCATGTCCCCTCATGACCCCGTGGCCCGCGCACCCGCGCACCCGCGTCCCCGTGGTCCCACGCACCCGCGTCCCCGTGCCGTCGTGTTTCGCCTGTTTCGCCTCTCCGGCGAGACGCGCTACGCTCGCCCGCCATGAGTGCACGAACCGACTCCGGACCCCACAGCGACACGGAGGACCCGGACGAGGAGTACGGCACCGAGGACGCCCGACGGGCCCGCTGGACGGCGACCGCCACCGGAGCGCTGCTCACCCTCGCCGGCCTCGCCGCGTCCCTCATCCGCCTCACTCGCTCCGCTCCCGCCCTCGTCCCGTCGGCCTACGCCCTCGGCGCCGCCGTCTGCGCCCTCGCCGCTTTCCTCGGCTCCAGGGGCCGCACCCGGCGCGCCCTGTGGCTGCTCGTCGCCGGCGTGACGGTGATGGCGTTCGGTGACCAGGCCGACTGACCTGCCCTGACAACCCGGGCGTTATCGTCCTGTGATCTGCCTCCCAGTCCTGTGAAAAGGCCCACGAACGGGACCAACGATCTCGTTCACCTGCAAGAGTGACCCCGTATCGCTCATACGTTCTTTGCGGGCTGTTTCCCGGTCAAAGATCCACAATTCACCTCCGGGAGCACGTCAGTGGCAGCCCTCGCACGTTGGTGTGTCCGCAACCGTCTGCTCGCGGTACTGCTCTGGCTGCTCGCCCTCGGCGGCACGGCCACCGCGGCCGTCGTCACCGGCTCCGCGTACTCCGACGACTACGAGGTCCCCGGCACCGAGTCCGGCCGCGCCGCGCGACTGCTCACCGAGGCCTTCCCGGACCTCGGCGGCGACACCGACACCGTCGTCTGGCACACCACGGCGGGCGTCGTCCGCGCCGCCGACGTCGAACAGACCATGAACCGCACGCTGGAGAAGATCGCGGACCTGCCCGGCGTGGCCTCCGTGGCCGGCCCGTACGGCGAGCAGGGCACGGCGCAGATCAGCGAGGACGGGCGCACGGCCTACGCCACCGTCGTCTTCGAGGACCGCGCCGAGAACGTCGACCGGGGCGAGGCGCAGGCCGTGGTCGACGCCGCCGAGGCCGCCCGCGGCGACGGTCTCCAGGTCGAACTGGGCGGCAGCGCGGTCGCCCTCACCGAGTCCTCCGGCGGTCATCTCGCCGAGATCGTCGGTGTGGTCGTCGCCGCGGTGGTGCTGTTCCTCGCCTTCGGCTCGCTCGCCGCCTCGGCGCTGCCCATCGCCACCGCGCTGGTCGGCGTCGGCACCGCCTACGCGGGGATCTCGCTGCTCGGACACGCCATGACCGTCGCCGACTTCGCCCCCATGCTCGGCCTGCTCGTCGGGCTCGGCGTCGGCATCGACTACGCGCTGTTCATCGTCACCCGGCACCGGCGCGGACTGAAACGCGGGCTGCCGGTCGCCGAGGCCGCCGCGAACGCCGTGGCCACCACCGGGCGCGCCGTCGTCTTCGCGGGCGCCACGGTGTGCCTGGCCCTGCTCGGCATGCTGACCCTGCGCCTGAACTTCCTCAACGGCGTGGCGGTCGCCGCCTCGCTGACCGTCGTGCTCACCGTCGCCGCCTCCGTGACGCTGCTGCCGGCCCTGCTGTCGTTCCTCGGCATGCGCGCCCTCAGCCGCCGCGAACGGCGCCGCCTCGCCGACCACGGTCCGCAGCCCGAGCTGCCGACCGGGCTCGCCGCCCGCTGGTCGGCGTTCGTGGAGCGCCACCCCCGGCTGCTCGGCGCGCTCGCTCTCGTCGTCATCGCGGTCCTCGCCCTGCCCACCTTCTCCCTGCGCCTGGGCACCTCCGACCAGGGAAACGCCCCGAAGTCGGCCACCACCCGCCAGGCCTACGACCTCCTGGCCGAGGGCTTCGGCCCCGGCGTGAACGGTCCGCTGACCCTGGTGACCCGCGTCCGGGGCGCCGAGGACCGGCTCGCCCTGGACAACCTCGACGCGACCCTGCGCGCCACCGACGGCGTGGCGTCCGTGACGCCGGTGACCTTCGACACCCGCGGCCGCGCCGCCCACCTCACGGTCGTGCCGCAGTCCTCGCCGCAGTCGCCGCGCACCAGCGAACTCGTCGAACGGCTGCGCACCGAGGTGCTGCCCCGTGCGGAGGCGGGCACCTCCCTCGACGTGCACGTCGGCGGCGTGACGGCCGGCTACGACGACTTCGCGGACGTCATCATCGGCAAACTGCCGCTGTTCGTCGGGGTCGTCGTCGCCCTGGGCGCGCTCCTGCTGCTGCTCGCGTTCCGGTCCGTCGGCATACCGCTCAAGGCCGCCGTGATGAACGTGGCAGCCGTCGCCGCCGCGTTCGGAGTGGTCGTCGCGATCTTCCAGTGGGGCTGGGGGAGCGAGCTGCTGGGCCTCGGCCGGGCCGGGCCGATCGAGCCCTTCCTCCCCGTGATCATGGTGTCGGTGCTGTTCGGACTCTCCATGGACTACCAGGTCTTCCTGGTCAGCCGGATGTACGAGGAGTGGCTGGAGACCGGCGACAACCGGCGCGCCGTCCGGGTCGGCCTCGCCGAGACCAGCCGGGTGATCAACTCCGCCGCGGTCATCATGATCTCGGTGTTCCTGGCCTTCGTCCTCAGCGGCGACCGGGTGATCGCCATGTTCGGCATCGGGCTCGCCGCCGCCGTCGCCCTCGACGCCTTCGTGCTGCGCACGCTGCTCGTGCCCGCCCTGATGCATCTGCTCGGCGGCGCGAACTGGTGGCTGCCCCGCGGGCTCGACAGGCTCCTGCCGAGGATCAGCATCGAGCCGCCCGACCGCCGCGCCGGCCATGAGAAGCTCACGGAGACCGTGGACGCAGTGCAGGCAGGGGAGAAGGAGCCGCGACCGGATGTACGCGATACCGCTGGGTGACGACGGGGCCGAACTGCGCCCCCTGGAGCCCTGGAACGCCGAGGAGTTCCTCGCGCACCTCGAACGCGGCCGGGAGTTCGTCAACCGGTACATCCCCTTCGGCGCGACGGCCACGGACCCGGCCGGCGCCCGCGCGACGCTCCAGCGCTACGCCGACATGCGGGCCGCGGACACCGGCTCGCTGCACGGCCTGTGGCTGGACGGCCGGCTCGTGGGCGGCGTGCTCTTCCTGAACTTCGACGCCGAGGCCGCGAACTGCGAGGTCGGCTGCTGGCTGGAGCCGTCCGCCACCGGGCGCGGGCTGATCGCCCGGGCCATGCGCGTGCTGATCGACTTCGCCGTGGAGCAGCGCGGGATCCAGCGGATCGAGTGGATCGCCTCCGCGGGGAACACGCCCAGCCTGAACGTCGCCCGGCGGCTCGGCATGACCCGCGACGGCGTGCGCCGGCAGGCGTACCCCTATCGTGGGGTGCGGCACGACCTCGAGGTGTGGTCCGTGCTCGCCCAGGAGTGGCGCGACGCACGCGCGCGCGGCGCTCACGACGATCATTAAGGGACCTCTCAGAGAGCGTCCGTACGGTGCGAGGTATGGGAACCAGGACTGCTGACGAGACCGGCGCCGAGACCGCCGGGACCACGACCGACGACGAGAGGGCGGACCTCGCCGAGGCCGGCGCCACGGACGAGGTGACCGAGGAAGCCCCGCACTCCGAGGAGCACGACGACGAGCCGGCCGCCGAGGACGGGGCCGCCGTCGCGGACGGCTCCGCCGGCGTCGGCCAGGGCGCGGGCGCCGTCGTCTCCGCCGTGCTCGGCTTCGTCTCGCTCACCGGCAGCTGGATCGGCACCCTCGCCGGGGAGCGCCAGAGTGTCGTCGGCCAGCTGCAGACGTCCGCCTCGTCGGGCACGACCGTCGCCAGGCGGCTGGAGGCGATCTACGGCGACGCCTGGCAGACCACCGCGCTGTGGGCCGGGTTCTTCGCACTGGCCGCGCTGGTCACCGGCGTCGTGGTGCTGGCCCGCCCCGCGTTCGGCAGCCCGGCCCGTCCGCAGGCGGCCTGGATCAAGTCGGTCTCCTGGGCCGGTGTCGCGCTCGGCGTCATCGGCCTGCTGCTGGCCGTCCTGAAGTACACCGACGCCCTGCTCGGCCTGCCCTCCGCGGGCTGAGAACGCGCACCTCACGAGGGGCCTCGGTCCGGCCGTAAGCACCTTACGGCCGGACCGAGGCCCCTTCGGCGCGTCCTGAGGCCCCGCCCGCCGCCGAAGATGCGGAACTCTCCCGATGTGGCGCACCCCCCTGGCGGACGAAGGTGGAGGCATCGCGGCAAGCGAAGCCCGACACCGACTCTCAGGGGACACACCATGTACGAGTTCGAGCTTCACCAGGCCCGTTCCGCCGAGCTCCGCCGCCGGGCCGCGAACGAGCGGCTGGCCCTCGAGGCGGCCCGTGTCGCCCGCGCGGCACGTCGCGAAGCCGCCGCACGCGCCGCCGAGCGGTCGGACGGCGACGCCGGGAGTGAGTCGGATACCCGCCGTCCGCGCCGGTTCGGCTTTCCCCGGCCGACGTGAACACGGACACCACCACGGCCGTGAACCCGGACGCGGACACGGCTGTGAACACGGACGCGGCACAGGGCGGCCGCACGAGGGTCGGTCGCCCCGCCGCCGAGGGCCCGGCGATATCGGCTGGGCCCTCGGCGCTCCCGCGTGCGATGCTCGCCCCTGTGGAGACCAGGTCAGTCAGCCCCGTCTTCGTCGGCCGCGCCCACGAGTTGGACGTCCTGAACGAGGCGCTCACCCGCGCCGTCACGGGAGAGCCTCAGGCACTGCTCATCGGCGGCGAGGCCGGCGTCGGAAAGACCCGGCTGGTCGAGGAGTTCGCCGCGGCCGCCTGCCGCCGGGGCGCCGTCGTCGCCCTCGGCGGCTGTGTCGAGATCGGCGCCGACGGACTGCCCTTCGCCCCCTTCTCCACCGCCCTGCGCGCGCTGCGCCGCGCCCTGCCGGACGAACTGGCCGCCTGCGCGGCCGGCCAGGAGGAGGAACTCGCCCGGCTGTTACCGGAGTTGGGCCCGAGGCGGACCGGCCGCCACGACGAGGAGGGCATGGCCCGCCTCTTCGAACTCGCCGCCCGCCTCCTCGAACGCGTCGCCGCCGAACACCCGGTCGTCCTCGTCCTGGAGGACCTGCACTGGGCCGACGCCTCCACCCGCCACCTTCTGTCCTACCTGCTGCGCACCCCGCGCGCCGGCCGCCTCGTCGTCCTCGCCACCTACCGCGCCGACGACATCCACCGCCGTCACCCGCTGCGCCCCCTGCTCGCCGAACTCGACCGGCTGCGCACCGTCCGCCGCCTCGACCTGGCCCGTCTCACCCGCGACGAGGTCTGCCGCCAGATCGCCGGCATCCTCGCCCACGAACCCGACCCCGCCCAGGTCGACGACATCTTCGAACGCTCCGACGGCAACGCCTTCTTCGTCGAGGAACTGGCCGTCGCCGCCCACGCGGGCTGCCGCACCGGCCTCACCGACTCCCTGCGCGACCTGCTGCTCGTCCGCGTCGAGGCGCTGCCCGAGAGCGCCCAGCACGTCGCCCGGATCGTGGCCGAGGGCGGCTCCACCGTCGAATACCGTCTGCTCGACGCCGTCGCCCGGCTCGCCGAGGACGACCTCATCGAGGCGCTGCGCGCCGCCGTGAACGCCCACCTGCTGCTCGCCACCCCTGACGGCGACGGTTACCGCTTCCGGCACTCCCTGGTCCGCGAGGCCGTCAGCGACGACCTCCTGCCCGGTGAACGCGCCCGCCTCAACCGCCGCTACGCCGAGGCCCTGCACAGCGACCCGGCACTCGTCCCCGCCGACGAGCGCGTCATGCGACTGGCCAGCCACTGGTACCGCGCCCACGACGCGGCCAAGGCCCTGCCGGCCGTCCTCGACGCGTCGGTCGAGGCCCGTTCCCGGCGCGCCTACAGCGAGCAACTACGACTTCTGGAAAGGGCGATGGAACTGTGGGACGCCGCCCCGCAGGAGGTGCGGGCCGCGCTGCGCCCCGTCGACCACACCGAGGCGTACCCCCGCCACCTGCCCGCGAGGCACGGGGAGACCCCCGGCGGCCGCGACGCCGCCACCGCCCCGCTGCGCTATCTCGACCTCATGGCCGAGGCCGCCGTCGCCGGCCGCTACTGCGGGGAGCGCGAACGCGCCCTGAAGATCGCCAAGCGGGCGCTGCGGCTGCTGGAGGACGAGGACGACCCTCTGCGCGCCGCCTGGTTCTGGATGCAGCGCTCCCGGCTGGCGCGCTCCCTGGGCCGCGGCAGCGGCCGCGAGGAACTGGCCACCGCACAGGAGCTGTTGCGCGGACTGCCGCCCAGCGCGGTGCACGCCGAGGTGCTCACCCACCTCGCCAACTGGTCCACGATCCACGCCCCCGGCCCCGAGGCCTACGAGGCGGCCGAGCGCGCCGTGGAGTACGCCCGCATGATCGGCTCTCGCGAGACCGAGCTCGACGCCCGCCAGATCCTCGGCGTCCTCATGGTCCACGCGGGCCATATCGAGGCCGGCCTCGCGGAGCTGCACGAGGTCAGGGAGCGGGCCCTCGCCGAGGACGCCCCCTCCGTCGCCCTGAACGCCTACGTCAACCTCCCCTCCGAACTCGAGGCGGTCGGCCGCTCCCGGGAGGCCGTCCCGATGCTGGAGAAGGGCCTCGACTTCGCACGGCGGCACGGGCCGCGCGACACCGAGGCCTGGGTGTGGGGGAACCTCGCCGAATCCCTCTTCTCCCTGGGCCGCTGGGACGAGGCGGACCGCGCGTGCGCCGCCGCCGGCCGGGTGGGTCAGGGCGTGGCGGTCCGCGGGGTCCACGCCATCCTCCGCGCCGAACTCGCCCTCGCGCGAGGCGATCTCGCCGAAGCCGGGCGCCGACTCGACGAGGGGCGGAAGTTCTTCGGCTCCCAGGAGCACGCCCCCCAGCACCACCTTCCTCTCACCCGCCTGGCCGTCCGACTGGCCGCGGCCCAGGGCCGTCCACTGGACGCCCGCGCCCACGTCGCACCCGTCCTCGCCCGCGGCTTCCCGCTCGGCACCCAACGCGACGCGTGGCCCCTGCTGCTCGCCGCCGCATCCGTCGAGGGCGACGCGGGCGCGCTGCCGGCCGCCGACGCCGGCCGCGCCGACTTCCTGGCCGGGATCCGTACCGCGGCCGGGAAGCTCGTCACGATCGCGCCCGTCTGGCAGGCCCACGAACGCTGGGTCCGCGCCGAACTGCTGCGGGCCGAGGGCCGAACCGACCCGGACGACTGGTGCGAGGTCGTCACCGCCTTCGAGCGCCTGGAACGCCCCTACGACCTCGCCCGCACCCGGCACCGCCTGGCCGAGGTCCTGCTCTCCACCGGTGACGACTCCGAACGCGACCGGGCCGCCGAGCTGCTGCGCCTCGCTCACGCGGCCGCCGTCCACCTCGGCGCCCGCCCCCTCGCCGACGCCGTCGCCCTGCTCGGCCGCCGCGCCCGGCTGTTCCCGGCCCCCGCCGCGGGCCGGACGGCCGCTCCCGCCGATCCGTTCGCCGCGCTGGGCCTGACCAGCCGGGAGCGGGACGTCCTGCGCCTGGTGTCTGAGGGCCGCACCAACCGCCAGATCGCCGAGAAGCTGTTCATCTCGCCGAAGACGGCGAGCGTCCACGTCTCGAACATCCTGTCCAAGCTCGAGGTCTCGGGCCGGGGCGAGGCGGCGGCGATGGCCCATCGGCTGGGTCTCTTCCCGCCGAAGGCCGAAACCCCGAAGGCCGAAACCCCGAAGGCCGAAACCCCGAAGGCCGAAACCCCGAAGGCCGAGGACCGGAAGGCCGGGGGCCGGGTGACCGCGCGATAATGGGAGCGGGTCCGTGACCAGGCACGGCGGAGGAGGACGATGTTCGATCCCTTCGAGGAGCTCTTCGCACCGGGCCGCAAGCACACCCGGGACGAGCAGAACCGGCTGGAACTGACCCGGGAGGACGTCGGTGACGCCGATCCCGGGCACGGGCCGATAGACCTCTCCTCCGGCAAGGTCGTGGTCCGGGCGGCCGGGCCCGGGCCTGCGGGGGAGAAGCCCACGGCAGCGGAGCCGGCCGCGGAGCCGAACCGGAAGGATCCGACGGCCGAGGACGACGGCTGACGGCTGCTGGCTGACGGGTAGCCGGTCGGCTGGTGACGGCCGGCGGCTGACAGGTGGCAGGTGACAGGTGACGGGCGGTGGGTGGCGGCGCTCAGCTCACCCGCAGCTCCAGGATCCGGTCGTCCCCCTTCTTCGGGTCGCCGCGGCCGTCCGTGTTGCTGGTCGTGACCCACAGTCTGTCCCCGCCCGCCGACACCACCGTGCGCAGCCGGCCGTACTCGCCCTCGAGGAAGGCCTGCGGGGCTGCCGAGGCCGCCGTGCCCCTGAGGGGGACGCGCCACAGACGCTGCCCCTTGAGGCCGGCCATCCAGATCGAGCCCTGGGCGTAGGCGATGCCGCTGGGGGAGGCGTCGTCGGTGTGCCACTGGGCGATCGGGTCGCGGAACCTCGCGTCCGCGCTCGCGCCCGGCGTGCCCCTGCCCTCCACGACCGGCCAGCCGTAGTCGCCGCCCGGCGTGATCGCGTTCAGCTCGTCCCAGGTGTTCTGGCCGAACTCCGACGCGAACAGGTGCTGATCGGCGTCCCAGGCCAGGCCCTGCACATTGCGGTGGCCGTACGAGTACACCGGTGAGTCGGGGAAGGGGTCGCCGGCGGCCGGTTCGCCCTCCGGGGTCAGCCGCAGGATCTTGCCGCCGAGTGACTTCCTGTCCTGGGCCAGGCCCCGGTCGCCGGTCTCGCCGGTGCCGACGTACAGCATCCCGTCGGGCCCGAACGCGATCCGGCCGCCGTTGTGGATCATGCCCTTGGGAATGCCCTTGAAGACGGTGTCGGGCGCCCCCAGCCGGTCTCCGGCCGGTCGCTTCGCGTCGTAGAGCATGCGCACGACGCGGTTGTCCGAGGCCGTGGTGACGTACGCGTAGACCATGTGGTCCGAGGCGTAGTGCGGGGAGAGGGCGAGGCCCAGCAGGCCGCCCTCCCCGGCGGCGGATACCCCGGGCACCTCGCCGAGCAGCGTCTTCGCGCCCGTCTTCTCGTCCACCCGCGTGATCGTCCCCTCGTCGCGCGAGCCGACCAGCAGGCCGCCCTCGGGAAGCGGAGCCAGGCCCCAGGGGCTGTTCAGGCCCTCCGCGACCGTGCGCACCACCGAGACCGTGCCCTTCGCGGGCGGGGTCTGCCCGGCGGACGGCGAGGCCTGCGCGCTCGTGGCGCCCGGGGAGGCACTGGCGGAGACGCCCGGCGACCCTCCGGCGCCGGAAGAACAGCCGGCCGTCGCCAGCAGGGCGCCCCCGGCCAACACAGCCGACACGGCCGACACAGCTCGACGTCCCACGATCATGGTCCCTTCGGCTCGGCGTTCCGCTCGGCAGGATCCACTCGTCCTGCACCCGGTTCTACGCGGCTCACGTCCTTCGGGTTCCCGATCCGCGTCGACGCCACCCTCAAGCGTCACTCACTCCCACGATCCCCGCGCCGCCGGCAGCTTCGCCACCTCCGCCAGGTCCTGCGGAGTCAGGCGCAGCCCGGCCGCCGCCGCGTTCTCCGTCACCCAGCGCTCCTGCTTGGCGCCCGGGACCGGGACGACGTACCGGCCCCGCGTCAGCACCCAGGCCAGGGCCACCTGCGCGGCCGTCACTCCTTCTCCGTGCCGGGCGGCGATCCGGCGCAGACCGGCGACGATCGGCTGGTTCGCGGCCATCATCTCGGCCGTGAACCGGGGATGCCGGGCCCGCATGTCGTCCGGCTCGAAGCCCCGGCCGGGTTTCAGCGTGCCGGTGAGGAAACCGTTGCCGAGCGGCATCGCGGCCAGGAAGCCGACGCCACGCGCCTCGCACCACGGCAGCAGCGTCTCCAGCGCCTCGGGCGACCACACCGACAGCTCCGCCTCCACCGCGCCCACCGGGAAGACCTGCTGGACGCGACGCAGTTGCCGAATCGTTCCGTCGTACAGCCCGCCCGAGCGGCGGCCGCCGCGCGCCCCCACCGCGCACCACCCCAGCGCCCGCACCTTGCCCGCCCGCACGAGTTCCGCCATCGCACCCCAGGTCTCCTCGACCGGTACCTCGGGGTCGGCGCGGTGCAGCTGGTAGAGGTCGATGACGTCTGTCTGCAGGCGTCGCAGGGACGCGTCGCAGGCCCGTCTCACGTATCCGGGACGGCCGTTGGCGACGATGTGCTGCTCGCCGACGAGCAGTCCCACCTTCGTCGACACGAACGCGTCCGCGCGCCGCTCCTTCAACACCCGCCCCAGCAACAGCTCGTTGGTGAACGGGCCGTACATGTCGGCGGTGTCCACCAACGACGACCCCGCGTCCAGGGCCCGGTTCACCGCCCTGAGCGACTCGTCGCCCCGCTGCCGCGATCCGCTGTACGCCCAGCTCATCGGCATGCACCCGAGGCCCACGGCCCCCACCTCGAGCGCCCCCGCGCCGATCGTCCTGCGCTCCACCTGCTCGTGACCCTCCCTCGCCGGACCCCCCAACCTAACCGCTGGGCCGACCCGCTCCTGACATAGCCTCCTGGCATGACCGCTGACCTGGCACGCGACGTATGGCTGCCCATCCCTCCCGACGAGATCGACGGGCTTCCGGACGGGCTCGACTACCTGTTCTGGGACGGGGGAGACTCCGGCGACCAGCCGTTCCCCGGCGATCCCGCGCGCTGTGTCGTGTACGTGGTGCCGTACATGAAACGGCAGTCGGTGAAGGTGCGTCCGCTGCGGGAGATGCGCGGCCTCCAGGTCGTGCAGACGCTCACCGCCGGCGTCGACGACATCACCGCCCGGCTCGGGGATCTCGTGCCCGGGGTGCGGTTGTGCAACGCGCGCGGGGTGCACGAGGCGAGCACCGCCGAGCTTGCGCTCACCCTGACCCTGGCCGCCCTGCGCGGAATCCCCCAGTTCGTGCGCGCGCAGGACGAGGGGCGCTGGCGGAGCGCGTTCCGTCCCGCGCTCGCCGACAAGAACGTCCTCGTCGTCGGGTACGGCTCCATCGGCTCCGCCATCGAGGACCGGCTCGTGCCGTTCGAGGTGGCGCGGGTGGCGCGCGTCGCGCGCTCCTGGCGCACGACGGCGCGCGGTCCCGTGCACCCGATCGCCGAACTGCCCGCCCTGCTCCCCGAGGCGGACGTGGTGATCGTCTCCACGCCCTTGGACGACAGTACGCGCGGCCTGGTCGACGCCGGTTTCCTGGCCCGGATGAAGGACGGCGCGCTGCTGGTCAACGTGGCCCGCGGGGCGGTCGTCGACACCGAGGCGCTGCTCGCCGAACTGGAGAGCGGCCGCCTCGTCGCGGCCCTGGACGTCACCGACCCCGAACCCCTGCCCGCGGGCCACCGGTTGTGGACTGCGCCGGGCGTCCTCATCAGCCCGCACGTCGGCGGACCCACCTCCGCCTTCCGGCCGCGCGCCGAGCGACTGCTCGCCGACCAGCTGGGCCGCTTCGTGAACCGGGAACCGCTGCGCAACGTGATCGTGACGACGGGCACGGAGAACGGATCCTGACGGCCCGGCGGGTCCGCTGTCCCTGTCCGGGCACGCTCCGCAGTCCGGCGGACGCGTTCCGTACCTCGTCCGGGCGCATATGCCGATGATCGTCACGCAGCGTAGAGAAGCTATGTCCCTGAGTGACGAGACTGGTGTATCGTCCCGACAGGGGCTGCGCCGCGCACGATCGGCGTCAGGGACGGACATCTCAGACTTGTGAGGGGGGCGACGGGCGATGCACGGCCTATGGACGAACGATCCGACGCGGCGGAGCCGCCGGCGGCGACCCTGCCACCCGGCCGCGGGCGGACACGGTCACCGCACTCATCACGGCCCTCCCCCCGGCCCTCCCCCTCAGGGGTGCGGCGGCCGCGGGAGGCAGCCGCAGCCGCCGTCCCGCACCCCGCGGGATCCGGGAGCGACAAGGGCCGGGAGGACGCGGTGAGTTCGCCCTCGACCTCCACGCCCCTCCTCGAGGGAGCGCTGCGGACACAGCCCCCGGCCGGGAGGCCGCGCCTCGGACCGCCGTCCGCCCACGGCCCCGGATCGAACACGGTCCACCAACTTCTGCTGGCCCTGGTCTGCGCGGGATACGCCGTCGGCTCGGCACTGGGCTGGGGCTCCGACGAACTCGCGCTGATCATGGGTGACTTCGGGCTGACCGCAGCGGCCGGCGCGGCCGCCGTGTCGTGCCTCCTCTACGCGCGCCGCCGGCGCGTCCGCTTTCGGCCCGCCTGGCTGCTGTTCTCGCTCTCCTCGGCGATGGCGGCCCTCGGCAACCTGGTCTGGGGCTGGTACGAGGTGGTCCTGGGCCGTCCCGTGCCCACCCCCAGCTTCGCCGACCTGTTCTTCCTGTGCTTCGCACCCCCCGCCATCGTGGGGCTGCTGGTGCTCGCGGCCCGGCCCATGACGAAGGCCGGCTGGGTCTGCCTGGCGCTGGACGCCTGGCTGATCGCCGGGTCGCTGCTCACCCTCTCCTGGAGCCTCGCGCTCGCCCAGGCCGCCAAGTTCGACGGGCCGAGCGTGGCGCACGCCGCGCTGTCGCTGGCGTACCCGCTGCTGGACATCGCCCTGGTGAGCATGGTGCTGGTGCTGCACTTCCGGCGCACCTCGGTCAACCGCACGGCGGTGAACACGGCCGTCGGCGCGCTCGCGCTGACCGTGATGTGCGACGCGCTGTTCACCTCGCCGCTGCTGCACAACGACTACCGCTCGGGCCAGCTCCTCGACGCGGGCTGGTTCGCCGGCTCGCTGCTCCTGGCGTACGCGCCCTGGGCGGCTTCCCACCGGCAGGCCGCGGAGGAGGGACACACGCGCGTGGTGCTCGAGCACCTGCCCGGCCAGCGCGCCGGCGGGCGCCCTCAAGTGCCGCCGCGCGCCCCGGCCCCCACGAAACAGCACCTGCCGCAGACGGCGCAGACGCCTCCCCAGGGAGGCGATCACGGCCCGTATCCGGTCACCCGGCCCATCACCGGCTCCCTGGCCGCGCTCACGCCCTATCTCGCTGCCGCGGTCTGCACCCTGGGGATCCTCTACAACGTCCTCAACGGCCGCAGCGTCGACCGCGTGGTGCTGCTGACCGGCGGCGCGGTCGTGCTCGCCCTGGTGGTGCGCCAGGGGATCATGCTCCTGGACAACATCACCCTCACCCAGGAACTGGCGCAGAAGGAGAACCACTTCCGCTCTCTGGTGCAGGGCTCCAGCGACGTCATCATGATCGCCGCCCCCAGCGGCGTCCTGCGCTACGTCTCCCCGGCCGCCGCCGGGGTCTACGGCCGCCCCGCCGAGGACCTGGTGGGCACCGAGCTGGCCGACCTGATCCACCCCGGGGACCTGGGCGGCGTGGTGCACGAGGTGCGCCGCTTCCTCGCCGCCAGCCCCCAGGACGAGCCCACCACCCGCATCGAGTGCCGGTTCCGCTCCGGCGACGGGGTCGCCTCCCGCTCGAGCGCAGCCGGGAGCGGGGGAGGCTGGCTCAACGTCGAGTCCACCGTCAAGCGCCACCACGGCGGCCTGATCTTCAACAGCCGGGACGTCACCGAGCGCGTGCGCCTTCAGGCTCAGCTCCAGCACAACGCCGAGCACGACCCGCTCACCGACCTGCCCAACCGCGCGCTGTTCACCCGGCGCGTCCAGCAGGCACTGTCCGGCCGGCGCAGCTCCGACCGGGGGCCGGCCCTGCGGGGCACGGCGGTCCTCTTCATCGACCTCGACGGGTTCAAGGCCGTCAACGACACCGTCGGCCACGCCGCCGGGGACCAGCTCCTGGTCCAGGCCGCCCGCAGACTCCAGGACGCGGTCCGCAAGGGAGACACCGCCTCCCGGCTGGGCGGCGACGAGTTCGCGGCCCTGATCGTCGGCGACGGCGCCCGCGACCGTGCCGCCCGTGAACGGCACATACTGGAACTCGCCGACCGTCTCAGGCTCACGCTCTCCCAGCCGTACCTCATCGACGGCAACGAGGTCCGGGTCGCCGCGTCCATCGGTGTCGCCTTCGCCGACCCCGGCCTCGGAGCCGGCGAGCTGCTGCGCAACGCCGACCTCGCCATGTACCGCGCCAAGGCCGGCGGCAAGGGCCGGGTCGAGCTCTACAAGCCGCAGATGCAGCAGGACGTCGTACGCAAGGCGGAACTGGCCACCCGGCTGCGGGCCGCACTGCAGGACGGCGAGTTCGCGCTGCTGCACCAGCCCGTGGTGCGTCTGGAGGACGGCCGGATCACGTCGGTGGCCGCACAGGCCCGCTGGCGCTCCTCCCAGGGGATCCTCTACACGCCCGCCGAGTTCCTGCGGGTCGCGGAGGACGGCGACAAGACGGCCGAGCTGGGCCGCTGGGTGCTGGAGGAGGCCGTCGAGCAGGCCGCCGACCGGACCGCGAGCGGGCTGACCCTGCCGGTGGTCGTACGGGTGGGCGCCCGGCGGCTGACGGACCGTTCGCTGCCGCTCGCCTCGGTGGAGGCGCTGCTGACCCGGCACGGGCTGCCGTCCGGTTCGCTGGTGGTCGAGCTCTCCGACACCGACCCCAGGGTCCCCCTGGACGAGCTGGAGCGCCGTCTGGGGGCTCTGAAGCGCCTCGGGGTCCGCATCGCCCTGGACGGCTTCGGCAGCGGCTACGCGACCCTCACAGCGCTGCGCCGGCTCCCCGTGGACATCCTCAAGCTGGACCGCTCGCTGGTCGAGGGCGTCCTCGAGTCCGCGCGGCTGCACAAGATCACCAGCGGGCTGCTGCGGATCGCCGGCGATCTGGGGCTGCAGTCGGT
This sequence comes from Streptomyces humidus, assembly GCF_014649655.1. Taxonomy (GTDB): domain Bacteria; phylum Actinomycetota; class Actinomycetes; order Streptomycetales; family Streptomycetaceae; genus Streptomyces; species Streptomyces humidus. Next base: position 4,439 of record NZ_BMTL01000030.1, on the reverse strand, counting down.
CGCCGACGGCGTGGACCTCCCCGAACAGGTCGTCGCCCTGCGCACGATGGGCTGCACCCATGGCCAGGGCATGGCCTTCTCCGGACCGCTGGACGAGTACCGGCTGCGCCGGGCCCTGGCGACGGGCCGCGTTCCGGTGCCGCACGGGCCGGCCGAACCCGCGTTCGCAGGCGGGGGCGCGGGGGTGTACACCGGAGGTGTCCACGCCGGTGGCGTCGTCGCCGGCGGTGTCACCGCCGTACTGGGGAGCGGAAGTGTCCTTCGCTCACATAATGAGACTCCCGTCCCACCCACTTGACAGTCGGTGCGCGCCAGGGGGAGGGTCAATGCCATGCGCACCCGAATTCTCGTACTTGGAAAGCGCGTCGGCTGAAGCTGGTGACGTCCGGGCGGACCGGAACTCACCGCGACCCACACCCGGCGCGCTCCCCTCGCTTGCCTTTTGGCACGAGGGGTTTTTTGTTGCACAAAACCCGCAGGCTCGCCCCCAGCAGGACCGGCACCACCGGCACGACACGTACGACCCGCACGATACGTACGACCCGTACGACCCTCAGTAAAACCCTCAGCATCGAGAAGAGAATGCCGATGACCGAGCAGGCCACCGGGGCCCATCCGCAGCCGCGGCCCCGATCCGGAGGACACTCCGCGACCGTCGAGCACGTGACGGGTGCGCAGTCCCTCATCCGTTCTCTCGAGGAGGTCGGCGCCGACACGGTATTCGGCATTCCCGGCGGTGCGATCCTTCCCGCCTACGACCCGCTGATGGACTCCACCCGGGTCCGTCACGTCCTGGTCCGGCACGAGCAGGGCGCAGGTCACGCCGCCACCGGATACGCCCAGGCCACCGGCCGGGTCGGCGTCTGCATGGCCACCTCCGGGCCCGGCGCCACCAACCTGGTGACCCCCATCGCCGACGCCCACATGGACTCGGTGCCGCTCGTGGCGATCACCGGCCAGGTGGCCTCCAAGGCGATCGGCACCGACGCCTTCCAGGAGGCGGACATCGTCGGCATCACCATGCCGATCACCAAGCACAACTTCCTGGTCACCAAGGCCGAGGACATCCCGCGGATCATCGCGCAGGCGTTCCACATCGCCTCCACCGGCCGCCCCGGCCCGGTCCTGGTCGACATCGCCAAGGACGCCCTCCAGGCGAAGACCACGTTCTCCTGGCCGCCCGTCATGGACCTGCCGGGCTACCGCCCGGTGACCAAGCCGCACGCCAAGCAGATCCGCGAGGCCGCCAAGCTGATCACCGCCGCCAGGCGGCCGGTCCTGTACGTCGGCGGCGGCGTCCTGAAGGCCGGCGCGACCGCCGAGCTGAAGGTCCTCGCCGAGCTGACCGGCGCGCCCGTCACCACCACGCTGATGGCGCTGGGCGCCTTCCCCGACAGCCACCCGCAGCACCTGGGCATGCCCGGCATGCACGGCTCCGTGGCCGCCGTCACCGGACTGCAGAAGGCCGACCTGATCGTCGCCCTCGGCGCCCGCTTCGACGACCGCGTCACCGGCAAGCTGGACAGCTTCGCGCCCTACGCCAAGATCGTCCACGCGGACATCGACCCGGCGGAGATCGGCAAGAACCGCACCGCCGACGTCCCGATCGTGGGCGACGCGCGCGAGGTCATCGCGGACCTGGTGCAAGCCGTCCAGAAGGAGCACAGCGAGGGCCACCGGGGCGACTACGCCGCCTGGTGGAAGGACCTCAGCCGCTGGCGCGAGACCTATCCGCTCGGCTACGACCAGCCCTCCGACGGCTCGCTCTCCCCGCAGCAGGTCATCGAGCGGATCGGACAGCTCGCCCCCGAGGGGACGATCTTCGCGGCCGGCGTCGGCCAGCACCAGATGTGGGCCGCCCACTTCGTCCAGTACGAGAAGCCCGCCACCTGGCTGAACTCCGGCGGCGCGGGCACGATGGGCTACGCGGTCCCGGCCGCGATGGGCGCCAAGGCCGGCATGCCGGACCACGCGGTCTGGGCGATCGACGGCGACGGCTGCTTCCAGATGACCAACCAGGAGCTCACCACCTGCGCCCTGAACAACATCCCGATCAAGGTCGCCATCATCAACAACGGCGCCCTCGGGATGGTCCGCCAGTGGCAGACCCTGTTCTACAACCAGCGCTACTCCAACACGGTGCTGCACTCCGGCCCGAACGACGTGAACCCGGACGCCCGGGGCACGCGCGTCCCGGACTTCGTGAAGCTGTCCGAGGCCATGGGCTGCCACGCGATCCGCTGCGAGTCCCCCGACGACCTCGACAAGGCCATCGAGGAGGCGAACTCGATCAACGACCGCCCGGTCGTCGTCGACTTCATCGTCCACGAGGACGCGATGGTGTGGCCGATGGTCGCCGCAGGCACCTCCAACGACGAGATCATGGCCGCCCGGGACGTCCGCCCCGACTTCGGCGACAACGAAGACGACTGAGCGAGAGAGACGTAAAGAAGACATGTCCAAGCACACGCTCTCCGTCCTGGTGGAGAACAAGCCGGGCATCCTGGCCCGGATCGCCGCCCTGTTCTCGCGCCGCGGCTTCAACATCGACTCGCTCGCCGTCGGCGTCACCGAACACGCCGACATCTCGCGCATCACGATCGTGGTGAGCGTCGAAGCCCTGCCGCTGGAGCAGGTCACCAAGCAGCTCAACAAGCTCGTCGAGGTGCTGAAGATCGTCGAGCTGGAGCCGGGACAGGCCGTTCAGCGCGAACTCGTTCTGGTGAAGGTGCGCTCCGACAACGAGACGCGCTCCCAGATCGTCGAGATCGTCCAGCTGTTCCGCGCCAAGACCGTCGACGTCTCCCCGGAGGCCGTGACGATCGAGGCCACCGGCAGCAGCGACAAGCTGTCCGCCATGCTCAAGATGCTGGAACCGTACGGCATCAAGGAACTGGTCCAGTCCGGCACGATCGCGATCGGTCGTGGCGCCCGTTCGATCACCGACCGGTCGCTGCGCTCCCTCGAACGGTCGGCCTGAGCCACAGATCGGGCGGCCGGCGTCATCCGGCCGCCCGTATGCCGAGACCCCGAGTCTTCCCTTCCGCCCGCCGTCATACGGTGGGACGCAACACCTGCACCCCAAGGAGAGAACCCAAAGTGGCCGAGCTGTTCTACGACGCCGACGCCGACCTGTCCATCATCCAGGGCCGCAAGGTCGCGGTCATCGGATACGGCAGCCAGGGCCACGCCCACGCCCTGTCGCTCCGCGACTCCGGTGTCGACGTCCGGGTCGGTCTGCACGAGGGCTCCAAGTCCAAGGCCAAGGCCGAGGAGCAGGGCCTGCGCGTGGTGACCCCGGCCGAGGCCGCCGCCGAGGCCGACGTCATCATGATCCTCATCCCGGACCCGATCCAGGCCCAGGTCTACGAGGAGTCCATCGCCCCGAACCTGAAGGACGGCGACGCGCTGTTCTTCGCCCACGGCTTCAACGTGCGCTTCGGCTTCATCAAGGCCCCGGCCGGCGTCGACGTCGCCCTGGTCGCCCCGAAGGGCCCGGGCCACCTGGTCCGCCGCCAGTACGAGGAGGGCCGCGGCGTCCCCGCGATCGCCGCGGTCGAGCAGGACGCCACGGGCAACGCCTTCGCGCTGGCCCTGTCGTACGCCAAGGGCATCGGCGGCACCCGCGCGGGCGTCATCAAGACGACCTTCACCGAGGAGACCGAGACCGACCTGTTCGGCGAGCAGGCCGTGCTGTGCGGCGGCACCTCGGCGCTGGTCAAGGCGGGCTTCGAGACCCTGGTCGAGGCCGGCTACCAGCCGGAGATCGCCTACTTCGAGTGCCTGCACGAGCTGAAGCTGATCGTGGACCTCATGTACGAGGGCGGCCTGGAGAAGATGCGCTGGAGCGTCTCCGAGACCGCCGAGTGGGGCGACTACGTCACCGGCCCGCGCATCATCACCGACGCCACCAAGGCCGAGATGAAGCAGGTCCTCGCCGAGATCCAGGACGGCACCTTCGCCCAGAACTGGATGGACGAGTACCACGGTGGTCTGAAGAAGTACAACGAGTACAAGGACGCGGACTCCGAGCACCTGCTGGAGACCACCGGCAAGCAGCTCCGCAAGCTGATGAGCTGGGTGAACGAAGAGGCGTAGGCCTCGCGGACCGGGGCCGGAGCGCACAGCTCCGGCCCCGTTGTCCATCCCGTCCACCCACGGACGGGTGATCCTTCCGCGGAGGCATGAGGCGACCTCCGCCGCAGCACTACACTGCTGTCTGTATACGCGTTCAGGCCCACAGCGTCGTGCGTCTTCCACGCGGCTAGCCCCTCCTCCGCATGCGGCCGTCGGGACGGCCGTCCGCACGCTCTGGACTTGTGAGGACTCACGTGAGCTCGAAACCTGTCGTACTCATCGCTGAAGAGCTGTCGCCCGCGACCGTGGACGCACTCGGCCCGGACTTCGAGATCCGGCACTGCAACGGAGCCGACCGAGCC
>NZ_BMTL01000029.1 GCF_014649655.1 Streptomyces humidus | reverse complement strand
TCGACCTCCTCGTCGAGCGGCTCGAGCACCCCGACGCCCCGCCCCGGCACCACCTCCTCACCCCACCCGTCTCCCTGCGCGCCAGCACCGGCCCCGCGCACGGGACGTCCGCCGCTTGACGATCAGGGCTCCGGTGTCCGTCCGCGCTCCTGACCCGGAGCACACCTGAGCCAGAGCGCGAGCGGCAACGAACGAACACCGCCGTTCCTCACCCCCTTCTCCCTCCCCTCCTCCCCTCCACCGGCTCCTCCCTCCTCTCCCGTCCTGTCCCGTCCTCTCCCGCTCTCTCCGCTCCTCCCCCTCTTCTCCCCGCTGCGGCCGCGTGCACCGTCCACCCGCCGCCGTTCGGCCTGCCCGCACACCTCCCCGACCCCGCTCAACCGCACCCGCACCCGCACCGACGAACTCCAGAACCCAAGAACTGAGGAATCCGCCATGCACAGATCCTCCCGGCGCCGCCTCGTCGCCGCGATCGCCCTGTCGACCGTCACCGCGGTCGCCGGCACCGCCTGCTCCTCCGGTTCGGGCACCACCGACACCAAGGGCGCCGGCGGCGGGGCCTACACGATCTGGGACCCGTATCCCCAGTTCGACAAGACCTCGGCCTGGGCGAAACTGCTGGACGAATGCGGCTCGAAGGCGGGGGTGAAGATCAAGCGGACCGCGTTCGACACCAGCGACCTGACGAACAAGACGCTGCTGGCGGCGCAGCAGGACAACGCGCCGGACGTGCTCATCGTCGACAACCCGGTGGTGTCCACCCTCGCCGAGGCGGGCGTGCTCACCACGACCGACGACAACAAGCTGGACACCTCCGAGGTGGATCCCAATCTGCTCGCCGCCGGCCAGTCGGGCGGGAAGACGTACGGCACGCCGATCGGCGCCAACACCCTCGCCCTCTACTACAACAAGGCCGTGCTGAAGGCCGCAGGCGTCGACGTCGCGTCCGTCAAGGACTGGCAGTCGCTGACGTCGGCACTGGAGAAGGTCAAGAGCGCCGGCAAGAAAGGCATCACCTTCTCCGCGATCGGCACCGAGGAAGGCAGCTTCCAGTTCCTGCCCTGGTTCTGGGGATCGGGCGCGAAGCTCACCGAACTCGACTCCGCCCAGGGCGAGTCGGCGCTGGCTCTGTGGACCGACTGGTTGAAGAAGGGGTACGCCCCCAACTCGGTCATCAACAACACCCAGACCACCAGCTGGCAGGAGTTCGCGAGCGGCGACTACGCCTTCGCCGAGAACGGCACCTGGCAGCTCGCGAACGCCGACAAAGCCGGCTTCGACTACGGGGTCCTGCCCATCCCGGCCTCTGCCGGAGGCAACGCGTCGGCCCCCACCGGCGGTGAGTTCGTCACCCTTCCCGTCCAGGGCGACCCCGGCCGCTACACCACCTCGCAGAAGCTGGTGACCTGTCTGACCAGCACCGAGAACCTCAACGCCACCGACACGGCCCTCTCCTACGTGGCCCCCACCGCCGACGTGCAGAACAAGCAGGTCGCGGCGAAGGCCGGGCTGAAGCCCTGGGTCGACGCCGTCAAGGCCGCCAAGGGCCGGACCAGCGAAGACCTCGGCACCAAGTACCCCAAGATCTCCGAGCAGATGTGGAAGGCCGTCCAGTCCGCCCTCAGCGGCGTCGAGTCACCCAAGGACGCGTTGGCCAAGGCCCAGTCCGCCGCCCAGTAGCGAGAGATGCGCGATCCGCAGATGAACCACACGAAGCAGCGGCCGGACGGTCGGTCCGCGTCCGCCGGGGGCGGGGCGGCCACCGCCGCCCCGCCCCCGGCTCCCGCGCGAGCACGCCGCCGTCCGGCCTCCCGGCAGTGGGCGGCCTGGGCGTTCCTCGCCCCGGTCACCCTCTATCTCGTCGTCTTCTACGCCTATCCCCTCTACCGCAACGTCGATCTCAGCCTGCGCCACTACACCGTCCGCTCCTTCGTCCAGGGCAACGCGCCCTTCACGGGCCTGAAGAACTACGAAACCGTCTTCGACGACCCGACGTTCGGGCCTGCCCTGATGCACACCGTGGTGTTCACCACCGTCTGCCTCTTCTTCCAGTACGCCATCGGCCTGGCCCTCGCGGTCTTCTTCCACCAGAACTTCCGCCTCTCCGCCACCCTGCGCGCCCTCTTCCTGGTGCCCTGGCTGCTGCCGCTCATCGTGTCGGCCTCCACCTGGTCGTGGATGCTCAACAGCGACTCCGGCATCGTCAACTCCGTCCTGCACACGGTGGGCATCGGGCCGGTGAACTGGCTCACCTCGCCCGACTGGTCGCTGACCTCGGTGATCATCGCCAACATCTGGATCGGCGTCCCGTTCAACCTGGTCGTCCTGTACAGCGGCCTGCAGTCCATCCCCGGCAGCCTGTACGAGGCGGCCGCCCTCGACGGCGCCGGCGCGTGGCGGCGCTTCTGGAGCGTCACCTTCCCGCTCCTGCGCCCGGTGTCCGCGATCACCCTGCTGCTGGGCCTGGTCTACACGCTCAAGGTCTTCGACATCATCTGGATCATGACCAAGGGCGGTCCGGCGGGCTCCTCCACCACCTTCGCCACCTGGTCCTACCAGCTCGGCTTCGGCAACCTGCTGCCGGCCTTCGGCCCCGGCGCGGCCGTCGGCAACCTGCTCGTCGTCGCCGCCCTGGCCTTCGGCCTGGTGTACCTGCGGGTCCAGCGAAAGCAGGCACTGTCATGACGACTCCACCCCTGATCCCGAGCCGTCGTCGCGGCACCTGGGGAAAATCGACCGCGGGCGTCGTGCTGACGGCGGTCATGCTGTTCCCGGTCTACTGGATGATCAACGTGTCGTTCACCCGTGACCAGGACATGCGCAAGAGCCCACCCGGGCTGTTCCCCCTGCACGGCACCCTGACCGGCTACCGCACCGTCCTCGACGAGCAGTTGCCCTACCTCGGAACGAGTCTCGTCGTCGCCCTGGGCACCGTCGTGCTGACCGTCGCGCTGTCCGCACCCGCGGGATACGCCCTGGCCCAGCTCCGTCCGCGCGGCGGCGGCGTCCTCGGCTTCGTCCTGCTGGCCGCCCAGATGATCCCCGGCATCATCATGGCGATGGGCTTCTACGCGGTCTACCTCAGCCTCGGCCTGCTCCAGTCCGTGCCCGGTCTGATCGTCGCCGACTCCACCCTCGCCGTCCCCTTCGCCGTGCTGATCTTCACCGCGTTCATGTCCGGCATACCCGGCGAACTGCTCCAGGCCGCGACGATGGACGGCGCCGGAACCTGGCGGACCTTCCGGTCGATCGTGCTGCCGATGAGCCGCAACGCCGTCGTGACGGTGTCCCTGTTCGCGTTCCTGTGGTCGTGGTCCGACTTCGTCTTCGCCGGCACCCTGGTCAACGGCGGCGCCCACCAGCCGATCACCCTCGGCATCTACCACTACATCGGCAACAACAACCAGGAGTGGAACGCCATCATGGCCACCGCCGTCGTGGCCTCGCTGCCCGCCGCGGTGATCCTCGTCCTCGCCCAGCGCTACATCGCCGCCGGCGTGTCCGCCGGAGCCGTCAAGGACTGAACCGGAGCACCCGCAGCCGGCCGCGCTCCCCACGACCCGCCGAGCGAGCACCCGCGCCCACCGGCAGACCGCCGGCCACCCCGCCCGAGAAATGAGTACCGTCTCCATGACCGCCGCCCCGCCTGGCACGGCCTTCTCCGTCCACGACATACCTTTCAGCACGTACGGATCCTGGTTCGGCATCTCTCCCGTACTGGCGGAGAAGACGCGAGCCGAGGACCTCCACCTCGTCTCGCACCAGAACGGCATGCACGCCGTCCTGCGCCTCGTCCCCCTCGACGCGGCGACGGGCGAGCGGGCGGAGACCGTCGTGCGGGCGACGCCTGCCCTGCTCAGCTGGACCGCCGCGGACTGCCGCGTCGGCCTCGCCTACGAGTCGCCGGACACCGTGCGCGTGCACGGCACGGGGCTGGGCCTGCGCGTCACCGCGGCCGCGAAGTCCCTGACGCCCTTCAGCGGCACCTACTTCTACCGGGACCCGGTGGACGGCGCCCACACGTTCAGCTCCTACGAGACCGGCCGCCGCTACCGGATCACCGTGCTGGCCGGCACGGTCGCCGAGGTCTGCGGTGACCAGACGCTGGGCGCCGGCGACCGCGGTCTCACGGTCACCGCCGAGGCCGGCGAGTCCTGGGAAGTCGCGATCGAGGAACTCGACAGCGCCCGACCGCCTTACCACACGTCGGCCTCGTTCGGCGAGGTGACGGAGGCCGCGCGGAGCTCGTTCGCCGAGTTCGTCGGCGCGGTCGCCCCGTGGCGCTCGTCCGGGACTCCGGCAGCCGAACTCGCCGCTTACGTGGTGTGGTCCGCCACCGTGCTCCCGGCGGGCCTGGTCACCCGGCCCGCGGTGCTGATGTCCAAACACTGGATGGACAAGGTCTGGAGCTGGGACCACTGCTTCAACGCCCTCGCCCTGGCCCCCGGATCACCGGGCCTCGCGTGGGACCAGTTCTCCCTGCCCTTCGACCATCAGGACGAGGCGGGTGCGTTGCCCGACTCCGTCACCCACTCCGAGGTCCTGTACAACTTCGTCAAGCCGCCCGTCCACGGCTGGGCGCTGCGTCACCTGCGCGATCGGCTGCCCCGCCCCCTGGCCCGGACCGAACTGGCCGAGACATACCGCCGGTTGGCGCGCTGGACGGACTTCTGGCTCACCGCCCGGCGCGCGCCCGACTCCGTCCTGCCCCACTACCAGCACGGAAACGACAGCGGCTGGGACAACGCCACCACCTTCGACCCGGCCCGCGTGGCCGTCACCGCCGACCTCGCCGCCGTGCTGATCCTCCAGCTCGACGAACTGGCCCGGCTGGCCGCCGAACTGGGGTTCCCGGACGAAGCGGTGCGCCGTACCGGGACGGCCGACGCGCTGCAGGCCGCGCTGCTGGACGAGCTGTGGGACGGCGAGCGGTTTCTGAGCCGACCGGCGCAGGGCGGATCCCCCACCCGCAGCGCGAGCCTGCTCGACCTGATGCCGATCGTGCTCGGCGACCGGCTGCCCCCCGAGGTCCGCGACCGGCTGGCCGAGCGGATCGAGACCCACCTCACCGCGTTCGGCCTGGCGACCGAACACCCCGGCTCCCCTCACTACGAGCCCGACGGCTACTGGCGCGGCCCGATCTGGGCGCCCGCCACCGTCCTCGTCGAGGACGGCCTGCGCCGCGCCGGTCACGCACGCCTCGCGGACGAGATCAGCACCCGCTTCCGGGCCCTGTGCGAGACCTCCGGATTCGCCGAGAACTTCGACGCCCTGACCGGCCTAGGACTGCGGGACCGCGCCTACACCTGGACCGCCAGCAGCTACCTGCTGCTGGCCCGCGACCACCACCGTCGCGCCGACGCCGCGTCGTGACGCCGCCGTCGCCCGAACGTCCGCGGCCGACGGCGCCCGGAGGACCGGCCTGACGCGCCGCCTCGAACGGCGCACGACAGGGCGCCGTCCCGCCGGCACGGTCCGGCGGGACGGCGCCCTTGGCGTCGCGATGGGGCCGGTCCGAAAGCCGGGCGACGTCGCGCAGCCGCGCAGCCGGATCCGCACCCGGCACGCCCCGCGGACGGTGTGGACCCCGCAGACGGAGACCCCCTTCCCGCCACAGCTCGGACGCGGCGGGGCCGTGGCCTACGGCAGGCGCCAGTCCACCGGCGTGGCCCCCTGCCCGAGCAGCAGGTCGTTCGCCCGGCTGAACGGGCGTGAGCCGAAGAAGCCCCGGTCGGCCGACATCGGGGAGGGGTGCGCGGACTCGATCGCCGGAAGCTCCCCCAGCAACGGCCGCAGATTGCGCGCGTCACGCCCCCACAGGATCGACACCAGCGGCTTGCCACGCCCGGCCAACGCCCTGATCGCCTGCTCCGTGACCTCTTCCCAGCCCTTGCCGCGGTGTGCCCCCGGGCTGCGCGGCGCGGTGGTGAGCGCCCTGTTGAGCAACAGCACTCCCTGCTGCGTCCACGGTGTCAGATCCCCGTTCGAGGGCCTGGGCAGTCCGAGGTCGGAGTGCATCTCCCGGAAGATGTTCTCCAGGCTGCCCGGCAGGGAACGCACCTCCGGCGAGACCGCGAAGCTCAACCCGATCGCCATCCCCGGCGTGGGGTAGGGATCCTGGCCGACGATCAGGACGCGGACGTCGTCGAAGGGCTGCTGGAAGGCCCGTAGGACGTTCGCCCCGGACGGAAGATAGGTCCGCCCGGCCGCTATCTCGGCGCGGAGGAAGTCCCCCATGGCCGCGATGCGTTCGGCCGCAGGTTCCAGAGCCTTCGCCCAGCCTGCTTCGACAAGTTCGTGCAAGGGTCGTGGTGCCACGGCGCGTCACTCTACTGGCACACACCGACTCCCCGCATACGCGGGAAACCTTCCCGCGAGGCCCGCCTCCCGGACGCTGTTCTCGCTCGCGTCGAGCGCTCCGGGCCGGTCGGGCGGATCGCGCGGCAGGCCACCGGGAAGGAAGGAAGGGCAGAATTGTTCCGTCCAGCGTTCGAGCCACTACGCCATGGTCGCTCCTCCTCGGCCACCGGCCGCTGCCCGGCCGCCGACGCCCTGCCGGTCCGGCGGGGCGGCCGACCGGCGGACCGGTGCCTGCCGTGGCCGCCGGCACCGGTCCGGGCGTGACCGGCATGACCGACGTGACCGGCACCGGCGTCCTCGCCGTCGACTCGGGCGGTTCCGGGCTGCGGGTCGCTCTGGGGACCACGGGGCGGGGCGCTCTGGGACAGCGCTCGTCGCCGGAGCCCGTGCGCACGGGAGCGCGGGGCATCGACCCTGACGATCTGCTGGCGCGACTGGCTCCCCTGGCGAGGGCGTTGGCGGCCGAGACCGGCGCTCCGCCGCCGACCACCGCCGTCGTGGGCGCGGCCGGGCTCGCCACGCTGGGCGAGGCGCTGCGCGCCGGGCTTCCGGCCGCTCTGGCCCGGGAGTTCGGGGTCCGTACGACCGCTCTCGCCGCCGACGCCGTCACCGCCTATGTCGGTGCGCTCGGTGCGCGGCCCGGCGCCGTGGTGGCCGCGGGCACCGGCCTGATCGCGATCGGCACCGACCTGACGGCGTGGCAGCGAGCGGACGGCTGGGGGCATCTGCTGGGCGACTGCGGGAGCGGGGCTTGGATCGGACGCGCCGGTCTGGAGGCCGCGCTGCGCGCGTACGACGGGCGCCCCGGTGGCTCGCCGGCGCTGCAGGCGCGCGCACAGGAGCGCTTCGGCCCGCTCCCTGGGCTGCCGGGTCTGCTCTACCCGCGTTCCGACCGGGCGGCCGTCCTCGCCTCGTTCGCGCCGTGCGTGGCCTCCTGCGCCGAGAGCGACCCGGTCGCCGCGGACCTCCTGCGCGCGGCGGCCCGGCACATGGCCGAGTCGGCCGCCGCGGTGTGCCCGCCCGGCGGAGAGCCCCTGATCGCCCTCACCGGGGGCCTGTTCGACATCGGCGCTCCTCTGCTCGTCCCTGTGGAGGAGGAGCTGGCGAGAGCGCTGCCGCACGCCCGGCGGGCCCCGGCCGAGGGTGACCCGCTGGACGGCGCCCTGCGCATCGCCGTGGCGCTGGCGACGGACACGTTCGCCTGGCCGTACGAGGACTCGCTGCTCTCGATCGCGCATCACCCGTAATGCGTCAGGCGCAGGGAACGTACGTCGCCCCACAAAAGGGGGATTACTCCCTCCGGGGGCAAGTCGTCCGGAAAACACGCTGATCACTTCTGATCCGTACGTAACTCATCAGACAAAAGAGGACGGATACCGCTCACGTGCACCCTCCCCGAACAGGGGAGCCCAAGAAGCCAGTAACATGCCTCGCCATGAGCTCCCCCACTGGGCCCGCGTCCGGCCTGCCAGTACGAATGCCGCGACCTCGCCAGCCCGGGCGGCACCGCCGACCCGAGCCGCTGGCGGCTCCCGAGGGCGCGCCGGCGCTCGTCCTCGCGGTACCGGGCAAGCCGGGCACCACCACCCGCGGCCTCGCCGAGGAGATCGTGAGCATCGCCCGCTCCGAGCTCCCCGGCCTGGACGCGCGCATCGGCTACCTCGACGGGGACGACGCCGATTTCCCCACCCTGCAGTCGGTGCTGGTGCAGGCCGCGGACGAGCGCACTGCACGCTTCGAGCAGGCCCGCGCCGCCGGTCTGGACGTCAAGGAGCCCGACGGCCCGGTCGCCGTGGTGGTGCCGTTGCTGGCCGGTCCCGACAGCGCGCTGCTGCGCCAGGTCCGCCAGGCCGTCATGGAGAGCCGTATCGCGGCCGAGCTGACCGACGTGCTCGGCCCGCACCCGCTGCTCGCGGAGGCGCTGCACGTGCGGCTGTCCGAGGCGGGTCTGGCCCGCGCGGACCGCGCCCGGCTGTTCACCGTGGCGACGGCCGCCGACGGCATCATCCTGGCCTCCGTGGGCGGCGACGAGGCCGTGCAGGCCGCCGGGATCACCGGCATGCTGCTGGCCGCGCGCCTCGCCGTGCCGGTCATGGCCGCGGCCCTCGATCAGGAGGGTTCCATCGCCTCCGTCGCGGAACAGCTGCGTTCCTCCGGGTCTCAGCAGCTGGCGCTGGCGCCTTACCTGATCGGCCCGGAGATCGACGCCACGCTGATCGAGGAGGCCGCCAGGGAAGCCGGCTGCCCCGCCGCCGAGGCGCTCGGCCCGTACCCGGCCATCGGCAAGCTCGCGCTGGGCAAGTACACGACCGCCCTCGGCATCGCGCCGCCGCAGCCGCAGGGCGCGCCGGTCCGTTGAGACAGCCGTCGGGACGCCGTCGGACGTGCGGGGCCCGCTCCGGGTGGAGCGGGCCCCGCACGTCTGTGGCTCGGCCGTGTCCCTCGGCTGCGGCTCGCGGGGGCGGTGTCCGGGGCCGTCGGCAGCGGCGGCCGGCGGCTCAGCCGAGGACGACGCAGGACGCCGCGGGGACCACGAGGGAACCGCCGCGCCGGGGCAGGCCGGACGACGGGTCCAGGGCGAACCAGGTGACGTCGCCGGAGCGCTCGTTGGCGACATAGAGGAAGCCGCCGGACTCGGCGACGGCCCGGGGCCAGTGCCCGCCGCAGGGCACCGTGCCGACCAGCCGCAGCGCCTCGCCGTCGCCTTCCGCGGCGAACACCGAGAGCACGTCCTCGCCGCGGGTCGCCGTCCACACGAACCGGCCGTCCGGCGAGACGACGAGGCCCGAGGGGTAGGCGTCCCCGGCCGGCGCGCCGGGCAGCACGGCGGCCTCGGCCAGCGGCTTCAGGGAGCCGTCCGCGGCGTCCCAGCGGCACACGGTGACGCTCGGGGTGAGTTCGTTGACGACGTAGGCGTACCGGCCCTCGGGATGGAAGGCCAGATGGCGCGGGCCGGAGCCGGGCCGCAGCGCGTGCTCCCGGTGCAGGACGGGACTCCCGTCGCGCAGGGCGCACACCCGCACGGAGTCCGTGCCGAGGTCCACGCTGACCGCCCAGCGACCGCTCGGGTCGGGCTGCACCTGGTGGGCGTGCGGCCCCTGCTGGCGTCGCGTGTGCGGGCCGGACCCGGTGTGCCGCAGGACCCCGGAGGCGACGCGGGCAAGGGCGCCGTCCGCACGGACCGGGACGGCGGTGACGCTGCCCGAGCCGTAGTTGGCGGTGAGGACGTGGCCGTCGAACACGCTGAGGTGAGTGGGGCCGCTGCCGTTCACCGGCACCGGCGGACCCGCGGGCTCCGGCACGTCGCCGGTCACCCGGTAGGCGGCCACCGCGCCGTCCGCGGTCTCGCTGACCGCGTACAGCGTCTCCCCGGTGGCGGACAGCGCCAGATAGGAAGGGTCGGGGACGCCGTTCACCCTGCTCAGGACGGTCAGCGCCCCACTGGCCGGATCCACGGCGGCCGCCACGATCCCGGGCCCTCCGGCCGCCGTGAACGAGCCGATGAACGCGCGCCGCCGTCGCCTTCCGCCGAGGTCTGCCACCGCTGTCCCCATCCTGGTCGTCCGGGTCGCCGCTGCCGTTGCTGACACTGCTCGGGGTGACGGTAGCAGTCGACCACCAGCGGTCTAGACCAGGCGCGCTCGCCCGCCCGCCCGTCTGCGTGCCGGGTGCTCAGGCCCCGACGGGCAGGCCGTCCGGGCACTCAGGCCCCGACGGACACGCGAGGGGAGCCGCGAAGGGGCCCGGCGAGTTCGAGGAGCGCCTGTTCCAGGGCGTGCAGATGAGCCAGCACCGGCTCGGCGGGCGCACTGTGCGACGCGGCTGCCGTCCGCTCGGGGCGGCGTCCGCCGGCGGCCGAGGGGGCGGTGAGTGCCTCGACCGCGGCCTCCACCCGCCAGCAGGCGGCGACGAGCCGCGCGTCGTGCGAGGCTTCCGGGTCCGCCGCTACCTCGGCGAGCCCGCGCACCTCACGGGCGCAGTCGTCGAGCAGCGCCAGCACCTGCCGGGCCCGCTCCTTGCGCGCCCGCAGCGGGCTGAGCGGATGCACGAGCGGGGCCAGCGACAGGCGGACCCGGGCGAGGACCTGCTCCAGCTCGGCCGCCCGCAGAGCCGGGTCCGCCGTCGGGGATCCGGCCAGCCGGGCTGCCGCCTCGGCGGTGCAGACGTGCACGCAGCGCAGCGCGCGCTCCACCCAGGCGTCCGTCACGGAGTGCGTGGTGACCGGGAGGACGAGCAGCACCCCCAGCACGGCGCCCAGTGCTCCCACGGCCGTCTCCGCCGCCCGCAGGGCGAGCAGAGCGGCGTCGAGCAGGCCGAGCAGACCGTACAGCGCACTGGCCATGACGGTGACGGCGAGCATCATCCAGGTGTAGGAGACGGCGGCCGTGTAGAAGATCCCGAAGACGGCGACCGCGACGACCACGGCGGACGCCACCGGATCCCCGTGCAGGGGAACGGCCACGACGAGCCCCAGGACGATCCCGAGGACGGTTCCGAGGAACCGCCTGAAGCCACGGACCAGGGTCTCGCCGCGCGAGGCGGTGTTCACGAACACCCACCACGTGGCGCCCACGGCCCAGTACCAGCGCTGGTCGGAGAGCGCCTGTCCGACGACGAGGGCGATCCCCGCGCCCACGGTGGCCTGCACGGCCTGCCGGGTCGTGACGCGCGCCAGCCCGGCGCCGCCGGCCGGCGCGACGAGGGCGGCGGGCGCCGGCGAGCGGCGCTCGTAGCACCACGCCCCGAACCGCACCGCCGACGACGCGGCCAACGAGAGCGCCACGGCCGCGTAGAGCTCCGGCAGCCGGGCGGGCCCGGTGTGCAGTACCTGTGCGGCGAAGAAGGTCATGAAGGCGAACACCCCGAGCGAGTGTCCGCGCGGACCCCACCGGCGCGCGTAGCCTCCCGCACCGACCACGGCGAGGAAGACGAGGTCGCGGGCGACGGGGACGTCGTGCAGGAAGGCCGCGAGAGTGAGCACCGGCAGCCCGACGACGGGCAGGAGCGCGGTCGTCACGGCCTGCCCGCGCACCGTCGCGTCGGTCACGGTGAACAGCGCGAGCAGCGCCGCCAGACCACCTGTGACGGCCGCCGTCAGGGTGTGCCCGGCCGCTCCGCACAGCGCGACGGCCGACCCGATGCCGAGCACGGCCCGGGTGGCGAACCGCAGTCGCATCCGCCCCGGATCCGGTGCCACGAAGGCCCTCTTCAGCAAGCTGCCCCGTCCTTTCCCCGCCCTGATGCGCCACCGCGCCGACGCGCCCTGTGACACGACCCGCGCAACGGCATGAGAAAGGCGCCGCGGAGTCCGCAGCGCCATCGACCCGGCCATCTGAGCATCCGATGGGAGACTGGTTCAACCGAGGTCGGCGGAGATGGGCCAATGGCACAGCCCGGGCTCCCCCGGCGCGGCCGTCGGCCGGCCAACGGCCCACCGGATCCCGGTGGGTCCGGGTGCGGTTCCCGATCGGCTCGGCCGGCTCCGCCCGGTCGCGCTCCGCCCGGTCGCGCTCCGCCGGGCCGTTGGTACTGTCGCGCTGATCACGCGCGAGCCGGCGAAGGGAGAGGGCGACGACATGGCGGTGGACGAGCTGGACACCCGCATCCTGCGCCTGCTGCTCGAGCAGCCGCGCACCAGCGTGCGCGAGTACGCCCGTCTCCTCGGCATCGCGCGCGGCACCGTGCAGGCCCGCCTCGACCGGCTGGAGCGCGACGGCGTGATCACCGGCACGGGTCCGTCGCTCTCCCCTGCCGCACTGGGCCACCCGGTGCTCGCGTTCGTGCACGTCGAGGTCACCCAGGGACACCTCGACGACGTGGGCGATGCGCTGGCCTGCGTGCCGGAGATCGTCGAGGCGTTCTCCGTCACCGGCGGCGGCGATCTCGTCACCCGGGTCGTGGCGCGCGACAACGAGCATCTGGAGGATGTGATCCAGAAGCTCATCAGCATGCCCGGCGTGGTCCGCACCCGGACCGAGGTGGCGCTGCGCGAACGCGTGCCGCACCGGCTGCTGCCCCTGGTGGAGTCGATCGGGCGGGCGGCCGCGAAGCAGCGTCCTCCGTCGCAGGCCCCGCTCCGGCCGCCGCCGTCGACGCCACCGCGTCCCCCGCCCCCCTCCGACGGCGGCCGGTGAGGGACTACGAGCGGCTACGAGCGGCGGCGGGGCTTCCCGCCGCCGGTACCGCGCCGGCTCCCGCCGCCCTTCGCTCCCCCGGCGCCCTTCGCTCCGCCGCTGTTCTTGGCTCCGCCGCTGCGGCCGCGGGCCCCGGCGGCCGTGCTCCTGCGCGGGGCGCCGCCCGGCTGCGGCTTGCGGCGCTCGTCCTTCTTCTGCTCCGCCGCGGGGGTCTCCTGGGCACGGCCCCGCGTGCTGTTGACCGTGCGGCCCCGGACGATGCCGATGAAGTCCTCGACCAGGTCGGTGGTCGCGTCCTGCGGCCAGGACAGGGCGACCTCCGACTGCGGGGCGTCGACGAGCGTGCGATAGGTCAGGTCGCGGCGGTGGTGCAGACGCGCCAGGGACTGCGGCACGACCAGGACGCCGATGTTCGCCGCGACCAGCTCGATCGCGTCCTCCGTGGTCGCGGGGCGCTCGAAGGCGGGCTCGCCGGGCGGCCGCTCCCAGCCGATGACGTCGTCGAGGGGGTGCAGGACCACTTCGTCGGCGAGGTCGTCGAGGGTGATCTCCTCGGCCGCGGTGATCACATGGTCCCTGGGCACCACGACGACCGTCGTCTCGGTGTACAGGGGGATGGCGCTGAACACCGCGCGATCGACGGGGAGGCGCACGAAGGCCGCGTCGGCGGCGCCCTCACGCAGAAGGCCGTCGGCGTCGGCGGGAGACGACTGCAGGAGCACCAGGCGCGTGTCGGGCAGGCGCTCCGCCCAGATCCGCGCCCATTTGGCGGGCGTCACTCCGGGGACGTACGCGAGCCGGAACGAGGGAGAGTCCGCGGAGTCGGTCATCCCGCCAGGCTACCGGCTGTGGTCGGGGCTCTCGGCCGCGGCCGATACCCTGGACCGCATGACGTCGCAAGCGAACACCCAGACGATGAAGGCCGCCACCGCGGCGAAGAAGCTGGGTGTGCACCTCCCCGCCACGCCCGCCGAGTTCCAGGAGGGCGTCGTCACGCGCGCCGAGCTGAACCAGCTCCAGGCGAACCCGCCCGAGTGGCTGGTCACGCTGCGCGAGAGGGGACCGCACCCCCGTCCGGTGGTCGCGGCCAGGCTGGGCGTCTCCATCGCGGGCCTGGCCCGCGCGGGGGTGACCGAGGCGCTGACCACCGAGGAGATCGAGGCGATCAAGGACGCCGGGCCGGAGTGGCTGGCGAAGGAGCGCGCCACGCAGGCGGAGGTCCGCAAGGAGACGGTGCGGATCAAGAAGCGCAACGCGGAGCGCGCGCAGTCCTGACCGGTCGGCGGGCCCGGCACGCTGCGGGATCCCCCGCCGATCTCCCGCGGATTACCCGCCGGAGTTGCCCATCTCCGGTATCGCGCTCGGCGAACATCCCGGCGGTCGCACGGCGGCCCTCGTTTTGACTACGATCGGGGCAGGTTCACCGACGTGGGTGTTTCGAGGTTGCTGGGGGTTGGGATGGTTGCTGGTCGTGTGGTGCGCTTCGACAGTCAGCGTGGTTACGGGTTCATCGCGCCCGACGACGGCGGGGAGGACGTCTTCCTGCACGTGAACGACATGATGATGCCCGAGTCCCAGGTCCGCCGGGGCATCGTGGTGGAGTTCGAGATCGAGGAGGGCGAACGCGGTCCGAAGGCGTCCGGGGTGCGGCTCGCTCGTGGCGCGGACGGCAAGCCCCTCGCCGCCGACGACGACGTCCTGTGCGACGTGCTCAGCACGGACGAGTTCACCCGGGACGTGACCGAGGCGCTGCTGACCGCGGTTCCCTCGCTCACCGGCGAGCAGATCCTCCAGGTGCGCGCCGGGCTCGCGCAGTTCGCGAAGAACCACGGCTGGGTCGAAGGCTGAGCGAACCGCCTCGGTCCGTGACCGGAAACGCTCCCGTCACGGACCCCGGCCGCCCGGCCCGATGATGCCGGCCCATCTGCGGTGACCTGCTGATTTCCTCGTTCCGACCGGCAGGCCACCGCTGCCGCGTCGCCTCCCGCACCCGCCACAGGGCCCGATGTCAGTGGCCTGATCTACAGTTCCCGACACTTGATCACAGCGGGTGCGGGAGGCACGCATGGGGTGGGTGTCGGCAGGCGACTACGAAGTCGCCCTGGATGACGGCAAGGTGATATGCCGCAACGCGGCCGGGCGGCGGTTGAAGTCCGTGCCGCCCAAGATCGCCGACGAGCCGGCGGTGGTGGGGCTGCGTCAGCTCGTCGAGTGGCTGCAACGGCACGAACAGCGGTGCCTGGCCGACGTCGAGCGGTGGATGGTGCGCTCGCTGCCCGTGCCGTTCGCCGTCGTCGCCCGCGTGTGGCCCGACCCCGCCTGGCAGGCCGCCCTGCGCGACCTCGTGGTCACCGGGGACGACGGCGAGGTGGCGGGTTTCCTGCGGGACGCCGACCCCGAGCGGGGCCTCGGCCTGGTCGACCTCGACGGCGACACCGTCCGCATCGCCCCGGACCTCGTGCGGCTTCCGCACCCCGTGCTCCTGGACGACCTGGAGGAGCTGCGGGAGTTCGCCGTGGAGCTCGGCGTCGAGCAGCGGGCCCAGCAGCTCTTCCGCGAGGTGTGGCGACGGCCCGCCTCGCTCGACGCGGAGGGCACGTCCGTCGAGGAGTACGCGGGCGGCGCCTTCAAGGAGCAGCGCTTCCTGCACGGCCGGGTCACCCAGCTCGGATACCGGGTGCGTGGCGGCAACGCCGTGACATCGGTCCTGGAGGACGGCCGCACCGTCGAAGCCCGTGTGTGGGTGGGCGACTACGAGGGCTACCAGGAGGCCGAGACCGGGCCGCTGACGTTCACCGACGCCGCGGGCAGGGCGCTGAAGCTCGGCCAGGTCGGACCGGTGGCCTGGTCGGAGGGCATGCGCATGGCGGCGTCGCTGTACGCCGGGCGCGACATCGAGGACGAGGAGCGGGCCGCATGAACGCCTACGACGAGAACACCGCGGCCGCCCTGCTCGATGCGGGCGCCGTCCTGCCCCCGGGCAGCACATCCCGCGAGGACGCCGACACGCTCACCGTCCGCACCTACGGTCACCCCGCGCTGGACGGCCGCAGGATCGTACGTCTCGTGCCGGGCACCCTCGGCGAGGCCGAGGACCTCGCCCTGGACTTCCTCGGACTGACCCGCGAGGCGCAGACGCCCGAGGTCGGTCAGGTGCGCCGGGAGACGCTCGGCTTCCCCGCCTGGGCGCTGGTCAACGATCCGGCGAACGGCCACCACGCTCTGGCCCTGGTCAAGGACGTCGAGCGACTCGCCCGGCAGGCCAAGTCCCGCCCGGGCAACGCCAAGGACGGCTTCGAGGAGCTCGGCGCCCGGCTCGGCCGGGCCGTGCCGCACTTCCTGCCCACCTACTACGAGCACGCGGCCCGCGTCTTCCTCCAGCACGAGAACACGACGTACGCCTCCGCCTTCTTCGGCAAGGCCCGTGAGGCCGAGCGGGTGCACGCGCTGACGGTCGACGAGGAGCGGCAGCGTGCCGTGTTCCTGGAGTTCGCCTTCGCCGGCGCGCTGACGGTCAAGGCGCTCAAGGAGCACGTCAGGGCCCTCGCGGCCCGGCTCGACCCGGCCACCGCCTGGGCGCAGTTCCGGCAGCTGACCGTGGAGCGCTGCGCGGCCGGCATGCCGCCCTACGCGTCGCTGCCGCAGGACGCGCGCGGGCTGATCAAGGCGGCGGGTCTGGACCGGGTCGCCGAGGAGTGCGCCCTGGTCGCCGACCTGCTCGCCTCGCCCGCCGCCGTCCGCGCCCCCGCGTCCTTCTGGAACGCCTACCGGTCCACGCTCGCCGTTCTCGCCGGGCAGCGGCCCCAGACGCGGACACGGCTGCTGGAGATCATGCCGGCCGGTCTGGGCCGTTCCGTCGAGGAGGACGAGTTCTGGCTCGCGCTGCTCGCGGAGTGCGGCGCGGACCTGCTCCTCACCGGTGAGACGGCATCCGACGTGGACGCGGCGGAGTGGCTCGGCCGCTGGGCGCTGCACCGCAAGCACGGCGGCACCGCCAGCGGTCGCTCCCCGGCCACTCTCGCCCTCGTGGAACGCATGGCGCCCCGGCTGCGCGAGCTGGGCCGTCCCGTCGACCTGTGCTCGGGGCGCTGGCACTCCGGCGCCGACCTGGACCTGCTCGACCTGTGTGCGGCGCAGGGCGTGCCGCTGGCCCTGCCGGGCGCCGGCCAGGCCGTGCATCTCTTCCTGGACCGCTGGCTGCTCGAGCCTCGCGGCGGCCGGCGCGACCTGACGGCGACCGCGGCCGACCCGCGCCTGCGTCGCCTGCTGTACGCCGGCGTCGGCGCCGTCAGCGGCTCCCGTCCCGGTGCCGAGGTGCTGGAGGAGCTGGCCGCCCACCCCGTGCTCGGCGACGTCCTGCGGGAGTGGCTGGACGACGCGGCCGGAGACCTGTCCTCGGCGGTCGGGCTGCCCGCCGCGCGGGCGGCCATGGACCGGCTGCGTCCCTTCCGCACGGTGGCCGCCCGGGTCAGCCCGGCGGCCGTGGCGCGGGTCGCCGCGCGCGAGGTCGCGCCGCTGCTCGGGCACACGCTGCGCGCGGGCGTCCTGGACGAACTGGGCTGGCCCGCGCTGGACGAGGCCCTGCGCCGGATCGACACCGAGACCAAGCCCGGCCGTGATCACGACAACCCGATGACCGTCCAGGAGGCGTGGCCCGCACTGATCGTCTCGCGCGAGCACAAGGTGTTCGTCGTCGGCCCGCAGGAGATCCTGCTGGAGCACGACCTGCGGCTGCCCGTGCCCCCGAACCGCTGGCAGCGTCCGTCGTTCCGCTACACGGACGGCGAACTGCTGGTGATGTGGCGGCAGGACGGGAAACAGTTCGGTTACTGGTCCGCCCGCCCGGCCGACGTGTTCCCGCTCGGCGGCGAGCAGATCCCCGCCTACTGGTACGGCGGCAGCGAGGCCGGCGTCCCTTCGGTCCCGCTGCCCGGCGGCGGGCGCGCGGGCGGGGGCCGCGCCCTGCACGCGGGCGACACCGTCCTGCCCGCCGGCCGACGCGTCCTCGGCGACGGCACCTCGTACTGGCGGCAGGGCCGGCAGGGCCGGCAGCAGGTATGGCTCGAGTACGACCCGGCCACCGGCACGCACGGGCGTGCCTCGCTGCCCGCGTTCCTGCAGTCCGGCATCCGCGAGGACGCGACGCTGCTGCAGGAGAGCTGTGAGCTGCTGCCGCTCCAGCCGGGCCTGGAGCAGACCCCGTTCGGCACGGACGGCACGGTTCTGGGTCGCTGGGTCCGCACGGAGGGCGAGGGCGCCGAGGCCCGTACGGTCGCCGGCACGCCGGACGGCCGGACCGTCACCCTGCCCTGGGCGGGCGGCCGGGCGCCGGGTGTCCTGCTCGGCGCGCTGCGGCTGCCCGGCGGGGCCGAACCCGTCGCCGTCCGCATGCACCGCCAGATCGCCCTGTACTCGGGCGACGACACCTCCGCCACCGGCGAACTCGGCCGGCTGACGCCGATGGAGCGCGGCGGCGAGTTCGCCGCGGGCACCCGGTTCGTCCCCCCGGTCGAGTACTGGCACGCGCTGCGCCCGCGCGACGAGCAGGCGTCGGCCGCGCTGCGTGCGCTGACCGACGAGCGGGCGGGCGAGATCGTGCGGGCCGCGGCGCAGGCGCTGGCCGAACGGCAGGCCGCCCTGGCCGCTGCCGGGGTGGTCGACGGGACCTCGGAGAGCCGGTCCGTCGTCCCCACGGCGGACGAGGTCGTGCAGGAGATCGTGTCCCGTTCCCTGCCCGCGCTCGGCGACCGCAGACTGGTCACGGGGGTCGGCGCGCTGGTGCGCGCGGTGCTGCGGCTCGCGGAGTCGACCGCCGCGTTCGTGGCTCCCCCGGTCGCACGGCCCAAGGCGGAGAGCAGCCGGGTCAACGGCATGTTCGCGGACCTGAAGCCCGAGCACGGCGACGACCAGACCCTGCGCGAGGCCGTCACCGGCATCACCCCGATGCACGGATGGTGGGGCAGCGAGACGTGCTGGGCCACGTT
The DNA here is from genome assembly GCF_014649655.1 of Streptomyces humidus. GTDB lineage: Bacteria > Actinomycetota > Actinomycetes > Streptomycetales > Streptomycetaceae > Streptomyces > Streptomyces humidus. The sequence continues at coordinate 115,584 of NZ_BMTL01000029.1, read as the reverse complement.
GCGGCAGATCCGCGCGGTGAACCATGTGCTGTCCGGGAAGCCGGCCGACGGCAGGCCCCTGCCCGAGGCCTCCCGTCCGGCCGGCGTCCCCGACGGCTGGCGCAGCGACGAGTTCACCGTTCCCGGCAGCGGGCCGGTGTGGACGCCCGTGCTGGACGTGCTGCGCCCGCTCGCGTACCGGGCCGCCTGCCCGACGACGACCGTGGAGCACCGTGAGGCGCTGCTCCTGCTGCTGGAGGCGGTCGCCGACGGACCGCTGGCCACGCGCTCGGGCGTTCTGCGGGAGGTCGTGCTGAGCGAGCCGCACGAGCGGCAGGAACGGGTCGGTCAGGTGCTGCGCCGGGACGGCCGCACCGTCGTGGTCCTCGACTGCCAGAGCGTCGACCGGCAGACCGGGCGGGTGGACTGGCTCGCCCTCGACCACGATCCGGGCGGCCGGTTCGGCGCGATCGCCCACTTCACCCTGGTGCGGGAGAGCCCGCGCCCGGCGGTGTACCCGGCCGACGCGCTGGCCGCCGTCACCCGGCTCGTCCGGGACAAGGGCCCCGCTCCCTGGCAGCCGGAGGCTCCCGAGGCCCTCGCCGCCGTGACGCGCGGCGGGCTCGGGCCCGTCCAGGCGGCTCTGCTGCTCGCCGGGACCCCGCCGCAGCTCACCGACGAGGTGATCGCCGCCACCGGGCTGAAGCCCCGTCAGAAGAAGCTCGGCGACGCCCTGCTGGCGTCGCTGGGCGGAGACGACCGGGCGGCGCTCGTCGGCGCGCTGCTGCCCCACGCGCCCGGCGATCTGTGGACGGACGGGCCGGACACGCGGGCGGCGGGACAGGTGTGGGCCGAGCGGCTCGCCGACGTCGTCCGGCTGCCGGAGGAACTCGCCGGGGAGCTCACCCTCGACGGTCTGCCGACCGGTTCGGCGGAGGAGGTCCTCAACCCCCGGCTCACCCCCTGGATCCACCGCACCACCGTGCAGCGGCCGGACAAGGACGGCAACCTCGTCGCGGAGGACCCCGCGGCGCTGCCCGGCAGGTACGACCTGACGCGAGCCGTGGCCGCCCTGGCCGGGCTCGCCTACTCCCTGCCGTACGGGCACCCGCTGCGAACCGTCCTGCCGGAGAGCCTGGCCGCGCTGCGCCGCCGGGTCGCCGATCCGGGACTGCTGATCGATCTGGACCTCGCCTGGACGGACAAGGGCTCCTCGACCGCTGTCGAGCTGCGCAAGGCGTACGGGTTGCCCGCGACGGGGGGCGCCGACGCGCACGGTCTGACGGCCGCCGGCGAGGCGCTGGTGCTGCGGCCCTGGTACGGCGAGCAGGAGACCGTCCTGGTGCGGCCCGGCGCGCTCGCCGGCCCCGACGACCCCGTGTTCGCTCTGGTGGACGGGCTCGTGGGGTCCGGGCGGGGCCAGGGCATGCGCGCCCTGCGGACACTCCTGGGCCAGGATCTCGCCGACGCGGTCGCGGCGGGGACCGATCCGCAGGAGCCGTCGGGCCATGCGCAGGACCCGGCCTTCAGCGTGCCCGAGCTGGTCGACGAGGTCGCCTCGCGGCTCGGCCTCGGCGGGGACGCGGCGGTGCTCTACCTCCAGTTGCTCGCCCTTCCGGATCCCACGGACCGCAACTGCGTGCGCTGGACCGGCTGGCGGCCCGTCCGGGCGAAGAAGGCCCGAGCCGAACTCGCCGCGAGCGGCCTGGTGGTGGAGGCGAAGCGGGCGCGCGCAGGCCGCACCCTCTTCCTGCCCTGCGGCTGGCTCGACCTGAGGTCTCCGGCTCTGCCGGTGGAGGTCTGGAAGGAGGGCCTCTACCCGGTGCGCGCCCAGTACCGCGCCGTGCCCCCGGCGCCGGTGCCCGAGCTGTTCAGGCGCGCGTGGGCGCGCGTCCGCTCCGGTGACGCCCCCGCCTACGAGGAGCTCACCACCAGGGCCACGCGCAAGGGCCGCCGCCGATGACCACCGTCCCCTCTCAGCTGGAAGAACCCGCACCGATGACCGCCACTGCCCCGTCCCCCGCCCCCTCCACCGCGCCCGAGCGCCAGATCGTCCCGCCCGAGGACCGGTACGCAGCCGAACTGGCCTTCCTCGCCGCGTACGACGACGGGCCGCGACCGCCGGCCTGGCGGCTCACCCCGCGCGCCGTCGTGACGTTCGTGATGGGCAGCGACGGGCGGGCCCTGCGGTTGCCCGAGGGCGTCGAGGCGCCGGCCGGGGCGCCGCGCCGGCTGGTGGTCGAGGGCAAGTTCGTCGGCGACCGGGCGTTGGTGGAGCGGTGCGTGGTCACCCTCGCCGGAGAGCGCGGGCTGCTGCTCGTCGGCGAGCCCGGCACCGCCAAGTCGATGCTGTCCGAGCTGCTGTCCACCGCCGTGTGCGGCACCAGCGGCCTGGTCGTGCAGGGCACGGCCGGCACCACCGAGGACCAGCTCAAGTACGGCTGGAACTATGCCCTGTTGCTGGCGCAGGGGCCGAGCCCGCAGGCGTTGGTGCCCTCGCCGGTGCTGGCCGCCATGTCCCGGGGCGCCATCGCCCGGGTCGAGGAGGTCACGCGCTGTCTGCCCGAGGTGCAGGACTCGCTGGTGTCGCTGCTGTCGGAGCGGCGCATCGCGGTACCCGAACTCGCTGGCACTCCGGAGGCGTTGGCGCACGCGGCACCCGGCTTCAACCTGATCGCCACGGCCAACCTGCGCGACAGGGGCGTCTCGGAGATGTCCGCGGCCCTCAAGCGCCGCTTCAACTTCGAGACCGTGGGCCCGATCCCGGACCTCGACGCGGAGACCGCGCTGGTGCGCAGTCAGGCCCGCGCCTCGGTGGAACGGGCCGGGGCGCCCTTCCAGGTCGACGACGCCGTGCTGGAGGCTCTCGTGACCGCCTTCCGCGATCTGCGGGAGGGCCGCTCGGCGGAGGGCTGGGAGGTGGAGCGGCCGTCCACGGTGATGAGCACGGCCGAGGCCGTGTCCGTCGCGGGTGCGCTGGCGCTCGCGGCCGCCTACTTCCCCGGGGACCGTGACGTCCTGGGCCTGCTCCCCGGCCACCTGCTCGGCGTGGTCCGCAAGGACGATCCCGCGGACGCGGGCCGGCTGCGCGGATACTGGGACGGTCCCGTCCGCCGCCGCGCCGAACAGGGTTCCGCCACCTGGCGAACCCTGTGGGAGCTGCGCACGGTGCTGGAGGGCTGACGGCCGTGTCCCCGCACCCCGCCACCGCACCGGGCGCTCCGCAGGAGGCGCTCGCCGCGCTCACCGACCCGGCCGCGCCCTATCTCATCGGCGTACGGCACCACGCGCCCTCGCTGGCCGCCGCCGTGCCCGCGCTGCTGGACGAGGCGAGACCGGACGTGCTGCTCGTCGAGCTGCCGGCCGAGATGCAGGAGTGGCTGCCCTGGCTCGGGCATGCGGAGACCCGGGCCCCGGTCGCGCTCGCCGCGGCTCCTGGCGACTCCAGGAGCGGCGGGAGTCCGGCGTTCTATCCGTTCGCCGACTTCTCGCCCGAGCTGGCCGCCGTGCGCTGGGCCGCCCGGCGTGAGATTCCGGTGATCGCCTGCGACCTGCCCCTCGCCGACAGGGCGTGGGGCGAGGGGCGCGACGGCCCGGGGCCGGGAGAGTTCCTCGGACTCACCGGGGCGCTGCGGGCCCGGCTCACCGGCCGCCCTGGGGACGATCTGTGGGACCGGCTCGTCGAGGCGACCGCGCCGGGCTCACCCCCCGAGGCGCTGCGCCGGGCCGCGCTGCTGGCGGGGTGGGCGCTGCGCGAGGAGGCGGCGGCCTCGGGCGGGGTGGGCGCACTGGACCTGCGGCGGGAGCGGTGGATGCGGTCACGGATCGCGGAGGCCACCGCGGGGGGCGAGCGGGCTGCCGTGCTGGTCGGCGCCTTCCACGCGCCGGCGCTGACCGGTTCCGCCGAGGACCGGCTCACGGCGCCCGCTCCGGCCGATGACGTCGACGCGGAAACCGATGTCCGGGCCGATGTCCGGGCCGACGCCCACTCCCCCGCCGTCGCGCGGCCCGACGCCGTCGCGACGCGACGGGTGTCCTGGGTCACCTCCCTGATCCCCTACGCCTACCACCTGTTGGACGAGCGTTCCGGGTATCCGGCCGGCATCCGGGACCCGGAGTGGCAGGACATGGTGCTCCGGGCCGCCGGCGACCCCGCCGCGCTGGAAGAGGCGCTGACGCGGTCGGCCGTGCGGGTGTGCGCGGAACTGCGGGGTCTGGGGCATCCGTCCGGGCCGGCCGACGCGCGCGAGATCATTCGGCTCGCCTCGGACCTGGCGCGATTGCGCGGGCTGCCCGCGGCGGGCCGGGGCGAGTTGGTCGAGGCGGTGCAGACGGTCCTCGCCCAGGGCGAGCCGTACGGGCGGGGCCGGGCGGTCGCACGGGCGATGGAACGGGTGCTGATCGGCACACGCACCGGACGACCGGCCCCGGACGCGCCGCGCAGCGGGCTCGCCCCGGCGGTCGAAGCTGAGGTCGCCGCGCTGGGGCTGCCGGGACCGGAGAGCTCCTCGGGCGCCGTCCGGGAGCTCCGGCTCGACCCCCTGCGATCCGACCTGGACCGGCGCCGCGAACTGCTGCTGCGCAGGCTGACGGTGTGCGGGGTGCCGTACGGGGAGCCGAAGGAGGTCGTCGGCGCGGGCGGAGCCCAGGCGCTCACCTCCCGCTGGGAGGCGCGCTGGACGCCCGCCACGGTGGCCGTGCTGACCGCCGCCGGGGTACGCGGCGTCACCCCGGCCCAGGCCGCCGAGGGCGTGCTGCGGGAACGGCGACACGCGGAGCTGGGGGAGGGCGGTCCGACGGCCGCACAGGTCCTGTCGGGACTCGCGGAGGCCGCTGAGTGCGGACTCGAGGCGCTCACCGACGAGCGGCTCGACGAGGTCGCCGAGGTGGTGCCGCAGGCCGGCTCCCTGCCCGAACTGCTCGCCGCGCTCGCCCTGTCCGACCGGCTGCGGGCCGGTCATGTGGCAGGACTGGGCCCCGACGCCGGACGGGCGGCCCGGGCGACGGCCGTCGCCGAACTGCTCACCGCGGCGGCTGTGCGCCAGGTGGACGGCCTGACCGGTTCCGAGGACCCGGCCGACGCGCACGCCCTGCTCGAACTGGCGCACCGCGCCGACCTGTTCGGCGGCGTCCGGCTCGCCGACGCCCTCGCGCGGCTGGCCGCCGACGGCTCCCCGCTGATGCGCGGAGCCGCAGGAGCCGTCCGGGTGCTGCTGGGCCAGGAGGACGCCGGGGTCTTCGGAGACCGGGTGGCGTCCTGGGTGGACGGCGCGGTCGACGCCGGCTCCCGGTCGGGTCTGACCGCCCGGCTGAGCGGACTGCTGACCGCGGCCGGCCCGCTGCTGGAGGCCGCGGCGCCGGCGCTGGAGCCGCTGCTCGACCGCGTGTCGGAGCTGCCCGACCGGCAGTTCCTGGACCGGCTGCCGGCGCTGCGGGGCGGTTTCGACACCCTCAGCCCGGCGGCCCGTGACCGCCTGCTGGCGTCCGTGGAGGAGCGCCTGGGACTCGCGCGCGTGGCCGACACCGACGGCCTCGACCCGGCCGCCCTCGCCGCCTGGGCGGGGGCGGACCTGACGGCCCGCGCCGCGCTGCGGTCGCTCGGACTGCTGCCCTCGCGCGGTGTCGACGAACCCGCACCGCTCCGACCCGCCGTGACGGAACCCGCGTCCGCCCTGCCCGCGTTCACGGAACCCGGGCCCGGCCGACCCACGCCGAACGGGCCTTCGCCCGCCCCTGCGCCCGCCGCCCCGCACGCGGCCGGCGCCACCGAGGACGGCTTCCGAGCCGAGCAGGGGAAGGACCTGGGAGGAAGCCCAGGAGAGCACCCGGGAGAGAGCCCAGGAGGGACGGTGGGAGGCAAGGCGGACGTGAACGCGGGAGCGAACGCGGTGGAGGAGCTTCTCCTCGCGCCCGCCGACCGCTGGCGGCTCGTCCTGGGGCGGCGCGCCGACCGCCTCCCGCCGTCCGCCCGCTCGTTGGCCACGGCCCTGGACGAGCTGTACGGCAGCGGACGCGGCGAGGGCAGCCGGGGGGACCTCTCGGGCCGGGGGGCCGTCGGGGGCCGCGACGTGCCGTATCCGGGGGTGCGCGAGTGGTCGCAGGAGCTGGCCGCGCTCTTCGGGCCCGGCATCCGGGAGGAGGTGCTGGCGGCGGCCGCGGCGTCGGGCCGCGACGACGTGCTCGCGGAGCTGGACCCCGACAGTGTGCGTCCCTCGGTGGATCTGCTGCGCACGGTGCTGCGGCACGCGGGCGGGCTGCCCGAGGCCCGGCTGGCCGCGCTGCGCCCGCTCGTACGCCGGCTGGTCGAGGCCCTGACCCGGCAGCTGGCCACCCGGCTGCGCCCCGCCCTGCACGGCACGGCGCTGCCGCGGCCCAGCAGGCGTCCGGGCGGCGGCCTGGATCTGCCCCGCACCCTGCGCGCCAACCTTGCGACCGCGCGGCGGGGCCCGGACGGCACGGTCCGGGTCATCCCGGAGCGCCCGGTGTTCCGTGCGCGGGCGCGGCGGTCGGCCGACTGGCGGCTCATCCTGGTGACCGACGTGTCGGGGTCCATGGAAGCGTCCACCGTGTGGGCGGCGCTCACCGCCTCGGTGCTCGCCGGGGTGCCGACCCTGTCCACCCATTTCCTGGCCTTCTCCACCGAGGTCATCGACCTCACCGGGCACGTCGAGGATCCGTTGTCGTTGCTGCTGGAGGTCAGCGTCGGCGGGGGCACGCACATCGCGGCGGGGCTGCGGCACGCCCGCGAACTGGTCACCGTGCCGTCGCGGACGCTGGTGGTGGTCGTCAGCGACTTCGAGGAGGGCTACCCGCTCGGCGGACTGCTCGCCGAGGTGCGGGCGCTGGTCGGGGCGGGCTGCCATGTACTGGGGTGCGCGAGCCTCGACGACTCCGGCCGGCCGCGCTACTCCACGGGCGTCGCGGGTCGGCTCGTCGCCGCCGGGATGCCCGTCGCCGCTCTCAGCCCACTCGAACTCGCCCGCTGGGTAGGGGAGAAGATCGCATGAGCCAGGACCTGTTGCCGCCGGTCGCGCCGTCCGTCACGGCCGGACTCGTCGAGGCGCTGTCTCCCCGGCTGCGCAAGCGGCTGGACGCGGGAGTCGCCAAGCTGGCGGCCCGTCCGGTGGTCCGCGAGGGCGACACGGTACGGATCGCCCTCGACGACGACACCGAGCTCGAGCTGCACGTCGTGGGCGGCTCGGTGACGAGTGCGGACGCGATCCGCTGCGGGTGCCTGCTCGCCCCCGACTGTCTGCACCGCGCGGCGGCGGCCTCGGCCGCGCCGGTCGCCGACGCCGGCCCTGCCGACTCTCCCGGGCACGCGCCCACGCCCACACATCCGTCCTCGTCCGCGACTGCGTCCGCAGCTGCGACTGCGACTGCTTCTACGTCTGCTGCCTATGCCTCTGTCCAGGAGGGGAGCGCCGGGCATGGAGGCGTGCCGGGACGGCCGGCGGACGAAAGCCCTGATCCGGGGCAACTCGTCGCCGCACGAGGCGTGTTCGACGCGGCCGCCGCCGTGCTCGAGGCCGGCGCGGACGGGTCCGGCGCCGTGCTCCAGGCGGAACTCCTGCGCGCCGCGCACACCGCACGGCTCGCGGGGCTCCCCCGGGCCGCCGCGTCGGCGGTCTCCGTCGTCAACGGGGTGCGCGCGGCCCGCTCCGCCGACCCCGCGCACCGGCTGCCCGATCTGGTCGAAGCCCTGCGTGCCGCCCTCGGCGTGGCCCACCGGCTGCCGGCGGCGCGCGGCGCGGAGCTGGCCGAACTGCGCGGCACGGTACGGCAGCCCTACGCTCCGGACGGCTCTCTGCGCCTGTACGGGCTCTTCTCGGAACCCGTCCTCACGGCTACCGGGTACGCGGGCGCCGTCACCTGGACCGCGGACGCCGAAGGCCGCCTGTACACGGTCTCCGACGTGGCGCCGGGCGGTCCCGGCCGGGCGACGGCCGCCGCCGACCGCGCCGTCCGCATCGGCGACACCGCCCTGACGCACCGTGAACTGTCGCGCGCCGGGCTCGCGGTCTCCGGCGCCACCGTGTCCCCGACCGGCCGGCTGGGCGCGGGGGCCGGGGTGCGGGCGGTGCGCGCCGGCGGCGCCGCCTGGAGCGCCGAGCCGCTCGGCCGGCTGTGGACCGCTCCCGTCGCCGAGCAGGTCGCCCGGGCTCTCCACGGCGGCCATGACCTGCTGTTCCTGGACGTCACCCTGGCGGGCACGGTCCGTGAGGCGACGGGCGACTGCCTGCTGGCCGACTGCGCCGGCCTGACACTGCGACTCGCGACGGCTCACCAGGACCCGGCGCTCCCGTACCGCGACAACCTCCGTCTGCTGGCCGCCGCCCGGGGCAGTCGGCTGCGGATCGTGGCCCGGCTCGTGCCGGGGCCGCTGCCACGTGCGCTGCTGCTCGCCGCCGAACACCCGGCCGACCCCGGCGCCCGGGTCGACCTGGGACTGGATCGTCTCCAGCACGCGGACCTGCCCACGGCGACGGGCGCGTCCGTCGCGGTCCGCGCGGTGGACGAGGCCCCGCTGCACCTTCTGCGCCGCCGGGTGCACCAGGCCGTCTCCGGCGGCCGCCGCGTGCTGGCCTTTCCGGGCGTCGCCGCCGGCGACGGCGCGCGTCTGCGTCGTGTCGGCATGGGCACCGCGGCCGAGCTCCTCGACGAACTGCACGCGGCCGCGGCGGACCGGTCCCGTGATGCCTTCGGCCGTCTGCTCCCGGCCGACACGGACCGCTTCGCCCGGGCCTGGCTGGCCTCGTCGCTGTACACCGAGGAGGCCGAACGGGCCCTGTGCGCCGCGGCGTGGGGTGCGGCGAAGCAGGGCTGACGGTGTTGACGGAGTTCCCCTGAACGAGGTCGCCGCCCGGCCCAGTAGGTCAGGATCTGGCCTCTATCGCTTCTACGGTGGTCCTACGACCGCTGAACAGCATTCACGGAAGAAGGCGACCCATGAGCAAGCGCATCACTAACGACGAGACCGCCGCAGCGCCGACCGTCAGCCGCGAGCGCGCGGACCTGTTGGAGGCTCTCGCCAAGCAGCGGCACTTCCTGCGCTTCACCGCCCGCGACCTCACCGACGAGCAGGCCGGGCAGCGGACCACGGTCAGCGAGCTGTGCGTCGGCGGGCTGATCAAGCACGTGAGCGCGACCGAACGAGGCTGGGCGGACTTCATCCTCGAAGGCCCCTCGGCCCTGGGCGACTTCAGCGCCATGACGGAAGCCGACTTCGCCGCGCGTGCCGACGAGTTCCGGATGCTGCCCGGCGAGGCGCTGGCGGACGTGCTCAAGGAATACGAGCAGGTGGCCGACCGCACCGACGCGCTGGTCGCGTCCCTCCCCGACCTGGACGCGGCGCACCCGCTGCCGTCGGCTCCGTGGTTCGAGCCGGGCGCGCAGTGGTCCGCCCGCCGGGTTCTGCTGCACATCGTCGCGGAGACCGCCCAGCACGCCGGGCACGCCGACATCATCCGTGAGGCCCTGGACGGCTCGAAGAGCATGGGCTGAGCATCCGCTGACCGTGCGCGTCCGGGCACGATGCCTTCGAGGCCCGGGCGGGCAGGTCGCGGCGGGCCCGGGAATCGCATCCCTTCCAGGGCGTCGGCAGGGTCAGCGGCCGACGCCGATCAGGCCCGTCAGATAGCGCCACAGCGAGGAGCGCTGCCGGACGGCCGGGTCCGGCAACGCCGTCTCGGCCGACTCCGTGGTCTCGGCGTGCGCCGACGGCTCGGCCGGCATCGCCGCGAGTTCGTACCGCACCGGCAGTGAGCGCAGGCCCCGCATGAACGGGGAGGAGCGCCAGGGCAGTTGGTCGGCGGGCAGGGCGAGCTCCAGTTCGGCGAACCGCTCGAACAGCCGGCCCACGCCGACCGCCGCGACCGTCGAGGCGAGTTCGCGCGCCGGGCACTGACGCAGGCCCGCGCCCCACGACAGGTGTGCGCGGGTGCTGACCGTGGTGCTCGGGCACACGTTGCCGGCGAAGAGCGGGTCTGCGTGCGCCGCCGCGGAGGAGACCCACACCGGATCCCCGGCCCGGATCGTGTAGTTGCCGAGCGGCGTGTCCTTCGCCGCGAAGCGCGGCACGAAGTTCACCAGCGGCGGCTTGCGCATGACCACCCGGTTCATGCTCTCCCTGACCATCCCGGCGGACAGACTGGCCCGCACGCCGCCCTCCCCGGAGATGACCTCGACCACCGTGTTGGAGATGAGGATCCCCACGTGGTCGGAGGTCATGCCCAGCAGCATGAACAGTTCACGGGCCAACTCGTCCAGGGTGAGCTCGGGGTGCGCCGCGAGAAGGTAGGAGGGGAAGTCGTCCCCCGGCTTCTTCAGCTTCACCGCCGCCAGTTCCGCCAGGGCCGCCAGCAGCCGCTCCAGTGCGGGTTCGGCGTCCGGCCCGGCGTCCAGCACCCGCCACATGTCCATCAGGGCGTCGTCGCCCTGCGAACCGGGGAAGCCGAGCAGACGGCTGGCCACCATCAGCGGCAGCGGACGCGCGAACTGGGCGGACAGGTCCGCCAGGCCCGTACCGCCCGCCTGTCCCACGAGGCTGATGAGTTCGTCGGCGTAGGCGGTGACGGCGCTCTTCAGCCGCTTGGCCTGCGCGTGACGCGGGTCCTGGAACGGCTTGAGAGCCGCGTCCCACGCCTGGCGCAACGGACGGTAACCGGGGCCGCCCTGGATCAGCACGTGGTTGACCTCCAGGGACGGTCCGAGCGGCCAGTCGGCCGGCACCTCGCCGTCCGTGCGGGCCCGCCAGTTCTCCAGGCCCTTCGGCCATCCGGCGTCGTCCTGGAGCACGTCGAGCGCCTCGCGGTAGCCCAGCACGAGCCAGGCGGGCACCCCGAGGAGATCGACCGGCGCGACCGGGCCATGGCGTTGGCGCAACCGCTCGTACACGAGCGCGGGACGGGTCTCGTAGTCCCGGGTCAGCAGCGGTTCGAGCGTCAACGTCTCCAACCGCGCACCCTCCAGGTCCACGGATCTGCCGTCGCCCACCTGGGATTCCATCGCCTCGCCGCCCCTCCGACACTCCCCGTACCGACGCGTCTTCGATCGGTAGCCGGAACCGGGGGGACCTTATCCCAGGCCGGGCCCGGCGTGAACTACGGGGGACCGCTCAGGACTCCCCGGCGCCGTGCCCACGCTCACACCCGTGCCCGATACCCGCGGCGAGCGGCATCTCCCGGCACCCCCGCATCCCGTCGCTTGCGCCCCCGTCCGCCGCCGGGGAACCGGCCGGCCCCGTCCCATGGGGAGCGACCCCGCCGCGCGCGGCGACGCGGTTCGGTGGTTGGCTGGTACCGGTTCCGTCAGCCAGTTCCATGCACGGGAAGGCCCCCAGACATGAGCAACCCCCAGGCACTCGAGTACAAGGTCGTCACCTTTCGCGAGTCACTGATCGGAGACGCACTCGACAGCGACAAGCTGGAGAAGGTCCTGAACAAGCACGCCGAGGACGGCTGGGCCCTCAAGGCCATCACCTCCGCCGACGTCAAGGGCCGTATCGGGCCCGGCGCGGTCGAGGGTCTGCTCCTCACGCTGGAGCGTCCGCGCCGCTGACGGCCTCGACCCCCCGGCCGAGACCGGAGGCACGACCGTCAGGCGCCGGATGCGCTCCTGGTCACCCCGGGAAGCTCAGCCGGACCTGACGGCCGAGGTCGTCCTTGTCGGTGTCCACGGGCCTCCGCCAGGACGACCCCGAGGGCAGCTGTCCTCGCCGAGGAGGGTCCGGTCGCTGTCGTCGGTCTTCCGGGGCACACCGCCGCTGCGCGGCTCGCACGGCTTTCGCATGCGGGTCATCTGCTCCCTCGCCGCGTCAGTCGGCTCCGGCCCCGCCGTACACCCCGGTCACACCGCCACGATCTGCCACTGCTGGCGCGGCGCGCGGGTGTAGGTCCACTGGTTGATGTCGGCGCCGTCCGCCGTCGAGCCGTCGTCGACGTTCAGGGTGAGCCCGGAGAGCCGGTTGGTGACGTAGTGGTAGCCGTCTCCGGTCGGGGTCACCGCCCAGTGCTGCTGGGGGACACTGTCGTCGGACCAGATGCCGACGTTGCCGCCGTCCGCCCGCGAGAGCCCGGCCACCTCCAGCAGCTTGCCGCTGCCCACGCTGCGGATCTTGTAGTAGCCGTCACCGGTGGAGGTGAAGGTCCACTGCTGGTTCGCCTGGTTGCGCCAGGGCTGCTGACGGACATCCGTGCCGTCGGCGGTACCGCCGTCGAGGACGTCCGCGACCTTGCCGCCGGCCCGGTTCACCAGCCGGTACACCGTCTCGTCCCCCGGCAGCACTCGCGAGACGAGCGTCGGCTTCGTCCTCCGGCCACCGATGTGGACGCCACCGAGGTTGACATAGCCGCCGGTGCCCTCCATGACCTCGATCCGTACGAAGCCCGCGTTCCGGGGAGCCCACTCGACGACCTTCGTCGCTCTGCTGCCCGCCCAGATGCCTTCCGCGACCTTGGTGAAGCGGACGCCGTCGGTGCCGGTGTGGATGGCGTACGCGATGATGTCGCCGTCGGTGGTGTTGTTGCGGTTCCACTGCTTGGGCAGGTACTCGAGCGTGGAGATGCCGCTCCACACTCCCCCGAGGTCGACGGTGATCGAGTGCGGGAGGTCGAGGGACCACGTGGACCAGCAGGTCTCGTAGCCCTTGTCGCTCAGGCCGTCGATGGCCTTCATCGGCCCTTCGCCGACGTGGAAGCCGGTCGCGTAAGCACTGACCGGGGTCACCGGGTGCTCGGCGCGCGGCAGTTGAGGCGGCAGCGGCCTGCGGGACCGGTCCGGCCGCCAGGCCGCGCCCACCTCGGCCAGCCGCCTGACGATGTTGTCGTCCAGTCTCCCGTCGCGGTTGGGCGGGCAGTTCAGGATGAACGAGGTGTACTTCGGTTCCAGGTCGACCAGATGGGAGAGGATCGACGCCTTGCTGATGGGGTCGGCAGTCGGCGTCGAGGGGTGCCAGAACCACCCGTCGCTGATCGTCTGCCCTTGCAGCGCGGCGTGGGTGTTCCCCTCGGGGGCCGTGACGCCCAGAGGCTCCTCGAAGTAGATCGCGTCACCGAGGAACGGCTCGGAGAGCGCACCGTGGTCGATCATCACGATGTCCGGCTGCAGAGACTTCACGTGCTCGCGGACACGCTGGTAGGAGATGGCCTGCTGCCCCATCTGCCAGCCGTATCCGTCCGTGACGAACATGTCGATGGCGCCGTAGTCCGTCAGCAGTTCGGTGATCTGGTCGAGGACGTACGTCACGTCGGAGGGCACGATGTACTGGTCCGCGCCGACCCCGTGCCGGCTGTCGAAGCCCTGGACGTCGTAGGAACGGTCCCAGATCGAGAAGTAGAGGCCCACCCTGAGCCCCGCTTCGCGGAACGCCTTCACGTACTGGGCGACGATGTCCTGCCGGTAGCCGCTGTTGGACACGTTGTAGTCGTTGTGCTTCGACGGCCAGAGGCAGAAGCCGTCGTGGTGCTTGGTGGTGAGCACGCCGTAACTCATCCGCGCCGCCTTCGCGGCGGCGGCCCACTGCCCGCAGTCGACGCTGCCCGGGGAGAAGAGCTCGGGGTTCTGGCGGGGCGCGGCCCATTCCTCGTCGGTGAACGTCCCCATGTTGAAGTGGTTGAACATGCCGAACCGCATGTCGACCAGCCTGGACAGGTTCGTCTGTGGGCGGTCGGCCGCCTCGGCGGGCTGCCCCGCCACGACGGGCAGCGACGCCGCGGCGGCGGTGACGCCGGCGGCGGTCAGTACGGAGCGGCGGGACGGACGTGCTGACGGCATGGTCTGGCTCCCGGATACCGGTGCGGGTCTGTCGCACACGAACCTCTTACACCTGACGGGTCCACGTCAACCAGTTGATGGGATGAAAGATGACCCCTTCACCTCGAAGCCATGGACGATTACGGACTTTCGCGACTATAGGATTGCAGGGCATCACATGTCTGAGTGGACGGCGACGCCTCGGAGCGGGGCGAAGATCCACGGCAGGTCGCCCCTCCGCCACACGCCCGGCGGGGAGCCGGCGGGCGCACGCGGGACACGCGTGACGCCGCGCCGGCTGGGTCTGCGCCGGCACGGCGTCACTGGGCAGGCCTGCGGAAAGGCGTCAGGCCCAGGGCTGGCCCACGGCCCAACTGGTGTCGTCACTCCAGGAGGTGGCGTTGTCCCAGGTGTGGGATCCACCCTGGCCGGCGATGTAGACGTTGTAGCTGTAGTGGCGCATGTAGTCGCTCGGGTAGTTGGCCGAACGGAAGGAGTAGCCCTGGCCGTTGTGGCCTGCTTCCGGACAGAACGTGGCGTCCTGGGCGAACCCCGAGGTGCCGTCGTCGGCGCCCAGGTGAAGCTGGAAGTTCGAGTGGCGCAGATACCGACCGGACTGGTTGGCGGACTCGAAGGACAGGCAGGCGGAGTTGGACAGTCCCGCCCGCACGGTCCAGGTGGCGTCACCCTTGGTGGTGGCGGGGCTGGACGCCGAGACCGGCGCGATGACGACGTTGCTGTCGGCGTCGTCGTGCACGATGTAGTCGCTGGTGCAGCACGAAGTGGTCGCCCGTAGCGAGATCTTCGAGCCCGGCGTGAGCGGTCCGGTGCCGGAGGTCGACGTCGCGTAGCCGGCCGAGTCGATGTTGGCCTGGACGGCGTTCTCGGTGGCGTCCGAGGGGTAGCCGGAGGTCATGACGCCCTCGTAGAAGGTGCCGGCGGCTCCGTGGCTGTTGTCGCCGCCGATGCCGAGGATGATGGCGCCTTCCTTCTTCATCGGGTTGTAGCCCGGGACGTTGGGACGCACCCCGTTGTAGTAGGTGGACAGGGAGCCGGCCTGGGCGTCACCGGCCCGGATCGACCAGTGGTTCGGCTCGCCCTTGACGACGGCCGTGAGGAACCGGTGGCTGACACTGGGGTTGCCCGCGTTGTAGCGCTGGTTGACGCCGGAGAACAGGCCGTTCTCCAGATCCGCCATGACCCAGGGGCCGTTGCCCGCGCCGTAGCCCCAGACCTTGTTGTTGCCGAAGTAGATGGCCTCCATGGTGCCGTTGCCGTTGTCGCGGCTGTTGGTCTCGGCGTTGCCGTAGTCGAAGCAGCAGCCGCCGTTGTAGTGGGTGCCGTCGAGGACCGCGTACATGCCCTCGGGCTGGTCGCCCTTGGCGACGCCGTTGGTGTTGTTGTTGCGGTATCCGGTTCCCGGAGCGACGAAGACGCCGTACGCCTTGTGGCCGCCCACGGTGACGGGCGCGGCGGTGGCGTCGGCGAGGTTGTCGTAACCGCCGGCGGCCGGGCCCGAGAAACCGCCGGGCGGAGCCTGGGTGAGGCGGTTGTTGCGGCCGGACTGGTCGTAGATGATCGTGATGAGACAGCTCGTCCCGGCGCAGAAGGAGTCCTGCGCGGCGGCGTCGGCGTATCCGCCGGCGCCGAGCAGGCCGATGTCCCGGGTTGCGCTGTCCGAGGCGCGCTTCACCTGGTACAGGGGGCCGTTGTACGAGGAGTACAGCGCGCGGGTCGTGCTGTGTGCCGCAACGCAGGGCGTGCCGCCCGCGGCGTAGAGGTCGCAGGGCAGGGAGGTGGCTGCGGCGGCAGCCGTCGTGGCGACGGCATGACGTCCCGCCGACGGCGATCCGGCCGCGGGATCGTCGGCGGACGCCTGACCGCTGAAGAGGGCCGTGGTCAGAGCGAGGCCGGAGGCCAGCACAGCGAGCGGCCTGGCCCGCCGTAAGCGGCTCAGAGGCAAGGACATGATCTCTCCTCGGATGACGGGTAGGGAGATGTCGCGGCCGGCGGAACCTTGTTGCCCATGCGGAACGGCGTGGCACGTGGAGACCGGCGTCCCGCCGGCTCCCACCCGCACCTCGTCTTCAGGCAGTTCGCTGAAGCCCAAGCCGCTCGTTCGGTATTTCGGCCAATGAACGGCTGACCGGACAGACGTTGATGCTAAGGACGCGCACAGTCGTGTCAATACCTTTCACCAACCGACACCTGACATCCGATGAATTGCGTGACAGGTATTGACGACGGCTCACGGATCCCTAGTATCCAGTTGTCCGAAGGCCCGGGCATTGTCCGACATGGCGAACGTCGAATGCCGCCCCGGACCTGCTGTCTGTGCACCGCTTGAGCGTCTCTCGCACGGGCTGTACAAGCACGACATCCCGCGTCACGACCGCATATGCGTCCGTATCGGCCTTCCACCGCCTGGAGTTGGGCATGCCGGCATCCACGCCTTCCCGGAACCGAGGCGGCTGCCCCACGCCGGCGAGGTCCAGGCTCTGAGCGGGACCGAGCGACCTCCACCCCTCACACCCTCAGGAGCAGCATGTTCCATTGACCCGACTGACATGGTCACCATCGCGCCGCCCCTGCCGACGGACCGCTCCGCGCCGTGGCGATCCCCGCGGTGTCCCGACGACCGGCCGACGTCCCGGCCGGACTGAGGCGGCGGTCCGCACAGCCCTGTCGTTCTCCGCGCCTGCGGCGCCGACGTGCCCGCGCACGCGGCCCGAAGCGCCGGATCACCCCAACCGAGACAAGAGGTCCCCCACCGTGTCTCCTTCCGGGCTCAGTCGTCGCACCATGCTCATTCTGTCCGGTCTCACCGGAGCGGCCACGACCGGGCTGTTGCCCGCCGGTGCCGCCAGAGCCACCAGTGGTCCGAGCGATTACACTCCGAGCTGGTCCTCGGTCGACCAGCACCCACCCGCGCCGGAGTGGTTCCAGGACGCCAAGTTCGGCATCTACTACCACTGGGGCGCCTACAGCGTCCCGGCGTACGGCAGCGAGTGGTACCCGCGCCTCATGTACAAGGCGGGCGACGGCTGCAACAACCACCACAAGGCGACGTACGGCGACCCGTCGGCGTGGCCGTACCACAACTTCATCCAGGGCGCCCGGGACAAGGCCGGCAGCTTCGTCCAGTTCGCCCCCAAACTGAAGTCGGCCGGCGGCAACTTCGACCCGGACGAGTGGGCGCAGCTGTTCGCCGACGCCGGAGCCAAGTTCGCCGGACCGGTCGCCGAGCACCACGACGGGTTCTCCCAGTGGAACAGCTCCGTCAACGAGTGGAACTCCGTCGCCAAGGGACCCCGGCTCGACATGCTGCGGCTGCACGCCGACGCCATCCGCAGGAAGGGCCTCAAGCTGTGGGTCTCCCTGCACCACGCCTACAACTTCCTCGGCTACTTCGACAGCGTCCCCACGCAGTCGGACCCCAGCCTCAAGAAGCTGTACGGCCAGCTGGACCGGGCGACCGAGCAGCAACTGTGGCTCGACAAGCTCAAGGAGGTCATCGACGGCTACCAACCCGACATCCTCTACCAGGACTTCGACCTCAACAACATCGACGAGTCGAAGCGGCTGGACTTCCTCGCGCACTACTACAACAAGGCCGTCTCCTGGAACACGGACGTCGTCGCCACCTACAAGGACGGTCTCAACAACCGTGGCGAGGTCTACGACTTCGAGCGCGGCGGACCGGCCGGCATCCAGACCCCGTACTGGCTGACGGACGACTCCGTGTCCAGTTCCAGCTGGTGCTACACCACCGGCATCGGCTACTACTCGCTCAAGGCCCTGCTGCACGCCCTGCTCGACCGCGTCAGCAAGAACGGCACCATGGTGCTGAACATCGCCCCGATGGCCGACGGCACCATCCCGGCGGGCCAGAAGTCGATCCTCCAGGGCTTCGGCGACTACCTCAGGCGCTTCGGCGAGTCGGTGTACGCCACGCGGGCCTGGGTGGCGTACGGCGAGGGGCCCACGAAGATGGGCGGCGGTTCCTTCACCACGCCGGTGGAGGGCAAGAACACCGACATCCGGTTCACCCGCAGCAAGGACAACACCGTCCTGTACGCCACGGTCCTGGGCTGGCCCGGCAGCACCCTGAACATCACCACGCTGACGTCGAGCCGGTTCAACCTGTCCACGCTGAAGTCGGTCCAGCTGCTCGACTCGGCGGCCGGCGCCTACGTCAACCTGCCCAACCGCACGCAGGACGGCTCGGGGCTGCACCTCTCGATGCCGTCGGCCACCGCACCCTTCAGCGCCCCCGCCTACGTGGTCAAGCTGACCTTCTCGGGGCAGATCCCGTCGTTGGACGCCGGTTCGCTGCCGACCGGCTGGGTGAAGATCGGCAACGTCACCAACGGCCTGGCCCTGGACAGCGGCGGCTCCGTCGCCTCGGGATCCGACCTGAAGCAGTGGACCTACAACGACGGATCCACCAACCTGCAATGGCAGTTGGTGGACCTGGGCACCGGATACCACCGCATCGTGAACCGCACCAACGGCATGGTGGCCGACAGCTTCGGCGACGCCACCGTCGGGGCCACCGCACGCCAGGCGGCCTGGACCGGTGGCAACAACCAGCAGTGGAAGATCAGCGGGGCCGGGAACGGCCGCTTCACCATCGCCAACCGGGGCACAGGCACCTACCTCGACTCAGGCGGCGCCGTCACCTCGGGCAGCACCGTCAAGCTCTGGTCCTCCGGCAGCAGCACCAACCTCCAGTGGACCATCAACGGGGTCTGACACCGCCCCGGCGCCCCTGCGGCAGGCGGGTGACGGCCGGGCGACACCCCGCTGTCCCGCCCCCTCGCCAGAACACCCAGCGACAAGGAGTGAACCGATGCCCCTCCCCTCCCAGCTCTTACCGCGCCGCCCCTCCCCCGCGCGGCGACCACGAGCGGCCGTCGCCGCGTGCGTGGCGGCGGTCCTGACCCTGATGCTGGCCGCCCTGACATGGCCGGCGCCGGCGTCGGCGGCCGGCGCCGGCCCCTGCGACCTGTACGCGTCGGGCGGCACCCCCTGCATCGCGGCCCACAGCACGGTGCGCGCCCTGTACTCCTCGTACAACGGCGCCCTCTACCAGGTCCGGCGCTCCTCGGACAACGCGACCAGGGACATCGGCGTCGTGGCCACGGGCGGGGTGGCCAACGCCGCCGCCCAGGACGCGTTCTGCGCGGGTGCCACGTGCGTCGTCACCTGGGTGTACGACCAGTCCGGGCGCGGCAACAAGCTCGGCTACCAGGGGCCGGGCGGAGTCGGCGGATCCGACACGGCGGCCAAGGCGACGAGCGAGTCGCTCACCGTCGCGGGCAGCAAGGCGTACTCGCTGTACATCAACCCCGGCAACAGCTACTGGCGGGACGGGCATCTGACGGGCGTGCCCACCGGCAGCGCACCCGAGGGGATGTACATGGTGACCAGCGGCACGCATGTCAACAACGGCTGCTGCTTCGACTACGGAAACAGCGAGACCACCCGCAAGGCCGACGGCCCGGGCGCCATGGACGCCATCAACTTCAGCACGTCGTGCTGGTTCGGCGGCTGCTCCGGCTCCGGTCCCTGGGTCCAGGCCGACCTCGAATGGGGCCTGTTCCCCGGCGGCAGCAGCTCCTGGAACCCCAACCAGCGTGCTTTCAAGAACAAGTTCGTCACCGCGACGCTGAAGAACAACGGAACGACGCGGTTCGCGATGAAGGGCGCCGATGCACAGTCCGGCGGCCTGGCCACGCTGTACGCCGGCGCCCTCCCCAACGGGTACAACCCCATGAAGAAGCAAGGGGCGATCATCCTCGGCAGCGGCGGTGACTGCTGCAACGGCAACACCAACCTCAGCGCCGGCACGTTCTACGAGGGAGCCATCACCTCCGGCTACCCCTCCGACG
Organism: Streptomyces humidus; assembly: GCF_014649655.1. Classification (GTDB taxonomy): domain Bacteria; phylum Actinomycetota; class Actinomycetes; order Streptomycetales; family Streptomycetaceae; genus Streptomyces; species Streptomyces humidus. The sequence continues at coordinate 95,959 of NZ_BMTL01000029.1, read as the reverse complement.
CCACCGAGAACGCCGTACAGGCCAACATCGTGGCCGCCGGTTACCGCTGAGACCGGCCGGCACAAGGAGTGGTGATGAAGAAGGAAGGCGCCACCCTCCTCGGCATCGGCGGCGACAACGGCCACGGAGCCCCCGCACCTTCTACGAGGGCGTCATGACCTCCGGCTGCCCCTCGGACGCCACCGAGAACGCCGTCCAGGCCGACATCACCGCGACGGGCTACGGAAGGTGACCTCCTCGCGGCACTGACGCGACGCGTGCGGAGACGGTGAGGACCGCCTCCGCACGCGTGCGTCGTCGGGGACCACAGGACGGGTCGTGCCGCGACGCGGGCCGGCCGATCCGCGGCACGGGCTCCGACCACTACCGGCTGAGCGTGCAGCGCCGTCATACCTGAGGCGTACGAGCGATCGACGCCCGAGTGGTACCGCGGTACCACTCGGGCGTCGAAGTGTCTCCCGTGGTCCCAGGTTTCCGGTGGGCCGCGCTTCTAACGTCGACTGCACAGGCCGCGGCGCTCGCCCGGCCGAGTCCGAGGTGAGAGGCCCACGTCCATGATCGAAGCACGCGAGCTGACGAAACGGTACGGCGACAAGACCGTCGTCGACGAGTTGAGCTTCGCCGTCAAGCCCGGTGAGGTCACCGGCTTCCTCGGCCCCAACGGCGCCGGCAAGTCCACCACCATGCGCATGGTCGTCGGCCTGGACTCCCCCACCAGGGGCTCGGTCACCGTCAACGGGAAGTCGTACGCGAAGCACACGGCACCGCTGCACGAGATCGGCACCCTGCTGGAGGCCAAGTCCGTCCACCCCGGCCGCAGCGCGTTCAGCCACCTCATGGCGCTCGCGTACACGCACGGCATCCCGCGCCGCCGGGTCGACGAGGTCATCGACCTGGCCGGTCTGACCAGCGTGGCCGGCAAGCGGGTCGGGGCCTTCTCGCTCGGCATGGGCCAACGGCTCGGCATCGCGGCGGCCCTGCTCGGCGACCCCGCTATCGTCATGCTCGACGAGCCGGTCAACGGCCTCGACCCCGAGGGCGTGCTGTGGGTGCGCAACCTGCTGCGCTCGCTGGCCGACGAAGGCCGGGCGGTGATGCTCTCCTCGCACCTGATGAGCGAGACCGCACTGATCGCCGACCACCTGGTGATCATCGGCCGCGGACGTCTCCTCGCGGACACCACCGTCGACGACTTCACCCGGGAGGCGAACGGCGGCGGGGTGAAGGTCGCCACCGCCGAGACCGCCAGGCTGCGCCCGCTGCTGGCGGGCCCCGACGTCACGATCTCCTCCTCGTCCGCCGAGGAGCTTCTGGTCTCCGGACGCGACGCCCGTCAGATCGGGCGGATCGCGGCCGAGCACGGGGTGGCGTTGTACGAACTCACTCCGCAGACCGTCTCGCTGGAGGCCGCGTTCATGGACCTGACCAGGGACGTCGTCGAGTACCAGAGCCACCCCGCCGAGACCGAGCGAAAGGCAGCCTGATGACCGTCACCCAGCTCTCCCCCGCCCGGGCCGGCGCCCAGGCCTGCAAGGTGACGGGTCCGCGGGTGCTGCGCGCGGAGTGGGCCAAGTTGTGGTCGCTGCGCTCCAGCTGGATCACCCTCGGCGTCGCCGTGGTGCTGCTGATCGCCCTCGGCGCGATCGCCTCCGCCACCTACAGTCCCGACACGGTCGGCCAGGGCGGGCCGCCCGGACCCGGCTCCGGCGACCAGGACGCGGTCAGCCTCGCGCTGCTCGGGGTGACCTTCGCGTCGCTGGCCGTCGGCGTGCTCGGCGCCCTGCTGTCGGCCGGCGAGTACACCACCGGCATGATCCGCTCCACCCTCACCGCCGTCCCCCGTCGCCTGCCCGTCCTGTGGTCCAAGGCCGCGGTGATCGGACCCGTCATCCTGGTCCTGGCCTCGCTGGGCGCCCTGGCCGCGTTCCAGCTGGGCACCCTGGGCCTGGACGGCGAGAAGATCGCCCTGTCCCTGGGCGACGACGGTGTGCTGCGCAGCCTGGCCGGCGCCGGCCTCTACCTCGCCCTCGTCGCCGTCGCGGGCGTGGCCCTGGGCATGCTGCTGCGCTCCAGCGCCGGGGCGATCGCGGTCCTGGTCGGCGTCCTGCTCATCCTCCCGGGTCTGGCCTCGCTGCTGCCCGACTCCGTGTACGACAACATCAACCCCTACTTCCCCAGCAACGCGGGCGCGGCGATGTACACCCTGCACCAGTCCTCCGACGCCCTCTCTCCCGGGGCGGGACTCGCCGTCTTCGCCGGGTGGGTCGCCCTCACCCTCGCCGCAGCCGCCTGGCGGCTCCTCAAGAGCGACGCCTGAGGGGCGGTGCGAGACAGTGGGGATCACGAGACAGACCCCCGCGGCCGCCGCCCGGGGGACGGCCACCGAGCCGTCCCCCGGGCTCGCCGACGCCTGGGCGCACCCTCTCCTGGGCCGCATGCTGCGCGGTCAGAGCGCCCGGCACCGACTGGACCAGCGTCATCCGTGGCTGCTGGACACCGCGGTCGTCCTCGTCGTCGCCCTGTCCAGCCTCCCCGACCTGCTCTCCCACAGCCGCCACGGCCCCTTCGGGGACACCACGGACCACGGCCAGGTGCCGACCCCGGTGCTGGTCGCCTTCGCCGTCGCACTCGCCGTACCGCTGTGGTGGCGCCGCAGGACCCCGGCCGTCACCTACTGGGTGATCTCCGCGGTGTTGCTGGCGCAGTGGTCGCTGGGGGTGTGGCAGCAGACCGGGATGGCCACGCTCATCGCCCTCTACAGCCTGGCCCTGCGCGGCTCACTGCGCTCGCTCGGCTGGGCCGCCGCTGTGACCGCGGCCGAAATGACCCTGGCGGTCTGGCTCCTGACCCCCCTCGAGCACCCGTTCCTCGGCCTCTTCTTCCTGCTGGGCACGGCGACGGCGGCCGTCGCCATCGGCCTGACCCTGCGGATCCGCCGCCTCTACCTGGCGGCCCTGGAGGACCGCGCCAGGCGTCTGGAGATCGAGCACGACCAGCGCGTGCGTCTCACCACCGCCGCCGAACGCGCCCGTATCGCCCGCGAGATGCACGACATCGTCGGCCACAACCTCTCCGTCATGGTCAGCGTCGCCGACGGCGCCGCCACCCTCGCCACCCACCGTGGCGAGACCTCCGCCGAGCCCTTGCGCATCCTCGCCGACACCGGACGCCAGGCGATGAGCGAACTCCGGCGCGTCCTGGGCGTGCTGCGCGAGGAGCGGGGGCATGAAGAAGACGTGCGGCTGCTCGGCCCGCAGCCCGGCATCCGGGACCTGGACCCGCTGCTGGCACGCGTGCGCGCGGCGGGGCTGCCCGTGACCTACCGCACCACAGGCGACCTCGACGCCCTCGGCAGCGGCGTTCAGCTCACCGTGTACCGCGTCGTCCAGGAAGCCCTCACCAACACCCTCGTACACGCCGGACCGGGCGCCACGGCCGACGTCACCGTCACCAAGGACGCCGGCACCCTGCGCATCAGGGTCGCCGACACCGGCGTGTCCGCCGCCGAGGCGCCCTCCGGCGACGCCGGGCACGGTCTCGTCGGCATCCGCCAGCGGGCCGCCATGTACGGCGGTACCGTCACCCTCGGACCGCCCGCAAGCGGCCACGGCTGGCTCGTCGACGTCGTGCTCGACGTACCCCCGGGAGACCATCAGCCATGACCACCGTCCTCATCGCCGACGACCAGCCCCTCCAGCGCATGGGCGTGCGCATGCTGCTGGAGGGCACCCCCGGCCTGACCCCCGTCGGTGAGGCCGGGCACGGCGCCGAGGCCGTCCGCATGACCGCCGAACTCCGCCCCGACGTCGTCCTCATGGACATCCGCATGCCCGGCATGGACGGCATCGAAGCCACCCGCCGCATCATCGCCGCCGGGGGCCGCACCCGCGTCCTCATCGTCACCACCTTCGACCTCGACGAATACGCCTACGAAGGCCTGCGCGCCGGAGCGGGCGGCTTTCTCCTCAAAGACGCCCGCCCCGAGGAGCTCGTCGCCGGCATCCACGCGGTCGCCACCGGAGACGCCGTCGTCTCCCCCCGCCTCACCCGCCGCCTCCTGGACGCCTACACCCACCAGGTCCTGGCCCCCACGCACACCCCACCCGTCGAGGACCCCCGTCTGAACACCCTCACCGATCGCGAGCGCGAGGTCCTCGTCGCCATCGGCCAGGGCTGGACCAACACCGAGATCGCCGAACGCCTCGTCCTGACCGAATCCACCGTCAAGAAGCACGTGGGCCGCGTCCTCGCCAAGATCGGCGCCCGCGACCGCATCCAGGCCGTGATCACTGCCTACGACACCGGGCTGGTCAGCGCCAAGCCGTAGCCCGCCAGGAGCTCCTCACACGGGGCGGTCCCGGGTGAAGCGCCCCGAGTCTCACAGAGTCCGCGGCGATGACCTGGACACGCAAGGTACGCAGATCCGGCGGCCGCGCCCAGGACGATCTCGCTCAGGCCAGGAAGCTCAGCCGGACCTGACGGCTGACATTGTCTTTGTTGGTGTCCACCAGACAGACCGACTGCCAGGTGCCCAGTTGCAGCCTCCCTTCCACGACGGGCAGGGTCGCATGGGGCGGGACGAAGGCCGGGAGGACGTGGTCGCGGCCGTGACCGGGGCTGCCGTGCCGGTGCTGCCAGCGGTCGTCCGCGGGCAGGAGTGTGTGCAGCGCGGCGAGCAGGTCGTCGTCGCTGCCGGCCCCGGTCTCGATGATCGCGATGCCGGCCGTCGCGTGCGGGACGAAGACGTTCAGCAGGCCGTCGCGGCCGGCTGCCACGTCACGCAGGAACGTCTCGCACTCTCCGGTGAGATCGACGACCCGCTCGCGGGAACCGGAGGCGACGGACAGAACTCGGGTGGTGAACGCATCTGGCATGCCACCATCCTGACCCATACGCGGGATCCCGCACCCCCTCGTCCCGTCGGCCGGCCGAGGTGTGACGCCGGGGATCCGACGTGCAGGACGACCGTTGACCGACATGAACCCGACGGCCCTCGGAGCCGCCCGAGCAGCCTGAGCCGCTTACTCCTCGTCGCCCGGGTTCACGGCCGTCGCGGCGACGGGCTCGGGAAGATCCACGCCTCTCGGCGCGTTGGTGGAAACGTGAACAACGTGCGTGAGGTCGAGGTGGTGGTCATAGGCGCCGGCCAGGCAGGGCTGGCCGCCGCCTTTCACCTGCGGCGCACAGGTTTCGAGCCGGAGCGCGACTTCGTGGTGCTCGACCGCGCGCCCGACCCTGGCGGCGCCTGGCAGTTCCGCTGGCCCTCGCTGACGTACGGCAAGGTGCACGGGATGCACGCGCTGCCCGGGATGGAGCTGACGGACGCGGATCCCGCCCGGCCGTCGTCCGAGGTCATCGGCGAGTACTTCGCCGCCTACGAGCACACGTTCGATCTGCGCGTGCGTCGGCCGGTCGAGGTGCGGAGCGTCCGGGAAGGCTCCGGCGGGCGCTTGCTGGTGGAGACCTCGGACGGCACGTGGTCCGCGCAAGCCCTGATCAACGCGACCGGCACCTGGGGCAGGCCGTTCTGGCCGAGCTCTCCGGGCCAGAAGACCTTCCGCGGCCGGCAGTTGCACACCGCGCAGTACCCGGGCCCAGAGGCGTTCGCGGGGCTGCGGGTGGTCGTGGTCGGCGGCGGCGCGTCCGGCACGCAGCATCTGCTGGAGATCGCGCCCCACGCGGCCGACACCACCTGGGTGACGCGTCGGCCTCCCGTCTTCCGTGAGGGGCCCTTCGACGAGGAGGCGGGGCGCGCCGCGGTCGCGCTGGTGGAGGAGCGGGTGCGGCGGGGGCTGCCGCCCCTGAGCGTGGTCTCCGTGACGGGTCTGCCGCTCAACGACGCGATCCGCCAGGGGCTGGCCGACGGCGTGCTGGACCGGCTGCCCATGTTCGACCGGATCACCCCGGAGGGTGTGGAGTGGGACGACGGCCGGCGGGTCCCCGCCGACGTCATCCTGTGGGCGACCGGTTTCCGGGCCGCCGTCGACCATCTCGCGCCGCTGCGCCTGCGTGAGCCGGGCGGCGGGATCCGGGTCGAGGGCACGCGCGCGGTCGCGGACCCGCGGATCCATCTGGTCGGCTACGGGCCGTCGGCCAGCACCGTCGGCGCCAACCGGGCCGGACGCGCGGCCGTTCGGGACATCAGGCGACTGCTCGCGCAGGAGACGGTCGCCGCCTGACGGCCCGCCGCCTCACCCCGCCGCGGCGGACGGGCTCTTGGCAGCCTTCTGGTTGCGGTTGAACTCCGCCACGTTGCGCTGGTGCTCGGCGAGGCCGGCCGTGAAGCGCGTGTCGCCCGGCTTGACGGTGACGAAGTACAGCCAGTCACCGGGGGTGGGGCTGATGGCGGCCCGCATCGCCTCCTCGCCGGGGTTGTCGATGGGCGTAGGAGGCAGGCCCATGCGCTGGTAGGTGTTGTAGGGGCTCTGGACACGGGTGTCGCTCTCCGTCGTCTTCAGCAGGGAGCGGTTCAACGCGTAGTTGATGGTGGAGTCCATCTGCAACGGCATCCCGCGCTTGAGCCGGTTGAACACCACCCGGGCCACCTTGCCCATGTCCGCCTTGGTGGCGGCCTCCGCCTGGACGAGGCTGGCGACGGTGACCGCCTGGTACACGTTCACGGCGTTGCGCTGGGCGCCCGCGGCGATCGGCGCCCCGTTGAACCTCTTGTCGGCCGTGTCGACCATGTACGCCAGCAGCGACTGCGGCGTGGCCTTCCTGTCCACCGGATAGGTCGCCGGGAAGAGGTACCCCTCCGGGTTGCCCCTGGCGTCGCTCGGCAGCTTCAGGCCGGCCGTGGGCATCGCCTTCCTGGTGGTGCCGGAGGGCAGGGCGAGCGCCTTGTCGATCGCCTCGTAGATCTGGCTCGCGCGCCAGCCCTCGGGGATGACCAGGGTCTTCGGCTTCGGCGCCTCCTCAGGTTTCCCCAGGGTCAGCAGCGGCACCGCCACGGCGGCGCCGGCCACGACGGCTCCGGTCGCGATGAGGACGAGACGGCCCCGACGCGTCAGTCGAATCGTGCTCCGAGGCGGAGTGTTCATCTGCATGCGGGCACGGTAACCCTCAGATCATCTCAAACCTGGCATAACTTGCCATACTGTCAGCTTGTCGGCTCCAGTCGAGCGTCCCGTCGCACCAGGGCCGCGTACCGGCCGTCCTGCCTCAACAGCTCCTCGTGCGTGCCCCGTTCGGCCACCGCTCCGGAGTCGAGGACCACGATCTGGTCGGAACCCCGAACGGTGGACAGCCGGTGGGCGATGGTGACGGTGGTGCGGTTCGCCGAGAGCGCGTCGATGGCTTCCTGGACGGCCTGTTCCGTGCGGGTGTCCAGGGCGCTGGTCGCCTCGTCGAGGATGAGCACCGGCGGATCGCGCAGGATGGTGCGGGCGATGGCCAGGCGCTGCTTCTCGCCGCCCGAGAAGCGGTGGCCGCGCTCACCGACCACCGTGTCGTAGCCGTCGGGCAGTCCGGCGATGTGGTCGTGGATCTGCGCCGCCCGCGCCGCCGCGTGCAGCTCCTCGTCGGTGGCGTCCGGCTTGGCGAAGCGCAGGTTGTCGGCGACCGTGGCATGGAAGAGGTACGTCTCCTGCGAGACGACGCCGACCGCGCGGGCGAGGGTGTCGAAGTCGAGGTCGCGCACGTCGACGCCGTCGAGGGTGACCCGGCCGCCCGTCACGTCGTACAGCCGCGGCACCAGGTAGCCCAGCGTGGACTTGCCCGCGCCTGTCGGGCCGACGACGGCGAGGCTGCCGCCTGCGGGGACGGTGAGGTCGATGCCGTCGAGGACGGGCCTGACCGCCTCGTCACCCATGCCGTCGCCCTTGTGGTCGCCGTGGTCGCCGTCGTAGCGGAAGACGACGTCCTCGAAGCGCACCTCGCCCTTGATCTGGTCGAGGTGGACCGGGTTCTCGCGCTCGGTGATGTCGACGGGGAGGTCGAGGTACTCGAAGATGCGCTGGAAGAGCGCGAGGGAGGTCTGGATCTGCACGCCGGTCGACAGCAGGCTGACGGCGGGACGGAACAGGCCCTGTTGCAGGGACACGAAGGCGACGATCGTGCCGAGGGAGACGTCGGGGCCTCCGAGCTGGAGGGCCATGCCGGCCGTCCAGTAGATGACGGCGGGCATGGCCGCCATGACGATCCCGATCACGGCCATGCGCCAACGTCCGGCCATGTTCGACCGCACCTCGAGTCCGACCAGCTGCTCGGACTCCTCCGAGAAGGCATGCGTGAGGGAGTCGGACCGGCCCATGGTGCGGCCGAGCAGGATGCCGCTGACCGACAGGGACTCGGTGACCGTGGCGGCCATCGCGGCCATCTGCTTCTGACGCTGAGTGGTGATCTTCCTGCGTTCGTTGCCGACGCGACGGCTGATCCACACGAACACCGGCAGCAGCAGGAGCGAGACGACCGTCAGCCGCCAGTCGAGGGCGACCATCGCGATGATCGTGGCGACCACACTGGTGAAGTTGGAGACCAGGGAGGTGGCGGTGGAGGTGACGGTGGCCTGCATGCCGCCGATGTCGTTCGCGATGCGGGACTGCACCTCACCGGTACGCGTGCGCGTGAAGAAGGCGAGGGACATGCGCTGCAGGCGTCCGTAGACGGCCGTGCGCAGGTCGTGCATGACGCGCTGCCCGACCGTCGTGGAGATGAGCGTCTGCAGGACGCCGAAGACGCCGCTGAGCACCGCGCTGAGGATCATGCCGAGGGCGAGCAGGCTCAGCAGGCCGGTACGCCCCTGGGGGATCGCGACGTCCAGCGTCTCCTTGAGCAGGAAGGGAGTGGCCACGGTGACCAGCGACGAGGCGGCGACCAGCAGGCCGACGACCGCGAGCCGGGCGCGGTAGGGCTTGAAGAGGGCGAGGATGCGGCGCACCTGACGGGGTTCGTCGGTCGACGCGCCGGGAGCGGGGGTCCATTCGATGTGATCTCGGGGCATGGCTCCTACGGAGGGTGTGACGATGAGGACTGACGGAGCATAGCTCATTGTTACCTATACTCACAATGAACGGCGTCCTGATATTGTTCCCTCATGACCACCCCCGATTCCGACAGTCTGCTCGCCGAGCAACTGCTGCGGCTCACGCGCCGGGTGCACCGCATCCAGAAGCGCCATCTGCAGCAGAGCGGGCTGGGTGTCACACCGGCACAGGCCCGGCTCCTGCGCACGCTGGCGCACTGCGACTCACCGCCGCGCATGGCCGACCTGGCCGCCCGGCTGGAGGTGGTGCCCCGGGCCGTGACGACCCTGGTCGACGGGCTGGAGGCCAGCGGCATGGCGCGGCGGGCGCCCGACCCCACGAACCGGCGGGTCATCCGGATCGAGCTCACCGAAGGCGGCCGCAAGGCGTTGCGCGAGCTGCGCGGCGCTCGCGTGTCGGCGGCGGAGGAGATCCTCGACCCTCTGACGACCCTGGAGCGCGAGGTGCTGAGCGGCTTGCTGGACGCACTGGTGGGTGGCGAGACGGTGGACCACGGACCGGGACCGGAGCGGGAGGGGAAGCCGGACCGGCGGAGGGGCCCTGAGGGGGAGCGGGGAGGAATCTGCTGAACGGCGCGCGAAGGGACCCGATCCCTCCGAAGGCTCGGCGGCCGGCCGCTGCCGGAAACGCTGCGGCCCACGTTCGGTCTCCGTGGCCCGCGTGACGGTTCTCCCGCCGACGGCGGCCTTGCCCGGGCGCTGCCGGACGAGTTGACGGAGGTGCTCAAGCCGCTCTGCCTCCCGGGCACACCGGCTGCCGACACCTCGATACCGGGCGAGCGCCGGTCGTCGAGGATCCCCGCGAAGGGGGTCAGGTCGTATTCGATCGGCTTGACGTCGAAAGCGCGGGGCCCTGGGATCGCGCGCCGGAGGAAGGGGGCTCACTCCTTCAGCGCGGCTCTGTCCCCCATGACCACGACGGGATGCTCGTCGGGGTCGAGCATGCGCAACAAGTGCTCCATCGCCGCCCTGGACACGCTGACGCAGGCCGACGTCCCGCTGCCGTGGTCCATGTGCAGCCAGATTCCACCGCCTCTCTCTTCGCCCTCGGGCCGCGTCGGGTCGTCGGGCGGGGCCCCCTTGACACGGTTGTAGTCGATGGCGATGACGTAGTCGAAGTCGTGCCAGTGCGACTTGGCCCACCACCGCGGCGCCGCGAAGGAGGCGGACCTGGTGTAGGGCAGTCTGGTTCCGGGGTCGGCGAGCACCCCGCCCGCGTCGGTGAGTGTGAACACGCCGACAGGGCTGCGGTTGTCGCCTGCCCGGTGCTCCGCCGTCCACCCCTTCTTGCCGTTGTGCCCCGGCCAACCGCGGACGCGCTCCCAGTTCGGACCACGCTTGGCGTAGAGCACGACGGTGGCTCCCGCGGAGTCCTTTCCGTCGCCGTACACCACCACGGCCTGGCGCGAAGCAACGGGAATCCGTCGTTGCATCCGGTCGCCGACACCGGGGACACGGGTCGCCGACGCCGGTCCCGGCGAACGACTGCCGCGTTGCGCACCGGCCCCCGCCATGCCTTCGCTTCCGCGTTCCCCGCCCGCTCCGCCGCACGCGGCCAGGGCAGCGAACAGAAGCACGGAGGTCATTGTCGCGGCTCCCGCACGCCGCCCGTCGCCGAGTCGCATCGGGCCATGCTCGCATCGCTTTCCGGACTTTTGCGGCAGGTTCCGGACACCCGGCCGCGTCGATGGTTGCCGGATCCTGCCGTCGCCATGGAAAACCGGTTGATTCCCACCACTCCACGACGCGAACCTTGCACGGTTTCTTACCGCACCCCGCGGCCCTTCCCGTCCGGTCCCTCCCCACCTTCCTGCCCGATTCCCTTTCCCGCCCGTCTCTCGCCCCTTTCTCCCCCTTCCCTGACTCGAGCCCACTGGGACGTCATGCAGATCCAAGACCTTCCGTACCCCGACCCGGGTGTCCCGGACGTACGCTCGGGCCCCCGCTTCCTGTGGTGGCTGGGCCGCAACCAGTTGGGCGGTCAGTTCAAGGCCCTGGCCTGGGGACTGCTCCACTTCGTCGCCGTCTCGACGCTGCCGTTCTGCGTGGGCTTCGCGATCGAGGCCGTCGTGGACCGCTCCGGCGCCCGACTCGCCCTCACCGGCGCGGTGCTGGCCCTGTGCGGCGCCGCCGTCGCCATCGGGGACACCTTCCTGCACCGGGCCGCGGTCACCAACTGGATCACGGCGGCCGCCCGAGTGCAGCAACTGCTCGCCCGACAGGCCTCGCGGCTCGGGTCCACGCTGAACCGGCGGGTGGCGGCCGGCGAGGTCGTGGCCGTCTCCACCGGCGATGTCGAGAAGATCGGCTGGTTCGTGGAGGCGGTGTCCCGTTTCACCGCCGCGGCCGTCACCGTCCTCCTGGTCTGCGTGGGCCTGGTCGTGTACCAGCCCGCGCTCGGCGTCGTGGTCGCCGTGGGGCTGCCCGTCCTCGCACTCGCGGTGCTGCCCCTGCTGCCGCGGGCCACCCGCCGGGCGGACATCCAGCGCGAAAAGGCCGGACGCGCAACCGAACTCGCCTCGGACACCGTGGCGGGCCTTCGGGTGCTGCGCGGCATCGGCGGCGAGGAACTCTTCCTCGACCGATACCGCCGCGCCTCCCAGGAAGTGCGCCACGCGGCGGTGCGCAGCGCCCGTATGTGGGCCCTGATCAGCGCCATCCAGGTGCTGCTGCCGGGCCTGCTGCTGATCGGGGTCGTCTGCTACGGCGTCCACCTCGCCCGCGAGGGCCGCATCACGGTGGGCGAACTGGTCGCGGTCTACAGCTCCGTGATGGTCCTGACCTATCCCCTCAGGCACTTCGAGGAGATCGCGATGGCCTACTCCTTCTCGCGTCCGTCGGCCAGACGTGCCGCAAGCGTGCTGTCCCTGGAACGGGCGACCGACATCGGCGGGTCGCGCGCGGCCGAAGCACCCTCGGGCGACCTGTACGACCCCGCCACCGGTCTGCTCGCTCCGGCCGCCCGCCTCACCGCGGTGGTGTGCGGCGACCCCGACGCGGCCGGACGTCTGGCCGAACGGCTGGGCGGCCACCCGGCGGAGGACGGCCCGTCGGTCCTCCTCGGCGGCATCCCGCTCGACGGACTCCCGCTGGACTGCGCACGCACGGCGGTCCTCGTCCAGGACAAGGATCCCGTGCTGCTGTCCGGCGCCCTGCGCGACCTGCTCGACGTACCCGCCTCGGGGAAGATCGACGCGGGTACGGCGCTGGCCGCCGCCCAGTGCGGGGACGTCCTCGAGGCGCTCGTGCAAGGGTCGTTGGACGCCGCCGACCCGATGGACGCCCGGATCACCGAACGCGGCCGGTCGCTCTCCGGCGGCCAGCGACAGCGGCTCGCGCTGGCCCGTTCCCTGTACACCGACCCCGAGGTACTCGTCCTGGACGAGCCCACCTCGGCCGTCGACTCGCACACCGAGGCCCGGATCGCCGAGGGACTGCGCGAGCTGAGGGAGGGGCGCACGACGGTCGTGTTCACCTCGTCCCCACTGCTGCTCGACCGGGCCGACCGGGTCGTGCTGGTGCACGAGGGCACGGCGGTCGCGACCGGCGTGCACCGTGAACTGCTGCACCGCGAACCCCGGTACCGGGCCGTCGTGACCAGGGAGACCGAGGAGGAGAGCAATCCGGGCACGGCCCTCGAGGAGGAGCGGGTCTCCCTGAGCGGGGCGCTGAAGGACCTGCAGCAGAAGGACCTGAAGCAGAACGAACTCGCACACATCGAACACGACACGACACCCACCGAGCGCGCTTTCGTACGGACCGAGCGCGAAGAGATCGAGGAGAGGGCATGATCGGCGTGGCACCGCCCGCGTACGACCCGGCGGCTCCGAGGACGGCGAACACGCTGCCCGTCGGCGCCCCCGCGACCGTGCGCGCCTACGTGGCCGAACTTCTGCGCCGGCACCGCCGCGCCTTTCTGCTGCTCCTCCTCGTCAACACGGTCGCCACGGTCTCGTCGATGGTGGGCCCCTGGTTGCTGGGCGACCTCGTTCAACGCCTGTCGGACGGAGTGCGCGAGCTCCATCTGGGGCTCACCGCCGCCCTGTTCGTGCTCGCTCTGGTCGTCCAGGCCGCCTTCGTGCGACAGGTGCGGCTGCGCGGCGCGATGCTCGGTGAGCGGATGCTCGCAGACCTGCGCGAGGACTTCCTCGTCCGGTCGGTTCGCCTGCCGCCGGGCGTGCTGGAGCGGGCCGGCACGGGGGATCTGCTCTCCCGCATCACCACGGACGTCGACCGGCTGGCCAACGCGATGCGTGAGGCGGTGCCACAGCTGACCATCGGCGTGATGTGGGCCCTGCTGCTGCTCGGCGGACTCGTCGTCACCGCGCCGCCGCTCGCGCCGGCCGTGCTCATCGCCGTGCCGCTGTTGATCGTCGGATGCCGCTGGTACTTCAAGCGGGCGCCCGCCGGCTACCGTTCGGAAGCGGCCGGCTACGCCGCCGTGGCAGCCGCCCTCGCCGAGACCGTGGACGCCGGCCGCACCGTGGAGGCACACCGTCTGGGCGACCGTCGCATCGCCCTCTCGGAGGAGCGCATCCAGCAGTGGACGGCCTGGGAGCGCTACACCCTGTGGCTGCGGTCCGTGCTCTTCCCGGTGATCAACCTCGTGCATGTGACGGTGCTCGGATCGGTCCTCATGCTGGGCGGCGCGTTCGTGCTGCAGGGCTGGATCGGCGTCGGTCAGCTGACGACGGGGGCGCTGCTGGCCCAGATGCTCGTCGACCCCGTGAACCTCGTGCTGCGTTGGTACGACGAACTGCAGGTCGCCCAGGTGTCGCTGGCCCGGCTGGTCGGGGTGCGGGACATCGAGCCGGACGGAGGAGACTCCGGGCTGGCGCCGGACGGACGCGACGTGCTCGCCGACCGGGTCCACTTCGGCTACCGCGAGGGCGTGGACGTGCTGCGCAAGGTCTCCCTGGAGGTCTCCCCCGGCACCCGGCTGGCCCTCGTCGGCCCTTCCGGCGCGGGCAAGTCCACCCTGGGGCGGCTGCTCGCCGGGATCTACGCGCCCCGCGACGGCCGGATCACCCTCGGCGGCGCCGAGCTGTCGCGGATGCCGGCCGAACTGGTCCGCTCCCATGTGGCGCTGGTGAACCAGGAACACCACGTCTTCGTGGGCTCCCTGCGCGACAACCTGCGCCTCGCCCTCCCCCACTCTCGGCTCCACCCGACGGAGGAGACCTCCACGGCAGCGGAGGACGCCGAGCTGTGGGCAGCCCTGGGCGCGGTCGACGCCGACGGCTGGACACGGGCCCTGGACGACGGCCTCGACACCGAGGTCGGCTCCGGCGGCGTCCCGCTCACCCCGGCCCAGGCCCAGCAGATCGCCCTGGCCCGTCTGGTGCTGGCCGACCCGCACACGCTGGTCCTGGACGAGGCGACCTCGTTGCTCGACCCACGCGCAGCCCGCCATCTGGAACGGTCCCTGGCCCGTGTCCTGGACGGCCGCACGGTCATCGCGATCGCGCACCGGCTGCACACCGCCCATGACGCGGACATGATCGCCGTCGTCGAGAACGGCCGCATCAGCGAGCTGGGCAGCCACGCCGAGCTGGTGGCGGCTGACGGAGCGTACGCGGCGCTCTGGCGGTCGTGGCACGGGTGAGCGTCGTGGCGACGCAGGCAGCCCCCGTCGAACGCCGAGGCCGACACGAGCGGCGCGTGCCCCGGCACCCGCGCGGAGACCGCTGCGGAGACCTGTGCGGGCGCCCGTGCCGGTGAGAACGCGCGTGCCGGCACACAGACCGGTACCGGCGCCGCCGGGGACAGTGACGGCCACGGCAGCGGCTCCCGCGTCGGTGTCGGCCGGGGCGTCTGCTCCGGAGCGTGGCGTCTGCCCCGGGGCAGGTGCCCGGGGCCGGCCCCGGGCGAAGCCACGGTCGTCTGCCTCCGCGCAGGCGGCCGAGGCCGGCCCCGGACGGAGCCATGGCACCCGCCCCGGCCACGACCCCGGGTCGACGCAATGACCGATCAGGGCGCCGAGGAGCGGTGTCGCCCCGTCCGGGGCGACACGGCCCCGCCCTCGCGTGGCCTCTGGCGTTGCGCGGTACCGAAGCGGGGTGGAACG
The DNA here is from genome assembly GCF_014649655.1 of Streptomyces humidus. Lineage (GTDB taxonomy): Bacteria > Actinomycetota > Actinomycetes > Streptomycetales > Streptomycetaceae > Streptomyces > Streptomyces humidus. The sequence goes on along the minus strand of NZ_BMTL01000029.1, from coordinate 80,909 downwards.
CTGGATAACGGCACCCGCGCGGGAGACCGTCGGAATCCATCCGGCACACGCCGCGCCCGGCCGGCGCCTCGTACGGCGGCACCCGACCGCCGACCGCGGTGGGAACCGGCCCGTCACCCCCGGGAGGTAGCCGTGAACAGCGCCGACGGATGGGGAGACGACGTCTACCAGCCTGACGCCTCCGACATCCAGGAAGACGCGGGGCTGCTCGACGGGGAGGACACACTGGAGAACGACGGCGTGGAGGACCCCCTCGACCGCGGCTGGTCCCCGCCGGACCGTCCCTGGGCCGTGGAGCACGTCGGTGTGACCGCCGCGGAGCGCCGACAGGGGGAGAGCCTGGACCAGCGCCTCGCGGAGGAGCTGCCGGACACCGGGGCGCCCGACGGTGACGGTCTCGGGGACTGCGACGGCACGGACGGGGAACTCCTCGACAACGAGGTCGGCGCCATGCGCTCCGGACGGCTGGTGGCACCCGACGAGGGAGCCCACGAGGACGAGGAGAGCGCGCTGATCGCCACGGACGTCGGCATCGACGGAGCGGCCGCCTCCGCGGAGGAGGCCGCGATGCACATCGTCGACGAGGACACCTTGTCCGGTTGAACCGCAGGAGGAGCACTCATGCAGCAGGACAAGCAGCCCGATTACCACGAGGTCGTCTTCCGTGACCGCGCCGCCGGTTTCGCCTTCCTGACCCGGTCCACCGCGGTCAGCGACCAGACCATCGAATGGGACGACGGCGAGACCTACCCGGTCGTGGACGTGGAGATCTCCTCCGAGAGCCACCCCTTCTACACGGGCAAGGCGCGCACGGTGGACACGGAGGGCCGCATCGCCCGCTTCGAGCGGCGCTACGGCGACGACGGCGCGATGACCTGAGCCGACCGCGCCGACCGTCAGATGTAGTTGAGGGCAGCCGCCGCGCCCACTCCGCCGAGCACCATGAACACGGGCATGAGCACCTTCAGCTCGACCCAGCTGCCCGCCCGGAACCGCATCGGCTTGGGAGGACCGATCGGGTACCAGCGCTTGCGCCCGATCGGGATGGGCCACAGAACCGGGCAGCCCGAGACGGTCAGGGCGTCGCCGATGTCGTGCACCAGAGCACCCAGCACGATGGGCAGCCCCAGCCACAGGTACGCCTGACCGGGCTGGGTGAACAGCCAGTCCGAGCCGTTGCCGGGCTTGTCCAGGACGCCGGCGAGGATCCACGCGCTGGTCGCGGCGAGCAGCCACACCAGCACGTCGCTGCTGGAGCCGCGGGCCGCCCGCCACAGCAGGCCCTCGATCGCGAGCACCATGTGGACGAAGAGGATCGTCAGCACCGCCCAGCGGCCGCCGGCGATCGCCAGCGCCGAGGATCCCGCGCCGATCATGACCGCCCACAGCCAGGTGTGCGTGAGCGTGCGGTGCCCGCCGGAGCGGCGCGGGTCGCCCTGCTTCCTCGTGGATTTGTAGACGGCGTAGGAGAGCTTGTCGACGATCTCGCACAGCCAGCGGGAGACGGGGCCGAAGGCCCGGGAGATGGTGGCCGCCTTGTGGTCGAGATCCGGGGCGAGCGCTGCGCCGGCGCAGATCAGCGCGCCGACTAGCAGGACCGGCCAGGGCATGGTGTGACCGGTGGCGGCGGCGGCCGCGCCGACGCCCAACCAGGCCGCGGCCCCCGACAGTGAGTGTGCTGGTCCCATCATGGCCGTTGCCCGCCCTGTTCCTCGTGTGCCGCTGTCCAGTTGACCGGGTGCGATGACGCTCCGTCGGCGACACAGCGTAGCCGCCGTGATCTTCGGGCCGGCAGCCGATTCCCCCCTCAGGGGCGACGGCAGGCAAGATGGGGGCGTGACCCTCATCGATCAGCTGCCGCCGACCGCGGATCCCGACGCCCTGTACGAAGCCTTCGAGTCCTGGGCGCAGGAGCGCGGTCTGACGCTCTACCCCCACCAGGAGGAGGCGCTGATCGAGGTGGTCTCCGGGGCGAACGTGATCGTGTCGACGCCCACCGGGTCCGGGAAGAGCATGATCGCTGCGGCCGCGCACTTCGCGGCCCTCGCACGGGACGAGGTCACCTTCTACACGGCGCCGATCAAGGCGCTGGTGTCGGAGAAGTTCTTCGAGCTGTGCAAGATCTTCGGCACGGAGAACGTGGGCATGCTGACCGGCGACGCATCGGTGAACTCCGACGCTCCGGTGATCTGCTGCACCGCCGAGGTGCTCGCCTCGATCGCCCTACGCGACGGCAGGCACGCCGACGTCGGCCAGGTCGTCATGGACGAGTTCCATTTCTACGCGGAGGGCGACCGCGGCTGGGCGTGGCAGATCCCGATCCTGGAGCTTCCGCAGGCGCAGTTCGTGCTCATGTCGGCGACGCTCGGGGACGTGTCCTTCTTCGAGAAGGACCTCGCCCGGCGCACCGGCCGGCCCACGGCGGTGGTCCGCTCGGCGACCCGCCCCGTGCCGCTTTCCTACGAGTACCGGTACACGCCGATGACGGAGACGCTCACCGACCTGCTGGACACCCGGCAGGCGCCCGTGTACATCGTGCACTTCACGCAGGCGCAGGCGGTGGAGCGGGCGCAGGCGCTGATGAGCATCAACATGTGCTCGCGTGAGGAGAAGGAGCGGATCGCCGCGCTGATCGGCAACTTCCGATTCACCACGAAGTTCGGCCAGAACCTCTCGCGCTACGTGCGGCACGGCATCGGCGTCCACCACGCCGGCATGCTGCCGAAGTACCGGCGTCTGGTGGAGAAGCTCGCCCAGGCAGGTCTGTTGAAGGTGATCTGCGGTACGGACACGCTCGGCGTCGGCGTGAACGTGCCCATCCGCACGGTGCTGTTCACGGCGCTGACCAAGTACGACGGCAACCGGGTGCGCACGCTGCGGGCGCGTGAGTTCCACCAGATCGCGGGCCGAGCGGGCCGGGCCGGCTTCGACACGGCGGGTCTGGTGGTCGCGCAGGCCCCAGAGCACGTCATCGAGAACGAGAAGGCCCTCAGCAAGGCCGGGGACGATCCCAAGAAGCGTCGCAAAGTGGTGCGCAAGAAGGCGCCCGAAGGGTTCGTGGGCTGGACCGAGACCACCTTCGACAAGCTCATCGACTCCGACCCTGAGCCGCTGACCTCGCGTTTCCGCGTCACGCACACGATGCTGCTGTCGGTGATCGCCCGGCCCGGAAACGCCTTCGAGGCCATGCGGCACCTGCTGGAGGACAACCACGAGCCGCGCAAGCAGCAGTTGCGGCACATCCGGCGCGCGATCGCGATCTACCGCTCGCTGCTGGACGGCGGCATCGTGGAGAAGCTCGACGAGCCGGACGCCAGCGGCCGGATCGTCCGTCTCACCGTCGACCTGCAGCAGGACTTCGCGCTGAACCAGCCGCTGTCCACGTTCGCACTGGCGGCGTTCGAACTGCTGGACCCCGAGTCGCCCTCCTACGCTCTCGACATGGTCTCCGTCGTGGAGTCCACGCTGGACGATCCGCGCCAGATCCTGGCCGCGCAGCAGAACAAGGCGCGCGGCGAGGCGGTGGCCGCGATGAAGGCGGACGGCGTGGAGTACGAGGAGCGCATGGAGCGGTTGCAGGACGTCTCGTACCCGAAGCCTCTGGAGGAGTTGCTCTTCCACGCGTACGACACGTACCGCAAGAGCCACCCGTGGGTCGGCGACCACCCGTTGTCGCCGAAGTCTGTCATCCGTGACATGTACGAGCGGGCGATGTCGTTCACCGAACTGGTCTCGCACTACGAGCTGGCGCGCACCGAGGGCATCGTGCTGCGGTACCTGGCCGGTGCGTACAAGGCGCTCGACCACACCGTCCCGGACGACCTCAAGTCCGAGGATCTGCAGGACCTGATCGAGTGGCTGGGCGAGATGGTGCGCCAGGTCGACTCCAGCCTGCTGGACGAGTGGGAGCAGCTCGCCAACCCGGAGGAGATGACCGCCGAGGAGGCGCAGGAGAAGGCCGACGAGGTCAAGCCCGTCACCGCGAACGCCCGTGCGTTCCGGGTCCTGGTCCGCAACGCGATGTTCCGCAGGGTCGAGCTGGCAGCTCTCGACCATGTCCACGAGCTCGGCGAGCTGGACGGCGAGTCGGGTTGGGACGCCGACGCGTGGGGCGAGGCGATGGACAAGTACTGGGACGAGTACGACGACCTCGGCACCGGCCCCGATGCCCGCGGGCCGAAGCTGCTCGTCATCCAGGAGGAGCCGCGGAACGCCCTGTGGCGGGTCCGTCAGATCTTCGACGACCCGAACGACGACCACGACTGGGGCATCAGCGCGGAGGTCGACCTCACCGCGTCCGACGCCGAGGGCCGTGCTGTCGTCCGCGTCACGTCCGTCGGCCAGTTGTGAGACCGGGCGAAGGTCCGGCGTCGCGTACCGGAACAGCCGGATCAGGCGTCGGCCCGAGCACGGGACAAGGCGCAGAAGAGGGCACAGGAGAAACGCACCGATGACGAATCCGGCCGAGAGGCTCGTCGACCTGCTCGACCTGGAGCAGATCGAGGTCAACATCTTCCGGGGTCGCAGCCCGCACGAGTCGCTGCAGCGGGTCTTCGGCGGCCAGGTGGCGGGCCAGGCGCTGGTCGCGGCGGGCCGGACCACCGACGGCGACCGGCCCGTGCACTCGTTGCACGCGTACTTCCTGCGCCCGGGCCGGCCGGGCGTGCCGATCGTGTACCAGGTAGAACGGGTGCGGGACGGCCGGTCCTTCACGACCCGCCGGGTCACCGCCGTGCAGCAGGGACGCACGATCTTCAATCTCACCGCCTCCTTTCACAAGCCTGAGGAAGGTCCCTTCGAGCACCAGCTGCCGCCGGCCCGGGAGGTCCCGGACCCTGAGTCCCTGCCGACGGTGGCGGAGGAGGTCCGGGCGCATCTGGGCGCTTTGCCCGAGCAGTTGGAGCGCATGGCACGCCGCCAGCCCTTCGACATCCGGTATGCGGATCCGCTGCGCTGGAGGCCTGAGGACGTCAAGGACGCCGAGCCGCGCAGCGCGGTGTGGATGCGTGCGGTCGGGCCGCTGGGCGACGACCCGCTCGTTCACACCTGCGCGCTCACGTACGCCAGCGACATGACTCTGCTGGATGCCGTCCGCCTTCCGGTCGAGCCCTTGTGGGGGCCGCGCAACTTCGACATGGCGTCCCTGGACCACGCGATGTGGTTCCATCGGCCGTTCCGCGCGGACGAGTGGTTCCTGTACGACCAGGAGTCGCCGATCGCCACCGGCGGACGCGGACTGGCCCGGGGGCGCATCTACGACCTGGAGGGGCGCCTGCTGGTGTCGGTCGTCCAGGAGGGGCTGTTCCGGGCGCTGTAGGCGTCACGGAGTCGCTGCGGGTGCTTGCGGGTCCCGGTCGGCAGGGCGGCAGGCTTTCGGCGGCACAGCCGGTTCAGCAGGCCGCGCGCGGGCCGCTCGGTATCGGGCTCGCCGGGCGCGGCCCGCTGCTCCGGTGGACACGGCACGGTCCGTTTCGCGGAGGGGCGCGGAGCGGGCTGATCGACTCGGGCCTCGTCCAAGGTGCGTTGCAGGTCCGACCTCAGCCAGTCGATCTCGTCGGGGTCCTCCGCCATGGTGATCTTCTCGACGAGGTGTGCGGCCGGCGTGCCCGGGGCGCAATGTGCCGGCGGTACCGGCCGGAACCGGTTCAGATGGGAGCGCTCGTACGGGTCCTTGACGATCTCCGCGACCTGGAGGGGGTCGAGGAACCCGGCCAGGGCCCCGGCGTGCTGCCAGGGGTCTTCCGCCTGACGGAGCAGGAAGCCCAGGTGGCGTCCGCGCCAGTTCCTGGGTCGCAGGTCGACACCGGCGGCCAGTTGGCTCCGAAACACCTCGGGCGTGCGGCCGGTGAGCAGGAACGCGTTGGTCCGGTCCGCCGCGAACTGCTTGAGTTCTTCGGCGAGATACAGCCAGACGACGGCCCGGTAGCGGTTCAGATAGAACCTCACTGGCACCACCAGCCCCAGACGGGCGAGGCGGGTGAAGCGGGTCGGCGGCACTTCGAGGAGAGCGGCGCCCTCGGCGGTCCCCACGGCCAGCACGGTCTCGCGCAGCGAGTCGGGGAAGCCGGGCTGCGCGCGCAGGCGGTCGATCTCGGCGCGGGGCACCCTGCGGGCGCCACCTGCCGCGTCAGGTACGGTCCTGATGCGCCCGAGGTGCACGGCGAGATCCAGCTCGACGCGTTTCAGTTCCAGTTCACGTGCGGCACGGCTCGGCGTGCAGGAAACGGAGTCGGGCGGGGCGATGGTGGTGCGGGACATGGTCGTCTCCCCCGTGGAGTGAAGTGGTGTGGAGTGGGCCCGCGTCCTCCGCGGTGGCCTCGGAAAAAACCGTAGCCGGAATCGCGGACAGCATGGCGAGCCTGTGGATAACTCCGATCGGGGAAGAGGAAGAGCAGGTCAGAGGTCTTTCAGCGGAGCGCGCTCCGGCTGTCGGGCGTCGACGGTGAGGTGCTCGCCGACCCGGTCGACGAGCAGGGTCATCTCGTAGGCGATCCGGCCCATGTCGGCGTCCGCGCCGCTGAGCACGCACAGACAGCTGCCGGTGCCCGCGGCGGTGACGAACAGCACGGCGTCGTCGAACTCGATCACGGTCTGACGCACCCGGCCCGCGCCGAAGTGGCGCCCCGAGCCCTTGGCGAGACTGTGCAGCCCGGACGAGACGGCGGCGAGGTGCTCCGCGTCCTCCCGGCGCAGTCGCGAGCTCGCGCCCGCCACCAAACCGTCGTTGGACAGGACGAGCGCATGGCGCACCGGCTCGACGCGCTCGGTCAGATCGTCCAACAGCCGGTCCAGGTCCTGGTTCTGCGCCATGTCCCACTCCCCGTGTGACGTCCCCGAGTGACGTCCCGTGTGATCCTCCGTCTCACCGGAGCATCTGTCGGCCAGCCTTGCGCAGGACCGGTCGCCGGAGCAAGGAGGATGGCGGCATGGCACAGAAGATGACCGATGAAGAGTGGCGGGCGTTCGTCATGCACGGAACCCGCACCGGAAAACTGTCCACCGTGCGGGCCGACGGAAGCCCGCACGTGGCACCGATCTGGTTCGTGCTCGACGGCGACGACGTGGTGTTCAACACCGGCAAGGACACGGTGAAGGGCCGCAACCTGGCCCGGGACGGCCGGGTCGCCCTGTGCGTGGACGACGACCGGCCGCCGTTCGACTACGTGGTGCTGCAGGGCAGGGCCCGGATCTCGGAGGATCTCGACGAGGTCCGGCACTGGGCGGCCCGGATCGGGGCCCGGTACATGGGAGAGGAGCGCGCCGAGGAGTTCGGGGCCCGTAACGGCGTGCCGGGCGAACTCCTCGTCCGCGTCACGATCGCCAAGGTCCTGGCGCAGAAGCGCGTGGCGGACTGACCCCGGCCGCCGTACGGCGGGGTCAGCCCACGGACTCGAGCAGCCGGGCGGTGTGCATACGCCCGGCGTACTCGACCAGTCTGATCAGGACCTCCCGGCCCGAGTCGCGGTCACGGGCGTCGCACAGCACGACGGGTGTTCCGCTGTCGAGGTCGAGGGCGCGCGAAACGTCCTGGGCGGCATACGTCCGCGAGCCGGTGAAGCAGTTGACCGCCACCACGAACGGGATGTGCCGGTGCTCGAAGTAGTCGACGGCCGGGAAGCAGTCCTCCAGACGCCTGGTGTCGGCGAGGACCACGGCGCCCAGGGCCCCCTGGGACAGCTCGTCCCACAGGAACCAGAAGCGGTCCTGGCCCGGCGTCCCGAACAGGTAGAGGGAGAGGCCGGAGCGGATGGTGATACGGCCGAAGTCCATGGCGACGGTGGTCGTGACCTTGTGGTCCAGGCCCTCGGTGTCGTCCACCGACCGGCCGGCTTCGCTGAGCAGTTCCTCGGTGCGCAGCGGCTTGATCTCGCTGACCGCGCCCACCATCGTGGTCTTGCCCACGCCGAAGCCGCCGGCGACCAGTATCTTCAATGCGAGGGGAGTCGTCTCGCCGGTGTCGTGGGAGTGCTCGGAGACCATGGATCACTTCTCTCGGGAGTGCCGGCAACGGTCTACGTCGGTACGGGCGCGCCGGGCCTCGACGCAGCGGTCGCGCGGAGCCTCTGCACAAGCACGCGACGGCAGCATCATGACGATCGCGCGCCTTCTTCGAGCCGTTCGACCGGGGTCCGACCGATGTGATCGACTCCTGCGTGTCGGTGTCCGAAGTAGTGCCCGACTCGGCGCCGCGGAGGTCCGTACGCGTCCGAAACAGGTCGAGAGCCTCCGACTCGCGCGATTCGCCGGTTGGCCTCGGTGACGACTTCGCCGCCCATGCCCTGGCCCCGGTCCTCGACCTCTACGGCGTATCCGTCGCTGACGGGATTGCCGCTCCCGCCGCAGACGCGTGTGCGGCGGGAGCGGGAGAAGGGGGAAATCGGGAGAACGGGGAGAACGGGGCCGCGTTCCGGACGGGTCCGGCGAGCAGGCGGAGGCCGGCGACGGCGATGCCGATGTAGGCCCCCTCCGGGGTCGGCGCACCTCCACGCGCGCGTGGTCCGGTGACCTCGGAGTCGGCGGCGCGGACCATGTCGGTGAGGAGACCGGCCTGCGGCGGGTCGGGAGAGGACGGTCAGGCTCTCCGCGTGGCGTCGCATGAGCGGGATGAGGTGGTCGAGCCGGAAGAGGTCGCCGAGTCATCACGTATCCACAGCACGGAGTCCGGTCGGCCGAAGGCAGCGTGGTCCAGATGTGCCATGGCCATGGGATGCCGTCCGGAGCACGAAGCCACAAGGGGGCGCAGTGCGAAAGCTGCTGGAACATGACGGGAAAATGCAACGGACCGATCGGGGCACCCTCGAACGTGCACACCGGCGCATCCCCTGCCGGTGGGGGATCATGCGGGCATGAGCGACGACCACACACACGTCCAGGAGTTCTTCACCGCTCGGGCCGCGGACTGGGACAGCCGGTTCCCCGACGACGGCCCCGCCTACGAAGCCGCGGCCGGTGAACTCGGGTTGCGCCGAGGTGACCGCGTGCTGGACGCCGGCTGCGGCACCGGACGCGCGCTGACGCCGCTGCGTGCGGCCGTAGGGCCCTCGGGAACGGTCGTGGGGGTGGATCTGACCCCGGCGATGCTGGAGGCCGCCGTACGGGCCGGACGCGACCGCGACGGGCGACTGGTGCTCGCCGACGTCGCCGCGCTTCCGCTGCGCTCCGCTTCAGTGGACGCCGTGTTCGCTGCGGGGCTCGTCGCCCATCTGCCTCGCCCGGAGGAGAACCTGCGGGAGCTGGCACGGGTGGTGCGCCCCGGCGGCACGCTGGCGCTCTTCCACCCGATCGGCAGAGCCGCGCTCGCGGCCCGCCAGGGCCGGCGGATCACACCGGAGGACCTGCGCGCGGAGCCCAACCTCGGCCCGCTGCTGACCAGTTCGGGCTGGCGCATGACGTCGTACGTCGACGAGGACTCCCGCTTCCTCGCCCTGGCCGTCCGGCAGGGCTGAGGACTCAGGCACGTCCGGTGACCAGGCACACGAACACGTCAGGGCGGTCGAACACCACTTTGTGGCCCGCGCCGGGGACGCCACCACCCGGACGCCCTCCGCCTCCAGCGCCTCCGCGCCTTCGAGTTCGCCGGTGAGCTCGCCCTGCAGACAGACGCGTTCGACCGTCTTGAGGCCGGTCAGGATCTTTCGCATGACCGGATCCGATCCGTGCCTGAGCCCGACGGCACGCGATGCAGTGCGCGCGGGTCGGCCAGCCGCATGGTGGCGGCCCACGCGGGGCCGACCTTGTTCGGCACACGCGCGCACCCGCCCGACCCGAAGAGCTGACGGACCCGTTCCGGCGGCGGGGTCCTCACCATGACGCGGGCCACCACCCGGGCCGAGCTCGGCCGGCTGCGCGAGCCACTCGACTCGCTGATCGACTCACCGGCCGACCGACTCGCCCGGCCGTCGCACGGGGCAGCCGGCCACGCCGGGCACCGGGCAGGTGCCCAGTTCCTCCAGCCGGTGACCGTTGGGGTAACCCTTGATCTCCCGGTTCTGCCGGGCGTAGTGGGGGACGCTGCGTGGCGGCAGCAGCCGCACCGCTCGTCCACGCGCGCGTAGCGCTCCGCGCACCAGGGCGCGAGTGACAGGGCCGGGCACGGGGTAACGGAAGGCCTTCAGGAGCGGCGCGTCGAGGAGGGCGAGCGTGGCTCGGCGCAGGACGGGAGCAAGAGGCCGCGGGTACCAGGAGGCCATCAGGGCGAGCGTGGCGTCCGAGACGCGGCGCGCACCCTCGTCCCAGGCGAAGTGGGCCTCTTCGTAGGCGTCGAGACAGGCCTCGAACTCCTCGTAGGTTTCGGGAAGGTCCTTGATGCCCATGCGCTGCCCCAGAGTGCGGTAGTACACGCTGCAGGCGACGATCTCGTGGCGCGACAGCCTGCGCCATCCGTAGGCGTCGATCCACCGTTTGGGCACCACGACGAACGTGCACAGCACGTACCGCATGTCGTCGTTGCTGATGTCGTAACTACGGTGCATCCGGTTGATGCGGCGGACGGCCGTGCGCCCCTGCTCGCTGTCGAAGCCGTGTTCGACGACGGCACCCAGCAGGAGCGAGGTGTCGTCGTAGCGCTTCTGTGGGCGCTCCGTGAGTTCCGCGGTCTCCGCCAGCAGACGCCCGATGGAAGGCACCGCATAGGTGCGATACAGGGCCAGCTCCAAGGCGCGGGTGACGTCCCAGGGGAACTCGTACGCCGCAGTGAGCCGGTAGATCTCGAACGCGTCCTCGTGCGGGTCCAGCCGCCGGATCCGTTCCAGTCGCTCGAAGCGCTTCACCGCTTTGTCCCCCTTCTGTCGCCCGACCGCCAACTCTAGGGCGAAAAGGAGGAGATGAACGTCCAGTCGCCGTCATCCCCCGGGAAGGCGGTCGGCGGGTTCTGCAGGATCCGCACGGCTACGGGAGGCACTTCGACGTGACGCGCACGCCGGCCCGTGCAGCAGGGCCGTCCCGGGCGTGCGTCCGGGCGAGACGTCGGACCCGGGCCGGCCGAAGGCGCGCACCCGATCCTGTCGAGGCGGCCGCCGTCTACGCTCGACCCGCGCGGAAGACGACCAGGGCAGGTTCGATGAGGCGGCGGCCGGGTGTCGTCGCAGGTGCTGTCCTTCGCGGTCGATGAACCGCCCCTGTCGCGCGGTCCTCGCTCTCGCACGGGAGCGCGACGAACCGCCCTATGCCGTGGTCCGTGCGCCGCTCGGGCTGCCGACGCCATACGGCGTCCGACGGCCGGAGATGGTCGATTCGCCCCGTCCGACCGGAAAGCTGCAGCTCCGAATGGTCGGTCGGCAGTGACAAGCGCCTTCCCGCCGCACTAGGGTGCGCGCCGTTGGACGAACCGATGGGGAGGCTGGGATGGCCGGGACGGACGAGGACGCCGTCGCCGCCGCGGACGATGCGCTCTATGTGCTCACGGCGGTGCTGTTGACGCCGGCGAAGTTCCCGAGTGCGCTGGGCGACGACTATCCGGAGGCCTGTGCGGCGCTCGGCCTCCCGCCGCTCGCCGACGGCTACGGCTTGGTGCTGGGCCAGGACGGCGAAGGCGCACGCTGGACCGTCGTCATCGACGACGTGTCGCTGGTCGCCGTCGCCATCGCGTCGTGGGACTGCGGTATGGAGTACGACCTGTCACCCGCCGAACGGACGGTGGTCGCCGCGCTGCCCGGCTGGCCGCTGGCGGTCGCCGTCGCGGCTCCCGGCGTGCCGGCGCCGCACGATCCCGCTCCCGAGGTGGCGGACGGCCCGGCATTGCGCCCGCCCGACGCGAGCACCTGGGGTCCGGCCCAGCGGCGGCTGGGGGCAGACGAGATCGCGCTGCAGTGGGCGCTGTGGCGCGAGCAGATCGACGACACGGAGTTCGTGCCCTCCCGGGAGGGCGGCGCCGGGACGCACACAGACGCCGTCGGGGCGCAGCGAGCCGACCGGACGGACCAGGCCCGCGAGGGCGGCCGGCCCGGCACGACCTCGGCGCCCGGCGCGGCCTCGGGGCCCGACGGGGACGGCGAGGCGCCTGGTTCCGCAGGCGTGGCAGGCACCGGTGAGGCCGGAGAGGCACCAGAGGCCCGGAAGGACGCGCCGGGGGGTCACAGCGACATCCGACGTGTGCTGGCCGAAGTACGCGCCTATGTGGACACCCCTCCCCCGCTCGGCCGCGTGCGCTCTTCGTTCGCTCCCGGTGAGGCGCGCACTCTGCGCGCCGACGGACCCGGCTGGTCGCTGGTGGCCAGGACCGACGACATCGCATTCGTCCTCCTCGATGACAAGCCCGGCGAGGTGCTCCCGATCGGCCGCGGACCCGAACTGCCCGGGCTTCTCGAGGCGCTCGACAAGATGGCCGTGCGCCCTCTGTGAAGCTTCCGGTCTCTCCCTTCTCGACGGCCGTCGTCCCTGTGGCGACAACGGCGACTTTGGGGGTCATGGATTCCTGCGTCGACCATCGACACCCTCGGTGACAAAGGGGGCCTAGGTGAACGGCGAAGGTCCCGGCGGCCGCCCTGACCGCTATGGCTCCTGGAGGGCCGCACCGGTCGTTCCCCCCGAGCCGCGGGGCCCGCGCGTCAGCGGCCGATTTCCTTGCGCGTGACACGGCGCAGTCTGCGCCGCTGTGCCGGATCGAGCGTGAGGTAGGCCGCCGCCGGGACACCCACCACGATCAACAGGGCAGCCCACCAGGGCAGCCAGATCAACAGGAGAAGCCCGACCGCCACACCGCCCACGGCGATCTTCGCGTTCTTCGACATCTGTGTCGCCTCCTCCGCGGCCGTTGCCGCTCTCTGCCATGGAAACGGGCCCGCGCCGCCCACGGTTCCGATCCTGACCCTGAGACGTCCCTGAGGTGCACCCCGAGACGCCCCTGAGAGCCGTGTGTCTCGCGCTTCGCAGGTCCGCGTCCGAGGCCGATCCGAAAGTGGTCCACGTTCTCGGTGAGGTGCTGTACTCTCGGCGACCCCACCCCAAGTAGTCAAATTTGAGGAGAGGCTCATCTCCGCGCAGAGGGTTTCCGTGGACGCACCGTCCGAGATCTTCGAGCCGGCCCGTTGCCGCGCCGTTTTCCTCCCCGGGGCTCCGGCCCGCGCCGGCGGCGTCGCCTTCTGGCGTCCTTACGGCGAGGAACAGGTTCCTCCAGCCGCCCCACCGGCTTCCGCCCACCGACTGCGCCTGGTCGTACCGCACGGCACCGGTGTGACCCTCGCGCGCGTGCCGGCCGTGCTGCTGCCGATGTGGGACGCCCTCCCCGTCCTCACCCGCACGCGTGCCGAACCGGACGCCCACCGGTCCACCGCCTTCTGGAGCGCGGCCACCCTGCTCGCCCTGCGGTGCGCCGCACGCGGGCTGCTCCTTCCCGGCCTGTCCCCGGAAGGCCACGACGTATGGCGGATGGGGCCACTGGGCGCGCAGGACATCGAGCAGGTGCGCAGACTGGCCGCGTCGATGCCACCCGAAGCGCACGCCGTGCCGTTGGACGAGACCACACCGCTACGGCTCCCCGATCCCGAGCGCCTGCTGCGCACCTTCCTGGACGCCGTCGCCGACACACTGCCCCGCACGCCCGCCGCGTCGCTCGTGACCGGCGACCCCCTCTACGCGGCGCGGCAGCCGCAGCTCGCGCCTGAGCTGCGCGCGTGGGCGGCCGAAGTCTCAGAGGCACACGACGCCCGCGTACGGATCTCGCTGCGAATCGAGGTCTCGGGGCCCGGCCTGCCCGCACTCGGCCCGGCCGGAGCCGAGGGGATGGAGACGAGCGGCGCGGAGGCCTCGGCGCCCCCTGACGGCGGCGGATCGAAACCCGGGTTCCGGGCCGTGCTTCAGGTGCACAGCGTGAGCGATCCCGCGCTCGTCGCGGACGCCGCCGAGATCTGGGGCGACCGGGGTGACCCGCCCGGGGCGTTCGGCCCCCACGCGCGGATGGAGACCCTGCTCGCGCTGCGTCGCGCGGCCAGGGCCTGGCCACCGCTCGCCCCGCTGCTGTCCGCCGGCGTCCCGGACGCCGTCGATCTTCTCGAGGAGGAGATCGCCGAGCTCCTCGGGGAGGGCACACGGGCCCTGGCGAACGCCGGTGTGGAGGTGCACTGGCCGAAGGAGCTCGTCCGCTCGCTGACGATCCACGCGGTCGTGGGGCAACCGCAGGAAGAGGCGAAACCCGGTCGCGTCGGCTCGGACACTCCGTCCTTCCTGTCGGCGGACACGCTGGTGAGCTTCACCTGGTCGTTCGGGCTGGGCGACCGGCGGCTGACGCGGGAGGAACTGGAGCAGCTGGCAGAAGCGGACCGGCCGTTGGTGCGGCTGCGCGATCAGTGGGTCCTACTCGACCCGAGGGAGCTGCGCCGGGCCCGCGCCCGGCAGGACGGCAGGATGACGCCCGTGGACGCCCTGAGCGCGGCCCTGACGGGCTCCACGGAGATCGACGGCCGCCGGGTCGACGTACGGTCCACCGGGTGGCCGGCGGCCCTGCGGGAGCGGCTGACCGGCGCCGAGGCGCCCGAGCCGGTGGAGCAGCCCGCCACGCTCGACGCCACCCTGCGCGACTACCAGCGGCGCGGCCTGACCTGGCTGGCCCGGACCACCGCCCTGGGACTGGGCTGCTGCCTGGCGGACGACATGGGGCTCGGCAAGACGGTCACGCTGATCGCGCTGCACCTGCACCGTCAGACGGATCCGTCCTCGGCGGGCCCCACACTCGTGGTCTGCCCGACGTCCCTCATGGGCAACTGGCAGCGGGAGATCGAAAGGTTCGCGCCGGGGGCGCCTGTGCGCCGCTTCCACGGTGCCCGTCGCGACCTGGAGGACCTGGCCGACGGGGAGTTCGTGCTCACCACGTACGGCACGCTGCGACTGGACGCGGACCGCCTCGGCCGGGCGACGTGGGGGCTGGTCGTGGCGGACGAGGCACAGCACGTCAAGAACCCCTGCTCGGCCACCGCTCGGGCGCTGCGCACGATCGGCGCACGCGCACGCGTGGCGCTGACCGGCACCCCCGTGGAGAACAACCTGTCGGAGCTGTGGGCGATCCTGGACTGGACGACACCAGGGCTCCTGGGCCGTCCGGGGGCCTTCCGTACGCGGTACGCGCGCTCGGTCGAGGGCGGGGGCGATCCGGCCGCAGCCGAGCGACTGACCCGGCTCGTGGCGCCGTTCCTGCTGCGCCGCCGCAAGTCGGACCCCGGGATCGCCCCGGAACTGCCGCCCAAGACCGAGACCGATCACCCCGTGTCCCTCACCGAGGAGCAGGCGGGCCTCTACGAGGCCGTGGTGCGCGAGACCCTGGCGGCGATCGCCGGGGCCGACGACATGGCGCGACGCGGACTGATCGTGAAAATGCTGACTGCGCTCAAGCAGATCTGCAACCATCCCGCGCAGTACCTGCGGGAGGAGCGGCCGAGGACCGCCGGACGCTCCGGGAAACTGGAGCTCCTGGACGAGCTGCTCGACGCCCTCCTCTCCGAGGGCGCGAGCGTTCTCCTCTTCACGCAGTACGTAAGCCTGGCACGTCTGCTGGAGCAGCACATGGCAGCCCGAGGCGTGCCCTCCCAGTTCCTGCACGGCGGTGTTCCCCTCGCCGAGCGGGACGCCATGGTCAGGCGCTTCCAGGACGGCGAGATCCCCGTGTTCCTGCTGTCGCTCCGGGCTGCGGGCACCGGCCTCAACCTCACGCGCGCGGAGCACGTCGTGCACTACGACCGTTGGTGGAACCCGGCCGTCGAAGCTCAGGCCACCGACCGCGCCTACCGCATCGGCCAGACCCGACCGGTGCAGGTACACCGTTTGATCGCGGAAGGCACGGTCGAGGATCGCATCGCCGGCATGCTGCGCCGCAAGCAGGACCTCGCCGACGCCGTTCTCGGTGGCGAGGAGACGGCGCTCACGGAACTGACGGACGCCGAGCTGGCCGACCTGGTGGAACTGCGAGGGGGCACACGATGAGCGGGCACGACGGGCACGTCAGCCACGACAGCATCGACGGCATCGACGGCATCGACGGCATCGACGGCATCGACGGCATCGACGGCATCGACGGCGACGAACGGACTTTCGCCGCGTCGCCTCCCGTGCCCGGAAAGGCGTTCGCGCGGACCTGGTGGGGCCGGGCGTGGCTGTCCGCCCTGGAGGACGGCGCGCTGGACGGGGCGCAGGTGAGGACAGGCCGCCGGCTGGCGCGGGCGGGCGCCGTGGGCGCGGTGTCGGTGCGGCCGGGACGCGTCACGGCCGTCGTCCGGGACCGCGATCGCACGGCGCACAGGGCAGACGTGCTGCTCGACGTGCTTTCGGACGCGCAGTGGGACCGGTTCCTGGACCTGGCGGGTGAGCGATCCGGGCACGTGGCCGCGCTGCTCGACCGCGAGATGCCCCCGCATCTGGTCGAGGACGCCGAGACGGCCGGCATCAGCCTCCTCCCGGGGCTCGGCGACCTGGAGGCCGAGTGCGACTGCGGAGCGTGGGACCACTGCGGTCATACCGCGGCCGTCTGCTATCAGGTGGCAAGGCTGCTCGACCAGGACCCGTTCATCCTGCTGCTGCTCAGAGGGTGCCGCGAGGACTCCCTGCTGGGCGCCCTCCAGGCGCGCGGTGTCGCCGCGGAGGAGGTGTCCGGACCGGGGGCGGAGGGCGTGGACGCGGCGGAGGCCTACGCGGCCGGGAGCGTCCTGCCCCCGCTGCCCGCCGCAACCGAACTTCCGCAGGAACCGGGCCTTCCCCCGTCGCTGGACACGGATGCGCCGGTCCCCCTCGGGCTGGACCCGGCGGCGCTGGAGATTCTGGCGGCGCTGACGGCCGTCGAGGCGCGAAGGATGCTCGTGGAAGCGTTGCGGGAAAACGCCGGACGGAGCGCGGCGGCCACGGGTCGGTCGACGCTCGCCCAGGACGCGGTGCGGCTGGCGGCGGGCGTCCTCGGAGGCCCCCACGCGGGGGAGACACCCGCCGCGGTCGTGGCCGGCCGGCTCGCCGCCGGGTCGGGGCGTGACCGGGAGCAGCTCGAACTGGGGGTGCGCGCCTGGGCGCACGGAGGCGCGTCCGCGTTGTCGGTCCTCGAGGAGGAGTGGACCGTCGAGGGCGAAGCGCTCGTACGCGCGCGTGCGGCGCTGGACTCGGCCTGGGAGGAGGACGAACGGCCTCTGCTGCAAGAGCGGGGAAATCGGTGGACGGCCGTGGGCACGGGCTGTCAACTGCGGTTGGGGCGGGACGGTCGCTGGTGGCCGTTCCGCGAGGAGGGCGGCCGCTGGACACCTGCGGGCGGCGCCGCCCACGATCCGGCGACGGCCCTGGCCACCGCGCGGCCCGGCGGCGAAGGAAGCGCATTCCCTGACTGAGTTCGCATATCGTCCTCAGCGCCGTGTCGGTCCGGCAGACGGCCGCCGCTCCGCTTTCACCTCCAGACAGCACACCGTTCGGTGCGTGCCTCTGCTCTCGGACCGCGCCACTCCGGCCCTCATCAAGGACAACGTCTACGTCTACGGGATGACGGACGGCGAAGGATGCCTTCCACGCCCAGGGGCGGCTGGTCGAACAGCGGCATCGCTGCGTCGTTCGCGTACGTGCGGCTGCCGCGCGGTCGGTGACGCCGGCTACGAAGCAGGCTCCGCCGCCTGTGGCAGCAGCGACTCCAGTCCACTCGGAAACTCCGTCGGGAGTCCGCTCGGCAACTCGGTCGGCAGAGTGCTCGGCAACTGCGTGGGCAAGCCGGTGGGGAGGTGCGACGGCAGTTCGCCCGGGAAGCCGCTGGGCAGTTCCACCGGAAGGCTGGCGGAAGGCTTCGGAGAGGTCGTGGCGCTGTCCCCGGGGCCCGGCGCGTCGTCCGGGGAGCGGTCGTTCGAGGCCGTCAGCACGACGGCGAGCACGACACCGGCCACGATCAGCAGGACGAGCACCACGAAGAGCGGCTTCCTGGGCCGGCCGGGACCGCCCGGGCCGTCGGCCGTCCCGGCCGCGTAAGGGGCGGTGGGCGGTCCGAAGCCGCCGGGAGGCGGCATGTCACCCGGCGGTACGGGCGGCTGAGGCGGTACGGGCGGTAGGGCCATACCGCCCAGCCTGACCGTGGGCCCGTCCAGGAGGCGACCCCCGCGCGCGAGTTGATACCGGTTCAGGTCACGGAGGACATGATTCCGGCGTATTGCGCCCGGAGGTTCCGTCGGCCGCCGGACGCGAACGTCCGGCGGCACGCGTGTGTGCGGCCCCCTCGGCCGTACACACACGCGCGCGTGTGTGCGGTTGTTTCAGCCCCGAGCGCCGAGGAGGTGGTCCATGGCGAGCTGGTCGAGGTGCTCGAAGGCCATCCCCCGGGCTGCGGCCGCCTCGGGGTCGAAGTCCTCGAAGGCGGTGCGGTCGGCGAGCAGACTCTGCAGTCCGTCGGCGGCGGTGGCCTGGGCCAGCTCGTCGAGACGCGAGGCGCGCAGGGCCTCCTGGACCTCCGGGTCGCCGCGGAAGGCGGCCGCGCGGTCCTTGAGGATCAGGTAGTTGCGCATGCAGCCCGCGGCCGACGCCCACACGCCGTCGAGGTCCTCGGTGCGCGGCGGCTTGAAGTCGAAGTGCTTCGGGCCCGCGTAGCCGGCACTCTCCAGCAGGTCGACCAGCCAGAACGCGGCACGCAGGTCGCCGGCGCCGAAGCGCAGGTCCTGGTCGTACTTGATGCCGGACTGGCCGTTGAGGTCGATGTGGAAGAGCTTGCCCGCCCACAGCGCCTGCGCGATGCCGTGCGGGAAGTTCAGCCCGGCCATCTGCTCGTGGCCGACCTCGGGGTTGACGCCGTACAGCTCCGGGCGCTCCAGGCGCTCGATGAAGGCCAGGGCGTGGCCGACCGTGGGCAGCAGGATGTCGCCGCGCGGCTCGTTCGGCTTGGGCTCGATGGCGAACTTCAGGTCGTAGCCCTGGGCCGTCACGTACTCGCCGAGGAGGTCGAAAGCCTCCTTCATGCGGTCGAGCGCCACACGCACGTCCTTGGCGGCACCGGACTCCGAGCCCTCACGGCCGCCCCAGGCGACATAGGTCTTCGCACCCAGCTCGGCGGCCAGATCGATGTTGCGGATCGTCTTGCGCAGGGCGTAGCGGCGCACGTCACGGTCGTTCGCCGTGAAGGCGCCGTCCTTGAAGACGGGGTGCGTGAACAGGTTGGTGGTGGCCATCGGGACGGTCATGCCGGTGGTGTCCAGAGCCTGGCGGAAGCGCTTGATGTGCTCCTCGCGCTCGCTGTCGGAGGACCCGAACGGGATCAGGTCGTCGTCGTGGAAGGTCACGCCGTAGGCGCCCAGCTCGGCCAGGCGCGTCACCGTCTCGACCGGGTCGAGGGCGCGCCGAGTGGCGTCGCCGAACGGGTCCCTCCCCTGCCAGCCGACGGTCCACAGGCCGAAGGTGAACCTGTCGTCGGGGGTGGGCTGGTAACTCATGCCGCGGCTCCTTGCTCGAAGACTGTCGTGCTGGCGGTGGCGAACTATTTCGTCATGGCCGTTTACAAATTAGTATGCGGACGCATCTCTGGGAAGACAGATCCCGCAGAGCCGCGGAAAAAACTTGAGGGAGAACCCGATGTCAGCAGCCGAGGGTCCGCTCGTCGTCGGCGTGGACACGTCCACCCAGTCCACCAAGGCCCTGGTCGTCGACTCGGCCACCGGCGAGGTCGTCGCGAGTGGCCAGGCCCCGCACACGGTCTCCTCCGGGGCCGGTCGCGAGAGCGACCCGCGCCAGTGGTGGGACGCCCTGCGCGAGGCGTTGCACCAGTGCGGCGACGCGGCGCGCGAGGTGGCCGCGGTGTCCATCGGAGGACAGCAGCACGGGCTGGTCACGCTGGACGGGCGCGGGGAGCCGGTGCGTCCGGCACTGTTGTGGAACGACGTGCGGTCGGCGCCCCAGGCCCGTCGGCTGACCGAGGAGCTGGGCGGCGCGAAGTTCTGGGCGGAACGCACCGGATCCGTGCCGGCGGCCTCCTTCACGGTCACGAAATGGGCCTGGCTGGCCGAGAACGAGCCGGAGGCCCTGCGGGCCACGAAGTCGGTACGCCTCCCCCACGACTACCTCACCGAGCGTCTGACGGGCGAGGGCACCACGGACCGCGGCGACGCGTCCGGCACCGGCTGGTGGGCTTCGGCCACGGAGGCGTACGACGAGGAGATCCTCGCCCACGTGGGGCTCTCCCCCGCGCTGCTGCCCCGCGTGGTGCGGCCCGGCGAGGTGGCGGGCACCGTGCGCGACAGCCACGACCTGCCCTTCGCCAAGGGAACGCTGGTCGCCCCCGGCACCGGCGACAACGCGGCGGCGGCCCTTGGCCTCGGGCTGCGCCCGGGCACACCGGTCCTGAGCCTGGGCACCTCGGGCACGGTGTACGCGGTGGCCAAGCACCGCCCCACCGACCCCACCGGCACCGTGGCCGGCTTCGCCGACGCCCACGGCGACTGGCTGCCGCTCGCCTGCACCCTGAACTGCACACTCGCCGTCGACCGCGTCGCCGCTCTGCTCGGTCTGGACCGCGAGGCCGTGGAGCCCGCCGAGCACCTCACCCTGCTGCCCTACCTGGACGGCGAACGCACCCCGAACCTGCCGAACGCCTCCGGCCTGCTGCACGGGCTGCGCCACGACACGACCGCCGGTCAGCTCCTCCAGGCCGCCTACGACGGCGCCGTGCACTCCCTGCTCGGCGCGCTCGACCTGGTCCTGGACGAGGACGCCGACCGCTCGGCCCCCCTTCTGCTGATCGGCGGCGGCGCCCGCGGCGACGCCTGGCAGCAGACCGTGCGCCGGCTGTCCGGGCGGCCGGTCCAGGTGCCCGAGGCCAGGGAGCTCGTCGCGCTGGGAGCCGCGGCGCAGGCGGCGGGCCTCCTGACCGGCGAGGACCCGGCCGCCGTCGCCCGCCGCTGGGACACCGCGCGGGGCCCGGTCCTCGACGCCGTCGATCGGGACGAGGCGACGCTGGGCCGTATCGCCGGGGTACTCTCCGACGCGGCCGCGCTGCTGGAACGGAGCACGGACGCGCGCTGAACACCGACGCCCGGACATCGGTGCCTTGACATCGGCACCCCAACATCAACAGATCGACGAATCGACGGAGGCATGACCGCACCGCCGCACGAGGCCCGGCCGACCGGACCGGGGCGCGCGCTGCCCGACACCCAGCAGGGCATGCGCCGGCGCAATCTGGCCAGGGTGATGCACGCCGTCCACGCCGACGGACCGCTCTCGCGCGCGGGCATCGCCTCACGCATCGGTCTGACCCGGGCGGCGGTCTCGACCCTCGTCGACGAGCTCATACGTACCGGTCTGCTGGAGGAACTGGGCCCCGAGCGGCCCGGCCGGGTGGGGCGCCCGGGATCGGCGCTGGCGGTCAGCGGGCGCGGACCGGTGGGCATCGGCGCCGAGGTCGGCGTCGACCATCTGGCGGTCTGCGCCGTCGACCTGCGTGGTGACGTCCGGGCGCGTGCCGAGCGGCACGTCGCCAACCGGGGCCGCTCCCCCGGGCCGGTCGTCGAGGAACTGACCGGGCTCGTGCGCCAGGTCGTCGCCGAGGCCGAGGGCGAGGGGCTGTGGCCGGCGGGCCTCGCGGTGGCCGTCCCCGGCCTCGTCGCCCGCGACGCCCGCACGGTCGTCCGTGCGCCGAACCTCGGCTGGCAGGACGTCGACCTCGGGGCGCTGCTGCCCGGCGAATTCCCCCTGACCGTCGACAACGAAGCCAACTTCGGCGGGCTGGCCGAACTCTGGCTCGGCGCGGACACTCCGGCGAACTTCCTGCACGTGTCGGCAGAGATCGGCATCGGCGCCGCGCTGGTCGTGGACGGCAGCCTGCTGCGCGGCACCCGCGGCTTCGCGGGCGAGCTGGGCCATGTGCCGGTGCATCCCGACGGGCCGGAGTGCGGGTGCGGCGGACGCGGATGTCTGGAGCAGTACGCCGGTGAGGAGGCGGTGCTGCGGTCGGCCGGGCTGGAACCGGGCGAGGACCGCGTCGGCCTCCTCGCGGGCCGCGCCGCGGACGGTGATCCGGAGGTGCGGCGCGCTCTGCGCGAGGCGGGAACAGCCCTGGGCATCGCCCTGACCGGTGCGCTCAACCTGCTGGATCCGCAGAGCGTCGTGCTCGGCGGCGCCCTGGCCGGACTCGCGCCGTGGCTTCTGCCGTCGCTGGAGGCCGAACTCTCCCGGCGCACGGCGGGCCCCGCCTGTCCCGTCTCCGTCTCCCGGCTGGGCCCCGAGGGACCCCTGCTCGGGGCCGCGCACTCGGTGGTGCGAGCCGTGCTCGACGACCCGGCCGCGGTGGCGGAGCGAGCCTGAGAGGCCTACGGGCGGCAGGCGGCGGGCGGCAGGCAGCGACGGGCGGCGGGAAACGTTCGGAGCGGGGCGTTCCGGAGCGAGATGTTCCGAAGCGGGGCCTGAGGACGCCGCCTCGCTGCGTCCCTGACGGGTCTCGGCCCGTGTGCGCCCCGAAGGACAGGTTCATGTGTCACCGAGGCCGCGAGCCGGGTCCGCGTGCCTCGCCCTGGCCGCCGGATGACCGGAACCCCTCCTTCGGGTGACCGAGTTGTCCACAAACGCGGGTTCGTCCACGGATCTCGGCCGTTCCCCCTGTCCGCCCGACCGGCGCCCGTAGCGTGATCACACGACCCGCCGGCGACGTTTCGACTGAGTGTCGCCGGACGGTTGTCGCGCCGCGCACCCGGCGTGACGATGTCCCCAGCCGCACCCTGCGACCCGCACTCAGCCGTACCGCGTTCCGGGAGGACCAGTTGACCGATCCCTGGGTGGCCCTGGAACCCGGGGCCGACCCCGCCGAGCGAGTACGGCTCCTGCGTCGGGCGCACGAGACGTTCACCGAGGCGGGCACCGTGCCCCGACCGGTGCGTGCCGTCGTGGCCGACTCGTGGCGGCGTTCCGCGCGGGCCGGCGTCGGCCCGGACGGCGCCGCGAGCGTCGAGTTGGACGACGGTGAGCTGGGCGCCTACCGCTGCGAGCATCCGCTGGCTCGAGTGATGCCCCTGTTCCGCGAGCTGATGGGCACGTTCGCCGCCGACGGCGAGCATCTGCTGGCGGTGTGCGACGCGCGCGGCAGGCTGCTGTGGGTGGAGGGGCACGCGGCGACCCGGCGACAGGCGGGGCGGATGAACTTCGTGCCCGGCGCACGCTGGGCGGAGAACGCGGTGGGGACGAACGCGCCCGGCACGGCGGTCGCCCTGGACCGGCCGGTGCAGGTGTTCGCGGCCGAGCACTTCATACGGCGCGTGCAGCCGTGGACGTGCGCTGCCGCCCCGGTGCACGATCCGCGGACCGGGCGGGTCCTGGGCGCCGTGGACATCACGGGCGGGAACGGGCTGGCACACCCGCACAGCCTGGGGTTCGTGCAGGCGGTCGCCCGGGCCGCGGAGGCCCACCTGGCGTTGCTCGCCCCGGTCCGGCAGGCGGCCGAGACACCGCGGCTGACCGTGCTGGGCCGGGACGAGGCGCGAGTGGTCACCGGTGGACGGGCCATCAGGCTGAGCCGTCGGCACAGCGAGATCCTGTTGCTGCTGGCCCGTCGCCCCGAAGGCCTGACGGGCGATGAACTGCTGTGCGCGCTGTACGAGGACGAGTCGGTGACACCGGTGACGCTGCGAGCCGAGCTGGCCCGGCTGCGCGGGGTGCTGGGCCCCGGATTGCTGGCCTCGCGGCCCTACCGGCTCACCGCCGCGTTCGAGTCGGACCTGGACGTCGTCGAACGACGGCTGGCGGCCGGCGCGGTGACGGCGGCGCTGACGGCGTACACCGGGCCGCCGCTGCCGGGATCCCGGGCGCCGGCGGTGGCACGGCTCCGACGGCGTCTCGCCGACGGTCTGCGCGCCGCGCTGATCGGCTGCGGCGACCCCGACCTGCTGGCGGACTGGGCGCACGCACCCTGGGGCGAGGACGATCTCGACGTGTGGCGGGCTCTCTCGGCAGCCCGTCCGACCGCGGCGACCCGGGCCCGCCTCGCGTCCCTGGAGTCGGAACTGACGGCGCCGGGAGAGTGACCGCGCCCCTGAACACGGCCGGCACCGCAACGTGACCGCAACGTCCGCTTCCCTAGCGTCGTGCACGGAGCTGTCCGACGGCGGGCAGCGCTGCTGAAGGAGGCAGACCAGGATGACCCGTTACGCGGCGCCCGGAAGCGAGGGCGCGATCGTCTCCTACCAGGCGCGCTACGACCACTGGATCGGCGGCGAGTACGTGCCGCCCGCTCGCGGGCGGTACTTCGAGAACCCCTCGCCGGTGAACGGGGAGACGTTCACGGAGGTGGCGCGCGGCACGGCGGAGGACGTGGAGCGGGCGCTGGACGCGGCGCACGCGGCCGCGCCGGGCTGGGGCCGCACGTCGGCGACCGAGCGTTCCGACATCCTGCTGAAGATCGCCGACCGCATGGAGGCGCACCTGGAGCCGCTGGCGGTCGCGGAGAGCTGGGAGAACGGCAAGCCGGTGCGTGAGACGCTGGCGGCGGACATCCCGTTGGCCATCGACCACTTCCGCTACTTCGCCGGCGCGGTCCGTGCCCAGGAGGGCTCCCTCAGCCAGGTCGACGACGACACCGTGGCGTACCACTTCCACGAGCCCCTCGGGGTCGTCGCGCAGATCATCCCGTGGAACTTCCCGATCCTGATGGCCGTGTGGAAGCTCGCTCCGGCCCTCGCCGCGGGCAACGCCGTCGTGATCAAGCCCGCCGAGCAGACGCCCGTCTCGCTGCATTACTGGATGAGTCTGATCGCGGACCTGCTGCCGCCGGGCGTGGTGAACATCGTCAACGGGTTCGGCCCGGAGGCCGGCAAGCCGCTGGCGTCCAGCCCGCGGGTGGCGAAGGTGGCCTTCACGGGTGAGACGTCCACAGGACGCCTGATCATGCAGTACGCCGCCGAGAACCTGAAGCCCGTCACGCTGGAACTGGGCGGCAAGTCGCCGAACATCTTCTTCGACGACGTGTGGGACAAGGACGACGACCTGCGCGACAAGGCCCTGGAGGGCTTCACCATGTTCGCGCTCAACCAGGGCGAGGTCTGCACCTGCCCGTCGCGCGGCCTGATCCAGCGCGGCAACTACGGCGACTTCCTCCAGGCGGCCGTGGCCCGCACCGAACTCATCAAGCCGGGCCATCCCCTCGACACGGACACGATGATCGGCGCGCAGGCGTCCAGTGACCAGCTCACCAAGATCCTCTCGTACATCGACATCGGCCGGCAGGAGGGCGCCAAGGTCCTCACGGGCGGCGAACGCGCTGAATACGACGGCGAGTTGAAGGGCGGCTACTACGTCCGACCGACGATATTCGAAGGGGACAACCGCATGCGGATCTTCCAGGAGGAGATCTTCGGCCCGGTGGTGTCGGTGGCCTCGTTCGACGACTTCGACGACGCCGTCAAGATCGCCAACGACACCTCGTACGGCCTGGGGGCCGGTGTGTGGACCCGCGACATCAACACGGCCTACCGCGCCGGCCGGGCCATACAGGCCGGCCGGGTGTGGACGAACTGCTATCACGCCTACCCGGCGCACGCGGCCTTCGGAGGCTACAAGCAGTCCGGCATCGGACGGGAGACGCACAAGATGATGCTGGAGCACTACCAGCAGACGAAGAATCTGCTGGTGTCATACTCGCCGAAGAAGCTGGGCTTCTTCTAGGCGCAGAAAAAGGGCGCCTGACCAGGGCTGATGCCCGGCAGGCGCCCTTCTCGGAGCGCATCTGAGCAGCGAATGGAAACCCACCCTTACTCCCGATATCTCCCACCCGCACCCCAGCTCTGACCTGCAGTTCCGGGGCATTTCCGGGCCAAGGTCTCGCCAAGCTCGACTCTGCCGGTGTCGCCTACCGGCTATCCGGACGTCGCCAACGACGCCGGTGGGCCGTCATGACCGTCGCGTCGAAACTTCGCCCAGCTCGCCGGACTCGGGCACGCGACCCAGGAAGACGAGAGCTCCTCCAGCGGCACAGAAGTATCCCAAGCCGACCAAAGTCATTGAGCGCAGTGAGATTGGTCGGCGGCTTGGTGGATCCACGCCGCCTCGTCACGGGATCGGCAGGTCTTCGACGTCAGCGCAGCCCGTCGGAGCCCGGCCGGGGCCGCAGCTCGATCTCGCTGCCTTCCGGCAGCGTCTCCTGATAGCCCGCGTACATGTGCTCCGTCGCCAGCCGGACCAGGCGTTCCTCGTCGCCGGCCCGGGCTGCCTCGAAGATCGCGCGGTGTTCGCTCGTCATGAGCGGGACGTTGGCGGCGTCGTCGACGTACGAGCGGGTGATGCGGCGGTTGACCGGGTGGTCCCACAGCGTGTCGATCATCCGTAGCAGGAGCGCGTTCCCGCAGGGCTCGATCAAGGACATGTGGAAAGCGCGATTCAGCTCGAACTGCGCCACCGCGTCGACCGGGTCGGACGCCGCCATGTCCTCGATCAGCGCAAGGAGCCGCGCCAACTGGGCCCGGTCGTGCCTGCCGCAGGCGAGCCGCAGAGCCAGGGTCTCCAAGGACTGGCGCACCTGGTAGACCTCGGAGATGTCGCTCGGCTTCAGGGCGTTGACGATGTAGCCGCTGCCCGGCACCCAGGTGACCAGGTCCTCGTGGGCGAGGCGGTTCAGCGCGTCGCGCAGCGGGGTGCGGGACACGCCCAGGCGCTCGGCCAACTGCTCCTGCACCAAGGGGGAATCGGCCTCCAGACCGCCGGAGACGATCTCGTCGCGGAGCCGCTCGTAGACGCGGACGCCCAGGGGGCGTGTGTCCCGGGGGTCGCCCCGCAAAGGCTTCACGTCGCGCTCCGTTCCTCACGCTTGTCGTCGGCGGATGTCGCCGCGAGGCCGGATCGGCCTGGGGAGAGAAAACCATTCCGGCAGGCCCATTGTCTCCCATGAATGCACTGTATACAGTGCATTCACCGCATCCAGAGGGAGGTTGTCGATCATGTTCGTCCTGAATACCTGGTATGTCGCCGCATGGTCTGCGGAGGTGACCGAGAAGCCGGTGCGCCGGGTCATCTGCAAGCAGCCGATCGTGCTCTACCGCACACCGGACGGCGCGGCGGTCGCCCTCGCCGACCGCTGCGCCCACCGCGCCTACCCCCTGTCCGCGGGCCGTACGGTCGGCGATTCGATCGAATGCGGCTACCACGGCTTCGCCTACGGCCCCGACGGCGCCTGCACCCGCGTCCCCGCCCAGTCCGCCATCCCGGCCCGCGCCCGGGTGCGCAGCTACCCGATCGTGGAGAAGGACGGCTGGATCTGGGTCTGGACGGGAGACGTGGAACTCGCGGACGAGAGCCTGGTCCCGGACACGCACTGGATGGCCGACCCGGAGTGGGCGACGGTCACCCACACGGTGCTCTTCGAGTGCCGCCACGACCTCATCCACGACAACCTGCTGGACCTGACGCACGAGTCGTTCCTGCACAAGACGACCGTCGGCGACGACTACATCTACGAGCACGGCATCACCGTCGAGGTGGACGGCCGGGTCGTGACCGCCGACCGGCTGATGCCCGGCGTGGAAGCGCCGCCGCTCTACGCCCGGACCATGGCCACCGACGGCCTGTACGACCGGTTCCACGCCACCGAGTTCCACGTCCCGAGCTACCACGTCCTGCACTCCGGGATCACCGGCCGGGGCCGGCCGCGCGAGGAGGGCTACCTGATCAAGGTGCTCAACGGGATCACGCCGGTCGACGAGAAGACCACCTGGTACTACTACGCGTTCAGCCGGAACTTCGCCGTCGACGCCGAGTGGGCCACCGAGGAGCTTGAGGCCGGGCTCGCCACCGTGCTGCGGGAGGACGCCGACGCCCTGCGGGAGCAGGAGATCGGAATGCAGGAGCGCCCCGAGGGGGAGCACGACGTGCTCATCGGCCAGGACGCCGGCGTCGCCAAGGCCCGCCGGATCCTCTCCCGGCTCCTGGCGGCGGAGCAGCAGGCCGGCGACCGGGCGCTGGGAGCGGACCGCTCCGGCCCGGCGTCCCAGGCCACGCCCGTCGCAGTCCAAAGCTGAAACCGCCTGCCGCGCTCATGCCCTGCTTATCCCGTTGCCCTCCCGGTCCCACCGCCTCGTGAACGCGGGCTTCGACACCATCCTGCCGGGCCTGGTCGCGAAGACGTACGACATCGGGGCCTCGGCGTTCGGGCTCACCCCGGAGCGATCCAAGACCGTCGGCTTCGTGCCGTATGTGAACGGCGGGAGCGGCCTCGCGGCCAAGGCGGGCAATCCGCTGGGACCGAAGAGGGAGCCGATGCCGTTGTGCGGGCACTCCGTCTCCGCCCAGAAGGGCTCCGTCCAGGGGCTCGACCAGCTCCCGGCCATATCGAAGAAGTGTACCCGAGCGGGCAAGGACCCGGTCAGGATCGACCTGTTCCCCTCCCAGGACGAGGCCAACCTGGCGGTCGTCAGCGGGCGGGTCGACGCGGTCATGGGTGAGGACGGTCCGGCCCGGCAGGTCATCACCGAACCCCAGCACGCGCGTACCAAGGCGTTCCTGGCGGCCGTGCGATGAGCCGGAGAAACCCGGCACGCCCATCTCCACGCCTGATCCACTCGGCTGGAAACCCGACCCGCAGCAAAGACAAGGAGGCAGACCGATGAGGCTCCTGCTCCGCGCCAACGCCCACCGGCAAGTGGCCAGCGCCTGCTGGGAAGTCGCCGCGTCGCCGGACACACCCCGACGCGAGCCGTGGCAGTGGCAGGTGCGCCTACTCACCGGCGGCCAGGGACCGTCCGACCTGCCGTCGGAGACGTCGCGCCGGGTTGCCGCGCCCCTGCCCGGCGGGGCGACCGTCGAGATCGTGGCCGACTCTCTGACAGCCGCGCCCGCAGTCGACGTCCTCGACCCCAGCCCTTCCCTCACGGTGGTGCGCACGGAAGGCGAACTCATGGTCCTTATCGCCTCCGGCGGGCGGGTGCTGGTCGAGGACCGCCACCTGCTGGCCGAAGCGGACGCACTGGTGCTGGCGGGAGACGACCCCCTCAGCGTCAGCGTGCACCGCTCGGATGGTTCGGACTCCAGGGTCGCGGTGGTCCGTCTGACGCCCGTCGCGGACAGCGCCCTGAGCTGGGTGCCCTAGTAACAGGTTCGAGGCTCAAAGGTTGTGAAAATGCGTGTGACAAGCGAGGAGCAGCGCCTGCGGCTGCGGGTGACCGCCCTGGTGTGGGAGGCCGAGGGAGTGCTCTCGGCGCACTTGCGCCGGTCCGACGGCGGCGACCTGCCACCGTGGACGCCGGGGGCCCATCTGGACCTGCACCTGCCCGGCGGCCCCGTCCGCCAGTACTCACTGAGCGGCTCACCTGCCGACCGCACCACCTGGCGAGTCTCCGTCCTCCGGGAGAGCGCCTCGCGGGGCGGGTCACGGGCGGTGCACGAGTCCCTGCGGCCCGGTGACGTCGTCGACGTCACCGGCCCCCGCAACACCTTCGCTCTCGTCGACTCCCCCGAGTCGGAGTACCTGTTCATCGCCGGAGGCATCGGCATCACGCCGATCATGCCGATGATCGAGGAGGTCGCCACGTCGGGGGCGCGCTGGTCCCTGCTGTACGGGGGCCGGTCCCGGTCGAGCATGGCGTTCCTGCCCGACCTCGCCCGGTACGGCGACCGAGTGACGGTCCGCCCGCAGGACGAGTACGGACTGCTCGACCTGGACGCGTTCCTGGGCCCGCCGCGGCAGAACGCATCTGTGTACTCCTGCGGTCCGGAGCAGCTGCTCGCCGCCGTGGAACAGCGCTGCGTCGCCTGGCCGCCGGGAACGCTGCACTTGGAGCGGTTCGCCGCCCACCCCACCCCGACTGCCGCCGAGGAAGAGGCCTTCGAACTGGTGCTGCGCCGGACCGGACGCAGCTTCACCGTGAAGCCCGGCAGCACGATCCTGGAGGTCCTGGAGGAGAACGGCATCGAGCCGCCGAACTCGTGCAGGGAAGGCATCTGCGGAACATGTGAGACGAAGGTCGTCGAAGGCATCCCCGATCACCGGGACAGCCTGCTGACGCAAGAGGAACGGGACGAGAACGACACGATGATGATCTGCGTCGGCCGCGCACGCTGCCGCCGCTTGGTCCTGGACCTGTGAAGTCCGTGCAACGGGAAGTTCGCAGGTCATGGGTCTGGTGTGAGGGCCGGGCGGGATACACGAGCTGGTCGTCGGCGGTATCCACGGTGAAGATCGTCTGACGTGCCGGCCGGAGCCGTTGTCGGGTTCCGCTGCGCCGAGGACCGTGCCGCTCTGACCATCCGTCACCGGGTGGGATGTGGCGGGGAGGGCGTGGGCAAGCAGGAGCCGGAGCGGGTCACGGCTCGCCTGAACTGGACACGCCGGCCGCGGATCGGCCAAGCGACTGCAGGAGGTCCAGGCCCCGAGCGGGAGGACCTGGTGATCGCCGAGTGGGTGCTGAACCGGCTGGCCGAGCAGTACCGGGCCGAGGCGGAGGCCGCCGCGACCGTCGCTCCGGCTCCCGCCCGGGTGGCGGGGCGGACGGTTCTGCTGATCCCGCACCGCAGCAAGAATCCCCGACGAGGCCGCGCTGCCCGCTGACCACCGCAAGATCCTGTCGATCGTGCGGGCCGCTGACGGCCCGGTCCAGGACGCGCGAGGGCGCCGCTCATCGCGGGCTGGCTGAGCCCGATGCACTGCCCGGCCCTGGCGACACTGCGTTCCTCCAGCAGAGCGCGCAGAGCCACCACGAGATTCAAGGTCAAGGCTGGCCAGATGCATGACGCTCCCGAGCGCTGATCACCCGTCGCGCGAGACAAGAGACGAGACCAGAAGCTCATCGGCCCCACCGATGAGCTTCATCCGGCGAATCGATTTCCCCAATCGGGTGCGGTGCGGCCAGATTAGTCGCACCGCCACCGAGAGGACACATCCGTGAAACGTGATGTTGATTCACCGACCTTCTCCGGCCCCTTCGCTCTCGGCACCGTCAGCGCACCGGGCCGGGATCCGTTCCCCGCTCTGGTCGTGCCGGGCGACCGCGTGATGGACCTGCGTGCCGCCCTGGGCGCGCCGGAGCTCACCGTGCGCACCCTGCTGGAGGGCTGGGACGACGTGCTGCCCCGCCTGCGCACTCTGGCCGCGGACACGGCCGGCGACCGGCTGCCTCTGGACGGTCTGCGGGTGCATGCCCCGGTGGAGCCGCGGCAGGTCTTCCAGTCCGGCGCCAACTACCGGCAGCATGTGATCGACCTGGCAGTCGCCCACCGCTCCCCCGACGACCCCCGCACGGTCGAGGAGGCGCGGGTCGAGTTCGCGGAGGTCATGGACCGCCGGGCCGCCGAGGACCTGCCCTACGTGTTCATCGGTCTGCCGAGCGCGATCACCGGCCCGTACGACGACGTCCTCCTGCCCGCCTGGGCCGCACAGCCGGACTGGGAACTGGAGCTGGTGGCCGTGATCGCCAAGCCCGCCCACCGAGTCTCCGTGGAGGAGGCGCTGGAGTACGTCGTCGGCTACACGATCGCCAACGACCTCACCGACCGCGCCACCGTCTTCCGCCAGGACATGCCCGGAATCGGCACCGACTGGCTGCACAGCAAGAACGCCCCCGGCTTCACCCCGCTCGGCCCGTGGATCGTCCCCGCGGAGTCGATCGCCGACCCGGGCGACCTGCGGATCACCCTCAAACTCAACGGCGAGACCATGCAGGACGAGTCCACCAAGGACATGATCTTCGGCGTCGCACGCCTGGTGTCGTACATCTCCCAGACCGCGCGGCTCCTGCCCGGCGACCTGGTGTTGACAGGATCCCCGGCCGGCAACGGCATGCACTGGGGGCGGCTGCTGCGCGACGGCGACGTCATGGAGGGCTCCATCGCCGGACTGGGCACCCAACGCACGCGATGCACGGCGGAGACCGCGTCATGAGCCCGGACCGCACCGATCCCGAGGCCGCGATCGCCGAGGCCGCCAAGGCGTACTCCAACTGGGGACGCTGGGGAGAGGACGACGTGCTCGGCACCCTGAACTTCCTCGACGAGGCCAAACGCCGCGAGGGCATGGCCCTGGGCCGACGCGGGGTGAGTTTCTCGCTCTCCCAGCGCTTCGACATGGACGGCCCGCAGAAGGGCTGGCGGCGGCGCACCAACCCCGTCCACACCATGCTGATGACCGGCACGGACGCGGCTCTCGGCAACCAGGGCTCCCCGCACGGGATCGGGGGCGCCGACGACCTCATCACGATGCCGTTGCAGTGCTCCACCCAGTGGGACGGGCTCGGTCACGTCTTCGACCACGGCAAGGCGTGGAACGGACGCGATGCGCAGAAGGTCGTCACCGCCGAGGGCGACCTGGTCACCGGCATCGAGCACATGGCCCGGCACGTGGCCGGGCGCGGCGTCCTCCTCGACGTGGGACGGGTCATCGGCACCGACGGCGAGCTGCCCGACGGCTTCGCCGTCACCGAGGAGCACCTGACCGCGACCGCCGATGCGCACGGCGTCCCCGTCGGCCGCGGGGACATCGTCCTGGTACGCACCGGCCAGCTGACCCGCGTCCGCCGCGAGGGCTGGGGCGAATACGCGGGCGGTGACGCGCCCGGCCTGTCCTTCACCACCGCGGGCTGGCTGCACCGCACCGAGATCGCCGCGATCGCCACCGACACCTGGGGCTTCGAGGTCCGGCCGAACGAGTTCGACAACGCCTTCCAGCCGCTGCACCAGGTCGTCATCCCCAACATGGGCCTGCTGGTCGGCGAGATGTGGGACCTCGACGTCCTCGCCGCGGACTGCGCGGACGACGGCGTGTACGAGTTCTGGCTCACCGCCGCGCCCCTGCCCATCACCGGCGCCGTCGGCTCACCCGTCAATCCGATCGCCGTCAAGTAGCCCATCGACCCGACCGTCACGACCTGACAAGAGGAACAAGGAAGTTCCCATGACCCACACCCGCACCGTCCTCGTCATCGGCGGCGGCACCGCAGGAAACGGCCTGGCCGTCCTGCTCCGCAAAGCCGGCATCGACGTCGACCTCGTCGAAGCCAAGGCCGACTGGAACGTCCACGGCTCCGGAATCACCACTCAAGGCAACGCCCTGCGCGTCCTGCGCGAGATCGGCGTGTGGGAGGAGGTCGAGAAGCTCGGCTTCGGGTTCGACGCGCTCGGCATCACCGCTCCCGACGGGACGGTGCTGCACGTCGACGCCCATCACCGCACCGGCGGCCCGGACCTGCCCTCGGTTGTCGGCATGCAGCGGGCGGACCTCCAGCGCATCCTCATCGACGCGGTCCGAAGATCCGGTGCCCGGGTCCGGCTCGGCACCACCGTCCAGCAACTGGAACAGGACGCCTCAGGAGTCGACGTCACCTTCAGCGACGGCACCACGGGCCGCTACGACCTGGTCGTCGCCGCCGACGGACTGCACTCCGCCACCCGCGCCATGATCGGCATCAGCGAGCGGCCCGAACCCGTCGGCATGGGCATCTGGCGCGTCTGCGCCCCTCGGCCCGCAAGTGTCGAGCGCACCGACCTCGCTTACGGCGGGCCCTGCTACATCGCCGGTTACTGTCCCACCGGCCCGGACTCCCTCTACGCGTACCTGGTGGAGCCCCAGCGGGACCGTGCGAACCTCGACCCTGACACCTTCGGCGAGGAGATGCGCCGTCTCGCCGAGCCGTACGGCGGTGCCTGGGACGAGATCCGTGCATCCATCACCGATCCGAAGAAGGTCAACTACACGGTGTTCACCCGGCACCTGGTCGAGGGCTCCTGGCACCGCGGCCGCGTCGTGCTCGTCGGCGACGCCGCGCACAGCTGCCCACCTACTCTGGCCCAGGGTGCGGCGATGTCCCTGGAGGACGCCCTGGTCCTGGCGGAGCTGCTCGCCGGCCACGACGACTGGAACGACGAACTGCTCACGGCCTACTACGAGCGGCGTATCCCCCGAGTCCGGCTGGTCGTGGACGGTGCCGTCCAGATCTGCCGGTGGCAACTGGACGGGGTACGCGACGCCGACGTGCCCGGTCTGATCGGCCGCACGATGACCATGCTGACGGAACTGCCGTGACGACGCCCACCCGTCTCCCACCACCGCCCTTTCAAGGAAGCGCTGCGCGCCCTTTGACCGTCGACGTCCACGCCCACGTCGTACTCCCCGAGCTGGAGGAGGCCGTCGCCGGGTGGCCGGAACGCGCCGCCGCCCGCGCTCTGGAGGGCCGCCGCATCGGCCCGGAGGCCCAGGCCGTCAGTGGGCCCATGATCCGTGACCGCATCCCGAAGCTGACCGACACCAAAGCCCGCCTGGCCGCGATGGACGCCTGCGATGTCGACATACAGCTCGTGTCTCCCGTCCCGGACTACCACTACTGGGCGGAACAGGAGCTGGCCCGCGCCGTGTGGGAGCTGGCGAACACCGGTGTCGCGGCACACTGCGCGCAGGCGCCGGAGCGGCTGCGCGGCCTCGGGCTGGTCCCGCTCCAGCACCCGCACCTGGCCGTCGAGGCTCTCGAACACGCCTTGGAACAGGGCCTGTCGGGTGTCGAGATCTCCTCGCACGCGCCCGGCCGCGAACTGTCGGACCCCGCATACGAACCCTTCTGGAGCCGCGCCGAGGAGACCGGGGCGGTGCTGTTCCTGCACCCCTACGGCTGCACCCTCGACGAGCGCCTCGACCAGTGGTACCTGTCCAACACCGTCGGCCAGCCCACCGAGAACGCCGTCGCGCTCTCCCATCTGATCTTCTCCGGCGTCCTGGACCGGCACCCGGAGCTGAGGCTGATAGCCGCGCACGGGGGCGGCTATCTTCCCACCCACATCGGCCGCTCCGACCACGCCTGGCGGGTCCGTCCTGACGCCCAAGGCTGCGCCCACCCGCCCAGCAGCTACCTCAGGCGGCTGTACTTCGACTCGCTCGTCCACGATCCGTCCGTCCTGCGCGAGCTGGTGCGGATCGTGGGCGCCGACCGGGTGCTGCTCGGTTCCGACTTCCCCTTCGACATGGGGGCCGACGACCCGCTGGCCGCTCTGCGCGCCGCTCACCTGCCCGATTCCGACTTCCACGCCATTCGCGGTGCCAACGCGGCTTCGCTGCTGCGCCTCATCTGAGGCCACCTGAACAGGAGCCCCACTCATGACCGAGCGTCTGCTCACCCATCTGAGGCATGTCGACCTCGCCGTTCCCGACTACGACACACAGCTCGACTTCTACGCCGGCATCTGGGGCCTGACCAAGGTCGCCGAGGACTCCGGCATCTCCTTCCTCGCTGCCGAGGGCAGCCCCGAGCAGTACATCGTGCGGCTGCGCAAGGCCGAGGAGAAGCGCCTCGACCTCATCTCCTACGGCGCCGCCACCCCGGCCGACGTCGACACCCTCGCCGAACAACTCCTCGCGGGCGGCGTGCAGTTGATCACCCGGCCGGGCAAGGTCGACACCCCCGGCGGCGGCTACGGTTTCCGCTTCTTCGACATCGACGGGCGCACCGTCGAGGTCTCCGCCGACGTCGCCGTACGGCAGCACCGGAAGATCGAGGAGAAGGAGTCGATCCCGGTCAAGCTGTCGCACGTCGTCATCAACTCCCCCGATCTCAACGCCACCAGGGAGTGGTACGAGCGCCACCTCGGCTTCCGGCTCTCCGACACCCTCTGGCACCCGAAGATGGGTGAGGCGATGCACTTCATGCGGATCAGCTCCCAGCACCACTCGATGGCCATCGCCCAGGGACCGCACACCGCCCTGCACCACATCTCCTTCGAGATGCGCGGCATCGACGAGTACATGCGCGGCACCGGCCGACTGCTGCGCGCCGGGGTGCACAAGGTATGGGGCCCCGGCCGCCACTACGCGGGCGACAACACCTTCTCCTACTTCCACGACCCGCACGGCAACACCGTCGAGTACACCACCGAGCTGGAGCAGCTGGACGAGGACACCTGGCACCCTCACGTCTACGACTTCTCCACCGACGAGGTCTCCGACCAGTGGGGCACTGCCAACCCTGTGAACGAACTGGTCGCCAAGGAGTCCTTCAACGACCCCGACCGCGGCTGCTTCATCGCCCCGCCGGTCTGATCCTCCCCACTCCGGGGGCGCCGCGATGCCCCGCTCATGGCCCTGAGTGCCCGCCGCGCCCCCGGCCCAGCCCCCTGGAGCCCCCATGCGCTTCGCCACCTACGAGTATCAGGGCCGCCGCAACTGCGGCGTGATCGACGGTGCCGCCGTACGTGCCTTCCCCGACGGCACGACACTGCTCGACCTGATCCGCTCCGGACTCCCGCGAGCGGCCACCGACCTCCCACCCACCGCGGACCCCGTCGCGCTGGATGCCGTACGGCTGCTCCCGCTCCTGGAACCGCCTTCCGTGCGGGACTTCTACACCTTCGAAGAACACATCGAGGGCGTACGGCGCTCCGGTGACCGCGGCGTACCCGATGCGTGGTACGACGCGCCCACCTTCTACTTCACCAACCCCCAAGCCCTCGTCGGCGCGCACGACGACATCCCGTATCCGCCCGGCAGCAAGGTGCTGGACTTCGAACTCGAGGTCGCGGTGGTCATCGGCCGCGAGGGCCGCGACCTGACGCCCGAGCAGGCACGCGACCACATCGCCGGATACACCCTGTTCAATGACTGGTCGGCCCGTGACCTCCAGATCCGCGAGATGCAGGTGGGCCTCGGCCCCTGCAAGGGCAAGGACACCGCCACCACCCTCGGCCCCTGCCTCGTGACCCCGGACGAGGTGGAACCGTACCGCGACCCGGACGGCTTCCTGCGCCTCTCCCTGACATCGGAGATCAACGACGAGGTCGTCGGCAAGGACCTGCTGTCCAACATGAGCTGGACCTTCGAGGAGATGGTCGCCTACGCCTCACGCGGCACCGTCGTCCGCCCCGGCGACGTGCTCGGCTCGGGCACCTGCGGCAACGGCGGCTGCCTGGCCGAACTGTGGGGCATCCGGGGCGAGCGGGTCCCGCCGCCGTTGAAGCCCGGCGACACCGTCACCCTCACCGCAGACGTCCTCGGTTCCGTCCGCAACACCGTCATCCCCGGCACCGAGCCGGTGCCCCTGCCGACCGGCCGCCGACGGCCCCGGAGCCGCCCCTGATCCGATCCGGGCACAGCCGGTCGGGCCGGGTGTACCTGAACCCGACCCGCATGCTCCGCGCGCCCGGGCCTTTCATCCTCCGGTGCCGCTGCCGCATCACAGCCCGCCCTGCTCGGACCGTGACGCCCCCATCGGTTCCATGGATGCGCCGAATCCGGGATACCGATCGCACGGAGGGTGGGCAGCGGGCCCCCGAGGCCGCATAGTCGTCCCACCCGCACGCCGCGTCCCCGGTTCTCGATCGGCGTGAGGTCCTCCGCAGCATGCCGAGCGCCGAGAGCGCCTGTGCGGCATGCCCGCTCACACACTTCGTCCCCCTGGAGTCACCATGCCCGCTGCCGTGCCCGTGCCCTCCACCACTGTCGACGAGTCCGCCCCTCCGCCGGTGAGCGTGTCCGGTCCGGCCCATCAGCTGCGGGTGACCGCGCTGATGGCGGGCAGCTGTCTGCCCGTGCTGGGAGCGGTACTGATCGCTCCTGCGCTGCCGAAGATGCAGGACCACTTCGCGTCGGTCCCCGGCGCCAAGGCGCTGGTTCCCCTGGCGCTGACCGTTCCGGCGCTGGTTCTGGCGCTGCTGGCCCCGTTCGCCGGCGTGATCGTCGACCGCTTGGGCCGCAAGCGGCTGCTGCTGGTGGCGACCGTCCTGTACGCCCTGTTCGGCACAGCACCGCTCTGGCTGGACTCGCTCGGCGCGATCATTGCCAGCCGCGCCCTGGTCGGGGTCGCCGAGGCCGCGATCATGACGTGTTGCACCACCCTGATCGGGGACTACTACTCCGGTCACCGGCGGGTGAAGTACCTCGCCCTGCAGACCATGTGCGCCTCCGCGTCCGCCACAGCATTCTTCGTGCTCGGCGGAGCAGCCGGCGCGGCGGGCTGGCGCGTTCCGTTCTGGGTCTACGCGGTGAGTCTGCTGCTCGCCCCGGTGCTGGCCTTCGCCCTGCCCAGCTCGGTGGCGCGCAAGGCCGCGGAAGGAGCCATGGAGCGCGGCCAGGCCGCACATCGGCCGTTCCCCTGGCGGCAGATGGCGGGCATATGCGCCCTGACATTCTTCGGGGCGATGGTCTTCTACACCGTCCCGGTGGAGATGGCGTACCTGCTCGACGACCTCGGGGTGGAGAACACGGGTGTCATCGGTCTGGCCACCGCGGTCGCCAGCGCCGCCACGGTGGCCGGAGCGATCACCTTCGCCCGGCTGAAGCGCTCCCCGAACCCGATGCTGCCCGTGATCTTCGCGATCTGCGCGGTCGGCTTCGGCGCGATGTTCCTCGCCGGCAGTGTCCCGCTGCTGGTGGTCGGCGCGGTGGTCAACTGCCTGGGCACGGGGATGCTGTTGCCGGCGCTCATCACCAGTGCCACGTCCCGGCTGGAGTACGAGGACCGCGGCCGGGGCACGGGGCTGTGGCTGACGGCCTACTTCGGCGGCTGTTTCGTGTGCCCGCTGGTGCTGCTCGCAGTGGAGTCGGTGGTCGGCACTCTGGTCGGCGCCGTCGGGCTGCTGGGGCTGGCCGCCGCGGCGGTCGCACTCGGGTTGTCGGCAGCCCGGCGGTGGACCTCGGATTCGACCCACACTGCGTCCGCGTGAGTGCGCCTTCCGCAAGGCCGAGGTCGCGAGACGCCGGCTCGGTCGCACCGGAACGGTGGACGAGGTCACCTCGTTCGTCCCGTTCCTCCTCTCCGACGATGCCTGCGTCATCGCTGACGCCGAGATCCTGGTCGACGACGGCCTCACAGCACACGGCGCTCCCGGACGCCCGGTGCCCGGACGCCGTACGCAACAAGCAGAAGCAGAAGCAGAAAGGTCCCCCCTCCATGGACAAGGTCTGCGCGAGCGCTGTCGAGGCGGTCGCCGACATCCCCGACGGTGTGTCGCTGGCCGTCGGCGGCTTCGGCCTCAGCGGCATCCCGGCCGTGCTCATCCAGGCCCTGTACGAGCAGGGCGCCACCGGCCTGCAGGTCGTGTCGAACAACTGCGGCGTGGACGGACGCGGCCTCGGGGTCCTTCTGGCCGCCGGCCGCATCGCCCGCGTGACGGGCAGTTACGTGGGCGAGAACAAGGAGTTCGCCCGCCAGTATCTCTCCGGGGAACTGGAAGTGGAACTCGTCCCGCAGGGCACACTCGCCGAACGCCTGCGCGCGGGCGGCGCGGGCATACCCGCCTTCTACACACCCGCCGGGGTGGGCACCCAGGTCGCCCGCGGCGGCCTGCCCTGGCGCTACGCCCCCGACGGGTCGGTGGCCGTCGCCTCCCCGCCGAAGGAGACCCGCGACTTCCACGGCCGCCGTCATGTCCTGGAGCACGGCATCACCACCGACTTCGCCTTGGTGCGCGCCTGGCGCGGCGACCGCCACGGCAACCTCCTCTTCCGCAAATCGGCCGCCAACTTCAACCCCCTCGCCGCGATGGCCGGACGCATCACCATCGCCGAGGTCGAAGAACTCGTCGAACCGGGCGAGTTGAACCCCGACGCAGTCCACCTGCCGGGCATCTTCACGCAACGAGTGCTGGAACTGAACGGCGGACAGGCCGCCGACAAACAGATCGAGAAGAGGACCGTACGCGCATGACCGCCCCCGTCCCCACCCCACTGGGCTGGACCCGCGAGCAGATGGCCGCCCGCGCCGCCGCCGAACTCACCCACGGCTCCTACGTCAACCTCGGCATCGGCCTGCCCACCCTCATCCCCGGCCACCTCCCACCCGGCATCCACGTCGTCCTCCACTCCGAGAACGGCATCCTCGGCACCGGCCCCTACCCCACCGGCGACGAGATCGACCCCGACCTCATCAACGCCGGCAAGGAAACCGTCACCGTCCTGCCCGGCGCGTCCTTCTTCGACTCGGCCCTTTCCTTCGGCATGATCCGCGGCGGCCACATCGACACCGCCGTCCTCGGCGCCATGCAGGTCTCCGCCACCGGCGACCTCGCCAACTGGATGATCCCCGGCAGGATGGTCAAGGGCATGGGCGGCGCCATGGACCTCGTCCACGGGGCCCGCCGCGTCATCGTCCTCATGGAACACACCGCCAAGGACGGCAGCCCCAAGATCCTCACCGAATGCACCCTGCCCCTCACCGGCGAGCGCTGCGTCCACCGCATCATCACCGACCTCGCCGTCCTCGACATCACCCCACACGGCCTCGCCCTCGTCGAAACCGCCCCCGGCGTCACCCTCGAAGACATCACCACCCTCACCGACGCACCCCTCCGCCTGGACCACCTCACCGCCGCCTGCTTAAGTCAGAATGCGCGGGCGACGACACTCATCGCGTCTGCCGGATCGGCGGTCCACGTGGGCGGGATGTCCGGCTCACGGTCCACCGCCGCGTGCCGCGACTGCGAGCCCACGCAGAGTGCCGGCTGACGGCGAGTCCCGCACTCCGGCCTGCCGTCACGCGGCAGGGCTCGGGATGTCCTGCTCGGTCCAGATGCATTTGGTGTCATGGAGGTAGCGGGCACCCCAGCGCCTTGAGAGGGCAGCGATCAATTGGAGGCCACGGCCGTCTTCATCGGTGTGAGCGGCGTGGCGGATGCGCGGAATGCTCAGGCTGCCGTCGTAGACCTCGCAGGTCAGGGTGCGGCTTCGCAGCATCCGCAGACGGATGGGCCCCTTCGCGTGGCGGATCACGTTGCCGACCAGTTCACTCACGAGCAGCTCGGTGGTGAACGTCAGGTCCTCCAAGCCCCACCGGGCGAGCTGATCGCGGACGTATTCGCGGGCCTGGCCGGCGGCCCGCGGGTCGTCGGGTAGAGCGCAGGAAGCGACGTCCGCGGCGGCCGTGCCGCGGGTGTGGGCGATGAGCAAGGCGGCGTCGTCGGTCGTCCCGCTGCGGTCGGGCAGAAGGGCTGAGACGACCGTGTCGCACAGGTCCTCCAGCCGCCGGACATCTTCGTCCTGGTCGGCGACCTCGGAGCAGGCGACGAGGACCGTGCTCTCGGCCAGGACGCGCCGGAGCTGCGCCAGCCCCTGCTCGGCGTCCCGGGCGGCGGATTCGACGAGCCCGTCGGTGTACAGGACGACGAGGCTTTCGTCGGGCAGGCTGAGTTCGTGTGCCGCGAAGGGCGGTGTGGCGGCGCCGAGCGGCGGGTCGGGGGCCAGGACGGGGCTGTGAACGGTGCCGTCGGGGTGGACGACGACCGGTGGCGGGTGGCCGGCCAGGGAATAGGAGCAGCTACGGCTGACAGGGTCGAAGACGGCGTACAGGCAGGTGGCGTAGAAGTCCTCGCCGAGGTCGCTGACCAGGTCGTTGAGGTGACCCAGCAGTTCGTCGGGGGCCATCCCGAGGTCGGTGAGAGTGCGCACCGCCGTGCGCAGCCGGGCCATGGTGGCCGCTTCGGCGATGCCGTGGCCCATCACGTCGCCGATCACCATGGCCACCCGATCCGCGGGCAGCGGAATCACGTCGTACCAGTCCCCACCTACCTGCTCACCCCGTCCCGCGGGCAGGTAGCGCGCGGCAGCGGAGGCGGCGGGAAGACGAGGCAGTACCCGGGGTAGCAGACCGCGCTGCAGTTCCTGCGCACGGGCATGCTCCAGGTCGTACAGGCGGGCCCGCTCCAACGCCTGGCCGACCTGAGCGCTCAAGGCTGTCAGCAGGCCGCGCTCCTCGTCGTTGAAGGTCCGCGGCCGGTTGAAGGACACCACCGACAGGCCGACGGAGCGCCCGGAGGCAATCAGCGGCAGGAACGCCCACGCCATCTTCGGCGAGGTCCCCATCAGGATCTTGCTCTGCACCGCGGGATACCGCTGATAGAGCTGTTCGGGTGATTCGAGGAACCGAGGCTCATGGCTGCCCAGGACGTCGGTGACCGGCATGTCTACGGCGAGCGGGCCTTCGAACCGGCTCAGGTACTCCTTCGGATACCCCACCGCGTCGATCACTGTCAGTCGGCCGTCTTCGAACACGGAGACCACCAGCCCGTCGGCGCCGAGCGGTGGCAGGATGTGCTTCGCCACGGCCTGCACGATGTCGCGGGAAGTGGCGGCCTCGGCGAGCGCTGTGATCAGCTTGCCCATGGAGTCCATCCGCTCCACTTGGGTCGCCGGGCCTCGGCGCGGTGGCATACCAGGTGAGCGGTCCAGACGTGTGGCAACCCAAGCCGCCACCGCGTACAGAAAGGACCGCTGCACGTCGTCCGGCTCGCCGGGTCCCGTTGTGAGCACGGAGAGCGCACCGATCGGTCCGCCGGCACCGATCAGGGGAACCGCCGCCGTGCCGGATGCCCCGATCGCCAGGCTGTCGCCGCCGGTCAGGACGAGAACACCGTGCCTCAGGGCGAGGGAGGGCGCCTCCTCCTGCTCCTCGCGCAAGTCCGCCCACGCTGCCACGCTCTCGGCGGCAAGGCCGTCTGCCGCCACGAGGGTGAGACGGCCAGTGGCGGCATCCCAACGATGAACGAGGGCGCCCAGGCCCTCCAGACATGCCGTTGCCTGCCGAAGAGCCAGTGCCAGCGCCTCCGTCTCCGCCCCTGCGGCCCGCTCTCCCGGCTCGCCCTTCACCGGTACCTCCTGCCTGGCAGAAGGCCCGACTCCCTCAAGCGACCTGGGTACATATGAGCACATTATCCCCGGTCATCGCAGTAAAGCCGCAAGTCCACCGACAGCATCGACGCTTGCCGCGATCCACACCTCATGTGCGCCGTCGCCGGCCCCATCCGGCCCAGGCACGGGCCGCATGAGGCACGAGCCTCCTCCCCTTCGCCGCCCTTGCAGGTGACAGGACATATGGCCGATGGCATCTCCGGGCCCCCGGGCCGGCCCCTCCTGATGGATCTCTGCAGCATCGCGACCTGCGGCAGGGCGAACACGGATCCGACGCCGCCCCTTCTCCTGCCGAGATCCGCTGGAAGGACCTGGAGGAAACTACAGCGCCCTGTGCGAGACGTGCAGCCCGATGAGCCCGTGCCGGGGGTGTTCGTACGCTTGCGGCACTGTGGCCAGGATCGTGAAGCCGAGGGATGTCCACAGCCGTAGGGCCGGGTCGGTCTCGA
The DNA here is from genome assembly GCF_014649655.1 of Streptomyces humidus. Lineage (GTDB taxonomy): Bacteria > Actinomycetota > Actinomycetes > Streptomycetales > Streptomycetaceae > Streptomyces > Streptomyces humidus. The sequence goes on along the minus strand of NZ_BMTL01000029.1, from coordinate 37,976 downwards.
CGACAGCGTTGAACACCACGCCTCGACAGCCCTGGGCCTGGGCCTCGGCCTCGGCCAGGACATGTGCGGCGAGGGCGCGGCCGATGCCGCAGACCCTTACTGGGCAAGACCCTCTGCCGGGCGTACGCCCAGGAGTGGGTCCGCTTCGCCGACCACCAGACCGCCTACTGGGTGTCAGTCGCGAGAGTTGCCGAAGAGGAGGCGGTAGGCGATCAGTAGGACCAGGGAGCCGCCGATGGCCGCGCCCCAGGTGGCGAGGTCGAAGAACTCGTTCTGTATGGGCCGGTCGAGGAACTCGGCGGAGAGCCAGCCCCCGGTGAAGGCGCCGGCGACGCCGATGAGGGTGGTGCCGATGAGGCCGCCGGGGTCGCGTCCGGGCAGGAGGATCTTGGCGATGGCTCCGGCCAGGAGTCCGAGGATGATCCAGCTGACGATGCCCATGATGTGACGCTGCTTTCCGGTTCGGCGTGGCGGACGAGGGGGTCCGGCTGTGAGGGGAGGGGCGTGCCCGGCATGGGCTTTGGTCGCGGGCTGGTCAGGTCCGCGTTGTGTCGTTGCCCGGCTGATCTGTGGGACGGCCGGCGGTTTCACCCGGGGCGACTCGGATGATGCGGGGAGCTGAGGCCTCGTCCGCCGCTTCCGCTGTGGTCGGCGGCGTCTGGTCGGACTTCATCGCCTTGGCCTCGCTCTTGAGGATGCGAGCCGACTTGCCCATGGAACGGGCGAGTTCGGGGAGCTTCTTGGCCCCGAAGATCAATATGACGACGATGAGGACGATGGCGAGTTCGCTGATGCCGAACATGGGTGTCCGTCTTCTCCCCGGTGGCGGGCGGCTGGGTGGCTAGAGGTGGCTGGCGATGGCGGGCATCAGGTCCTGGAAGGTGCGGCCGTTGGCCGGTTCCCCGATGGCGGACATGTGCCATCCACCGCTGGAGCGGTGGACCTTGGCCATGATCTGGGCGGTGTAGGAGCCGCCGCCGGAGAGGGTGTAGCGGGCCAGTTCCTGTCCGGTCTTCTCGTCGATGAGGCGGCAGAAGGCGTTCTGCACCTCGGCGAAGGTCTGCCCGGTGAAGGAGTTGACGGTGAAGACGATCTGGTCGACGTGCGCGGGCAGGCGCAGCAGGTCGACGAGGATCGATTCGTCGTCGCCGCCTTGCCCGGCGCCGCCGACGAGGTTGTCGCCGGTGTGGCGGACCGAGCCGTCGTCGCTGACCAGGTGCTGGAAGAAGACGACGTCGACCGGTTCGTTGCCGGCGAAGAGGACCGCGGAGGCGTCCAGGTCGATCTCGCGTGGGCCGGTGAGCTTGGCGAGGAAGCCCTTACGGGGCGCCGCCTGCCAGCCCAGTCCCATCCTCACGACGCTGAGCGGTTGCCCGCCGCTCTTCTCCAGGCTGATCTGCTGGCCCTTGGTCAGCGTGACTGTCACCGGTTTCCTCCTGGTGCTCGGGGGCCGAAGTGCGCTGCCCCGGCGGTGTGGTGGGGGGAGCGCACATGAATCTACAGCAATGTAGAAGGGACGGGCAGGGGCGCGCCCGGCCCCGGCGGGTACGGCATGGCGTGCGGCACCCGTTCGGCCCGCGCGCACTCGTGGGAGCGGAGTCAGCCCCGGAAAGGCAGAGAGGGGCCGGTGAAGTCCGGGCTGCTGTAACCAGGGCTCGCATTCCGCGGCACGGGAGGCGGGGCGGGTCGGACGTAGAGTCCGGCCCGCCCGCAGACGTCTGGCGGGTCAGACGTTGACGCCGAAGTCGGCGGCGATGCCCGCCAGGCCGGATGCGTAGCCCTGGCCGACCGCGCGGAACTTCCACTCCGCGCCGTTGCGGTACAGCTCGCCGAAGACCATCGCGGTCTCGGTCGCGGCGTCCTCGGACAGGTCATAGCGGGCCAGCTCGGCGCCGCCCGCCTGGTTGACGACGCGGATGTAGGCGTTGCGGACCTGGCCGAAGCTCTGGCCGCGGTTGGCGGCGTCGTGGATGGAGACGGGGAAGACGATCCGGGCGACGTCGGCGGGGACAGTGATCAGGTTGACCTTGATGGCCTCGTCGTCGCCCTCTCCTTCGCCGGTGAGGTTGTCGCCGGTGTGCTCCACCGAGCCGTCCAGGCTCTTGAGGTTGTTGAAGAAAACGAAGTGCTGGTCGGAAAGCACCTTGCCGGACTCGTCGACCAGCAGCGCGGAGGCGTCGAGGTCGTAGTCGGTGCCCGTGGTCGTGCGCACGTCCCACCCGAGGCCGACCAGGACGGCCGTCAGGCCCGGCGCCTCCTTGCTCAGCGAGACATTGCCGCCCTTGGAGAGGCTCACACCCATGTCGCATACCTTCCCGTGTCCGAGGGCCGGGCGCAGGGGCCCGGCCGCCGAGTGACTGAGACTCAAATTCTACAGCACTGTAGAAGTTGCTGAAGGTTGTCAGGGCCGTCCATGGCGCAGTCGGATCTGGAGCGCGGTGATGCGGGCCCCGGTCAGCCGCGCGGTCCGGGGTAGCCGGGGCCGACGGCGAGGGTCCCCGCACCGGATGCGGCCTGCGAGTCCCGCCTGGGGGTCGCGGGGGCCCGCAGCCGGGCGGCGCGGCCAGGGGGAGCTGAAGGGGCAGGTGCTCGCCGCGCTGCACCCGGCCCCCGGAGCGGTTCCTCCGGCCTGGGTCCAAGAACGCCTCGGTGGCAGCCTCGCCTACACCACGGCGATGACCATCCCGACCCGGCTGCATGCCAAGGCGCGGTCGCCCGGCGGCGGGCGGGCCGCTCGTTCGAGTGGACCGCCGTCGCCGACGAGGCCGGGCCGGCCGCCTTGCGGATGCGGAGGGCCCTGGACGCCGAGGCGACCGGGAGGCGGTCCTGGAACGGGTGATGCCCGCCGCACCGGCCCGCACTCCCCCACTCACGCCGGATTCCCTGCTCACCACCCCTCCTGTGATCAACTTTGACCGTTTCATGGACATTCAACCCAGAGAACCTATTATTGGGAGCGCTCCCATGACAGCCTTGCAACTGGAAGGAGTTCCCCCCACATGCGCAACCAGAGTCCGTTAACCAGGCGTTCGCGGTCGTCCCTCCGGCGGCCCCTCCAGGCGCTCGTCATGCTGTTCGCCGTGGTTGTCGGCGCCCTCACCTGGTCGGCCCCCGCCCAGGCTCACGGCACCGTCGTCGACCCCGCCTCCCGCGCGTACCAGTGCTGGAAGACGTGGGGCAGCAACCACACCAACCCGGCCATGCAGACCGAAGACCCCATGTGCTGGCAGGCCTTCCAGGCCAACTCCGACACCATGTGGAACTGGATGAGCGCACTCCGCGACGGCCTCGGTGGCCAGTTCCAGGCGCGGACCCCCGACGGGACGCTCTGCAGCAACAACCTCTCGAGGAACGACAGCCTGAACAAGCCCGGGCAGTGGAAGACCACCACCGTCGGCAACAACTTCTCGGTCCACCTGCACGACCAGGCATCCCACGGTGCCGACTACCTGAAGGTCTACGTGAGCAAGCAGGGCTTCAACCCCAAGACCCAGAACCTGGGATGGGGCAACCTCGACTTCATCACGCAGACCGGCCGCTTCGCCCCGGCGCAGGACATCACGTTCCCCGTCCGGACCTCCGGCTACACCGGACACCACATCCTGTTCGTGATCTGGCAGGCATCACACCTCGACCAGGCCTACATGTGGTGCAGCGACGTGAACTTCGGCTGAGCCGGGGAGCGACGCACACGGCACCGGCCTCTGCCGGGCGCCGGTGACCCGCAGCCCGGCCGACCGAGCTCCGTCGGGGCAGGGGACCCTTCGGTCACTCTGCCCCGACGAGGCTTCCTGCACTCGATCCGGACGAGGTGCGGACCGACTCGGCTCAGCGGCAGACCGACATCGCCGAAGAAGGCCTACGGCCCGTCAACCTCCTGAGGAGGATGCCGGGTCGGCGAGCGCGTCCGACCCCTGCGGCGTGCAAGTCGCGGCCTTGTTCGTCAGCGTGGCACAGGCCCGCGCTCCGGAGGGATCCGCGACCGGGGCCATCGGACTGAAGGCGTCGACCCCGAATTTCACATGGCCGGTCTGCGCCCGTCCGTCGACGGTGTCGACGTGCACCTGGTCGCCCACTTCCGCCGCGAGAATACGGCCCCAGGCGGCCTGGCAGCGCGAGCTGTACCGCAGCTCGATCAGCGTGGAGGACAGCCAGACGGAGGCTACGGTCCGTGCGTCCTGTCCGCACCCCGTCAGCCGCGGGTCCTTCCCTTCACACGTCTCCTTCCGGCAGCCGGCGGGGCTCGCCGACCGATCGTCCGCCACCGGCGACGGGCTCGCCGTCGCCCTCGCGTCCTTCCCGGCGCCACGTCCTCCGTCCGGGTGCAGGACGACGGCCAGGACGAGGGCGACACCCACGAGGAGGGCCGTAGCCGCACAGACGCCGACGAGAACCCTGAGCCGTACCCGTCTCCTCCCTGGAAGCGCCCCCTCGTCGCTGTCAACGTCACCGTCGTCACCGGAGTCGACCTTCACGGACGAAGATCCCTCGCCCGCCGTCCCGAGAGTCGCCGAAGCCGCCTCAGTCCTGCGCTCGTCCTCAGCCGCCTCGCCTCCGTCGCCCTCCTGCGGCCGTCCCCGCGTCTCGGTCTGTGCAGCCCGCTGCCACAGCGCGAGCAGAGGTACGACGTGTTCGGGACCCGCGATCTCCGCCAAGGCCTTGACGGCCTGACGCGGCGGCAGCTTCTTGCCGTTGAAGTAACGTTCCCAGGCGGACTTGCTGTACGCCGTCTTCGAGGCGAGAGCCATCAGCGTCAGTTCGGTGACGTCCTTGAGGCCGCGCAGTTCTCGGATGAGGTCCGCGACCTCCGGCTCGAGATCATCGGGAAGCGCTCTCCACCGCGTCATGTCCCCAACTTTCCCGCGGTGGCCGCCATCCCGCCAGGTCGCGACGGGAGCCGTCCCTGAGTTTCCCAGCTTTGGCGGGATGTGCTCCGCACGCTCCCACCACGGGTCGACCCTGAGGGCACCGAACCGGATCCACCGGTCCGCGTGATGCGTGGGCGTCGGTCGCCCTGCCCGCTGATTCAGCGGGGCGTCAGAGCCGCTCAGCGATTCCGCCACGTACTTGGGAGGTACTGTGATCAAGAAGCCTTCGTCCCGCAAGCGCCATGTCCTCGGAACCGTCCTCGCCGCCGTGGGCCTCGCCGGCACCGCCCTTGTGGTGACGGCCCCCACCGCGAGCGCTGGAAGCACGGGCACGCTCGCGTGCAACCAGAACTGGTCCATCAGCTCCGCTCAGGGATACGCCAACGGCCAGTGGTGTGACGGCAACACCCGTGTCACGGGCACCGTCCACGACACCAAGGCGGACGGCCGCTGCCCGTTCGTGCGCGGATACCTGTCGGGTGGCGGCTACCACGACAGCGCCTGGGCCGGCCCCAAGGGCGACTCCTCGCCGGTGAACCTCAGCGCCCCCTCGGGCCGGACCTTCACCTCGGTGGCGATGAATTACATCACCTGCTGATTCAAGCAGGATCGGATCACGCGTGCTTTCCCACCGGCCTGCAGGCCGGTGGGAAAGCACGCGTGCATGCGTCCGGCCAGAAGGCCCGTGCGCGGCCGTGCTGTTGGCAGGGCTTCGGCCGGGGTGTCTCGCGGTGGTCGAGGTAGTTCCGAGGTAGTTCCGGAAGGCGGGTGGCTGGGGGCGGGGATTCTCCCTCGGTGGGCGGCAGCCAGCCGAGGCGCTCAATGTTGCCCGTAGTGCACCTCGTGCACCTCGTGCACCATGCCGTCGGCGGTCCACTCCCGCCGTGCCGCGGCGCCAGGTGGACGAGGTCGCGCAGTTCCTCGGTGTAGGTGCGGTGGACCGACGGGTCCTCGCAGGGAAAGCCGATCAGCGGGTTCCGCCCGGGCTCGATCCCGAACTCCTCGCAGTTCTCCAGAAACTGCAGGTTCTGGAACGCGGTCGTGCCCTCGCCCGTCAGTTGCTCCCGTGCCGTCCGGCTCGTCGCCATCCGCCGGCATCCGGGCTCGGAGGTGTTCCGAGCACAGCCCGCCGTAGCGAGTGTGCCTGCACGGTGACCGGCTGCACCGCGGTATACAGGTGCCGGCGCGCGTCCGGGCCGTGCGGCCGCACACAGACGCGGGCCTGCTCAGGTCGGCCCATGTCTCCACGACACGAGCGGCGTCGCGCGGCAAGGTCCGGGTTACGCCGCTGCCGTGTCGTCGGACTCCGCGAAGGCCGCGGCTCGCTCCCGCGGACCGACGGTTCAGGCGCCGGGGTCACCCGACCGTGGTCACCGGGGTGGAGGCATGGCGGGCTCGGACCGGATGGGCCGCCGTGTACAACGAGGGTTGAGGGGGCACGCGCCGTGGGGCCGGGATGCGCGGGCGGATCGCGTCGGGGGCGTGAGAGGGCGGGGCGTCCGGGACGGCTTCGTGGTCGGCTGCGTCAGGGGCGCCCTGGATGTCCCACGCGCCCGTGGCCGACGTCGGTTCGGACCAGTGCAGGCCCGCGGTGCGCTGGAGGCGGGTGACCGCGACGACGGCGAGAGCCGCGCGCAGGGTGCACAGGCCGCGCAGCCCGTCGAGGCGCTGACCGGTGAGCAGGCCGATCCGCTGCAGGCGGCGGTCCAGCGTATTGCGGTGGATGCCCAGTCGTTCACAGGCACGGTGACGAACCCCGTCGGCGGCGATGAGAGCGGTCAGGGTGTCCCACAGGACGGGGTGTTCGTTCAGCGGCTCGACCATTTCGAGGAGCCGCTCGGAAACGGCCGGGGTCTCCGTCGCGCTGTACTCCACCAGGACGTCGTCGAGTCCGTACACCCCGGGGGGACACTCGAGGGCGAGGAGCGTGGCACAGATGCCGTCGGCGACCGACACCCCGCTCCCCTCCGGCACCGCCCGTCCGCCCGGTGCGCCGAGGCCGGAGTCCTGCCAGTGGACGGCTATCCAGACGTCGCCGGGAAGGTCCTTGTGGGCTTCTCGGGCGCGGGAGACGGCCTCTTGCTGGTCGGCAGCCCGCAGCAGGACGTGGGCTCCGTCCTCGGACGTCGGGACCACCGCCGCGGCGAGACCGCCGAAGACCCGGTCGATGTCGGCGATCGTGCAGGACACAGCGCGTATTGCCAGCACCGCGCAGGCCTCGGCGGGAGTCTCCCTGGTGCGCTGCGCGGGGAACGGGCGGGGAGACTCCGGATCGTCCTCGCCGCCGATCCCCACCTCGAAGAAGCCGCAGTTCAGTTCGCGGCCCACCAGTCGGCCGGCGTCGCCCAGCCGCAGCACCATCACCTCGTGCATCAGAGCGTCCTGGTCATGGGCTCCGACCGTGCACCGGTTGATGAGATGGCGGGTCATGCCGCCCACCATCGCGAGCAGTTCGTCGAGGGACCGGCCGCGTCGCGCCCAGGCCCGGCCCTCCGCGCGGATACGTGCCGCGCTCTGCCAGCTCCAGTCGCCCTGGCCGGACACCACCTCGGTCAGAGCCGAGAAGATCTCCCACCGGACTCTGCGGAGCAATTCGTCGGCATCCTCGATCCCCTCCGACGCGAAGAGTGGGTGAAGGTCAGGTATCGCCCCCGCGTGTGTGGTCATGTCAGGACAGGTAAGTCCACGAACTTCAGAGATACATCAAAGTCCGCTCAGAGCACGATGGGAATACGATCCGACGGATCATCCCTGTGCCATCATGACGACGACAGCGCTGATCCCGTCTTCCTCGATTCCGCGGGCAGATCTCGACAGCAATGGGTTCTTACCGACTTCATGGTGCGCACACGATGATCCAGAGCGACACGTCCTCGAAAACGACCGTGCTCGTCGTGGAGGACGAGGCCAGCATCGCCTCCATGCTCACCATGGCGTTGCAGTTCCTCGGATTCGAGGTGGTCACCGCCGCCCGGGGAGACGAGGCGCTCGCCCTGGCGATCAGCCGTGCCCCCGACGTCGTCCTGCTCGACGTCGTCCTGCCCGACATGGACGGATTCGAGGTCTGTCACGGGCTCCGGGGCGCGGGCGTCAACGTGCCGGTCCTGTTCGTGACCGCACGGGACGCGGTCGAGGACAAGGTGCGGGGCCTCGAACTCGCCGACGACTACGTCACCAAGCCGTTCGACCTCAACGAGGTGGTGGCGCGGATCCGTGCCGTCATGCGCCGCGGTCGTGAGCTGACGCCGGCCAACGGCCGCAGGCTGCGCGCCGGTTGGGTGGAACTGGACCAGGACACGCGCGAGGTCTGGCGGCACGGCCAGCCCGTGCAGTTGTCGTCGACGGAATTCGCGTTACTGCGTTATCTCCTGGAGAACGCCGACCATGTGATCTCCAGGGCGCAGATGCTCGACAACGTGTGGAGCTACGACTTCCGGGGCGAGTCCGGAATCGTCGAGACCTACATCTACTACCTGCGGCGGAAACTGGGCGACACCGACCAGACGCTGATCCACACCGTGCGCGGGGCGGGCTATCTGGTGCGCTCCGCCCCTCCCGGACACGTCACGGAGGACTGAGGTGTCCCCCGCCGCGTGCCCTGCCCGGAGCAGCCGAAGAGACCGGGGGGCCCGGTTCCCTCCGGCTCCCGCCAAGTACCTCGCCCGCAGGCTCGCCTGGGGCTTCCTCATCATCACCGCGATCGGTGTGCTCGCCGCCGACGTCTACTATGCGTGCGCGATGTCGTCCCGCCTCCGGGAGCGCACCGACCAGCAGATCGTCCAGAGTCACCGCTTCCGGATGGAGGCACTGCGTGCCGGGCGGAGCTGGTTGCCGGAACGGGACGAGTCCGCGTCCGTGGTGACCGACGGCCGCGGCGCCGTGCGCCTGTCGACCGGGGACACATCCCTCCTGGGCAGCCTGCCGACGTCGGCGGCTCTGCTGCGCGAGCGGGACGGGGTCGAGCAGCCCCTGCCGGTGCCGGGCCGAGCCGCACGGGCCGTCGTGGACCGTCTGCCGGACGGCGGCTATCTGATGACCGCCCGGTCCACGGCCTCGGACGACACGACCGTGCGGACGCTCGTAGGCATCGAGACCGCGACCGGGATCCCGCTGATCCTCGGGCTCGCCCTGGGGGCCCTGTGGTCGAGCCGTCGGACACTCGCGTCCATGTGCGAGATCTCGGCCGACGCGCGGCGCATCGCGGAGGGCAGTGAGGAACCCTCGGAGCGCGTCCCGGTCACGACACAGCCGCTGCTGGAGCTGCGGAGCGCCGCCGACACGTACAACTACCTGTTGCGGCGCATCGAGGAGGCAGGGCTGCGCCGTCGGCAGGAGGAGAACAGACTGTGCGAACTTGTCGACGCCGCCAGTCATGAACTGCGCACTCCCCTGACCACCATCGCCGGGTACACGCAACTGGCCCTGATCCGGGGGCTGGACGACCCGCGCCGCCTGGACGAGGCCATGGGGCAGGTCCAGAAGGAGACCCGGCGTCTGAACAGCCTGGTCGAGGACATGCTGCTGTTGGCCCGGCTGAAGCACGGCGGCGTGCTCGAGCTGTGCCAGGTGGACCTGGCCCAGGTCTGCCTCCAGGCGGTGAACCGGGCCCAGAGCCCGGGCACTCCGCGCTCGCTGCGGTGCGTGGTCGAGTCCTTTCCGCACTGGGTGGAAGGCGACCGGCGAAGGCTGGAGCAGGCGATCGACAGCCTGCTGTCCAACGTGCTGGCCCACACCCCCGCGGAGGCATCGGCCCAGGTCCGGCTGGGGCTGGACGGTGACCGCCATGTCATCGACGTCATCGACGACGGTCCGGGGGTCGCCGAAACCGTTCGGGACCGGATCTTCGAGCCGTTCTTCCGCGCGTCGAGCTCCCCTTCGGCGGATCCGGACCTGCCTCCACGTCCTGGACGCGGACTGGGGTTGAGCGTGGCGGCGGCGGTGGTGACCGCTCACGGCGGGTCCATCGGTCTCGAACCCTCCGAGCGGGGTGCGTGGTTCCGTGTCAGCCTGCCCGCCGCCGCAGGGCACCGCCCCGACGCCGCGCCACCGATGACGCTGCCATGAGGCCGAACGCCGCCGCACGGCAGGGCACTCGGGCCGGACGATGCCGCACCGCACGGCACCGGCCTGCACGCCGACCCCGCACCGCACGGCACCGGCCTGCGCACCGACCCACCCCGCGCGACACCGGCCGCGTACGGTCCGACGCCGGCCGCACGGAGTGCGTACCGCTCTGCACATGCACCCGGGCGGTGTCGCGCGCTTCGGCGAAAACCAGGGATTCACCTACATGCGCCGGGCGAGAGTTCGTCACGCCCGTACCTGTTCCGAGCGGCCCGGCTGCGCGGCGGAGCCCGAGGGCGGGTGAGCCGCGTGCCGGGGCGCGTCCGGAGCCGTACCACAGCCGTTGATCAGTGCGTTTCCCCTCGCGCCCGAGGCGCCGTCAGCCGGCGGTGCGGGACCTGGGGCCGGCCGGGCCACCGGCGGATCCGCCCACCGCGGCCTCGGGGCCGGCGGGGCCGGAGCCGGCGGCGCACCGGTCGCCCGTACCACTCCACCCCTTCCCACCTGGCATGACCGACCTGTCGATATCGACAGCATTCCGTCCGGCCCTCGGAGCCGGGAACTTGCCGATCCGAGAGTGCCCTTGGGTATCGTGCCGCCAAGCAAGGCTTGTTTTGGTCGCGTTGGCGCAGGGCACCCTGATCGGGCGGTGAGGTGTATCTTCGGGATTCCCACGAGGAGACCAACGAGGAGACCGCAGTGTCGGCGCCTCGCCTTCTGAACTCGGCGTGGATCCTGCACGGAGGTGCGGCGGTCGGAGCCCTGTCCCTCGTGGTCCTCCTCTTCGTCGTCTCCGCCGGACCGGCGCCGGGCGAAGGCCGGCCGCCGGTCAGGCCGGCCACGACGTACGCGACGGCCCGCCACGCGACCACCGCCGGCGGCGGAGGCGAGTGGGTGGCCGTGATCCACGGCGGCGCACAGAGGATGGCGATCGGGCGACCGACCGTGTCTTTGCGTGTCCCCGGTTCACGGGTGTTCAAGCTGGCGTTGCTCCTCCTGCCACTGCTGGCGGCGATCGGGCTCAGCGCCCAGATGCGCAGGGACCGTGATCACCGCCGCAAGTCCGAGCAGCGCATGATGGCGTTCGTGGCGACCGCGTGCCACGAGTTACGCACTCCGCTCACCGCCGTCTCCGGCTATGTGCAGTTGGCCCGGCTGGGCGGACTGGCCGATCTGGAGAAGTTCGACCTGGTGATGGCCCGTATGACCGACGAGACCCGCCGGATGTCCGCGCTCCTGGACGAGTTGATGCTCCTGGCCAGGCTGGACCTCGGCCAGCCACTGGGCAACGAGCCGGTCAACCTCGCACAGCTGTGCCGGGAAGCGGTGGCCGACGCCCAGGCGTGTTCTCCGCACCACCCCATCCGATTGACGATCCTGCCGGGCACCCACGCGGTCACCGGCGACCGGGACCGTCTCTACCAGGCGGTCGCCAACCTGCTGGCGAACGTGCGGCATCACACGCCCGGCGGCACGCGCACCGCTCTGGGCCTGGGCACCGAGGACGGCTTCCGGGTCATCGAGGTGATCGACGACGGGCCCGGCATCCCGGTCGAGTTGCGCGGCTCGGCGTTCGAACCCTTCGTCCACGGCAGGCGGACGGTGACGCGCGCGCCGGTCGCGGACGCGGGCGGCGGGAACGGTCTGGGGCTGAGCGTCGTGGCCGCCATCGTCGCGGCGCACGGCGGGACGGTGTCGCTGGAACCCGGTCACCGGGGGGCGTGGTTCCGCATCCGGCTGCCCGCCTGAGCCGGTCGGGCCGCACGACTCCACCGCCGCCTCCCGGCCGGCGCCGGCCGACACCCGCCTGGTCCGGCACAGGGCGGGAAGGCGTCGCGCACAACGAGAAAGAACCTCGGCGGAGACCGGTCGCGCACGGGAATGCCGTACACAAAATCAGGCAGGCCATCAACCGCGATATTGACTTAAATTCTAGATGCTTCACCAGTCTCCGCCCATTCACACCGGCCCCGCATGAACGCGAATTGGACGAAGCGGACGCAATACACATCACAGCAGGCGCTTCTGGCCTTTCTCGGGCACTGTCACGGCGTTCACCTCAGCATTCCGGCCACAGGCACGCTTCACATGACATGCACATCGACAAGGAGCATCGGCTACAATCCAGAGCGTTGTGTGCACCCATTACGAACCGAGAACAGAACGCCGGAAACCGCTTACAAAGCGATGAGCGCGTTACGCCCTTCACCCCTGGGCCGCTGTGAGCTTCCCGCTCCCCACGCCGTTGCGTCCACCATGCGGCCCCGCTCCCTTTTTCCCTCCCCCACGCACAAAGCCCATCAAGTGTCCGTCCCCACAGAACATTCGGTGGCCCCGTGAACCTCACCTCGGCCATACCGGCCCCTCGATCACCGCGTACGAGTGACACCCCGGCCGAACCTCTGGTGGGCAGGTCCGCCTTGCTGTCGGCGCTGATCCGCCACATCCCGGGGCCCGGCTCGGGACCACCCCCCGGCGTGATGCTGACCGGACCGACCGGAGTCGGGCGCAGCGCGTTGCTGGCAGCCTTCTGCGATCTCGTGAGCCCCTGGGCGTCCGTGCTGCGTGCCGGCCCCCTGGACGGCACCTGGTGCGAGGCGGTCGGGGCCTTGCGCGGCGACGCGGCGTTCGCCCGATTCCCGCTGGGCGACGAGCCTTTGTCGAGTCATCAGCTCCACGAGAGGGTGGTGGCGCTCTGCCGGAGCGGACCCGTGGTGCTGGCCATGGACGACGCGCACCTGCCCCGCCCCCGGTCGCTGCGCGCGCTGGACTACGTCCTGCGCAGATCCGTCGGGCTGCCCCTGCTGCCGGTGATCACGGTGCCCCCCGTCGCCGAGCCACCGGCCCTCGCCTCCCTGCTCACCCACCATGCCTGGTCCGCACGGGAGTTGAGACCCCTCACCGGCGCCGAGATCACGGAACTGCTCCTCCAGAGGCTGGGACACGACCCCTCCACGGCCCTGGTGCGCGCGTGCCAGGAACAGTCCGAGGGCATACCGGCGGCGGTCCACGCGTTCCTCGCCCGGCACACCGGCACGGCCGACACGACGGGCGGGGGCACAGCGGCGGACCTCGCGACGCCGCAGGGCGCACGACCGCTGCCCTCCTCCGCCTCCGCCGTCCTGTCCGCGGTGGCCGTACTGGGCTGCGCGGAACCGGAGTTGGTCAGCGAACTGATCCGCATGCCGCTGCCGACCGTGCTGCGGGCCCTGGACCAGCTCACCGAACGCCGGATCCTGCCGCTCCACGGTTCGCAGGCCGGATCCCCCGGTCCCGCCGACGCGGCGCCGGCCGGTCTGTCCGGCGACGAACTCGTTCCGCTGTACGCCCGCGCCGCCCGGCTGCTGGAGGACGCGGGCCGCCCACCGGCCCAGGTGGCGCACGTACTCCTGCGGATCCCGTACGGGGCCGCACCGTGGATGCTGGAGACCCTCTACAGCGCGGCCCTGGCGACCGACTCCCCGGGCACCGCCGTACGGTACCTCTCCCACGCGCTGGACATCGGCGCGGGGGAGAACACCCGCACGCTCCGCCGGATCAGGGCCCTGCTGGCCGACACCCTCAGCACCATCGCGCCGGACCTGGCCGTCCACCACCTGAGCGCGCTCCTGGCGAGCAGCACCGACGGACACGAACTCGCCGAGCTCGCACTGCGGTACGCCGACACGCTCGTTCTCCTCGGCCGCGGGGACGAGGCGGCCCGGCTGCTCGCCGACGTGCTGGACCGCCGGCCCGGCTCTTCGCAGGCCATCGTTCCGCAGGAGTCCCGGGCCACCCTGGAATCCGCTCTGCTGCTCAGCGGAGCTCTGGATCCACGGACCATGCACTGGGTCGAGGAGCGCACGAGGACAGCGAGCGAGCCCGGCGACAACAACCCCGGCAACCGCAGGCTGCGGCTGGCCCGCGCCGCGCTGTCGGCGCTCAGCGGCCGCCCCGTGCCCGAGCACCCGGGCCCGGCAGCCGACGGCGCCCCCTGCACCCCGCTGGACGACCTGTCGCTGATCGCCTCCGCCGTCGTCGCGAACCTCACCGACGACAACTCCACGGCGCTCGGCACTCTCGACCGCCTCCTCGGCAATCCGCTCCGCGGGGAACTCGCCCCCAGCCGGATCCAGGCCCTCACCGTCCGGGCGCTGGTACTGAGCGCGACAGGCGACCTGCCCGCGGCCGAACGGGACAGCCGGCAGGCCCTGGAACTCGAACGCCGACGCGATGACAGCCCCGCCGTCATGTCCGCCGTCGTCTTCGCCTACGTCCTTGCCCAGCGCGGCACCATCGCCGCCGCAGCGGCGGTCCTCTCCCAGGCCGGCGGCGCCGACCTGCGTCGGCTGACCTACGTCCACCCCCTCTACTGGTGGGCGACGGCGGCCGTGCGACGGGCCCACGGCGACCTGCGCGGCGCGCTGACGGCCCTGCGCGCCGGCGGCAGGGCGCTGGGCCCGCAGCATGCCGAGCCCCCGCTGGTGCTGCCGTGGTGGCTGGAGACGGCCGGGCTGCTGACGGAGCTGGGCCGTACCGCCGAGGCACGGCAGCTGGCCGCCCGGAACGGCACACTCGTCGCCCGTCCCGACACCCCGCGCAGCGCCGGACTGACGTTGCTGGCCCGCGGGCTGGCCACTCCGGGCCGGGCCGGGCACCGGCTCCTCGACGACGCCTGCGCGCGACTGGCCGAATCCCCCGCGCGGTTGCTGCGGGCACGCGCCGAGTACGCGCTGGGGGCCGCCCTGCTCGACGCCGGCGACCCCCTGGCCGCCCGGCCCCGGCTGCGGACCGCGCTGGACCTGATGATCGGGTGCGGGGCCGGCAACGCCGCGACAGGCATCCGGGTCCGGCTCGCCGAGGCGGGCGGGCGGCCCCGTCAGCTCAGCTGCCGCCCGGACGACGCCCTGACGGCCCGGGAGCGCAGAGTCGCCGCCCTGGCGATGGCGGGCCGTTCCAACCGGGAGATAGCCGAGACGCTCTACATCACCCGGCGTACGGTCGAACTGCACCTGACCCACGCCTATCAGAAACTCGGCGTGAGTGGCCGGGACGATCTCGTGGGGGTCCTTCAGGCCGCCTCCGGAACCCTCGTGTCGCGGCCCGGCGAGGGGAACCGATGAGTACCGCACCGGACCGCCGGGCGGCGTCCCCCAGTCCCTTACTGCTCAAGTCGGCCTCCCTGGACGGCTTCACGCCGCTGTACGGGCGGGAGACCGAGCAAGCGGTGCTGCTCCGCATGGTGAACCGGCTCGCCGCCGGGCATCCCGGCGTGAGCGTGATCCACGGCGCCCCCGGCTCGGGACGCAGCCGCCTGCTGCGACGTGGCATGGCCCTCGCCCGGGCCGCGGGTGTGCAGGTGCTCACCGCGCTGGGCACGGGCCCGCCCTCGCCCGCCCCGTACTCCTTCGTACGACAGCTGCGGCCGGTCCGGTCCCCGGCGGGCGGTGGGGCCCATGCCGGAGAGCTGTCCGCGGAGGACTCGGTCCAGGGATGGTGCCGCTCCCTGATGGCCGCCGCGCACCGGCCGACGCTCGTCGCCCTGGACGACGTCCAGTGGGCGGACCCGGAGTCGGTGCAGGTCGTCGCGGGACTGCTGCGGAGGCTGGCCTCGGCGCCGCTCGGGTTGCTGCTGACCGTCACCAGCGCCCACGGCGAGTTTCCCGACGCCTGCGCCGGACTGCTCGACCAGGCGGCCGCCTCCCCGGACAACCGGGGGATGCTGCTGGAACTCGGACCGCTCGGCGTGCCCGAGGTCCACGCGCTGTGCACCGCGTCGGAGCTGCCCGTCCCCCCGACCTCGGACGACGTCTGGTGGGAACGCGTCAGCCGCCTCACCGGCGGCAGTCCCTGGGTGATGCTGCGCTCGGTGGACAAGGTGCGCCGCGATCCCGCCCTGGTGTCCGCCGTCGGGCTGTGGACGGCGCTCACCCAGGAGATCGACGCCGCGCACCGGGACCGGGCCACCGAGTCGGCCGCCCAGCTGCCCGAGCGTCCGCTGGCGCTGCTCCGCGGTCTGGCGGTCTGCCGGGGGCTGCTACCGGTGGAACGGGTCGCCGCTCTCGTGAAGCTGGACGAAGCCGAGGTGTCCGGCGCCCTGAGGACGTTACGGGTGCAGGGCCTGATCGACGCCGGTGATCCACCGCGGCTGAGGACCACGTGCAGTACGGCGGGTCTGCTGGCCGGTTCGGAGAGCGACGAGCGCAAGCGGCTGTACGCGGAGGCGGCCCGCTGGGCGCACCGCTGTGACGCCGACGACGAAGCGCTGGCCGGTCTGCTGCTGAACACCGTGCCGCTGGGCGAGCCCTGGGCGCCGCCGGTGCTGCGCCGCGCCGCCCGCACCCTGCACGCGCGCGGCCGGCACGCCGAGGCGGCCGAACTGCTGGAGCGGGCGTTGCGCGAGCCGCTGAACCCGGTGGAGCGCGCGGAGGTCCTCCTGGAGGCCGCCGAGTCGTACACCATGACCGCGCCCGAGGCCGCGGACCGCAGGATCACGGAGCTGCTGTCCGGGACGGCGCGGCCGCACGTGCGCGCGGCCGCCGAGGACCTCCTGGTCGGACGGCACGACTGCCGTGCCGTGCTGCGGGTGTCGGGCGAACCGTGCGGCCCGGGGCCGACGGAGATCCTCGGCGTGGAGGCCCGGACCCGGACGGCGGACGCCCCGTGCACCGGGCCGTCCACGGCATCCGGCGCCCCGCCGGCCGTCCACGGCGAGCCAGGTTCCCCTGCCCGTTCGGCCCCGCTCGCTGTGCAGGCGTGGCGGCAGACGGTACGGGGCCACGACGCGGCCGGGGTGCGGGCGATCTGTCTGCAGGCCCTGGGAGCGCCGGCCGACGATGCGCTGCTCCCCCGGTTCGCCGTCTGCTGCGCGCTGTCCGTCGCGGACGCCCATGACGCCGCGCTCGACGCGCTCGACGTGGCGCTCGCAGAGGCCGGACGCCGCCGCAGCCCCGCGCTGGTGGTGTGGGGGCGCCTGCTGCGCGCCCAGCTCAACCTGCAGGCCGGTGCTCCGGGCACCGCCCTGCACGACCTCTCCTCCTGCCGTTCCCTGGCGCCGGCGGAGGTGTGGGATCCCGCTCGGCTCACCTTGCTGCGGTCGTTGGAGATCCGCCTGTTGGTGGCACGGGAGCGGTACGCGGAGGCCGACCGGCTGGCCCGCGAGGAGCCGGCGCCCGGGGCCGAGGAGAGCGACGCCTGGGTCCATCTGCTCTACGCCCGCGCACAGCTGTACCTCTGCCAGGGGCGCCCCCGGCAGGCCCTGGCAGAGGCCGAGGAGTGCGGTCGGCGCATGTCGGCCCGTGGGTGGGCCAACCCGGGGCTGGTGGCCTGGCGCTCGCTGGCGGCCCTGGCCCACCTGGGCTGCGGCGGGAACGACCGGGCGGCCGAGCTGTTCGCCGAGGAGTCGCGGCTGGCCGGACGGTGGGGCACCGGCTCCGCCCTGGCCTGGACCGATCTGCGTCGCGGCCTCGGCTCCCCGGCTCCGCAGGCGGCGCGGCTGACCGAACACGCGCTGCGCCGGCTGGGGCCCACCCCCGCGTCCCGGCGTTTCGTGCAGAGCGTGGTCGCCCGTGAGGCGGCCGGAGCGCACGGCGGGACACCGGCGGAGCCCGCGTCGACCGGATCGGGGAACCAGGACGGCGGGACTGCGATGGGCCCGTGATCACGCGCACTCGACGTGCCTCGCATCCACCCCCCTCAAGCTCCATCAGACCGCGCAAGGAGGCCGCTGGCATGCTGCTCGAGCGGCAGAACGAACTGAAAGTGGCGGCCGAGGCCCTCCGGCGCGCCGCACACGGCAACGGATCCCTGGTCGTCATCAGCGGGCCGCCCGGGGTCGGCAAGTCGGCCGTCCTGTCGGAGATCGGCGAACTCGCCGGGCACCTGTCCAACGGCCCGACGACGGGTTCGGCGGCGCTTCCCCGGCCCCTGGTGATGCGCGCCTACGCCGCCCCCGCGGAACGCTCCTTCGCTCTCGGTGTCACCCGGCAACTGCTGGAACCCGTGGTCAAGTCCGGTACGTTCGTGACCAGATGGGGATCCGGGCCCGCGCGGCCCGCGCTCGCCTTCCTGCAGGGCGACCCGGAGTCGCCCCGGCAGCACACCGCGACGACGGTGCGGGCCCTGCTGTCCCTGGTGGAGAACATGAGCCAGGACCGCACTCCGGTCCTCCTCGTCGATGACCTCCACTGGGCGGACGAGGGCACTCTGGACTGGCTGGACCAGCTGGTGCAGCAGGTGCCCCACCGGCGGATCCTGGTCGCCGCGACGGTCTGCGAGGGGGAGCCGGCGGCGGAGCCGCCCGGTGTGCGTCCGGTCGCCGCCGCCGAGCACACGCTGTTCCCGGCCCTGCTCGGCCCGGCGTCGGTCGACGCCCTGATCCTGCAGCGTCTGGGTGTGCCGGGCGACGCGGAGTTCACGGCCGTGTGCCACGACGCCACGCGCGGGAACCCGCTGCACCTCGTGTCGCTGCTCCAGGAATGCCGGTCCCGCGGCATCGCCCCGGTGGCGGCCCGGGCTTCGGAGGTGGCCACGCTGGTGCCACCGGCGCTGCGTCGGCGGCTGATGCTGAGTCTTCAGGAACAGCCGCCCTCCGTGCTGGCCGTGGCACGTGCGTTGCAGGTCCTCGGGGACGGAGCCGACCCGCAGGTGGTCGGTGAACTGGCCGGACTGGACCGGGTGGACCGGGAGGCCGGTCTCTGGCGGCTGCGCCGGCTGACGCTGGCCGTCCCCGAGGGCAAGGCTCTGCGGCTGGCGCACCGGGCGGTGCACCAGGTGATCGAGGACGCCATGCCGCCCGGCGAACGCAACCGCCTGCACCTGAGGGCCGCCGCGCTGCTGCGCTACCGGGGCAGCACACCCGAGCGGGTGGCCGGTCATCTCCTCGCCAGCACCGTCGCGTTGGAGGGCGACTCGCTGGTGGCGCTGCGCCATGCCGCCGAAGCCGCGGTGCTGCGCGGCGCTCCGGAAACGGCGGCCCGCTATCTGCGCCGGGCGCTGCTCGACGTCCCGCCGCACAGCGAGGCGCGAGCGGTGCTGCTGGTGGAACTGGCGGCCGTGGAGCGCAGTTTCGCCCCCTCGGTCGCCGTCAGGCACATCACCCAGGCCCTCTCGCTGCTGCCCGACGCACGGGCCCGCGCGAGGGCGCTGCTGACCATCACGCCGACGGCGACGGGGGCCACCCTGCTGTCGCTCGGGGACGCGATGCGGCAGACGGCACGCGAGCTGCCGGCCGCGGAGCTGCCGCCGGACGAACGCCGTCTGCTGGAGTTGCGCCTGGAGGCCAGGGTCCACCTTCTCTGCGAACTCGATCCGTCGGTGATCGCGTCGGCCGCGGAGCGGCTGGCCGGGCTGGGCGGGCGACCGGCGATGACGCACCCGGGGCAACGGGAGTTGCTGACGGCACTGACGTACACCGCGACGGTCTCCGCCACGTTGCCCGCCTCGGAGGTCCGCGCACTCGCGGGCCGGATCCTGGAGCACGAGCCGGCGTGCGCGGCCCATGTGCACACCATGCTGCCGCTGGTGGTGCCGGTCGCGGTCACCGCGGACTCGGTCACCGGACTGATGTCCTGGCTGGACACGGCCCTGGCCGACGCGGAGCGCCGGGGCGGACGGCTGGAGCAGTCGGTGGTGCTCAGCGAACAGGCCCTGGTCCTGCTCGCCCAGGGCAGGCTGACGGACGCGCGGGAACGGGCCGTGCGGGCCCTGGCGGTGTCCGGCCCCGAGGAGGCGAGCACGCTCTCGCTGATCGCTTCAGCCATGGTGGCGCTGCGGACCCGCGAGGTGGACCTGGTCGAGGCGCTGCCGGAGCGGGTCCGAGGCGTGCACGAGAACTGTGTGCTCGCGGGACTGCTCACGATGGTGCGGGGCGTGCAGGCGGAGCGGCGGCACGAGCCGGCCATGGCCGTGGAGCACTTCCTCGACGCGGAATACGTCCTGGACCGGGCGGGCTGGCGCAATCCGGTCATGGCGCCGTCGGCGTACTGGGCGGCGCGCACGCTGCACCGCATGGGCGAGTCCGAGCGTGCCGAGCAGCTGTCGGAGCGGCACCTGGAGCAGGCCAGGGCCTGGGGTGCGCCGTCGGGCCTGGGCCGCGCCCTGGCGCTCCACGCCACCGTGACGGGCGGGTCCTCGGCGCCCAGGCTG
This sequence comes from Streptomyces humidus, assembly GCF_014649655.1. Lineage (GTDB taxonomy): Bacteria > Actinomycetota > Actinomycetes > Streptomycetales > Streptomycetaceae > Streptomyces > Streptomyces humidus. The sequence goes on along the minus strand of NZ_BMTL01000029.1, from coordinate 17,919 downwards.
CTGCGGGAGGCGGCCGGGGTGCTGGAGACATCCGGCGATCTGCTCACGCGGGCGTCGGTGCTGCTGCGGCTCGCGGAGGTGGTGGCGCCGCGTCATGCGGCGGAGGCGGAGGCGGCGCTGCGCACGTCGTACGAGGTGGCTCTGGAGTGCGGAGCCGCGCGGATCGCGGCCCGCGCCCAGGAGTTGCTGGGGCCGGGGGCGGTGGGTGTCCCGACCCGAGGACGGCTGACGTCGGCCGAGCGGATGGTGGCGCAGATGGCGGCGGAGGGGCTGACGAACCAGGTCATCGCCGACGCTCTCGGGGTGTCCCGGCGGGCCGTGGAGAAACATCTGACGAACTGCTACCGCAAGATGTCGACGTCCGGACGTCCCGGGCTGGCGAGCGCGCTGGAGGCCGCGGGCCTGTTCGGGCCGGCGGACGCGCCGGCTCCGCCCGCGGAAACGATCCGCCCCCAGGGGGCGGCCTGACGGCGGGACGGTTCCGAGGGCGGTGGGCGAGCGCACGGAGCGGAGTGCCGTCAGGTGTCGTGCGGCTCGGTCCGAGCGGAGAAGTGCCCGTCGAGCACCTTCAGCACGTCCGCGGACCGGCTGTTGAGGTAGAAGTGACCGCCGGGGAAGACCTGGAGGTCGAAGTCCGCGGTCGTGTGCTTCTCCCAGTCCCGGGCCTCGTCGATCGACGTCTTGGGGTCGATGTCGCCGACGAGCGCGGTGACCGGGCAGTCCACCGTGGCGCCCGGAGCGCACCGGTACGTCTCCACGGCCCGGTAGTCGCCGCGCAGCGCCGGCAGGATCATGCGGATCAGTTCCTCGTCTCCCAGCAGCCGGTCGTCGGTGCCGCTCATCGACTTGATCTCGGCGATGACGCCGTCGTCGTCGCGGAGGTGGACGTTCTCGTCGCGGTGGCGGGAGGGGGCACGCCGGCCCGAGGCGAACAGCCGTAGCGGACCGCTGCCCTCGGCCTCGGACCGCCGGGCGACCTCGAAGGCGACGAGCGCGCCCATGCTGTGCCCGAAGAAGGTCAGCGGGCGGTCGTCCCACCCGCGCAGCACCTCGTGCACCTGGTCCGCGAGCGTACCGATGTCGTCGATCAGCGGCTCGCTGCGCCGGTCCTGACGTCCGGGGTACTGCACGGCGACGACGTCGACGCTCGGGCTGAGCGCGGTGGCCACGGGGAGGTAGTAGCTGGCCGAGCCGCCGGCGTGGGGGAAGCAGACCAGGCGGTGGGCGGCTTCGGGGGCCGGGTCGAACCGTCGGCACCACAGGGTGTCCGCGGGGGAAGGGCTCACGCTGTTCGTCCGTCCTGTCTCAGCGGGTTCGGGCGGTCCGGATCACTGGAGTGCTCCTGTCCGGTGTGCCGCCGACTATCCCGCATCACGGGGCCGTGACGGCCCTCGGGGCCCGAAGTCTGGGCGTTTCCCCTGTCCTTGGGGCTGTGGCACGGCTGCGCGTTGTGCGGTGGGACGGCACGGTGGCATAAAGCTGAGCGCCGGACGCGTATCCGAGGCTCCGGGCCCCCAGCGAGGAGTTCCCATGCCCACCACCACGGTTCCACGGCCTGTCCCGGGCGGGACGGGGAAGCGGTGAGCCGAGTCACGGGCGGCAGGCTCTTCGCGGTCAGTGACCTGCATGTCGCCTACGAGCAGAACCGTGCCGTGGTGCGGGAGCTTCGCCCGTCCGATCCCTCGGACTGGCTGATCGTCGCCGGTGACGTCGGGGAGCTGACGGCGGATGTCGAGTGGGTGCTGAGGCTGCTCGCCGAGCGGTTCGCGACCGTGGTGTGGGTGCCGGGCAACCACGAGCTGTGGACCCACCCCGACGATCCGGTGTCCCTGCGCGGTGAGGCCCGCTATCGCGCTCTGGTCGAACTCTGCCGGTCGCTGGGGGTGCTGACCCCGGAGGACCCCTACGTCCAGTGGCCGGGACCGGACGGGCCGGTGGTGATCGCGCCGCTGTTCCTGCTCTACGACTACTCGTTCCTGCCGCCGGGCGCCGCCGGCACCGCCGACGCGCTGGCCCGGGCGGAGAAGGCCGGGGTGGTGGCCACCGACGAGTTCCTCCTGCACAGCGACCCCCACCCGGACCGGGCGGCCTGGTGCCGGGCGCGGGTGGCGTACACACGGGAGCGGCTGGACGCCTGTCCGCCCGACCTGCCGACCGTGCTGGTGAACCACTTCCCGCTGGTGCGCGAGCCCACCCGGATCCTGCGGTACCCGGAGTTCGCCCTGTGGTGCGGGACCACCGCCACCCACGACTGGCACCGGCGCTACCGAGCGGCCACCGTCGTCTACGGGCATCTGCACATCCCGCGCACCACCTGGCACGACGGGGTACCGCACCGCGAGGTGTCGCTGGGCTACCCGCGTGAGTGGCAGGCCCACGGCATGCCCGATCCGCTGCTGCGCGAGATCCTGCCCCGGCGAGGCGCCCGGTGACGCCGCTGATGCGCCGTCTGCTGCCGGGCGCGGTCGCGGTGACCGAGGTGCGCGACGAGTTGAGCGCACCGCCGCTGTTCCCGGAGGAGGAGGCGGTGGTGGCGCGGGCGGTCGACAAGCGCCGGCGCGAGTTCGCCACCGGCCGCCGGTGCGCCCGTCTGTCGCTGGCCGCGCTGGGGCTTCCCGCCGGGCCGCTGCTGCCCGGCCCGCAAGGAGAACCCCGCTGGCCCGCCGGGGTGGTGGGCGCGATGTCCCACTGTGACGGCTACCGGGTGGCGGCGGTCGCCCGCGCCACGGATCTGGCGGCGCTCGGCGTGGACGCAGAGACCGCGGCTCCGCTGCCGGACGGCGTCCTGGAGGCGGTGTCGCTGCCCGAGGAGCGCGCCGATCTCGCCCGGCTGAGGCGGACGGCGCCGCACGTGCCGTGGGACCGGCTGCTGTTCAGCGCGAAGGAGTCGGTCTACAAGGTGTGGTTCCCGCTGGCCCGCCGGCCGCTCGGGTTCGAGGAGGCCCGGCTGCGCTTCACCCGGGGGCGGGACCTCGCCGGCGCGGCGTGCGGCACGTTCGAGGTGACGGTGCTGGCGCCCGAGCCTCCCGAGTTCGCCGGTCCGGTCGGCGGCGCCGGGCTCACCGGCCGATGGCTGGTGGACGAGGGGCTGGTGCTGACCGCGCTGGCACCCGTCGTTCGCCGCGCGGGCGACGGACCGGGCTGCCGGCCGACAGGCCGGCCTGCGTCACGGGCCGTGTCCGGCGCACCGCGGCCGCCCGCACCCGGGGGGACGGCTTTCCCCGACGTCTCCCGCCCACCTCGGTAGCCCCCGCTCCACGGGCCGCGCCGGCTGCCGTGGGGCGCGTCGAACCGATGACGATCCGATGGAGAGGCAGCGATGCCCCAGCTCAGCACGACCGGTCCCGAGTCCGACAGCGACGCGCTCCTGGCCGCGCGGCTGGCCGTCTCCGCGACGGCCACGGGCGGCGAGGCGATGTCCGACGTGGAGTTCTTCGACTGGTTCGACCGGCGCCGTCGCCGGCACAGTCAGGTGGTGCGCCGCACGACCTTCGGCGAGATGGCGGGCTGGGGCTTCGTCCCGGACACCGGCGACCTGGCGCATCACAGCGGACGCTTCTTCACCGTGCGCGGCATGCGGGTGCAGACCGACTTCGGCCCCGTGCCCGAGTGGACCCAGCCGATCATCAGGCAACCGGAGATAGGCATCCTCGGTCTCGCCGTCCGCGAGACCGGCGGGGTCCTCCACTGTCTGATGCAGGCGAAGTCCGAGCCGGGCAATGTCAACGGCGTTCAGCTGTCCCCTACCGTTCAGGCGACCAAGAGCAACTACACGCGCGTGCACGGCGGTTCGCCGGTGCCCTATCTGGACTGCTTCCGGGAGCCGGAGGCCCGGGGGCACCGGGTGCTGGCCGATGTGCTCCAGTCCGAACAGGGCTCGTGGTTCTTCTGCAAGCGCAACCGCAACATGATCGTCGAGGTCGGTCCGGAGGTGGAGGCGGGCGAGGACTTCTGCTGGCTGACGCTGCGGCAGGTCAACGCCCTGCTGCACTACGACAATCTGGTCAACATGGACGCACGCACGGTGCTCTCCTGTCTGCCGGACTGGCACCACGGGAGCGGGCCGGCCACCGGCATCCACTCGGACGTGGCGGTCCGCAGCTGGATCACCGCCCAGCAGAGCGAACGTGACGTCAGCGCCTCCCTGTTGCCCCTCAGCGAGGTGGAGGGACGGGACTGGGTCCGCGCCGAGGACCGCATCTCCCACCGGAGGGGCCTGTTCTTCAGCATCGTGCCGGTGGACGTCCTGTCCAACAGGCGTGAGGTGACGTCCTGGTCGCAGCCGCTGCTCGAACCGCACGGCATCGGGGTCTCGGCGATGCTGGTGCGCCGGATCGACGGCGTGCCGCACTGTCTGGTGCAGGCCCGGGTCGAGCCGGGGTATCTGGACGTCGTCGAACTCGGCCCCACCGTGCAGTGCACCCCGGAGAACTACGCCCATCTGCCCGCGTCGGGCCGCCCCCGCTTCCTCGACCTGGTGACCGGGGCGCGCCCGGAGCAGGTGCTGTTCGACACGGTGCTGTCGGAGGAGGGCGGCCGCTTCCTGAACGCGCAGAACCGGTACCTGGTCATCGAGGCGGACGAGGGCGTCCCCGCCGAGGTCCCCGGCGACTACCGGTGGGTGACGTTGCGTCAGCTCGGGGAGCTGCTGAAGTACAGCCACTACGTCAACGTGCAGGCGCGGACGCTGGTCGCGGCCCTGCGCAGCGTCACGGGGATCGCCTCCGGCCCGCCCGGCGCGGGACTCTGCGCGACGGAGGCCGTCTCGGGCCCGGGAGGCAGCCGTGCGGATCATCGGTGACGGCTTTCTGGCCCGCAACCTGACCGAGGCCTTCGAGGACCGCTTCCCCGACGTGACCGCGATCGCCTCCGGGGTCTCCAGCACGGCCACCACGGCCGCGTCCGAGTACGACCGTGAGGCCCTGCTCCTCTACGAGGTGCTGGACGCGTGCCGGCTGGAGGGCCGACGGCTGCTGTTCCTGTCCACCGCCTCGTTCTCCATGTACGGCTTCACGCACGAAGCGGTGGGCGAGACGGGGCCGTTGCGGCCGCCGACGTCGTACGGGAGGCACAAGCTGGCACTGGAGAGCGTGGTGCGCTCCTCGGGCGTCGAGCATCTGATCCTGCGGGTGAGCCACGCCGTGGGCCACCATCAGCGGCCGCACCAGCTGCTGCCCACCCTCGTGCGGCACATAGCGGCGGGAGAGGTGACGGTGCATCAGGGAGCGCACCGCGACCTCCTGGACGTGCGGGATCTGGTGCACGCGGTCGGCAGACTGCTCGAGGACGGCGTCCACGGCGAGGTGGTGAACGTGGCTTCGGGAGTCCCGCAACCGGTCGAGGCGATCGTGACCGCCGTCGAGGACCGGCTGGGCGTCACGGCCCGGCGGGTGCACCGGTCCGGTCCGACCGCCGTCACCCGTGCGTCTGTGGAACGGCTGCGGCGGCTGGTACCGGACTTCCGGGCGGCGATCCCGGATCCGGACTATCTGGGAGCGCTGCTGGACGCGTATCTGCCGTACTACACCGCTCAGTCGGGGGATCTGGCGGCGTTGTCCTCCCGCTGACCGCGCAAAACTGGGGGAACCCCTAGACATGGCCTCACGGGTACACGCGGAAGGGGTGACTCCGCCTAGCGTGGACGCATGATCGAGCTTGCGGGAGTGACCAAGCGGTACGGCGAGAAGGTGGTGGTCGACGACCTCACCTTCACCGTGCGACCAGGCTGCGTCACCGGATTCCTCGGCCCCAACGGAGCGGGCAAGTCCACCACGATGCGGATGATGCTCGGTCTGGACCGTGCCACGGCGGGCCACGTCCTCATCGACGGCGAACCCTACGCCCGGCTCGACGAACCGCTGCGCCGCATCGGCGCGCTGCTGGACGCGAAGGCGATGCACGGCGGCCGCAGCGCGTACGACAACCTCCGATGCCTGGCCCTCAGCAACCGCATACCGGTGCAGCGGGTCGACGAGGTGCTCCAGGAGGTCGGTCTGGGCGAGGTCGCCAGGAAGCGGCCCAAGGGCTTCTCGCTCGGCATGGGGCAACGGCTCGGCATCGCCGCGGCGCTGCTCGGCGACCCGGAGATCGTGATGCTGGACGAACCGGTCAACGGTCTCGACCCGGAAGGCATCCACTGGATCCGTACGCTGATGAAGCGGCTGGCGGCGGAGGGCCGCACGGTGTTCGTCTCCAGCCATCTCATGAGCGAGATGGCGCTGACGGCGGATCACCTGGTCGTCATCGGCCGGGGCCGGCTCCTCGCCGACACCGGCATGCAGGAGTTCATCGACGCCAACTCCCGTTCGTTCGTGCGGATGCGCACCCCGGAACCGGAGAAGCTGCGGGACGCGCTCGCGGCGGCCGGCATCACCGCCACCGAGAACCCCTCGGGTGCGTTCGAGGTGACGGAGGCCCCGGCGGAGCGGCTCGGGGAGCTGGCCCTGGAGCACCGCGTCCCGCTGCACGAACTGAGCCCGCAGCACGCCTCCCTGGAGGAGGCGTTCATCGCCCTGACGGGTGAGGCGGCCGAGTACCGCACCGGCGCGTTCTCCTCCGCCGACGCCGCGCCTAGCGCCGTCGCGAACGCGCCGCAGACGACCGAAACGGAGTCCTGACCCATGTCCGCACCCGCTGCGACCCTGCGCTCCGAGTGGGCCAAACTCACCACGGTCCGCTCCACGGGGTGGACCCTGTTCGCCGCCTTCGCCGTCACCGTGGCCTTCGGCACGCTCGTGAGCGCGCTGTCCAACTCCGACTACGACAAGCTCTCGGAGCAGGAGAAGCTCTCCTTCGACGCCGCCGGGACCAGCTTCACCGGCGGCCTCCTCGGCCAGTTGGCGATGATCGCGTTCGGGGTCATGGTGATCGGCTCCGAGTACAGCACCGGCTCGATCCGCAGCTCGCTCGCGGCGGTGCCCCGGCGCGGCGTCTTCTACCTCGGCAAGGTCACGGTGGCGACCGGCGCCGCCCTGGCCGTCAGCCTGGCCACCACGTTCGTGACGTTCTTCGCGGGGCAGGCCGCACTCGGATCGCACAGCACCACTCTCGGCGCGGACAACGTCCTGCGGGCGACGTTCGGCGCGGCGCTCTACATGACGCTGATGGCCGTGTTCTCCATGGGCGTGGCGACCATGCTGCGCAGTTCGATCGTGTCCATGGGCGTGCTGATGCCGTTCTTCTTCCTCGTCACGCAGATCCTGGCCTCGGTGCCGGGCGCCAAGAAGGTCGTCCGGTACCTTCCCGACCAGGCCGGTGCCGCGATGGTGCGGGTGGTGCCGAAGGAGGACCTGCCCTACGGGGCGGGGGGCGGGCTCTTGATCATGCTGGCCTGGGTGGCCGCGGCGTTGCTCGGCGGGTATCTCGTGCTGCGCAACCGGGACGCGTGAGCCGGAGCGCGACCGCGGCGGACCCGGCACCACGACCATGTGGTGCCGGGTTCCGCGTTCTCCGGGCCACCGGAGCGGGCGCGGGTGGCCCGGGATCTCAGGCCCGGGCCCAGTGCGGGATCTCGAGGACGGTGAGCACGGCCGAGGTGGACACCCAGCCGGCCGCCGACGTCGTCATCAGGATGTTGTCGCCCGGGGCCACCAGCCCGTTGGTGAGCAGGTGGTTCAGGGAGACCGCCATGTCACAGGCGCCCATGTGACCGTATTCCTTGCCGAAGTGGGCGGTCGAGCGCGACATCGGCAGGCCCAGCGGTTGCATCTTCGTCTGCTCGACCATGAGGGAGTCGCTGTTCGCGGCGACCACCCAGCGCAGGTCCGACGCGTTCAGCCCCGCGTCCACCAGCGAGCGGTGCACCAGGTCCAGCTCGAAGTCGCGGATCATCTCCATGCACTTGTCGAGCGGCATCACGTGCTGGTTGAAGTACATCAGCAGTTCCATGGTGCCGGAGGCCTTGCGTTCCTCCCCGCGGAACGGCAGCAGCGACTCCTCCCCGCGATGCCACTGCTCCAGCTCCGGCATCGTGCCGGAGTTCACCGCGCGCAGCGCCGCGAACCCGCCCTCGCCGCTGAGCAGGACGGCGGCGCCCCCGTCGCTGGCGGTGAATCCGGTGCCGAAGCCGCGCCACCGGTCGATGAGCGGGCTGGTGAAGTTCTCCGCCGCCGTCACCAGCGCCGTCTCGGCGCCCGCCGCTCCCGTGAGCCGGCCCACGGCGACCTCGATCCCGGCGAGCAGCCCGTTGGAGTGCTGGCGCACGTCCGTGCTCGCCACGCCGCTCGCGCCCAGCTCGCGCAGCACGTACCCGGGCGGGTAGAAGCCCTCGGGGCCGTGTTGCACGGCGGTGCAGTGGACGTGGAAGTCGAGGTCGTCGATCTCGTTGCCCGAGCGCCGGTAGGCCTGGCGGGCGGCGCTCACGGCCATGTCGAGCGCGGGCAGGTCGCCCGCGATGTAGGCGGCGGTGAGCCCGGTCGCGTACTGGACGGAGAACTCGTCGTAGAGCCCTTGCTCGACGGCCTCCTCGACGGTCACCCGCCGCTCCGGGATGTACACCCCGACGGTGTCGACGTAGACGCCGTTCGTCTTCATCTGCGTGTTCTCCTTGAGGGTCGTGAGGGTCGTGCGGGACGTGCCGGCGCATGCTCCGGGCGGCTGACGGGCGGGGACGCCCGTGTCACCGGCGCAGCAGCTCTTCCTTGAGACGCTTCACCAGCAGTACGGGGGTGTCGGCCTCGAACAGCAGGGCGGCGGGCAGCCGCAGCCCCGTGGTCTCGCGCAGCCGGTTGCGCAGGGCGAAGGCGGTGAGCGAGTTGAGGCCGATGTCCCGGAAGGCGCGGGTGTCCTCGACGGCTTCGGACGAGGGATAGTCGAGCACCGCCGCCACGTCGGTGCGCACGAGGTCGATGAGAACGGCGTCGCGTTCGGCGTCGGCCAGCCCCGCGAGGCGGCGCCGGAGCAGGCTGAGCGCACCCGCGGATCCCGGCCGCCCCGCCCGGCGCCGGGCGGGCGGTCCGGCCAGGCTCCGCAGCGGCGCCGGCAGGCTCGCGTCGCCCGCGCGGGCGCGGAGCGCACCGGTGTCCGGGCGCAGCAGGACGGCGCTGGGGGCGCCTTGTGCGCAGGCGGCGTCGAAGAGGTCGCGGCACGCCGTCCGGGGCAGCCGTCCGACTCCCGCGGGCGCGGCGCCCGCGGCGCTGTCCTGGCCGTCCCAGGGGCCCCACGCCACGGACAGCCCGGGCAGCCCCGCGGCACCGCGACGCCGCGCCAGGGCGTCGAGGAAGGCGCCCAGGGCGGCCTCGTCGCCGTGTCCGGCGGCTCCCAGCGTGCCGGCGGCCGACGAGAGGAGGACCAGGGGCACCGCGGCGGAACCGGGCCGGCCGGGCGCCGTCAGCTCGTCGAGACGGAGGGCGGCCAGCAGTTCCCCCTCCAGCGGATCCGCCTGCGGGGCCGCCGCGTCGTCCGGCTCCGGAGTGCTCGGCACCCCGGCCGCGTGCACGACAGCCGTCAGCGGGTGCGCGGCCGGCACCGACGCCAGGAGGGCGGCCAGTGCCTCGCCGTCGGCCGGGTCGCAGGCGGCGACGGTCACCTCGGCGCCCCGGTCGGCCAGTTCGTCCCTGAGCAGGTGCTGCTCCTCGCCGGGCGCCGGGGCGGCGAGCAGCAGGCGGCGCACGTTCCGGCGCTCCGCCAGGTGCCGGGCGATCTCGGCGCCGGCCGGCCGGTCGGCGCCGGTGACGAGGACGGTCCCTTCCGGGTCGGCCGGCAGGCCCGCTCCGTCGGCGACGGCGGTCGCCGCGGCGAGCCGTGGAACGCGCGCCGTTCCCTGGACAAGGGCGAGTTGCGGCTCCGGGAGGGTCAGCGCCGCCGGCAGGGCGCGCCAGGAGGCGCGCTTGCCGTCCAGGTCGGCGAGCACCAGCCGGCCCGGCTCGGCCAGTTGGGCGGAACGGATCAGGCCCCACACCGCGGCGACCGCCGGGTCCGGCGCCCGGGTGCCGTCGCCCGTGAGCGAGCCGCTGGTCAGGAGGATGAGCCGCGCGTCGGCGAAGCGGTCGTCGGAGAGCCACGCCGCCGCCAGTGCGGCCGTGTGCCGCACCGCGGCGGCGCCGGTGGCGTCCCCGGGCTCGGGCACGCAGCCGGCCAGGACCGCCTCGGGCGCGGCCACTCCGGAGTCCAGCGCCTCGGCGAGCGCGGCCAGGCCGTCGTACGCCTCGGTGTAGACGCCCGCCTTCATCAGGGCCGCGCGGGCCCCGAGCGGATCGGGGCCGACGAGCGCCCAGCGGGGTTTCTCCGCGGCGGCCGGGGACGGGGTCTCGGGCCATTCCAGCCGGAACAGCGGACCGTGCTGTGCGGTGCGGGCGGCGGTGAGCCGTGCCGGGTCGGCGGCCCTGAGCCGTATCTCGCCGATCGACAGGACGGCCAGCCCGGTGTCGTCGGCGGCCTCCACGGCGACGGTGTCGCTCCCGGTACGGGTCAGGCGGACGCGCAACGACGAGGCGCCGACGGCGTACAGCGCCATCCGGCGCCACGAGTCGGGCAGCGCCGGTCCGTCCGTGCCGGGGGCGTCCCCCGTGAGGACGAGGGTGCGCAGGGCGGTGTCGAGCAGCGCCGGGTGCAGGGAGCAGGAGGCTCCCTGCGGCTGGTGTCCGGCGGTGAGGGCGACCTCGGCGAACAGGTCGTCGCCGCGCCGCCACAGCCCCCGCAGACCTCCGTCGGGCGTCACGGGCAGGTCGGTGAGGTCGGCGGGCTCGGCGTCGGCGGGCGGCCAGAGTTCGAGGTCGAAGGAGGCCGGCGCGGCGCCGGGGCGCAGCACCGCCCGGGCGTGCGACGTCCAGGGTGTGCCGGGCAGCGCGCCCGTGCGGCGGGAGTGGACGCGCAGGACGCGTTCCCCCGCGGAATCCGGCTCGCCGACCGCGACCCGCAGCGCGACCTCGTCCCGCTCGGGCAGGACCAGCGGAGCCTGCGACGTCAGTTCGACGATCTGGTCGCAACCGACCCGCTCACCGGCCTGGGCGGCGAGTTCGACCAGCACCGATCCGGGCACGGCCGCCGTGCCGGGGTCGGCGTGGGCCGCAAGCCACGGCTGTGCCGTGCGCGACAGCGCGCCGGTCAGCACCAGCCCGTCCGGCTCGGGCAGTTCGACGACCGAGTCCAGCAGCGGGTGCCGGTCCGCCGGGGTCGTGGCGGGGGCGCCGGGGGTCCGGGCGGGGGCCATCCAGTAGTGGCGGCGGTGGAAGGCGTACGTCGGCAGCGGGATCCGGTGTGCCCCGGTGGGTGCGAGCACGGCGTTCCAGTGGACGTCGACGCCCCGGACGTGCAGCTGGGCGAGGAGGGTCACGAGGCCGGGCCCGTCCGGGCGGGTGAGCGCCGGCAGTTCGGCGCGCGCGCCGGGTCCGGCGCCGTCCGGGGCCGGTTCCGCGCCCTTCTCCGGTGACCCGAGGACGACCAGCGTGCGGTGACCGCTGTCCAGGAGCGTCCGCAGCGCCTGCCCGGGCCTTCCGGGATCGTGTGCGAGGAGTGCGGCCCACCGGGCGGCGCCGGTCTCGTCGCCGTCGAGCCAGCCACCGGTCGCGGACGAGCAGAACGGCGTGTCGGCGGACCCGAAGCGCACCGGGGGCAGGTCCCCCTGCGTGGTCCGGCTGTGGTGCGCCACGAGCCGGGCGCCGGTCTCCAGCGGGAGGAGCCCGGCGGCGCACGCCGCCGCGATCTCGCCGAGTCCTCGACCGGTCACCGCCGCGGGTTCGATGCCGTACGAGCGCAGCAGCGCGGTCACGGCGACGGCCACCGCCCAGCCGAGCGGTGCGGCGATCTCCGGCCGTTCCTTCCAGTCGGGGGCGGTGCGTCCGGCCAGGACGTCGGCGGGGGTCCAGTCGACCAGTCCGGCCAGGGCGCGTCCGCAGGCCGCGAGTGTCCCGGCGAACACCGGGGCGGTGTCGGCCAGCGGTGCGGCGTCCGCCGTCCACCGGGTGTCGGCGGGCTCGAAGGCGAGGACGACGGCGGGTTCGGCGGAGCCGGCCGGGGCGGTGCCGCTGACGACGGAGGTCCCGGGCTCGGTTCCGTCCGCCAGGGCCTTCAGGACGCGCAGCGCAGTGTCACGGTCGGGGACGGTGAGGACCGCTCGGTGTTCCAGGGCGGAGCGGGTGGTGGCGAGCGACAGGGCCACGTCCGCCAGCCTCGGCGCCGGTTCCTCCGTCAGGAAGGCGTGCAGGCGAACCGCCTGGCCGCGCAGGGCCTCGGCGCTGCGCGCGGACAGCGGCAGCGGCAGCGGGGTTCCGCCGGGGGGCCGGGGCGCCCCGGCCCGGGCGCCGTCGGCGGTCTGTGCGTCGACGGGGGCGTCGGCGCCGTCGAACGCGTCTTCCCCGTCCCGGGGCGGCTCTTCGATGATGACGTGGGCGTTGGTGCCGCTGATGCCGAAGGAGGACACACCGGCCCGGCGCGGGCGGTCGCCGGGGGGCCAGGGCGCGTCCTCGCGCAGCAGTTCCACAGCGCCCGCGGACCAGTCGACGTGCGGGGTGGGCGGGTCGGTGTGCAGGGTGCGGGGCAGGACGCCGTGGCGCATCGCCATGATCATCTTGATGACGCCGCCCGCACCGGAGGCCGCCTGGGTGTGACCGATGTTGGCCTTCATCGAGCCCAGCCACAGCGGACGCTGACGGTCCTGCCCGTAGGTGGCCAGGACCGCCTGGGCCTCGATCGGGTCGCCGAGCGGGGTGCCCGTGCCGTGGGCCTCGACGGCGTCCACGTCGGCGGCCCGGAGTCCGGCGGAGCGCAGCACTTGACGGATCAGCCGCTGCTGGGCCGGTCCGCTGGGAGCGGTGAGACCGTTGGAGGCACCGTCCTGGTTGACGCCGCTGGCGGCGATCCGGGCGAGCACCGGATGACCGCGCCGCCGGGCGTCGGAGAGCCGTTCCAGAAGCAACAGGCCCACGCCTTCGGCCCAGTTGGTGCCGTCGGCGTGAGCCGAGAACGGCTTGCACCGGCCGTCGGCGGCGAGGGTGCGCTCCCGGCTGAAGGCCACGTAGGGGTCCGGCTGCGACATGACGGCCACTCCGCCCGCCAGCGCCAGGTCGCACTCCCCGGCGCGCAGCGCCTGAGCCGCCAGGTGCAGGGCGACCAGGGAGGACGAGCAGGCCGTGTCCACGGCCACCGAGGGGCCCTCGAGACCGAAGGCGTACGACACCCGGCCCGCGGCCACGTTGCCGGCCGTGCCCATCTGCATCCCGGAGGCGTAGTCGTGATACGTCACGCCGGCGAACACGCCGGTACGGCTGCCCCTGAGGGAGGCGGGTGCGATCCGGGCCCGCTCGAAGACCTCCCAGGAAGTCTCCAGCAGCAGCCTCTGCTGCGGGTCCATGGTGAGCGCCTCGCGCGGCGAGACACCGAAGAGCTCGGCGTCGAACTCGCCGGATCCGTAGAGGAATCCGGCTTCGCGGACATAGGTGGTGCCGGGGCGGTCGGAGTCCGGGTCGTACAGCGCGTCGAGGTCCCAGCCGCGGTCGGTCGGGAACGGGCCCAGTCCCTCGGCGCCCGCGGCGACCAGGCGCCACAGTGCTTCGGGCGAGTCCACTCCGCCGGGGTAGCGGCAGCCCATCCCGACGACCACCACCGGGTCGTCGTCGGTTACGGCGTGGTCCGCGCGGCCGGGGGCGTCGTCGGCGTCGGTGAGTTCACCGCCCGGGCCCGGTTCGGTGTCCAGGCCCAGTTCCGCGGCCAGGTGCCGGATCAGGGCGCCGGAGGTGGGGTGGTCGTAGACGAGGGTGGTGGGCAGGCGCAGTCCGGTCTCCTGACCGAGCCGGTTGCGCAGGTTCACGGCGGCGAGCGAGTCGAACCCCAGTTCCTTGAACGGCTTGTCGGAGCCGAGGAGTTCGGTGTTGTCGTAGCCGAGGATCGCGGCGACCTGGCCGGTGACGAGGTCGGCCACCGCGCGGCGCCGCCGGGCCCGGGGCAGTGAGGCGAGCCGCCGGGCGAATCCGCCGCCCTCGCCGGCCGTGCCGGAGGCGCCACGCCGGACGGTGACGCGCAGCAGTCCGCGCAGCAGCGGGGGAAGCTCACCGGCCTCGGCGCGGGCCCGCAGGGCGCGCGTGTCGAGACGCGTGGCGAGCAGCAGCGCCCGCCCGGCGGCCGTGCCTGCGTCGAACAGGGACAGTCCCCGCTCGGCGGAGAGGGGAACGACTCCCTGGGCGGCCGTTCTCGCGGTGTGGGCGACGTCGAGAGCGGCCGTCATGCCCGCGGACTGCTCCCACGGCCCCCATGCCAGTGAGGTCGCGGGCAGTCCGGCCGCGCGGCGGTGCCCGGCGAGGGCGTCGAGGAAGGTGTTGGCGGCCGCGTAGTTGGCCTGGCCGGGATTGCCGAGCAGGCCCGCCGCCGAGGAGAACACCACGAAGGCGGACAGGTTCGCGTCCCGGGTCAGCTCGTGCAGGTGGGCGGCGGCGGTGGCCTTCGCGGCGAAGACCGTGGCCAGGCGCTCGGGCGTGAGGGACGTGAGCAGACCGTCGTCGAGGACGCCGGCGGTGTGCACCACCGCGGTGACCGGGTGCTCGTCCGGCACGGCGGCGAGCAGGGCGGTCAGCGCGCGGCGGTCCGAGACGTCGCACGCCTCGACCGTCACATGGGCGCCGAGCCCGGTCAGCGCGTCGCGCAGCGCGGCCGCTCCCTGCGCCTCGGGCCCGGACCTGCTGACCAGCAGCAACCGCCGTACGCCGTGCCCGGCCACCAGATGCCTGGCGGTCAGGGCGCCCAGGCCGCCGGTGCCGCCGGTGATCAGCACCGTGCCCTCGGGTCCGAATCCGGAGGGCGCCGCTTCGGCGGAGCGGGGCGCGCGCACGACCCTGGGCGCCAGCAACGCTTCGCCGCGAACGGCGAGTTGGGGCTCCTCGCCCTGCAGGGCGGACAACGGGAAGGAGTCGGGTGTGTCACGGTCGACGAGCAGGAAGCGGCCGGGGTGCTCCGACTGGGCGGTGCGCACCAGTCCCCAGACGGGAGCGTGGACGAGGTCGGGTACGCGGTCCTCGGGTGCGGCGGCCACCGCGTGCCGGGTGAGCACCGCGAGCCGGGATCCGTCGAGGCGTTCGTCGGCCAGCCATTCCTGGAGGGTGGCCAGGACGGCCGCGGTGGCCTCCTGAGCCGCGGCTGCGGGGCTCATGCCGTCGTCGTCGGAGCGGTCGGCGGAGGCGACCGGCAGCAGCACCGTCGTGGGCGCCGCGGCGCCCTCGTCCAGGGCGGTCCGCAGCGCGGCGAGGTCGTGGTGGACGCCGGCGGTGACACCGCGCTCGGCGAGGTGGGCGGCGAGCGCCGCGCCGCTCGGGGCGAGCACGGCCCAGTCGCCGTCGCCGCCCGCGGCGGACCCCGGGCGGGCGGCCTGCCCGGACACAGGCGCCCACTCCAGCGCGTACAGTCCCTCGACCTGCGGATCGGCGACCAACGCGGACACGGCGGGGAAGGCCAGGGTGACGGAGTCGGCGGTGGCCAGCGCCGTTCCGTGAGCGTCGGCCAGGGTGAGGGACACGCGGTCGGTGCCCGCGCCCGTGACCCGCAGCCGGGCGGCGACCGCACCGGTCGCGTGCACGGTGACGCCCTGCCAGCCCTGCGCCAGCGCGACGTGGCCCTCACCCGCCTCGGGCGCGGCCCACAGGGCGGTCTGCGCCGCGGCGTCGAGCAGCACGGGATGGAGACCGAAGGCGGCGGCGCCCGCCTCCCGCGCCCCGTCCGGCACGGCGAGTTCGGCGAAGAGCTCGCTGCCGCGGCGCCACAGGGCCCGCACCGCGCGGAAGGCCGGACCGCAGGAGTGGCCGCGCAGCGACAGCAGCTCGTACAGCTCCTCCACGTCGACGGATTCGGCCTGATCGGGCGGCCAGACGTCCGTCCCGGACATGCTCGCGGCGGGCTGGGCGACGGTGGTCAGGACGCCCTCGGCGTGGCAACGCCAGGGCCGGTCGCCCTCGTCGTCCGGCCGGGAGTGGACCGTCACCGTGCGTCGCCCCGTGTCGTCGGCGGTCCCGACGAGGATCTGCATCCGGACCCCGCCCTGTGCGGGCAGCGGCAGCGGTTCCCGCAGGGTCAGCGTCTCCAGGACGGTGCAGCCGGCCTCGTCGCCCGCGCGCACGGCCAGTTCGACGAGGACGGACCCGGGCAGCAGCGTGCCGCCCGCCACGTCCCGGTCGGCGAGCCAGGTGTGGGAGCGCACGGACAACCGGCCGGTGAGCAGGACGCCGCCCGCGTCGGCGAGTTCGACGGTGGCGCCGAGCAGCGGGTGGCGCGCGGCGCCGAGGCCCGCGGCCCGCATCCCGGCGGCGCCGGACGGCGCGGCGGGCAGCCAGGCGCGGCGCCGCTGGAAGGCGTACGTCGGCAGCGGTTCCGGCGGGGCGGGGGTTCCCGTGTCCGTCCCCGTGCCCGAGCCCGTGATGAGGCCGCTCCAGTCGAGGTCGGCGCCCCGGGTGTGCAGGGCGGCGAGGGCGGTCTCGAAGGCACGGGGTCCGGGCTGGTCCTTGTGCTGGGCCGGAACGGCGAGCACCTCGTGCTCGGTCGGCAGGTTCTCCGCCGCCAGGGCGGACAGGGTGCCGTCGGGACCCAGTTCCAGGCAGCGGGTGACACCGAGGCCGGCCAGGGTGCGTACGCCGTCGGCGAAGCGGACGGTGTGCCGGACGTGCCGCACCCAGTACTCGGGGGAGGTCAGGTCGTCGGGGTCGGCGGGGCGGCCGGTGAGGTCGGAGACGACGGTCAGGCGCGGCGTGTGGAACTCCACCGACTCGGCGACCCGCCGGAAGTCGCGCAGCATCGGTTCCATCAGCGGCGAGTGGAAGGCGTGGCTCACGCGGAGCGCGGTGGCGCGATGGCCGTTCGCCCTCGCCCGCTCCGCGATCTCCCCGACGTCGTCGGCGGCGCCGGCGATCACCGTGGCGCGGGGGCCGTTGACGGCGGCGATGCCGACGCGGTCGGTGCGTCCCTCCAGCAGGGGCAGCACCTCGGTTTCGGGAAGCCGGAGGGAGAGCATGGCGCCGCCCTCGGGGAGCGCCTGCATCAGCCGCCCGCGGGCCGCCACCAGGCGGCAGGCGTCGGCGAGGGACCACACCCCGGCGACGTGAGCGGCGGCGAGTTCGCCGATGGAGTGGCCGAGGACGACGTCGGGACGTACGCCGAAGGACTCGGCGAGCCGGAACAGGGCGACCTGCAGGGCGAACAGGGCGGGCTGCGCGTACTCGGTACGGTTCAGCAGGTCCGCGTCATCGCCGAACACCACCTCCTGCAGAGGCCGTTCGAGGCCGGCGTCGGCCTGGGCGCACACCTCGTCGAAGGCGTCCGCGAACACCTCGTACGTCTGGTGGAGTTCACGTCCCATGCCCGGCCGCTGGGAGCCCTGTCCGGCGAAGAGGAAGGCGGTCCGGCCGCTTCCCGCGGCGGAGCCGGTGACGAGTCCGGGCCGGGCATGGCCGGCGGCCAGGGCGTCCAGGCCGCGCAGCAGGTCTTCGCGGTCGGCGCCGAGCACCACGGCACGTTCTTCGAAGACGGACCGGCTGGTCAGCAGCGCTGCGGCGGTGCGCGCCGGATCGGTGGCCGGGCGGGACCGCACGAGGTCGGCGAGCCGACGGGCCTGCTCGCGCAGGGCGGCCGGAGTGCGGCCGGCGACCAGCCACGGCACCGCCGCGGACGGCAGGACCAGGGCCGACGGGACGGGAACGGGAGCGTCCGGGCCCGCCGCGGGCTCCTGGGGGGCATGTTCCAGTACGACATGCGCGTTGGTGCCCGAGACGCCGAACGCGGAGACGCCCGCCCGACGCGGACGGTCCGCCGTCTGCGGCCAGTCGGTGTTCTCCTGGAGCAGCCGGACGGCGCCGGCCGTCCAGTCCACCCGGGACGTGGGCTCGTCCACATGCAAGGTGCGGGGCAGCACACCGTGCCGCATCGCCAGCACCATCTTGATCACACCCGCCACACCCGCAGCAGCCTGCGTATGACCGATGTTCGACTTCACCGACCCCAGCAGAAGCG
>NZ_BMTL01000028.1 GCF_014649655.1 Streptomyces humidus | reverse complement strand
CTGTGGGAGAGTAGGACACCGCCGAACAAATTTTATGGGAAACCCCCGCACCTCCGGTGCGGGGGTTTTCTGTTTTCCCGGGACAATGTCGTGGTCGCCTTTTCGGGGTCGTTTAGGGTTCAGGCATGCGCTACGACCTGGTGATCTTCGACAACGACGGTGTCCTTGTGGACAGCGAGCCGATCTCCAACAGGCTTCTGGCCGCCTATCTGACCGAGCTCGGGCATCCGACGTCCTACGAGGACTCCATCCGGGACTACATGGGATCAGCGATGCACCGGATCCATGACCTGGTCGGGGAGCGCACGGGACAGCGGCTGCCGGCGGAGTTCGACGAGACCTTCCACCGGCGGGTGTTCGCGGCCTTCGAACGGGAGCTGGAACCCGTGCCCGGAGCGGTGGACGTCCTCGCGAAGCTGGCCGCTGACGGAGTGCCGTACTGCGTGGCCTCCTCCGGGAGTCATGAACGGATCCGGGTGGGGCATCGGAAGACCGGGCTGGACCGCTGGTTCGGGGAGGACCGTGTCTTCAGCTCGCAGGACGTCGGTAAGGGCAAGCCTGCCCCCGACCTGTTCCTGTACGCGGCCGAGCGGATGCGCGCGTCGCCCGAGCGTTGCGTGGTCGTCGAGGACAGTCCGCTGGGCGTGCGGGCGGCCGTGGCGGCGGGAATGGACGTGTACGGGTTCACCGCGATGACGCCCGCCGCGAGGCTCGCGGGGGCCACCCGCCTCTTCTCGGACCTGGGGCAGTTGGCTGACCTGCTGGTCTGACGCCGGATGTGCCCGCGGCCTGACAATTGTCATGCATAGCTCCGGATGATCGTTTCTACCGGGCGCCCCCTCCCGGCCGCGAGGCTGTGGGCATGACGACGAACCAGCACAAGAAGCAGAACGCCTTCGCCCCGCTCATCGTGGACGTGGTGGTGCCGCTCGGGTCGTACTACCTGTTCAAGGGCGCGTTCGGGATGAGCACGTTCGCCGCCCTCGCCTGGAGCAGCGTGGTGCCGGCCGGACGCACCCTGTGGAGCGCGCTGCGCAAGCGGACGGTCAACGGTCTCGCGGGGCTCATCCTCGTCGTCAACGTCGTCGGGCTGGTGCTGAGCTTCGTCTCGGGCGACCCACGGCTGATGCTGGCCAAGGACAGCGGGGTCAGCAGCACCGTCGGGATCGGGATCCTGGTCTCCGTGGCGCTGGGACGGCCGATGATGACGGCCGGGCTGAAGCCGTTCCTGGTGAAGAGCGACGCGGTCCGGGAGGCGGCCTGGGCGCGGCTGGAGAGCGGGGCGGCGGCCGCGTCGGCGGACTTCCGCGGTCGCGAGCGGGTCTTCTCGCTCGTGTGGGGTGCGGTGCTGCTCGCGGAGTGCGTGGTGCGGATCGTCGGCGCGTACACGGTGCCGGTGGACACCATGGTGTGGCTGGGGTCGGTGGTCATGGTGGTGGCGATCGCACTGGGCCTCGTGGCCGGCGGGGCGCTGGGAGCCGGTCCGATGGAGGCGATGGTGGCCGCCGAGGCGAAGGCCGGGGAACCGGTGGAGGCCGCGGACGAGGTGCCGGCGGTCGCCCTGGCCCGGTGACGTCGACAAAGCTGAGGGGAATTCATCTTTGGCTGGATCTACCCACGAGTACGCCGGGGCCCTACGCTCGCCGCCATGACAGATGTGCTGCGGCGCGGTAGGGCCTCCCTGGCTTTCAGCTTCTTCGCGCAGGGGGCCGCGTTCGCTCTGCTGGTGACCCGGATCCCGGCCGTGCAGGACCGGTACGGCGTCTCGGACGCGCTGCTGCCCGTCTTCCTCGCGGCCGTGCCCGTGCTGGCCGGGGTGGGGAGCGTGACGACCGAGCAGCTGGTGAAGCGGATACCGCCCAGTCTGCTGCTGCGCTGGTCCCAGCCGGTGGTGCTGCTGGCCCTGGTGGGGGTCGGGGCGGCGCGCGGGATGGCCGGGCTGGGGGTCGCGCTGGCGGTGTTCGGGCTGGCCGTGGGGGCGCTGGACGCTTCGATGAACATGCTCGGGGTGAGTCTGCAGCGGACGTACGGACGCAGCATCATGCTCGGTTTCCATGCCGTGTACAGCCTGGGCGGCATCGTGGGGGCGTCGCTGGCATGGGTGGGGGCGCACTGGCACCTCGCGCTGTGGGTGTCGTATCTGCCGGTGGTGGCGGTGTTGCTGCCGGCCGCTCTGGTGGGGAGCCGCTGGTACGTCGACGGGGACTCCGGGGCGGCGCCGGGGGCCGGCGAGGGGGAGAGGGAGAAAGCGGGGAGCGGCGGCTCGGGTGTCGTCTTCACGATGCTGCTGCCGCTGTGTCTGGTGATGACCTTCGCCTACATCGGGGACTCGACGGTCTCCAACTGGAGCGCCAAGTATCTCCAGGACGTGCTGGGGAGCTCGGAGCAGCTGGCGACCGTCCCGTACAACGTCTACATGGTGACCACGCTGCTCGGGCGGGCCATCGGGGACTTCGGGGTGCGGCGGTTCGGTGCGGCGGCCGTGGTGCGGGTGGGGGCGCTGGTGGCGGCGGGCGGGTTCGCCGTGGTGGCGGGCGCGCCCGGGGCATGGGTGGGGATGCTGGGGTTCACGCTCGTGGGGCTGGGACTGTGCGTGCTGGTGCCGCAGACGTTCGCGGCGGCGGGGCGGCTGTTCCCGGGTGCCTCGGACGCGGCGATCGCGCGGCTGAACATCTTCAACTACGTCGGGTTCCTGGTCGGTTCGCCGTTGGTGGGGGCGCTGGGGGACGCGTGGAGCTACCGGGGGGCGATGGCGGTGCCGATGGTGTTGGTGCTGGTGACGTTGGTGTACGCCCGGTCGTTCGCTCCTCGATCGGACCGATACGGTGGCGGGCATGAGCGGCCGCGCACAGCTGATGTGGGACGAGGCAGTAACGGGCTATGACTTCGGGCCCGAGCATCCGATGGATCCGGTCAGGCTGGATCTGACCCGGAGGCTCGTGGGCGCCCTGGGGCTGGACCTGGCGCTGGACGTCGTCGCGGCGAAGCCGGCCGGGGAGTCGACGTTGCGGCTGGTGCACCGGGAGGACTACGTCGACGCCGTGAAGGCGGCGTCGGCGGATCCGGGGTCGGCCGACCAGGCCTACGGGCTGGGGACGATGGACGATCCGGCGTTCGCGGGGATGCACGAGGTGTCCGCTCTGATCGCCGGGCTGTCGGTGGGGGCCGCGGAGGCGGTGTGGCGTGGGGACGTGCTGCACGCGGTGAACTTCTCGGGCGGGCTGCACCACGCGATGCCGGGCGGGGCGTCGGGATTCTGCGTCTACAACGACGCGTCGCTGGCGATCGCCCGGCTGCTGGAGCTGGGAGCCGGGCGGGTCGCGTACGTGGACGTGGACGTGCATCACGGGGACGGGGTGCAGGCGGCGTTCTGGGACGATCCGCGGGTGCTGACGATCTCGTTGCACGAGCATCCTCGTACGTTGTTCCCTCAGACGGGTTGGCCCGAGGAGACCGGCGGGGACGCGGCGCAGGGTTCGGCGGTGAACGTCGCGCTGCCGGCGGGGACCGGGGACGCGGGGTGGTTGCGGGCGTTCCACGCGGTGGTGCCGGAGCTGATCGCGGACTTCCGGCCGGATGTGCTGGTGACGCAGCACGGGGCGGACACGCACTTCGAGGATCCGCTGGCCCATCTCGCGGTGTCCCTCGACGCGCAGCGGGCGGTTCAGGTGGCCTGCCACGAGCTGGCGCACGAGTACGCCGGGGGGAAGTGGGTCGCGCTGGGCGGGGGCGGATACGCGGTGGTGGAGGTGGTACCGCGGTCCTGGGCGCATCTGGTGGCGGTCGCGGCGGGGACGCCGGTCGCGCCGGAGACGGTGATCCCGGAGGGGTGGCGGCAGGAGGTCTTCGCCCGAACGCGTCAGCTGGGGCCGATGCGGATGACCGACGGGCGGTGGCCGGTGCGGTGGGCGGAGTGGGAGGCGGGATACGACCCGGCCGATCGGCTGGACCAGGCCGTGCTGGCCACGCGGCGGGCGGTGTTTCCGTTGCGGGGGCTGCTGGCCTAGGGGTGCGTGGGGGGCATGGGGCGTTTCTTCGTCCCGTCCGCCCCGGCCCACCGCGTTCCTCCGGGGTGTTCCGCCCCCTCCTGGACCGCGTCTTCGCCCTGGGGGGCCTCGTCCTCGAGCCCCGGACGGGCTGGAGTGCTTACGCCAACCGTGGGGTGCCGGCGCTGTTTCCGCCCCCGGCCTGCGCTTCGTCCGTCAGCATCGACCCGTGTGGAGTACCGCGGCCCTTCGGGCGCATCTGCTTGCTGCGGGGCTGGCCGGGGTGGTGGCCACCACCCGGGAGGAGAGCCTGCGGAGCTACCGCCTCTTCGCCGCTCGGGACCCGCGGGTGCTGATCGGGCTTGATCCCGAACGGAGTTGGGGGCAGCGGGAACTGCTCGCGCTGATGGCGGACAGGTGTGGGGTTTCGGCCGATCCCGGGTGCGTCTCGGGGCATGATGTGATCGATCCCGAACGGACGCTGGCCGCCCTGGACGCGTTCGCGGATCGGCTCGCCTCGGTCGCCCAGCGTGGCGTCGGCGTGCTTCTCGGCACCGGGCACCCGCATCGGCTGCTGGGGTTCTACGCCGCTCTCGCGGACGCTTTGTCGACGGCGGGATGTGATGTCCTCACCCCGGCGCAGGGTCACTGTGTCGACATAACGACCCGGTTCGGCCTACGCACCCACCGTCTCGCGTACGTACGGGGCGTCGCCGTCGTCCGGGAGGCCGATGCCGAACGCGCCGGTTGTGCGACCGGTGCGCACAGCCATTCCCCGCTGCCGGTTCGGGTGGCGCTCGCGGCGGCGGCGGAGGGCGGCGGACGGCTGCCCGAGCTGGTGATCGGCGACCACGGGTGGGTCTGCGGGGCAGGTCAGCTGGGGTTCGAGGCCATCGGGCTGGCGGACACGGACGACCCCGCGCCGTTCGTCGGGGAGGCCGAGGGGACCGTCTCGGTGGTCGTTCCACTTGACGACGCCGTGCGATCCGCTTCCTACAGGCCGCTGACCCGCTACGTACTCAATCGAGCGTGTCTGTCACGGTAGCCGCTGATGGGTGCACCTCTTCCCCACTCGCATCACCCGCCCCTACATTGGGGAGTGAGCACGCAGCGACGAAGAGTCACCGGAAGGGGAAGCCGGTGGCCGTCGAGTCGAGTGCGGAAGGTTCAGGTGTGTCATGGCTGCAGCTGGCGAGAGGCCTCTGAACGAGGTTCAGTTCCTTACCGTGGCGGAAGTCGCCTCGGTGATGCGAGTGTCGAAGATGACCGTGTACCGCCTGGTGCACAGCGGTCATCTGCCCGCGATCCGGGTGGGGCGGTCCTTCCGCGTCCCCGAGCAAGCGGTTCACGAGTACCTCCGCGAGAGCTATGTGGGGGTGGAAACCGCCTGACGGCCGGGCCTGCCGCAGGGGCGGGCCACAGGGCGGAGGGGTCCGGCCGCAGGGCCGTCCCGGACCCCTCCGGTCCCTCGATTACGACCTCAGCGCTCGGACGGGTAGGCTAGCCCCTCGTAGGTCGTATGGGCCCATGGCGCCCAGCACCGAGTGATGAGAAGTGAGCGAGGGTAGTCGTGGGCTCTGTTATCAAGAAGCGGCGCAAGCGGATGGCCAAGAAGAAGCACCGCAAGCTGCTCAAGCGCACGCGCGTTCAGCGTCGCAACAAGAAGTAAGCGAACGTACTTACTTCTTCGCGACGCGAGCCGCGTAGGCGTCGTGTGGCCCTCCACCGTGCTATCGGTGGGGGGCCACATGCATGTCCAGGATCCGTGCGCCCGGCTGAACGCCGTGCGTATGCCTGGACGGGCGTCGTGGCTGATCCGGTCGTACGGCCGATGTTTCCCGTCACGTCGCGGATCGGTCGGTCGTCGCAGCGTGATACCGACCCGCTAAGTTGGCCCGCAGGCGGGGAACGCGGCAGGGTGGCCAGGCGGTTCCAGGACGGAAGGAAGGCGCGGATCTTGGGAAAGGTCGTGCTCGTTACCGGAGTGGCCCGTCAACTCGGGGGTCGGTTCGTACGACGGATCCAGCGTGACCCACAGGTCGACCGGGTCGTCGCCGTGGACGCCGTGCCCCCGGAGCACCATCTGGGCGGCGCCGACTTCATCCAGGCGGACATCCGTCAGCCGACCATCGCGAGGGTGCTCGCCGAGACCGGCGCCGACACGGTCGTGCACCTGGATGTGACGGGCACCGCGCTGGGCGGCGGCAGCCGGACCACGGTCAAGGAGACCAACGTCATCGGCACCATGCAGCTGCTCGGCGCATGCCAGAAGTCGCCGAACGTGAAGCGGCTGGTCGTCAAGTCCAGCACCAACGTCTACGGGTCCGCGCCCCGCGATCCCGCCGTGTTCACCGAGACCACCTCCGCCAAGTCGCTGCCCAGCGGGGGCTTCGCCAAGGACGCCGTCGAGGTGGAGGGCTATGTGCGCGGGTTCGCCCGGCGGCGGCCCGACGTCGCCGTGTGCGTGCTGCGGTTCGCCAACATCCTCGGGCCCACCGCCGAGACGCCGCTCGCCGCGTACTTCTCGCTGCCCGTGCTGCCCACCGTGTTCGGTTACGACCCCCGGCTGCAGTTCGTGCACGAGGACGACGTGATCGAGGTGCTGCGGATCGGCTCGCACGAACCCGAGCGGGGCACGCTCAACAGCGGCACCTTCAACATCGCCGGGGACGGCGTGCTGTTGCTGTCGCAGTGCTCGCGGCGGCTCGGGCGGCCCACCCTGCCGCTGCTGCTGCCGGCCGTCACCTGGGCGGGCTCCTTGGTGCGTACCCTGGGCATGACGGACTTCTCGCCCGAGCAGATCCGGCTGCTCACCCACGGCCGGGTCGTGTCGACGGTCCAGATGCGCGAGACGCTGGGGTTCCTGCCGCGCTACACCACGGCGGGGACGTTCGAGGACTTCGCGCGCAGCCACGGGCCCGGGCTGCTGCCGCCCGGGGCCGTCGCCGGGGCCGTCGACCGGATCGCCGCGCTGCCGCTGCCTGGCGGCGATCGGGCCGCCGGCCCGGCCCACCCCCCGACGCCGAGCGCCAACTGAGGAGCGCATCAACGATGGCGGACGCCAAGGTCATTCCGTTCGACGACGACCGGTCCCGGGGAAGCGCCGTGACGCGGCCGCCCCGGCGCCGGGGCGCGGGGAGCCGGCGCAAGAAGGCCGAGCCCGCGCCGGTCCGGGAGATCGGCGAGGTCGGGGAGGTCCAGCCCCTGCCCACCAGGGCGGCAGGGCAGGATGATGTTCTTGTGACGGGTGAGGAACAGGGGCCTGGGGACGGGGGCGGCGGTGGCCTGGAGCGGCGGATCGCGGGCGGCCTGTCCTTCCTGCGCCGGCGCCTCACGGGCGACTACGAGGTCGACGACTTCGGCTACGACGAGGAGCTCACCGACCAGGTCCTGATGTCCCTGCTGCGGCCGGTGTACGAGAAGTACTTCCGGGTCGAGGTGAAGGGCGTCGAGAACATCCCGGCCGAGGGCGGCGCGCTGATCGTCGCCAACCATTCCGGGACGCTGCCGCTGGACGGGCTGATGATGCAGGTCGCCGTCCACGACCACCACCCGGCGGGCCGCCATCTGCGGCTGCTGGCCGCCGACCTCGTGTTCGTGCTGCCGGTGGTCAACGAGCTGGCGCGCAAGCTCGGCCACACGCTGGCCTGCGCCGAGGACGCCGAACGGCTGCTGGGCCAGGGCGAGCTGGTCGGAGTGATGCCGGAGGGCTTCAAGGGCATCGGGAAGCCGTTCGGCGAGCGGTACAAGCTGCAGCGGTTCGGCCGGGGCGGCTTCGTCTCCACGGCGCTGCGTCAGGGCGCCCCGATCATCCCCTGCTCGATCGTCGGGGCGGAGGAGATCTACCCGATGATCGGTAACGCCAAGACGCTGGCGCGGGTGCTGGGTTTCCCGTACTTCCCGCTGACGCCGACCTTTCCCTGGCTGGGACCGCTGGGCGCGATCCCGCTCCCGACCAAGTGGACGATCCAGTTCGGCGAGCCGATCCCGACGGACGGCTTCCCGCCGGAGGCGGCGGAGGACCCGATGCTGATGTTCAACCTGACGGACCAGGTCCGCGAACAGATCCAGCACACGCTGTACAAACTGCTGGTGCAGCGGCGCTCGGTGTTCTTCTGACGGGTGGCCGGGGAGGGGCCGGGTGGCCGGGGCCGGGGTGGTGGGCCGCCGGAGGAGTCCGGCGGGGCTGTGCGAAGCCCGCGGAGCGGTGCGAGGGCAGCGGAAGACGCAGTCGAACTGCTGGTGCAGCGGCGCTCGGTGTTCTTCTGACGGGTGGCCGGGGAGGGGCCGGGTGGCCGGGGCCGGGGTGGTGGGCCGCCGGAGGAGTCCGGCGGGGCTGTGCGAAGCCCGCGGAGCGGTGCGAGGGCAGCGGAAGACGCAGTCGAACTGCTGGTGCAGCGGCGCTCGGTGTTCTTCTGACGGGTGGCCGGGCGTGGTGCGGGACCGGGTGGCCGGGGCGGCGGGCCGCCGGTGGGGGAGTCCTGCGCGGCTGTCGAAGCCCGTGGAGCGGAGCGAGGGCGGCGGAGGGAGAGGCCGAACTGCTGGTGCAGCGGCGGTCGGTGTCCGCCCGAGCGCCCTTCCAGGAATCTGCGGTGATGCGGACGCACGGCGGTGGGGGCGTTCCTTTCGAAGGGGAACGCCCCCACCGCCATGTGCCTCGCTAGCCCGCGTCCTCGCTGTCGATGCCCAGGCCGGGGAGCAGGCCGGGGAGGAGGGGCGGGAGGGTGACGTCGGGCCGGGTGCTGGGTGTGGTGGTGGTCGGGGCGGTGCCGCCGCTGTCCTTCGGCGGGTCGAGCAGGCCGCCGGTGTTGCCGCCGAGCAGCCCGCCGTCGTCTCCGGTTGCGCCGGAGGACGACTTGCCGGAGGCGCCGGGGGTGGTGCCGCCGTCCGACTCCTTGCCCTGGTGGGCGCCGGGGGTGGTCGAGCGGCCCGTCTCCGAGGCGCCGGTGGACGCCGGGCCGGAGCCTGGGCGGGCGCCGCCGCTCGGGGCGGGGGGCTGCGGCAGCAGGGACTGCAGCGGCGCGACCTCTTCGTCTATGGCTTCGAAGACCGACGAGACCTGCTGACTGACGTCTCCGAGCTGGACCGGCAGGCGGTCGCGCAGGGCGCCCCAGGCCTCGCGGTGCGAGCGGGTGAACGTGTCCAGGGCCTGGATGGGGCCCAGGGAGTGGGGGTCGCGCTGGTACGCCTCGTGGAGGAGGCGGTGGCCTTCCGTGGCGTCGTGCTGCATGCCGTTCAGGGCGCGGCGGACCTCGCCGAGGGACTCGTGGTCGAGGTCGCCGCTGCGGCCCCGTTCCATGAGGCGGCGGGCTTCGCTGAGCCGGGTGGAGGCCTGGTCGAGGTAGGTGCGACCGCGTTCGTCGTCGCCGTCGGCCAGGTAGGTGAGTTTGAAGTCCTCGATGCCCCGCTTCAGCCCGTAGAGCCCGTCGCCGGGGAGGGCGTCGGAGCTGGCTGCGGCGACGCCGCCGAAGGCGCCCGCCGCTACGCCGACACTGAGGCCGCCCGCGGTGAGGCCCTTGGCCAGCCGGGAACGCGGTCGCAGTTTGCCCAGGGGGCCTGCCCGGTGTGTGCCCTTCGCCCGGTGGGAGCGTTGCTCCGGCACCGAGGGTTCCGCCGCTTCGCCTCCCGCGGTGCCCGCCTGCAGCATGGCCTCCATGGCGGCGACCAACTGGGCCCGCTGGACGACCTTGACCTCGGGGTCGAGTTCCGGTTTGGGCAGCTCGGCGAGACTCGTGGCGAGGGCCAGCATGCGGCCCTGCCCGGTCTGGTCCGCAGCGGCCGGCGCCGGCGGTGATCCTTCGGTCTGCTCGGCCGCCGTGCCCTGGTCGGACTGGTCCTCCAGGGCCTGGGCGAAGGCGTTCGCCCGCCGGTGTGCCGATACGTTCGCGATCACAGGCGGCACCTCCTCTCGTCATGACGGTCGACTCCCCGGGGGGTCTGAGGGTTGCACGCCCCCGGCCGGTTCCACACGATCGGGTGATCGGGGTCGGCCAGGACGTGACCACAGGGAGCCTGTATCCCGCACAACGACTGGCGCGGCACTTGGGTTACGGACGGCGGATGATCGGATCGGGAAGTCAACGAACTTTCACTGAAAGTGAGTTGGGAATGGCTGACGGTAGCCTGCCGACGGGTCGGCTCAGCGGGCGTCTTCCGGCAGGAGGCGGGCGAGGGTGCGGACGGCCCGGTACTGGAGCGTCTTGATCGCGCCCTCGTTCTTGCCCATCACGCGAGCGGTCTCGGCGACGGAGAGGCCCTGCAGGAACCGGAGTGTCACGCACTCCTGCTGCTGCGGGTTGAGCCGGCGCACCGCGTCCAGCAGCGCGGCGTTCGAGAGGGACTCCAGGACGGAGTCCTCGGGTGAGCGCGCGACCTCGTTGGCGTCGAGCATCTCGCCGGTCGTCACTTCCAGCCGGAAGCGGCTCGACTTGAAGTGGTCGGCGACGAGGTTGCGGGCGATGGTGACGAGCCAGGCGCCGAAGTCGCGGCCCTGCCAGGTGAACGTCCCGATGCGGCGCAGGGCGCGCAGGAACGTCTCGCTGGTGAGGTCCTCGGCTGTCGCCTTGCCGCCCACGCGGTAGTAGATGTAGCGGTACACGGTGTCGCTGTACTGGTCGTACAGCCGCCCGAAGGCGTCGGCCTCGCCGGCCTGTGCGCGTTCGACGAGGTCCATCATCCGGGCGCTGTCGCTGTCGGCGGCCGGTCGGCGGGTGGTGGTCGCGCCGGTCGAGCGTCCTCTTCTGTTGACCGCGGCGCTGCCCTCTGCCAGTGCATAGCACGGGCCCGCCGGAGCGGCGGTGGCGAAGGCGGGGACGGCGTACACGGTGGGGACGAAGCCGCGCAACAGGTCCTGGACCGTAGCGACCGTTGTGCGCAGCGTAGCCAGGCCCGAGGTGTCAACCCCGACGTGTGGGTACACGGGACTCCCAGAGGCAGAGCTTCCATCACGTGCAGTGCGGAACCTTTCACCCGTCGTAGCGACGGGAGGGGTGCCGGATTGCGTCTGAGGAGAATAACGCTTCGTACAGGCCCTGCTACACCGAGTTGCTCAAATAGTCGATTGCGTCGCTTCTGTGACCTATTGGCGCTCGATCAAGTTACGCAGCATGAATGATTGTTGATCGAAAAGGTTCAAGTTTCGGGTCGGTCCAGGGCATGTTGTGGCTGTCCGCGGACAACGGGACTGCGTGTGGGGTTACGGGGGTACGGCCGTTGGATTGGCCGGGTTTGCTCGTGGGTGTGGAGTGTTGTCGGGCGGCATGACGGAGCGGCCGGGCGATTGTCGTACCGCCGCGGCCGCTCAGGGGATGCGCCTGCGCGTCTTCTCGTCTGCGTGCCCGCCGTGCCCGCCGTGCCCGTGTGTCCGCGGGCCCGCGCGTCTTCGTGCCCGCGGGCCCGCGGGCACGGCGGGCCGGTCCTACCGTCGTCGTCGGTGCAGCGCGATGGCCGCCGCGGTGCCGCCCGCCACGGCTCCCACGCCCGCCGCCGCCGGGATGCCGACCTTCGCGGCCTTGCGGCCCGTGCGGTAGTCGCGCAGCCGCCAGTCGAGGGTGCGTGCGTGCCTGCGCAGCTTGGCGTCCGGGTTGATGGCGTAGGGGTGGCCGACCAGGGAGAGCATCGGGATGTCGTTGTGGGAGTCGCTGTAGGCGGCGCAGCGGGAGAGGTCCAGGTCCTCCGCGGCCGCCAGCGCGCGCACCGCCTCCGCCTTCGCGGGCCCGTGCAGCGGCTCGCCGACCAGCTTGCCGGTGTAGACGCCGTCGACCGACTCCGCGACCGTGCCCAGCGCGCCGGTGAGGCCGAGGCGGCGGGCGATCACCTGGGCGATCTCCACCGGGGCCGCCGTGACCAGCCACACCTTCTGTCCGGCGTCGAGGTGCGCCTGGGCCAGGGCGCGGGTGCCCGGCCAGATGCGCTCGGCCATGTACTCGTCGTAGATCTCCTCGCCGATCGACATCAGCTCGGAGACGCGGTGGCCCTGCACGATCGACAGCGCCGAGTCGCGGGCCTCCTGCATGTGTTCGGGGTCCTCGACGCCGGCCAGCCGGAACCACGCCTGCTGCCAGGCGAAGCGGACCAGGTCGCGGGTCTCGAAGAACTTTCGTTTGTACAGGCCGCGGCCGAAGTGGAAGAGCGCCGCGCCCTGCATGACGGTGTTGTCGAGGTCGAAGAAGGCGGCGGCCATCGCGTCGCCGTGCACCGGGAACTGCGGTTCCCGGGGGGAAACGTCCAGGGCGTCCTGGGAGTCCAGGGCCTGGGTGGACTTGCGGGCTGCCTCCGCAGAGGCCTCGCCTGCCAACACGCTCCGCGCCGTGGCGGAGCGCCTACGGGGAGTGAGCCATCCTAGAGCGGCCATGGCGTGAGCATAGCCATTCTGTTCGGTGGTTCCGGAGCCGAGAGGTTCGGAGGAGGTGAACTCTCCGGGGCCCTGCCGTGGAAGAAGGGCGAGAATGGGGCTATGAGTCCCCTCTTTCGACGTAAGGCCGCCCCGGGCGGGCGGTCCGTCACCCTGATCCGCAAGTCCGGCTGCCATCTGTGCGACGACGCGGAGCGTGTCGTCGGCAAGGTCTGCGGGGAACTCGGCGTGTCCTGGGAGCAGAAGGACATCGCCGACGACCGGGAACTGCACGACCGCTACTGGGAGCAGATCCCCGTCGTCCTCGTGGACGGCAGGCAGCACACCTTCTGGCGGGTGGACGAGGACCGGCTGCGCAAGGAGCTGGCCGGCTGAGGAACTGACCGATCAGTACAGGGCGCGCCGAACGTCGCTTAGGATCGATGGTGGTTTGGTCGCGGGGGCGGGATTCACGAGGAGAGTGGCGGTTTTGCCCCCTGGAATGACGCGCGTGACCCCGGTCACGTTGGCCGGGCAAATCGGACACCATCTTTGTGCACGCGTTCACAAAGACATAGCCTGCTGTCGACGGGGCGGTCTGGGAACGTACGACCGCCCACAGCCCCGCTCTACCCGCAGGAGCACCGTGGCATCTGGCCGAACTCACCGACCGGCGACCCGTAGCCGAGGGATTCCCGAGGCCACCGTCGCCCGCCTTCCGCTGTACCTCCGTGCGCTGACCGGCCTGTCGGAGCGCTCGGTGCCCACGGTCTCCTCCGAGGAGCTCGCGGCCGCGGCGGGGGTCAACTCCGCCAAGCTGCGCAAGGACTTCTCGTACCTGGGCTCCTACGGGACGCGGGGCGTCGGCTACGACGTCGAGTATCTCGTCTACCAGATCTCCCGTGAGCTGGGGCTCACCCAGGACTGGCCGGTCGTGATCGTCGGCATCGGAAACCTCGGCGCGGCGCTCGCCAACTACGGCGGGTTCGCCTCGCGCGGCTTCCGGGTCGCGGCGCTCATCGACGCGGACCCCGCCATGGCCGGGAAGCAGGTCGCCGGGATCGCCGTCCAGCACAGCGACGGCCTTGAGAAGATCATCTCGGACAACGGCGTGTCCATCGGCGTGATCACCACCCCGCCGTCCGTCGCCCAGCAGGTCTGCGACCGGCTCGTCGCCGCCGGCGTCACCTCCATCCTGAACTTCGCGCCGACCGTGCTGTCCGTGCCCGACGGCGTCGACGTCCGCAAGGTCGATCTCTCCATCGAGCTGCAGATCCTCGCGTTCCACGAGCAGCGCAAGGCCGGCGAGGAGGCCGCCCTCAACGAGGCCGCAGCCCTCGCCGCGCCCGTCGGCCGGGCCGACTCCACCGACCAGGGACCGGACGGGGACGTGCCCGCCGTGATGCCGGCATGAGCCTCCTCGTCGTCGGACTGAGCCATCGCAGCGCCCCCGTGAGCGTGCTGGAGCGGGCCTCGCTGTCCACGGACGCCCAGTCCAAGCTGCTCCAGGACACCGTCGCCGCCGAACCTGCCGCCGAGGCGGCCGTCCTGGCCACCTGCAACCGGATCGAGCTCTACGCGGACGTGGACAAGTTCCACGCGGGCGTCGCCGAGCTGTCCACGCTGCTCGCCCAGCACAGCGGGGTCGGCCTGGAGGAGCTCACTCCCTACCTCTACGTGCACTACGAGGACCGCGCCGTCCACCACTTCTTCTCGGTGGCCTGCGGACTGGACTCCATGGTCGTCGGCGAGGGCCAGATCCTCGGGCAGATCAAGGACTCCCTGGGCCGGGCGCAGGAGCTGCACACCGCCGGACGGCTGCTGAACGACCTGTTCCAGCAGGCCCTGCGGGTCGGCAAGCGCGCCCACTCCGAGACCGGCATCGACCGCGCCGGGCAGTCCCTGGTCACCTTCGGCCTGGAGCAGCTGGCCGCCGGCGAGGACGTGCCGGTCTGGGCGCGGGGCAAGCGCGCCCTCGTGATCGGCGCGGGATCCATGTCGTCGCTGGCCGCCGCGACCCTGGCGCGCGCCGGGGTGGCCGAGGTCGTCGTCGCGAACCGCACCCTCGACCGCGCCGAGCGGCTGGCCCGGATACTTGCCGAGGCCGACGGCGCGCACGTGTCGGCCCGCGCGGTACCGATGGAGTCGGTGCCGGCCGAGCTGACACGTGCCGACGTGGCCGTCTCCTGTACCGGGGCCACGGGCCTGGTCCTGACGGCGGAGTCGGTCGCGGAGGCGGTCGAGGGCCGCACCGGCGCGCCCGCCGCTCTGGACGAGGACGACGCGCCGAGCGAGGCACGGCCGCTGCCGCCCGTCTCCGTCGGGAACGACGACAACTGTCCCCTCGACCTGGCCGCCGTGCAGCAGTCCGCCGTGCAGCAGACGGGGTTCTCCGTGATCGGGGAGGCCGCCGTCGCCGGCATGGACGCGGCGACGCTGGAGCAGCACGCCGCCTGGGTCGACAACGCCACCGTCGACCGGCGGCTCGCCGGCCGGCGCGGTCCCGAGGCCGACGCCGAGCTGATCGCCGCGCTCGCCGCGACCGCCGCCGCCGTCGGACGCATCCCCGAGCGGCGCAGGCCCGAGCAGGTCGCCCCGCTCGTGCGGCCGCAGCCCGTGCTCTTCCTGCTCGACCTCGCGATGCCGCGGGACGTCGACGCGGCCGCCCACCGGCTGGCCGGGGTGCGGCTGGTCGACATCGAGTCGCTCTCCGAGGCCTCCGCCGACGCGCCCATGGCCGCCGACGTCGACCAGGTTCGGCGGATCGTCGCCGACGAGGTCGCCGCCTTCGGCGCGGCACAGCGGGCCGCGCACATCACGCCGACCGTGGTCGCGCTGCGCGCCATGGCCGCCGACGTCGTGGCCGGCGAGATCGCCCGGCTCGACGGGCGGCTGCCCGGCCTGGACGACAAGCACCGCGCCGAGATCACGCAGACGGTGAAGCGCGTCGTCGACAAGCTCCTGCACGCGCCGACCGTCCGGGTCAAGCAGCTCGCGGCCGAACCCGGCGGCGCCGGGTACGCGGACGCGCTGCGGACTCTGTTCGACCTCGACCAGGAGACGGTGGCCGCCGTGTCCCGGGCCGAGGACAGCACCGAGAAGACATCAGAGAACCGAGGGCCGGCATGAGCGGCATGAGTACGAAGGCACTGAGACTGGGGACCAGGCGGAGCAAGCTCGCCATGGCCCAGTCCGGGCAGGTCGCGGACGCCGTGCGCCGGGTGACCGGACGGCCGGTGGAGCTCGTCGAGATCACCACCTACGGCGACGCCTCCCGCGAGCACCTCACGCAGATCGGCGGTACGGGCGTCTTCGTGACCGCGCTGCGCGACGCGCTGGCCAAGGGTGAGGTCGATTTCGCGGTTCACTCGCTGAAGGACCTCCCCACCGCGCAGCCCGAGGACCTGGTCCTGGCCGCCGTACCGGAGCGCGAGGACCCCCGCGACGTGATCGTCGCCAGGGACGCGCTGAAGTTCACCGACCTGGCCGCGTCCTCCCCGAGGGGGGTCGCGCGCATCGGCACCGGTTCGCCGCGCCGCGCGGCCCAGCTGAACGCGTACGCCCGCGTCCACGGGCTGGACATACGCACCGTGCCGATCCGCGGGAACATAGACACCCGCATCCGGTACGTGCACGACGGCGAGCTGGACGCGGTGGTGCTGGCCGCGGCAGGCCTGAGCCGCATCGGCCGCCTCGACGAGGTCACCGACTTCCTGTCGGTGGACACGGTTCTGCCCGCTCCCGGCCAGGGAGCACTGGCGATCGAATGCGCCGCGGACGACGCAGCGCTGATCGACGCTCTCGGCGAGCTCGACGACCCCTTCACCCGGGTCGCCGTGACCGCCGAACGGTCCCTGCTCGCCGCCCTGGAGGCCGGCTGCTCCGCCCCTGTGGGCGCGCTGGCCGACCTTCCCCCGCTCTCGGCTCCGTTCGAGCGGGGGACCCACCGGGCCGACGGGCAGATTGTCAACGAAATGCGCCTGCGCGGCGTCGTCGGGACCACCGACGGCTCTCGCATGGTGCAGCTGTCCACCACCGGTCCCGTGCCCGAGACGCACGACGGGGCAATGGCGCTCGGTCGCGAACTCGCCGCCGAGATGCTCGCCCAGGGCGCGGCCGGTCTGATGGGGGAGCAAGCACAGTGAGCCCCACCACCCTTCCAGCCGCTGGTCCTGCACACGGGCACGTCACCTTCCTGGGTGCCGGACCCGGGGATCCGGGACTGCTGACTCTGCGCGCCGTGGAGGCGCTGGCGCACGCGGACGTCCTCGTCGCCGAGCACGAGGTGCTCGACGTCGTGCGGACGCACGCCAGGCCAGGTGTTGCCGTCGTGCCCACGGAAGCAGGTCCTTCGCCGGACCCCCTCCCGGGCACGGGCACGCCTTTCCCGACGATAGTTGACGGCACGTCAACAACCGCTGAGGCACCCGCTGTGCGCGATGCCGCACATCTTGTCATGGAGGCCGCGCGGGGCGGCAGGCGGGTCGTCCGTGCGGTGTCCGGCGACCCCGGACTCGACGCGTACGCGGCGGAGGAGATGCTCGCGTGCGCAGCCGCCGGCGTTCCCTTCGAGGTCGTGCCCGGCATCGCGGCCGCCGTCGGCGTGCCCGCGTACGCCGGTGTGCCGCTGCGCGACGCGCAGGGCGCGGACGTCCGCTTCGTCGACGCACGCACCGCCTCGGACCGCTGCTGGACCGAGGTCGGCGCGTCCGACGGGACGGTCGTGGTGTCGACGACCCTCGACTCCGTGGCCTCGGCCGCCGGAGAGCTGGTCTCGGCGGGCCGCAAGCCCGACACCCCGATGACGGTCACCGTGGCCGGCACGACGACCCGGCAGCGGACCTGGTCGGCGACGCTCGGCACGATCGCGCAGACCTTCAAGCAGGCGAAGGTGCTGCCCTCGCCCGAGGGCGGCCGCCCGGTGATAGTCGTGGTCGGCGAGCGTTCCGCCCCCGCCCAGCGCGACCAGCTGGCGTGGTTCGAGTCCAAGCCGCTGTTCGGCTGGAAGGTGCTCGTGCCGCGTACGAAGGAGCAGGCGGTGTCGCTCTCCGACCAGCTCCGGTCCTACGGGGCCGTGCCGCACGAGGTGCCGACGATCGCCGTCGAGCCGCCGCGCACGCCCCAGCAGATGGAGCGGGCCGTCAAGGGCCTGGTCACCGGCCGCTACGAGTGGATCGCCTTCACGTCGGTCAACGCGGTCAAGGCCGTCCGGGAGAAGTTCGAGGAGTACGGCCTCGACGCCCGTGCCTTCGCGGGCATCAAGGTGGCCGCGGTGGGCGAGCAGACCGCAAAGGCGCTGATCGCCTTCGGCGTGAAGCCGGACCTGGTGCCGAGCGGTGAGCAGAGCGCCGCCGGTCTCCTCGAGGACTGGCCGCCGTACGACCCCGTCTTCGACCCGATCGACCGGGTCTTCCTGCCGCGCGCCGACATCGCCACGGAGACCCTGGTCGCCGGGCTCATCGAGCTGGGCTGGGAGGTCGACGACGTCACGGCCTACCGGACGGTGCGGGCCTCGCCGCCGCCGGCCGAGACGCGGGAGGCGATCAAGGGCGGCGGCTTCGACGCCGTGCTCTTCACGTCGTCGTCCACGGTGCGCAACCTGGTGGGCATCGCCGGCAAGCCGCACAACGTGACGGTGATCGCCTGCATCGGCCCGGCGACCGCCAAGACGGCGGAGGAACACGGGCTGAGGGTCGACGTCATGGCCCCCGAGCCGTCCGTGCTCAGGCTGGCCGAGGCGCTGGCCGACTTCGGCCTGCGCCGACGGGCCGCCGCGCTGGAGGCCGGTGACCCGGTCAGCCGGCCGAGCGAGCGGCGGCCGGGAGCGCGGCGACGTCGGGCGACGTAGTCGCCTCTTCGCGGTCCGCCCCGGGCACCTCGCCCTCACAGGCACCTTGTGCGCCCCGCCGTCTCTGCTGGAGACGGCGGGGCGTTCTTCATGAACAAGGACCGCAAAGCAGGAAGCGCTCCTGAAGCAGGCGGAGGAGATGGCGGAGAGCCTCGCCTGAACGTCTGGCAGGGCTCCCGTCCGGGGCGGACGAGCGGGAGCCCGGCCAGTGGTGACGTCAGCGGTCGGACGCGTAGGGCAGGAAGGCCGTCCAGGCGGTGGGGGCCAGGGTGAGGCGGGGGCCCTGGGGGCGCTTGGAGTCGCGGACCAGGATGTGGGCGGGGGCCGCGGCCACTTCCACGCAGTCTGGGCCTTCCGCGGTGCTGTAACTGCTCTTTATCCACTCAAGTTCACGATCGGCTTCGGCGGAGGGGATGCGCATCATGTGTCTCCCAGCACTTTCTCGATGAAGGCCAGTGACTCACTCGGTGTGAGAGCCTGCGCCCGGATGGTCCCATAGCGCATCTCCAGAACCTGCATGTGTTTCGGGTCAGTGATCACTCGACTGATCTCCTGAACTTCAACGTGCCCCACGGTGCCCCCTTCCCTGAGCCTGAGCAGCCTGAAGGAGCCGCCCAGACCGGAGTTCTCCTGGCGCTCCAGGGGGAGGACTTGCAGGTCCACATTGCGGAACCGGCCGATTTCCAGCAAGTGTTCGAGCTGGGCTCGCATCACAATCTTGCCCCCGATGGGCCGCCGGAGCGTCGACTCGCACTGCACGAAGCTGAAGAGGGGCCGCCCTGCCGACTCGCTCACGATCTCCTGGCGAGACATACGGGCGTTCACGCGCTGCTCCAACTCCTCGTCCATGAAGGGCGGCCGGCTACCGAGGTAGACCGCCCGCGCGTACTCCCTGGTCTGCAACAACCCGTGAATCACCGAGTTGTTGTACGCGCACAGCTCGACCGCGTCCGCCTCCAGCTTCTTCAGGTCCCGGACCTTCTTCGGGTACCGGACCTCCGCCAGGTCCTCCTTCAGCGCCGCGATCCTGCCGCCCGCCGCCAGGACCCCGTCCGCGCGGTCCAGGTACTCGGGACGGGGAATCCGGCGTCCCCGCTCCACGGAGGAGACCTGTTCCTCGCCGTATCCGATGGCCGCCCCGAACTCGGCCTGGGTGAGGCCTGCCGACTCCCGCCACAGCTTCAACTGCCGCTGGACGGTCCTCATCACCGCCCCGGCTTCCTCGTCGACCTCCGGTCCCGCGTCCCACTCGTTCACGTCCGCCGTCCTCCCGCCGCGCCCTTTTCTGTCCAACCCCGGATGCCTGCGCCCGGTCACCCCGTACGGCCCGGACGGAACCGGACGCCACACGGACGGACACCGTTCGCACGGGCCGCCATCCTTCACAGGTTACGTACGCATGGACACGCTGAGTGACGTGAATCAGCAAACCGTGAGCGCTCCGCTCCACCAGTTCTCCGTGCCCCTCTCCGCCACCCGTCGCGGAGCCCGTCTCGCCCGCCTCCTCGCGGCAGAGCAACTCGGCACCTGGCGAGTGCCGTTGGACCCGGCCCGGCTCATCGTCGCCGAACTCGCCGCGAACGCTGCCCTGCACGGTCACGTTCCCGGCCGGAGCTTCCGTCTCACACTCTCCGTCCCCAGGCCCGGAACTCTGCGCATCGAGGTCGCGGACACCCGGGGGGATCACCTGCCCGCCCGGGCGCGAGCGGGCGGCGACGCCCTCGCGGAATCCGGCTACGGTCTGCTGCTCGTCGAGGAGTCGGCCGACCGGTGGGGTGTGCGGTGCGGGCCGGTGCCGTGCAAGACCGTGTGGGCGGAACTGGATTTCGCCCCGTCCCGGTGAACTCCGTGCCGGAGCCCGGAAATACGGGACCCGGTGAGAGGGACGCCCGTGCTCCGGGCCGTAAAAGACTCAAGAAACCGGGTAAAAAACCCTTCCAACCAAACCAAACCCCGCGTTTGTCACTCGGGTGGGTGAAACGGGCCGTTGTGGCTGGCGTGGGCGTCGTCCCACCGTGCAGGCTCGGCACGGACGACCCCACACATACTTCGGCCCCCGCCGGGACTGCCATCCCAGTGCGAGGGCCTGACCGACGAGGAACGGAACCTTCCCCTTGGCTGTGACAAAGCCTATCCCTGCCCCGCGCCCGGCACCGGGCCTTCGGCGGAGTGCCACCCACTCCGGTGTCACCCACGTACGTGCGTACCAGTCGAGCCACTACACGGTCATCGGCAACCACCTCGCCCAGCATCGGGCGTTGTCCCTGACCGCGATCGGGCTGGCCGTCCACATCCTGTCGCTGCCGCAGGGCGCCCCCGTCGACATCCGCAGCCTCGCCGACCGCTTCCCCGAAGGGCGCGACCGTATCGCTTTCGCGCTGCGGGAGCTGGAAGCGCACGGCTACCTGGAGCGGGTGCGCGAGCGCACGGACGGGGGCCGTTTCGTCACCCGGACGTACGCGCACAACGCCCCGGGGCTCACCCGGAGCCGGGCGGAGGCGCCCGAGGTACGGGACGAGCCGGTCGCCGTCGCGGAAGTGGCAGGAGCCGAGGGGACGGACGACTCCGTGCCCGAAAAGCCTTCGTCGGCGCCGTCCGAACCCTGCGAGCAGGAATCGTTCAGCAGCGAACACCACGACAAGGCCTCCGCCCTGCTTGCCGGACTGCGCCGTACCGACGACCGCTTCACGCTCTCCCGGAAGGACGTGGAACGCCTCATCCCCGCCGTCGTCGCCTGGTTCGACAACGGCGCCTCCCGGGCCGCCGTGATCCACGCCATGACCGACGACGTTCCCGTCCTCCTGAAAGCTCCCGCCGGGTTCCTCGCCCACCGGCTCCGGGAGGGGCTCCCGCCGCCCCTGCCGCCCCTGTCACCTTTCGCGGCACCCGGCGAGGACCCTCCTCCCGCACCGGTGGCGACCACGCCGGAGCCCTGGGCCGACCGGTGGACGGACTGCGAGGGCGACTGCACCCGCGTCCTTCCCACTGCGGGGCCGGAGAGAGTTTGTCGCGACTGCCGTGCCCGCAGAGCGGCGACGGCCCCTGTGCCCGCCTCCGCGGCCTGAACCTCTCGCGGGGAACGGCCGGATGTTTCCCCGCGGCCGCGGAACCCGACCCGACACTCACGCCCCCGAGGTAGCAACCCATGCCCGACGACGCGACCCACTGCGCCTACGCACGCGTGTACCGAGTCCTGCTCCAAGCGGCCGACGACCTGGAGACCCTGCGGCACGAAGGTGCTGAGGTCGGTGTGGAACCCCATGCCGGTGCCGCGATGATGGCGGTCAGGCTCGCCTCGGCCGTGCTGTTCCCCGCCGTGCCCTGCCAGACACCGCCCTGGTCCCAGGACACCGACCGGCTGCTGGACCTTTGTGTCAACTGGCGTGACGCAGCGTTCAGGGTGGGTGAGTTCGCGCCGGTGCCCGCGCTGCGGATCGTCACCGACGAGAGCGGCGGCGGGGGCGTCCGGTCGGCGTCCACGTGAGGTCGGGACGGCGACGGCCCTCACGGCCGGAGGTGATCGTGAAGGAGGTACCTCGCGCGCCCCGCCGTCTCCGCCGGAGACGGCGGGGCGCTCCCGGAACAGGGCGCTCTCAGGGCGGGGTGTTCTCAGCGGAAGGTCGGCGTCCCGACGACGGGCGGCCCGGGCCGGCGGCTCCGCGTGTGCCGCGTCACCGCGGGTTGTCCAGCATCCGCTGGAACGCCCGGGCGTGACCGGCTTCGTCGGCGGCGTTGTGGCGGAACAGGCGGGCGGCCTTCTGGTCGCCGACGGCCTCGGCGCGGCGGGCGAAGGCGGGGTACATGACCTCGGCCTCGTAGCGTTCGCCGGCAATGGTCTTGGTCAGGTTCTCCCGGGTGGTCCGGACCAGCCCGTACAGCTTCGCCTCACCGGCGAAGTGCTCGCGCAGTTCGATCCCGGCCGTCCCCCGGAACAGGCGGGCCAGGGCGGGGCGGCCGTCGGCGGCGGCGTGCTCGGCGTAGAGGGTGTAACGGGCGTGGGCGAGGGCCTCGCCGTGCATGGCGGTGTCGAGATTGGCCAGGGTGCGGGCGGAGTGGACCTGCGGGTCGCCGGCGGGGACCTCTACGGGGTCGACGGGCGGCGGGGCGGGGATGCGGCCGCGGCCGGTCTCGACGACTTCCAGTGCCGCGCGGAACCTCGCGAGGTGCTGGGCCTCGTCCTTGGCGATCTCGGTGAACAGCTCGGCGGCGTTGTCGTCGCCGTCGGCCGCGGCCTGCCGGGCGAACGTGGGATACATGACATTCGTCTCGTAGGTCTCGCCGGCGATGGCGGCGCGCAGGTTGTCCGTGTCGGAGCCGACCACACCGGCCAGGGCGGCCTCCTTGCGGAAGTGCTCGTTCAGTTCCACCGAAGCCGTCTTGCGGTACAGCCGCGCGGTGGCCGGAAGGTTCTCGCGGTCGGCCTGGGCGGCGTAGAACGTGTACGAGGCGTTGGCGTACGCCTCGCCGTGCATGGAGGTCTCGAGGTCGGCGAGGGTCTGGGGGTTCAGTCCGGCCGTGGCGGCGGGGCCGGAGACGCCGCCGTGCGGTACGGACGGCACGGTGGCGGATGCGGGGCAGGTGAGCGCCGCGGCGGCAGCGGCGGTGGACAGGCATGCCAGTGCGGCTCTCAGGGCGAAGCGTTTCATGGGGTTCCTTGGTCGGAGGTTGTCGGCCCCCCTGGGGAATCCCAACACCTCCCGGGGGAGGGTACGAGCGGGGATGGGCCATCGGCCCCATCGCCGGCGTGACGGTTCACCCGGTCGGCAGTCCCGCCCGGTCGCGTCGGTCGTCCCGGCCGGTTGCCGTCGTCGGCTCGTCGACCGCTGCTCGGCCGGGCGTGGTCCCCGTCGGCGGCGTGTCGCCCGGGGCGTCGGTGGACGCTCCGGGGTTCACGCGGCGCGCGGTGAGCGCCGGACCCTTCTACGGTGGCCCCATCTGACCGCCGAGTCCGGAGCCGGTATGGGAACGACGACGATCAACGGGGTCCCGGCGCATCCGCTGTGGGTGCATGTCGTGGTCATACTGGTGCCGCTGTCGGCGCTCGCTCTGGTGGTGTGCGCGGCGTGGCCCGCGGCGATGCGCAGGGCGGGGGTCGTGCTGCCGCTGCTGGCCCTGGCGGGGCTGGCATCGGTGCCGCTCGCGACGGACGCCGGTGAATGGCTGCAGGAACGGGTGCCGGAGACCGCCGCCGTGGAGCGTCACACGGAGATGGGCGACGAGCTGCTGCCCTGGAGCGTGGCGATCTTCGTGCTGGCGCTGGTGCTGTGGCTGCTGCACCGCGGGGTGCTGAGCCGCTTTCTGCCTTCCGGATCGGGCGGCGGGTCCGGCTCGGGCGGCGCGTCCGGACCTGGTGCCGCGTCCGGATCGAGCACCGTGTCCGGATCGGGCGGCGCGTCCGGATCGGCGG
Source organism: Streptomyces humidus (assembly GCF_014649655.1). Classification (GTDB taxonomy): domain Bacteria; phylum Actinomycetota; class Actinomycetes; order Streptomycetales; family Streptomycetaceae; genus Streptomyces; species Streptomyces humidus. Next base: position 115,530 of record NZ_BMTL01000028.1, on the reverse strand, counting down.
GTGGGCTCGCTTCCTCCCGCGTGATCCTGGTCGTGGGCACGGCGCTGGCCCTGATCGTCGGGGCCGGGGCGGTGGTGGAGGTGTACCGCATCGGTGATTCCGGGGCGAAGGCCGTCTGGCACGGATTCTGATCCCGCTCCGACTCGGCGTCGGCAAAGGGGCTGCCGGGGCGGGCGTAGCGTAGGAGTCATGTCGAAGTACGGATCCTTTCCCGGTACGCGTCCTCGGCGGCTGCGCACCACCCCTGTCATGCGGCGCATGGTCGCGGAGACCCGGTTGCACCCGGCCGACTTCATCCTCCCCGCCTTCGTACGGGAGGGCGTGAGCGAGCCGGTGCCGATCCAGGCGATGCCCGGGGTCGTGCAGCACACGCGGGACAGTCTGAAGAAGGCCGCGCTGGACGCCGTCGAGGCCGGGGTCTCCGGGATCATGCTGTTCGGTGTGCCGGAGGAGTCCAAGAAGGACGCGCTCGGGACGCCGGGGACGGATCCGGACGGGATTCTCCAGGTCGCCATCCGGGACGTCCGCGCCGAGGTCGGGGACGACCTCCTCGTCATGTCGGACCTGTGCCTGGACGAGACGGTCGATCACGGGCACTGCGGCGTGCTGGACGAGGAAGGGCGCGTCGACAACGACGCCACGCTGGAGCGGTACGCGGAGATGGCGCAGGTGCAGGCCGACGCCGGAGCCCACGTGGTGGGGCCCAGCGGGATGATGGACGGGCAGATCGGGGTCATCCGCGACGCGCTCGACCAGATCGGGCGCGAGGACGTGGCGATCCTCGCCTACACCGCCAAGTACTCCTCCGCCTTCTACGGGCCCTTCCGCGAGGCGGTCGGGTCCTCGCTCAAGGGCGACCGCAAGACCTACCAGCAGGACCCGGCCAACCTCCGTGAGTCGATGCGCGAACTCGCGCTCGATCTGGAGGAGGGCGCGGACATGGTCATGGTCAAGCCGGCCGGCCCCTACCTCGACATCCTGGCCCGCGTCGCGGACGCCGTGGACGTGCCGGTCGCCGCGTACCAGATCTCCGGCGAGTACTCGATGATCGAGGCCGCCGCCGAGAAGGGCTGGATCGACCGCGACCGGGCGATCTTCGAGACGCTGACCGGCATCAAGCGGGCCGGGGCGCGGAACATCCTCACCTACTGGGCCACCGAGGCGGCCCAGAAGCTGCGGTAGTCACCAGCTGAGCGCGTCGTCCCGGTCCTGCTGCCAGTACGTCACGGTCAGCGAGCTGTCGTAGTAGACGCCCTTGGCGGGCAGGGACGGCGTCGCGGACGCGCCGCCGTCGCTGTTCGGGGTGTACCCCTGGAAGGCGACGGTCAGCTTCCTGGCCGTCGTGCCGCCGTCGCCGCTGCCGTCCGCGGCCGACAGCAGGACGCCCGCGTACCCCGACTCACCGGGCGCGAGGGTCGTCACCGCCTGCGGCTGGGTCTCCTCGGCCGCCTGCGGCGCCCACTGCATCTGGTCGAAGCGCAGGACGGGGTAGTAGGTCAGGTCGCACGTCCGGCTGCCGGTGTTGGTGACCGTGAGCAGCATGTGGTTGAGCGGGCGGACGACGGTCTGGGCGGTGACCGCGGTGTTGGAGCCGTTGCACAGGACGCGGGTCGCGCCGACCGCGGTGTTCGCCTTGCCGGACGCCTTGCCGGACGTCCCGGCGCCCGTCCCGCCCGCCGGCTTGCCTCCCGTCCCGCCGGTCGAGGCGGTGGAGTCCGTGGAACCGCTGGAGCCCTTCGGATCCGTCGTGCTCTTCGCCGGGATCGCGCCGGTCCCCGTGCTGGTCCCCGTGCCGGTGCTGCCGTCGGCGCCCGGTGCCGGCTGCGCCCTCGTCGCCGAGGCCGGCTGCGACGCGCCCTCGTCCTGTACGCCCGTCCCGTTGTCGCACGCGGTGAGGGCGAGGGCGGTCAGAGCGGTGAGCGCGAGCAGGGGGCTGGTGCGGCGGATACGCATGGTCAAGTCCTCTTCCGGAATGCCGTGTTGAAAGGGTGTGCTCGATGACCAAAGCTTGTGGGGGCATCCGTCCCGTCCGCCACGACCAGCGGACGATCTGGGACGCTGGAATGTCTACAACGGGTTTGACCTGCGAAGACAGGACGTACCTGGAACGCGGGAATGGGACGGGGAGTGGGGAACGGTGTCTGCGAACGAGTTCGCCGAGCTGCTGCGGATCTTGAAGGAACGGTCCGGGCTCAGTTACGGGACGCTCGCCAAACGGCTCCACATGAGTACGTCGACCCTGCACCGGTACTGCAACGGGGATGCCGTCCCCGCGGACTACGCGCCCGTCGAGCGGTTCGCCCGGCTCTGCAAGGCCTCCCCGCAGGAGCTGGTCGAACTGCACAGGCGGTGGGTGCTGGCGGATGCGATGCGGGGGAGGAGGGCAGCCCCGGTGGAGACCGCGGTGGACGTCGTCGCGGAGGCTGCCGCGGACGCCCCCGCCGACGGGACCGCCGCGCGCACGGCGGATTCGGACGCGGCGGGCGGGCACACGGGCGGGGAAACGAGCGCGGAAACGGTACCGGTAACCGCCCTCGGGGAGAGGGCCGTTGATGCCGATGCCGATGCCGATGCCGATGCCGATGCCGATGCCGATGCCGATCCCGATCCCGGTTCCGGGGAGGGGAGGACGAGGGGCGCCGGGGCCGGGGAAGGCGGCGGGGCGGGGGCGGAGCGGACCTCGCATGCGGGTCCCGTCCGTCGTGGCCGCCGCGCCGCGGTCCTCGCCGGGGCCGGTGTCGTGGCCGCCCTGGGCTCTGTGTCCCTGGCGCTCGCGCTGACCCTGTCGCCCGGTGGCTCCGGCGGCTCCGGCGGATCGGGCGGATCGGGCGGATCGGGCGAGGGAAAGGGCGGCCGTGCGGCAGGAGCCCCGGCGTCCGTGCGCGGGCGGGGAGCGGAGAACACGTCCTCGCCCACCGCGTCCGCGACGCTGCCGGCCTCCCCGTCGGCCTCCCCGTCGGGCTCTCCGTCGGCCTCTCCGTCGGACGCCGCCGGAACGTCCGTCACCGGAGGCGGCGCGCGGCCGGGGGACGACGACGCCGTTCCGCTGAGGGTCCGCGCCCGTCCGTATGCCTGGGTGGATCCCTGCAGCCAGCACTATCTGATCGACCGGGGGCCGGAACAGGTCGGGCCGCCGCCCGGCGAGCCGGACGCGCCCGCATGGGTGGCCCGGCACCGGGCGGTGTCCGCCGGGGAGCAGTTCCTGCAGCTCACCGTGCAGGGGACCGGCGAGGAGACCGTCGTGGTGGACAGCCTGACGGTCCGGACGGTCTCCAAGGCCGCGCCCCTCGCCTGGAACGACTACGCCATGGGCTACCCCGGCGTCGGCTGCGGCGGTGGCCTGCCGAAGCGCACCTTCTCCGTGGCTCTCGACGCGATGCGCCCGGCGCTGGTGCCCGAGGCCGGGGAGGAGGACTTCCCGTTCACGGTGAGCGAGTCCGACCCGGAGGTCTACTACGTCAGCGCCGACGCCTCCGCCTACGACGTGCGCTGGTACCTGGAGCTGTCCTGGTCCAGCGGTTCACGGCACGGCACGCTGCGGATCGACGACGAGGGCGATCCGTTCCGGACGAGCGGTGAGAACGGGCGGCCCCGCTACGAGTTCCCGTTCGGGGGTTCCGCGTGGGAGCGGGCGGGAGCGTCTTCGGCGCCGTAGGAGTCCACGGCGTTCGCGTCGAAGCCCGTCGGTGCGCCGGAGCGAGTCAGCGTGCCGAGCCCCTCGGCGTGCCGGAGCCGGTCACCGTGCTGGAGCCCGACGGGCCCTCGTCGCGCAGTCCCTGGCCGTCGTGGCACCCGGTGAGGGCGAGCGCCGCCGCGACGGTCAGCACCGCGGCGAGCAGCCGGCCCCGACGCCGGACGCCGTGCCGGGCGGTGTGCCGGACGCCGTGCCGGGCGGTGGTCACGGCGCGGCGGCGGGTGGGGGGAGTGGGGCGTGTGGACATGAGGCAAGCCTGTGCCGTTCGGCCGGTGGCCTTCCACACCCACCGCGCAAGTCGGGACGCCCGCCCTGTCCCATGGCCTCCGACCTGCGCAGACGGCGCCTGCCTGGGAAACGATGTGGGACGCCCGAGCGCTCCGTGAGCCGTCGGGGGAGGCGGTCCCCGGGCCGAGAGGGCGGCCGGTCTGCACGCCCCCCGTCTCTCCGCGGGCGGCAGTTCTCCGGGCGCGAGGCTCGGCCGCGATCCGAAGGACCGGCCGGTGTGGTCGAGTCCTCCGGACGCGTTGCTGCGATCGGCTCAGGACTTCCGCTCGCCGGAACCGCGGCGCTCACGGCCGGAGGCGCCGACGGTCCGGTTCTCGCCGCCGCTCTTGGCGTCGGCGTGATGGGTCAGAACCTTCATGATCTCCGAGGCCAGCGCCTCGGCCAGGGCGGGGGCCAGGGACTCGGCCAACGCCGTCGCGAGAGTCTGCGCGAACAGCACGCGTTCCAGATCCGAGGACGGGGAGGGCTGCGGGTTCGACAGCGACGCCATGGCCGCCTCCACCAGCGCTGCCGCCAGCGGGTCCTTTCCGAGCCTGCCACTGGTGCCGCCGTGCGGAACTCCGGCCTCGCGCACCATTTCCTCGAAGACCTCGTCGATGAAGGCCTCCAGAGGATCCCGTTCCGATTCTCCGCCGGACTCAGCTGCCATTGTGGTTCCTTAACGTCATCGATTTTCTTACGGGACCTGCCCTCCGGTGGGGCGATCACGACGATCGCGGGTCCGGAGGGCAGGGACAGCCACGTCCTAGCGGCGCATCAGCGCGGCCAGGAGCAGCGGGTGCTCGATGAAGGAGTCCTGACCGCGGTCCTCGCGGCGGCGGCGCATGAGCGCGGCCAGGAGGAGCGGGTGCTGGATGATGGACTCTTCCCCGCGCTCCTCGCGGCCGCGGCGCATCAGGGCGGCGAGCAGCAGCGGGTGCTGGATCATGGACTCCTCCCCGCGCTCCTCGCGGCCACGGCGCATCAGCGCGGCGAGCAGCAGCGGGTGCTCGATGATGGACTCCTCCCCGCGGTCCTCGCGGCGGCGGCGCATGAGCGCGGCCAGGAGGAGCGGGTGCTGGATGATGGACTCTTCCCCGCGCTCCTCGCGGCCGCGGCGCATGAGCGCGGCGAGCAGCAGCGGGTGCTCGATGATCGGTTCTTCTCCGTGCTCCTCACGACGGGCCAGCATGGCCGCCAGCAGGAGGGGACCGATGGCGGATTCCTCCCCCGCCTCTTCCGAGCCGACGCCGGCCTTCTCCTGCGTGGGGGTCTCCGTCGTTGCCGTCATGTTCTCCTCTTTCGTTGGCACACGACTCGGCGGAGTACCCGGCGCTCAGGCCAGGGCGCTCCGCCCTTACGTCGCCATCGTCGAGGCGTACGACGCCCTTCGCATTTCGATCTTGACCCGTTTCGCCCAGCGCCGGCGAAGCCCGAGCAGGCCACGGCAACGGCGACGGCTCCGGCCGGCGGGCCCGGACCGGGGGCACAGGCGTGATCAGGAAGTGGTCGAGGACATGAGGCCCCGGGGCCTCGTCAGTCCCACCAGAAGGACCAGGCGTGCTCTCCGATGAGCTGCTCGGCGTAGGCCGCCAGGTCTCCCGGGCCGCGCAGGACGTTGTCCGGGCAGAACGCGAAGTGCTCGGCGGCCACGGCCGTCGCCTCGGCGAGCGTGGCGGGCGGGGCGGCGACGGAGAGCACGAGCACGTCGAAGCCGAGTCCGACGACCCGTATGCCGAAGCGGTCCTCCCAGGAACGCAGGACCGCGCACAGCCGAGCGGTGTCGGTCTCGTGCTGTGCCGGCCCCGTCCAGCCGACGGCCGCGGGGACGTCCGCGCTGCGGCGCGCCGGGACCAGGGCGAGGTGGGGAGCGGTGAACCAGGAACGCGCCTCGTCCGCCAGGGAGTCGGCGACCTGCGCGGCGCGCGCGTCCGGGTCGGAGGCGAGGGTGAGCCCGTCGGCCAGACCGGGCCACTCCTCACCGGTCGCCGCGCACTCCTCCCAGTACTCCACGAGCACGTCCTCGGCGTCGTGATCGCCCGGGTACGACATCTGCGCCGGCATCAACTCCCATTTCCCGGGCCCGCCTTGAGCGCCGCCCAGGTCGACGAGCACCGCAAGGAGCCCGGCCCGCGCCGAAGGCCCCCCGAGCGCGTTCCAGTTGCCCGGCGAGGCCGACCGCTCCGCGTGCCACAGCAACGGCTCGTGCCACGGGCCCTCGTCGGTCGTGTCGATCAGCCTTCCGGGCGGGAGCTGGAGCCCGAGGGAACGCCCGCTCGGGTCCGACGCGAGCTTGGGCAGCGGGTTGGGAAGAGTCGCCATGCCGGTGACTGTACGGGTGGGCACTGACATCGAGGCCGACGTCAAGATCCCGCAGGCCGCCCGGACTTGGCCGGTCCCTGCGGCGCCGGTCTCTGCGGTCCCGCCGCTCCCACCGGTCCCGTCCGAGGCGGCGGCCCGGCCGGTCTCCCGGCGCGCGGGCGGGGCGACGGCGGGACTGCTGAGCCGGGAGAGCGCTGCGGCCCGTCCTCCCCTCGGGGAGGACGGGCCGCAGCGCTCGAGCCTGGGCTCAGAGCCGCTCGGGCGTCCTGATGCCCAGCAGCGCCATGCCCCGCTGGAGGGTGCGGGCCGTGAGGTCGACCAGGAACAGCCGGTTCTCCACGACCTTGGGTGCGTTGTCGGGCGACAGCACGTGGCACTGGTCGTAGAACGTCGTCAGGTGCGAGGCCAGCTGGTACAGGTAGGCCGCCAGCTTGTGCGGGGCGTACTCCGCCGCCGCCTCCGCCACCGTCTCGCCGAACTGGTCCAGGTGCAGGCCCAGGGCCCGCTCCGCCGGCGCCAGTTCCAGCTCCGGGCGAGCGGACGGACGGGCCTCGCCGGCCTTGCGCAGGATCGACTGGATACGGGCGTACGCGTACTGCAGGTAGACGGACGTGTCGCCGTTCAGCGACACCATCTGGTCCAGGTCGAACTTGTAGTCCCGGACCGCGGACGTGGACAGGTCGGCGTACTTCACCGCGCCGACGCCCACGTACCTGCCGTTCTCCTCGATCTCCCGCTCGGACAGGCCGACCTTCTCCGCCTTGTCCCGGACCACGGCCGTCGCCCGGTCCACCGCCTCGTCGAGGAGGTCGACCAGTTTGACGGTCTCGCCCTCACGCGTCTTGAACGGCTTGCCGTCCTTGCCGAGGACCGTGCCGAAGGCCAGCTGGTGCGCCTTCACCTCGTCGTTCAGCCAGCCGGCCCGCCGCGCCGTCTCGAAGACCATCTTGAAGTGCAGCGACTGCCGGGCGTCGACGACGTAGAGGAGCGTGCTCGCCTTGATGTCGAAGACACGGTCGCGGATCGCCGAGAGGTCCGTCGCCGCGTAGCCGTAGCCGCCGTCGGACTTCTGGACGATCAGCGGGACCGGGTTGCCGTCCGGGCCCTTGACGTCGTCGAAGAACACGCACAGCGCGCCCTCCGAGCGGACCGCCACGCCCGACTCCTCCAGCAGCCGGCAGGTCTCCGCCAGCATGTCGTTGTAGCCCGACTCGCCGACGATGTCCGCGTCCCGGATCTCCATGTCCAGCTTCTCGAAGACGGAGAAGAAGTAGATCTTCGACTCGTCGACGAACTTCTGCCAGATCGCGAGGGTGTGCGGCTCGCCCGCCTGGAGGTCGACCACCCTGCGCCGGGCCCGGGTCTTGAACTCCTCGTCCGCGTCGAACAGCCTGCGCGCGGCCTTGTAGAGGCGGTCGAGGTTGGACATCGCCTCCTCGCCGCTGACCTGGGCGTCCTTGTGGTCCAGCTCGTGCGGGTGCTCGTCCAGGTACTGGATGAGCATGCCGAACTGGGTGCCCCAGTCGCCGATGTGGTGCCGGCGGACCACGCTCTCGCCGGTGAACTCCAGCATCCGCATCGTCGCGTCGCCGATGACCGCGGACCGGAGGTGACCGACGTGCATCTCCTTCGCCACGTTCGGCTGGGCGTAGTCGATGACCGTCGTGCCCGGCTGCGGGGCGTGGGGCACGCCGAGGCGGTCCGCGTCCGCGTACCGGGCCGCCAGGTTCTCGGTGATCGCCCTGTCGGTGATCGTGACGTTCAGGAAGCCGGGGCCCGAGACCTCGATCTCCTTGATGACGTCACCCGTCACCACGTTCGCCACGACCTTCGTCGCCAGCTCCCGCGGATTCGCCTTCGCCTTCTTGGCCAGCGCGAGGATGCCGTTGGCCTGGAAGTCGGCCCGGTCGCTTCGGCGCAGCAGCGGGTCCGCGCCGCCGGCCTCCGGCAGGGTGGCCGAGAGGGCGGACGTCAGGTGCTGCTCGACGGAGTGACTGAGGGACGTGACCGGGGCCATAGGAATGGGTGCCGTTCTCCTCGTGGGCGGGATGGGCACGCCCAGTATCCCATGGGGGGTAAAGCGGTTTTCTCCGGCGCGGGGCGGTCTGGAAGGATGGAGGCTCCCATCAAAGGCTCCAGAACCAAGAGGACGTGCCGATCGTGGCTCAGAGCACCGAGACCACCGACTGGGTCTCCCGTTTCGCGGACGAGGTCATCGAGGAGTCGGAGCGTCGGGCCCCGGGTAAACCGGTCGTCGTCGCGTCCGGACTCTCCCCCTCCGGTCCCATCCACCTGGGCAACCTCCGCGAGGTCATGACCCCGCACCTGGTCGCCGACGAGATCCGCCGCCGCGGCCGCCGGGTCCGCCACCTGATCTCCTGGGACGACTACGACCGCTTCCGCAAGGTGCCGCAGGGCATCGACGGGGTGGACGGGTCCTGGGCCGAGCACATCGGCAAGCCGCTGACGTCCGTCCCGGCCCCGCGGGGCTCGGCGCACCCGAACTGGTCCGAGCACTTCAAGGCCGCCATGACCGAGGCACTGGCCGGGCTCGGCGTGGAGTTCGACGGCATCAGCCAGACCGCGCAGTACACCTCCGGCGTCTACCGCGAGCAGATCCTGCACGCGATCAGGCACCGCGGCGAGATCGACGCGATCCTCGACCAGTACCGCACCAAGAAGGCCCCGGCGAAGAAGCCGCAGAAGCCCCTCGACGAGGCCGAGCTGGAGGCCGCCGAGGGCTCGGGCGCGGCCGCCGAGGACGACGGCTCGTCCGGCACCGCCGGCTACTTCCCGTACAAGCCCTACTGCGGCAACTGCGAGAAGGACCTCACCACGGTCACCTCGTACGTCGACGACACCACCGAGCTGTCGTACACCTGCACCGCCTGCGGCTTCGCCGAGACCGTCCGGCTGAACGAGTTCAACCGCGGCAAGCTGGTCTGGAAGGTCGACTGGCCGATGCGCTGGGCGTACGAGGGCGTCGTCTTCGAGCCGTCCGGCGTCGACCACTCGTCGCCGGGTTCCAGCTTCCAGGTCGGCGGACAGATCGTCGGCATCTTCGGCGGCAAGCAGCCCATCGGGCCGATGTACGCCTTCGTCGGCATCAGCGGCATGGCGAAGATGTCCTCGTCCAAGGGCGGGGTGCCCACCCCCGGCGACGCGCTGAAGATCATGGAGCCGCAGCTCCTGCGCTGGCTGTACGCCCGCCGCCGCCCGAACCAGTCCTTCAAGATCGCCTTCGACCAGGAGATCCAGCGGCTCTACGACGAGTGGGACAAGCTGGACGCCAAGGTCGCCGAGGGGTCGGCGCTCCCGGCCGACGTCGCCGCGCACTCCCGTGCGGTGGGCACGGCCGGCGGTGAGCTGCCGCGCACGCCGCGGCCCCTGCCGTACCGCACGCTGGCCTCCGTCGCCGACATCACCGCCGGCCACGAGGACCAGGCGCTGCGGATCCTCGGCGAGCTCGACCCGGAGAACCCGATCACGACGCTGGACGAGGCCCGGCCCCGGTACGACAGGGCAGAGGCCTGGATCAACCACCACGTCCCGGCCGACCAGCGCACCGTCGTGCGCGAGGAGCCGGACGCCGAACTGCTGAAGTCCCTCGACGAGGCCTCCCGGCAGTCCCTGCGGCTGCTGCTCGACGGACTCGCCGAGAACTGGTCGCTCGACGGGCTGACGCACCTGGTCTACGGCGTTCCCAAGGTGCAGGCGGGATTCCCCGCCGACGCCACGCCCAAGGAGCTGCCGCCGGAGATCAAGACCGCCCAGCGGACGTTCTTCGCGCTGCTCTACCACCTGCTCGTCGGCCGCGACACCGGCCCGCGCCTGCCCACGCTGCTGCTTGCGGTGGGCCAGGACCGGGTGCGGACCCTGCTCGGGGAGTAGGCGGCGCCACCACGACAAGGGGGGCGCCCGGTGCTGACACCGGGCGCCCCCCTTGTCGTCCACCCGCGCATCAGGCGATGTGGTCCTCTTCCAGTTCCGCTGCGTGGCGGTTCTGGAAGCGCATGACCATGCGCTTCGCCTCGGAGTCCGGGATGGGGGTGCCGTACGTCGCCTCCACGTCGTAGCTGAACTGGCTCGGCGTCGGGTAGCCGCTGCCGCTCATCGACGACTGCTTGAAGATCTGGTAGTACGACTCCTCGTCCGGTTCGGGGACCGGCGTACCGCCGCCCTCACCGAGCTCGCGGCTGCGGCCCGGGCCCACCGGGATGGGGAACGAACCGGTCTCCTCAGGAGAGGGCTCCTGCGCCGGAGGCTCCTCCTGGTACTGGTCCTGGTACTGCTCGGCCTGCTGCTGCTCCTCGTACCACTGGGCGTACTGCTCCGAGGGGTCGTAGGTGGGGTCGTAGCCCCCCTGGTACGCCACCTCGTGCGGCGCCTGGAACCACGGGCTCTGCTCCTCCTCCGTGGGCGCGGGGGCGGGCGCGTAGCCGACCTGCTGTGCCTGCCGGTCCTGCTGGCCCTGCTGGCCCTGCTGGCCCTGCGGTGTCCGCTCGGCCTGCCGGGACGCGGCGGCGGCCTCGACGGCCCGGACGCCCGCGTCGACCGGGGCGGCCGCCGTCAGCTCCTGCTGGGGCGCGGCCGCCGGGACCGGCGCCGGGGGGAGCACGGCCGGCTCTATGCCCGCCGCCGCCAGTCCCGCCGGGGCCGTCTCGGCGAGCGGGACGCCGTAACGGGCCAGCCGCAGCGGCATCAGCGACTCCACCGGAGCCTTGCGACGCCACGCCCGGCCGAAGCGGGAGCGCAGCCTCGCCTGGTAGACGAGACGTTCCTGCTCCAGCTTGATCACCTGTTCGTAGGAGCGCAGCTCCCACAGCTTCATCCGGCGCCAGAGCAGGAAGGTGGGCAGCGGGGAGAGCAGCCAGCGCGTGAGGCGCACGCCCTCCATGTGCTTGTCCGCCGTGATGTCCGCGATCCGGCCGATCGCGTGCCGGGCCGCCTCGACGGACACCACGAACAGGATCGGGATCACCGCGTGCATGCCCGTGCCCAGCGGGTCCGGCCAGGCCGCCGCGCCGTTGAAGGCGATCGTCGCCGCCGTCAGCAGCCAGGCCGTCTGCCGCAGCAGCGGGAACGGGATGCGGATCCAGGTCAGCAGCAGATCCAGGGCCAGCAGGACGCAGATGCCCGCGTCGATGCCGATCGGGAACACATAGGAGAAGTTCCCGAAGCCCTTCTCGAGGGCCAGTTCCCGGACGGCCGCGTACGAACCGGCGAAGCCGATGCCGGCGATGATCACGGCGCCGGTCACGACCACGCCGATGAGAACGCGGTGCGTCCGGGTCAGCTGTATTGGCGCGGACACCCGTACTCCCCTCCCCTTGCGTGTTCTTGCGCGCAACAGGGTGGCACATGTGTGCGGCGAACGCGGTGCCGGATCGTCAGCTCTTCGCGGACGCGGACGCCTTCGGAGCCGCCGCGGCCGCCTCGGACGCCGACGCGGACGGCGCCGTCGAGGGGGCCGCCGACGACGAGGCGGAAGGCTTCGTCTTCGCCGGTGAGGAGGGGGAGGCCGAGGGGGCCGGGTCGGAGCCCGAGTCCGAACTCCCGCCTCCGCCAGCGCCGTTGGCCGACCGGACGGTGGCCACCGCTTCCTTGGCCGCCTTCTCCGCGGCCTTCGTCAGAGTGTCCGCCGTGGGCGTTTTGTCGCCCGCCAGGCCGGCGCCGTTGTAGTCCAGCGTGACGACGACGTTCTCCACCCGCGCCACGACCGTCTGCTGCCTGAAAGCGCCTTCCGCCTTCTTCAGGTCGTACCGGACGAGTGTCGCCTCGTCGCCCGTCCCCGCGGCGGGCGTCGCCTTCGTGTTCTTCGCGCCGGCCACCGCCTGCGCGTCCTTGACCTGCTTCGCGTAGTACGTCTTTGCCTGCGACTCGCCGTCGCCGGTGGTCGGGTCCGACTCGAAACGCAGCAACGACACGTTCAGCCAGCGGAACTGCGACCCTTTCACGCCGTTGTTGGCGAGGCTCGACCACGAGCAGCTCGCCCGCTCGCCCGTGTCGCCCGACGTGCCCTTCTTGCCGGCGTTCGCGCCCTTCGGCACCAGTTCGGTCAGCGTCTTCTTCGACACCACCGCACAGGCCTCCGGCAGCGTCTTGTACGCCGCCGCCTGCACGGTCGGCGCGGCGCTCGACGCCGAGTCCGTGCTGCCGGCCGCGGCGGCGCCCTGCGTCGGGTCTCCGGAACCGGAGCCCGAGTCCGAGCCCGAGTCCGAGGAGCAGCCTGCGGCGATCAGCATCACCGGGACGGCAACCGTCGCGGCGAGGAGGCGGTTCAGACCTCCGGCACGCCTCGCTCGCTCGTCACGCTGCTCACGCTGGTCAAACTGGCCGTCTCGCTGGGCTCGTCGCTGCATGGTTCCTTCACTCATGACGCTCGTGGTTCCTGCGGTCGGATCGGGTCCGAGGGGCCACGGTACGCGGTGAAGAAGCTGTGCGGTTCCGGTTCGTGACCTTCGCGGACCGGGCGCGGAGGAGGCCGAAGTGACCTCAGGCGGCCAGGGAGTCGACCAGCTGCGCGGCCAGTTTCCGGGCCTTGTCCTGCATTTCCTCGCTGTCCGGCGTCACGCCGACGGTCGCCGCCTGCTCCTCGTACTCGATGGTCACGATGACGTTGGACGTGCGGAACGCCACAGTCACCGTCCGCTGCTTGGCCGTCGAACCGGAGCTGCCGAGCGCGTCGTCGACGAACGCCTCGTCGCCCAGGTCGTCCAGCAGCCGGGGCTGCAGATCGGCCGGGGTCGCGGTGGACGAGGCCGAGGCCGGGCCCGAAGCCGCCGGGGCCGAAGGGGAGGACGAGGCCGGGGCGGAGGAGGCGGCGGAGGCGGAGCCGGACGGCGAGGGCGCGGAACTCGGGCCCGTGGACGAGGAGACGCCCGCCGTCGGCGAGGCGGGCGGCGCCGGCAGGTCGGCCGCCGTCACCTTCTTGGCGAACAGCGCCTCGGCCTCGGAGTCGTCGCTCACCGCGTTGTCGTAGGAGACGACCCGCTCGAGGTCGACGACGAGATGGTCGGTGGCGTCCGCGGACTGCACCTTCCAACGGCAGCCCACCTTGCGGTCCGTGTCGTACGTCAGCGTCGCCTCGCCCGCGTAGGCCGACTCGCGCTGCGTCTCGTCGGGAAGCTGCCTGACGCCGGGGAGGAGCGAGTCGAGCGTGGACCGGCTCACCACGCCGCACGCCTCCGGCAGCGTGGTGTACCGGCCGGGCTGCGCGGCCGCGGAGGCCGTGCCCGCCTGGCCGTGATTGGAGTCGTCCGTCGAACCGCCGTCGTCCGAACCGCCGGTGCAGCCGGCCAGCAACGCCGCGAGGAGCGCCGCGAGGCCGGGTACGTACGCCTTCCGCTGCACGGTCGGCTCCTCTCGAGGGTCGCTTCAGGATCTTCGGGCCGGTGTCCGCGCTGGTTATTCGCTTGCCGGACGGGGGTGGCCCCCGCAGACAATGTGTATCGCACGCGACACCGTGGATGCCGGTCCACCGTCCCTTTTCGGATGCCTCGGCACCGGTTTTGCGGCTTGACACTTCTGCGTTGTTTCCGGGGGATTGAGGACGTCATGTCGTACGTGGAGATGCCGGGCGCGAGGGTGCCCATCCGGATGTGGGCCGATCCCGGGTCGGTCGAGGAGGGTGCGCTGCAGCAGCTGCGCAACGTCGCGACCCTGCCGTGGATCAGGGGCCTCGCGGTCATGCCGGACGTCCACTACGGCAAGGGCGCGACGGTCGGCTCGGTCATCGCGATGCAGGGGGCGGTGTGTCCCGCGGCGGTGGGGGTCGACATCGGGTGCGGGATGTCGGCGGTGAAGACGTCGCTGACCGCGAACGACCTGCCGGGCGACCTGTCCCGGCTGCGCTCGAAGATCGAGCAGGCGATCCCGGTGGGGCGGGGCATGCACGACGCCCCGGTCGAACCGGGCCGTTTCCACGGGCTGGCCACCGGCGGCTGGGACGACTTCTGGGGGCGGTTCGACGGCGTCGCGGAGTCGGTGAGGTTCCGCCGCGAACGGGCGGGCAGGCAGATGGGGACGCTCGGATCCGGCAATCACTACTGCGAGCTCTCGCTCGACACCGCGGGTTCCGTGTGGCTCACGCTGCATTCCGGTTCCCGGAACATCGGCAAGGAACTGGCGGAACACCACATCGGTGTCGCCCAGAGCCTTCCGCACAATCGGGGTGTGGTCGACCGCGACCTCGCGGTGTTCGTCTCGGACACCCCGCAGATGGCCGCCTACCGGCACGACCTCTACTGGGCGCAGCAGTACGCGAAGTACAACCGCACGATCATGATGGCGCTCCTGAAGGACGTGGTCCGCAAGGAGTTCAAGAAGGCGAAGCCGGCCTTCGAGGAGGAGGTCAGCTGTCATCACAACTACGTGGCGGAGGAACGCTACGAAGGGATGGACCTCCTGGTCACCCGTAAGGGCGCGATCCGGGCGGGTTCCGGTGACCTCGGAATCATCCCCGGTTCCATGGGCACCGCCACCTACATCGTGAAGGGCCTCGGCAACGAGAAGGCCTTCAACTCGGCCTCGCACGGCGCGGGTCGGCGCATGAGCCGCAGTGCTGCCAAGCGTCGCTTCTCGACGAAGGACCTGGCGGACCAGACGCGGGGCGTGGAGTGCCGCAAGGACTCCGGCGTGGTGGACGAGATCCCCGGCGCCTACAAGAACATCGACCAGGTGATGGACCAGCAGCGGGACCTCGTGCAGGTCGTGGCGAAGCTGAAGCAGTTCATCTGCGTGAAGGGCTGACGGGAGGGCCCGTCGGCTTCTGCCGACCGGGGCCCTCCCGGGAGTTCACCCGAGGCGTTTCTCCAGCAGGGTCACCGCGTAGGGGCTGCCCGGGCCGCCCTGCTTGGCTCGTTGTTCGCCGACGACCGCGTAGCCCGCCGACTCGTAGTAGGCGCGCAGGCGGGGGTTGGCGGAGAGGCAGTCCAGGCGGGCGTAGGGGCGGCCGGTCGCGGCGATGCGGGACTCGGCGTGTGCCAGCATCCTGCGGCCCGTGCCGGGCGGGGCGGTGTGCGGGGTCGTCATCAGGCGGTGGATGTACCCGGCGTCCGGCGGGCGGGGGCCCCAGGCCGCCGGGTCGTCCCACCAGAGCTCGAACGCGCCGGCCGGATGCGAGTCCGAGAACGCCAGCCAGACCTCTCCCTCGCGCATCCGCTCCACGAAGTGGGCCTCGTCCTTCTCGCCGGGCAGCCACTGTTCGATGCCCCGGGCCAGCTGCCACAGGGCGGCCGTGTCGCGCAGCCGGACCAGGAGCGGGGCGTCCTCGGGCACGGCTCTGCGGTGGACCGGCTCGGGCCAGGCGGTGGGGAGGGGTTCCAGGAGCCGGGCGCGGAGGGCGGCGGACAGATCCTCCGCGCCCGGGCCCAGGGCATGTGTCACGTACCCCTCGACCGAGCCGTGGCGGGCGCGCAGGGCGCGCAGGAACAGACGCATCGCCGCCTCGGGGGCGCGGCCGAAGGCCGGCCAGACCGGGGTGCGGCCGTCGTTGCGGGCCCGCCAGTCGTCCAGCAGGGCCCGGCTCGCCAGCTCGGTCAGGGTGAAGTCCTCGATGATCGTCTCGTCCGGGACGCCGAGGAGGGCGAGGATCAGGGCGGCGAGCTGGCCGGTGCGGTCCTTGCCTGAGGCGCAGTGGAACACCAGGCCCTCGCGCGCCTCGGCCACCAGGCGCAGCGCGGCCGCGATCTCCTCGACGCCGTCCTCGGCCACCTCCAGGTAGCGGGCGCAGAGGTAGGGGCCGGGCTCCACGTCGGGCGTCGCGGCGGCCTGGTCGTAGGGGCGGTGCTCGATGCTGAGGTTGTGGTAGGCGAACGAGTCGTGCTCCGGGACGCGGCCCGCGGACTCCGTCTCCCAGGGGTGGCGCAGGTCCACGACCGTGCCGATGCCGAGGGCGAGGAAGCGGTCCCAGTCGGGGGTGCCCGGCCTCAGTCTGCCGAGGGAGTCCGCGCGGAACAACAGACCCGGGCGGACCCGGTGGCCGGTTCCGGTCGCGTATCCGCCCAGGTCGCGGAAGTTGTGCAGGGCCTCGAACGGTATGTGTCTGTCCACGGGCAGGACCTTAGGGGAGCGGGGGAGGCCGCCGCCCCGGTGGCGGGGAGGAAGCCGGGCCGGCCGTGGCCGGGGGTCCCTCAGCGCTCCCGGTGGACCTTGGTGTTCGACGCCTGGGCGCGGGGGCGCAGGACGAGGAGGTCGACGTTGACGTGGCTGGGGCGCGTGACGGCCCAGGCGATGGTCTCGGCCACGTCGGAGGCGGTGAGGGGTTCGGCGACGCCTTCGTAGACCTTGGCCGCCCGGTCCTCGTCGCCGCCGAAGCGGGTCAGGGCGAACTCGTCGGTCTTGACCATGCCCGGGGCGATCTCGATGACGCGGACCGGGCGGCCGACGATCTCCAGACGGAGCGTCTCGGCCAGGACGTGCGCGCCGTGCTTGGCGGCGACGTAGCCCGCGCCGCCCTCGTAGGTGCCGTGGCCGGCGGTGGAGGAGACGACGACCACGGTGCCGTCGCCGCTCGCGTCGAGCTTGGGCAGCAGGGCCTGGGTGACGTTGAGGGTGCCGAGGACGTTCGTCTCGTACATGGCGCGCCAGTGGTCGGGGTCGCCGGTGGCGACGGGGTCGGCGCCGAGCGCGCCGCCCGCGTTGTTGACCAGCACGCCGATCGTCTTGAAGGCCGTCGCGAACTCGTCGACGGCGGCACGGTCCGTCACGTCCAGCTGGTACGCGGCCGCCGAGCCGCCCGCCTGCGTGATCTCCTCGGCGAGGGCCTCGATGCGGTCCTTGCGGCGGGCGGTGAGGACGACCCGGTAGCCGGCCGCGGCGAGCTGCCGGGCGGTGGCGGCGCCGATTCCGCTGCTCGCACCGGTGACGACGGCGATGCGGGAGGCGGCGGACGGTGCGGCGGTGGCCATGTGCTGCTCCTCGGGCGGGGCGGTCGATGCCGCCAGGATAGGCGGGCGGGGCGACGGGCCGACCGGCGGTCCCGCCCTGCGGACGCGTGAGCCGGGGGCGCGTGGGGCGGGGGTGCGTGGGGCGGGGGCTCCCTCGGCGGTGTCACCTGTTGGAGGGCGCTCACGGGGCGGCGGCCGTGGGATACATCCCCTGCACGGGTGCGGGACGGTTTCTGATCGAGGAGTGATGGCATGGGCGGAGTGCGGGGTCTCGCGGTGTGCGGTGCCGTGCTGCTGG
Organism: Streptomyces humidus; assembly: GCF_014649655.1. GTDB lineage: Bacteria > Actinomycetota > Actinomycetes > Streptomycetales > Streptomycetaceae > Streptomyces > Streptomyces humidus. Next base: position 98,060 of record NZ_BMTL01000028.1, on the reverse strand, counting down.
CGGTGGTGGCGGCGGTCTCGCCGGCGCGGGCCGCGGGGGAGGAGCCCGAGGCCGACCTGTCGTATCACGGGTCCGCCGTGCTGGCGGGCGGCCGGGTCGACGTGCTGCTGGCCCCGCGCAATCACGGGCCGGGGGACGTCCCCGACGCGACCGTACGGCTGCGCTGGTCGGCGCCGTCGGCGGCGAGGGAGCCGCTGCTGCCGGCGGGGTGTGCGCGAACGGGGCGGCAGGAGGTGGTGTGCCGGACGGGGGCGCTGGCCGCGGACGGGCCGGGGGAGCGGATCGCGCTGCGGGTGTGGCTGCGGGGCCGGCCGGCCGAGGTGACCATGGACGTGGACACGGTGTGGGGCGGCGGGGCGGTGGACCGCAACCGGGCCAACGACCGGCGGCAGGTGCTGGTGCTGGACACCGGGGACGCGTACTTCTTCTGACGGTCGCGCCGGCCGGTGCGTCGTACGATGCGCGGACGACGCCGACGGAGGCGCCGACGAAGGGGTGCGATGTCCGGGAACGTGCGGTCGCGGCTGCTGGACGAGCTGTCCGTGGTCTCCCGTCGGTACATGGCCGCCTACGCTCTGTTCAACCAGGCCCTCGCCGACCGTCTCGGGCTGCATCCCACGGATCTGCAGTGTCTGAACCTGCTGGTGCTGGAGCGTGAGCCGGTGACGACGGGCCGGGTGGCGGAGCTGACGGGGCTGACCACCGGGTCGGCGACCCGGCTGGTGGACCGGCTGGAGAAGGCGGGCTATGTGGTCCGTGAGCGGGACGACGCGGACCGGCGGCGGGTGCTGGTGGCGACGGTGCCGGAGCGGACCGCGCAGTTCACGCGGATGTGGGAGCGGCTGGGCGGCGACTGGATGCCGCTCTTCGAGGATCTCGCGGACGCCGAACTCGCGGTGATCGTCCGGCACATGCGGCGGACGGTGGAGTTCGGCGCGGAACAGGCAGTGCGGTTGAGGGAAGGCCGGGTCTAGGGGCGGATGCAGGACACGGAGATACGGCCGGCCGCGGCGGCGGCCGAAGGAGGGCGGGGCGCCGGCGCGGGGCGCGGGCTGCCGCGGCACTGGCCGCTGATGCTGCTGGGCGCGGCGGTGGCGCCGGGCCTGGCGCTGGTGCTGGTCGGGCGGACGCTGGAGGAGCCCGCGGTACAGGCGTGGCGGACGGTGTGTCTGGCGGTGACCGTGCAGGCGCTGCCGTTCCTGCTGCTGGGCACGGCCCTGTCGGGGGCGATCAACGCGTTCGTGCCGGCGAGCGTCTTCAGCCGGCTGCTGCCCAGGCGGGCGGCGCTGGCGGTGCCGGTGGCCGGGGTGGCGGGGGTGGTGCTGCCGGGGTGCGAGTGCGCGTCGGTGCCGGTGGCGAGCAGCCTGATCGGGCGCGGGGTGACCCCTGCCGCGGCGTTCGCGTTCCTGCTCTCCGCGCCCGCCGTGAACCCGGTGGTGCTGACGGCGACGGCGGTGGCGTTTCCCGGCAGCCCGGAGATGGTGCTGGCCCGGCTCGCGGCGTCGCTGGTGACGGCGGCGGCGATGGGCTGGCTGTGGCTGTGGCTGGGCCGGGAGGAGTGGCTGCGCCCGGTGGCGCGGCACTCCGGGCACCGGCCGGGGCACAGCCGCTGGACGGAGTTCCGGCGCGGTTTCCAGCACGACTTCCTGCACGCCGGGGGCTTCCTGGTGGTCGGGGCGATGGCGGCGGCGACCTTCAACGTGGCGGTGCCGCGGTCGGTGCTGGACGCCTTCTCCGGTTCGCCGTGGCTGTCGGTGCTGTTCCTGGCGGCGCTGGCGATCGTGCTGGCGGTGTGCAGCGAGGCCGACGCGTTCGTGGCGGCGTCGCTCAGCGGGTTCTCGCCGGTGGCGCGGCTGGCGTTCATGGTCGTGGGCCCGATGGTCGACCTGAAGCTGATCGCCCTTCAGGCGGGGACGTTCGGGCGGGCCTTCGCGGTGCGGTTCTCGGCGGCCACGGCGGTGGTCGCGGTGGTGTGCAGCGCGGCGATCGGAGGGGTGCTGCTGTGAAGCGGTTCGCGCAGGTGGGGCTGTTGGTGCTCGCGGGGCTGGGGCTGCTGCACACCTCGCTCTTCACGGACGAGTACCTCCGGTTCGTGAAGGAGGGGATGCGGCCGCTGCTGATCGCCTCGGGGGTGCTGCTCGTCGGGCTGGGAGCGGCGGAGGCCTGGCCCGTCCGCCGGGGCGACGACGGCGACGATCCCGTGCACGGCGACGATCCCGTCCAGGTCCGCGGCCACCGAGACGGCCACGCCGACGGCCACGCCGACGGCCACGGCCACGGCCGCAGCGACGGCGACGGCGACGGCGGCCAGGGCGATCAGGACGGCGGGCACGGACACGACCACTCCCGGGTGCCGCGGGTCGCCTGGCTGCTGTTCCTGCCCGTGCTGAGCCTGCTCTTCTACGCCCCGCCCGCCCTCGGCTCGTACACCGCGTCCCGGGAGCCCGCCAAGGTCGTCGCGGTGCAGGAGGACGACTTCGATCCGCTGCCGGCGGCCTCGCCGCTCCCGATCACGCTCACCGAGTTCACCCAGCGCGTGCAGCAGGACCGTTCGCGGGCGATCGAGGGGCGCACGGTCCGGATGACCGGCTTCGTGACGTCCGCCGACGGGGACGGCTGGTACCTCACCCGGATCGTCATCAGCTGCTGTGCGGCGGATTCGACCACGCTGAAGGTGCGGGTGTACGGGACGGCGGCGCCGAAGGCCGACACCTGGGTGACGGTGGACGGGACCTGGCATCCGGGCGGGGCGCTGGGGACGTCGTCGGCCGCCGTGGCGGTGGACGCACGGAACGTGACGAAGGTGGGCAAACCGTCGAACGCCTATATGGACGCCGTGCCGCTCGGCTGACCGCGGGGGCGGAAGAGGCGAGGCGGGCGGGGGAAGTCGGCAGGAAAGGCCGGTGGAAGGGGCCGGCGGGGGAGGGCGTCGGGGAGTCGCGGGAGGTCGGAATAGAAACCGCGGGAGGCTCGTTGCAGGGGTATAGTTGAACCGTCAACAACTTTGGAGGGTGAGCGACCATGCAGTTCGGGATCTTCACGGTGGGCGATGTCACGCCGGACCCGACGACGGGCCGTACGCCGACCGAGCGCGAGCGGATCAAGGCCATGGTCGCCATCGCGCTGAAGGCCGAGGAGGTCGGCCTCGACGTCTTCGCGACCGGCGAGCACCACAACCCGCCGTTCGTGCCCTCGTCCCCGACGACGATGCTCGGCTACATAGCCGCGCAGACGCAGAAGCTGATCCTCTCCACCTCCACCACCCTCATCACCACCAACGACCCGGTGAAGATCGCGGAGGACTTCGCGATGCTCCAGCACCTGGCCGACGGGCGCGTGGACCTCATGATGGGCCGCGGCAACACCGGCCCGGTCTACCCCTGGTTCGGGCAGGACATCCGCGAGGGCATCAACCTCGCCATCGAGAACTACGCCCTGCTGCGCAGGCTGTGGCGCGAGGACGTCGTCGACTGGGAGGGGAAGTTCCGCACCGCGCTGCAGGGCTTCACCTCCACGCCCCGCCCGCTGGACGACGTGCCGCCGTTCGTCTGGCACGGCTCCATCCGCTCGCCCGAGATCGCCGAGCAGGCCGCCTTCTACGGCGACGGGTTCTTCCACAACAACATCTTCTGGCCCGCCGACCACACCAAGCGGATGGTCGAGCTGTACCGGGCCAGGTACGCGCACTACGGGCACGGCACGCCCGAGCAGGCCATCGTCGGACTCGGCGGCCAGGTGTTCATGCGCAGGAACTCGCAGGACGCCGTCCGTGAGTTCCGGCCGTACTTCGACAACGCGCCGGTCTACGGGCACGGGCCGTCCCTGGAGGACTTCACCGAGCAGACCCCGCTGACCGTCGGCACGCCCGAGCAGGTCATCGAGAAGACGCTGAAGTTCCGCGAGTACGCGGGCGACTACCAGCGCCAGCTGTTCCTCCTGGACCACGCGGGGCTGCCGCTGAAGACCGTGCTGGAGCAGCTCGACCTGCTCGGCGAGGAGGTCGTGCCGGTGCTGCGCAAGGAGTTCGCCGTCGGACGGCCGGCCGACGTGCCGGACGCGCCCACCCACGCGTCGCTGCTCGCCCGGAAGAAGACCGAGGAGGTCGTGGCATGAAGCTCGTCGTCGTCTCGGCGGGGCTGAGCGTTCCGTCGTCGACCCGGTTGCTGGCCGACCGGCTGGCCCGGGCGGTGCAGGGGCGGGCGTCCGTCGACGTCCAGGTCGTGGAGCTGCGCGACCTCGCCGTCGAGATCGCCCACCAGCTCACCAACGGCTTTCCCGGCGGGAAGCTCGCCGCCGCCCAGGAGGCGGTCACGGGCGCGGACGGACTGGTCGTTGTCACACCGGTGTTCTCCGCCTCCTACAGCGGTCTGTTCAAGTCGTTCTTCGACGTGCTGGACCAGGAGGCGCTGGCGGGCAAGCCGGTGCTGATCGCCGCGACCGGCGGCAGCGCCCGTCACTCGCTGGTGCTGGAGCACGCTCTGCGGCCGCTCTTCTCCTACCTGCGGGCCGTCGTCGTCCCGACCGCGGTCTACGCGGCCTCGGAGGACTGGGGCGCGCAGGGCCTGCCCGAGCGGATCGAGCGGGCGGCGGGGGAGCTGGCGGCGCTGATGACGGGCCTGTCCACGCGGTCCGGCCCGACGAGCTCCGAGACGGACGGGCAGCACGAGACGGCCGGGCAGCACGCGGCCGGGCAGCACGAGACGGACGGGCCTCACGAGACGGACGGGCAGGACGGCAGGGACGGCCGGCACGGAGAGGCCGGAAAGCGCGAGGCGGGCGGGTTCACGGTGGTGCCCTTCGCCGAACAGCTGGCGGCCCTGGCCGCCCGGTGACCGGTGGCCGCTGACCGGTGACCGGTTGGTCGCCGAGCGCCGGGCGGGCGAACGTGTCCGGCCCGTCCGGCCCGTCCGGCCCGTCCGGCCCGTCCCGGGGGAAGGCCCGACCGGACGGTGAGATCCGGGTAAGAAGGGTGATCGCGGAACCGCCCCCGCCGCGGAACCACCGGAGGCCTTGGCAGACTGGGCGGGTGCCTCCCACCGTTCTGCTCGCCGAAGACGACCGTGCCATCCGCCACGCCCTGGAGCGCGCCCTGGCCCTGGAGGGCTACCGGGTCACCGCGGTCGCCGACGGGGTCGAGGCGCTGGCGCAGGCCCACAAGAACCCGCCGGACGTGCTCGTCCTCGACGTGATGATGCCCGGGATAGACGGCCTTCAGGTCTGCCGGGTGCTGCGCGCCGAGGGCGACCGCACGCCCATCCTGATGCTGACCGCGCTGGTGGAGACCGCCGACCGGATCGCGGGGCTGGACGCGGGCGCCGACGACTACGTCCTCAAGCCGTTCGACGTCGAGGAGGTCTTCGCCCGGCTGCGGGCGCTGCTGCGCCGGACCGGCGCCGAGGCCGCGCCGCCCGCGCAGCCGGAGCCTCCCCGGCAGTCGCCCGGACGGTTCGTGGAGGCGGCCGGACTCCGGATGGACCCGCAGGCGCGGCGGGTGTGGCGGGGCGAGCGGGAGCTGGAGCTGACCCGGACCGAGTTCGAGCTGCTCGAACTGCTGGTGCGCAACGCCGGGATCGTGCTGGACCACGGCACGATCTACGACCGCATCTGGGGCTACGACTTCGGCCCCGGTTCCAAGAACCTCGCCGTCTACGTCGGCTATCTGCGCCGCAAGCTCGACCAGCCGGGAGCCCCGCAGCTGATCCACACCGTGCGCGGCGTGGGTTACGTGCTGCGGGAGGACTGAGGGGAGCGGGCGTGAGCCGTCCGCGCCGGCTGAGCCGGCTGCTGTCCCGGCCGCGGCCGAAGCTGGTGTCGCTGCGCACCACGTTCGCGGTGTCCTTCGCGGCCGTGACCGCGGCCGTCACCGTCCTCGTCGGCGTCCTGTCGTACTCGGCGGCCGCCCGTCTGGTGCGGGTCGACCAGGAGTCGGTGTTCGACGAGGTCGTGCAGGACCTGAGGGACGAGGTGCGCGGCCACCGGATGGCGCCGGAGGACTTCTCCTCCGCCGCGCCCGGCCATGACATCGTGCGGCCGGCCCGCACGGACGTGCAGGTCCTCGGGGCGGACGGCTCGGTCGTGGACAGCGGCAGCCCCGGACTGCCGGTCGTGGCCGCGGACCGCACGGCCGCGGCCGCCCCGGCGGCCGGGAGGATGGCCGTCCACAAGGACGTTGACGTCGGCAGCGACGTCTACCGCATCGCGACCGTCTCTCTGGGCGGCGGCCGGGGCGCGGTGCAGGTGGCGCAGGAGTTCAGCGACACCGAGGACCTGCTGCGGGCGCTCCAGCAGCGCACCCTGATCCTGATGATCGCCGTCGTGACGGCCGCCGGGCTGTTCGGCTGGTGGCTGGCCCGGCGCATCACCCACCGGCTGGTCATCCTCACCACCGCCGCCGAGGACGTCGCCCGCACCCGCCGGCTGGGCGTCCAGGTGCCGGTCACCGGGCACGACGAGGTGGGCCGTCTCGGCCGGGCCTTCGACCGCATGCTGGGCCGGCTGGCGCAGTCGGAGGAGGACCAGCGCCGGCTCGTCCAGGACGCGGGCCACGAGCTGCGCACACCGCTGACGTCGCTGCGGACGAACATCTCCCTGCTGCGCCGTATCGACGAGCTGCCGCCGGACACCCGCGACGAACTGGTCGCGGACCTCACCCAGGAGGCCCGCGAGCTGACCGACCTGGTCAACGAGCTCGTCGACCTCGCGGCCGGCCAGTCCGACGCCGAGCCGCCGCGCAGACTGGACCTCGCCGACGTCGCGGAGGAGGTCGCGGGCCTGGCCCGGCGCCGCACCGGGCGGCAGGTCCTGCTCCGGGCGAGCGGTGAGACGACCGTCCACGGGCGGCCGGGGATGCTGCAGAGGGCCGTGTCCAACCTGGTGGAGAACGCGACCAAGTTCGACCGTGACGGCCGCGCGCCCGTCGAGATCGCCGTCACCGGGCCCGCCCGGCCGGGGGTCGTCCGCGTCGAGGTCTGCGACCGGGGGCCAGGCATCGCCGAGGCCGATCTGACCCGCGTCTTCGACCGCTTCTACCGGGCCGCGGACGCGCGCTCCCTGCCGGGCTCCGGCCTCGGCCTGTCGATCGTCCGCGAGGTGGCCCTGGCCCACGGGGGAGCGCCGTTCGCCTTCCGCCGCGCGGGCGGCGGCACGGTGATCGGCTTCACGGCGGGCGGCAGCCTCCCGGACCGCACACACGACGACGGCCACCCCCGCGAGTACCGCGACTGACGCGGCCTGCGGCCCCTGCGGCCGCTGCGGTCCCGAGGCCCCCTTTTCGCCTTGTCGCCGGCTGTGGGAGGGCGGTGCGGGGGCGGTGGGCTTGAGGCGAGAGGTGGGGGGAATGATACGTAATGCGAGTTGTGCGCGAGAGTGAGATGAGTGTGTGAGTGAGGTATCGGACGTCGTCGGCGAGCCGCTCACCGCGCGCGTCACCGTCGACGAACAGGGCGTCGTGACCGGCTGGAGCGCCGGGGCCGCGCGGTTGCTGGGATACACACCGCGCGAGATCCTCGGCCGGCCGGCGGGGACGCTGCTCGCCGGAGAGTCCGCCCCGGCGGACCTTCACGAGGCGGCGCGACGGTCCCGATGGCACGGCACGCTCACCCTGCGCCGCCGGGACGGCAGCCGCCTGGAGGCCAGGGTCCTCGCGCACCGCCGGACGCGGGACGACGGGGGCCGCGACTGGCTCCTGGTCAGCGCCCCGCTCCGGCCGGTCCGGCCCGAGGACGACGTGCTCATGCGCTGGGGCTTCCTGCAGTCGCCGTCCTGCGCGACCTCCGTGTTCGACACCGACCTGCGCCACCGCCGTTCCAACCGGACCGCGCAGGCCGCGCTGGGCCTGAGCGACGAGGAGCTGCGCGGGCTGCGGATGACGGACGTGGTCCCCACGCCGCTGTCGCGGGAGGTCGAGCGGCGGATGCTGCAGGTCCTGGAGACCGGTGAGCCGCAGTGCGTGGAGGACCACGCGCAGGCCCCGGGCGAGTCCCGTGAGCACGCCTGGTCGGTCCACCTCTACCGGGTCGAGGACCCGGACGGCCGGGTGCTGGGCGTGGCCGCCACCGGGCACGACATGACGGAGCAGCACCGGGCCCGCGAGCGCCTCCAGCTGATCGCGGAGGCCAGCGCCCGGATCGGCAGCACGCTCGACGTGACGCGCACGGCGCAGGAGCTGGCGGACGTGGCGGTGCCGGGCCTCGCCGACTTTGTCAGCGTGGATCTGCTGACCTCGTTCGAGCAGGGGCGGGAGGACCCCCTGACCGGCGGTCCGCCGCGGCTGCGGCGCGTCGCCCACCGGTCGGTGCTGCCGGGCGCCCCCGAGGCCGTCCTGGCCCCCGGTGGCGTGGACGCGTACCCGGAGGGCTCCCCGCCGGTGGAGAGTCTGCGCTCGGGGCGTTCCGTGCGGGCCCGCATCGACCGGGCCGCACTGCCCGAGTGGGTCGTCGGGGACCCGCTGCGCACCGCCCGCATCCGTGACCACGGCATCCATTCGCTGATGACCGTGCCCCTGTCGGCGCGCGGCACCACGCTGGGCGTCGTCGTCTTCGCGCGCCACCGTCGCCCGGACCCCTTCCAGGAGGACGACGCGGTCCTCGCCGAGGAGCTGGCGGCCAGGGCGGCGGTCTGCGTCGACAACGCCCGGCGCTACACCCGCGAGCGGGTGACGTCCGTCGCCCTGCAGCGCAGCCTGCTGCCGCAGCGGCTGCCCGAGCAGTCCGCGGTGGAGGTGGCCTCCCGCTATCTCCCGGCGGACCTGCGGGCCGGTGTGGGCGGCGACTGGTTCGACGTCATCCCGCTGTCCGGGGCGAGGGTGGCGCTGGTCGTCGGCGACGTCGTGGGACACGGCATCCACGCCTCGGCGACCATGGGGCGGCTGCGCACGGCCGTGCGCACCCTCGCCGACATCGACCTGCCTCCCGACGAACTCCTCACCCACCTCGACGACCTCGTGGGCCTGCTGGCCGCCGAGACCGACGCGCTGGGCGACCCGGAGACGGCAGGCGACGTCGGGGCGACCTGTCTGTACGCCGTGTACGACCCGCTCGCCCGGCGCTGCACCCTGGCGAGGGCCGGCCATCCGCTGCCCGCCGTGGTCACTCCGGACGGCGAGGTGGACCTGCTGGCCCTGCCGGCCGGGCCGCCGCTCGGTCTGGGCGGACTGCCCTTCGAGTCGCTGGAGATCGACCTGCCCGAAGGCAGCCTGCTCGCCCTCTACACCGACGGCCTGATCGACTCCCGCTCCCGCGGCGGCGACGCCGACGACGGCGCCGCCCGGCTGTGCCGGGCCCTGGCCGCGCCCGCCGCCTCGCTGGACGCGGTGTGCGACACGGTCCTCGCCGACCTGCTTCCCCGGCCCTCCGACGACGTGGCGCTCCTGGTCGCCCGCACCCGGGGGCTCGACGCCTCCCGCGTCGCCACCTGGGACGTGGCCTCGGACCCCGCCGCGGTCGCCGAGGCCCGCAAGCGCGCGGTCGACCGGCTGGAGGCCTGGGGGCTGACCGACGCCGCCTTCGTCACCGAGCTGATCGTCAGCGAGCTGGTCACCAACGCGATCCGGCACGGCGAACCGCCCGTCCAGCTGCGCCTCATCCATGACCGGACGCTCATCTGCGAGGTCTCCGACGGCGGCGGCACCGCCCCCCACATGCGCCGGGCCCGCACCTACGACGAGGGCGGCCGGGGTCTGCTGCTGGTCGCCCAGCTGAGCCGGCGCTGGGGCACCCGTCCCGGCGCCAAGGGCAAGACCATCTGGGCGGAGCAGACCGTCGACGGGCCGCCGGACGGCTCGTGGCTCTGAGCCCATGGCCGACGCCGGACCGGGCGACGGCCCGATCGGCGCCCGCCCGCGCCTGGTCGGCGAACGGCTCCGGACGATCCGCACGGGCCCGCGGCTCCCCGCCCGGCCCGGTCAGCCGCCCTTGCGGGCCACACCGCCGTAGATGCCGATCGGCGGGACGTCGGGCCGCGGGGGCTCGTCGGGGCGCCAGTCCGGGACGAGGACCAGGCCCGGCTCGGCGAGGGCGAGGTCGCCGAAGAAGCCCAGGACACGGTCGTGGCCGCGGGGGTTCATGGAAGCGGTGGCGCTCCTGTAGACGTTCACGGCCTCCGCGCGGGCCTGCTCGTGGACGTCGAGCGTCGCGTGGGACAGCACGAGGTGGGACCCGGCCGGCAGCGCGTCGAGCAGCGTGGCGACGACGGCGTCCGGGTCGTCCTCCTCGGTGAGGAAGTGCAGGACGGCCACCAGCAGGAGCGCCACCGGCTCGTCGAAGTCGATGACCCGCCGCACGTCGGGGTGGTCGAGGACGGTGCGCGGCTCGCGCAGGTCGGCCAGGACGACGGAAGTGCGGTCGTCGTCGTCGTCCAGCAGGCTCCGCGAGTGGGCGCTGACGATCGGGTCGTTGTCGACGTAGGCCACGCGGGTCCCGGGGGCGATGGCGCGCGCCACCTGGTGCACGTTGGGCTCGGTCGGCAGGCCCGTGCCGATGTCGAGGATCTGCCGGACGCCGCCCTCGCCGACGACGTGCCGCACGGCGCGGTGCATGAACCTCCGGTTGGCCCGGACGGCCGCCCGGGCCTCCGGAGCCGTCCGGATGAACCTCTCGGCGGCCTCCTGATCGACCTCGTAGTTGTCCTTGCCGCCCAGGAGGTAGTCGTACATCCGTGCGGGGTGGGGCTTGCTCGTGTCGATCGCCGGTGACGTGCCGACGCCGTCGGCGGCCTCGCCGCCGTGAGGTGAGGTCATACTGCCTGGCTCCGCCCTGGACCTGGTGTCCTGCCGCCGGATGAACCGGGAGGGGTGACTGTCGGAGCATCATCCTGACACGCCCTCACCTATCCAACCGCCGCCCGGTCCAGGGCAGTTGCCCGGCGCCGGCTCAGCCCAGGAGCCGGCGCTTCTGTTCCTCGAACTCGGCCTCGGTGAGCACCCCCTGTTCCTTGAGCTCGCCGAGCTGCCTGAGGTGCTCGATCCTGTCGCCGAAGTCGTCGGCCTGCTGGGGCGCGGCCTGCGGTGCCGCCTGCGGCTGCCCGGCGGGCTGAGGCGAGGACTGCGGCGAGGGTTCCGCGTAACCCTCCTGACCCTCCTGGGCCGCCCAGCGTCCCTGCTGACGGCGCGACACACGGTTGGAGACGGCGGTCGCCGTACCCGCCACGACGGCGGTGCGGGCGACTCCGCGAAGAAGACCCGGCATGGCCCATCCCCTTTCGTCCATAGTCCGTTCCATTGGACCACCTTGCGCGGTGTGCCGCGATTTCTGGCCCGATCTGCCGAATACGCCGACTGGTGGCAGTCTGGACTTGTGTCCACGACCGGGCGGTCGTCCCGGCGTCGAGGCCCAGTTGAAGGAGCCCGCAAAATGGCCACACAAAGCACTGGAATGCACCGGACCACCTCCCGGGAAATGGCTGAAGTCTCCGGATGGACGATCTTCGCCGCGATCATGATGATTTTCGGCGGCGTCCTGGCGATATTCGAGGGAATATCCGCCGTCTCGAAGGACGACGTGTTCGTCACCACGCGCAATTTCACCTTTCAGTGGAGCCTGACCAGCTGGGGCTGGCTGCACTTCTCCCTCGGCATCCTGGTGGTGCTGGCGGGTATGGCCCTGTTCACCGGGGCGATGTGGGCCCGCGTCGTCGGTATCGCCGCGGCGGGTCTGAACCTGATCGCCAACTTCGTCTGGCTGCCCTGGTATCCGTTCTGGGCCATCACGCTGATGGTCATCGACGGATTCGTGATCTGGGCCCTCTGCGTCGGCCCGCAAAGGGAACGTGCGATCTGACCACATCTCTCTCCCGCGGGCACCGCGCCGTCCGGCTCCGGCCGTCATCCCTCGGGTGGCGGCCGGACCCCGTGCCGGGTGGCGGCCGGAACCGTGCGGCAGGACCACCGGAGAGCTGCTTCATCCCCTTCCTCCGAGGCCGGCGCTGTTCCCTTTCCGCGTAAGGCGGTTCCGCGATCGCGGGCATTCCCGCTTCGCCGGAATTCCCGCTTCGGCAGGCGTCACCGCGTCAGCGGGTTTTCCCGCGCCGACGCCGCAGAGCCTCCCGCGTCGGCGGCGTCCGGCGTCCGTGGAGCGGCCGACGTCACGGCCGGCCGTCGGGGGCGTACGCCGGGCGGACGTCCGCGGTCAGTCGACCGGTCCCGCTCCGGATGCCGACGGCCGCGGGGCCCGGCAGCCTTGTGCCAAGAGGCTCCGGCTCCTCGCCGGCCTCCCACACAGACGAGGACCCGTCGCCATGATCTGTCGCAGTCGCGCCCGCCGACGGGCAGGAGCCGTCTTCCTCCTGCTTGCCGTCGCCGGTTGTAGCAGTGGTTCCGCCCTCGGCACCCTCCAGTACACGACCCCCACGGGACGGGTCGTGAAGATCCAGAGCCCGGACGACGACGGATGCCACCGTCTGCCGGGCGGCGCCCACAGCGTGCGCAACTACACCGTCGACGACATCCGGCTCTACGTCGGCGAGGACTGCGTGCTGACGAAGGCCGGCGACGACCAGAGCGGCCGCACCGGCGGAGAGAGCTTCTATCTGGGGACGCAGATGTCCGTCCCGTTCACGCCCGGCCAGTCCCCGTGGCTGAGCTACTCCGTCGTCGGCGGAGGCGCCTGAGCCGCGCCTGTGCCAGGGGGGACCGGCGGGCGAACCAAGGGGCACGGCGCACCGGCTAAGGGCCCAGGTGTGGCGGACCGGCCGTGCGCGACACGGCCAGGGCGCGGCGACGGGCCGGCCCGAGATGTGACGCGGGGCCGGCCCGAGCGCTTCGTACGGGTCACACGGCGTTCACGAGGCGGCCGGGGTTCACGAGGCGGCTTCGGTCGCCTCCAGCGCGGCGAGGAGCGCCTGCACGGGCAGCCGTCCGGAGGCGACCAGTTGGGCCCCTCCGCGGCGCAGGGCCGCGGCGAAGGGCGCGGCCCACCGGTTCTCGTAGACCAACAGTGCGGCGGAGTTGCCGGGTTCGACGGCCGCGGCGGCCTCCTCCAGGTCGTCCTGGCCGAGCAGACCGGACTGCGCGCCCTCGAAGACGGCGAGGTCGAGCCCGCCGTCGCCGGTGAGATCGGCGATCTCCAGGGCGGTCACCGAGCCGTCCTCGCCTTTCCTGACGAACGTCAGATCCAGGATCCGGATGAGGCCGCGGTCCACCAGATCGACCAGCAGCGGGAAGCCCTCACCCGTCATGCGGTTGCCGGGGAACTCCACCACCACGTAGTCGACGGGTCCCATCTCGTCGATCGGCTCGTCCTGTCCGCCGGGTGCGGACTGCCGCGTCTGCTGCTTCAGTTCGCTCTGCTCGCTCACGGCTTCACCTCTGGTGCTCGTGCGGCGGCCCCCTGACTGCCATTGCATCACCCGGCAGAGGCCCTCGCACCCGGTGTCGCATGCTGTCGGCGTGCCGCGTTCCTCCACCGGCGATACGTTGGAGGAACGCGTGGCGGTCGGCCCGCCCTCGGCCGCCCCGGGCGCGTGACCTCACCTACCGGACGCCGTCGCGACCGTGCATGACGGTGTCGGCTGCGTCTGGATCCGCCGACCGGGCGGGACCCGCCGTCCGGTCCGTCCCGCCGCGACACGGCGCAGCGGCCGTCCGCCCCCAGCGACCCTTCCGCTCCCCCCCAGCGACCCTTCCGCCCCCCAGCGCCCCCCAGCGCCCCCGTGTCCCCAGGGCCCCCGGGCCTCGGCGACCAGATCGTGGAGTGTCCGCCATGAGCGACAACAACCCCACCGGCCACGAACTGCGCCACCACACCCCGAGGGAACGCGCCGAACGCGGCAAGTCCTTTCGGTCCACCGTGCCGAGGTCCGCGCACGCCGAGTTCACGCCACCGCGCAAGCGCACCGACCCGGTGGACCTCATCGACGCGCAGTCGGCGAAGCGGGTCCCCGAACTCGTGCCGATCCGCTACGGACGGATGAGCGAGTCGCCGTTCCGCTTCTACCGGGGCGCTGCCGCCATCATGGCCGCGGACCTCGCCGAGACGCCCCGCACCGGCATCCGGGTCCAGTGCTGCGGCGACGCGCACCTGCTCAACTTCCGGCTGCTGGCCTCCCCGGAACGCCGGCTGATGTTCGACATCAACGACTTCGACGAGACCCTGCCCGGCCCCTGGGAGTGGGACGTCAAGCGGCTCGCGGCCAGCCTGGTCATCGCGGGCCGCGCCAACGGCTTCAGCGTCAAGGAGCGCAAGTCCGTGGTGCGGACCGCCGTGCGGTCGTACCGCGAGCGGATGCGGGAGTACGCCGGCATGGGCAATCTCGCGGTCTGGTACACCCGTTTCGAGGCGGACGAACTGCAGAAGGCGTTCGCCCCCCGCCTCGACGCGGACACCCTCGAACGCTGGGACGCGACCCGGGAGAAGGCCCGCTCGCACGACACGCTCCAGGTCTTCGACAAGCTCACCCACGTGGTCGGCGGACGGCGCAGGATCGCCGACGACCCGCCGCTCCTGGTCCGCCTGGAGAGCCTGATGCCGAAGGCCGAGAGCGGCATGCTGGAGACCGAGATCAGCCGCCTCGTCGAGCGGTACGGCCAGTCCCTGCAGTCCGACCGCCGGTTCCTGCTGGAGACCTATCGTGTCGCCGACATCGCCCGCAAGGTCGTCGGCGTGGGAAGCGTCGGCACCCGCTGCTGGATCGTGCTGCTGCTCGGCAAGGACGACGAGGACCCGCTGTTCCTCCAGGCTAAGGAGGCCGACGAGTCCGTGCTGGCCCCCTACGCGGGCGCGGGCGGGTACCGCACCCAGGGCGAACGGGTCGTGGCCGGCCAGCGGCTGATGCAGGCGACCAGCGACATCTTCCTCGGCTGGGAGCGCACCACGGGCATCGACGGCCGCCGCCGCGACTTCTACGTCCGCCAGCTCAGGGACATGAAGGGCATCGCCGCCACCGAGAACATGTCGCCGAAACGGATGTCCATGTTCGCGTGGCTCTGCGGCGCCACCCTGGCCCGCGCCCACGCCCGCTCCGGCGACCGCATCGCGATCGCCGGATACCTGGGCGGCGGCGACGTCTTCGACCGAGCCCTGGCGACCTTCGCCGAGCTGTACGCGGACCAGAACGAGAAGGACCACCGGGCGCTCCTCGACGCCGTCCGCGCGGGACGAGTGCGCGCCGAGTCGGCGTGAGACGACGCCGGACGCCGGGGCGGCGCGACGGCGGGGTGGCTGGGCGGCGCGACGGCCGGGCGGCGGGTGGGCATCGGGCCCGGCCGAAGGCCCCGGTCGTTCACGCTGCCGCCGCCCTCAGGGGCCCGGCGCTTCCCGGCGGGACGTCCTGCCGGGCGTCCGGCTTCTGAACGCCGGAACGGCAGGCCCCTGCGGCAGCAGCTGGGTCACGGCGAAGGACACCACCGCCGCGAGCACCACGAGCGCCACCGTCTCCACGTTGCCCAGCAGCAGGACGACCAGCACCGCACCGCTGACGGGCAGCCGCAGGGCCGCCGTCACGGACGCCGCCATCCCGGCCGCCATCGCCGGCACCAGACCGAAGCCGGGCAGCGGCGCCAGCAGGGCGCCGGCCGCCCCGCCGAGGAACAGCGCGGGGAAGACCGGGCCGCCGCGCAGGCTGCCCAGACAGAGCGCGTAGGCGAGCCCCTTGAACGCCAGCACCGCCACGAGCGCGCCCACGGACCATGCGGACGCGTCCTTCGCCAGCCCGGCCAGGGCGCTCTCCCCGGACAGCGCGGCCTCGGCGGGGGAGCGGCCCGTGGAAACGGCGTAGAGGGCGGTGCAGCCGGCCACGCCGAGCGCGCAAAGCGTGGTGTTGCGCACCGTCCAGGACGTGACGAAGCCGGCGGCGTACCTCCCTCCCACGAAGATCCAGTGGATCAGGAACGCCAGAGCGGGCGCCATCAGCGGCACCCACAGGACGTCCGCCCAGTCCAGCGGCGGCGGCTTGGGCAGGCCGATGTCCAGGCTCCCGGTCCGCAGGCCCGTCCAGTGGACGAACCCGGTGAAGACCAGGTCCCCGACCCCGCTGGCCAGCAGCACCGGCAGCATCACCGAGAAGAGCTGCGGACCGCCGACCCCGGCCACCTCCATCAGCAGCACCGCGCCCACCAGAGGATTGCCGAAGAGCGCCGAGACGGCCGCGGCGGCGCCGGCCGCCCCGAGCAGCGCGGTGCTCGCCTCCGTCTGCGGGGCCCGCGCGAAGCTCGCGAAGAGCAGGGCCAGTCCGCCGCCCAGGGCGATCAGCGGCGCCTCGGGTCCGAGCACGACGCCGAGCGGCAGGCCCACGAGCGCGGCGACGAGGACACCGGGCAGCGCCTCCTTGGTGATCCCGCCCGCGTGCAGACCGCTGACGGGGACGTGTCCGCCCCGCCCGGGCAGCCGGGAGACCGTCAGCCCCACGACCACGCCGGCCACCAGGAGCAGGGGGAACCCCCACCACCACGGAGCCTGCTTCCAGCCCAGGTCCTTGGGCCAGTCCGTCCAGATCAGCCGTTCCAGCTGGTTGAGCGTCACGAGGAACCAGAAGGCGATCAACGCCACCGGAACACCGATCAGACCGCAGAAGACCAGTGCCTTGAGGTACTCGGGCCGCCGCAGCATCGTGCGCAGCAGGTCGGCCTCCGGCGGCTGGCTCCGCGGCGCGGACGCGGCGGTCGCCTCCGGCTTCGTCCCGGCGATGGGACCTCCTCGGCTCGTCGACTCGGCAGGCGATCCCCCCGTATCCCCGCATTTCGGGACGAGGCTATCCGCCCGTTCGCGTCCTGGGAGGGACCGGCGCGGACCCCGGCGCGGGTTCCTCCCGAGCCGCCGCCCGCCGGTTCCCGCCGGGGAGCCTGCTCGGCTCCGCGGTCTCGGCGTCCTGCGCGATCTCGGCGTTCTCGGCGTTCCGCGCGACGGCGACGCCCCGGGGCCTCAGCGGTGACAGGCGGCTCGCTCCTGGCCGCCCGACGCCCCCGGCACCGAGAAGGGCGAGGTCCGAAGACCTCGCCCGATCCGCAAGAAACCCCAGCTCAGAGGCGATCAGGGCCAAACCAGGCAATAAGGCTGATGCCCCGCCTCATGCAACCGATGGCTGAAGTCCTGCCATTCGTGCAGGAGTTGGTACACGTTGAAGGCGTCCCGGGGGCCTCCCCGGTCGGGCACCGTGGACCAGATGAACGCCGCCGCGCCGACCGCTTCCTCGCCGATGTCGCGGAGGGGGTCGACGACGGTCATGGGCAGCTTCACGACGGCGTAGTCGGGGTGGAGGACGACCAGTTCCAGCGGGGGCACCTTGTGGAGGGGGACGCCTTGGATGCCGGTCAGCACCATCGCGGCCATCGTCTCCGGCTTGATCTTCGTGAACATGCCGTTCATGCCGAGCTCGTCGCCGCCGAGTTCCTCGGGGCGCATCGAGATCGGGACTCGGGCCGCCGTAGCACCGTCGGGCGCGCCGAAGTACTTGTACGTCACCCCCACCCGACCACCGTTCCCGCTCCCCGCCCGGAGGCGGTCGACCCGCTGGTCGACTCGCCGGTCGACCCGCTCGGGTTCACTCGGTACACCCTGTGCCTGCGTCTGCCGTGCTTCGTTCGCTTCCTCCGCGTCGCGCCGGTGTTTTCCCCGCCGGGCACGTCGAGGACCCAGGTCGTCAGTCCCCTCGCCCAGTCCGCCACCGCGATGCATATCTCCACCCGACTGCTTTTCTAGGACGCGTGGCCCCCGCCGCGCAACCCGATCATCGTGTCAGTGACCTCCCCCACGGCCGCTCGCCGAAACGTGCGGTGAAACACCTGTCCGCAGGATCTTCGCAGCCCTCGACACACGGTCGGTGAGAGCTACGTCTGTCAGGGTCGTTACGACTCAGTTTCGCAGATGGTGAAGCGGTCGGCGGCGCGGACGGGGGAGCGGGCGGGGGAGCGGACGCGCGTCGGACGGGGGAGCGGACGCGAGGCCGGAGGGCGGAAGGGACTGGCCGTCCGGTCAGTAGGCGCGGGACGCCCCGCACGGCCCCCGCGGGTCGTTCGAGTCGCTGGCCTACCCTGGGAGGTCACTGGCAACCGGAGTCCAGCAAGTCGGAAAAGGTCGGAGAAGTCGCAGGTCATGAGCGAACTGCCCTATTCATACGATGCGCCGCTCTCGCAGGCGTTGTTCGACCGCGCGTCCGTCGTCACGCCGGGCGGGGTGAACTCGCCGGTGCGCGCCTTTCGCGCCGTGGGCGGAACGCCCCGGTTCATGGTGTCCGGCGCCGGGCCCTATCTGACGGACGCCGACGGGCGGGAGTACGTCGACCTCGTCTGTTCCTGGGGTCCCATGATCCTCGGCCACTCCCACCCCGAGGTCATCGCGGCCGTGCAGGACGCCGTCTCGCGCGGCACCTCCTTCGGCACGCCCGGTGAGGGCGAGGTCGCGCTCGCCGAGGAGATCGTGGCGCGGGTGGACCCCGTGGAGCAGGTGCGGCTGGTGTCCAGCGGGACCGAGGCGACCATGTCCGCCATCCGGCTCGCCCGCGGCTTCACCCGGCGCTCCAAGGTGATCAAGTTCGCCGGGTGCTACCACGGGCACGTCGACTCGCTGCTGGCCGCCGCCGGGTCCGGCGTCGCCACCTTCGCGCTGCCCGACACGCCCGGTGTCACGGGCGCCCAGGCCGGCGACACCATCGTCCTGCCGTACAACGACCTGGAGGCCGTGCAGGAGGCCTTCCACCGGCATCCCGGCGAGATCGCCTGTGTGATCACCGAGGCCTCGCCGGGGAACATGGGCGTCGTGCCGCCGCTGCCCGGGTTCAACCAGGGCCTCAAGGACGCCTGCGCCAACAACGGCGCGCTGTTCATCTCCGACGAGGTCATGACCGGGTTCCGGACCTCACGGGCGGGCTGGTTCGGGATCGACGGGGTGCGGCCCGACCTGATGACCTTCGGCAAGGTCATGGGCGGCGGCTTCCCCGCCGCCGCGTTCGGCGGGCGCGCCGACGTGATGGCGCACCTCGCGCCCGCCGGGCCCGTCTACCAGGCCGGCACGCTCTCCGGGAACCCGGTCGCCACCGCCGCCGGGCTCGCCCAGCTCCGGCTCCTCGACGACGACGCCTACGCCAGGGTCGACGCCGTGTCCGGGCAGATCCAGGCGCTGGTCTCCGCCGCGCTGACCAAGGGGGGCGTCGCGCACACGGTGCAGAGCGCTTCCAACATGTTCTCCGTCTTCTTCACGGACCGGCCCGTGCGGGACTACGACGACGCCAGGGCGCAGGAGTCGTTCCGCTTCACCGCGTTCTTCCACTCGCTGCTGGCCGACGGCGTCTATCTCCCGCCGTCGTCCTTCGAGTCCTGGTTCGTGTCCACGGCCCACGACGACGCGGCCGTCCAGAGAATCGCCGACGCCCTCCCGGCGGCGGCCCGAGCTGCTGCGGAGGCCACGGCGGAATGAGCACCTTCGACCAGAACGGCTCCGGCCAGGACATCACCGTCGTCCACCTCATGCGGCACGGCGAGGTCCACAACCCCGACGGGGTCCTCTACGGCCGTCTCGACGGCTACCACCTCTCCGAGCTGGGCCGGCGGATGGCCGACCGGGTCGCGGAGCACCTCGCCACCCGCGACGTCACGCAGGTCGTCGCCTCCCCGCTGGAGCGGGCGCAGGAGACGGCCACCCCGATCGCCAAGGCGCACGGCCTCGATCTGGGCACGGACGCCCGGCTCCTCGAGGCGGAGAACGTCTTCCAGGGCAAGACGTTCGGAGTGGGGGACGGCGCGCTGCGCCGGCCCGAGAACTGGAAGCATCTCGTCAACCCGTTCAGGCCGTCCTGGGGCGAGCCCTACGTCGACCAGGTCGTGCGGATGAAGGGCGCGCTGGACGCGGCCAAGGACGCGGCCCGCGGGCACGAGGCGGTGCTCGTCAGCCACCAGCTGCCGATCTGGATCGTCCGGTCCTACGTCGAACGGCGGCGGCTGTGGCACGACCCGCGCAAGCGGCAGTGCACGCTCGCGTCGCTGACGACCTTCACCTACCGGGGCGACCGGATCGTGTCCGTCGGCTACGCGGAGCCCGCCATCGACCTGGTGCCCGTGCACCTCCGCGCCGGCGCCAGGCCGACGAAGGGTCAGGGCCAGGGCAACGGCAAGGCGTTCGGGGCGTAGGCTCCGGTCACCCAGTCATGACCGAAACCGGATGACCGAGCGGTGGCTGAAATCGACCGGCCTGTTACTGAATCCGGACGTATTGGCGGAACCCCCTCGTTCGTCATGTCCTCTGAATGGGTGACGTGCCCACCAGAGAACGTGACGAACGGGGTTTGCCATGCGCGCCATCACCCGAAGGGGAGCACTCGGACTCGGCGCCGGTGCCGCTGCCGCCGCCGGACTCGTGGGCTGCGGCAGCCTCACGGGTTCGGACAAGCCCTCCCCCAAGGGCGGTTCCGGCGACGGGAAGGACTCCTCCGGCAGCCCGAAGCCGAAGCCGTCCGCCCGGCCCATCGGTGACGGTTCGACGTCCTTCACCGGCAAGCAGCCCCATCAGCCGGCCAAGCCCGTACCGCTGGAGGCCGGTCAGGAGCCGCCGCAGTTCGTCGTCTTCTCCTGGGACGGCGCGGGCGAGGTCGGCAACGGGCTCTTCCCGCGCTTCCTCGACCTCGCCAAGGACCACGGCGCGGGCATGACCTTCTTCCTCTCCGGGCTGTACCTGCTGCCCGAGTCGAAGAAGCGGCTCTACGACCCCCCGAACAACCCGCGCGGCGCCTCCGACATCGGCTACCTCTCCGACGACCACGTGAAGGCGACGCTCACCAACGTCCGCCGGGCCTGGCTCGAAGGCCACGAGATAGGCACCCACTTCAACGGGCACTTCTGCGGCGAGGGCCACGGCTCGGTCGGCAAGTGGACGCCCGCGCAGTGGCGCAACGAGATAGAGCAGGCGAAGAAGTTCGTCAAGGAGTGGCGGACCAACACCGGCTGGACCGACCTGCCCTCGCTGCCCTTCGACTACGACAAGGAACTCGTCGGCGCCCGCACGCCCTGCCTCCTCGGCCAGGGCAGCCTGCTGCCCACCGCCCGCGAACTCGGCTGGCGCTACGACGCCTCCTCGCCGGGCGGCAACCAGGTCTGGCCCAAGAAGAAGCAGGGCATATGGGACCTGCCGCTGCAGTCCATACCGTTCCCCGGTCACAGCTTCCAGGTGCTGTCCATGGACTACAACATCCTCGCCAACCAGTCGGTCAACTCGACCAAGGCCCCCGCCCACAACTACCCGGGCTGGCGGAAGCAGGCCGCCGAAGCGTACATACAGGGATTCAAGCGGGCATACGAGACGAACCGCGCTCCCTTCTTCATAGGCAACCACTTCGAGCAGTGGAACGGCGGCATCTACATGGACGCCGTCGAGGAAGCCTTCAAGCACATCGCGCGCGAGAAGGAGAAGGGCGCGGACGTGCGGCTGGTCTCCTTCCGGCAGTTCGTCGACTGGATCGACGTCCAGAAGCCGGAGATCCTCGACAAGCTGCGCACCCTCGAGGTCGGACAGCAGCCGGCCGGCGGCTGGAAGACGTTCCTGGCCGCGAGCCCCGCCACCGCGGGCACCACCTCCGGCGCCACCGCAGGCACCGGCTCCGCCGGCCCCGACGCCTCCTCGAGCGCCGCCTGAAATGCGGTTCTCGCCCCGCGAGGGGGGCGGGCAAGATCCCCAGAACGGGCATGCGAAACTTTTCACATGAGTGCCGCCAGCCGCGCCCTTCCGCGCTCGCCTGCCCCGGTCCGCCCGCGCCGTGCCGCCCTGAGCACGGCAGCCGGCGGGGCCGTCGCCGCGCTGATGCTCTCCGCCTGCGCCTCCGGAGGCGCCTCCGGAGGCGGCGGTGACACCAACTTCGTGATGGGCAAGGACGGCGTCTCCACCGTGGAGCAGGGCAAGCGGGACGCCGTACCCGACCTGTCCGGGAAGACCGTCGCCGGCGGGCAGCTCGACCTCAAGAGCTTCCGGGGCAAGGTCGTCGTCCTCAACGTGTGGGGATCCTGGTGCTCCCCGTGCCGGGCCGAGGCGCCGAACTTCCAGAAGGTCTACACCGGCCTCAAGAGCCAGGGCGTGCAGTTCGTCGGCATCAACACCCTCGACACCAGCAACAAGAACGCCCTCGCCTTCGAGAAGCAGCAGGGCATCACCTACCCCAGCCTGTCCGACCCGAAGGGCAAGCTGCTGCTGCGGTTCAAGAAGGGCACGCTCAGCCTCCAGGCCATCCCGTCCACGCTGGTCATAGACCGCAAGGGCAAGATCGCCGCCCGCTCGCTGGCCGCGCTCAGCGAGGAAAAGCTGCGCAGGATGATCGCTCCCGTCCTCGCGGAGAAGTGACGTGAGCGCTCTCACCACGCTCGCCGCCACGGGCTACAACGACACCGTGCTCAACGGCGCGTTGCTGGTCGCGCTCCCCATCGCGCTGCTCGGCGGTCTCGTCTCCTTCTTCTCGCCGTGCGTCCTGCCGCTCGTCCCCGGCTACCTCTCGTACGTCACCGGCGTCGCCGGCACCGATCTGGCCGACGCCCGCCGCGGACGGATGGTCGCCGGAGCCTCGCTCTTCGTCCTCGGCTTCACCTTCGTGTTCGTCTCCAGCGGGGCCCTGTTCGGCTACTTCGGCGACACCCTCCGGGCCAACCAGGACGTCCTGTCCCGGGTGCTGGGCGTCCTCATGATCGCCATGGGCGCGTTCTTCATGGGCCTGATGCCCTGGATGACGCAGCGCGAGTTCCGCATCCACAAGCGGCCCGTCACCGGCCTCGTCGGCGCCCCCCTGCTGGGCGCCCTGTTCGGCATCGGCTGGGTGCCGTGCATCGGCCCCACCCTCGCCTCCGTGCTGGCCCTCTCCTCCCAGCAGGGCAGCGCCGGCCGCGGCGCCCTGCTGACCGTCGCCTACTGCGTGGGCCTCGGGGTGCCGTTCGTGCTCGCCGCCGTCGCCTTCCGCAAGGCGCTCGGCGCCTTCGGCTGGGTCAAGCGGCACTATGTCTGGGTGATGCGGATCGGCGGCACCATGATGATCCTGACCGGTGTCCTGCTGCTGACCGGTGCGTGGGATCGTCTCGTGCAGGACGTGCAGTCCTGGTCCGCCGGTTTCGACGTGGGGATCTGATCCATGAGCAAGACCACCCCCGGTGCGCCGGCCGAGGCCGCCGCCTCCGACGAGCAGGAACTCGGCGCGGCCGGCTCCCAGCTGTCCACGGCCCCCACCGACACCCTCGCCAACGTCCCCGGCCTGGGCGTGATCGGCTGGACCCGCTGGTTCTGGCGGCAGCTCACCTCCATGCGGGTCGCGCTGCTGCTCCTGCTGCTGCTGGCGCTCGGCGCGATCCCCGGCTCGCTCATCCCGCAGTCCGGCACCGACGAGACCAAGGTCGCCGACTTCCGCGAGGCCCACGGGACGCTCGCGCCGGTCTACGACAGGCTCGGCCTCTTCCACGTCTACAGCTCGGTGTGGTTCTCCGCGGTCTACATCCTGCTGTTCGTCTCCCTCATCGGCTGCATCGTGCCCCGCACCTGGCAGTTCGTCGGCCAGCTGCGCAGCCGCCCGCCGGGCGCTCCGAGGCGTCTGACCCGGCTGCCCGCCTACACCACCTGGCGCACCGAGGCCGAGCCCGAACAGGTCCGCGAGGCCGCGCTCGCCCTGCTGAAGAAGCGCCGCTTCCGCTCTCACCTCGCCGGTGACGCCGTCGCGGCCGAGAAGGGTTACGCCCGTGAGGTCGGCAACCTCGTCTTCCACATCGCGCTGATCGTGATGCTGGTCGCCTTCGCCTGGGGCCAGCTCTTCAAGGCCGAGGGCAACAAGCTGGTCGTCGAGGGCGACGGGTTCTCCAACACCCTCACCCAGTACAACGACTTCAAGTCCGGCAGCCTCTTCGGCACCGACGACCTGAACCCGTTCAGCTTCACCCTGGACAAGTTCACCGGCACGTACGAGACCTCCGGCCCCAACACCGGCACCCCGCGCACCTACCAGGCCGCCCTCACCTACAGCGTGGGCGCCTACGGCAAGGACGAGAAGGCCGTCGTCAAGGTCAACCACCCGCTGGAGATCGCCGACTCGAAGGTCTACCTCACCGCCCACGGCTACGCGCCCGTCATCACCGTCCGCGACGGCAAGGGCGACATCGTCTACAGCGACGCCGTGCCGCTGCTGCCGCTCGACTCCAACGTCACCTCCACCGGCGTCGTCAAGGTCTTCGACGGCTACCGGAACGCCAAGGGCGTCAGCGAACAGCTCGGCATCTCGGCGTTCTTCCTGCCGACCTACACCAAGGGCATGGAGACGGCCTCGTCGTTCCCGGCGCTCGGCAACCCGGTGCTGAACCTGGCGCCCTACCACGGCGACCTCGGCGTCGACTCGGGCATCCCGCAGAGCGTGTACCAGCTCGACAAGACCCACATGAAGGGGTTCGAGGACGCCAAGGGCGCGCAGCTGAGGAAGAACCTCAGGCCCGGCGAGACCATGACCCTGCCCGACGGCGCCGGCACGGTGACCTACGAGGGCACCAAGCAGTGGGCGAACTTCCAGGTCACCCAGCAGCCCGCGAGCGGCTGGGCGCTCACCGGCGCCATCGCCGCGATCTTCGGCCTGGCCGGCTCCCTGTTCATCCAGCGCCGCCGGGTGTGGGTGCGCGCGGTGAAGGGCGACGACGGCGTGACGGTCGTCGAGATGGCCGGCCTCGGCCGCAGCGAGTCCGCCAAGGTGCCGGAAGAGCTCGGCGACCTCGCCGGGATCCTGTACGACCAGGCCCCCGGGGCGACCGGCCCCGGTTCCCCGGATTCCCCCGACCCCCAAGCCGTACCTGCCGAAGGGGCTGAGAAATGACTCTCGCCGCCGCAACCGAGTTGGCCGCCGCCACCAACGAGAACCTCGCGAGCATCAGCAACACGCTGATCTACTCCGCGATGGCCGTCTACACCCTGGCCTTCTTCGCGTACATCGCCGAATGGCTCTTCGGCAGCCGCAGCAAGGTCGGCCGCACCGCCGCCGCGCTCACCGCCGGGGCGAAAGCCGCGGGCGGGGCCGCGGGCCCGGCCGTCACCGTCAAGCAGAACGGCGGGACGGCCGTCCTGGAGCGGCCGCAGGTCGTCGTGCGCTCCACGGCCGGGGCGCGCGACGTGCCCGACGGGCCGGGCGCGCACGGCGGCGACGAACAGGGCGACATGTACGGCCGGATCGCCATCTCGCTCACGGTGCTCGCGTTCCTGGTCGAGCTGGCCGGCGTGGTCGCCCGCGCGGCCTCGGTGCAGCGCGCGCCGTGGGGCAACATGTACGAGTTCAACATCACCTTCTCCACGGTGGCCGTCGGCGTCTACCTCGGGCTGCTGGCGCTGAAGAAGAACGTGCGCTGGCTCGGCCTGTTCCTGATCACCACGGTCCTGCTGGACCTGGGCCTCGCGGTGACGGTCCTCTACACGGCGAGCGACCAGCTCGTCCCCGCCCTGCACTCGTACTGGCTGTACATCCACGTCTCCACGGCCATCTTCTGCGGCGCGGTGTTCTACGTCGGCGCGGTCGCCACGATCCTGTACCTGTTCAAGGACGCGTACGAGAACAAGCTCGCGACCGGCGGCAAGCCGGGCCGCTTCGCGAACTCCGTCCTCGACCGGCTCCCCGCCTCCGCCTCCCTCGACAAGTTCGCCTACCGCGTCAACGCGGCCGTCTTCCCGCTGTGGACGTTCACGATCATCGCGGGCGCGATCTGGGCGGGCGACGCGTGGGGCCGCTACTGGGGCTGGGACCCCAAGGAGACCTGGTCGTTCATCACCTGGGTCGCCTACGCCTGCTACCTGCACGCCCGCGCCACGGCCGGCTGGAAGGGCCGCAAGGCCGCCTACCTGGCCCTGATCGCCTTCGGCTGCTGGCTGTTCAACTACTACGGCGTCAACATCTTCGTCACCGGCAAGCACTCGTACGCGGGCGTCTGACCCGGACACCCCTCACCACCCGCTCGACGGCGAAGGCCGGTTCCCGCGACCAGCGACCTGGATCCCGGAAACCGGCCTTCGCCGTGTGGATCAGGCGAACGGGGTGCGGGGAGCCCGGGTCTTCCGGAGTGCGGATGCCGGTGACAGCCGTTACATTGCACGCCATGTCGAACCGCGTGAAGCGCACCTGGGCGTCCGCCGGCAGGGGGGCCGCGATCCTCCTGGGGCTCGTCGCGTACTGGATCAGCCGGGACGCGTCACCGGCCGGGGTGGTGCGGTGGGCGGTCCCCTTCGCCGTGCTCTTCGCCGGGATCACCTGCTACACGTGGTGGTACCACGGCGGGTCTCCGAAGGCCCTTGCGCTGCAGGCGAAGGCGGAAGCGAAGAAGACCCGGCGTCTCGGGCACTGATCTCCCCGTCCTGCGGGACCCGGCCGACGTCCCGGCCGACTGCGGCCCTGCCGGTCGAGGCCGTCGTGCCGCGAAGCCCTCCGCCCCCTGGAGCCCCGTCGAATGCCCGACCGCCGCCTGCGTACCGTCGATCTTGCCCGGGTCGTGGGGCTGTCCACGCAGCAGATCCGTAACTACGAGGACGCGGGTGTGCTGCCCGCGGCGGGGCGCACGGAGTCCGGGTACCGGGTCTTCGGGGAGGTGCACCGGCATGCGCTGCTGGCGTACCGGGCGCTGGTGCGGGGGTACGGGCCGGTGACGGCGGCGCGGATCATGCGGACCGTGCACGACGGGGACGTCCCGGCTGCGCTCGCCCTCGTCGACGAGGCCCATGCCGGGCTGCACGGGGAGCGCACCGCACTGCGGGCCACCGGGGAGGCCATGGAGGCGCTGGCCCGGCAGGCCCCCGAGGCCGACGGGACGCGTGCGGCCCGCGGACTGCGGATCGGGGAGGTGGCCCGGCTGCTCGGCGTGCGGACCTCGGCGTTGCGGGTGTGGGAGGCGGCCGGGCTGATCGCCCCGCCGCGCGAGCGCGGGACGCGCTACCGGCTCTACGGGCCGTCCGACGTGCGGGACGCGCGGATCGTGCACAGTCTGCGCCGCGGCCACTATCTGTTCGCCCAGATCCGGCCGGTGCTCGCGGAGTTGCGTCAGGAGGGCGGCAGCGAGGCGGCGCTGCGGTCCGCGCTGGCGGCGCGCGCGCAGACGCTGACGGCCCGCACCCGCGCGATGCTCGCGGGAGCGGGCCGTCTGCACGCCTACCTGGAGATCGTCAGCGCAGCCGGGACGACGACAGGATCGACAGCAGGTGGGCCGGGACCATCAGCCAGGTGATGACGGCGATGGCGGCCAGCGCCCAGCGGGTCGGGTCGACGGAGCCGGTGGCCGCGTCGGCGAAGGCGACGAGGAGGAGGACCAGGGACGCCTCGATGCCGTTGGTCACCCGGTGGATCTTGAACGCGGCGGCGAGCCGGCGCACCGAGGCGACGCCCTGCGAGCGCGGCGCGGACGCCTCGTCGTCGGCGACCGCGAGCCCGCGCCGGGCCCGGGCCACGTCCACCAGGTCGGTCGACGCCTTCAGCAGCACGACGCCGAGCGCGGTCACCAGCCCGAGGGACACCCAGCCGTTGAAGCCCGCCCAGCCGCCGAGCCCCGACTCGGCGGCGCGGAAGCCGAAGCCGGTCATCAGCGCCGCGTCGGCGAGATACGCGCCGAGCCGGTCGACGTAGATGCCGGACGCGCTGTTCTGGCCCTTCCAGCGGGCGACCTCGCCGTCCACGCAGTCGAAGAGCAGGAAGAGCTGCATGAGGAGGGCGGCCAGCACGGCCCCGGCCAGGCCGGGGATCAGCAGCGCGGCCCCGGACAGCACCCCGCACACCACCATCGTCCAGGTCAGCTGGTCCGGGGTGACCCGGGTGCGCACCAACTGGCGGGTGAACCGCAGGGAGATCCGCCGCATGTACAGCCGGCCCGCCCAGTGTTCGCCGTTGCGGCTCGCCAGCTTGGCCTGCGGCTGGCAGACCTCCCGCAGCTCCTCCAGTACCGGAGCAGCAACCATGAACGTTCCTCCCACGAGCCCACGATGACCGGGCAAGGCTACCGATCGCTCAAGTGGCCTTCGCCGCGGGGCGGTTCGGGCCTGGCTCAGGGGGAGCGGACGCCCCGATCGGGTGGTCCGCGTTGCCCCCTGCCGCCCGCCGCACCAGCATGAGGTCATGGACCTTCTGGATCAGGCGACCGCACGGACCTGGCTGGCCACCGCCGTCGCCGAGGCGCGGGCCGGTCTCGCCGAGGGCGGCATCCCGATCGGCGCGGCCCTGTACGGCGCGGACGGCACGCTGCTGGGCCGCGGCCACAACCGGCGCGTGCAGGACGGCGATCCCTCCACGCACGCGGAGACGGCCGCGTTCCGCGCGGCGGGCCGGCAGCGCTCGTACCGCGGCACGACGATGGTCACGACGCTCTCCCCGTGCTGGTACTGCTCCGGGCTGGTCCGTCAGTTCGGGATCTCGCGGGTGGTCGTCGGGGAGGCGGCCACCTTCCACGGCGGCCACGACTGGCTGGCCGAGCACGGCGTGGAGATCGTGCTGCTGGACGACGCCGAGTGCGTCGCGATGATGCGCGAGTTCATCGAGCGGAACCCCACGCTCTGGAACGAGGACATCGGCGTCTGACCAAATCCGTCCCGGAGCCTCGGGGCGCGGCCCCTTCCGGACGGCGGCGGCGGGCTCCTCACTGCTGGGCGAGCTGAACCGCGGGGTGCGTGTCGTCGCCCGCGAGCACGGCATCGACGGTCTGTGCGAAGCCGAGGAGTTTGTCGGCGCTCAGCCCCGCGGCCGTGTTCAACGGCCCCTCCGAGGCGACCAGCCACGCCTGGTAGTCGCGCAGGAACGCCCGGAACTGCGCGACCCGCACGTCGTCGGTGAGATGGTCGTCCGCGCACACGTCTGAGAGACCGTTGGGCTGCCGCCCGATCGACCTCAGCCAGAAGGCCTGCCATTCGCGCAGCCACGGCAGCGCGCGGTACGCGGGATTCGCCTCGACGTACATCGCGGCCAACGCCATGAACGTCTCCTGCTGGACGTCGTGCGCGTGTGCCCAGTGCTCGCGGAACCTGAACATCGACCAGCTCAAGGGGTGTCCGCCTCTCCGTGTCCAGGCCGGCCACGCCGACCGGTCCGTTCACGGTAGCCCGCCGGGCCAGACGGTTTCCGTGATTTTCCGACACGCCTGCACCCACGCGGCGGCGGCGAAACGCCGGGATCCCCCGCGGCCGACGAGAGGGCCGGAGAAGCTTCCTCGGGCGCTCGGGCGCTCGGGCGCTCGGGCGTTGGGGCGTTGGGGCGTTCGGCTAGGGTTGGTCGCCTTCGCAGTCGGCAAGGGGGGACTCGATGGCTTCGTCGGTCGGCAGCTGGCAGTCGCGGGTGGGCGAGCTCTACAGGGAAGGCGTGGAGGCCCGCGCGCAGGCCCAGGGAGCCGAAGGCGCGGAGCGCCGTCGGCTCGTTCTGCGGTCGCTGGACCTGCACAGCCGGGCGGCGGCGATCCTGCGCGCGGAGCTGGACGCCCGCCCGGACGAACCGCGGCTCAACGAACAACTCGCGTCCCTGCTGTACTCCATGGGGTCCTCGCAGACCGGCGCGGACCTGATCGACGAGGCCCTGTCGTCGCTCCATGAGAGCGAGAGCCGCTACAAGCGATCCGGGCTCACACCGCCGGCTCTGGCGACCAGGATCGGCGATGTCCGTGCCCGCCGGGCCGTGGCCCACTCCGTCGCCGGGCACGCGGCTTCCGCGCTCACCGACGCCGACGGGGCCGTGGAGGCGTATGCGGGGACCGGGTTGCAGGCCGCGGGGCCGCCCCTCTCACTGGACTTCGCCCGGGTGCTCAGCCTGGTCGCGGTCGTTCAGGCACAGCACGGTGACCCGGACCAGGCCCTGTACTGCGCCGGACAGGCCCTGAGCCGGTACAAGGACGCGAGCGACACCCTGGCCGCCGAGCCGGGCGCGCACCTCGGGTACGCCGTCGACATGGCCGCGGAGGTCGCCTCCCGGATCGAAGCCGCCCATGCCGAATGGGACCACGCCCTGGCCGTGGACGACTTCAAGCTGAGCATCGCCGAGCAGGGCTGGGGCGACCTCGCGGGCGCGCTGGCCCGCACCGGCGTGCACCTGCGCGCCGCGGGCCGCCCGGCCGAGGCGGAGCCGCTGCTCGCCCGGGCGGCCTCCCTGGACCCGGCCGCCGTGCCGGCCGAGGAGCGCGTCCTGGCCGACGGGGCGCCGGTCACGCTCGGCGAGGCGGTGCTGCAGGCCGGGGCGGCCGTGGGCGAGCCCGTGGACGCCCTGCACCGTGCTCTCACCTCCGGCGAGTCCGCCTCGGTGACCGGCCGGTTGCCGTACCCGGAGGCGGCCCCGCCGTATGCCCGACGCCTGGGCCGACTGGCAGCGGAGCTGCGGGAGTCGGAGGGCGACCCGGATGTCGCCTGGCGGCTCGCGCTGGAGAGCCACCTGTTGTACTCCACCGCCTTTCGGCACCTCGTCGGGGATCCGCGAAACTGGCTGCGGGAGCACGGCGAGGGGTGGGCGCAGACCGGGATCACCGCCCTGCATCTGGCCCTTTCGCGGGGGAGCGAAGCGGCCCACGACGACCTGTGCCGCCCGCTGGCGGCGCTGGCCGGAGGCCTGGAGGAACTGGCGGAGGCGGGCTACCCCGTCGCCGCGGCCGAGGAGCTCGCGCGCATGACGGATGACGGCGGGATGACGGCGGGATGACCCCCTGGGCCGGGCCGTCGCCGGTCATCCGTCGGCTCGTCGCCGACGGTCCGCAAGAGCTCCGGCCCCTTGCCCCAGGGGCGTACCGGTCCCGGCGTCTTCGGTGCGGCGCCCTGCCGGCCCCGCCTGGCGTCTGTTGCCCGCCAGGCGGTCCGGTGTCACGTCAGGACTTCAGGTGCCGGGTGAAGAACCGGGCCGCCGCCTCGCCCGCGTGCTGCGGGACGCCGGTGTGGCCGCCCATGTTGGCGTTCAGCGCCTTCTCCTCGGAGCCGAAGGCGTCGAACAGGTCCAGGGCGGCCTGCCGGTCGTTCCCCTCGTCGTCCCACTGCAACAGGACGTGCAGCGGTACGGTGACCCGCCTGGCCTCCTCGAACATGACCCGGGGCACGTAACTCCCGGCGAACAGAGCCGCGGCCGAGATGCGCGGCTCGACCACCGCCAGCCGGACGCCGACGGAGATCACCCCTCCCGAGTAGCCGACCGGGCCGTCGATCCCCGGCAGCGCCAGGAGGGCGTCCAGGGCGGCCCGCCATTCCGGGACCGCCTTGTCGACCAGCGGGAGGACGAGCCGGTCGACGATGTCGTCGGAGACCGGCTCGCCGGCCTCCACCGCCCGCCGCAGGTCGGCGCGGGCCTGCTCGACGGCGGGGAGACGGGGCCGGGCGCCGCTCCCGGGGAGTTCGACGGTGGCCGAGGCGAACCCCTCCGCCGCCGAGTGCCGGGCCCGTGCGGCCAGCCGGGGGCGCATCCGGTCCAGTCCGCCGGGGTGGCCGAGCAGGATCAGCGGCACCGGCGCGGAAGCGGGCGCGGATGCCGGTGCGGACGGGGGCGTCCAGAGGATGCCGGGGATGTCGCCGAGGGTGAATTCGCGTTCGAGGACGCCGTCGTCGAGACGCTGTTCAGACGTGAAGTGCATGATCGTGCCTTTCGGGAGGGCTGTGGAACGGCGCTCCCGGACGACCTATCGCCCGACCGTGACCCCGGAGGAGAGCACCCGTGTCGCTGCTGTGTTCACGGGTACCACCTCCTCGTTCTCTCGCACGGCCTCCGGGAAGCTAGCAGGGGCCGCCATGGTCCGCCAACGGGTTTTCGCGACCGACGCCGGGCGGGGTCGCGCGGACCCGGTCACCGCGCGGCGAGCACCGCGTAGTCGGCGACGGTACGGCGGTAGCGGGCGTGCCCGGTGTCCCGCGTGTGGGCGTGCTGCCACTCCTCCACGTCGGCCGGGCGCTGGCGTGCCCCCGACCCGGCCCGGCACTCGGTGCACGACGTCTCGTACTCCGCCCCGGCCGAGACGTCCGGCACGAGCGCGTACTGCGCCAGCCCCAACAGCGCTGCGTGGTAGCGGCGTTGGTGACGTCGCAGCAGGACGTCCGCGTCGGTCTCTGCGCTGCCGTCGTGCCGGGCGCGGGCGTCGTCGCGCAGGGCGGCCAGATCGGCGCAGGCCGCGCAGTCCCGGACGGGCGCGGGGGAGAGGGGCTCCGGCGTGCCCTGGAACGAGCGGGAGTTGGCGACGCGGACGGCCGCGCTGAGGCGCTCGCCGGGGGTGGCGGGACGCAGCGACTCCGGGCGGGCCTCCCACTCCCGGCCGCCGCCGAGCGGACGCAGCAGCGCGTACGGCCCCGCCGGGCCCTGGTACTCGCCGACGGTGTCCGAGACCGGGTCGTAGACGACCGTTCCCGTTTCGAACTGGTTCTCGGTGCTTTCGGTCATGCCCGTCCGTGCCCTCTCCGTACCGACTTCGTGACTCTGGGTGTGTCGAGCGTCGCGTGCTGGCACGGTGCGTATCAATGTCCGGCGCGTGCCAGTGGCCGCCTGTCACAGAGGGGGACGACGACCGTGACGACCAACGCCGCCCTGTTCGGCGAGCTGCTGCGCCACTTCCGCGAGGGGGCGCTGCTGACGCAGGAGGCCCTGGCGCGGGCGATCCCCTGCGATCGCTCGCTGGTGGCCCGCGTGGAGGCGGGAACACGGGTCCCCCAGGAGCCGTTCGCGAAGAAGTGCGACGAAGTGCTGTGCACGGGCGGGGCGTTGGGCCGTCTGTGGGGGCGCGTCGACTGGTATCCGCAGGTGGAGCATCCGGATTGGTTCGAGCGCAGGGCGAGGATGGACGCGGAGGCGGTCTCCCTGCGGGTGTATCAGACGCACGTCATGCCGGGCCTGCTGCAAACCCCTGACTACGCGGCGGCATTGTTCGCACGCCGTCTTCCGCAGGCCCACGACGTGGAGGACCGTGTCCGGGCCCGGCTCAGCCGCCAGCAGCGCTTCTACGCCGAGGGCGGACCGTACTACTTCGCGGTGCTGGACGAGACCTGCCTGCGCCACGTCGTGGGAGGGCGTGAGGTCATGCGGGAGCAGTGCGCGCATCTCCTGAGAGTGGGAGCCCTCGCCAACATTCGCATTCAGGTCGTCCCGTTGGGCCGCCCGGAGATCGACCGGCCCGACACCTCGCTGTCGTTGATCAGGCTTCCCGACGGACACGAGTGGGTCTACTCCGAGTCCCTGGACCGAGGCCACTTCAACGATGATCCAGCCGCTTTCCTGTCCCACAGCCAGACCTATGATGTGCTCAGGGCCGACTCACTGTCAGCCCCCGAGTCCGCCGCTCTGATCAGCGACGTGATGGAAGGGTACGAGCATCATGAGCCAGCCCGAACCGAGCGCGATCACCTGGATCAAGAGCAGCTACAGCGGAGCAAACGGCGGCGATTGCATCGAAGTCAGCCCCGATTGCCCCGCCGTCGTCCCCGTCCGTGACAGCAAGGTGGCCGACGGCCCGGTGATCGTCGTCGCGCGGAGCGCCTGGGCCGCGTTCGTGGAGGGCGTGTCGGCATGAGCGGCGGGATACTCGCCGCGACGACCTGGATCAAGAGCAGCTACAGCGGCGACAACGGCGGCAACTGCCTCGAAGTCGCCCCCGGATTCGTCTCCGTCGTCCCCGTCCGTGACAGCAAGGCGGCCGACGGCCCGGTGATCGTGGTCGCGCGAAGCGCCTGGGCCGCGTTCGTGGACGCCGTCAGCCTTCCGTAGGCTCCTCGCCCGACTCGCGGCGCTTCAGCTCGTCCTCGCGGCGGCGCAGGTCGGCCTCCCAGTCCTTGAGGAGCTTCTCCTCGTTCCTGGCCGTCTCGTCCTTCAGGGACTTCAGGAACTCGGGGTTGTCGTCCGGCGCCACCCACTCGGTCTGCCGGGCGCGCGGCGATCCGGCCGACGTCGCCCCGCCCACGGGCGCGTGCCGCACCTTTCCGGCGACCAGCCAGGCGACCGGGCCGACGAGCACCTCGCCGAAGAGCAGGATGATGATCACCCAGACCACCTTCGGCAGCCCGCGCACCTCCTCCTCGGGGGTGTTCAGGCAGTCGATGAAGGCGTAGATCCACAGCGCCAGGACCAGCAGGAACGGCAGATACCTGAGCATGGTGGCGGGCTCTCCCAGAACGCGGCGAGGGGGCGTGGGGCGGCCCCGGTGACGGGGTCAGGGTAGCGGGTGGCCGCCGTGCCGTTCCGGGGGACGACCCCGGCCCCCGGCAGAAAGGCAGGGGCGGGCGTCAGGGGAGCGCGGGCCCTCGGCGATACTGGGACACATGGCTTACGACGATCTTCGTTCCCTGCTCAGGGCACTGGAACGCGACGGCGACCTCAAGCGCGTCAAGGCCGAGGTCGATCCGTATCTGGAGGTCGGGGAGATCGTCGACCGGGTCCAGAAGTCCGGCGGCCCCGCGTTGCTCTTCGAGAACGTGAAGGGTTCGTCGATGCCCCTCGCGATGAACGTCTTCGGTACCGACCGGCGACTGCTGAAGGCCCTCGGGCTCACGTCGTACGCGGAGATCAGCGACAAGATCGGCGGCCTGCTGCGGCCCGAGCTGCCGCAGGGCTTCGTCGGCGTGCGCGAGGCGTTCGGCAAGCTCGGCTCGATGACGCACGTGCCGCCGAAGAAGGTGAAGGCCCAGGACGCCCCCGTCCAGGAGGTCGTCCTGCACGGCGACGACGTCGACCTCGACGCCCTGCCGGCGCTCTTCACCTGGCCCCAGGACGGCGGCTCCTTCTTCAACCTGGGGCTCACCCACACCAAGGACCCCGAGAGCGGCATCCGCAACCTCGGCCTGTACCGCCTCCAGCGCCACGACAAGCGCACGATCGGCATGCACTGGCAGATCCACAAGGACAGCCGCAACCACTACCAGGTGGCCGCGCGCAAGGGCGAGAAGCTCCCCGTCGCGATCGCCTTCGGCTGCCCGCCCGCCGTCACCTACGCCTCCACCGCGCCGCTGCCCGGCGACATCGACGAGTACCTGTTCGCCGGGTTCCTCGCGGGCAAGCGGATCGAGATGGTCGACTGCAAGACGGTGCCGTTGCAGGTGCCCGCGCAGGCGGAGGTCGTCATCGAGGGCTGGCTGGAGCCGGGCGAGATGCTCCCGGAGGGCCCCTTCGGCGACCACACCGGCTTCTACACCCCGCAGGAACCGTTCCCCGCGCTGACGATCGACTGCGTGACGATGCGGAAGCGGCCGCTGCTCCAGTCCATCGTGGTCGGCAGGCCGCCGACGGAGGACGGACCCCTGGGGCGGGCCACGGAGCGGTTCTTCCTGCCGCTGTTGAAGATCATCGTCCCGGACATCGTGGACTACCACCTGCCCGAGGCCGGCGGCTTCCACAACTGCGCCATCGTCTCGATCGACAAGAAGTACCCCAAGCACGCGCAGAAGGTCATGCACGCGGTCTGGGGGGCGCACATGATGTCGCTGACCAAGCTGATCGTGGTCGTCGACTCCGACTGCGACGTCCACGACCTGCACGAGGTCGCGTGGCGGGCGCTCGGCAACACCGACTACGCCCGCGACCTGTCGATCGTCGAAGGCCCCGTCGACCACCTCGACCACGCCTCCTACCAGCAGTTCTGGGGCGGCAAGGCGGGCATCGACGCGACGCGGAAGTGGCCCGAGGAGGGGTACACGCGGGACGGCGGCTGGCCGGAGATGGTGCTGTCCGACCCCGACACGGCGGCGAAGGTCGACCGCCGCTGGAAGGAGTACGGGCTGTGAGCTCCGCTTCCGCAGCGCTCCCGCAGCAGCCGGGACGCACCAAGGCCTTCCTGCGCCTGGTCATGATCGAGCACTCGGTGTTCGCGCTGCCCTTCGCCTACATCGCGGCGCTGACCGCGATGTTCGAGCTGGACGGGAACATCCACTGGGGCAGACTGCTGCTGGTCACCGTCTGCATGGTGGGCCTGCGCACCTTCGCCATGGCGGTCAACCGGATCATCGACCGCGAGATCGACGCCCGCAACCCGCGCACCGCGCAGCGCGAGCTGGTGACGGGCGCGATGTCCGTGCGGCACGCCTGGACCGGCGCGCTGATCGCCGTCGCCGTCTTCCTCGGCTCGGCGGCGTTGCTCAACCCGCTCTGCCTGGCGCTGGCCCCCGTCGCGGTGATCCCGATGGTGGTCTACCCCTACGGCAAGCGGTTCACGAACTTCCCGCAGGCCATCCTGGGCCTGGCCCAGGCGATGGGCCCGATCGGCGGCTGGCTGGCGATCACCGGCGAGTGGTCCTGGGACGCGGTGATACTGGGTCTCGCGGTGGGCGTCTGGATCGGCGGCTTCGACCTGATCTACGCCTGCCAGGACGTCGACACCGACCGGGAGACGGGCGTCCTGTCGGTCCCGGCCCGGTTCGGGATCCCGGCGGCGATCCGCGGCGCGCGCGTCTGCCACGCCGTGACGACCGCGCTGCTCGTCTGGTACGCGCTGGCCACCGGCGCCGGAGCGTTCTTCTGGCTGGGCCTCCTGATCGTCGCGGGCGCGTTCGTGTACGAGCACTCCATCGTGCGCCCGCACGACCTGTCCCGCCTGAACAGGGCTTTCTTCTCGACGAACGGGTTCATCGGCATCAGCCTGTTCGTCTGCGCGCTCGTCGACCTGCTGGTGCGTGGGCTCACGGTGTAGGGACAGGCCGTGGTCCGGTCCTGAAGACCTCCGTGCCCACCGGTACGCTCAAGGTGTGAACGCAGGAGAAACGCAGCGCGTGCCTTGGATCGTGGGGGTGTCCGGGGCGTCCGGTACGCCCTATGCCGCCGCCGTGCTGCGGGCCCTGCTCGCCGGGGGCGAGAGCGTCGACCTGGTGGTCAGCCGGGCCTCGCGGCTCACGCTGCTCGACGAGACGGGGATCTCCTTCCGGGACGCGCACTGGCGGGACGACCTGCGGGAATGGCTCGGGCGCGGGGCGGACGGCAAACCGGGCACGTTCGACGTCGACGTCAGCGGCGACCGGGTGCGGCACTGGGGCGCGGGGGATCTCGCCGCCGGTCCGTCGTCGGGGTCGTATCCCGTGCGCGGGATGCTGATCGTGCCCGCCTCGACCGCCTGTGTCGCCGGCGTCGCCCTGGGGCTCTCGAAGGACCTGCTCCAGCGGGCCGCGAGCGTCACCCTCAAGGAACGGCGGCCGCTGGTCGTGGCAGTCCGGGAGACCCCTCTGAGCGGCCAGACCCTGCGCCATCTGGTCGCGCTGGACGACGCCGGGGCGAGCGTCGTGCCCGCGTCCCCCGCGTTCTACGCGGGAGCCACCCACATCCAGGACCTGGTCGACTTCGTCGCCGGGCGCGTTCTCGACTCGGCGGGGGTCGCGCACGGGCTCTACCGCCGGTGGGACGGCGAGCTGGGCGGCGCGTCCGGGACCCGGGGGACCTGATCGCCGTCAGAGCGCGTCGCACGTCGCGCGTCGCACGCCGCAGTACCTCTCATCTCTTCAGGAACTCTGACCGGAAGGCTTCGATTCGCATGGACGCGGTGGACAGGCAGCTCATCCAGGCCCTGAGGGAGAACGGCCGGGCCTCCTACGCGGAGCTGGGACGCCTCGTCGGTCTGTCGGGACCCAGCGTCACCGACCGCATCAACCGGCTGGAGGCGGCCGGCGTCATCACCGGCTACCGCGCCACGGTGAACGCCGCCCAGCTCGGTCTCGGCGTCATCGCCCTCATCGGCATCTCCCTCTCCGACGCCGCCGACCACGAGGACGTGGCGGCCCGGCTGAAGGACCTCAGCGAGATCGAGGACTGCTGGTTCATCGCCGGCGACGACTCGTTCATGCTCAAGGTGCGGGCGACGGACGTCGACGGCCTGGAGAAGATCATCCGCCGGCTCAGCGGCACCAAGGGCGTCTCCCGGACCCGGACCACCATCGTGCTCTCCACCAAGTGGGAGAACCGCGTCGGGGAGCTGCCGGAAGAGGTGTAGCCGCGGGGACGTACGGTTGGTCGGGTGGTCAGGAGAGCCGTCGGGAAGCCGTCGGCAGGTCGTCGGTGAAAGGTGTGGGCATGGACGTCGGGCTCAAGCGCGAGCTGGAGGAGAAGGTCAGGACCGGTGAGCGGCTGACCCGTGAGGACGGCGTCGCGCTGTACGAGTCGGACGACCTGGCGTGGCTGGGCGGACTCGCGCACGAGGTGCGCACCCGCAAGAACGGCGACGTCGTGCACTTCAACGTCAACCGTCACCTCAACATGACGAACGTGTGCACGGCGTCCTGCGCGTACTGCTCCTTCCAGCGCAAGCCGGGGGAGAAGGACGCGTACACCATGCGCATCGAGGAGGCGGTGAAGCTCGCCAAGGCGATGGAGGGCGAGAACCTCACCGAGCTGCACATCGTCAACGGCCTGCACCCCAACCTGCCGTGGCGCTACTACCCGCGCTCGCTGCGGGAGCTGAAGGCGGCCCTGCCGAACGTCTCGCTCAAGGCGTTCACGGCGACGGAGATCCACCACTTCGAGACCATCAGCGGGCTCACGGCCTCGGAGATCCTGGACGAGCTGATCGACGCGGGCCTGGAGTCGCTGACCGGCGGCGGCGCGGAGATCTTCGACTGGGAGGTGCGTCAGCACATCGTGGACCACCGCACCCACTGGGAGGACTGGTCCCGCATCCACCGCCTGGCGCACGAGAAGGGGCTGAAGACCCCGGCCACCATGCTCTACGGCCACATCGAGGAGCCCCGCCACCGCGTCGACCACGTCCTGCGGCTGCGCGAGCTGCAGGACGAGACCAACGGCTTCCAGGTCTTCATCCCGCTGCGCTACCAGCACGACTTCGTGGACATGAAGGACGGCAAGGTCCGCAACCGGCTCCAGGCGCGCACCCAGATGGCGACCGGCGCCGAGGCCCTCAAGACCTTCGCGGTCTCGCGTCTGCTCTTCGACAACGTCCCGCACGTGAAGGTCTTCTGGGTCATGCACGGCGTCCAGACCGCACAGCTCGCGCTCCAGCACGGCGCGGACGACATGGACGGCTCGGTCGTCGAGTACAAGATCACGCACGACGCCGACAACTACGGCACGCCGAACAAGCTCACCCGCGAGGACCTGCTGGACCTGATCCGCGACGCGGGCTTCCGGCCGGTGGAGCGCAACACGCGCTACGAGATCATCCGCGAGTACGACGGACCGGACCCGGCCCGCCGTGATGCGCCGCAGCCCATGCGGGTCTGAAGGCGGGCCGAGCCGCCCTCGCGCGACTCGGCCGGTGAGGGGCGGGGTACTCAAGGACCCATGGCCGTCACGAAGGCCCCCGAGGACCGCTACACCGCCGAACCGTTCGTTCCCGGCCACGGCGGGCTGACCGCGCTGCGCGAGGCGGCGGCCCGCTGCCGGGGGTGCCCGCTGCACCGGGACGCCACGCAGACCGTGTTCGGGGCGGGCCCGGCCGACGCCGAACTCATGCTCGTCGGCGAACAGCCCGGCGACCAGGAGGACCGGCAGGGCGAACCGTTCGTCGGGCCCGCCGGCAAGCTGCTCGACCGGGCGCTGGCGGAGGCCGGGATCGATCCCGGCGAGGCGTACGTCACCAACGCCGTCAAGCGCTTCAAGTTCACACAGGCCGAGCCCCGCAAGCGCCGGATCCACAAAGCGCCCGGTCTTCGCGAGGCCGCCGCCTGCGGGCCGTGGCTCGCAGCCGAGCAGGCGATCGTCGAACCGAAGCTGATCGTGGTGCTGGGGGCCACGGCCGGGAAGGCGCTCCTCGGGTCCTCCTTCCGGGTCGGTCAGGTGCGGGGCACGGTGCCGGAGGAGGAGATCCACGGCCCGGCCGCAGCGGCTGGTGCCGACCGTCCATCCGTCGGCGGTCCTGCGCGCGGACGACCGCGAGGGCGCCTACCGGGGCTTCGTCCGGGATCTGAGAACAGCGGCACGACTCCTTTCGCAGCGCTCTCCGTAAGGGCTACCATCCCGATGTGTCCCTTACTTTCACGCTCGATCCCGCCGTCGGCCCGGTCCTGCGCGACGGCATTCTCGACCTGTGGACGGACGCCTCCAACGCGGGTGGAGCCATCGGCTTCGTGGCGCCGGTGGACCGCGAGACGGTCCGGCCGGAGCTGGTCAAGCACCTCGCGGCGATGGCCGAGGGCCGCCACCGGCTGCTCGTCGGGCAGGACGACGCCGGCGAGGTCGTGGCGGCGGCCTTCTTCTCCTTCAACACCCACCGGCTGCAGAGGCACTGGGTCTGGCTCTACACGGTGATGGTGCACCCCCGCCACCAGGGCCGGGGCTACGGCCGCGACCTGCTGGCGGCCGCCGCCGACGCGGCCCGCGGTTTCGAGGGCATCGACGCGATCCGCCTGTCCTGCCGCGGCGGACTGGGCCTGGAGCGCTTCTACGGCTCCTGCGGCTACAAGGAGGTCGGCCGGATCCCCGGAGCCATCCGGGTCGCCCCGGGCGACGACCGCGACGACGTCATCATGCTGCTCCCGCTGCGGTGACCCCGCGGGGGCGGATGCCTGACCGCCGTCCGGTCGTGCTTCACTGGACGACGGCCCCTTTTTGAATCGGAAGAGTGGATTGACATGCTCCGCTACACACTGATGCGTCTCGGTGTCTTCGCCGGCTGCTTCGTGGTCGTCTGGGGCCTCGTCTACTCCGGTGTCGTCCCGCGCGGCCTCGGCGACTCCAACCTCATGTGGATCCTGCTGCTCTCGCTGGTGATCTCCGCCCCGATCAGCTTCGTCGTGCTGCGCAAGGAGCGCGACCGCGCCTCGGCGACGGTCGTGGAGCGGGTCGACCGGATGAAGGCCAACCTGGACGCCGACCGGTCCCAGGAGGACGCCGCGGTCGACGCGGCCACCCCCGCCCAGGACCGGGCGCAGACCTCCTAGTACTGCCTGGTGCTGCACCCCTGCCAGGGTCCGCCCCTGCCGTCCGTCTTCCTGGCCTCCACCGCCGCGGTCTTGACCTCAAGTGCCCTTGAGGTTGCACGGTGATCCGCATGGACACCCGAATCGCGGACGTCAAAGCAATCGAAGAGGTCGTGGCCGCCGTCGAGCGCACCCAGCGCGCCAGGGACGTGGAGGGCTTCCTCGCGCTGTTCCACCCCGACGCTCTGTGGACCACCGCCCACGGCAAGGTGCTCGTCGGCCTCGACGCGATCGCCGAGTTCACCCGCGCCGTACTGCCCGGCGCGACCTGGGACGGCGAGGTCACCTACGAGGCGGTGCACACCCGGTTCCTGCGGCCCGACGTGGCCGCCGTCAAGGTCCGCCAGGCCTACCGCTCGGCGGCGGGCGACACGGAGGGCACCCCGCTCTACGTCATGACCAGGCAGGACGACGGGCGGTGGCTGCTGCACGCCTGCCAGAACACCGAAGTGCGGCCGTAGCGCCCGCGGCCCCGGCCCTTCGGCTCCCGTCGAGGCGGGGGCCGGGTTCGCCGTGCCTGGTTACGCTGTGCCCATGGGTGCCGTGAAGACCAAGCGGATGCCGCGTGCGGTCCGTGAGCAGCAGATGCTGGACGCCGCCGTGGAGACCTTCGGCCGCCGCGGGTACATGGCCGCGTCGATGGACGAGATCGCCGAACTCGCGGGCGTGTCAAAGCCGTTGGTGTACCTGTACCTGAACTCCAAGGAAGACCTCTTCACCGCCTGCATCCGGCGCGAGGCCAAGTCGCTCGTAGAGGCGGTCCGGGCCGGCGTCCGCACGGACCTGCCCGCCGACCGCCAACTCTGGGCCGGGCTGCGGGCGTTCTTCGCGCACACCGCGCAGCACCCGTACGCCTGGTCCGTCCTGCACCTCCAGGCCCGCACCCACGGCGAGCCGTTCGCCGCCGAGGTCGCGGCGATGCGCGAGGAGATCGTCGCGTTCGTGACGCAGCTCATCGTGGTCGCGGCCCGGGAGGCCCTCCCCCACCCTCGGCTTCGCTCGTGCGGGGGGACCCCCACGGCCCCCGACCTTGCCGAGCGCGAGGTCGCCGGACTCGCCGAGGCCCTGGTGGGCGCCGCCGAGTCGCTCGCCGCCTGGGCCAACGCCACGGCGGGCGTCACCTCCCGCCAGGCGGCCGCCACCCTCATGAACTTCGCCTGGTCGGGCCTCGGCGACCTGATGAACGGCCGCCCCTGGTCCCCACCGCCGGACTGAGCGGGACCGCCTCCCGCACACCGCCCCCGAGGACCTGGACGGGGACGGTGTGCGGGACGGGGACGGGGGGGGGACAGCGGGGACGGGACGGAGGTGAGGCCGGGGCGGGTCCCGGGCGGGCCCTAGACGGGGCGGGACCCGGTGGCGGCGTCGCCGAGCGGCTCCACCCGGCCGCTCACGTGGACCCGTCCCGTCTCTCCCGTTCCGCGCAGCTCGAAGCGGCCGGCGTCCGCCGCGTGGACGACCGTGCCCGGCAGCAGCACCGGGGCCCGGAACTCCGCGCGCACGCGCACCGCCGGGGGCGTCCTGTGGGCGGCGAGGCAGCGGGCCACGGTCCACATGCCGTGGGCGATGGCCCGGGGGAAGCCGAAGAGGCGGGCGGTGAGCGCGTGCAGGTGGATCGGGTTGCGGTCGCCGGACGCCGAGCCGTAACGCCGTCCCACGTCACCGGCGAGCCGCCACTCGTCGAGCCCGGGAAGCGGACCGGGCTCCGACGGGCGTGTGGTGTCCGCCGGCCGGTCGTCGGCGGGGGCGGGCCCGGTGCGGTGGCGGGCCAGGTAGGTGCTCGTGGACGTCCACGCCGGCTCGTCGTCGGCGTCGGGCCCGTCACCCGTGCCGTGCTCCGGGCAGGCTCTCAGCTCCGTGACGACGACCGCCTCCGTCCCCTTGCGGTGCGCCGCCAACCGGTCCACGTACACGGTGAGTTCGTAGGTCCCGGTGGCCGCGAGCGCCGTGCGGCGGGTGATCTCGATCGAGGTGTGGACGAGGCCGAGCAGCGGGAGGGGGAAGTCCCGGCCGCCCATGATGCGCATGGCCATCGGGAAGCCCAGGACATGGGGATAGGTGAGCGGCAGCGCGTCCTCGCCGGTCGGGAAGGCGCAGACCCGCTCGTAGGCGGCGAGCCGGGCCAGGTCCACGCGCAGGCCGGGCAGGACGAGACGGTCGCCCGCGCCGGGAAGGGCGAGGCCGGGCCGGGGCCGCTTGAGGGGGGAGCGCAGCGCCCCGAGGGCGAGCAGCGGGCCGAGGGCCGGAGACGAGGTCAGGACCGTCCGCCGGGGGGAGGACGGAGCGGGCGGCGTCGCAGCGATGCCGGGCGTCGAGAGCGCCCGGGGGACCGGCGAGGCAGCCCCTGAGGGAGCGGGCTCCGACCGGGGCGGCTCCGACGGCTTCGGCGCGGCGGGCTCCGACGGCTTAGGCGCGGCGGCTTCCGACGGGGCCGGGGTCGGTGGGGCCGGGGCGGGCGTCGGCTGCGGCGGGTTCGGGTTCGGGTTCGGGTTCGGGTCCGGGGCCGGGTCCGGGGTCTGCTTCGGCGGTGTGGGCGGGTCCGGTGTGGTCATCACGCCCCCAGCAGGCTCTGGCCGCACACCCGCACGACCTGTCCGTTCACCGCGCCGGACGCGGGGTGCGCGAGCCACGCGGTCGTCTCGGCCACGTCGACGGGCAGGCCGCCCTGAGCGAGGGAGTTCATCCGGCGGCCCGCCTCGCGGATGAACAGCGGCACCGCGGCCGTCATCCTCGTCTCGATGAAGCCCGGGGCCACCGCGTTCACCGTGACGCCGTGCTCGGCGAGCGCGCACGGCGCGAGGGAGCGGACCAGACCGGCGATCCCCGCCTTGCTCGCGCCGTAGTTCGTCTGCCCGGCGTTGCCGGCGAGTCCGGCGATGGAGGCCGT
The DNA here is from genome assembly GCF_014649655.1 of Streptomyces humidus. Lineage (GTDB taxonomy): Bacteria > Actinomycetota > Actinomycetes > Streptomycetales > Streptomycetaceae > Streptomyces > Streptomyces humidus. Next base: position 54,449 of record NZ_BMTL01000028.1, on the reverse strand, counting down.
GGCCACGATCCGCCCGCCCCGGCGCAGGGCCCCCGCGGCGAGCAGGGCGTCCGTCGTGCGCAGCACGCTCGCCAGGTTGACGTCCAGCACCGGACTCCAGCGCTCGGCGGGCATGTTGACCAGCCGTCGGTCCCGGGTGATGCCCGCGTTGTGGATCAGCACGTCGAGTCCGCCGGGGAGTTCGGCGGCGATCCGCTCGCCCGCGTCGACGGCGGTGATGTCGAGGGCGAGCGCGGTTCCCCCCAGTTCTCCGGCCACCCGCCGGGCGTCGTCCTGGGCCTGCGGCACGTCCAGGACGACGACATGGGCCCCGTCGCGTGCCAGCGTCCGCGCGACGGCCTCGCCGATGCCGCGCGCGCCGCCGGTGACGAGCGCGGTGCGGCCGGCCAGGGGGAGCGACCAGTCGACGGGGGCCCCGGACCCGTCGGCCGTCACCGTGATCACCTGACCGCTGACGTACGCGGACCTGGGGGAGAGGAGGAAGCGCAGGGTGGACTCGGCGGCGTCCGCGTCGGTCAGTCTGAGCAGGTTCACCGTCCTGCCGCGGCCGATCTCCTTGCCGAGGGAGCGCACGAACCCCTCCAGGGCCTGCTGCGCGGCCGCCCGGTGATGGTCGGGCCCGTCCTCCAGGGGCGAGCCGAGCACCACGACCCGTCCGCTCGCCGCGACCGACCGCACGACCGGATGCAGGGCCGCGTGGACCTCGGCGAGCGAGTCGACGTCATGGACGCCGGTGGCGTCGAGGACGACGGCTGCGACGCCGGGGTCCGCCGGGTCCGCGGCGGGGCCGGGGTGCGCGGGGCCGGCCAGGGGGAGCCCGGTGCGGGCGAGGACCGGCGCGAGGTCGCAGACGGCGGTCTCGCCGGCCGTAAGGTGAAGCAAGACGCCGGGGAGGCAGGGCTGTTCGGGCGACCAGCGTCTGAGCGCCGCCGGCTGGGGAAGGCCCAGCCGCCGGGCGAGGAACCGGCCGGGGGCGGTGGCGGTGAGGCTCAGATAACGGTCGGCCATGTTCGTCTCGTCTCCCACGGGCTTGACGCACAGGAAAATTTACTTACTCCGGAGTAAGGTTACCGGCGGTAAGTCTAGGTCAAGGGTGAGGAGCAGGTCGAGATGAGTACCTCGGAGCCGTCGAAGGTGACCTATCTGAGAGGGGCCCGCAAGAGCCCCCTGGAACCCCCGCGCGCCCGTCGGGTGGCGATCGTCGGCGGCTCCCGCATTCCGTTCGCCCGCTCCGACGGCCCTTACGCCACCGCCTCCAACCAGGACATGCTGACGGCGGCCGTCAACGGGCTCGTGAACCGGTACGCGCTCGACGTGCCCGGCGTCGTGGGCGAGTTCGTCGCCGGGGCCGTCCTCAAGCACAGCCGGGACTTCAACCTGGCCCGCGAGACCGTCCTCGGCTCGAAGCTCGACCCCCGCACCCCCGCCTACGACGTCCAGCAGGCCTGCGGCACCGGTCTGCAGGCCGTGATAGCCGCCGCCAACAAGATCGCCCTCGGTCAGACCGAATCCGCGATCGCGGGCGGCGCGGACACCGCGAGCGACGCCCCCCTCGGCGTGAACGACCGGCTGCGCCGCATCCTCCTGGAGGCCCGCCGGGCGAAGTCCACCGGGGACCGCCTCAAGGCGCTCGCGCAGATCCGCCCCTCCCACCTGGTCCCCGAGATCCCGCGCAACGCCGAACCGCGCACCGGCCTGTCCATGGGCGAGCACGCGGCGGTCACCGCCCGCGCCTGGGGCGTCGGGCGCGAGGCCCAGGACGAACTGGCGGCTGCCAGCCACCAGCGGCTCGCCGCCGCGTACGAGCGCGGGTTCTTCGGCGACCTGGTGGTCCCGTTCCGCGACCTGACCCGCGACCAGAACCTGCGCCCCGGCTCGACCGTCGAGCAACTGGCACGCCTGAAGCCGGTGTTCGGGACCGACGGGCCCGAGCCGACCATGACGGCGGGCAACTCGACCCCGCTGACGGACGGTTCGGCGGTCGTCCTGCTCGCCTCGGAGGAGTGGGCCGAGGCGCGCGGTCTGGAGCCGCTCGCTTACCTGACCGCGTACGAGACGGCGGCCGTGGACTTCGTGCGCGGCGATGCGGCCGGGGGTGAGGACGGCCTGCTGATGGCCCCCGCGTACGCGGTCCCGCGCATGCTGGCGCGAGCCGGCCTGGGCATCGAGGACTTCGACCTGGTCGAGGTGCACGAGGCGTTCGCCTCCCAGGTGCTGGCCACTCTCGCGGCCTGGGAGAAGCAGGGTCTGGCCCCGGTGGACCGGGACAAGCTGAACGTGGCCGGCTCCTCCCTCGCCACCGGCCATCCCTTCGCGGCCACCGGAGCCCGCATCACGGCGACGCTCGCCAAGCTCCTCGCCGAACAGGGCGGCCCCGCACGCGGACTGATCTCGATCTGCGCGGCGGGCGGACAGGGCGTCACCGCGATTCTGGAGCGAACGTGAACGTCCCTCACATCACCCCCGAGGTTGCACAGCCCCGACCCCGGAACATCCCGGAACACGCACAAGCCCCACACCTGCGGGCCGTACGATCTCCTGCCTAACCGGTGGTAACCATCGTCTTGGCGGGCATCCCGGTTGAACGCGTCGGTGCGCGAAGCACGTACGTCATGCAGCAAGCAGTTTCGTCGCTGCACGCCCAGGGAGCCGCCCGTGTCCACCCCGTCCTCAGCCGCCGGCGCGGCCTTCGCCGACTTCGACGCTCCCCCGGCCCTCGTGGTCCCCGAGACGCGCAGGCTGGACGGCGCGGTGCGGGAGGCGTCCGTACCGGCCCTGGCGCGCCCGGTGACCTACGGCTCGCTCGCCGACCTGCCCTACGACAACGCGGCCACCGCACCCGACGCCGTCGTCCTCAGCCGCAAGGGACCGGACGGCGACTGGACGGACATCACGGCGGCAGGCTTCGCCGCCCAGGTCCACGCGGCGGCCAAGGGGCTGATAGCGGAGGGGCTGGTCCCCGGCGACCGGCTCGCCATCATGGCCCGCACCACCTACGAGTGGACGCTGCTCGACTTCGCGGCCTGGGCGGCGGGCCTGGTCACCGTCCCCATCTACCCGACCTCCTCGACCTTCCAGACCCGTTGGATCCTCCAGGACTCCGGCGCGGCCGCGCTGGTCACCGAGACGGCCGGCCAGGCGGCCGCCCTGGGCCCCGAACTCGACCGGCTGCCCGACCTGCGCCACCTGTGGGTCATGGGCAAGGGCCATGTGGACCGGCTGATCGAGGCGGGCGAGCGGGTCCCGGACGCCGAGGTCGAGATCCGCCGGGGCATGCTGGTCCCCGACACGCTCGCGACCCTCATCTACACCTCCGGCACCACCGGCCGCCCCAAGGGTTGCGCGCTCACCCACGGCAACTTCTTCGCCGAGGTCGACAACGCGATCGAGCTCCTCTACCCGGTCTTCAAGTCGAAGGACGACGAGCTCTCCGTCCTGCTCTTCCTCCCCATGTCCCACGTCTTCGGCCGGATGGTCGCGATCGCGTGCGTCCGGGCCCGCGTCCGTCTCGGCCACGCCCCGAGCATCAAGTCCGAGGACCTCCTGCCGGATCTGGCGGCCTTCAGACCCACCTGCCTCCTGGCCATTCCGTACATGCTGGAGAAGGTCTTCAACACGGCCCGCGCCAAGGCGGAGGCGAGCGGCCGGGTGTCGTCCTTCGACCGCGCGGTCGGCGTGGCCCGCCGCTACGGCGAGGCGGTCGAGGCGCACAAGACCGGGACCGGATCCGGCCCTGCCGCCACGCTGCGGGCGGCCCGCGCGTTCTACGACCCGCTCGTCTACCGCCGAATCCGCAACGCCATGGGCGGGCGGGTGCGGCACGCCATCTGCGGCGGCTCCCCGCTGGGCCGCCGCCTCTCCTCGTTCTACCTCGGCGCGGGCATCGAGATCTACGAGGGCTACGGCCTCACCGAGACGACGGCCGCGACCACGGTGACGCCGCCGATGAAACCCCGTCTGGGCACGGTGGGCTGGCCCCTGCCCGGCACCAGGATCCGCATCGCGTCGGACGGCGAGATCCTCGTGGCCGGCGAGCACGTCCTGCGCGGCTACTGGGACCCGTCGGCCGGCGGAGTCGTCCCCGCGGCCCCCGACGGCTGGCTGGCCACCGGCGACCTCGGCGAGCTGGACGACCAGGGCTATCTGACGATCACCGGCCGCAAGAAGGAGATGATCATCACGGCCGGCGGCAAGAGCGTCGCCCCCGCGCCCCTGGAGAACTGGCTGCGCTCGCACCCCCTGATCTCCCAGGCCATGGTCCTCGGCGACGGCCGTCCCTACGTCACCGCCCTGCTCACCCTCGACCCCGACGGTCTCACCCACTGGCGTCAGATGCACGGCAGGCACCCGGTCCCCGCGGAGCTGCTCATCGACGACCCGGACCTCAACGCCGTGCTCCAGCGCGCCGTGGACGAGGCCAACAAACTGGTCTCCCGCCCCGAGTCGATCCGCCGCTTCGCCATCCTGCCGACCGACTTCTCCGAACACGCCGGCCACCTCACCCCCTCGATGAAACTGCGCCGCGAGACGATCATGCGCGACTTCGCGGACCAGGTGGAGGGCCTGTACCCGGGGTGAGCGCAGGGCCGCCACCCGGGGTACGGGGTAAAGGGATGGCGGGGCGCGGCCGGTCCCGGGAAGCATGCGGACCGTGAACGGCATCGAGTTCTTCCACTACCCCTTCGACGGCGGCCCGTCGCTCGCCTGGGGCGTCCGCGTCGACGGCGTCGACCTGCGCGCCCACACGGCCTGGGCGACGCGCGAGCTGTGGCGTCCGGAGCTGGAGGACCAGTTCGAGGACCAGGAGCGCGAGTCGGCCGAACTGATCTGGCGGCAGCACGACGGCCTGGCCGTCGTGGACGTCGCCGAACCGCCGTTCCTGCGCACGGCGGGCCGGATCCCCCTCCTCGGCTGCCCCTGCGGCATCCCCCGGTGCTGGCCCCTCACGGCACGGGTGGAGACGTCTCCCGTGACGGTCACATGGTCCGCCTTCCGCCAGACCGAACGCGAGCGGTGGGGCGACCTGCCGGTCGGCCCGTTCGTCTTCGGCCGAACGGCGTACGAGGCGGCCCTCAGCTCGCCGGCGGCCCTCACCGCGGACCCGCCGGCCCCGGTCCCTGCCGGGCTCGGAGTGTGAGGGGAGCGGCGGACGACCGGGCGTGAGGGGGAGGGGCGGGGCGGGCTGCGGGCGGCGTGCCAGGGGCGGCGGGACGTGTGTGCGTGGGGGCGACGGGCGTGTGGCGGGCGACGGGCGTGTGGCGGGCGACGGGGGTGTGGGAGGCGATGCGCTGACGCCGGCGGGTCGTCGTTGTACGTGCCCGGCACCCGCCGAGCCGGTCAGGCGCTCGGCCGGCGGGCGATCAGAAAGGCCTGGGGGACCTTTTCGGCGAGGTCGGCGTCCGGTTCCCGCACCGTGCGGGACAGCATCGCGAAACCGGCTCCGGCCAGCAGCTTCTCCATCTGTTCGGGGCGGCGGCGCTCGAAGTCGAGGGTGACCGGGCGGCCCCAGGGGTGCTCGTGGCGGCGGGGCTCGTCGCCGACCTGGAAGGCCAGCAGCAGATGACCGCCGGGGGCCAGGACGCGGTGGAGCTCGGCGAAGAGGGCCGGCAGCTCGTCCATAGGGGTGTGGATGGTGGAGTAGAAGGAGACGGCCCCGGCGAGAGCCCCGTCGGGGAAGTCCAGCTCCAGCATCGAGCCGTGCTCGAAGCGGATCCCCGGGTTCTCGCGCCGGGCGATCGCCAGCATCGACTCCGACAGGTCGAGCCCGGACACGTCGAGCCCGAGCGAGGCGAGGCGTCGGGTGGTCCGGCCGGGCCCGCACCCCAGGTCGGCCACCCGGCCGCCGGCCCCGACGAGCTCGGCGTACACGGCGAGCAGGGCCCGCTCCAGCGGCCTGGAGACGAGCTCCTCACGGAAGTGCTCGGCGTAGTCCTCGGCGACGGCGTCGTAGAAGACGCGGGTGGCGGTGAGGAAGGCGGGGGCGGGGCCCGGGGCTCCGGACGGCGACGCGGTGATGTCGGTCATGGGCGGGGAGCCTAGGAGCTGTCACCGACGGCGGGGGCGGTTCCCGGCCACCGTCCGCCGCGTCCGCGCCGTCCGGCGCCCCGGCAGCGGGCGGGCGGGACAAGGCAGGAGCCCCGTGCCGAAAGGCACAGGGCTCCTTGGGTACTGCTCTCAGAGACTTGCGATCTCAGGGTGTGAAGATCAGACGGGGGTGACGTTCTCCGCCTGAGGACCCTTCGGGCCCTGCGTCACGTCGAAGGAAACCTGCTGGTTCTCCTCGAGCGAACGGAAACCCTGCGCGTTGATCGCGGAGTAGTGGACGAAGACGTCGGGGCCGCCGCCTTCCTGGGCGATGAAGCCAAAGCCCTTTTCGGCGTTGAACCACTTCACGGTTCCGGTAGCCATAAGCCCTCCTTGGGCCCAAAGGGTTGCCCTGCTCCAGAACCCTGCAAGCGTGAAAGCAAGTGCCGCACAACTGCATACGTCTGAAAACGACGAGAGCCCGCGGTTACATGCTCCGCAGGCTCTGTACTGCAAGGGAAACCAAACTGCAACTTGCGGCGAGCCTAGCATGCAGGCACCCGAAAGCAATAGAGGTCAAGATCACGTCACCCGGATGTTTGAAGATCCCGGAAAGAGGTTGACTCGGGGGTGGAGTCCCGAGCGTACTCGAAGGGGTCTAGCCTCGCGATGTGGACAATTCTCGCACCCGGCCGCGCGTCGGCCACATCCAGTTCCTCAACTGCCTGCCCCTCTACTGGGGGCTCGCGAGAACCGGCACCCTCCTCGACTTCGAACTCACCAAGGACACTCCGGAGAAGCTCAGCGAGAGGCTGGTGCGCGGCGAGCTGGACATCGGGCCCGTCACCCTCGTCGAGTTCCTCAAGAACGCCGACGACCTCGTGGCGTTCCCCGACATCGCCGTCGGCTGCGACGGCCCGGTGATGTCCTGCGTGATCGTCAGCCAGGTCCCGCTGGAGGAGCTGGACGGCGCGCGGGTCGCCCTCGGCTCCACCTCCCGCACCTCGGTGCGCCTGGCACAGCTCCTGCTGGCGGATCGTTTCGGCGTCCGGCCCGAGTACTACACCTGCCCGCCCGACCTCAGCCTGATGATGCAGGAGGCCGAGGCCGCCGTCCTCATCGGCGACGCGGCCCTGCGCGCCAACCTGCTCGACGGACCCCGGTTCGGCCTGGAGGTCCACGACCTCGGCGCGCTGTGGAAGGAGTGGACCGGCCTGCCCTTCGTCTTCGCCGTGTGGGCGGCCCGGCGCGAGTACCTGGAGCGCGAGCCCGCCATCACCCGCCAGGTCCACCAGGCCTTCCTCGACTCCCGCAACCTCTCCCTGGACGAGGTCGGCAAGGTCGCGGAGCAGGCGGCCCGCTGGGAGGAGTTCGACGAGCAGGTCCTGGAGCAGTACTTCACCACCCTGGACTTCCGCTTCGGCCCGGCCCAGCTGGCGGCCGTGACCGAGTTCGCCCGCCGCGTCGGTCCCACGACGGGATTCCCGGCGGACGTCAGGGTGGAACTGCTCCAGCCCGGTTCTGCGTAGTCTGCTGCACAGCCCGTGAGCACGGAATCCGGCCACGGGTCGCGACTCGCGGCCGACGTGGCCCGCGGGTCCTGACGGGTCCTCACGGGTCCTCACAGGTCCTCACGGGGGAGGGGTGGACGCCCATGCAGCCGCTCGGAGAAGACGAACCCACGGCCGTGGGGCCCTACCGGCTGCTCGGCCGGCTCGGCTCCGGCGGGATGGGCCGCGTCTACCTCGGCCGGAGCGTCGGGGGCCGTACGGTCGCCGTCAAGATCGTGCACCCGCACCTCGCGCTCGACGAGGAGTTCCGCGCCCGCTTCCGGCGTGAGGTCGAGGCCGCGCGACGGGTCGGCGGGGCATGGACCGCGCCGGTCCTGGACGCCGACCCGGAGGCCGCCGTGCCCTGGGTCGCCACCGGCTATGTGGCCGGCCCCTCCCTGGCCGCGGCGGTCGCCTCCGGCGGCGGGCCGCTGCCCGAACACTCCGTGCGCGTGCTGGGCGCCGGCCTCGGGGAGGCGCTGGCGACCGTGCACGCCCTGGGGCTGGTGCACCGGGACGTGAAGCCGTCCAACGTGCTGCTGACCGTCGACGGCCCGCTGCTCATCGACTTCGGCATCGCCCGCGCGATCGACGGCACGGCCTCGCTCACCTCGACCGGCGTCTCGGTCGGCTCGCCGGGTTACATGGCCCCCGAGCAGATCCTCGGCCAGGGCGCGTCCGGCGCGGCCGACGTCTTCTCCCTCGGCGCGGTCCTGGCGTTCGCGGCCACCGGCCGGCCCCCGTTCCCGGGCGACTCCTCGGCCGCCCTCCTCTACCGGGTCGTCCACGAGGCGCCGGAACTGGGAGCTCCGCGGGGCGCCCTGCGGGGCGAACTGCGGGCCGTGGTCGAGGCCTGTCTCGTCAAGGACCCGGCCGCCCGGCCCGCCCCCGCCGAACTGGCCGCGCGCCTCGCCCCCCAGGGCGCGGCCGCACTGGTGGCCTCCGGCTGGCTGCCGGGCCCCCTCGTGGCACAGGTCGGCCGCAGCGCCGTCCACCTCCTGAACCTGGAGGGAACGGCGTCGGGGCCGAGCTTGGAACCGACGCTGGGGTCGAGCGGGGAGGGGCAGGCAGAGGCAGGGCGGGAGGCGGTGACGGGCTCGGGCTCAGGCTCGGGCTCGGGGCCGATCGGGGGAGCGCGGGAGGGCGGCGGGGCGAGCCCGTCGGCCTCCGGCCCTGTGCAGTTCAGCAGCCCGGCGGTGCGGTCGGGCGAACCGTCGGGGACGAGCGGTGAGCCGAGGGGGTCGGGAGGCGGGCCCACGGGGCCGGTGGCGGCGTCCTCCTCCGGACCGGGGAGCGGCTTCGCGGCGTCGGCGGGCGGGGCCTCGGCGTTCCCGGGGGAGTTCGGGCCGCCGCCGGTGATGGACCGGGTCCTCGCCGCTCCGGGGGACGCGCCGGCTGCCGTGCCCGTGCCCGTGCCGCGTGACGCCGAGCCGACGGTGGGCGGGGGCGGACGTCCCGGCCGGGTGTCCGTCACCGTGGCGGCCGCGGCGACGCCGGGCGAGGGCGGCCGGGGACGACGACTGAGCTGCAGCGTCGCGCTCGCGGTCGCGGGAGCCCTGGCAGCGGTGACCGTCGGTTCGGTCTTCCTGTACCGCCTGCTGCCGACCGACGGGGACCACGACTCCGCCTCCGGCAGCGACGCACGCTCCTCCCCGTCGGCGGCCGCCGGGACGCCGGCCCCCTCCGAAGGCGGGACGCCCGCCGCGCTCCCGGCCCGCTACGTCGGCACCTGGGAGGGCCAGGGCACCGGCCTCGACGGCTCCCTCCCGATGGGCACGTTCCGGGTGACCGTCCAACGGGCCGACGTCGGCCAGAAGCTGGGCGAGCTGCGGCAGACGGACGTGCTCGGCGGGGTCTGCCTCGACGTCCTGACGCTGAAGCGGGTGACGGAGAAGGAGGTCGTCGCCACGTCGGTCGGCGCGAAGAGCAACCACGGCGGCTGCAACCCGACGGCCCACACGATCCGGCTCACCCCCACCGGCGACGACCTGACGTACGCCTCGGACAGCCCGGCCGAAGGCAATCCGGTGGCCCGCATGTCGCGGGTCGACTAGAGACGATCACGAGTCGACCACGAGTCGACCCGGGTCGACCAGGCCAGGGCCGGAACAGGGCCAGGAACAGGGCCAGGAACAGGGAACGGAGCCAGGGTCACAGGGTCAGGCGCTGGAGCGCCTTTCGGGGCGGATCCCGTGACCGCGTCCCGTGCGGGTCCCTACGATCGCTGACGATGAGCACACCTCCCGACGCCCTGACTCCGGCCGCCGTCGCCGCACTGTGGGGCGCCGTGACCGGGGCGCTGCTGCCGCGGGCGGCCTACCGCTTCTCCACGCCGTGGGAGGAGGCGGACGGCGGCTGGCGGACGGACTGCCCGGCCGGCCATCCGGTCCGCGGGTGGCTCGGACGGGCGCGGTGTCCCCGGTGTTCCCGGTGCGCCGAGCCGGATGCCCCGCGGGACACGCCGGCGACCGCTCACCCTGCCTGCACGTCCCGCCCGGCTCCTGCCCCTGCCTCGCCCACCCCACCCGTGTCACCTCCGCCATCCGCCTCACCTCGTGCGCCCGCACCGCCCGCGGCATCCACCGCACACGACGGCGGCGGGGCCGCCTCCCGTGCCACCCACGGCGCCGGCCGCTCCTACGCACCCGGCGGCGTCCTGCTGCCCCTTCTCACCGCCGTCGTCTGCGCCGCGCTGGCCCTCGCCACCGGTATCCGGCCCGAACTGGCCGTGTGGCTGGCGCTCGCGCCGGTCGGCGTGCTGCTCGGCGTCGTCGACGTGCGGGTGCGCCGGCTGCCCGATCCGCTCACCCTCCCGTTCGCGGCCGCCGCCCTGGCCCTGCTGGGCCCCGCCGCGCTGCTGCCCGAGCACGCGGGAGACTGGACGACGGCGCTGCCGGGCGCGCTCGCCCTCGGCGCCGGCTACCTCGTCCTGCACCTGGTCAACCCCGGCGGCATGGCCTTCGGAGATGTGAAGCTGGCGCTCGGGGCGGGGGCCGTCCTCGGCTGGTACGGCTGGCCCACGGTCATGCTGGGCACGTTCGCGGCCTTCCTGTCCGGCGCGTTGTACGGGGGCGCGCTGGTCCTCACGGGACGGGCGGGACGCAAGACGCTGATCCCGTTCGGGCCGTTCATGCTCGTCGGGACGCTCGCGGGTCTGCTGATCGGCGCGTACGCGGCCTGAGGTCGGGGCGTCGGAACGTCTGGCGTAGGCTGGCTCGGTCCGTCCACAACCCTTGACGAACCCGACGAACTTGACGAGAGGGACGCTCCCGGTGACCGAGAAGGCCGACCTTCAGTCCGTCCTCGACCGTGCCGCCGCCGGTGGGCGGATCACCCCGGAGGAGGCGCTCGACCTCTACCGCGACGCGCCCCTGCACGCGCTCGGCGCCGCCGCCGACGCCGTGCGACGCCGGCTGTACGCCGGGACCGAGCACATCGCGACGTACATCATCGAGCGGAACATCAACTACACGAACGTGTGCGTCACGGCGTGCAAGTTCTGCGCCTTCTACGCGGCCCCCAAGGACACGGAGAAGGGCTGGACACGCGACCTCGACGACATCCTGCGCCGCTGCGCCGAGACCGTCGAACTGGGCGGCACGCAGATCATGTTCCAGGGCGGACACCACCCGGACTACGGCGTCGAGTACTACGAGAAGCACTTCGCGGCCATCAAGGAGGCGTTCCCCCAGCTGGTGATCCACTCGCTGGGCGCGTCCGAGGTCGAGCACATGGCGCGCATCTCGAAGGTGACGGTCGAGGAGGCCGTCACCCGCATCCACGCCGCCGGTCTGGACTCCTTCGCGGGCGCCGGCGCCGAGCTGCTCCCCGCGCGTCCGCGCAAGGCCATCGCCCCGCTCAAGGAGTCCGGCGAGCGCTGGCTGGAGATCATGGAGATCGCGCACGGGCTGGGCGTCGAGTCGACGTCCACGATGCTGATGGGCACCGGCGAGACCAACGCCGAGCGCATCGAGCACCTGCGGATGATCCGTGAGGTGCAGGACCGCACGGGCGGCTTCCGGGCCTTCATCCCGTACACGTACCAGCCCGAGAACAACCACCTGAAGGGCCGCACGCAGGCGACCCTCTTCGAGTACCTGCGGATGATCGCGATCGCCCGGCTGTTCCTCGACAACGTGCGCCACATCCAGGGCTCGTGGCTGACGACGGGCAAGGAGGTCGGCCAGCTCTCGCTGCACTACGGCGCGGACGACCTCGGTTCGATCATGCTGGAGGAGAACGTCGTCTCCTCGGCAGGCGCCCGACACCGCTCCAACCGCATGGAGATCATCGACCTGATCCGCAAGGCGGGCCGCGTTCCGGCGCAGCGGGCGACGACGTACGAGCACCTCGTCGTCCACGACGACCCCGCGAACGACCCCGTCGACGAGCGGGTCATGTCCCACATCTCCTCGACGGCGATCGCGGGCGGCACGGCTCACCCCGAGCTGAAGCTCCTGACGTCCAACTAGCCTTCACATGCTGACCGTTCACGTGGATTCCCGGGGCCGGGCGCTCGCCGTCAAGGGCGCGTGGATCGCCGACGCCGGACCGCCGGAGGAACTTCTCGCCGCCCACCCGGGCGCACGGGTGCGGACATGGCCCGGCATCCTGACGCCCGGTCTGGTCAACCTGCACGGCAACGAGTTGCTGGAGGAGGCGTACCACCCGGATCCGCGCGAGGCCGACGAACTGGGCGTCGAGCCGCTGACCGGGGACGCGTTGGCGGCGCTCGTCATGGACGACGTCCGCTGGGGGGCGAGCGCCCGGCGCGGGGTGCAGCGCATGCTGGCGCACGGCACGGTCCGGGCGGCCTGCGAGGAACTGCACAACCGCGCTGTGCGGGACGCCGTGCGCCGCACCGGCCTGGCCCTCATGGGCCGGATCGGACGTCCCGGCGGCACTCCCTCCCTCGACCCGTGCGCCGCCGGGCTGCCGGTGGAGTTCGCGGCCCCGCGCGAGCGGCACAGCGCGGCCCGGTTCGCCGTGTTCGACGTACGGGACGAGGCCGAGCTCGCGGAGCGCGGCGCGGGAACGTGCGTCGCGACGGTGGTGGACGGCCGCCTCGTCCACAGGCGCCGGTAGAGCCGCTCCCGCCCCCGCTACTTCGAGAACGCCCTCGCGAACGCGCCCGAACTCTGTGGCACCCCGCTGCAGTTCGTCAGGGCGTCGCCCTTCGCCGGGTCGGCCGCCGAGCACTGCTGGTCCCGGAACGCCGACCACATGGAGACCCAGGAGACCCCCTTCTCCACGGCGAACGCCCGCACCTGGGCCGCGTCCGCCAGGGAGAACGTCTCGCCGGCGACGTCGTTGGCGCCGATCATCGACGTGAGCGCCATGCCCTTCCACGCACCCGCGTCCGTCGTGCCGAAGACCTTCCTGAGCTGTGCCTGGGCCGCCGTCGCCGAGGTGATCGCGTATCCGCCCATGTCGCCGGCGTACGACTCGCCGTAGTTCATCGTCATGAGGTTGACGGTGGAGACCTGGACGTCGTACGTGTTCGCGGAGTCCAGCAGCGCCAGGCCGGCGGAGTCCAGCCCGGAGGGCATCACCGCGAGTGTGAAGGAGACCTCCAGGCCGGGGCGTTCCTTCTGCAGCGCCGCGATCGCCCGCGAGCGCAGGGCCACCGAGTCGGAGTCGGCCGGCTCGTCGCCCTCGATGTCGAAGTCGGCCTGGGTGGAGCCGACCGCGTCGAGCGCCGCGCCATACGCCCGCGCCAGTGCGGAGACGCTGTCACAGGTGGCCGCGAGCTCCTTGCCGGAGGCGCCGCCGAAGGAGACGCGCGCCGTGGCGCCCGACTTCGTCAGCTTCGCGACGCGCGACTTCACGGCCGGGTCGTCGACGGCGTTCGTGCCGTTCCAGGTCGGTGTGCAGGCGCTGCCGTCCGCGATGACGAACGCCAGGTTGTACGCCGTCGGCGAGCCGGCCGAGTCGTTGTCCGAGGCATCCACCGCGCTCACATACGGCGCGTAGGAGGTGCCGGCGGCTCCGGCGTCCGACGACGCGGCGCCGCCCGAGGGTGAGTGGCCCGAGGGTGAGTGGCCTCCAGGACGGCCGCCGGTCCGCCCGGTGGCCGGGGGCGCCGGGTCCGACGCGCTGCCGGAGCCCGCGGAGCATCCCGTGACGGTCAGGGCGAACAGGCAGGCCACCCCGGCCGTCGGCAGCAGTGAACCCCTCATCGCGTCTGCACCCACTCTCGTGACTTCCCTCTCGGCCGGAAACGACGCGCGTTTCCGAAAGGGGAATCTCCCACATGCGGACGGATCACGCGGGAACTGTGGCCACACAGTCGGTTCATGGACGCAAGCGCGCAAAACGTGATGGCCGTCCGCCCCAAAGGGGCAATCGGCCCTCCCGTGGTGGGCGGGGGTGCGCACTGTTTCGCCGGATCTCTCGGCCGAAGGAAGGAGTCACGCGTTTCTCGCCGGCCCCTCACGAACAGCGCAGACTTCGTGCTGCACAAAGGCTCCCTGATATCCGGGAACGCAATCCGAGCCTCGCCGCCCGAAGCCGTGCCGCCGCGCGCGGCAGCCGTCGCGGCCGCCAGGGCGACGACGCCTGCGCCGAGGCGCCCGAGCTCGTGGACGGCTCCGTACGCAGGCCGAGGCTGCCGTGCGGATCGGTCTCCTGCCGGCCGTCGGCTCTCTCGCGTAGGCCGCCGTCCTCGACGCCGCGTCCCTGGGCCGGGGCGCTTCGTCGCCCCCGTCCTCGCTGCTGCCGTTCGGCCACGGAGACCCCCGAGGCGCCCGCGACCCCGGCCCCGGCGGCATCCGGCCGCACGGCGGTGTCGGCCACCGGCACGACCCGCATCGAGCGGGCGCCCGGCGGGGCCGTGGCACTGCAGGAACCGCGCGTCACCTGTGCGCTGCTGCTTCTGCTCGGCTCACCGGTGTGATGCGCTGCTGTGCGGGTGGGGCGAGGACGTCGCGGCACGGAGGGAGCCGAGGCTCCTGCCGTGAACGGCCGGGGGCCGGGCTGCCACAATGGGCGGGTGACCCGCGCTTCCCTGAACAAGCAGCCCAATGAAGTCGCCTCGATGTTCGACCGCGTGGCGGAACGGTACGACGTGACCAACGACGTGCTGTCCCTCGGTCAGGACCGCAGGTGGCGCAAGGAGGTCGCCAAGGCGGTCGACGCCCGGCCCGCGCAGAAGGTCCTGGACCTCGCCGCCGGTACGGCCACCTCCTCGCTCCCCTTCGCGCAGACCGGCGCCTACGTCGTCCCCTGCGACTTCTCGCTCGGGATGCTCCAGGTCGGCAAGAGGAAGCACACCTGGCTGCCGTTCACGGCCGGGGACGCGACGAAGCTGCCCTTCAAGGACGACACCTTCGACGCCGTCACGATCTCCTTCGGCCTGCGCAACGTGCAGGACTTCGACACCGCGCTGCGCGAGATGCACCGGGTGACCAGGCCCGGCGGCCGGGTCGTCATCTGCGAGTTCTCGCACCCCACCTGGGCGCCGTTCCGGACCGTCTACACCGAGTACCTGATGCGGGCCCTGCCGCCGGTCGCCCGCGCGGTCTCCTCCAACCCCGACGCCTACGTCTACCTCGCCGAGTCCATCCGGGCATGGCCCGATCAGCCCGCCCTCGCCGAGCACCTGCGCAAGGCCGGCTGGTCGAAGGTCGCCTGGCGCAACCTGACGGGCGGCGTGGTCACCCTGCACCGAGGCTTCAAAGCGGCCTGAACGGCTCGACCCGAGCGGTTCAGGCTTCGGCGGCTCGTCCCGAGCGGCTCGTCCCGACGGGTCGGGCCCGAAGGGTTCGGCCCCGGTGGGTTCGTCCGGAAGGGCCGGCCCCGGCGGTCCCGCGTCAGGGGACGATCGACTCGAAGGGGTTCCGGGACCGGTCGAGTTCGCGCTCCAGCCCGCCCCGCCCCGCCCGGACTCGGAACGCGCGGCTCGCGCGCCCGCGACTCCGCCGCCCTCCCCCTCGGAGAAGTCGAACCACACGGTGACCACGGCGCCGCGCGCCCCCCCCCGAGGCCCGGCGGCGGACAGCGCCGTACGACGTGGTCGCCGACGGCGTGGCGGAAGCCGGGCCGCGCCGAAGCGACCGGCAGCACGCCACCAGGATCAGCGGGATCACCTGAATACCCAGCCTCACCCGGATCACCCGGATCACCCGGATCACCAGGTGAGGCGGTAGCAGCGCCCCTCTCTGTTCGACTCCGGGGTGGTGAAGACCTCCGCGAGCCGCATCCCCAGCCGCTCCGCGACCGCGATGGACCGCGCGTTGCGCGCGTCGACCATCGCCACGACCCCCGACGGCCCGGCCGCCCGCACCCGCTCCAGGGTCATCTGCGCGGCTGCCGTCACATACCCCTGCCCCCAGTGCTCGCGCCCGAGCCGCCACCCGATCTCGATCTCCCCCCGGGGACCCCACTCGCGCGGCCACGGCTGGGCGCCGGTGAAGCCGAGCACCCGGTCGTCGCGGTCCAGGATCGTCCACAGGCAGAACCCGCGCTCGGCGTCGTGCCGGCGCTGGCGGGCGGTGAGTTCCTCGTAGACCGACAGCTCCGCGGATCTGCCCCCCTGGAACTCCATGACGTCCGGGTCGTCGAAGACCCTGTGCCAGGCGACCGCGTCCTCGTCCGTCGGAACGCGCAGCCGTACTACGGGCAGAGCTCGGTTCACGGGGCAGCCCTTCAGCCGGGTGATCAATTCTGCTGAATAGACTGCCCATGTCCAGTGCCGGTCGGCACGCAGATTCCGAACTTGGGGAGATCCCGCCGTGACCGCCGTGAACGAGCCCCACGCCGAGCCCTTCTCCGAGACCACCGCCGACGTGATCGTCGTCGGCGCGGGACCGGCCGGTTCCACGACCGCCTACTACCTCGCCAAGGCCGGACTCGACGTACTCCTCCTCGAGAAGACCGAGTTCCCGCGCGAGAAGGTCTGCGGCGACGGCCTCACCCCGCGCGCCACCAAGCAGCTCGTGGCCATGGGCATCGACATCTCCGAGGAGGCCGGCTGGCTGCGCAACAAGGGTCTGAGGATCATCGGCGGCGGGGTGCGGTTGCAGCTCGACTGGCCCGATCTCGCCTCCTTCCCCGACTACGGCCTCGTCCGCAAGCGGGACGACTTCGACGAGCAGCTCGCCCGGCAGGCCCAGAAGGCGGGCGCCCGCCTGTACGAGCGCTGCAACGTCGGCGCTCCGATCCTGGACGAGCGCACCGGCCGTATCACCGGCGTGCACGCCAAGCTGGGGGAGGAGAAGCGCGAAGTCACCTTCCGCGCCCCCCTCGTGGTGGCCGCCGACGGCAACTCCACCCGCCTCTCGCTGGCGATGGGCCTGCACCGCCGTGAGGACCGGCCGATGGGCGTCGCGGTCCGCACCTATTTCACCTCTCCGCGCCACGAGGACGACTACCTGGAGTCCTGGCTGGAGCTGTGGGACCGCCGGGGCCCGGGCGAGGACCGGCTGCTGCCCGGTTACGGCTGGATCTTCGGCATGGGCGACGGGACGTCGAACGTCGGCCTGGGCGTGCTGAACACCTCCGACTCCTTCAAGGAGCTCGACTGGCGTGAGGTCCTCAAGGCCTGGTGCGCGTCCATGCCGGAGGACTGGGGTTACACCCCCGAAAACATGACCGGCCCGATCCGCGGCGCGGCCCTGCCGATGGCCTTCAACCGCAAGCCGCACTACACCAAGGGGCTGCTGCTGGTCGGCGACGCCGGCGGCCTGGTGAACCCCTTCAACGGCGAGGGCATCGCCTACGCGATGGAATCGGGTCAGATCGCCGCCGACGTCATCGTCCAGGCCCACGCCCGGGCCACCCCCGGCCAGCGCGAACTCGCCCTGCAGCGCTACCCGCAGATCCTCGCGGACACCTACGGCGGCTACTACACGCTGGGCCGCGCGTTCGTGAAGCTCATCGGCAACCCGAAGGTCATGAAGATCGCGGCCCAGCGTGGTCTGACCCATCCGCTGCTGATGAAGTTCACCCTGAAGATGCTCGCCAACCTGACGGACCCCACGGGCGGCGACGCGATGGACCGCATCATCAACGGCCTGAGCAAGGTGGCCCCCAAGGCCTGACCTCGCGACGAGGCGACGCGGACCCGTCGCCCGGCGGCCCGGCGCGCGAGGACTTCCTCCCGCCGGGCCGGGCCCCCGCTCCGCTGCACTGACGATGCATCCGACATGTCGGACACTCTCGCCAGACGGCACTGGGGGTGAATGTCCCTGAATAGGCGCCGACTCGGCGCGTCAGGGCTTTTGTGAACAACGGTGCTTCATGTCCGACTTGGGTCACTTGCTCAACTCGGAGCACCGGGAAGCCCCGTAAGCCCCGTAAGTCCCGCAGGCCTCGTCCGGCTCAGAGCCGCCTGCGCCCGCTCGGCGGCCCCGGGGGCCGCCCGGGCCGTTCCGGCCCGCTCAGGGCCCGCCGAGGGCCGTGCAGGGCCGCGTCGGGGGAGCCCGAAGGGCCGCTGCCCCCGAGCGGCTGCGGCCCTTGCGTGCGTGAAGCGCCTTCCGGGGCGCGCCGAGTGGGGTGTCAGAGCACCCGCACCGCGCCGGTCGGCGGGTCGTAGGACAGCGGCTTCTCGGCCACGCCGGTGGAGGGGTTCTGCGCGCCGACGAACATGCCGTCGCCGACGTACACCGCCACGTGGTACGCGCTGCCCGCGCTGCCCCAGTACAGGATGTCGCCCGGCTGCAGGTTGTCCAGGGAGACCTGGGTGCCGGCGGTCGACTGGTCCTGCGAGACGCGCGGCAGGTCGATGCCCACCTGCTTGAAGGCGGTCTGCATCAGCCCCGAGCAGTCCCACGAGTTGGGGCCGGTGCCGCCGGAGACGTAGGCGTCGCCGATCTGCGCCTTCACGAAGGCGATGACGGCCGCGGCCGAACCGGTCGCGGTGGAGCTGCTCGTGCTGGTGAAGCTGTTGCTGCTCGCCGGGGTGGAGAGCGTGGTCCGCTCGGCGGCGCGCGTGGCCCGCTCGGCGGCGGCCTTGCGGGCGGCCTCGGCCTTCTGCTTGGCCTCGGCCTTGGCGTGCGCGAGGTCCTTCTTGGCCTCCTTGGCGGCCGCCGCGGCGGCAGCGTCACGCTCGGCGTGCAGCTGGTAGTTCGCCGCGGCCTGCTGTGTGGCCTGCGCGGACTGCGCGACCTGGGCGGCCAGGTCGCCGGTGAGCACGGGCAGTTCGAGTGTCTGCGTCACCGGCTCGGCGGCGTTGGCCGTGCCTGCTGCCGTGGCGACGGCCAGCGTGCCGAGGACACCACTGGCGACTCCGGCCCGCATCGCGATCGTCGACGCGCTGCGGCGGGGTTTCCGGTGGCTGCGTATGTGAGCGGTGTGGGACATGGGTACAACCGGTATCAGGGGCTCCTCCATACCTTCAAGAAACGTGTGCTGCGCCACAGTTGTTCAACGGATGCCCCAAATTCCTGTTCTCCGGCTCTTTATTGACGCCGTAACGGACATTGCGGACGCAGGTGATCATGCCTGTGATCATGGGCTTTCGTCGTTACGTCCGGATTGCCCGCCGCCTACCATCGGTCGCGACCGTTGGCCAAGCCCGCTTCTTGGACGGCCCTCCCGGTGTGGCGGAGGTCACGGAACGATTACCGGGGCGGCGGCGTCGCGCGCACGCGGTGCGATTCGTTCCGCTCGTGAACGCGCGCACACGTCCACGTCCCGAGCCGGGCTCCCTCTGATGTGTGAACGCGAGCCACTATCAGGGTGCTGTGTCCACCTCCAATTTGCATGCAAGGGAACCCTCTTGATATTGAGACGCCCCCTGCCGCCTGCGATGACGAGCGAAAATGTCACTTCTTGTGATCACTCTGGCGCTTCGCGTGTGAAGATCACCGCTGATGTGACTTCATGATCCTTCGTCAGGTGGTGGAGATCACAAAGCTTGTGTAATACCCCGTGTCGCAGATCACAGAGCGGCGGGCATAGGATGCGAGGCAGTTGGGCTTGTGACCTGCTTCACATGTTCGCGATCTTCGTCAGAACCGACGGGGTGAGCGGCGCCGGGGGGCCGGCCGCGGGTCCGACACCATCGCCAGCAGTCAGTGCCGACTGAGAGGAGCGAGGAGCGGTGAACGCTTATGCGCCCATCCTCGTACTGGGAGCCCTCGGAGCAGGCTTTGCGATCTTCTCCGTGGTCATGGCCACGCTGATCGGGCCGAAGCGCTACAACCGCGCCAAGCTCGAGGCCTATGAGTGCGGAATCGAGCCGACCCCCACGCCGGCCGGCGGCGGGCGCTTCCCCATCAAGTACTACCTGACGGCGATGCTCTTCATCGTCTTCGACATCGAGATCGTCTTCCTCTACCCCTGGGCCGTCACCTTCGACGCCCTGGGTGTCTTCGGGCTCGTGGAGATGCTGCTCTTCGTGCTCACCGTCTTCGTGGCGTACGCGTACGTATGGCGGCGCGGCGGCCTGGAATGGGACTGAGGGGCCTTTAAGTCATGGGACTCGAAGAAAAACTGCCGAGCGGCTTCCTGCTGACCACCGTCGAGCAGGCCGCGGGCTGGGTGCGCAAGGCGTCCGTCTTCCCCGCCACCTTCGGCCTCGCCTGCTGCGCCATCGAGATGATGACCACCGGCGCGGGCCGTTACGACCTGGCGCGCTTCGGCATGGAGGTCTTCCGCGGTTCGCCCCGCCAGGCGGACCTGATGATCGTCGCCGGCCGGGTGAGCCAGAAGATGGCGCCGGTGCTGCGGCAGGTCTACGACCAGATGCCGAACCCCAAGTGGGTCATCTCCATGGGCGTGTGCGCCTCCTCCGGCGGCATGTTCAACAACTACGCGATCGTCCAGGGCGTCGATCACATCGTCCCCGTCGACATCTATCTGCCGGGCTGCCCGCCGCGTCCCGAGATGCTGATGGACGCGATCCTCAAGCTCCACCAGAAGATCCAGAACACCAAGCTGGGCGTGAACGCCGAGGAGGCGGCCCGCGAGGCGGAGGAAGCGGCGCTCAAGGCCCTGCCCATGATCGAGATGAAGGGGCTGCTGCGGTGAGCGACGCGAACGGCACCCACGGCGCGAACGGCTCCTCGAACGGGGTGAACCCCGAGAAGGACCTCTCCGCCTCCAACCTCCCCGGCCGGCGCGGCCAGGGCGGGGAGGAGATCCGCGTCCAGCGCGGCATGTTCGGCGCCGCCAACGGCGGCGACACCTCCGGCTACGGAGGCCTGGTCCGCTCGGTCCGGCTTCCGGGCGCGGCGAGCCGCCCCTACGGCGGCTGGTTCGACGAGGTCGCCGACGAACTCGAGGGAGCGCTCGAGGAGCAGGGTCTGCTCCCCGAGAACGCGATCGAGAAGACGGTCGTCGACCGCGGCGAGCTGACCTTCCACATCGAACGCGAGCACCTGCTGCGCGTCGCCCGCACGCTGCGCGACGACCCGGCCCTGCGCTTCGAGCTGTGCACCGGCGTCGCCGGCGTCCACTACCCCAACGACAAGGGGCGCGAGCTGCACGCCGTCTACCACCTGCGCTCGATCACCCACAACCGGCTGATCCGGCTGGAGGTCAGCGCCCCGGACGGCGAGCCGCGCATCCCGTCCCTGGTCTCCGTGTATCCCACGAACGACTGGCACGAGCGCGAGACCTACGACTTCTTCGGAATCGTCTTCGACGGTCATCCGGCTCTGACGCGGATCATGATGCCCGACGACTGGCCGGGCCATCCGCAGCGCAAGGACTACCCCCTCGGCGGCATCCCCGTCGAGTACAAGGGCGCCCAGATCCCGGCTCCGGACCAGCGGAGGTCGTACTCATGAGCACTCCCAACCCGTCGCCCGGCCACCACCCCTCATCGAGTCCCTCCGGGACCGCCTCCTCGATGGCATCCGCCCGTGAGACCACCGAGGGCGCGGTATACACGGTCACCGGTGGCGACTGGGACGAGGTCGTGCAGTCCGCGGCCCGCGCCGACGACGAGCGCATCGTCGTCAACATGGGCCCCCAGCACCCCTCCACCCACGGAGTGCTCCGCCTCATCCTGGAGATCGACGGCGAGACGGTCACCGAGGCCCGATGCGGCATCGGCTACCTCCACACCGGCATCGAGAAGAACCTCGAGTACCGCACGTGGACCCAGGGCACCACGTTCGTGACGCGCATGGACTACCTGACGTCCTTCTTCAACGAGACCGCCTACTGTCTCGCCGTCGAGAAGCTCCTGGGCGTCGAGGACCAGATCACCGAGCGGGCGAAGATCATCCGGGTGCTCCTGATGGAGCTGAACCGGATGTCCTCCCACCTGGTGTGCATCGCCACCGGCGGCATGGAGCTCGGCGCCACCACGATCATGATCTACGGATTCCGCGATCGTGAAATGATTCTCGACATCTACGAGCTCATCACGGGCCTGCGGATGAACCACGCGTACATCCGCCCCGGCGGACTCGCCCAGGACCTGCCGCCCGGCGCGGTGGACCAGATCCGCGAGTTCGTGAAGAAGATGAAGAAGAACCTTCCCGAGTACGACAAGCTCGCCACCGGGAACCCCATCTTCAAGGCCCGTATGCAGAACGTCGGCTACCTCGACCTGGCCGGCTGCATGGCCCTCGGCGCCACCGGCCCGATCCTGCGCTCCACCGGCCTGCCCCACGACCTGCGCAAGACGCAGCCCTACTGCGACTACGAGACGTACGACTTCGACGTGCCGACCGCGGACTCCTGCGACTCCTACGGCCGTTTCCTCATCCGTCTGGAGGAGATGCGGCAGTCGCTGCGGATCGTGGAGCAGTGCCTGGACCGGCTGCAGCCCGGCCCGGTCATGGTCGCCGACCGGAAGATCGCCTGGCCCGCCCAGCTCGCCCTGGGCCCCGACGGTCTCGGCAACTCCCTCGACCACATCAAGAAGATCATGGGCACCTCCATGGAGGCCCTGATCCACCACTTCAAGCTGGTCACCGAGGGCTTCCGCGTGCCGCCGGGACAGGCGTACGCGGCGGTCGAGTCCCCCAAGGGCGAACTCGGGGTGCACGCCGTCTCCGACGGAGGCACCCGTCCCTACCGGGTCCACTTCCGGGACCCGTCCTTCACCAACCTGCAGGCCATGGCGGCGATGTGCGAGGGCGGCCAGGTCGCCGACGTCATCGTCGCCGTCGCGTCCATCGACCCCGTGATGGGAGGCGTCGACCGGTGACCACCTCTTCTTCCGAGCGGGGCGTCAGCCTGGGCATGCCCGAGCTGCCCGCGCCCGCCTACCCGGACGACGTCCGAGTCCGGCTGGAGGCGGACGCGCGCGAGATCATCGCCCGCTACCCCGACTCCCGGTCCGCGCTCCTGCCGTTGCTGCACCTCGTGCAGTCGGAGGAGGGCCACGTCACGCGCACCGGGATGCGGTTCTGCGCGGACGTGCTGGACCTGACGACGGCCGAGGTCACGGCGGTCGCCACCTTCTACACCATGTACCGCCGCCGCCCCAGCGGTGACTACCAGGTGGGCGTCTGCACCAACACGCTGTGCGCGGTGATGGGCGGCGACGCGATCTTCGAGGGGCTCCAGGAGTACCTGGGTGTCGGCAACGGTGAGACCACCGACGACGGAAAGATCACTCTGGAGCACATCGAGTGCAACGCGGCCTGCGACTTCGCGCCGGTCGTGATGGTGAACTGGGAGTTCTTCGACAACCAGACCGTGCAGAGCGCGAAGCGCCTGGTCGACGAGTTGCGGGCCGGGCACACCGTCTCCCCCACGCGAGGTGCGCCGCTGTGCACCTTCAAGGAGACCGCCCGGATCCTGGCGGGCTTCCCCGACGAGCGGGAGGGGGCCGTCGAGGCGAGCGGCGGCGCCGGACCGGCGTCGCTGGTGGGTCTTCGCCTGGCAAGGGGAGAGACCGCACCCGCGCGCGTGGTCCACCCACGCGACGGCGGGCCGCACGACGAAGCGCAGGACAGGGCGCCGAGCGACGCGACACCGCACGACCCGTCGCCCACCGAGCACCTGAGTTCGCACGACGCGCCGCAGGACACGTCGGCCTCCGACCCGTCCCACCCGTCACCCACCACCACCCGTGATGGAGGGACTTCGCCCCGCGGCCTGGATGCGGCAGGGCCTACCGCCGAGGAGGGGGAGTGATGACCTTGGCACCCGAACTGAAAGGCAGCAGCCCCGAGAAGCTGCTCGCACCCGTGCTGTCGGCCTTCTGGGACGAGGACAGGTCCTGGAGCCTCGACGTCTACCGCAGGCACGAAGGATACGAAGGCCTTCGCAAGGCGCTCGCCATGTCGCCGGACGACCTGATCGCGTACGTCAAGGACTCCGGTCTGCGAGGGCGGGGCGGCGCGGGATTCCCCACGGGAATGAAATGGCAGTTCATTCCGCAAGGAGATGGAAAGCCGCACTATCTAGTTGTCAACGCCGACGAATCGGAGCCCGGGACCTGCAAGGACATCCCGCTCCTCTTCGCGAACCCGCACAGCCTCATCGAGGGCATCGTGATCGCGTGCTATGCCATCAGGTCGTCTCATGCCTTCATCTATCTGCGGGGTGAAGTCGTCCCTGTTCTGCGGCGGTTGCACGAGGCCGTGCGCGAGGCCTACGCGGCCGGCTACCTCGGCGAGAACATCCTGGGCAGCGGACTCGACCTCGAACTCACCGTGCACGCCGGCGCCGGCGCCTACATCTGCGGTGAGGAGACCGCGCTGCTCGACTCGCTCGAAGGCCGCCGTGGTCAACCGCGGCTTCGTCCCCCCTTTCCTGCGGTCGCGGGCCTCTATGCGTGCCCGACTGTGGTGAATAACGTCGAGTCGATCGCGTCAGTTCCCGCGATCCTGCAAAAAGGCAAGGAATGGTTCAGGTCGATGGGAAGCGAGAAGTCCCCGGGCTTCACGCTCTACTCCCTCAGCGGCCATGTCGCCAGCCCCGGCCAGTACGAGGCCCCGCTCGGCATCACGCTGCGCCAACTCCTGGAGATGAGCGGCGGAATGCGACCGGGGCACCGGCTCAAGTTCTGGACGCCGGGCGGCTCCTCGACGCCGATGTTCACCGACGAGCACCTCGACGTCCCTCTTGACTACGAAGGAGTGGGCGCCGCGGGTTCCATGCTCGGCACGAAAGCTCTGCAGTGCTTCGACGAGACGACGTGCGTCGTGCGGGCCGTGACCCGCTGGACCGAGTTCTACGCCCACGAGTCCTGCGGCAAGTGCACGCCGTGCCGCGAAGGCACCTACTGGCTCGTGCAGCTGCTGCGCGACATCGAAGCGGGCAAGGGAGCCCTCTCCGACCTCGACAAGCTCAACGACATCGCCGACAACATCAACGGCAAGTCCTTCTGCGCCCTCGGCGACGGCGCGGCCTCGCCGATCTTCTCCTCGCTGAAGTACTTCCGTGAGGAGTACGAGGAGCACATCACGGGCCGAGGCTGCCCCTTCGACCCCGCAAGGTCGACCGCCTGGGCGGACAAGCACACGGAGGTGAACGCATGACGGTGACCACCAGCGCTCCCTCCGGAGGCGGCGAGGCGGCGGTCCCGCGGGAGGACCTCGTCACGCTGAGCATCGACGGCGCCGAGATCAGCGTGCCCAAGGGCACCCTGGTCATCCGGGCCGCCGAGCAGCTCGGCATCGAGATCCCCCGTTTCTGCGACCATCCCCTCCTCGATCCGGTCGGCGCCTGCCGGCAGTGCATCGTCGAGGTCGAGGGCCAGCGCAAGCCCATGGCGTCCTGCACGATCACGTGCACGGACGGCATGGTGGTGAAGACCCAGCTCAGCTCGCCGGTGGCCGAGAAGGCGCAGCACGGCGTGATGGAGCTGCTCCTCATCAACCATCCGCTGGACTGCCCGGTCTGCGACAAGGGCGGCGAGTGCCCCCTGCAGAACCAGGCGATGTCGCACGGCCAGGCCGAGTCCCGGTTCGAGGGCCGCAAGCGCACGTACGAGAAGCCCGTCCCGATCTCCACCCAGGTGCTGCTCGACCGCGAGCGGTGCGTGCTGTGCGCCCGCTGCACCCGGTTCTCCAACCAGGTGGCGGGCGACCCGATGATCGAGCTGATCGAGCGGGGCGCGCTCCAGCAGGTCGGCACCGGCGAGGGTGACCCCTTCGCGTCGTACTTCTCCGGCAACACCATCCAGATCTGCCCCGTCGGCGCGCTGACCTCGGCGGCCTACCGGTTCCGCTCGCGCCCCTTCGACCTGGTCTCCTCGCCGTCGGTCTGCGAGCACTGCTCCGGCGGCTGCGCCACGCGCACCGACCACCGGCGCGGCAAGGTCATGCGGCGTCTGGCCGCCAACGACCCCGAGGTCAACGAGGAGTGGATCTGCGACAAGGGGCGGTTCGCGTTCCGGTACGCGCAACAGCGCGACCGGCTGGAGACGCCCCGGGTGCGCAACGCCGAGGGAGACCTCGTGCCGGCTTCCTGGCCGGAGGCGTTGCAGATCGCCGCTCAGGGGCTGCTGGCCTCGCGCGGCAGGACCGGCGTGCTGACCGGCGGCCGTCTCACCGTCGAGGACGCGTACGCGTACAGCAAGTTCGCGCGCGTGGCGCTCGACACCAACGACATCGACTTCCGCGCGCGGGTGCACAGCAGTGAGGAGGCCGACTTCCTGGCCGCCCACGTCGCCGGCCGCGGCCGTGACCTCGACGGCGAGGGCGTCACGTACGCCCTCCTGGAGAAGGCGCCCGCGGTCCTGCTGGCCGGGTTCGAGTCGGAGGAGGAGGCGCCCGGCGTCTTCCTGCGGTTGCGCAAGGCCTGGCGCAAGCACGGACAGCGGGTGTTCTCGCTGGGCACCTACGCCACCCGGGGTCTGCAGAAGGCGGGCGGCACGCTGCTGCCGGCCGCTCCGGGCACCGAGACGGAGTGGCTGGACGCGCTCGCGAGCGGTGTCGGCCTGCAGGACGCGGGCGGCACGGCCGCCGAGGCGCTGCGGGCCCCGGGCGCGGTGATCGTCGTCGGGGAGCGGCTCGCCGGAGTGGCCGGCGCTCTCACCGCCGCTGTGCGGACCGCCTCGGCGACCGGCGCCCGGCTGGTGTGGATCCCGCGCCGGGCGGGCGAGCGGGGCGCGATCGAGGCGGGCGCACTGCCGTCGCTGCTGCCGGGCGGCCGCCCGGCCACCGATCCCCGCGCGCGGGGCGAGGTCGCCGCGGCCTGGGGCCTGGCCGAGCTCCCGCACCGCTACGGCCGTGACACCGGGCAGATCGTCGAGGCCGCGGCGTCCGGCGAACTCCAGGCGCTGCTCGTCGCGGGCGTCGAGGTCGCGGATCTGCCCGACCCGGCACGCGCGCGTGCAGCGCTGGCCGAGGCCGGCTTCGTGGTGTCGCTGGAGCTGCGGCCCGGCGAGGTCACCGAGCACGCCGACGTCGTCCTGCCGGTGGCCGCGGTCGCCGAGAAGGCCGGCGCGTTCCTCAACTGGGAGGGCCGGGTGCGCTTCTTCGAGGCGGCGCTGAAGCCCGACCAGATGACCCGCCGCGCGGCGCCGTCCGACGCGCGCGTGCTGCAGATGCTCGCGGACGCCATGGACGTCCATCTCGGCCTGCCGGACCTGCGCACGACGCGCGCGGAGCTCGACCGGCTCGGAGCCTGGGACGGCCCGCGTGCCGCCGAACCGGTGGAGACGGCCGCTCAGCTGCCGCGACCCGCTGCCGGGGAGGCGGTGCTCGCCGGGCACCGCCTGCTGCTCGACCAGGGTGTCCTCCAGCAGGGCGACGAGGCGCTCGCCGGCACCCGGCACGCCGCACGCGCGCGTGTGTCGGCCGCCACGGCCGCCGAAGCCGGCGTCGAGGACGGCGACCTGCTCGCCGTCACCGGTCCCGCCGGGGCGGTCGAACTGCCGCTGGAGATCACCGAGATGCCCGACCGGGTGGTCTGGCTGCCGCTGAACTCCACCGGCGGGGGCGTCGCGTCCGATGCCGGGGCCACGCCCGGTTCCCTCGTCCGCATCGGCCCGGCGACGCCCGGCGCCCCCAAGGAGGTGGAGGCATGAGCCCGTACCTCGCCGCTGAAGATCTCTCGATGTTCGGCCGCGACCCCTGGTGGCTGGTCGTCGTCAAGGCGGTGTTCTGCTTCGCCTTCCTGATGGTGACCGTGCTGTTCTCCATCGTGTGGGAGCGCAAGGTCGTCGCCTGGATGCAGTTGCGCATCGGCCCCAACCGGCACGGCCCCTGGGGCATGCTGCAGTCGCTCGCCGACGGCATCAAGCTGATGCTGAAGGAAGACCTCATCGTCAAACGCGCGGACAAGGCGGTGTACGTCCTCGCGCCGATCGTCGCGGCCGTCCCGGCCTTCATGGCGATCGCGGTGATCCCCTTCGGGCCGGCCGACAACGAGATCTCGATCTTCGGTCAGCGCACCACGATGCAGCTCACCGACCTGCCGATCGCGATGCTCTACATCCTCGCGGTCGCCTCGGTCGGCATCTACGGCATCGTCCTCGCGGGGTGGAGCTCCGGCTCCACGTACCCGCTGCTGGGCGGCCTGCGGTCGTGCGCGCAGATGATCTCGTACGAGATCGCCATGGGCGCCGCGTTCGCCTCGGTCTTCCTCTACTCGGGGTCGATGTCGACGTCGACGATCGTCGAGCAGCAGCAGGACCGCTGGTACATCCTCCTGCTGCCGGTCTCCTTCATCCTGTACATCGTCACGATGGTCGGCGAGACCAACCGTGCTCCCTTCGACATGCCGGAGTCCGAGGGCGACCTGGTCGGCGGCTTCAACACCGAGTACTCGTCGATCAAGTTCGCGATGTTCATGCTCGCCGAGTACGTGAACATGGTGACGGTCTCCGCCGTGTCGACCACGCTCTTCCTCGGTGGCTGGCGGGCTCCCTGGCCGATCAGCACCTTCTGGGAGGGCGCGAACCACGGCTGGTGGCCGATGCTCTGGTTCGTCGTCAAGGTGCAGCTGCTGCTGTTCTTCTTCATCTGGCTGCGCGGCACGCTTCCCCGTGTCCGCTACGACCAGTTGATGAAGCTGGGCTGGAAGGTCCTGATCCCCGTCTCGGTGACGTGGCTGATGCTCGTGGCGACCGTACGGACGCTGCGTAACGAGCACTACGACTTCGCCGACATCTTCCTGTACGTCGGCGGCGGCGTTCTGCTCCTGCTGTTGCTCTCCTTCGTCGTGGACACGTTCCGCGGCGGCGAGAAGAGCGCGCAGGCGCCGGCCGAGCCGGTCGCGTTCGACCCCATGGCGGGCGGGTTCCCCGTCCCGCCGCTGCCGGGCCAGGAGCTTCCGCCGGTGCCCAGGCGCGGCCCGCGCCGGGATCGGGAGCTGATTGTCAGTGGTGCGGTGGACACTGTGAGTGACGGATCGATGGATGGAAAGGAGGCGTCCGATGGCTGAGGAGCCCAAGGAGGCCGGGCAGACGACGCCCGGTTTCCAGAACCCGGTGGCCGGCTTCGGCGTGACCTTCAAGGCCATGTTCAAGAAGCGGCTGACCGAGCAGTACCCGGAGCAGGAGAAGACCACGGCTCCCCGGTTCCACGGACGGCATCAGCTCAACCGCCATCCGGACGGCCTGGAGAAGTGCGTCGGCTGTGAGCTGTGCGCCTGGGCCTGCCCCGCCGACGCCATCTACGTGGAGGGCGCCGACAACACCGACGAGGAGCGCTACTCGCCGGGCGAGCGGTACGGGCGGGTCTATCAGATCAACTACGCCCGGTGCATCCTGTGCGGCCTGTGCATCGAGGCGTGCCCCACACGCGCGTTGACGATGACGAACGAGTTCGAGCTCGCCGACTCCAGCCGCGCCAACCTGATCTACACCAAGGAGCAGCTGCTCGCGGGCCTCGAGGACGGCATGGTGGACTCCCCCCACGCCATCTACCCCGGCACGGACGAACAGGACTACTACCGGGGCCTGGTGACGGAGGCCGCGCCCGGCACGGAGCGCCAGGTGGCCCTCTCCAAGGGCGAGACCCCGCAGGAGGCCGCCTCCACGTCCGGTGGGGACGAGCCCGCCTCGGAGGAGGTGAGCCGCCGATGAGCGCGCAGCTCGCCGCCTACTCCACCTCCAACGGTGAGGCCTTCCAGTTCTGGGTGCTCGGCACCGTCGCGGTGATCGGCGCCCTGTGCACCGTCTTCATGAAGAAGGCCGTGCACAGCGCGCTCTGTCTCGCCGGAACCATGATCGTCCTGGCGATCTTCTACCTCGCCAACGGCGCCTACTTCCTGGGCATCGTGCAGATCGTCGTCTACACCGGCGCGATCATGATGCTGTTCCTGTTCGTGGTGATGCTGGTCGGCGTCACCGCGGCGGACTCCTTGAAGGAGACCATCAAGGGGCAGCGCTGGCTGGCCCTTCTCAGCGGCCTCGGCTTCGGCGTCCTGCTGATCGCCGGCATCGGCCACGCCTCCCTGACGGAGTTCACCGGTCTCACCCAGGCGAACGCGAAAGGCAACGTGGAGGGCCTCGCCGCCCTCATCTTCACCAAGTACGTCTTCGCCTTCGAGATCACCGGCGCGCTGCTCATCACGGCCGCCGTCGGCGCCATGGTGCTCACCCACCGCGAGCGCACCGAGCACGCCCCGACCCAGCGCGAGCTGGCCGAGCGGCGGGTGCGCGAAGGCAAGCACGTGCCGCCGCTGCCGGCGCCGGGCGTGTACGCGCGGCACAACGCCGTGGACGTCCAGGGTCTCCTGCCCGACGGCACGCCCTCGGAGCTCACGGTCAGCAGGACGCTGCGTGAGCGCGGTCAGATCCGGGACGTGTCCGCCGCGGCGCTCAACGACCTCAAGGCCCTGGAGCAGCGCGCCGAGGAGCGCCTGGAGCGGGCCGCGATCGAGCCGCCGCACCTGAAGCGGACGGAGGAGGCGTCGAAGTGAATCCCGTCAACTACCTCTATCTGGCGGCCCTGTTGTTCACGATCGGTGCGACGGGCGTGCTGATCAGGCGCAACGCGATCGTCGTCTTCATGTGCATCGAGCTCATGCTCAACGCCTGCAACCTCGCGTTCGTCACCTTCTCCCGGATGCACGGCAATCTCGACGGCCAGATCATCGCCTTCTTCACGATGGTCGTCGCCGCCGCGGAGGTCGTGGTCGGACTCGCGATCATCGTGTCGCTGTTCCGTTCCCGCCACTCGGCCTCGGTCGACGACGCCAGCCTGATGAAGCTGTAAGGGGTCGGAAGAATCGTGGAGAACCTGATCGCGCTGCTGATCGCGGCGCCCCTGCTCGGAGCGGCCGTCCTGCTGGTCGGCGGCCGTCGGCTCGACGCCGTCGGCCAATGGGTCGGCACGCTCCTGTCGACCGTGTCCTTCGTGCTCGGTCTGGTCCTGTTCGGCGACCTGCTGGGCAGGAGCGCCGAGGACCGGACGCTGACGCAGCACCTGTTCAGCTGGATCCCGGTCGAGGGCTTCCAGGCGGACGTCGGCTTCCGTCTCGACCAGCTGTCGATGACGTTCGTGCTGCTGATCACGGGCGTCGGCTCGCTGATCCACCTGTACTCGGTCGGGTACATGGAGCACGACGAGCGGCGCCGCCGCTTCTTCGGCTATCTGAACCTGTTCCTCGCGGCGATGCTGCTGCTCGTCCTCGCCGACAACTACCTTCTGCTGTACGTCGGCTGGGAGGGCGTGGGTCTCGCGTCCTATCTGCTCATCGGCTTCTGGCAGCACAAGCCCAGCGCCGCCACCGCCGCGAAGAAGGCCTTCCTGGTCAACCGCGTCGGCGACATGGGCCTGTCCATCGCGATCATGCTGATGTTCACCACCTTCGGCACGTTCGCGTTCGGCCCGCTGCTCGGGGCGGAGGGGCAGCAGGGCATCGCCGGTGACGCCTCGGAGGGCAAGCTCACGGCCATCGCCCTGATGCTGCTGCTCGCCGCCTGCGGCAAGTCCGCCCAGGTGCCGCTGCAGTCCTGGCTCGGGGACGCGATGGAGGGCCCGACCCCGGTCTCGGCCCTCATCCACGCGGCCACGATGGTGACCGCGGGCGTGTACCTGATCGTCCGGTCCGCCGCGATCTTCAACGGGGCTCCCGACGCGCAGCTGGTCGTCACGGTCGTCGGCGCGGTCACGCTCCTGTTCGGTGCGATCGTCGGTTGCGCGAAGGACGACATCAAGAAGGCGCTGGCCGGCTCGACCATGTCGCAGATCGGCTACATGGTGCTGGCCGCGGGCCTCGGCCCCATCGGCTACGTCTTCGCGATCATGCACCTGGTGACGCACGGCTTCTTCAAGGCCGGACTGTTCCTCGGCGCCGGTTCGGTCATGCACGGCATGAACGACGAGGTCGACATGCGCAAGTACGGCGGCCTGCGCAAGTACATGCCGGTCACCTTCGTCACCTTCGGCCTCGGCTACCTGGCGATCATCGGTTTCCCGGGACTGTCCGGCTTCTTCTCCAAGGACAAGATCATCGAGGCGGCGTTCGCCAAGGGCGGCGCCGAGGGCTGGATCCTCGGTGGCTGCGCCCTGCTCGGCGCGGCCATCACCGCGTACTACATGACGCGCGTGATGCTGATGACGTTCTTCGGCGAGGAGCGCTGGAAGAACCAGCCCACCCGCTCGCCCGAGGCGCCGAGCGCGGAGCCCGCCGCCGCACACCACGGCGAGCATGCGGAACCGCATCCGCACGAGTCGCCCAAGGTCATGACGATCCCCATGATCGTCCTGGCGTTCGGGTCGGTCTTCGCCGGCGGGTTCTTCAGCATCGGCGACCGCTTCCTGCACTGGCTGGAGCCCGTCACCGGGCACAGCGAGGGCGATTCCCCGCTCAGCGTGGCGGCGGTCACCGGGGCGACCATGGTCTGTCTGGTCATCGGTGTCGGCATCGCCTACGCGCAGTACGGCCGCCGTCCCGTCCCGGTCGTCGCCCCGCGCGGGTCGCTGCTCACCCGGGCCGCCCGGCGGGACCTGCTCCAGGACGACTTCAACCACGTCGTCCTGGTGCGCGGCGGCGAGCACCTCACGCGCTCCCTGGTCTACGTCGACCACACCCTGGTCGACGGCGTCGTCAACGGCACGGCGGCCTCGGTCGGCGGCCTCTCCGGGCGGCTGCGCCGACTGCAGAACGGCTTCGCGCGGTCGTACGCGGTCTCGATGTTCGGCGGTGCGGCGGTCCTCGTCGCCGCGACCCTGCTGATGAGGGCGGTCTGATACCGATGTCCTTTCCTCTGCTGACAGCGACGGCGGTGCTCCCCGCGATCGGGGCGGTCGCCACGGCCGCCGTCCCGGCCGCCCGGCGCAACGCCGCCAAAGCACTGGCCCTGCTGTTCTCCCTCGTGACGCTGGCCCTCGCGATCGTCGTCCTGGTCCGCTTCGACCCGGGCGGCGCCCGCTACCAGCTCACCGAATCCCACTCCTGGATCGCGGAGTTCGGCGTCAGGTACGAGCTGGGTGTGGACGGCATCGGGGTCGCACTCGTCGCGCTGACCGCGCTGCTGATCCCGTTCGTCATCCTCGCGGGCTGGCACGACGCCGACCCGCTGGAGACGGGCAGCAAGCGCTGGCGGCCGACGCAGGGCTTCTTCGCCCTGATCCTGGCCGTCGAGGCGATGGTGATCCTCTCCTTCGAGGCCACCGACGTCTTCCTCTTCTACATCTTCTTCGAAGCCATGCTCATCCCGATGTACTTCCTCATCGGCGGCTTCGGGGACCGCGCCCACGAGCACGGCGAGGAGGCGGCGTCCACGCAACGGTCGTACGCGGCCGTGAAGTTCCTCCTGTACAACCTGGTCGGCGGTCTGATCATGCTGGCCGCGGTGATCGGCCTCTACGTGGTCGCGGGGAACTTCTCGCTCGCGGAGATCGCCCAGGCCCGCGCCGACGGCACGCTCCACATGGCGACGAGCACCGAGCGCTGGCTGTTCCTCGGGTTCTTCTTCGCCTTCGCGGTGAAGGCGCCGCTGTGGCCGCTGCACACCTGGCTGCCGAACGCCATGGGCGAGGCCACCGCGCCCGTCGCCGTCCTCATCACGGCGGTCGTCGACAAGGTGGGCACCTTCGCGATGCTCCGCTTCTGCCTCCAGCTCTTCCCGGAGGCCAGCAAGTGGGCGACGCCCGTCATCCTCGTCCTCGCGGTGATCAGCATCGTCTACGGCGCGCTGCTGGCCGTGGGCCAGCGCGACATCAAGCGGCTGGTGGCGTACGCGTCGATCTCGCACTTCGGGTTCATCATCCTGGGCATCTTCGCGATGACCAGCCAGGGCCAGTCGGGCGCGACGCTGTACATGGTCAACCACGGCATCTCGACGGCCGCCCTGATGCTGGTCGCCGGGTTCCTGATCTCGCGGCGCGGCTCGCGGCTCATCGCCGACTACGGCGGAGTGCAGAAGGTCGCTCCGGTACTCGCCGGCACGTTCCTGATCGGCGGTCTGGCGACGCTGTCGCTGCCGGGACTCGCGCCCTTCGTGAGCGAGTTCCTGGTCCTGGTCGGCACGTTCGCGCGCTACCCGGCGATCGGCATCATCGCCACCTTCGGCATCGTGCTCGCCGCGCTCTACACGCTGGTGCTCTACCAGCGGACGATGACGGGTCCGGTGAAACCCGAGGTCTCGGCGATGCCGGACCTGCGCGCCCGTGAACTCGTGGTGGTCACCCCGCTGATCGTGCTGTTGATCTTCCTGGGCGTCTACCCGAAGCCCGTCACCGACATCGTGAACCCGGCGGTCAAGCAGACGCTGTCCGACGTACACAAGAAGGACCCCAAGCCCGAGGTGGAGGCGGCCAAGTGAGCGCATCAGCCGTCCACAGCCTGTGGACAACGGCGGCAACTGCGGCCGACCCGATCTCGAAGATCGACACACCGAAGATCGAATACGGGCAATTGTCGCCCACACTGATCGTCGTGGGCGCGGCGATCGCAGGGGTGCTGGTCGAGGCGTTCGTGCCGCGCAAGTACCGCTACCACGCCCAACTGATCCTGTCCACAGCCGCGTTGATCGTCGCGTTCGTCGCCGTGGTCATGCTGGCGGCGGACGGCTACGGCACCACGAAGGCGCGCATCGCGGCCATGGGCGCGATCGCGGTCGACGGACCGGCCCTCTTCCTCCAGGGCACGATCCTGCTGGCCGCCCTGGTCGGCCTGTTCACCTTCGCCGAACGGCGCCTCGACCCCGAGGCGCACGGCACCCGCGTCGACTCCTTCGCCGCCCAGGCGGCCTCCGTGCCCGGCAGCGAGAGCGAACAGGCCGCGGTCAAGGCCGGGTTCACGACGACCGAGGTCTTCCCGCTGCTGCTGTTCGCGGTCGCGGGGATGCTGGTCTTCCCTTCGGCCAACGACCTGCTGACGCTCTTCATCGCCCTGGAAGTCTTCTCGCTGCCCCTGTACCTCCTGTGCGCGCTCGCCCGCCGCAAGCGGCTCATGTCGCAGGAGGCCGCGGTCAAGTACTTCCTCCTCGGCGCGTTCGCCTCCGCGTTCACCCTCTTCGGCATCGCCCTGCTGTACGGGTACGCGGGCTCGGTGTCGTACGGCACGATCGCGCAGGTCGTCGACGGCACCGTCCAGAACGTGAACCCGGCGCTCGCCGACACCATGGGCAACGACGCGCTGCTCCTCGTCGGCGCCGCGTTGATCGTCATGGGACTGCTGTTCAAGGTGGGCGCGGTGCCGTTCCACATGTGGACGCCCGATGTCTACCAGGGCGCGCCCACCCCGGTGACCGGCTTCATGGCCGCGGCGACCAAGGTGGCCGCCTTCGGCGCGCTGCTGCGCCTCCTCTACGTGGTCCTGCCGGGGCTGCGCTGGGACTGGCGCCCGGTCATGTGGGGCGTCGCGATCATCACGATGCTGGGCGGCGCGATCGTCGCGATCACCCAGACCGACATCAAGCGGCTGCTGGCGTACTCGTCCATCGCGCACGCCGGATTCATCCTCGCGGGCGTCATCGCGACCACCCCGGACGGCGTCTCGTCGGTCCTCTTCTACCTGGCCGCCTACTCGTTCGTGACGATCGGCGCGTTCGCCGTGGTCACGCTCGTGCGCGACGCCGGCGGCGAGGCCACGCACCTGTCCAAGTGGGCGGGGCTCGGGCGCAGGTCGCCCCTGGTGGCGGCCGTGCTCGCGGTGTTCCTGCTGGCTTTCGCCGGCATCCCGCTGACCTCCGGGTTCGCCGGGAAGTTCGCCGTCTTCAAGGCGGCTGCGGAGGGCGGCGCGGCCCCGCTCGTCGTGGTCGGCGTGATCTCCTCGGCGATCGCCGCCTTCTTCTACATCCGGGTGATCGTGCTCATGTTCTTCAGCGAGCCGAGGCCCGACGGCCCGACCGTCGCCGTTCCGTCGCCGCTGACGGTGATGGCGATCGGAGTGGGAGTGGCGGTCACGCTGGTGCTCGGCGTGGCACCGCAGTACTTCCTGGACCTGGCGAACCAGGCGGGAGTGTTCGTGCGCTGAGCCGCAGCGCCGCCGGCCTGCGGCCGGTTCGCAGGGTGGGCCCGGTTCCCCGAGCGGGATGCTGATCGAACAACAGCATCCCCGAGAGGGGGGCCGGGCCCACCGGCGTGGGAGCCCGCCTGCGCCCACGGGCGACTTGACCGGTGTCTTCCCGCGCCCGGGCCCGGCAGCCGGTTTCCGCGGGCCATCACGGGCCATCACGGGATGCCACGAGAAGTCGCGGGTCGTCACGTGACGTCACCGAAACGAGCCTGTGGACAACTCCGGCGCTGTCAGTCCGGACCCCTATCGTGGAGGCAGTGGTCGAGGGACGACGTACGGGGGACCAGTCGATGGGCGGGACGGGCGGGATCAGCGAGATGACAGGTATCACCGGGACACCGGAGCGGACCGAGAGCGAGGCCCTGGCCGCGCTGCACCGGGTCTTCGGATACGACGCCTTCCGCGGCGAGCAGGAAGCGGTCATCGAGCACGTCGTGGCCGGCGGGGACGCGGTCGTCCTCATGCCCACCGGCGGCGGCAAGTCGCTGTGCTACCAGATCCCCGCCCTGGTCAGACCCGGCACGGGCATCGTCGTCTCCCCGCTGATCGCGCTGATGCAGGACCAGGTGGACGCGCTGCGGGCGCTCGGCGTGCGCGCGGGCTTCGTCAACTCGACGCAGGACTTCGACGAGCGGCGCGTGGTCGAGGCCGAGTTCCTCGCAGGCGAGCTGGACCTGCTGTATCTGGCGCCGGAGCGACTGCGGCTCCAGTCCACCCTCGACCTCCTCGCCCGCGGCAAGATCGCGGTGTTCGCGATCGACGAGGCGCACTGCGTGTCCCAGTGGGGTCACGACTTCCGCCCCGACTACCTGTCCCTCTCCCTGCTCGGCGAGCGCTGGCCGGACGTCCCGCGGATCGCGCTCACCGCGACGGCCACCGATGCCACGCACCAGGAGATCACCCAGCGGCTGAACATGCCGACGGCCCGGCACTTCGTGGCGAGCTTCGACCGGCCCAACATCCAGTACCGCATCGTGCCCAAGGCGGACCCCAAGAAGCAGCTCCTGAGCTTTCTGCGCGAGGAGCACGCGGGCGACGCGGGCATCGTGTACTGCCTCTCGCGCAACTCCGTGGAGAAGACGGCCGAGTTCCTCTCCCGCAACGGCGTCGAGGCGGTGCCCTACCACGCGGGTCTGGACGCGGGCACGCGCGCGGCGCATCAGTCGCGGTTCCTCCGCGAGGACGGCCTGGTCGTGTGCGCGACCATCGCGTTCGGCATGGGCATCGACAAGCCGGACGTCCGGTTCGTCGCCCACCTCGACCTGCCCAAGTCGATCGAGGGCTACTACCAGGAGACGGGGCGTGGCGGGCGCGACGGCCTGCCCTCCACCGCATGGATGGCCTACGGCCTCAACGACGTCATACAGCAGCGCAAACTGATCCAGACCGGTGAGGGCGACGAGGCGTTCCGCCGGCGGGCCGGCGCCCACCTGGAGTCGATGCTGGCGCTGTGCGAGACCGTCCGGTGCCGGCGCGGACAGCTCCTCGCCTACTTCGGCCAGGAGCCGGACGCGGCGGGCTGCGGCAACTGCGACACCTGCCTCACCCCGCCGGAGACCTGGGACGGCACAGTGGCCGCCCAGAAGGTGCTGTCGACGATCGTGCGGCTGCAGCGGGAGCGCGGTCAGAAGTTCGGCGCGGTGCAGATCATCGACATCCTGATGGGCAAGCGCACCGCGAAGGTGATCCAGTTCGACCACGACCAGTTGTCGGTGTTCGGCATCGGCGAGGAACTCACCGAGGGCGAGTGGCGCGGAGTCGTCCGGCAGTTGCTGGCCCAGGGGCTGCTGGCGGTCGAGGGGGAGTACGGCACCCTGGTGCTGACAGAGGCCAGCGGGGCCGTGCTGCGCCGGGAGCGGGACGTCCCGCTGCGCAAGGAGCCGAAGAAGCCGGTGACGTCGAAGGCGTCGGGCTCCTCCTCGTCCGGCCGCGGCAAGGGCAAGGCAGCCGTGGCCGAGCTGCCCGAGAAGCTGCTGCCCGCCTTCGAGGCGCTGCGCGCCTGGCGTGCCGAGCAGGCCCGTGAGCAGGGCGTCCCGGCGTACGTCATCTTCCACGACGCGACGCTGCGGGAGATCGCCACGGCGTGGCCGACGTCCGTGGAGCAGCTCGGCGGTGTCAGCGGCGTCGGCGAGAAGAAGCTGGTGACGTACGGGGAGGGCGTCCTCGCGGTGCTGGCCTCGCTGGCCGGCCCACCCGACACGGCCGCCGTACCCCCCGCCGCGGGACCCGGTCCCGAAGCCGAGGCTCGCGTGCACACGGATTCGGGCGCTCCGGGCGATCCAGGAGATCCTGACCACTGGCCCGAGATGGACGGGGAGCCGGAGCCCGAGGACTGGATATAGCGGATCGTCGAGCGCGCTCCGTTGGCTCGGGACCGTGCTCCGTCGGCTCAGGACAGCGCGGCCAGGCCGGGGACGAACGTGATCAGCAGGGGCAGCAGGGGCACCAGCGCGGCCGCCGTGGTCGTCAGCGCGCGCTGTCTGCGCAGCAGGCGCGGGGGCGGCTGGAGGAGGCGGTCGACCCGCTCTCCGAGGAGACGGCGGCTGGAGGCGCAGGACAGCACGCCCCGGTGCTGGTTCAGCTCGATGAGGGCCAGCGCCGTCGTCAGGTGACCGCAGCGCCGCGACGCCGTGTCGTCGGCGGCGAGCTCGACCAGGCGGTGGGTCTGGTCGCAGAAGTGGGAGAAGAGCGGGATGCGGGGGAAGCCGGTGGCGAGGGCGGTGGACAGATGGAGCAGCCAGTCGTGGTGGGCGCGGGCGTGGCCACGCTCGTGGGTGAGGACGGCGTCCAGCTGGTGGGAGGTGAGGCGGTGCAGGGCGCCGGTCGTGACGATCAACTGGGCCGGGCTGCCGGGCATCCACCATGCGTCGGGGTACTCGTCCTCCAGGACGAGGAGCGGGCCGCGGGCCGACGGCAGCCCGGCGGGCAGGTCGGGGGCGCGTTCCCGCAGCAGCGCCCTGGCCCGGCTACGACGCCGGCGTGCCTCGAACAGCTCGCGGGCCAGCATCGCGGTGGTCCAGGCGGCCCCGCAGGCCAGCAGCAGGGTCAGCACCGCCGCCCACAGCGGGGTGGCGGACAAGTCGTACGCCTCGGTGACCGAGGGCGGCGCGGGAGCGAAGACCCGCGCGCGGACGGTGTGGAAGACGGCCGCGGCGCCCAGCACCAGGGCGGTCAGGCAGCACAGCAGCACGGTGGCGACCAGGCACTGCCACACCCACAGTCCCAGCACCGGCTCCCGCTCCGGCCAGGCGGAACGGGTGAGCGCACGCGGGACCGGCACGGCGGCCGTCAGGGCGACGACGCTCAGCAGGAGCAGGCAGAGGGTCATCCCACGGGCTCCGGATCCTGGTCGGTCGGGAAGGGGTGTGCCGTTCGCGCGCGAGGCGTACCGCCCGCTCACATACGCGCGGCTCCGCCACGGGCGGCGGGCTCGGCCCGAGGACCGTGCCCGCCGCCAGTATGACGGCGGTTACTCCGGGAGTCAGCCCACGACGGCGCTCCGATTCAGCCCCGGCGGGGCTTGGACAGCCGGCCCCGGAGCGGACCGGCCCCGGCCCGGCCCGGGATCGGCCGGGCCCCGGATGCCCGGGCCGGGAGCTGCATGGCCCGGGAGCTGCCTGGCCCGGAGTCGAACGGTCACCTGTGCCGCTCGGTTCCTAGACTGCCCGGTCCCGGTGCAGCCTGGCTCCGGTGCTGCCCGGTTCCCGTGCTGCGTGGTGTCGTCGCTGCCTGGTTCCGGGTGCCGCCCGGTCTCCGTCGCTGCCCGGCCGTCTGTGCCGCTGGCCTTCCGGGTTCCGCCCGCACCGGTGCTGCCTGGTTCCCCGTGGCGTATGGACGCCGAGACCGCTCGGACACGGGTGCTGCCGGGTTCCGGTGCCGCCGGGTTCGGTGCCGTCCGGGCGTCGGAGCAGCTGCCGCCGTGCCGCGGGGCCCATCGTCTCGGCACCGCATCCGGGGATCACCGCCCGGGCGTCGGGCCAGGGGATCAGCCCCGTGGCGTCATCCGGCGATCACGCGGCCGCTCACCTCGCCCAGGCCCACCGGCACGCCGTCGGGTCCGGGGGCCCAGGCCGAGAGGGTCACCACGTCGCCGTCCTCCAGGAACGTCCTCTTGCCGTCGGGGAGTTCCAGCGGGTCGCGGCCGTTCCAGGTCAGCTCCAGGAGGGAACCGCGCTGGTCCGGCTCCGGGCCGCTCACCGTGCCCGAGCCGTACAGGTCGCCGGTGCGCAGCGACGCGCCGTTGACGGTGAGGTGGGCGAGTTGCTGGGCTGCCGTCCAGTACATCGTGGCGAAGGGGGGCTCGGAGACCGTGTGGCCGTTGATCGCGACGGAGATCCGCAGGTCGTAGCCGGCGGGCTCGGCGGACGCGTCGTCCAGGTAGGGGAGGAGTGCGTGGGTGCGGGCCGGGGGAGCCA
This sequence comes from Streptomyces humidus, assembly GCF_014649655.1. Taxonomy (GTDB): domain Bacteria; phylum Actinomycetota; class Actinomycetes; order Streptomycetales; family Streptomycetaceae; genus Streptomyces; species Streptomyces humidus. Next base: position 14,185 of record NZ_BMTL01000028.1, on the reverse strand, counting down.
CTCGCGCGTCGTCCAGCGCCTCCAGCGGGGTGATCCACGCCGAGACCGAGGTGGCGAACGACTTGGCGAGGAACGGCCCGAGAGGCACGTACTCCCACGCCTGGAGGTCACGGGCCGACCAGTCGTTGAGCAGGCACAGGCCGAACACATGCTCCCGGAAGTCGCTCATCGCGACCGGACTGCCCTGCCGCGAGGGCACGCCGACCACGAAACCGACCTCCGCCTCGATGTCGAGCCGCACGGACGGGCCGAAGACGGGGGCCGGGTCGGAGGGCGCCTTGCGCTGCCCCGAGGGCCGTACGACGTCCGTGCCGGAGACGACGACCGTGCCGGACCGTCCGTGGTAACCGATGGGCAGGTGCTTCCAGTTGGGCAGCAGGGTGTCGGCCGTGTCCGGGCGGAAGATCGCGCCGACGTTCCGGGCGTGGTGCTCGGAGGAGTAGAAGTCGACGTAGTCGGCGACCTCGAAGGGGAGGTGCAGCGTCACCGCGGAGAGGGGACGGAAGAGCGGCTCGACGGTGGCCCGGTGCGACGGGCTCGTCACCCACTCCCTCAGCTCGCGGCGCACCTGCGTCCAGACCGTACGGCCGGCCGCCAGCAGCGGGCCGAGGGTCGGCGCCGCGAGCAGCCCGGCGTGGGGCGAGCCGAGCGCGCGGGCCGCAGCGCCCGCGTCGAGGACGTGGTCGCCGAGCCGGACGCCCACGGACCGCTCGACGGAGCCCGGCAGCGAGAAGACGCCGTACGGCAGGTTGTGCGGACCGAAGGGATCGCTCTCGGCAAGGTCGAAGGGGGGCATCGGGTACTGCCTCTCTTTCGTGCGCTCTGTGTGCCTGTGTGCCTGTGTGCCTGTGTGCCTGTGTGCTCGCCAGGTGTGCTCGTCGGCGCCGAGCGGATGTCGCGCGGGTGCGCCGAGCCGCGCCACACGTTACGGCCGACCTCGGGGAAGCGACACGGGGGCGGGGCCGTCGGGGCGGTCAGGATGGCGGCGCTGCGTGTACGGAGGATCGCGAACGCGCCCGCTGTTCGACCTGCCCCCCCGGTCGCGCCCCCTAGGGGTATTCGGGTGATAACTCCCCATCCCGGCATTACGGCAGACGACGTGTCAAGAAGCGCCCAACCCGCATGGAAGCCTTCAAGCCTCTCCTACGAGGTGGTGGGCCAGAAAGCCGTTTCTTTGAGCCAGTCGTCAACCACCGTCAGTCAGCAGCCGAAGGGGAGTTGGCAGAACCGGGCGGGACCTGGCCGCTGTTCGGTTCTCGTCGAACCCCAGGGGTACGGGATCCGTATTCTCTGATCATGGCCGCACCCACCGCATATGCCGCGCGCACCGCGTACTCCCTCATCGCCACCGACCTGGACGGAACGCTGCTTCGCGGCGACGACACCTTCTCCGACCGGTCGCTCGACGCGCTCGCGCGGGTGGCGGTCGCCGGCGCACGCCATCTGGTGGTGACGGGACGCCCAGCCCCCCGCGTGCGGCCGCTGCTCGACCGTCTGCACAGCAGGGGGCTCGCCGTGTGCGGACAGGGCGCGCAGCTGTACGACGCCGGCGCGGATCGTCTCCTGTGGTCGGTCACCCTGGACCGGGAGCTGGCCGAGACCGCGCTCGGCAAGATCGAGGCGGAGGTCGGACAGTTGTACGCGGCCGTCGACCAGGACGGCGTCGACGGGCTGACGCTCATCGAGCCGGGCTACCGGATGCCGCACCCCACGCTGCCCGCTCTGCGCGTCGACCGGCGCGACGACCTGTGGTGCGAGCCGGTCAGCAAGGTGCTGCTGCGCCATCCCTTCCTGTCCGACGACGAGTTGGCGGCGACGGCCCGCTCGGTGGTCGGCTCGCTCGCCACCGTGACGATGTCCGGGCCGGGGACGGTGGAGCTCCAGCCCTGCGGGATCACCAAGGCGACGGGGCTGGCGCTGGCCGCCGAACACCTGGGCCTGCGGCCCGAGGACACCGTCGCCTTCGGGGACATGCCCAACGACATCCCGATGTTCGACTGGGCGGCGCGTGGTGTCGCGATGGCCAACGCGCACCCGGAACTCAAGGCGGTGGCCGACGAGGTCACGACGTCGAACGAGGACGACGGCGTGGCCGTCGTCCTCGAAAGACTGTTTCCGTGAGCCCGATCCCGATCCCGGACGCTCAGCGCGCTCGGCACGCGCTGTGCGCTGCGCTCAGCGCGCTGAGCGCGGGACGGCTCAGTACGCGCTGAACACGTTGTCGATGGAGCCGTAGCGGTCGGCCGCGTAGTTGCAGGCGGCGGTGATGTTCGCGACCGGGTCGTACGAGTCCCATGACGTGCCGTCGACGTGGTAGGCGCGGAAGGTGGGGTCGATGACCTGCAGCAGGCCCTTGGACGGGATGCCCGCGGCAGCGTTGGAGTCCCAGAGGTTGATGGCGTAGGGGTTGCCGGAGGACTCACGGATGACGTTGCGGTAGATGCCGTTGTACGTCCCCGGGATGCCGTGCTGCCCCATGACCTGGAGCGAGGCGCGGATCCACCCGTCGAGGTTGTTGGCGTACCCCAGGCTGGTGGCGGTGACGACGGTCGGGGTCGCGGCGGAGGCGCTGGTGGCGCCGATCAGCGGGAGCGCCAGTACGGCGACTCCGGTGCCGGCGACGGCGAGTTTGCGGGCGAGGCGGGCGGTGCGGGTGCGGCGGTGAGCGGCAGCGGGCATGACTGTTTTCCTCTCCAGCGCCTGCGAGGTGAGCTGTCGGGTTCGGGCGGGGAGCTGCCCGGTCGCGTCCTGACGGGCGCGACTTCACCCCAAGCCGCGACGGACTGTCCGAAACGTCAGGAAACGACCGTGACGTCAGGAGCATCCGTTGCGGCGACCTACCTGGTTCCCCCGCTCCTGCCGTGCGTTCTCGGTGGGTGTCATGGGCGGCGGCAGGATTAGGCGTCCGCCCGACAGGCCGGGAACGTATGCGAGAGCACATGTCCAGAACAAGTGGCGGATTCACAGATCACCCCTATTGACCTTGGTCTGTGGCCTATGGGGCGCTTGATCCTTTGTGGGTGCAAAGGGTCAACTTGCTTGAGGAATACGGAGGATCGGTGAAGGCCGGATCGGCGGCGGCCGGTCCGGGGGAGTGAGCCAACTCACCCGCGTTCACAAGGGTGGCGAAACGGGCATTAAGCCCAACTCATAGTCAAAGGAGCGTGGATGGGTCGCCGTCCGCGCCGGCGTCTCGCGCCGCCCGTCCGGTGGACGCGACATGCGGCCTCGTCACGCTCGTCCCGCTCCCCAGGGGGCAAGCCCCTGGGGTGGTGCACGTGACGGTCGTCACGTCGGGTGGAGCCCGGGTGGGTCCGGGTCGGGTGAGGTCCGGGTCGGGTGAGGTCCGGGTCGGGTCGGGTTCGGGTCGGGTGGGGCGAGGGGGTGGGGGGCCGTGCTGGTCGGGGGTGCGCGGGGTCGGGCGGACGGGCGACCGGGCGTGCAGGCGTGCCGGGTCTCCGTGGATGGGGGTCCTGCCCGGAGGCTGCGTCGGCGTGGAATGCCGGGTTTCGCGGCCTGCCCGGCCCGGCGTCGGCCAGGCCGGGGGTCGGCAGGCTGTGTGCGGGGTCCGGGAGCATGAAACGCTACCCCCGGGTAATCCGGTGGATGTCCGACGATGTGAGCTGATCAGGAACTCGGCGGGTGGAATCCGACACGCCCTGGCCTGATGGAGACGCCTCCCGGGCGAGCCCATTCGAGCCCGGGGGACCTGGGGGCTATCGGTGATCGAAACGTGACCGGATACGCTGACTTGAGTGAGGGCAGCGACCTATCGACAAACCGCGTAATCGCCAGTAGACACCAGCAGACAGGAGACCCCTCGTGACCGTCGTCGGGCCGTTCGGGCTGAGCGTGCGGGACCAGGCTCTGGAAGCCGATGTCCAGGCCGGATTGGCGGCTGTCGAGGAAGGCTTGCTCGAGGCCACCAAGAGCGAGGTCCCCTTCATCACGGAGGCCGCCCAGCACCTGGTGCGGGCGGGCGGGAAGCGGTTCCGGCCGCTGCTCGTGGTGCTCGCCTCCCAGTTCGGGGACAGGCACGCGCCGGGTGTCGTCCCGTCGGCCGTGGTGGTGGAACTGACCCACCTGGCCACCCTGTACCACGACGACGTGATGGACGAGGCGGCCGTCCGGCGCGGGGTGCCCAGTGCCAACGCGCGCTGGGGGAACTCCGTCGCCGTCCTCACGGGCGACTTCCTCTTCGCCCGCGCCTCCCACATCCTGGCCGACCTCGGTCCGGAGGCGGTGCGGGTGCAGGCGGAGGCGTTCGAGCGGCTGGTCACGGGCCAGATCCTGGAGACGGCGGGCCCGACCGACGGCCGAGACCCGGTCGAGCACTACCTCGACGTCCTGGCCGGCAAGACCGGCTCGCTGGTCGCGGTGGCCTGCCGGTTCGGAGCGATGATGTCGGGCGCCGACGAGACGGTCGTCGACGTCCTGACGCAGTACGGCGAGCGGCTGGGCGTCGCGTTCCAGCTGGCGGACGACGTCCTGGACATCGCGTCCGACTCGCGCGAGTCGGGCAAGACGCCCGGCACGGACCTTCGCGAGGGCGTCCCCACGCTGCCGGTGCTGCGGCTGCGGGAGCGGGCGGCGCGGCTGGCGCTGCCCGAGGACATCGCGCTGTGCGAGCTGCTGGACTCCGACCTGAGCGACGACGCCCGGCTCGACGAGGCACTGGAGGCGCTCCGGGCCCACCCGGCGCTGGAGCAGGCCCGTAAGGACACGGTGCGGTACGCCAAGGACGCACGCGCCGCGCTGGCGCCGTTGCGGGAGTGCGACGCGAAGGCCGCGCTGATGGAGCTCTGCGACGCGGTGGTCCACCGGGCGGGCTGACCCGCCGGTCGGGGCCGCGCGGGCTGAGCCGCCGAGGTGGCCGCGCGGGCTGAGCCTGCCGGGTGGTGGCCGCGCGGGCTGAGCCTGGCCGAGGCTGGGGTGCGAACCGACTCACTCGGGGTGGCCGCGCGGGCTCCGGCTCGCCGGTCCCCTGCCCGACCTCCCGCGACTGCCTGACCTCCCGTTCCCCTGCCCGACCTCCCGGTTTGGCCTCCCCCTCCCGCTTCTCCTCCCTGTCCACCTCCGCACCTCCCTGAGGACGCCTCTCGGTGTGCCTCTCGGTGCGCCTCTCCGTATGTCCCTGGGCCGCCGGGGCGTCCTCTCCCTCGGCACCCCTACGGGTGGGCGCTGTCGCGTCGGGGTCGCGTCATACCGTAGGCGTAGGCGGAGTTGAGCCCTCGGGTTGACGCTTACGACCGGCTGATTTGGTCAGATGGGGACTACGGAAAAACACCACTCCTCACCGATTCGGGTGAGAATGGCGGCTCGGGGCGGGGAAAACGCAGCCCGAGATGACCAGCCGCCGCCGACGACGGAGGTAAGGCACACATGGCACCGAAGGCATCCGACGACACCATGACCGGCGGGGAGGCGACCGTCGGGGAAGCCGACGACCCGCGCCTCCGACGCCGCAAGGCGGCACGGTACGTCGTTCCGGTCACCGTGATCGGTGTCGCGGCGGCGACGATCGGGCTCGTCCCGGCGCTCGCCGACTCCGGCGACCCCGACCTGCCGAAGATCACCGCACAGCAGCTCCTCGACAAGATCGCCGCCTCGGACGTGGAGCAGCTGTCCGGCACGGTGAAGATCACCACCGACCTCGGGCTGCCCGACCTCGGCGGGCTGGAGAGCGGGCTGCTCTCCGGAGCCGCAAAGGGCGGTGACGGTTCGTCCGCCGACCCCTCGGCCAAGCTCACCGAGCTCGCCTCCGGCACACACACCCTGCGCGTCGCCGCCGACGGACCGGACCGGCAGAAGGTCTCGCTGCTGGAGCACGCCGCCGAGTACAGCGTCATCCACAACGGCAAGAACGTGTGGGGGTACGACAGCGCCTCCAACGAGGTCTACCACTCCACCGTCGACGAGACCCCGGGCCAGGGCTCCGGCAAGGGCTCGGGCGAGGGCTTCGGCATGGGCTCCGGCAAGGACGGGACCCCGGTCCCCGCCACGCCCAAGGACCTCACCGAGGACGCCCTCAAGGCGGTCGACGGCACGACCTCCGTGACCGTCGACGGGACCGTCCAGGTCGCGGGCCGTGACGCCTACAAGCTGCTCGTCAAGCCGAAGCAGTCCGGCTCCACGGTCGGTGCGATCAGCGTGGCCGTGGACGCCGAGACGGGCCTGCCGCTGAAGTTCACGCTGACCCCGGCGAGCGGCGGCTCCGCGGTTGTCGACGCTGGCTTCACCCAGGTCAGCTTCGCCAAGCCCGCCGCGTCCACCTTCGACTTCACCGCCCCCAAGGGAGCGAAGGTCACCGAGGGCGACACGGCCGGCGAGGGCGACGACGAGGGCGCCAAGGGTGACAAGGGAGCCGGGAAGGCTCCCGGCCACGGCGGGGCCGAGGGCTTCGGCGAGGGCTTCGGCGGCTCGGCCGGTCCCGAGGGCCTCAATGTCATCGGCGAGGGCTGGACGGCCGTCGCGACCTTCGACACGGGCGGCGAGGGCGCGCCCTCGGGCTCCGGGGCCGGCGGCGACCTCGGTGGCTTCGGCGGCTTCCTGGGCTCCCTCGGCGACAAGGTGAGCGGCGACTTCGGCTCCGGAACCGTCTTCTCCACCCGGTTGATCAACGCCCTGATCACGGACGACGGCAAGGTCTACGCCGGCGCGGTCACCAAGGACGCGCTCGTGAAGGCGGCGAACACCGGCAAGTGACGACCGGACCGGAGGTCCGGTGAAGGGAGGCAGAGGGTGACGGGGTCGGTGCGGGAGCCCGTGGTGGAGTCCACGGTGGAGTCCGTGGTGGAGTCCGTGGACGACGGCGCCGTGATCCGCACCCGCGCCCTCACCAAGCGCTACCGCGGCGGCCAGCTCGCCGTCGACGGCCTCGACCTGACCGTCCCGGCGGGCAGTGTCTTCGGCTTCCTCGGTCCCAACGGCTCGGGCAAGACCACCACCATCCGCATGCTGATGGGGCTCATCGAGCCCACGGCAGGCTCGGCCCGCGTCCTGGGACACCCCATGCCGCGGGCCGCGCGCGCCGTACTGCCGCACGTCGGGGCGCTCATCGAGGGCCCGGCCCTGTACGGCTTCCTCTCCGGTCGCGACAACCTGCTCCGTTACGACGCCGCCGACCCGACCGCCGACCCTCGCACGCGCCGGGCGAGGGTCACGGCCGCGCTGGAACGGGTGGGGCTGACGGCCGCCGCCGGGAAGAAGGCGAAGGCGTACTCGCTCGGCATGAAACAGCGGCTGGGCCTCGCCGCCGCCCTGCTCCGGCCCCGCCGCCTGCTCGTCCTCGACGAGCCGACCAACGGCCTGGACCCGCAGGGCATGCGGGAGATCCGCTCGCTGGTCCGTGAGCTGGCAGCGGAGGGCACGACCGTGTTCCTCTCCTCTCACCTGCTCGACGAGATCGAGCAGGTGTGCACGCACGCGGCCGTGATGGCGCAGGGCCGGCTGATCGTCCAGGGTCCGGTGGCGGACCTCGCGGCCGGCGCCCGGGGCCGGCTGGTCGTGACGACTCCGGACCCCGCGGACGCGGCCCGCGTGCTGAAGGAACAGGGCGTGGCCGATGTCGTCCTGGCGGAGGAACGGGTCAGCGCGGAGGCGCCGTCCGCGGACCGCGAACTCGCCGATCTGAACAGTGCGTTGGTGAAGGCGGGCGTGCGCGTGCGCGGCTTCTCCGTCGAACGCGCCTCCCTGGAGGACGCGTTCGTGGCTCTCACCGGGGAGGGATTCGATGTCGCGGGCTGAAGCCGCGGTGGCGGACGACGGGAACACGTCCTCGGCGTCGACCGGGATCGGTCCCGGACCCGGACCCGGTCCCGGACCCGGTCCCGATACCTCCGGGACGACCTCCGGGGCCGCCGGGATCCCCCAGACTCCCCCGATTTCCCGGACCCCGACCCCGACCGGGCCCCCGACCCCGACCGGGCCCCCGACCCCGGCCGGGCCCCCGACCCCGACCCGGGCCTGGACCCGGATCCGGACCCTGACCTGGACCTGGACCTTCGGGATCCTGCGCAGCGAACTGCTGACCACCTTCCGGCGCTGGCGCACCCTCGCCCTGCTGGGGGTGCTGGCGGCCGTGCCGATCCTGGTCGGGATCGCCGTGAAGATCGAGACGAGCGACGGATCGTCCACCGGGCGCGGCGGAGGCGGCGGCGCGGGACCCGCGTTCATCTCGCAGGTCACCAACAACGGCCTGTTCCTGGTCTTCACCGCGTTGGCGGTGACCCTGCCGTTCTTCCTGCCGATGGCCATCGGCGTCGTCGCGGGTGACGCGATCGCCGGTGAGGCGAACGCCGGCACCCTGCGCTACCTCCTGACCGCCCCGGCCGGCCGCACCCGCCTGCTGCTGGCCAAGTTCGCGACCGTCATGAGCTTCTGTCTGGCGGCCACGCTCGTGGTCGCGCTCTCGGCACTCACCGTGGGGGCGCTGCTCTTCCCGCTGGGCGACCTGACGACGATCTCCGGCACCCGGATCGACCTCGCGGACGGCCTGCTCCGGGCACTGCTGATCGCCCTGGTCGTCGCCGCGTCGTTGACGGGCGTCGCCGCGCTCGGGCTGTTCGTCTCCACGCTCACGAGCAGCGGCATCGCGGCGATGGCGACGACCGTCGGCCTGCTGATCACGGTTCAGATCCTCGACCAGATCCCGCAGCTCCACGCCCTGCAACCGTACTTCTTCCCGCACTACTGGCTGTCCTTCGCCGACCTCATGCGCGAGCCCGTCTACTGGGACGACCTGCAGAAGAACCTCGGCCTTCAGGCCCTCTACGCGGCGGTCTTCGGCTCGGCGGCCTGGGCGCGCTTCACCGCGAAGGACGTCATGGCGTAGCGGCATGGCTGACTGCGGCCGTCGGGACCTGTGGATCTCGGGACCGTGCATTCAAGCACTTATCCGTGGTCGCAGGTCACAGGTCACAGGTCACAGGTCACGGGTCACGGGTCACGGGTCACGAGGCTTCGGCTGCCCTCCGACCGGGCACGTCGTCTCGGCGGCTCGGGCGGTCGTCAGCAGCGACATCTCCTCGCCCCAGGGTGCGACGATCTGCAGTCCCACCGGACAGCCGTCCGCGCCGAGCCCTGCCGGGACGCTGAGCGCCGGGTGCCCGCTCAGGTTGAACGCCCAGGTCAGCGCCGTCGAGAAGCGGTCGCCCGGACCCTCGTGGCCGTGCGCCGCGTTCGGTGTCGTGGGCGTCAGCAGCAGATCCGCGCCGGCGAAGAACCCGGCCAGCGCACGGTCGTTCACCTCCCGCACCCGTTCTGCCGCACGGAGGTCCGCGCCCGGGGTGCGCAGTGCCAGCCAGGCAGGCGCCGGATCCTCCAGCCGCAGCGGCGGGTCGGACAGCGGCAGCAGCCTGACGACCCCGGCGTCGGCGAGGCGCCGGGCGGCGACGCGGGCGAGGGCGAGCGGCTCGGGATCCGCATCGGCGAAACCGAGGTCGGGGGAGAAGACGGCGGTGGGCGGCCCCGCGGTCTCCCGCTCCGGGCGCTCGCCCTTCGGGGCCATGACCTGCCAGTACGCCTCAGCGTCCACCGCGTGCCGTGCCAGCACACCGGCCGAGGCCAGTCCCGTACGGTCCGCAGGGGTCACCGGGGCCGGGGGGCTCGCTGCGCTCGCCGGGCTCGGGGGCGCCGGACGTCCGTTCGTGGTCTTCAGGCCGAGCACACCGCACCAGGCGGCCGGGATGCGCACCGAGCCCGCGCCGTCGCTGCCGGTCGCCAGGGGGACCAGGCCGGCGGCCACCGCTGCCGCCGAGCCGGCCGAGGAGCCTCCCGGTGTGCGGTCGGCGCGCCAGGGGTTGACGGTTCGGCCGTGGGCGCCCAGGCCCCAGGTCTGCCAGGAAGTGCCCGGTCCCGGCACGGAGGTCGCCCCCACGGGAACGCATCCGGCGGCGGCCAACGGCCCCGCCTCGCGTAGCCCGTGACGTCCCTTCACACCGATCGGCACACCGGCCAGCGGCAGCCGTTCGCCCGCGGCGACCCGGAGGTCGACCTCGCGGGCCCATCCGCGCGCCCGCTCCTCCCACACCTCGGCGAAGGCGCACAGGAGCGGGTCGACCCGGGCGATCCGCACGAGTGCCTCGTCGACGACGTCCACGGCGCGCAGGCGTCCCGCTCGCACGTCCGCGGCGATGTGCACGGCCGGAGGCCACTCCAGGGAGCCCGTCCGAATCACCGGCCCTGACCCGCCCCCGATCGCGTCCCCTCCTGCTGCCCCCACCCCTGCCCCCACCCCTGCCCCACCCCTGCCCTCACCCCGACCCCGCCCCCGACGTTGTCCTGGTCCGTGTTCCCGGCCGTCAGCGCGCCGTTCCGCCCGCCGCTCCGGTGAGCCGGGTCAGCGGGGCCGTCTCTCGCGGCGGGCTTCCGCCCAGGTCGCCGAGGCGCCAGTCGGTCACCCACGGGACCCGGTACACGTCGATGATGGACTCGATCGTCCGGACCCGCTGCGCGAGCGGCCTGGGCAACCGGCCCGGCGCGTCCGCCACGAGCACCACCGAGTCCAGGTCGAGCCCTGCCGGGGCCTCGCCGCGCCGGAAGACCTCCAGGGTCCGCAGGACGGACTCAAGCCCGGCCGCATGGGTGCGGGCGACCAGCAGCACGGAGGGCGGATCGCCGGCGCCGGGCCACGCACGGCCGCTGTCGTGGCCCCCGTACACCGCGGCGAGCGTGGAACTGCCGGCTCCGCCGTGCGCGGCCACCCACGAGAACCTCCGGGGCGTCGCGGTGGTGGAGGCGTACGGCGCCGGTGTCGGCGCCGGGCCGGGATCCGGTACGGTGACCGGTCCGCGGATCCAGATCTCCGGTCCCCGCAGCCCGTCCGTCGCGCCCATCCCGGTGTTCCTCCCAGTCGTCGCCGTCCCTGCGGGACGCCCCCTGATCCCGGCGCTTCCCGGAAGGCCCCCGGGACAGGGACGTCGGTTCCTGGAACGAGGCTGTGACGTCGCGGTGACGTGAGGACCGGGAGCGCTCGGAGAGACTCAACACTACGTGTACAGGTACACGGAAACGGACGACCGGATCGTGACGACGCATCCGAGTGAGGAACCGATGTCTCGACTCAGCCGTGAGAAGAAGCGGGAACTGAAGCACGCCGGCCGTACGGCCGCCGTGGTGGCGCCGCTCGACGTCCACGTCCGCGGGGGCGGGACGGCGACCATAGGCGGCGTACCCGTCGTGGCGGCCGAAGGTGAGGAGATCCAGCGCGCCGTGCTGGACCACCTCCACCGCATCGCCCTCGCCACCGGCCACCCGGTCCTCGCCGCGGTCCGCGACGAACGCATCGGCTACGTCGTTCCCCTGCGCGTGGAAACCGACGGCTCCAGCCACTTCACCGCAGAGCCCCTCCCCACGCCGGTCACGCCTCCCGCTCCGGTCACGCCCCCGGCTCTGGCCACGCCTCCCGCTCCGGCGCATGCCGACGCGCGGGAGACGGTCTCGGACGGGCGAAGCGTCCACCCCGTGGCCGCCGTCTCCGACGAGCTGCCCCAGCAGCCCCCTGTGCCCCAAAAGCCCTCATTGCCCCAGCAGGACCAGCTCTCCCAGCTCTCCCAGCCGCGCCACGACGAGCCCACGCACTTCCTGCGTCAGGTGTCCGACCCGGTGCGGGACGCGACCCCGACCTTTCCGCTGCGCGCGGTGCCTGAGACGGCACCGGAGCAGGCACCGGCACCCGGCGCGACACCGGCACCGGCACCGGCACCGGCACCGGAGCCGGCACAGGCACAGGCACCGGAGCCGACGCGGTCACAGGCGTCGCAACCAGCCGTCCAGGACGGCATGCTCGCGCTCGGTACGGTCTCCGCCCCGACCGGCGTGTTCGGTCCGCCCCCGGCGATGGACGAGCAGCCCTACCCCGATGCGACCCCCGACGTCACCCGGATCCCGACCGCGACCCCGACCCCGGTTTCGACCCCGACTCCGCCCCCGACGCCCCCCGTCTGCGACCCGACTCCGCTCCCGCTGCCCGTACCGGGACCCGGCACCCCGGCCGCGTCGGCCTCCGCCCCCCTCTCCGCCTCGGCCGCCGCCCTCGTGGTCGCTCCGGCACCCGCTCCCACCCCGTTCCTTCCCGAAGGGCTCGTCTCCGAGCCCGACCCGGACTTCAAGCCCACGCCCGCCCGCGGCTTCGACGCCGTCGCGGAGGCGGTGCTGGGGGACGATCCGCGTACCCTGCACGGCGTCGGGGTAGCGCCCCCTCTTCTCGGGGAGCCGATGGCGCAGATCAACGAGGCGGTGCGGGCGGGCCGGACGGACGTCGCGGCCGCGCTCGCGGAGCGCACCGTGCTGGAGGCGTCAGGGACGCTGGGGCCGGAGCACCCCGAAGTGCTCCGGCTGCGTGAACTCATGGCGTACATCGCCTACTTGGGAGGCGACCCGGTGCGCGCCTTCCACGTCTCCCTCGATCTGGCACGCATCCGTCGCCGGGCCTGCGACGCGGAGGCGGCGTACGGCAACGTCCAGAGCGCGGCGACGGCCTGGCGTGCCGTGCGCGACCCGCTGCAGGGGCTGAACCTGGGGACCGAACTCCTCGGCCTGTGGACGGAGCTCACCGCCGAGGAGGGGCCCGCCGCCGACGACGTCGAGGAACTGGATTCGGCCCGCGCACGCATGCTCCGGCTGGCCGAACGCGCCCGCAAGGCAGGCGCGTAGGGCCCGAGACCCCGAAGCGGCCGGGACCCTCGGCCGCCCTGCCCGCCCTGCCCGCCCTGTCCCCCCTGCCCCCGGCCTGTGTTCATGAGGCCGGTTGGCCAGGAGGGCGTTGGCCAGGGGGCGGTTGGTCAGGTGGTCGGTTGGGTTGGCCGGGGGCAGAAACCGGGGCTCAGGAGGACAGCGTCCAGAGCGCGTAGGCGACGGCGTCCGCGTTGCGGTTCAGGGCGGTGTCGTTGATGTTGGCGCTGGTGTCGCAGGAGGAGTGGTAGCAGCGGTCGAAGGCCTGGCCGGCCGTGCCGCCCCACTTGGCCGCCTGCGCCGCCGTCTTGATGTAGTCGGCGCCGCTGAACAAGCCGCCCACCGGAACGCCCGCGTTCTTGAAGGGGGCGTGGTCGGAACGGCCGTCGCCCTCGGTCTCGATCTCCGTTGATATGCCGAGGCCGGTGAAGTAGTCCTTGAACGTCTTCTCGATGGTCGGGTCGTCGTCGTAGACGAAGTAGCCGGGGTTCGGCGAGCCGATCATGTCGAAGTTGAGGTAGCCGCTGATGCGGGCGCGGTTCGCGGAGGACAGGTTGTTGACGTAGTAGCGCGATCCGACCAGGCCCAGCTCCTCCGCTCCCCACCAGGCGAACCGCAGATGCTTGGTCGGGTGATAGCCGGCCCGGGACACGGCGAGGGCCGTCTCCAGCACCGCCGCCGAACCGGAGCCGTTGTCGTTGATGCCCGCACCGGCCGTGACGCTGTCGAGGTGTGAGCCGGCCATGACGACGTGGTCGGCGTCGCCGCCGGGCCAGTCGGCGACCAGGTTGTAGCCGGTGCGGCCGGACGACGTGAACTGCTGGACCGTGGTGGTGAAGCCGGCCGCGTCCAGCTTGGCCTTCACGTAGTCGAGCGAGGCCTTGTAGCCGGCGCGGCCGTGGGCGCGGTTGCCGCCGTTGGCGGTGGCGATGGACTGCAGCTGGGCCAGATGCGCCTTGACGTTGGCCAGGGGGATGTCGGGAGCGGCGGCGAGCGCGGCGGACTCGGGCGCGGAGGCCGCCCCTGCTATGGATCCTCCAGTCAGGAGCATGACAATCGAGACGCCGCCGGCGACCGCCGTACGCCGGGAGAAGGGGAGCTTCATGTGGGGTGCTCCGAATGGCTCGGGAATCACCGGGTCGCGGTGATCCACGGTGAGTGGGGTTCCAGGATGGTGAACTGGCCACTGACTTCACGTCAAGAGCGTCAACCGGACACCCGGTCCACCTAGGGGATCCATCCGCGGGTCAACCCACGGGTTCCGCCTGCCGCGTCCACCTACGGAAGGCGCCACCGGATCCACCTACGGTTCCGCCCACCGGGTCCACCTACGGAATCCGCCCACCGGCGCAACCGGCGGAATCCGCCCGCCGGATCCAGCCGACGGACGGAGGGGAAGCTGCCCGACGGTCTAGGTGTATTGACCCGCAGGGTTGTTCACACGGCTGATGGGTGGCTGGCCGCCGAGTGCGGTGTGGCAGCGATGGTGGTTGTAGGTGTGCAGGAAGTCTGC
>NZ_BMTL01000027.1 GCF_014649655.1 Streptomyces humidus | reverse complement strand
CCGCCTTCTCCTGGACCCGCAACCCCGACCTCCAGCTCAGCGACCAGTTCGGCGGCCCCCACGGCGACTACTACAACGACATCGACGCCGTGCCGGCCGGCGCACGTCCCGTCAGCCTCTCGCTGCGCAGCGGCTCCCGCGTCGACGGCGTCGGCCTGACCCTCGGCAACGGCCAGGTCCTCGCCCACGGCGGCACCGGCGGGACGGCGTCCACCCTGACGCTCGGCAGCGGGGAGTACGTCACCTCCACCCAGCTCTGCCAGGGCCAGAAGGACGGCCTGACCCGGATCTTCTACGCCAGGTTCACCACCAACCTCGGGCGCAGCCTGGCCGGCGGGACCACCACCTCCGACTGCGTGACACGAACCACGCCCACGGGATGGCAGCTCGCCGGATTCCACGGCCGCGCCGGCGAGGAGATCGACAAGATCGGCCTCCTCTACACCAGGCGCTGACCCCACCCCCGCCCCGAACGCACGCCCGCAGGCACAGCCCGGCAACGGCGGCGCGGAAGTTCCCCTCGCCGCCGTTGCGGTGGAGCTCGCCGGATACCGTCGCCGTCCCCTGCATGTGCGTCCGGGGCCGGGAGCCGGACGAACACGACGAGCCCCCGTCGCCGCCCGGATCCGTCCGGCGCCGACGGGGGCGGCGCCTCCCTGGCGTGTGCGGTCGCGGCGTGCCGCCGCGGCGGCGACGCCGAAATCCGTCACCGGGTGGTGAGCATTCCCTCCCGCAGACGGGTCAGCATGCGGGTGATCAGGCGGGAGACGTGCATCTGGGAGACGCCCAGACGCTCGCCGATCTCCTTCTGGGTGAGCTCCTCGACGAAGCGCCAGTGGATGATCCTGCGGTCCCGCTCGTCGAGCTCGGCGAGCATGGGCGCGAGGGCGTGGAAGTCCTCGACCAGACCGAGGGCGGCGTCCTCGTCGCCGATGAAGTCGGCGAGCGCGGACTCGCCGTCCTCGCTGCCGCTGATCGCCGCGTCGAGGGAGGCGGACCGGTAGCCGTTGGAGGCCAGCTGCGCGTCGACGACCTCCTCCTCCGGCAGGCTCATCAGCTCGGAGAGTTCCCTGGTGGTCGGCGTCCGGCCCAGACGGCTGCGCAGTTCCTCGTTGGCGCGGGCCAGCTGGACGCGTGCTTCCTGCAGACGTCGCGGCACATGCACGGCCCAGGAGGTGTCGCGGAAGAAGCGCTTGATCTCGCCCACGATGTACGGCACGGCGAAGGAGGTGAACTCGACCTCACGGGTGAGCTCGAACCGGTCGATGGCCTTGATCAGACCGATCATCCCGACCTGGACGATGTCCTCCATCTCCTCCGGTCCGCGGCTGCGGAACCGGCCGGCGGCGTAGCGGACCAGGGACATGTTCATCTCGATCAGCGTGTTGCGGGCGTACTGGTACTCGGGCGTCCCCTCCTCCAGCACCGTGAGCTGGTCGAAGAACACCTTCGACAACTCCCGCGCGTCCTTCGGCGCCACCTTGGACGGATCCGCGATCTCCGGAACCTCCACGGTCCGCCCAGCAGCCTGCGCGGTCGTCGTCAACATGATGTGCCCCTCCCTGTCGATCAGCGTCTCTCTCGCCGGTCCCTGCTCCGGCAAGGACGCGGCTACCCCGTGATCCGGCGTGCATGCCTGTTTCCTGCCGACCGATCTCCGGGACCCGGATCCGGTGCGGTCCGGGGTGCTGGAGATCGGTCGGCCAGGGTCCCGTGTCCCGTCGGCAGGACGTTCCGCTCCCCTGTTCAGTCGTCGCCGGCCTCCCCCCGGCTGCGCACGACCTCCTTCACCTTGGCCACGGCGAAACCCCAGCCCTGCTCGACGGTCGGCTTCGCCGGGACGGCGATCTCGTCGGGATTGGTGAGGACGTCCAGCAGCACCGGGCCGGGAGTGTCGAAGGCGCGGCGCACCGCGGCCTCGAGGTCCGCCGGGTCGCTCACGCGGATGCCGGTGATGCCCATGGCCTCGGCGACGGCCGCGAAGTCGGGGTTGTCCAGCACGGTGCCGAACTCGGGAAGACCGGCCTGTTCCTGCTCCAGCTTCACCATTCCGAGCCGGCGGTTGTCGAAGACGACGAGCTTGACGGGAAGGCGGTGCGTCCTGAGCGTCATCAGGTCGCCGAGGAGCATGCTGAGCCCGCCGTCGCCGCAGAACGCGACGACCTGGCGTTCACGGTCCAGGCACTGGGCGCCCAGGGCCTGGGGCATGGCGTTGGCCATGGAGCCGAGGTTGTAGGAGCCGATCAGCCGCCGCTCACCGCGCATCTCGACGAAGCGGGACAGCCACACCGTGGCCATGCCCGTGTCGGAGGTGAAGACGGCGTCGTCGGCGGCGACCCGGTCCACGAGGGCGGCCAGCGCCTCCGGGCGGATGTCGTGGCCGCGGTTGTCCAGTGCGGAGCGGACGCGGCCCACGAGACCCCTGTCGTGCGAGGGGTCGGCCAGCCGAGCCTGTCCGGCGCGCCACCTGTCGAAGCGTGCGCGCGCCTTCTCCAGGTGCGAGCGGTCGCGTGCGCCCCGGGTCCCGGCGGGCGCGGCGTCGAGCCGGGCCAGGATGTCGCGCACGGTGACGCCCGTGTCGCCGACGAGCCCGACGTCGACGGGCACCCGGCGGCCGATGTGGGCGGCCTCGGTGTCCACCTGGATGACGGTCCGGCCCTCGGGATACCAGTCCCGGTAGGGGAAGTCGGTGCCGAGCAGCAGCAGCGTGTCCGCGTCCTGGAGTGCCGACGCGGCCGCCGGGTTGCCGATCAGTCCCGTCTGGCCGACCTGGTAGGGGTTGGCGTCGCCCTCGAAACCGGCCTTGGCCTTCAGGGTGAGTACCATCGGCGCGGCCAGCCGGTCGGCCAGCGCGAGGACGTCCGCCCGTGCGTCGCGCGCGCCCTGTCCGACGAGCAGGGTGACCCGCTCGGCGCGGTCGAGGAGTTCCACGGCCCGGCCCACGGCGGACTCGTCGGGGCGGGTCAGGGGCATGTTCAGGGAGAACCGTGCCGGACGGTCGGCGGTCAGCTTCTGCTCCCCCAGGTCGCCTGGCACGGTCAGGACGGCGACCCCCTTGCGGCCGAGGGCGTTGCGCACCGCGGTCTCCAGCATCTGCGGCAGCTGGTCGGGCGAGGTGATCGTGGCGCGGAAGACCGCCACGTCGCTGAAGAGGGCGTCGTTGTCGATCTCCTGGAAGTAGTCGCTGCCCAGTTCCGCGAGCGGCACCTGGCCGGCGATCGCCAGCACCGGGGTACGGCTCTTCGCCGCGTCGTACAGCCCGTTGAGCAGGTGGACGGAACCGGGTCCGACGGTGCCCATGCAGACGCCGATCGTGTCGCCGAGCTGCGACTGGGCGCTCGCGGCGAAGGCCGCCGCCTCCTCGTGCCGGCAGCTCACCCACTCCAGGCCCTCGGTGGTGCGGATGGCGTCGGTCACGGGGTTCAGCGCGTCTCCCACAACGCCGAAGACCTGGCGTACGCCGAGTTCGCTCAGTGCGTCCACGATGACGCGGGCAACGGTACGGGCCACTTGGTGCTCCAGTTCAGACGGTGAATCGGTCAGGGTCCGCGGCCTTCCAGTCGGCCGCCCAGGCCAGGGGAGGCTCCGCGAGCAGCTGCCCCGGCTCGAGCCACTCGTACAGCTCCGCGTAGGAGCGTTCGGTGTAGGGGTCGATGCGTCGTCGGAGCATGTGCGGACGCAGTTGGGAGGGGTCGGTGACGCCCATGGACGCCATGATCTGCAGGGCGCCGGCCACGGTCGCTTCCTGGAAGCGCCGGACGCGCGGCGTCTTGTCGCCGACGTCGAGGGCACGGGCGCGCCGGGGGTCCTGGGTCGTGACTCCGGTGGGGCAGGTGTTGGTGTGGCAGCGCTGGGCCTGGATGCAGCCGACGGCGAACATCATCGCCCGCGCGGCGTTGCCGTAGTCGGCGCCCTGGACCATGCGTTTGACCAGATCGGCGCCGGTGGCGATCTTGCCGCTCGCGCCGACCTTGACCATGTCCCGCAGACCCGTTCCGACCAGGGCGTTGTGCACCGTGAGGAGTCCTTCGGTGAGCGGGGTGCCGACGTGGTCGGCGAACTCCAGCGGCGCGGCGCCGGTACCGCCCTCGGCGCCGTCCACGACGACGAAGTCGGGAGTGACGCCCTCCTCCAGCATGGCTTTGCACACGGCGAGGAACTGCCGGCGCGACCCGACGCAGAGCTTGAACCCGGTCGGCTTGCCGTCGGCCAGCTCCCGCATGTGAGCGATGAAGCGCACGAGTTCGCGCGGCGTGGAGAAGACCTTGTGGTAAGGCGGTGAGACGACGGTCTTCCCCGGGGGCACGTCCCGGACCCGGGCGATCTCGGCGTTGACCTTCGCCCCGGGCAGGACTCCTCCGATCCCCGGCTTGGCGCCCTGCGACAGTTTCAGGGACACGCACTTGACGTGGTCGTGTGCGGCCTTGTCGGCGAACTCCGAGGGGTCGAAGTCGCCGTCTGCGGTGCGGCAGCCGAAGTAGCCGGTGCCGATCTCCCAGACGAGGTCGCCCCCGGGACGCAGGTGGTACTCGGAGAGGCCGCCCTCTCCGGTGTCGTGGGCGAAGCCTCCGGCCGCTGCGCCGCCGTTGAGCGCGAGGATCGCGTTGGCCGACAGGGACCCGAAGCTCATGGCCGACACGTTGAGCAGTGCCATGTCGTAGGGGCGCGTGCAGTCGGGGCCGCCGATGTGCACGCGCGGCGGTGTCTTCGGCACCTCGCAGGGCGCCATCGAGGGGACCAGGAACTCGTGGCCGGGCTGGTAGACGTCGCGTTCGGTGCCGTACGGCTCCTCCGCGGCGGTGCCCTTCGCCCGCTCGTAGACGATGCTGCGCACGTCCCGGTCGAAGGGGCGCCCGTCGTAGTTCCGCTCGATGAAGTACTGCTGGAGTTCCGGACGGATCCGCTCCATGAGGTAGCGGGCGTGGCCCAGGACGGGATAGTTGCGCAGCACCGAGTGGCGGCGCTGGAGCAGGTCCCAGGCTCCCAGGAACCCCAGAAACAGCAGCGGGACAGCGGCGAACAGCCAGTACAGGGAGATCCCGACCGCCACGGCCACGAGAGCGACGAGCAAGGTCAACAGAACGATTCCGACGCGTGTCACCCTTCGCACCTTGCCCGCCGGCCGTTTCTCATGCACCTCGCTTCCGCCCGAACGACTCATGAAACGGTCAAGGAACTCGCCGTCGACGCCCGTGCCTCCCCGGTCACCGTCCGGCGGCGAGGACGGGCGGGGGCCGGCGCCCCCGCTCGGGCGGGCGCCGGCGCTCCGCGCGTCAGGCGGCCGCGCTCGGGGCGCCGAGCCCCTCGGCCTCGTCGAGCAGCACGACGAGGGCCGCGCGGGCCCGTGCGACCCGGGAGCGGATCGTCCCGACCGGGCAGCCGCTGGCTTCGGCGGCCTTGTCGTAGGGGAGGCCGGTCAGCTGGGTGAGGACGAACGCCTCGCGGCGCTCGGCCGGCAGCGCGTCCAGCAGGTCGAGCAGCGCCACGCCGTCGTCGAATCCGGGCAGACCGCCGGGCTGGGCGCGTTCGGCCCAGATCGTCCAGTCGTCCACGTCGGCCGGCCGCGGCCGGGCGGCGGCGTACCGCAGGCTGTCGACGACCGTGCGGCGCGCGATGGACAGCAGCCAGGTGCGGGCGGACGAGCGTCCCTCGAACCGGTGCAGACTCCCCAGCGCCCGCAGGAACGTCTCCTGGGTGAGGTCGTCGGCCAGTTGGCGGTCGGCGGAGAGATAGGTGACGTAGCGGACGACGTCCGGACGCAGGGCACGCACGAAGCGGTCGACAGCGTCGGGATCGCCGGTGCGGGCGGCGAGGGCCCAGGCGGTCGCCGGATCGTCGGCCGGCGTCGTCTCGGCGGGTCGGTCCGCCGTCACGCATCCCGTTTCGCGCTTCTCGGACGGCAGGGGGAGGACAGGAGTGATCACCTGTTGTCCTTCTCGGAGGGTCCGGGACCGAGCCCGCGCGGCGCGAGACGCGCGCGGAGCGGCTGCTGAACACGCCGGGTGCTGAACACGCCGGACGTGCGGTGCGCGCCGGGCACGAGAGACGCCGCTGGGGCGGTCCCGGGACAGGGAAGTGGGAGGGGGCGTGCGCCGTGCGCGCCCCGTGCCCGAAGCCTGGGAGCCGGCTGATGCGGCGGCAGAAGAACGGCCTCGGGGAAACCGGCTGTCTCAGATGACAGCGGTCCCTGCCGGAGGCCCTCGAGAGATGATCGTGTGGGTGAGCGTCAGCCGTGGGAGCCGCTCGGCGCGTTCGCGCGCCGGCCGCAGCCTGGGCCGCCGCGCCGGAACGGGCAGGACGACGAGGGGCAGCCGCAGCGGAGCGGCCAGCCATCCGCCGACGGCCCGCAGGAGCCGGAACGCGGCCCGCTCGCCGTACGCCAGCCACAGACCGGTCAGCAGGGCGGCCAGCGTGTGGGCGGCCAGCATGCCCAGCGAGGACATGCCCGCGCCGTGGGCCATGTGGCCGAGAGGTCCGGCGGACAGGGAGTGCGCTGCCTGCCCCATGCCCGGGGATCCACCGGCCCCCATGGATCCCGTGGGAGCCATGGATCCCATCGGGCCCGGGTCCATCGCGTCCATGGGCATCGGGCTCATGGACATGCCGTTCATGCCCTGCGCCGAGGTGACCGCGCCGGATCCTGCTGCCGCCGAACCGCTCCAGGAGAAGGCCGAATGGAGCGCGCCCTGGGCGACGACCACGACGGAGACCACCGTCGGGAGCCCGCGTTCACGGCCTGCCAGGGTCCAGCCGACGACGCTGGTGACGGCGAAGCCGGCGGACATCGTCCACCAGGGCACGGTGGAGTCCGACATCAGGACGTGGCCCAGGGCGGCGAGCAGCACACAGACGGCCGCGAACACCGCGGCCCGTACCGTGCGCGCACCCCGCCCAGCAGTCATGACCGCCTCATCCTCGCATCCGGCCACCGCCCGTCACGGGTGGGTACGCACGGAGCCCCGCCCCGTCACTCACGTCGGGGAGAGTGATACAGGACACACAGAGTTCCACGGCACGGCGACCGGTTCGGCAGGGGGCGACGACCGGCCTACTCGGGCCGGGATCCGGCGGAGCGGCTGCGGACGGCGGTGAAGGCCGCCGCCACCAGCCCCAGCACGCCGGCCACCAGCCCTGCGACGCCCAGCCCGCGGGCGGTCGAGTCGTCGGCGGACGCGGTGACCGAGGAACCGCGGGAGTTCTTCGTGGCCGTCGAAGGGTCGGGGGCGGCGGCGCCGTTCTGCGCCGTCCCCTCCGCCGTCCCGTCGGCGGCTTTGGCGGTGAGCTCGAGGACGGGGGCCGGGTTCTCCGGCTCGTCGCCGCCGGCCTGCCCTTCCTCGATCCAGCGGACGGTCTTGCCGTCGGCGTACGTCTGCAGGGTCTTGAAGGCGAGCCGGCCGGCGTCGTCGGGCAGTTGCCCGAAGGCCACGTCGAAGTCCTCGAACTGCCCGGCGCCGATCTTCCCGCCGGTCCAGGTGATCTCGGAGACGGCGTCGGTGACGGTGCCGTCGTCGGTCTTGACCGGCGTCCTGAGCTTCGTGTTCGTGACCTTGGCGGTCCAGCCGTCCCGGGGCGACACGAGCACGCCGAGCAGGGGGTGGTCGGTCGGCAGGAAGACCTGCACCTTCGTGGTCGCGGCCGTGTTCTCCTCGTTGGGGACGCGGAAGGTCAGGACGCCGTCCGTGGCGCCCTGTGCGTAGCTCTCGGGGTGCACGGTGACGTGCGCGGAGGCGGCGCCGGCCGCGGCGAGGACCGCGGCGGCGGCGAGGGCGGTGACGGCCCCGGCGCGGCGCAGGTCGGTGGTGCGGCGCAGACGGGTGGTGGTGCGGGTCGTGGACATGGCTGAGGAGGTCTCCGTACTGAAGGACGAGGGACGTGTGAGGTCAGATCGCGTACGACGTCCCCGTCGGCGGTCCCCGCCGGTGCACGGCGTACCGCAACCGCGCCCGGCGCGGCGGGCGCGTCCCGCCGCTCGCGCAGCGCACGCGAGCGGGAGTCCCCGGACCGCCGCGGAGGTTCCTCGCCAGGCGCCACCAGGCGGCGAGCCCCGACACGAGAGCGACGGCCCACCGCAGCAGCGACCACAGCGCGGCCTCACCGCGCCGCAGCCACCAGGTCAGTGCCAGCGTGGCGACGAGGTGGGCGACGGTGGCGTGGGGCGTCACGGCGTGCGGGCTCAGGACGTGGGGGCTCACGGCGTGCGGGCTCAGGACATGGGCGGAGGGAGACATCCGCATCCCGTGCATGACCGTCGCGGGGTGCGGCCGGGCGGCGTGGAAGGCGAGGTGCAGCGCGCCCTGCGACGCCAGCGTGCCCGCGCCGATGCCGACGAGGGACCGCTCCCGACCGCCCAGCAGACAGGCGACCACGAAGACCGCCGCGGCCCCGGCGATCTGCACCCGGGCCGCGGGCGTCACACCGGTGGCCAGCGTATGGCCTCCCGCCGCGAGCAGGACGCAGAGAACGGCGAACACGGCGGCGCGCACGCTCCGCACCGCCCTGGACGCGGTCATGCCGTTCGACGGTGTCATGCCCCCGGGGAAACACTCCCCGCGCCTGCGCATGATCATCACCGCCTCGTTCCCCCTGGTGGTATCCGTCTCCTCCTTACGGGTCGGACGCGGGAGCCGTTCAGTTCCCGTCGCGCACCGCGGACCGGGCCGGCGGCGAGGTGGGCTCGGGGCGCGGTGGGAGCGACTTCTGACGCGGTCTCACTTCGCCCTGCCGCACGGACCCCGGCTCCGTCGGGCCCTGCGAGCTCGAGACTGCAGTGCGGCACCGCCGTGTCGATGGCGGCGTGCCGCGGCCGGCGGGGCCGGAAGGCGACCGTGGTGCGCTGGACGCTAGGTCAGGGTGTGGGCCGCGTGGGCGCCGCTGCCGGGCGGCTCGGCAAGGGCGATGCGTGCCGTGATGCGCTTGCCGACCGCCTCCTGCTCGACGAAGAGCACCTCGGTGACGGCCTTGACGATCTCCAGACCGTGCTGGCCGATGCGCCCGGGGTTGGCGGCCCGGGCCGCGGGAACGCTGGGGTCGCTGTCCCGGACGACGACGTCGACGCTGCCGGCGGTGATGCGCAGTTCCATCAGCACGGGTCCGGGGGCGTACTTGCGGGCGTTGGTGACCAGCTCGCTGACCACCAGTTGGGTGAGGTCCCGCACGCGCGCCGGCAGGGGGAGACGATGCTCGGCTTGGGCCCGGTCGAGGAAGGCCACGGCGTGGTGGCGGGCGTCGGCGATGCAGCCGTCGTCCGCTCCCAGCGCGTAGGCGGCCCGCATCAGGTACTCGTCCGGACCGCTGCAGCCGTCATCGTCGGCATGGGATTCCACGCGTTCGCCCTCACTCCCCCGTTCACGTGCGCCGGTACCCACGACGGCGTCGTTCATGCCAGGGATGTCGTCCGGCGGGTGCGGTCAGGCGCGGCCGCCCGGGTGCATGCCGCCATGGCATCGGGGCAGAATCCCGCGCACGCCCGTTTTCCCGGGGCCGCCCCGAGCGCAGTCGAGGAGACCGTGACGGACAACCAGCGAACCGACCCGCCGGAACGGCTCTCCGTCCGTCCCCAAGTGGTCGACGGCGTCCGCGTCGTGCGGGTGCGCGGAGAGATCGACCATGACGTGACGGATGTGCTCGGCCGGGCGCTGACATCCGGGGACGGCGCGACGCCGCCGCGGATCGTCGCCGATCTCAGCGGTGTGACCTTCATGGACTCGAGCGGGATCAACGTCCTGGTCGCCGCCCATCAGCGGGCGAGTGGCGCTCAGGGATGGCTGCGCATCGCGGGCGCGCAGGCGCCCGTCTCCCGTGTGCTGCACCTGGTCGGCATCGACATGCTCATCCCCTGCCGTCCCACCGTCGAGGAGGCCCTGCTGGGATGAGGGTCCGTGGCTGTCAGGCCCGCTGCGGCGCCCGCTCGTTCACCGTCGGGGATCCGGTCCCGCTGCGGCCGGCCGGCGGCGGTTGCCGTGCCAGTCCAGCACCACGACCGTGGCGTCGTCCCTGAGACTGCCGTGGCAGGCCTCGATCACGGCGGCGGTCAGCCTCTGGACGGCCTCGCGCGGGTGCAGGGCGCGGCTGCCGTGGACGATCGAGGCGAGGTCGGCGGCCGCGGCGCCCCGTTCCTGCATGCCGTCCGTGAGCAGGATCAGGCGGTCGCCGGGCAGCAGTTGCAGTTCCTGCACCCGGAAGGAGGTGGGCGCCGCCACGCCGAACGGCAGGTTGACGGCGAGTCTGACCTCCTCGACGGCGCCGTCGCGCAGCCGCAGCGGCCAGGGGTGACCGGCGTTGACCAGGTCGCACAGGCCGGTGTCGAGGTCGACGCAGAGCAACTGCCCGGTGGCCAGGCCGCGGCTGTGGCTCAACAGGGCCTGGTGCGCGTGCTGGGCCTGCCTGAGCGCGTCACAGCCGCTGCGGCGGGCCCGCCGCAGCGCTCCGACCAGCAGGGTGGCCAGCAGGGCCGAGTTCGTGTCGTGGCCCATGGCGTCGGTGATGGACAGGTGCAGGGTGTCGCGGTCGAGGGTGTAGTCGTAGGTGTCGCCGCCGATGTCGTCGGCCGGGATCAGTCCGGCGGCGAGAGTGAACTGCTCCCCCTCGCAGCAGGGGGCCGAGGGCAGCAACTGGTGCTGGATCTCGGCGGCCAGGCTGGTCTCGGTGGTGCGGCGGCCCAGGTGGTACAGATCGGTGAAGCGCCGGTCGGTGACGATGATGTACGCCAGCGCGTGTGCCGCCTCCCGGACCTGCCGCAGCACGGTCTCGTCCACGGACTGCAGGGTCACCTCCAGCACGCCGATGCAGTCACCGCGGTTGGTGACGGGCGTGATGACGCGCTGCCCGCCCTGGCCGTCGGCTTCCACGTGCTGGCGCTGGCTGCGCAGGACTTCGTCGTAGACGCTGCCCCGCAGGTCGATCGGCCCGGCGTCGACGGCGTCGTCGTCACCGACCGCGGCGAGCCGCACCAGCCGTCGCCCGACGAGATCGGCGAACAGAAACGACACGTGTTCGGCGCCGAACCGCTTCTGCAGGTCGTGTGCCACCACGTCGACCGACTCACCGGGCGGGGCCGCCTCCGCGGCGGCCAGCAATTCGCCCAGTTCCAGATCTCCACCCTCCACGACAACCTCCCATCGGTTGCCGCACCTTCTTCCCCGGATCTGCACGACGTCACCTGAGGCAGCCGTTTGGCCTGGTGGACGACGTCCCGCGGCGCGCCGGTCCGTCGTCCCGGGTCCGGCGGTGCGGTCAGCCCGCCCGGCCTTCGGGCCGCGGCCCCTCGATCTTCAGCAGCAGACGCAGCAGCGTCTCCCGCTCCGGCTCCGTCAGTTGCCCGAAGCACTGCCGGAGCACCGAGTCCGCCACCTCGTGGCCCGCGTTCAGCACCCGCTCCCCCTCGGCGGTGAGGTGGTGCTCGATGCGCCGGCCGTGTCCGGGGCGCCGGTCCACCAGCCCCTGCGCCACCAGCCGTCCCGCGAGCGTGCCGAACGCCTGCTCGCTCTGGAACGTCGCCGCCGCCAGTGCGCGCGCACTGGCTCCCGGTGTGCGGCCGATCGCCCGGAGGGCGTCCCACTGGGCGAGCGTGCTGCCGACCGACGCGAGGCGGCTGTCGAGCGCCCGGTGCTGGCGGTACTGGACGGCCTTCACGGCCCTTCCGAGGATCTGCGGTTCAACGGCCATGCCGGCCAGGCTAGCACCTCAACTAAACTTGCTTATATAAACATCCTTAGTTAGGGTCCTCGTCATGACTTCGGAACTGACGCTCACTGAATCCGGCCCCGCCGCCGGCCGCCCCGTCCTCGTCCTGCACGGCGGCGGCGGTCCCTTCACCGTCGCCCCCGTCGCCGAGCACTTCGCCGCGACCGCACACACCCTGCTGCCCACCCATCCGGGCTGGAACGGCGCCCCCCGGCCCGCCGACCTCACGACGGTGGGCGGTCTCGCCGCCGTCTACCTCCGCCTGCTGCGCGAACGCCGCCTGTCCGACGTCCTGGTGATCGGCTCCTCCCTCGGCGGCTGGATCGGGGCCGAGTTGGCCGCAGCCGACACGGAGGGCCTGGTCAGCGGGCTCGTCCTGGTGAACGCGGTCGGCATCGAGGTCGACGGCGAGCCGGTCCGTGACTTCTTCGGCCTCGACGCGCGGGGCGTCGCCGAGCACGCCTACCACGACTCCGAGCGCTTCTACGTCGACCCGGCGACCGTCCCGGCGGAGCGGCTCGCCGGCATCCAGGCCAACATGGCGTCCCTGCGCGTCTTCTCCGGCGGCCCCGGCATGAGCGACCCCGCTCTGCGCCCCAGGCTCGCGGCCGTCACCGCCCCGACCCTGGTCGTGTGGGGTGAGAGCGACGGCATCGTGACCCCGGCCTACGGCAAGGAGTACGCCGCGTCCTTCCCCGACGGACGCTTCGCCACCGTGCCGGAAGCGGGCCACCTGCCCCATCTCGAGCAGCCGGCGCGGACGTTCGCCCTGCTCGACGCCTTCGCCGCGGAGACCGGCCGCCGCTGAGACCGGCCGCCGCCGAGACCGTGAGCCGCCGACGCGGAACCGCACGCCGAGGCGCCGCCGCACGTCGTCGCCGGGCGATCGAACGGCCAGGACGTGTCGCAGCGGGTCAGCAGGCGTCGTACTTCCAGGCGTCGCCCTCCAGCGCCCACGGCTGCGCCTTCCGATCGAACTCGGGCAGCCCCGTCACCTTGTAGGTGGCACGGCCCGTCATGCCGGACACCTCGGCCTGGACGTCGCTCACCGCATGGTCCTCGCCGTGCTCGGCCGACGCCTGCTTCACGACGTCGGCGTACGAGCCCTTGGCGACCTTCTTCGCGCAGCGCGTGGACAGCATGCTGTACGCGGTGTCCGCGTCGCCGGCGAAGTAGGCGGCGGTGTAGACCGCGACGGCGGCCTTGAGGTCGTCGCCCTGGTGTGCGGCGGGGACGCTGACGGTGGGTTCGTCGACCGGGGCGCCCGAGTCATCGGCGGCCGGGCCGTCGTCGCCGGACCCGGACGAGGAGCAGGCGGTGAGCGCGGCGAGGAGCAGTGCCGCCGTGACGATGGTGACGCGGGTGCGCATGATGTGTCCCCCCTGGACGCGGTGCCTGAGCGAGCATGGTGCCACGGCGGTCCGGGCCCGGGCGCGGGGTGAAGCGGGTTCGGCGGAGGCCTGTGACCGGGCCCGCACAGGGATGTGACAGTCGGACGGCTTCGGCTCGCCGCACGCCGCCGACGCGCTCGGCACGCTGTCCCGCCCCTGCGCCCGGCTCGAGGACTCCGGTCTCGTCCACCGCCGTCGGCAGGGAGGGCACGTCGTGGTCCGTCGCACCCAGCGGGTCAGTGAACTCCTCCACCGGCTCACTCGCCGAGACCCGAGGCGGACGAACGCCCAGGACGGCTCCCCTGCCCGCCCCCGGCCGCCGCTCGTCGGGCGAGGCGGCGGCCCGCTTCACCCGACCGGTACCGGCCTTCGGGGGAACTCCGCGTCGGCGCCGCGATCGCCAGGCCGACCGGTGGTACGGGCATGGGGTGTCCACACCCCCGGATCGCCCCGCCTCGCCGCCCGGACGCCGAAGCGGCACGGATCCGCGCGTGCCGGACCTGCTGCGGACGGCGGCCGCGTACGCCTGGCGGATCATCGCCGTCGGCATCGTCGTCCATGTCGCCTTCTCGCTGCTCGGGCAGTTCCACCAGATCGCCGTCGCCGTCTTCCTCGGTCTGGTCATCACCACGGTGCTGCGCCCCGTGGCCGGCTTCCTCGCCCGGTTCGTGCCCCGTCCGCTCGCGGTGGCCGCGGCGCTCATCGGCGGCGTCCTCCTCGTCCTCGGTGTGCTGACGCTGGTGGGTGAGTCCGCGGCAGGTCAGCGTGGCGGGCTGCAGAAGGAGTTCGCGGCGGGCGTCGACCGGATCGAGCGTCAGCTCGAGGGGCCTCCCTTCCGGCTCTCGTCGCACGCGTTCGACGATCTCCGGTCCCGCATCGGCGAACTCCTGTCCAGCCACCGCTCCGCCCTCTTCAGCACGGCGCTCAGCGGGGCGAGCCGACTGGTGGAGGTGGTGACCGTGCTCGCCCTGGCCCTGTTCTGCTCGGCCTTCTTCACGCACTCCGGGGACCGGCAGTGGCAGTGGGTGTGCGATCAGCTCCCCGCCGGGGGACGGCGGAACTTCATGGTGGCGGGCCGGGCGGCCTGGCGGACCTTCACCGGGTACACGCGCGGCATCCTGCTGGTGGCGGCGACCAACGCGATCCTCGTGGGCGTCGCGCTGTTCGTTCTCGGGGTGCCGCTCGCCGTCCCGCTGGCGTTGCTGGAGTTCGTGGCCGCCTTCATCCCCCTGATCGGCTCGCCGATCGCCCTGGCGATCGCGGCCGTGGTCGCCCTCGCGGCGAAGGGGGTCTTCATCGCCCTGCTGGTGGTGATCCTGATCGTGGTCATCGGCCAGATCGAGGGTCATCTCCTGCATCCCCTCGTGATGAGCTGGGCGGTCCGGTTGCACCCGGTGGTGGTCGCTCTGGCCGTCGTGGGCGGAGCGGTCGCGGCCGGGGTCGTCGGCGCCGTGGTCGCCGTGCCGCTGGTGGCCGTGGTCTGGTCCGTGTACCTGGCGTTGCGAGGTCCCGCCGACGCCGCGCAGTGACGGCAGCCCCGCGCGAGCGGCCGAAGATCTTTCGCCGTCCGGTCGACGACTCGGGAAAAGAGACGTTTGCACGGGCGCGGACGGTGCACACGTGAGCTGACACCGTTCTTACAAGACGAAGCGGAGACGCATCATGGGCATCATCGCGTGGATCATCATCGGCCTGCTCGCCGGCGCCATCGCCAAGGCCTTGATGCCGGGCAAGGACCCGGGCGGCATCATCATCACCATGCTCATCGGCATCGCGGGCGGTCTCCTCGGCGGCTGGCTCGGCAAGGTGATCTTCGGCGTCGACTCCATCGACGGGTTCTTCGATCTCTCCACCTGGATCGCCGCGATCGTCGGATCCTTCATCCTGCTCGCCCTCTACCGCCTCGTCACCGGCAACCGGCACTCGCACCGCCACGCCTGACGCACGGACGTCGCACGCTCACGGGCATCCGGACGGCTCCCCCCTGTTCGCAGGGCGGGAGCCGCCGCCGTGAACGGCCCTCCGCCCCGGAACAGACGCGAACAGGCGCGCCGTCGCCGAGCCGGCGTCCGGCGAAAGCGCGGGAGCCGCGGGGTTCGAGGATGTCAAGGCGTCAGGACTCCCATGACCGTGGACGGGGCGACGGTCACGGTGGCGGGCGGACGGAGGACGTAGGCCGCCGCGCCGGGAGAGGGACGCCGTGGACGCCGTCGTGGGCGTCGACGTCCCCACCGGCGCCGGGCGAAGCGGAGCCACGGATTCATCTGCCTGTGCGATCATTCGCCCGTGAACGCACCCTCCAGCCCTTCACCGGCCGTGGCTTCAGCCGAGGACGGCGCCAAGTCGCCCGGATTCGCAGCAGAGTTCAAGGACGCGGTCACGCTACGGGCCTTCGCGCTCGTGCTCGGGGGCCTGCTCGTCCAGCTCGCCTTCGTCGTGTCCTACGTCGGGGCCTTCCACTCCCCCACACCGCACCGGATACCCGTGGCGGTCGTCGCTCCGCAACAGGCGTCCGCGAAGATCGTCGCCCAGCTGGACGCACTCGCCGGCGCCCCCGTCGAGGCGACGGCGGCGCCGAGCGCCGCGGCGGCCCGGCAGTGGGTCCTCACCAGGAAGGCGGACGCCGCCTTCCTCTTCGACGCCACCGGCGCCCAAGACACCCTGCTGGTCGCTTCCGCGGGCGGGCCGTCGGTGTCGCAGACCGCCGCGCAGATCGCGCAGAAGATCGAGACGTCGCAGAAACGGCAGATCACCGTCACCGACATCCGGCCCCCGAACGCCGGGGACGGGCGCGGCATGACCTCCTTCTACCTCGTGCTGGGCTGGGTGATCGGCGGCTATCTCACCGCGACGATCATGGGCATGGCGGCCGGTTCCCGTCCCGCCAACCGTCAGCGCACCGTGATCCGCCTGGCGGTACTCGCGCTGTACGCGGCCGTGTCGGGAGCGGCCGGAGCGGCCGTCGTGGGACCGGTGTTCGACGCGCTCGACGGTCACTTCTGGGCCCTGAGCGGCATCGGCGCCCTGGTCGTCCTCGCCTCGGCGGCGACCGCGCTCGCCCTGCAGACCCTGCTGGGCCTCCTGGGCACGGGCGTGGTCATCCTGCTGTTCGTGGTGCTGGGCAACCCGAGTTCCGGCGGCGTCTACCCGGCGCCGCTGCTCCCGTCGTTCTGGAGCGCGATCGGACAGCTCCTTCCGCCGGGAGCGGGGACGACCCTGGTCCGCAACACCGTCTACTTCTCCGGCCACGCCGTCACGCAGGCGCTCTGGGTGCTCGCCGCGTACGCCGTGGGCGGCACGGTGCTCGCCTGGGCGGCGTCCTGGCGCAACGAACGCCGGTCCGCCGCCGCAGCCGGGGAGACCGAGACGCCGTCACAGCCCCTGCCGGCCGGCTGACGACGGGCCGAACACTGCTGTGACCTGTGCCTCTCCCGGGCTCCCTGCGAATAATCAGATGTCTCCGGGCCTTCTTGCACATGACAATCAGGGACCGGCAAGGGGAGGAACACCATGAGCCAGGCCTACCTGACTCTTCATGAGCTGCTGCCGCCGCAGGAGTTGGCGGCAGCGCTCGACGCGGGGCACGTCACGCGCAAGGCGCACCCGGAACTGCCGCTGTCGATCTACACGTACACGCGGGTGTGCCAGTACGAGCGGGTGTGGAACCGGGTGACCGTCCGTTGCCGCGGGCTGGTGGCCGACGACGGCACCGGCGAGATCGTCGCGCTGCCGCTGCCCAAGTTCTTCAACGTCGGTGAGCACGAGGCCGGTCAGCCCTACGCGCCCGGCCTCCCCGACGAGCCGTTCGAGGTGTACGACAAGGTCGACGGCAGCCTGGCCGTGGTCTTCCACTACGCCGGCCGGTGGCGCGTCGCCTCCAAGGGCTCGTTCGTCAGCACCCAGGCAACCTGGGCGCAGCGGCTGCTCGACGGCAAGGACACGTCCGCTCTCGTCCCCGGGGTGACCTACCTCGCCGAGATCCTGTACCCGCAGAACCGGATCGTCGTCGACTACGGCGAGCGTCGTGACCTTGTGCTGCTGGCCGCGTTCGCCAAGGACGGCACGGAAGTCGCCCTTGCCGACGCCGCGCCGCACTGGGCCGGCATCGGCTCGGTCGTCACGGTGTGGCCCGCCGTGCCGCTGGCCGAACTGCTGGCGATGGCCGAGGCCAACCGGCTGCCCGGCGGCCGGGAGGCCACCGGGACCGAGGCCGAGGGGTTCGTGCTGCGCTTCGCCTCGGGCGTCCGGGCGAAGGCGAAGCTCGCCGAGTACGTGCGGCTCCACAAGGTCCTCACCGGTGTGAGCGAGCGGGACGTCTGGCGCGGCCACGGCGTCCAGCGGTTCGCGGGCCTGCCCGCCAAGCAGGTGGCCCAGGTGCTCGGCTGCTCGGCCGAGGACATCGACGCCTCCGGTGGCCGCCCCCTGGAAGCGCTCCTGGAGCAGGTGCCCGACGAGTTCGACGCATGGGTGCGCGGCATCGTCGCGGACATCGAGAAGCAGGTGGCCGACCGTGAGCGGGCGATCGACGACGCCTTCCGGTCCCTGGCGCCGCTCGCCGGCGACCGGGGAGCGTTCGCCCGCGCCGTGGGGGCGCTGCCCGAGCCGGCCCTGCGCCCCGCCATGTTCCTGCGCCTGGACGGGCGTCCGACCGAGCTCGTGACCTACCGTTCCGTCCGGCCGGAGGCGTCCGACCCGTTCCAGACCGACGAGGAGAACTGACCGTGCCCGTAGTACACGTCATGACAGGCCTGCCGGCCTCGGGCAAGACGACCGCAGCGCGCAGGATGCAGGCGGAGTCCGAGGGCCGCATGCGCCGGGTCAACCTCGACGACCTGCGGGCGATGCTCGACGTCCCCGCCCCCGAGCGCGGCCGCTCGTACGCGCACGAGCAGACCGTGCTGGCGATCCAGGACGCGGCGGTGCGGGCGGCCGTCGACGACGGTTTCGACGTCGTGGTGGACAACACGCACATGACGCCCCACATCCCGAAGCGGCTCAAGGCCGCGGTGGCCGGGCAGGCGGCCTTCGTCGTGCACGACTTCACCGACGTTCCGGTGGAGGAGTGCATCCGGCGCGACGCCGCGCGGGAGCGCCCGGTCGGCGAGGAGATCATCCGCCTCCTCGCCGACAAGCACGCCGCGTCCAGGCGCGGCGGCTGGCGGCTCACCGCGGAGTGGTTCAACGACGAGCCGCCTGTCGAGCCGTACACGCCCGACCCGGCGCTCCCGTCGGCCGTCATGTGCGACATCGACGGCACCCTCGCCCTCCGGGGCGCGCGGGGGCCCTTCGACTTCACCCGCTGCGAGGAGGACCTGCTCAACGAGTCGGTGCGCGGGGCGCTGCGCTCCTTCCGCAGTGCCGACGGCGACGTCGTCGTCCTGCTCTCCGGCCGGGGCGAGGAGCACCGCGGCCGGACGGAGGCGTGGCTGCGGGCGCACGAGGTCCCCTACGACGAGCTGTGGATGCGCGCCGCCGGTGACGGCCGCCGGGACGACGTGGTGAAGGCCGAGCTCTTCGACCGGCACGTGCGCCACCGTTTCGCGGTGCGGGTCTCCCTCGACGACCGCGACCGGGTCGTCGCCGTATGGCGCCGGATGGGCCTGCCGACCTGGCAGGTCAACTACGGCAGCTTCTGACCGGCGCTGCTCCCACGGCTCCCGGGAGTGCGGACGCCTCGGCGTGCGGACGCCCGGGCGCCGGTACGCGGGCCGCTGGTAAAGTGGGGGCACGCTTCGACACCGCCGGGGCCCGTACCGAGGGGTACGGGCCCCGGCGCGTTCCGGGCGTCGGACCAGGAAGGCTCCCCCATGAACGCGCAGCTGCCGGAACCCGGACTCCCGCAGGCCGGCAGGATCCGGCGGTCGACGACTGCCGACGACGATCCGTCCACGCCGGACGCGGTGTCCCCCGGCCTGCCGCCGGCCGTGTCCTTCGACGCGCTCGGGCTGCCCGCGGCGTTGGTGGAGACGATGAACGGCCTCGGCGTGACGGAGCCCTTCCCCGTCCAGGCGGCGACCCTGCCCAACGCGCTGGCCGGCCGTGACGTCCTCGGGCGGGCCCGGACCGGGTCCGGCAAGACGCTCGCCTTCGGCCTGGCGCTGCTCGCGCGGACGGCGGGCCTGCGGGCGGAGGCGAAGCGGCCGCTCGCGCTGGTGCTGGTGCCGACCCGGGAACTCGCCCAGCAGGTCGGCGAAGCGCTCGCGCCGTACGCGCAGACGCTGAAGGTGCGGCTGGCGACGGTGGTCGGCGGGCTGTCCATCAACCGTCAGCAGGCGCAGCTGCGGGAGGGCGTCGAGGTGGTCATCGCCACGCCGGGGCGGCTGACCGACCTGGTGTCCCGGCGCGACTGCCAGTTGAACCGGGTACGGATCACGGTCCTGGACGAGGCCGACCAGATGTGCGACCTGGGGTTCCTGCCGCAGGTCTCGGACCTCCTGGCGCAGGTCCCCGCCGACGGGCAGCGGCTGCTGTTCTCGGCCACGCTCGACCGGGGCGTCGACCGGCTGGTGCGCGAGCACCTGCACGATCCGGTGGTCGTGTCGGTCGACCGGATCGCGGGCTCGGTCGCCACGATGGACCACCACGTCCTGAACGTCCACGCCGCCGACAAGTACGCCACCGCCACCGAGATCGCCGCGCGCGACGGCAGGGTGCTGATGTTCCTGGACACCAAGGCCGGCGTGGACCAGTTCACCCGGCATCTGCGGGCGGCCGGCGTCCGGGCCGCCGCCCTGCACAGCGGGAAGTCGCAGCCGCAGCGCACGCACACCCTCGCCCGGTTCAAGGAGGGCGAGATCACGGTGCTGGTGGCCACGAACGTCGCGGCACGCGGCATCCACATCGACGCGCTCGACCTCGTCGTCAACGTCGACCCGCCGGCCGACGCCAAGGACTATCTGCACCGGGGCGGGCGCACGGCGCGCGCCGGGGAGTCGGGGCGCGTGGTCACCCTGGTCACCCCCGACCAGCGGCGCGACGTGAACCGCATGATGTCCGAGGCCGGCATCCGGCCCGCGGTCACGCAGGTGCGCTCCGGCGAGGAGAGGCTGACGGCCATCACGGGGGCGAAGCGCCCGCCGACCGAGGCGAAGACCGGCAACGCGCCCTTCCGCGGGATGGGCACCCGTCCGGGCCGCCCCGCCAAGGAGTCCCGCAAAGCCGCCGAGGCCCGCAAGACGGCGGAGGCCCGGGCCGCGGCCCGGGTGCGCAAGAGCCGCTGACTCCGCGGGCGGCGGGCCCGTCGACGCCCGGCCCGAACGGTGTTCTCGGGCCGCCGCACTCGTCCGGCCGCCTCGCGCGCGCCGTTCCTCGGACGAGCCACCCGTCCGGCGCGCACCGATCCGGCCAACTGCCGTCGGGGGCGGGAACCGACGGGCCGCCGTGTACGCCCCGGCGCCCGGCCCGCGCGAGGGCGGGTGCGCTTCGCCGCACCGTACGGATCCGGCCAGGCGGCCCTGCGCCCGGCATCCTCCGGAAGACGCCCGTCGATATCGTTGGCGCGCTCCGCGGTGCGGGAACGGTACAGCGATCGGGGACCCATGCTCGAGGTATGTCTACTCGGTCCGGTCGAGGTGTGGGAAGGGGAGCGGCGGGCCCCGCTCGGTGGGGTCAGGCCGCTGGCCCTACTGTCCGCGCTCGTCGTCCACCTCGGGCAGGTGCTCTCCACCGAACGGCTCGTGGACCTCGTCTGGGACGAGCAGGCTCCCGCGACCGCCGGCGCCCTGGTGGCCACCCACGTCTCCGCCGTCCGCCGTGCGCTGGCCCGCGTCGGCGGGGCCGAGGCGATCCGCACCCGGCCGCCCGGCTATCTCGCCGCACTCGAGCCCTCCCAGGTCGACGCCCGCCGGTTCGAGCAACTGCTCACGGCGAGCCGGGCGTCGGCCACGGGCGGCCGCCCGGACGAGGCCGCCGACCTGCTGGCCTCGGCGCTGGGCCTGTGGCGGGGGCAGGAGGCCCTCGAAGGCCTCGGCCAGCCGTTCGCCCGGATCGAGGCGGCCCGGCTGGCGGAACTGCGCCTCGTCGCGCAGGAGGAGTCCTTCGGACTGCAGCTGACGCTGGGACGCGCGGACCGGACGATCGCGCCGCTCCTCGCGCACGTGGCCGCCCATCCCCTCAGGGAACGGCCGCGGGGCCAGTTGATGAGGGCGCTGTTCCGCACCGGCAGGGTCTCCGACGCCCTGCGCACGTACCAGGAGGGCCGCGCGGCCCTGCGCGACGCACTGGGCATCGACGCCGGTCCCGAACTGCGGGCCCTGCACCGGGCGGTGCTGACCAACGACACCGCTCTGCTGGGCACGGACGCGGGCCCGTCGTCCGGCATGCGGCCGGCCGGCCCTGCGAAGGCACGGCCGACCGGTGACGCCCTCGTGCCGGCTCCCGCGCAGGCCGTGCGGCCGGCGCCTCCCGCTCCTTCCCATCTCCCGCCCGACATCGCCGACTTCGTCGGCCGCACCCGGCAGGTCCAGTGGGCCGAGGCGCTGGTGCGCGGTGTCGACGACGCGGACCGCACCGCGCCTCCGATCGGCGTGATCTCGGGGCGCTCCGGTACCGGCAAGACCGCGCTGGCCGTGCACGTCGGCCACCGCACCGCCGCGCTCTTCCCCGACGGACGGCTGTTCATAGACCTGCGGGCCGCCGACACCGCGCCGTTGCGGCCGGCCGACGCGCTCGCCCGGCTGCTGCGGGCCATGGGCGCGGACCCCAAGGCGCTGCCCGGCTCCACCGAGGAGCTGACGGGCCTGTACCGCACGCACATCGGGCACCGGCGCACCCTGCTGATCCTCGACAATGCGGCCGGTGAGGCGCACGTACGGCCGCTGCTGCCGCCGGGTCCCGGTTCCGCGGTGCTCGTGACCAGCCGCCGCCGGCTGGTGGCCCTGGAGGGCGCGGCCCACCTGGACCTGACCGTGCCGGACGAGGAGGAGGCGCTGGAACTCCTGCGGCGCGTGGCGGGCCGGGAGCGGACCGGCGCGCAACCGGAGCGGGCGGCCGAGATCGTCGCGCTGTGCGGCCGGCTGCCCCTGGCCGTGCGCATCGCCGGGGCCCGGCTGGCCGCCCGTCCGCACTGGGCGCCGGGACGGCTCGCCGGGCGGCTGCGCGACGAACGCCGCCGGCTCAACGAACTGCGCGCGGGGGACCTGGAGTTGCGTACGAGCCTGGAGCTCGGTTATGCCGACCTCGATCCGCAGGAGCGCCGGGCGCTGCGCCGGCTCGCATTGCTCGATCTGCCCGACTTCGCGGGCTGGATCGCCGCCCCTCTGCTGGACATCGGCGCCGAGGACGCCGAGGAGGCGGTGGAGCGGCTGGTGGACTGCCACTTCATCGACGTCATCGGCGTGGACGACACGGGCCGCAGCCGCTACCGCATCCACGACCTGGCCCGTGAACACGCCCGTGAGCGCTGTCTGTCCGAGGAGAGCGCGGACCAGCGCGAGGCGGCCGTGCTGCGGCTGGTGGGCTGCTGGCTGGGGCTCGCCGAGAAGGCGGCCGCGCGCGGCCCCGGCGGCGCGGTGAGGTACTTCCCGCAGCCGGCGGCCGTGCGTCGCCTCGACTCGGACACCGAGGAGTCGCTGCTGGAGCGGCCCGCGGCCTGGTTCGCGGCCGAGCAGGCCTCGCTGCTGGCGGCGGTGGAGTACTGCGCCGGCCACCGGCTGGACCGGCCCGCCCGGGACCTGGCCGGGGCGCTGATCGCGAGTTCGGCCGCGCTGTACAACCAGTTCGACGCCTGGTCCCGTTCGCACGTCGCGGCGATCGCGGCGGTGCGCCGCAGCGAGGACAGCGAGGGCGAGGCCTGGCTCCTCAACGGCCTGGGTCAACTCTGTTACGAACAGGACGAGTTCGAGGAATCGTACGCCCGGTTCAGTGAAGCCCTGCGCCTGTTCGAGGAGCGCGGGGGCCCGTCGCAGGGGGCGGCGATGGCGCTGGCGGGGATGGGCACGGCACGGCGCGAGCAGGCCCGCTACCCCGAGGCGCTCCGGTTGCTGGACGCGGCCCTCGACCGGTACGGGCCGGACGCCGAGCGCGGCGCCCGGGCCCGCGTGCTGTACGGCATCGGGTACGTGCACCGGGAGCAGGGACGAGCTCCGCGGGCCTGGGAGGCCCTGACCGAGGCGCTGGAGCTGTACCGCGCTCAGGCCGACCGGCACGGCGAGGCGCTCACGCTGCGGTCGCTGGCCTTGTGCCACCGGGCGGAGGGCGCGCTGGAGCGGGCCGAGCCGCTGCTGCACCAGGCGCTGCGGATCTTCACCGGTCTGCGGGACACGTTCGGCGTGATGTACGCCGAGCAGTCGCTGGCCAAGGTGGAACTGCGGCAGGGCCGGCTGGAGGAGGCGGCCGAACGGCTGGGCCGGTGCCTGGAGGTGGCGCAGGAGCGCGAGGACCGGTTCGGCGAGGCGCTGGTCCTGCGCACCCTCGGCGAACGGCATCTGGCGGCCGGTGAACCCGACAGCGCCCGGGAGCCGTTGGAGCGGGCGCTGTCGGGCTGGGAGGCGCTTCGGCTGCCGCTGTGGCGGGCGCGTACGGCCTGGGACCTGGCGCAGGTGTGGACCGCGGACGGCGACGAGGTCCGGGCGCGTGCGGCGCGGGCGGCGGCGCTCGCGGTCTTCCGGGAGCTGGACTGCCGTGAGGCGCGGGAGCGGAGCGACGACGCGGAATAGCCAGGACCGGCTGCGAAAGGCCTGGTCCGGTGCTTGCAGGCAACCTGCAGAGCATTTGCAGCGACCTGGGGGACGCTTTCCCCGTGACCGACATCATCACCCTCTCGGACCCTCGGGTCGCCGCCGTCGCGGAGGACGAATGCGGTGAACCGCTGGTCGACGTGCGCGGCGGCGGACTGCGGCTCGACCACCGCCAGTCCGACGACGACGGCAGTTTCGCCCTTCTGAGGTCGGGTGCGCTGCGGCGGCTCGTCCTGGCGCAGCGCCTGCTGCCGGCCGGCGTCCGGTTCCTGGTGGTGGAGGGATACCGCCCGCCGGACCTCCAGCGGCGCTACTTCGAGCAGTACGCGGCGACGATGCGGCGGGCGCATCCCGACGCGGCGCCCGAGCGGATACGGGAGCTGGCGAGCGCCTACATCTCCCCGCCGGAGGTCGCACCGCACGTCAGCGGCGGAGCGGTCGACCTGACGCTGTGCGACCGGGACGGCCGTGAACTGCCGCTGGGCACGGAGGTCAACGCGACCCCGGAGGAGAGCGCGGGCGCCTGTCGGACCGAAGCTCGCGGCATCGCCGCCGAGGCGTGCGCGAACCGGGCGCTGATGGCCCGGGCTCTCACGTCGACCGGGTTCGTCAACTACCCGACCGAATGGTGGCACTGGTCCTACGGCGACCGGTACTGGGCGCTGCTGCTGGGCGCCCCGGCCGCCCGCTACGGCCCCGCCGCCCCGCCCCGCCCGACGGCCTGACCGAAGGGGTCCCGCTCGGGGAAGCCGGGCCGCCGCCGCTGCTTCCGTCCTCCGGCCGCGTGTCGCATCCCACGGGGGTGGGTGCGACACGCCCGTTCTCTCCGCCGTCACCGCAGACGCCGGTGACGTCACGTCGACGAAGGAAGAGTTCCTTGAAGATCACCAGCATGCGCCGCCGGACCGGCGGCGCGGTCCTGGGCGCCTCCGTTCTGGCCCTCTCCGCCTTCTTCTCCGCCCCGGCCCACGCCGCGCCCGACGCCTCCTGCGGTGTCCTCGCGCCGGGCGCGTCGGCCACCGCGCAGGCCGCCGTGTCCGCCGCCTGCTCCCAGATCGGCGTCTGGTACAGCTGGGGCGGCGGCCACGGCCCCACGCCGGGCGCCACCTACGGCTACTACGACGGCTCCGACCCCGACAGCGCGCACGACAACGAGCGCAAGGGCTTCGACTGCTCCGGTCTGATGCGCTACGCGTACTACCAGGCGACCGGCAAGGACCTGCTCAACGGCACCGCCGACGACCAGTTCCGCAGCTCGCAGGCCGCCGCCCGCTTCTCCGCCTCCCAGGGCACCGCTCCGCTCCTGCCGGGCGACCTGATGTTCTGGGGCTCCGGGCACGTCCACCACGTCGCCATGTATCTGGGCGGCGGGCAGATGGTCGAGGCCTACGAGTCGGGCACCCACATCCGGGTCGCGCCGGTCCGCACCGGCGGCGACTACGCCGGCGCGGTCCGGATCAACGGGTCCGGCACCCCGACTCCGCCGCCCGCGAACGGCGGCACGACCTTCGAGACCTGGGGCACGGGGGTGCGCACCCACTCCACGCCGAGCGTGCGCTCCTCGGTCGTGGACACCTTCCCCGGGCCGACCCAGGTGTCGGTGCAGTGCCAGGAGCACGCGGAGACGGTGTCCGCCGAGGGCTACACCAACGACATCTGGTCGAAGCTGGCCGACGGCTCGTGGCTGACGAACATCTACATCAAGGGCCCGGCCGAACTGCCCGGCATCCCGGACTGCGGCGGCAGCAGCACCCCGCCGCCGACGGGCGGCAGCAAGGCGCACCAGACCTGGGGCACGGGGGTGCGCACCCACAGCGAGCCGAACGTCAACGCCGTGGTCGTCGACTACTTCGCGCAGCCGACCACGATCAACGTGGTGTGCCAGGCGCACGCCCAGGAGGTGACTGCGGAGGGGTACACCAACGACGCCTGGTCGAAGCTGACCGACGGCTCGTGGCTGACCAACATCTACATCGAGGGCCCGGCCTGGCTCTCCGACGTCCCCACCTGCTGAGGTCGCGTGCCCGGCGGCGCGCGGAGCGGTCGCCGGGCACGCAGACGCACGTCCCGGCCGCCGTGGGAGCGCGCCGGGTGTCGCCCTCGCCTCCCGGGTCATGGACTCTTCCCACGCGCATACTGCATTCTGACGGACCGTCACAACCCGTTACGCCGGGTCCCGTTCAGGACATCGGGGCGGACTCGCCCTCGCCGATCGCGGGCGACGACGAAGGCACGCCCCGGTTCGCGGGCTGCGTGAGGTGGTCGGCGATGCCGGTGACCTGGAGCATGCGGACCAGGAACTCCGGCCGGCGATCCAGGTGGAGGCTGATTCCGGCGGAGTGCGCGCGGCGGCGCAGGCCGAGCAGGGCGGACAGTCCGCTGGAGTCGAAGGCGTTCAGCTCCGCCCAGTCCAGGTGCAGGTCGCGCAGGGTGGGGCCGTGTTCCTCGGCGTGCGCGTGCAGCGTGTCGTACATCGCGAGAGCGAAGTCGTCACTGGTGTCGTAGTCGAGGTCGCCGCGTACGGCCACCCGCAGTGTGCGGGCGTCGGCGGCGCGCACGGTCACGGAGAATTCGGTCGGCTGGTAGCGGGTCATACGGTGATTCCTGGGCCGGGAGGGACGGACGTCACGGGCAGGGCCTCGGCGGCCGTGCCGAGGAAGGCGAGTGCGCGGGGGAAGTCGTGCAGCTGCTCGGCCAGGATGCTCAGCCCGTGGACCAGGCCACGGGCGGGGACCCGGCGGGCGGTGAGGACGTCCGCGGTCCAGGCGACGAACGTGGTGAACAGCGCGTCGTCATCGACATAGAGGGCGGCGGCCAGGAAGTCCACGAGGTGGGCGAGGTCTTCGGCCGTACGCTCACGCCGGGCGGGGCTGTGGGTGCCCATGTCCGGCCCGCGCTCGTCCAGCACGGCCAGGCACTGCCTGACCAGCACCGTGCGGCTGTTCTTGACGAAGGTGTACTCCTGATCGGCCAGGTGGGGAAGATCGTCGACCTGGTGCCGCCGGCTCGACTGCGGCGCGGTGAGGCCTTCGGCGAGGCGGTCCGCCGCGGTGCGGGCGTCGGGGGCCCACGCGTCGGCCTGGATGAGGCGCGCGTAGCGGCCGCCGGGGCCGAAGGCGGCGCCGCCGACCATGACGGGGATGCCCAGGGACTGCACGGCGGTCACCGCCTTGTGCGCGGCGGGCAGATGGGTGGGGATCGACGCCGACAGCAGCACGGCCGCCGGATTGGTCCGGTGGACGTCGGCGATCAGATGCGGGGTGGGGGTGCGGGCGCCGAGGAAGTCCACCGACCAGCCGCGCCGGGTGAGGACCTCGGCCAGCAGCCGGGCGGGAAGGGCGTGCCACTCGCCGTCCGCACAGGCCACCGTCACCCGTCCTCGCGAGCCGGGCCCGGCCGCTGCGGCATGCCGGTGGGCGAGAGCGGCGACGACCCGGTCGGTGATGGCGCTGGCGGCGTGTTCCTCGGCCACGCTGATCCGGCCGGCGGCCCACTCGACCCCCACCCGGTGCTGCACGACGGCGACAACGTCCAAGAGCAGCGTCTCCTCGTCCACGCCGGAGTCGGCCGCCGCGCACACCGTCCGCACCGCCGTCGACTCGTCCCTGCCGATCACGGCGGCCCACAACCGGTCCGCCAGCCCCTCCGGTGCCGCGGAGCCGAGGCTTTCCGCCATCACCGCTCCTCCCGGCGCCTGCGCCGGTCCTCGTGCCCGTCGACGATGCGCAACGCGCCGTGGCCGCCCACGGGGTTGGTGATCGCCAGGGTCGCCAGATCGTCGTGGCGACCTTCGCCCAGCCACTGCGCCGCGATCATCTGCACGCGCTCCACGACCGCCCGGGCCGGCATCCGCGCGCACTCGCGCAGCGCCTCCTGCAAGCGGGCCTCACCGTAGAGCTGGTCGCCAAGCGGCCCGCCGCGGGCCTCGGTGATCCCGTCCGTGTAGAGCAGACACGTCTCCCCCGGCGCGAGGACGACGTCCGTGCTGCGCACGGCGATGCGGGGCAGCGCGCCCACCAGCATGCCGCCGGTGTCGGCTTCCTCGACCCGGCCGTCGGCGCGGATGATCAGCGGCGGCAGGTGCCCCGCGCTGGTCAGCCGCAGCTCCACCTGCCCTGACCGGCGACGGGCGGAGGCCAGCACGAGCGTCGCGAACCGCGTGTGGCGGGAGTGGAGCAGGGCGTCGTTGAGCAGGCCGAGGACCTGGTGGTGGTCGCCCGACAGCGGGAGGAGCGCCTGGAGCACCGTGCGGATCTTCCCGGTCAGCACAGCGGCCTCCAGGCCCTTGCCGGCCACATCGCCCAGGACGACCACCGTCTCCTTCGAGGGGTCGGCGCCGGGGTGGACGTCGTAGAAGTCGCCGCCGACGCGTTCGTGGTCCTGCGACGCCCGGAAGGCTCCCGCGTACTCCACGCCGTGCACCCGTTCCAGCCTCGGCGGCAGCAGCTCCTGCAGCAGGGTGGCCGTGATCGACGCCTGCTCGGCGTACAGGCGTGCCGCGGACAGGGCAGCGCCGGCCCGCGCCGCGAACAGCCGGGCGAAGATCTCCTCGCCGTCCGTGAACGCGCGCTGTGTGCTGGAGCGGAGCAGGATCAGCACGCCGGCCGGCACCCCGTGCCCGGGCAGCGGAGTGACGATCACCGATCCGATCGGCCGGTCGAAACCGGGAGGGACCACCCAGTCGGGGAGGTCCTCCGGGTCGATCCACCGGGTGGGGACCGGCGGGAACCCCTGCAACGCCTCCGCGAGCCCGGGGACCGATCCGGCGTCGATGTGGGCCGTCGTCTGGGTGACCGCGCGGTCCGCCTGCGCGTGGGTCAGGGAATGGCGGCGCCCTTGGGCGGGGGTGACGATGAGAGCGGCGTCGGCCAGATGATCAGCGGCCATCCGCGCTGTCACCTCGGTGCACCGGTCCACGTTCAGCGACGAGAGCAGGGCGCCGGAGATGTCCGCCAGCAGTGCCGTGCGTTCCCGTTCGCTGCGCAGCGCCTGCTCGGCGGAGCGCAGCGCGGTGTCCTCCACCAGCCACCAGACCACGTTCCCGCCCTCGCCGGGCGAGGGGTGCGCCTGGAAGGTGCGGTGCGCCACCGCGCCCGAGACGACGTGCGCGGGCAGCCCGGCCGTTCCGAGACGGCGGTGCGCCTCGGCCAGCCAGTGGGGCAGGCCGCTCTGCGCCGAGCCGTCCGCGGTGTGCCGGCCGAACAGGGCTCGGGCCGCGTCGTTGGCTTCGACGACGCTCCCGCCGCTGTCCACGAGGACGGCGGGGCAAGGGGCGTCGCTCCATGCCGTGCCGATGTCACCGCCGCGCGGGCGCTCAGAGGTACCCGGGGAAGGAATCACAAGCGGGGGAACGCACTGCGCACCCCACCACCTCTCTGCCGCTCGGAAAAAAATTGTCGTCCGGCAACCATCCCTCATCCGCTGGTCCTGTGCAATGCAGGGTCGTGATCCCCCCGATTCCCCCACACGTCCCGCGACGGAGGGTGCGCGGGCAGGAGCCTGCCGTCCGGGGGTCCGGGGCGACCTGCGCTCGTGCGGGTCAGGACGCCGCAACCGCCCCGGCCGGTCTCCGGGCCTCGCCGGGGCCGTACCCGGCGAGCACCGAGTCGACAGGGGTGGGCGTCGAGCTGGATCGACGGTCGCCACGAGGGACGCGGACATGCGGCGCCTCTCCCGGTCGGGTCCGGGGCCATCCCCGAATCGCGCAGTGTGCGCAGCGGATACCCGCGCGGGCGCGGCGCACACAGTGGGGGCGAAGGCCAGTCGGGCGACCGGGATCGGCGTCCGCCGGGGGATCAGGGCGAGGTGGAGGTCGTCGAGGTCGTCGGGTGCGGTGCGCCGTCCCGGGCGCGC
Organism: Streptomyces humidus; assembly: GCF_014649655.1. Lineage (GTDB taxonomy): Bacteria > Actinomycetota > Actinomycetes > Streptomycetales > Streptomycetaceae > Streptomyces > Streptomyces humidus. The sequence continues at coordinate 110,948 of NZ_BMTL01000027.1, read as the reverse complement.
AGCTGGTCGTTGATGCGCTGGGCCTCCTCGAGCTGGTCCTCGAGGATGACGATGCGGCAGGCGGCCTCGATCGGGGTGCCCTGGTCGACGAGTTCGCGGGCCCGGCCCGCGACGCGCAGTTGGTAGCGGGAGTAACGGCGATGGCCGCCTTCGGAGCGCAGCGGGGTGATCAGCCGGTGTTCGCCGAGGGCACGGAGGAAGGCGGGGGTGGTGCCGAGCATCTCGGCGGCCCGGCCCATGGTGTAGGCGGGGTAGTCGTCGTCGTCGATCGGGGCGACGGATCGGGTACTGCGAGGGGGCATAGACCTCTTCTTCCACAAGACGCGTAGGGGGGCCCGGGTGCCTTGCCGGCACCCGGGCCCCGAGCCTTCAACACCATCTGCCGGCCGACTGCGCCGGTTTTTTGTTCCGCAGGGTGCATCCGGGAGGATGCGGCTGCGGGGATCGCGGATGCGTGACCGGGGACCACCTTCCAATCCGGGGCCTGCGGTACCCGGGCGGACTGCTTCCTCGCCCGGGCGATCCTGATGGCGTGCGCTCCTTACTTTCGGTTACTCGGTTGCACTGCTGGTTACCGCGGATACTGCTCACGGCCCCGAGGGGCCGCGTCCTGCTGGACGTGCGTGCGCGGCGGTCCGAACAGGCCGCGCCTTCTTTCTCGACTTTCCGAGTACGCCAGAAACTCTAACTCTGCAGTGAGCCCATGTCTACTACCGCCACTACAGATTTTCTCCATGCCGATCAGTCGTCCGCGGCTCGGGACGCCACCTCGCCCGGGCCGACCGCCCCTCCGTGAGAACCCGCCGACACCGCCCGGAGGTCTCGACGTTGACAAGCATGGCTAACTTCATTAGCTTCTAGCTAACGCAATTAGCCTATCTCCAGGGGATGCCATGACCGAGTACCTGACCGTCGACGGCGGCACGATCGCTTACGAGGTGGCGGGGTCCGGACCCCTGATCGTGCTCGCGCACGGCATGGGCGACAGCCGCGCCGCCTACCGCGCCGTCGTTCCCCAGCTCCTCGCGGCGGGTTACCGGGTCGCCGCCGTCGATCTGCGCGGCTGCGGCGAGTCCGGCGTCGACTGGCCGGACTGGAGCCGCACCGCCATCGCCGGCGATCTGCTCGCCGTCGTCCGCCGTCTGGGCGGACCCGCCGTCCTCGTCGGCCACTCCGTGTCCGGCGGCGCCGCCACCATCGCCGCGGCGCGGGAGCCCTCGCTGATCACCGCCGTCGTCGAGCTGGCGCCCTTCACCCGCAAGCAGTCGCCGCGCCTGGGCGACCTGAGGGTGAAGCGTTTCCGTCAGGGCATGCTGCGGCTCCTCGGCACGGGCCTGTTCGGCAGCGTGCGGCTCTGGCGCTCGTATCTCGACCTGGCCTACCCCGGTGCGAAGCCGGCCGACTGGGCCGAGCGGCTCGGCCGCGTCGACTCCCTGCTGCGCGAGCCGGGACGGATGAAGGCCATGCAGGGCATGGGCCGCAGCGCCCCCACCGACGCCGGCGCGCAGCTCGGCGCCGTCCGCTGCCCGGTCCTGGTCGTGATGGGCACGCTCGACCCCGACTGGGCCGACCCGCAGGCCGAGGGCTCGGCGATCGTGGACGCCCTGCCGCCGGGCCTCGGCCGCCTCGAGATGATCGAGGGCGCGGGGCACTACCCGCACCATCAGTTCCCCGACCAGGTGGTCTCCCTGGTGCTCGGCTTCCTCCGGTCGGACGCCGCCCGTGCCTAGGGCCGGCCTCGACCCGGCCGCCGTCGTCGCGGCCGGCGCCGCCCTGGCCGACGAGGTGGGCCTCGCGCAGCTGACGATGGGGCTGCTGGCCGAGCGGGTCGGCGTGCGCACCCCTTCCCTGTACAAGCATGTGGGCGGCCAGGAAGACCTCCACCGCCGTATCGGGGCCCTGGCCCTGAGCCAGGCCGCCGACGCCGTCGGCGTCGCGGTCCAGGGGCGCGCGGGCCGGGACGCCCTGGCGGCCGCGGCGCGCGCCTTCCGCTCCTTCGTCGTGGAGCACCCCGGCCGGTACGCCGCCTCGATCGGCGTGGAACCGTCCGGCCCCGACGATCCGCTGGCCGTCGAGGGCAGGCGGCTGCTGGACGCGTTCACGGCGGTCCTGCGCGGCTACGAGATCGCGGAGTCCGACGTGGACCACGCCCTGCGCACGCTCCGCAGCCTCTGCCACGGCTTCGCCACGTTGCAGTCGGCCAACGGCTTCCAGTGGAGCGTCGACGTCGACGAGAGCTTCGAGTGGCTGATCGCCTTCGCCGACCGGGGGCTGCGCGCCGGGTGAGACCCCTGCCGCCGCAGACCGCCGCGACGACCGTCGTACGACGTTCCGCCCGTGGTACGACCTTCCGTCCGTCGTACCACGTTCCGTCCGCGCGCGGCCGAAGGCCCCCGAGTAGGCTTCCCCTCCAACCGGCGTGACGGGGGACGGAGCACATGACGGCTGAGACGGCACAGCGGTGGGGGTCGGCCCTCGACGCGGTCGTGGTGTACGCGCAAGGGGCGCTCTGCCGCCGGCTGGCCCGGGGCGCCGTGCCACCGGACGGCCGTGTCCGGGTGACGGGACTGCCCCGCTCGCTGGACCCGGGATCTCTGCGGGCCCGTGTCACGGGCGCCCGTGCGGTGCGCGTCGTCGAGGCGCGCGTGGAGGTCGAGGCCGAGCCGCTCGACGCCGCCGCGTCCGACGCGTTGCGACGCGAGGTCGAGCGGCTGCGCGAGCAGTGGGCGGCGGCGCAGGGCCGCCGGGACCGGCAACTGGGTCTGATCGAGGAGGTCAGGGCTCTGCGCCCGGTCCCGCCCACGCGCAGACGCGAGGACCCGCACCGCCGCACTCCCGTGGACGCGTGGCTGGGACTCGCCGCGTTCGTCGACGAGCGGCTGACCCGGCTGCACTCCCGTCTCATCGAGCTGGAGGAGGCGCTGGAGCGCGCCGAGCACGCGTTCCTGGTCGCCTCCGACCGGCTCGACCGCGCCTCCACCGACGCACCGCCCGCACAGGTGCGGACGACGGTCTCGGCGGTCCTGACCTTCGACGTCTCTGCCGGCCCGACCGCGGAGGCCGGAGCCGGGGGAAGCGGGCGGGCCGAGGCAGGAGCGGGGTCCGAGGCAGAGGCACATGCAGAGGTGGAGGTGGAGGTCGAGTACGCGGTGCCGGGCGCTGTGTGGGCGCCGGCCTACCGTCTCACCCACCGTCAGGGCGAGGGCAGCGGCCGTCTGGTGCTGAGGGCCGCCGTCGCCCAGCGCACCGGCGAGGACTGGACCGGCGTGCGCATCGCCCTGGCCACCGCCGACCTGCGGCGCCGTACCGACCTGCCCGCACTTCGTTCGATGCGCATCGGACGCCGTCAGCCCTCCCCCGCGCCGTCCGGCTGGCGCGAGCCGCCGACGGGTCTGGACGACCTGTTCGCCGGGTACGACGGGGCAGGCGTCCGCACCGGCCGGGGCGGAGCCGCCGCGCCCGGCGGCGACGCCATGGCCGCAGGCGACGGCCTGCCGCTCACCGTGGGGGCGCCGGCCGGTTACGGCCCTCCCCCCTCCGTGCCGCTCCCCGGGGGCGCCCAGCCCAAGGCCTTCACCGGCGGCTCGGCCGACCTCGCGGCGCCGCCCCGCTCCCGGCCGGGGCCGGGCGGCGGGGAGCGTCTGCGGACCGGCCCGGTGCCACCGACGGCCCCCGCGGTCATGGCCTCCGCCGTCATGGCGCCCGCGGCCTACGGCCGGGCGGCGCCGCCGCCTCCCCCCGCACCCGCGGCGCCCGGCTCGGCGGCGCCGCAGGGCGCGCCGCCGCCGGTGTCCGGTCCGCCGCAGCCGAGCGCCGCCGAGCTCGACTACCCCGCGCTCGTCCTGAGCGGCCCGGAGGAGCAGGGGAGCCGTCGTGGCCGGCTGTTCCCCGACACCCCCTACGATCCGGTGGCGGCCGAGCACCGCCGCCGCGCCGAGGCGGTGGCCGCGCTGCCGCTGCCCGGCCACGCCGTGCCGCCCCGGGTGTCGGCCGGTTCCTTCGACCACCGTTTCGACGCCGTCGCCCGCGCCGACATCCCCTCGGACGGCGCCTGGCACACCGTCACCGTCGGCGAGATCACGGTCGGACTGCGCACCGAGTACCTCTGCGTGCCGTCCGTGGAGCAGACGGTGTACGGGACGCTGCTCCTCTCCCACTCCACCGACCAGGCGCTGCTGGCCGGGCCGGTGGAGGTCGTCGTCGGGGACGAGTTCCTGCTGACCGCCGCGCTGCCCACGCTCGCCCCGGGCGGTGTGTGCCGGGTGGGGCTCGGACCGGCCGAGGGCATCCGGGTCACCCGCCGCACCACGGTGCACGAGTCGACCTCGGGGCTGCGCAACTCCACCACCGTGCTCGATCACCGCGTCCATGTGGAGCTGGCCAACCGCCTCGCCGGACCGGTCACCGTTGAGGTCCGCGAACGGGTCCCCGTCACCTCCGACGCGGACGTGCGCATCGAGGAACGGGCCGACTGGTCGAAGCCCCGCGACGACGCCGACGCGGAGCACCACACCCCCGGCGCCCGCGTCTGGCGGGTGGAGCTGCCCGCCGGCGGCGTCACCGCCCTCGACGGCGGCTACGAGATCCGCATCCCGTCCGCCAGAGCCCTGGCCGGCGGCAACCGCAGGAGCTGACACAGCCCATGTCCACGGCACCGGAGCCGATTCCTCTCCCCGTCACCGCCGTCACCTGTCTGGAGGACCGCGCGCACGTCGAACGCAGCACCGAGCTCGCCCTCGCGGCCGGAGTCCAGCGGCTGCGGCTGGGGCCGGTCAGCGCGCTGACCGTCGACCGTACGCTGCACGCCGAACTGACCGCCCCGCACCCGGCGACCGTGCTCGACGTGCGCATCGTGCGCACCTGGCAGCCGCGCGGGCCGCAGCCCTCCGACGACGAGTCCCCCCTGCGTCGCCGCATGAGGACCCTCGAAGCCGAGCTGGGGGCCCTGGGCCGGGAGCGCGACCGGCTGCAGACCCGGCTGGGCGTGCTCGGCCGGCTCGCCGCGGATCTGCTGCGGGAGATCGGCGAAGGCGCGGGCTCCGGGGAGAGCGAGGCGCCCCGCTGGCACCGCGAACTGGACCGGGTGGACGCCGAACGCGACACCCACGGCGAGCGACTGCGCGCCGCGGACGCCGAGTCGGCCGCCCTGAACGCCGAACTGGGCGAGATCCGGCGGGCCATGGACCTCGCGGGGGACGAACCGGCCGAGCTGATCGGCCACATCGAGCTGACCGTCGAGGCCGCGGCCGCCGGTCCGGCCGGGCTACGGCTGAGCCATCTCACACCGTGCGCGCTGTGGCGGCCCGTCTACCGGAGCGTGCTCGACGGCGACTCCCTCACGCTGGAGACCGACGCGATGGTCTGGCAGCGCACGGGCGAGGACTGGTCGGACGTGCGGTTGACGCTGTCGACGGCGCGCTCGGCACTGGCGACGGAGCCGCCCCGGCTGGGCGAGGACCGGCTGACGCTTCAGGACCGTTCCTCGGCGGAGCGCCGCACGGTCGACGTCGAGCTGCGCGAGGAGGACGTCTTCGGCCTCGGGCCGGCCCCGGTGCTCGGCCTGCCGGGGGTGGACGACGGCGGCGAGGTCCGGGTGCTGAGCGCCCCCGCGCCGGTCTCCGTGCCCGCCGACGGCCGTGCCCACCGGGTGCCGCTGTCCGCCTTCACCACGACCGCCGGCATCGAGTACGCCTGCGCACCCGAGCTGTCGCCGCTGGTCACCCAGGTGGTGCGGTTCGACAACCTGTCGGGCCACGCACTCCTCGCCGGCCCCGTCGACCTGGTCCGCCACAGCGGCTTCAGCGGCCGTGGCGCACTGGACTTCACCGCTCCGGGCGCCGCCGCCGAGCTCGCCTACGGCAGCCGCGACGACCACCGGATCACCCGGCAGACCGAGGAGACCCGCGACACCTCCGCGCTCACCCAACGGACCCTGATCACCCGCACGGTACGGCTTCACCTGTCCAGGTTCTCCACCCCCGGCGAACACGGCGACCAGACGGTCGTCCTGCGCGAGCGGATCCCGGTGTCCGAGGTCTCGGCGGTGCAGACACGCATACGGGAAGAGGCCTGCTCCCCCGCCCCCGACACGGTCGACGCGGACGGCATCGCCCGGTGGAACCTCGTCCTCCCACCCGGCGGCCGGCGCACGGTCACCCTGGTCTACGAGCTGTCGGCGAGCGCCAAAGTCACCGGGCTGTGACCCCGTCGGGCCGGCAGAGCGGACGTCGCCGGCAATGGCGTCCGCCCTGCCCGGGGCCGCGCCCGGGACACGGCGAGCGCTCCGCCGACGGCACGGGCCGGGCGGCGCGGGTCCGTTCGACGCGCCGACGGACGCCGGACGGTGCGGCGGCGACCGCGGAGCCTCACCCCTGAGCTTCTGCTCCGCTCCTGGCCGGGGCCGCCGCGGTCATCGTTCGGCCGCCGCCGTCACCGTCGTGGGATCCACGCCGGTCAGCTCCACGATGCGGTGCGGCGGCACGCCGGCGGCGAGCGCCCTCCCGATCAGGCCGTCCCTGCCGCCGGCACAGTCCCGGTAGGCGAGGAGTTCCTCCTCCAGGTCCGCGAGCGCCGCCGGGGCCGTCCGACAGCGCACACGGGACAGCTCCTCGTCGCTGAGCGGGACCGGCAGGCGTTCCGCTCCCTCCGGGACGGCCCCCCGCTCCTCCGGCGGCAGGAGGCGCAGGAGCGGCGACGTCGCCGAGCTTCCCTGGGCGGCGAGCCACGCCTGCACCGCGGGAGTGTCCATGCACGCGAGGTCGCCGACGGCTGACGGCGGGACGCCGAGCGTCGTGGTCGCGTCGTCGAGCAGGAACAGGTAGGCGTCGTCGGTCATGCTCACTCCTTCTCCGGGGAGACTCGCCCGCGTGGGGGGCGGCCGGTCGACGTCCCTCTACCCCGCCGCGGCGGAATCACCGTCCGGACGGGGCCCCGAACAGGTGATGTCCGCGGCCGGCAGCCTGCCCGTGCGCAGGTAGGCGTTGACCGTGCTGTCGGCGCAGTCGTCGCCGTACGCGCCGTAGACGCCGTGCCGGTCGGAGCCGGCGACGGTGACCAGACGCGAGCTGGCCCAGGCGCCGTGCATCGCGGTCGCCCCGGCATAGGTGGTGCGGGGGTCTCCCGTGGCGTTGACCATCAGGGCGGGGAAGTCGCGTCGCACCACGGTGGCTCGTTCGCGGGGCCGGTCCCAGAAGGCGCACGGGGTGATGTCGTGGGTGAACGGTCCCATCAGCGGGTGGCGTTCACGGCTGCGCCGGACGTCCCGCCAGTAAACCTCGGGGTCGCGCGGGGCGGGCACGTCACCGCAGAGGATCGCGGTCTGCACGCTGCCGTAGGCCGACCCGCCGGCGCCGCCCTTCAGCAGGAAGTCCAGAGCGCTCGCGAAGTCGGCGTCCGGTTCGGCGTGCCGCCCCCGCGCGGCCTGGTGCAGGGTGCGGACGGAGGACGCGAACGACCGTCGCGCTGCGTCCGTGTCGTCCGACAGACCGTTGAAGACGACGAACGGCACGGTGTGCACGTCGAGTCGGTAGGTCGCCGACGACCCGCCGCCGATCACCAGGGGCCGCTCGGCGGCGGTGCGCCGGATCCGGTCGACGGTGGCCAGGACTGCTTCACGGGTCGCGCCGAGGCCGTACTCGGCGTGGCGTTGCGCGGCCCAGGCGGCCCAGTGGCGCAGCGCCCGTTCGTTGGCGTCCTCGGTGCCGACGAGCAGCCGGGGGCTGTAGCGGGCCGGGTCGATCACTCCGTCGAGGACCATGCGGTCGGTGCGGCCGGGGAACATCGTGGCGTAGACCTCCCCGAGGTACGTGCCGTACGAGTAGCCCAGGTAGGAGATACGGCGCTCGCCGAGGACCGCGCGGACGACGTCCATGTCGCGGGCCGTGTCGCGGGTGGTGACGTACGGGAGCACGTCCGCGTTCGTCTTGCGGCACCGGTCGGCGAGGTCCCGGGCGAGGGCCGTCACGCGGGCGAAGCCGGCCCGGTCCTCGCCGGCCCAGCGGAACGGGCTGCCGGTGGGCCAGCCGCAGTCCAGCGGGGTGCTGCGGCCGACGAACCGGGGATCCATGCCCACGATGTCGTAGCGGCCGCCCACGTCCTTCATCGCGTCGCGCACCCAGGGCGGGTCGGCGACGGCCTGTCCGCCGGGGCCGCCCGTGTTGAGCAGGAGCGAGCCGACGCGGTGCGCGGTGTCGGCGGCCTTGATCCGCGAAACGGCGACGGTGATCGTGCGGCCGTCGGGGTGGGCGTAGTCGAGGGGCACGGTGACGTCGGCGCAGCGCGCCCCGGCCTTCTCCAGTTCCTGCCCGGCGGCGTCGCCCGGACCGAGGACGCAGCTCTTCCAGGTCGGCCGCTGGTGGTGGTAGCGGGCCAGGGCGTCGGCGGACGGCCGTCCGGACGCGGACGACGAGGAGGCGGCGGTGGTCGCCGAGGCGGCCGGAGTCGAGGGCTGGGGGGAAGCGGGCAGGACGGTCAGACCGGCGGTGGCGGTCAGGGCCAGCGCGGCGGCACGCAGGCTCATGCGGACTCCTGTGCGGTGTGGGGGATCCGGGCGGTGAGGGTTCGGGCGGCGGGGATCCGGGGGGCGGTGGGCGTGGCGTGCGCAGGGGCGGTGGAGGTGGGACCGGGCGGGGCGGTGGAGGCGGAATGCGGCGGGCGGCCTTCACACAGGGCCGCCTCGACCACGGCGCGGAAGTCCGCCTCGGCCTCTTCCGTGGCCGGCACCTCATTGAGCGCGACGGCCACGCGGCGCCCGCCGGGGCCCACCGCGCCGAGGGCGCGATGGCCGCCCGGCACGGTCCCCGCATGGCCCCACCACACCCCGCCGCAGGGCAGCGGGCTGGAGATCAGGCCGAGCCCGTACCTGGCGCCCGGCCAGAGGCGGTCCGCGTCGGCGGCCACCGTCCGTCGCATCTGCGCCATCAGCTCCGAGGGCAGCAGCCGGCCGTCGAGCAAGGCGCCGAAGAAACGTTCAAGGTCGGCCGGAGAGGAGACCAGCGCGCCGCCGACGCCGCCGAAGGTCATGTTCCAGTCGGTGCCGTCCGTGCGCACCGCGTCGGCGTCCGTATCCGCGTCGGATGCGTGATAGCTGTGCGAGTGCGGGCCTCGCAGGCGGGGGTCGTCGCCGGGCCAGTAGGTGTCGCGCAGGGCCAGCGGCCGGATGATGCGACGGGTGATCTCGGACTCGGCCGAGCGACCGGTGACCTCCTGGACGATCAGGCCGGCGACGAGGTAGTTGGTGGTCGCGTAGTGGAATCCGGAGCCGGGCCGCGTCCCGGGGGCCGGCAGGGTGAGCGCCCGCGCGATCAGCTCGCGCGGGGTGAAGTGGCGGTAACGCAGTCGCCCGGGGTGCTCCCACTCCGAGCCCTCGAGGTAGTCGGGCAGCCCGCTGGTGTGCTGGAGCAGCCGGCGCACCGTGATCTTCCGGCCGTCGTAGCCGTTGCTCGCGATCAGGCCGGGCAGATAGCGGGCCACGGGCGCGTCCAGGTCGACGCGGTGCTCGGCGGCCAGCTGGAGGACGGCCGTCGCGGTGAACGTCTTGGTGACGCTGCCGGCGCGGAGCCGGTCCTGGGCGTTCATGGGGCGGCCGGTGGCGAGATCGGCCGTTCCCGTCGCGTCGTTCCAGCGGCCGCAGACCGGATCGGTGACCTCGACGGCGGCCCCGGCGAGGCCGTCGTCCTCGGTCAGCGTGCGCAGCGTCCCGTGCAGGGCGGTGTGCGAGCCGCAGCCGGGTAACGCCGTTGGCGAGGCCGAGAGGCGCGGGGCGGAGGCGGGGGCGGGCCGGCCGGATGCGGCGGCCGGAACGGCGGCCGCCGCCAGCGCCAGCGCGGCGGCCAGAGCGGCCGTCGCCGTCGCCGTGCGCGGATGATTCAGAAGTCCCATGCAGTGTGACGCTAGGCTGCCCCGGTCCGTGAATCACTCCGGCCACCACCCCGGCTGTCGGTGGTGTCAGCACCACCCACAGCCGGTCGGGGCCTCTCCCCCGGCATGGGCGGACAGATCGGCTGTCTGCCGGTTGGTCTTCGCAGGGCCGGGCACTTGGCAGAGGACCGAGTCCCGGTGTCCTGGAGGTGTGGAGTGGCGGTACGGCATCGTCTGATCAAGGTGAGTCCGCGGACCGTGTGGGCCGTCCTCTCGGACGGCAGCCGCTATGCGGACTGGGTGGTCGGGACGTCGTCCTCCGAACCCGTGCGGGGACAGTGGCCGCAGGTCGGTGCGGCGATCGGCTACGCGGTGCGCCTCGGCCCGCTCAAGCTGACCAACGAGACCGTCGTCCGGCGTTGCGAGGAGGGCTCCGAGCTGGAGCTGGAGGCCCACGCGGGCGTACTGGGCACCGCGCGGATCGCCGTCGAGCTGCGCCCCTGGGGCGAACACTGTCTGGTGATCGTCGACGAACACCCGCTGCAGGGGGCGGGCGGGCGGTTCCACAACGCCGGTGCGGAGGCGGTGATCCAGCTGCGGCACCGCGCGATGCTGGCCCGGCTCGCCCGCGTCTGCGAGGAGCAGGACCGTGCCGAGCGGTCGGAACGCTTCCGCGAGCGCAGCACGGTCACACGCTGACCCGCCCCGAGGCCGATCCGCCCGCCCGGTCGGCCGGGCCGTCGGTCGAGCGGTCGCCGTCGGTCGAGCGGTCGGCCGTGCGCCGTCGGGGTTCGGCCGCCGGTCGGTGCGTGGCCCGGTGAGCCGGGCGATGCCTCGGCCGGGCGGGGTGCCCGAACCGGCGGGAGCCCGCGGCCGCCATGGCCGCGAGCTCCTCACCGGGTGCGGGTACGTCCACGTGCCCGCGCCGTTCAGGCCGCCTGGACGAGCTCGGCGCGGCCGAACAACAGGGCGTAACCGGAAGGGAGCCGGGCGAGGATCCGGCTGAGGAGCTCCTCGCCGGCGAGCTGGGCCACGACGCGCAGGACGGTGCCGGCGTCCCAGCGGGTGGTGGCGGCCGTGCCGCCGGTGCGGGACGCCAGGTCCTTGACGAAGCCCCAGCCGGTGAGGTCCTCCCCGGCGGGGATCTCGGAGGTGAGGACGCGGGCGGCCTCCTGCGGCAGCCGCGCCGCGAGTGCCACACGCTCGTCGCCGGTGATCTGACGCCCGAGGGCGGCCAGTACGGCACGCACGGACTCCTCGGCCCGTGCCCGGGTCGGATACGCGCCCTCGTACCGCACTCTCTCCAGCATCTGCTCGAACGTCATGCCGACGGCGGACGGGCGTTCCTGCAGCGAAAACATCGGTGACGCGGTTGCCTTTCTCGTCTGCGGTCCGCGGTGCGCGCGTCGGCGGCCGGGCTCGCCCGCCGGCCGCCGACGGCGCCCGTGGTCAGGGGTGGGGGTGGTGCGGTCCGCGGGGTCCGCTCAGCCGCTGATCTCCTTGTGCGCGGAACCGCCGCCGACGGTGACCTTGCGGGGCTTGGCGCGCTCGGCGATCGGGATGCGCAGGGTGAGGACACCGGCGTCGTAGTGCGCCTCGATGCGCTCGGTGTCCAGGGTGTCGGCCAGCACGACCTGCCGGGAGAAGACGCCCAGGGGACGCTCGGAGAGCTCCATCTGCACGTCGTCCGCCTTGGCGACGGGTCGCCGCTCGGCCTTGACGGTCAGCATGTTCCGCTCGACGTCGACGTCGATGGCGTCCGGCGAGACGCCGGGCAGGTCGAGGGCGATGACGTACTCCTCGCCCTCGCGGTAGGCGTCCATCGGCATCGCCGACGGCCGCGACCAGGTGCCGGGCGTGTGCAGGAGCTGCTGGGTGAGTCGGTCGAACTCACGGAACGGGTCGGTGCGCATCAACATCGGGGGACACCTCCAGTGTTCGGGCCAGGCACGTAGCTGCCAATGCGGTTCACCTGACACCCGTTGTAACATGTCATCGAAGTGATGACAAGTTGAATGTCGTCGAAGTGATGACAGTGTCCTGGAGGCTCCATGACCACCGACGATCAGGCCGTTCCCCGCGCCCGCGATCTCACCCCGGCCTCCTTCCTGGCCGCCGCGGCGCTCCGGACGATCCACGAGACCCTGCACACCGCCCGGACGTCCCCGGAGGGCGAGCAGCCGGGCGGAGAGCCGCCCGGCGCGGCCGGGACCGGATCAGAGCAGGCGCTCGCCGCGCTGCTGATGCTGCGCGAGGTACGCGACCAGCTCGCCGCATGGGAGCCGGGGCTGATCGAGGAGGCCCGCCAGGCGGGGGCCAGCTGGGCGGACCTCGCCCAGCCGCTCGGCGTCTCCAGCCGGCAGGCCGCCGAACGCCGCTACCTTCGCGTACGCCCCGGAAACCCCGGGTCCACGAGCGAGCAGCGGGTGCAGGCCACCCGCGACCGGCGCGCGGCCGACCGCACCGTCACCGCCTGGGCCCGCGCCAACGCGGCGGACCTGCGCCGGCTCGCCGGCCAGATCACCGCACTCGCCGACCTCCCGGCCGCCGCCCGGGCCCCGCTGGTCGAGCTCGGCACGGCCCTCGCTGCCGACGACGCCGCCGCCCTCGTCGGCCCCCTCACGGACACGCGGACGTATCTGTCGTCCGGCCACCCCGACCTCGCGGCCCGCGTCGACGACGTCGCACGCCACGCCGAGACGCTCCGCCGGACCAGCGGTGACCAGCGCCGAGGCCCTCGTCGGCCGGGTTCCTGAACGCCGCCTCGCCCGTGCACGGCCCGCGGCCACCCGGGTCCGGGCGGACATCGAGGACATCGAGGACACTGGACAGCAGAAGACCGGGCAGCAGAAGTGCCGGAACAGCACAGGAGCCGGAGAGCGGAAGACCGGGACTGCAGAAGACCGGGCAGCGGAAGAGGGGTGACCGACCGTGCTGACCAGCGTCCGCGACCAGCTGGGACAGGCCTTGTTCCGGCGTGTCGCCGGACCCGACGGACCGGCGAACCGCGCCCGCATCCACGACACCCCGGGCCCGCGGTGGTTCGGGCCGGACCGCCCGGTCCGCGTCGTCCACGGTGACGCCTCGATGTTCATCGGGGGTCTCAGCGCGCTCCTGCTGCAGTCCCTGCATCCGCTCGCCATGGCGGCGGTCGCCGGGCACTCGGGCTTCCGGGGCGACCCGTGGGGGCGGCTCCAGCGCACGAGCACCTTCCTGGCCGTCACGACGTACGGCACCGCCGAGGACGCCCAGCGGGCCGTCGACCACGTGCGCGGCATCCACGACCGGATCCGCGGGACGACGGCCGAGGGCGTGCCCTACCACGCGGCCGATCCCCATCTGCTCGGCTGGGTGCACGCGGCCGAGACGGACAGCTTCCTGCGCGCCCATGAGCGCTTCGGAGCCGCTCCGCTGGACGCCGGCGGCTACGACGGCTACGTCGCCGACACGGCCCGGGTCGCCGAGGCGCTGGGGGTGAGCGACCCGCCGCGCGACCGCCGTGAGCTGGCCGAGCGCCTGGCCGGCTACCGGCCCGAGCTCCGGGCCACGCCCGAGGCGCGGGCCGCCGCCCGGTTCCTGCTGCTCCGGCCCCCTGTGCCGCTCGCCGTACGGCCCTTCTACGGCGGGCTGGCCGCGAACGCCGTCGCCCTGCTCCCGCCCTGGGCCCGCGGCATGCTGTGGCTGCCCCGGGTGCCGGTCGTCGAAGGGCTCGCCGTACGCCCCACCGGACAGATGCTGACCCGGGCCATCCGCTGGGTCATGACCCCGCCGAGCCCCACCCGTCCGGTGTGAGCGCGAAACCGGACCCGCGGGGAGGGCCGGATCCGTCCCCGGGCGCGGGAGGACGCGGGCCGGCCGTGGCGGGCGCCGGGGTGCGCGGCGCCTCCTAGATCAGTACGGTGGCGTCCTGGTGTTCGAGCCCGGACCGGGGCGCGGACTCCGGAAGTCGGCGGCGTACGGATCATCGGGCGGTGGAGGCGGCATGGCCGGCAAGAAGGCGGCGACTCTGCCGCGCAGGGAGTACGAGAAGGAACTGCTGCGGCTGCAGACGGAGTTGGTGAGGCTGCAGGAGTGGGTGCGGGCGTCGGGCACCCGGATGGTGATCGTGTTCGAGGGGCGGGACGCGGCCGGCAAGGGCGGCACCATCAAGCGGGTCGCCGAGCACCTCAACCCTCGTGTGGCACGGATCGCGGCGCTGCCGAAGCCGACCGAGCGCGAGCGCACCCAGTGGTATTTCCAGCGGTACGTCGAGCACCTGCCGGCGGCCGGGGAGATCGTGCTGTTCGACCGGTCCTGGTACAACCGCGCCGGGGTCGAGCACGTGATGGGGTTCTGCTCGAAGGAGGAGCACCAGCTGTTCCTGCGTCAGTGCCCGATCTTCGAGCGCATGCTGGTCGAGGACGGTGTGCTGCTGCGCAAGTACTGGTTCTCGGTGAGCGACACCGAGCAGCAGGACCGCTTCCGGCGCAGGCTGGAGGACCCGTTGCGGCGCTGGAAGCTGTCGCCGATGGACCTGGAGTCGATCACCCACTGGGAGGCGTACTCGCGGGCCAAGGACGCGATGATGGTGCACACCGACATCTCGGAGGCGCCCTGGTTCGTCGTCGAGAGCGACGACAAGCGCCGGGCCCGGCTGAACATGATCGCGCATCTGCTGTCGACCGTGCCGTACCACGAGGTGCCGCCGCCCGTGCTGGAACTCCCGAAGCGGCCGGCGTCGACCGGCTACGAGCGCCCGCCGAGGGATCTGCAGACCTACGTCCCCGACCACGCGGCGAGCCTCTGAAGCACGGACCGCCGCGGATCACCGCTGGCCGGAGCCATCGGCCGACGCCACCGGCCGGCGCCGCCTGCACGGCTCCCCGGCGAGGAGGAGAATCGGGGCGTGAGGCGTCGACCCGCCGACGTGGGCGACCCACCCCGGCCGGCCGCGCCGGGCGAGGGCCTCGGGCGGGACCGGCCGGCGCCGGCCACGCGCAGTCACCGGGACTTCCGGGGCCGGTGACGGGGTGGGAAACGCCCGGTCGCCGGAACAGCCCCGGAACCGGGGCGGGTTCGCCGGCAACGCCGTCCGACGCGTGCCGGTGCTGCGTCCCGGGCGGCCACGGCCATCCGACCCGCGGCACCGGCTGACCGCCGACGGTCCGCCGTCGGCCGACGCCGTCCTCGCCGACGACTCGTTCGTCAGCGTTTCCGAGGCGGCGGATCGCGCCGGGCCGGGTGACGAGGGCCGCGCCGAGCGGTCGATAATCGGCTGAGCCACAGGCCCGAGCCGAAGGAGAACCGTGCGAGACCGGACGCAGCAGGGAACAGAGCAGGAGGCCGCGGCATGAGCACCCCACGGATCTCGCGACGGGCGCGGGCCGTCGCTCCGTTCTACGCCATGGAGTTCGGCAAGCAGGCCGCGGCCCTGGAGGCCGGGGGACGTCATATCGTCAAACTCAGCCTCGGCGAACCCGACTTCGGCGCGCCACCGGCCGTCCTCAGCGCGATGCGGGAGGCCATGGACGGGCGGCCCATGGCCTACACCGAGGCCCTCGGGCTCCCCGCGCTGCGGGAGGCCATCGCCCGGTTCTACGCGGAGCGGCACGAGGTCGAGGTCGATCCGGCCCGGATCGTCGTGACCGCGGGAGCCTCGGCCGCGCTGGTGCTGACCGCCGCCGCGCTGATCGACCCCGGCGACGAGGTGCTCATCGGCGACCCGTCGTATCCCTGCAACCGGCAGATCGCGGAGAGCTTCGGCGCGCGCGTCACCCTGGTGCCCGCCACCGCCGGGAGCCGGTTCCAGCTGGACGCCGCCTCGGTGCGGGCGAGCTGGACGGATGACACGCGCGGCGTCATGGTCGCCACCCCGTCCAACCCCACGGGCACGTCGGTTCCGGCCGGCGAACTCGCCGCGATCTGCGACGTCGCCCGGGAGCGCGACGCGTGGCGCATCGTCGACGAGATCTACCTGGAGCTCGCCGACCACGACGCCCGGGGCCGTCCGCCGCGCAGCGCCCTGTCGTTCGACCCCGACGCCGTCGTCGTCAACAGCTTCTCGAAGTACTTCGGCATGACGGGCTGGCGGCTGGGCTGGTGCGTCGTCCCCGAGGGACTCGTGCCCGCGATGGAGCGCCTGGCTCAGAACTACTTCCTCTGCGCGTCCGTTCCCGCCCAGCACGCCGCTCTGGCCTGCTTCACCGCCGAGTCCCTCGCGGTGTGCGAGGCCCGCCGCGCCGAGTTCGCGGAACGCCGGGCGCTCGTCCTGGACGGCCTGGCGCGGATCGGCCTGCCGGTGCCCGTCCCGCCCGACGGGGCGTTCTACGTCTACTTCGACGTCAGCGGCACCGGGCTCACCTCGTGGCAGTTCTGCGAACGAGCCCTGCAGGAGGCGCATGTGGCCCTGACGCCGGGCCGGGATTTCGGCGTGCACTCGGCGCAGACGCACGTCCGCCTCTCGTACGCGGCGTCAGCCGGCGAACTGCGCGAGGGGCTCGCCCGGCTGGAGAAGTTCCTGGCCGCGCTCTGACGCGGCCGACCGGCGGGCCGGTCGGAGCGATCGGTCGGAGCGGCCGGTCAGGTCGGGGCGGCCGGTCAGGTCCGCTCGCGCACCGCCGCGTCGAGGAGCGGGCCCAGTTCGTGGGCCACCGTCGTCAGGGCGCGGACGTCGCGCTCCGCGCGGGCGATCAGGATCGCCCCTTCCAGGGCACTGATCATGAGCGTGGCGAGCGGCTCGGCCCGCTCCCCGGGCACGCCGAGGTCCGTCAGCGCGCGGGCCACCGGAGCGGTCCAGGCGGCGAACGCGGCGGCCGTCGCCTCCCGTGTGGAGTCGGTGGACTGCGCGCAGTCCACCGTGGCGGCCGCCACCGGGCAGCCTCCCGCGAAACCTGCGGCCTCGTACTCGTCGGTCCACTGCCGCACCATCTCGGCGAACAGCGCGGCGGGCGTCGGCTCGGGCAGTGCGGCGAGGAAGCGGGCGACGCGGTTGCCGGCGTACCGGCCCGCCCAGCCCACCGCCTCGTTGACCAGTTGTTCCTTGCCGCCCGGAAAGTAGTGCTGCAGCGAGCCGCGCGGCGCGCCCGCGTGGGCGGCGACCTCGCGCATGCCGGTGGCGGCGACCCCCTCGCGCCGGATCAGCTGGGCGGCGCTGAAGACCATCCGCTCACGCGGCCCCCGCTCGGACACCGCCATCGTCGACCTCCTCCGGCCGTTGCGTGACTGCTCCGGACCCACCCGGTCCACCTTATGACGGGGGTCATGAAGTGGACTACTATGACCGTCGTCATAGTCGGCCCTCTGGGCACGCCCGCGGCTGCCCGGCCGTGCGAGACGGCCCGGTCGGGCGCGGGAGGCGGGAAAGGCGGTGCGTCGTGCACGTCGGATTCATCGGACTCGGGGTCATGGGACAGCCCATGGCCGGCAACCTCGCCCGTGCCGGGACGCCTCTCGTCGTGGGAAACCGCACCCCGGGCCGCTGCGCGCCGCTGCGCGCGCTGGGGGCCGAGGTCGCGGCGAGCCCCGGCGAGGTCTTCGACCGGGCCGGGACCGTGATCCTCATGCTGGCGGACGAGACCGCGATCGACGACGTGCTCGGGCGCGGCGCCCCCGCCTTCGCCTCCCGCGTCGCCGGGCACACGGTCGTCCACATGGGCACCACGTCCGCCGAGTACTCGGCCGGCCTGCAGACGGACGTCCGTGCGGCCGGCGGACGTTACGTCGAGGCCCCGGTGTCGGGGTCCCGCGTCCCGGCCGAGCGAGGGGAACTGGTCGGGCTGCTCGCGGGCGACGACGACGCCGTGGCGGCCGTGCGTCCGCTGCTCGCCCCCCTGTGCCGGGAGACCTTCGACTGCGGCCGGGTCCCGGGCGCGCTGCTCATGAAGTTCTCGGTGAACCTGTTTCTGATCACCCTGGTCACCGGGCTGGCCGAGGCCTTCCACTTCGCGGAGCGGCACGGGCTCGACCGGCGTCTGCTGCGCGACGTGCTGGACGCGGGCCCGATGGCCAGCGCCGTCTCCCGGGTCAAGGGATCCAAGCTGCTGGAGCGTGACTTCAGCGTGCAGGCGGCCGCCGCGGACATCCTGAAGAACAACCGGTTGATCGCGGAGGCCGCCCGCGGGACCGGCCTCGTCTCCCCGCTGCTCGACGTCTGTCACGCCCTGTACGGCGAGACTGTCGCCCAGGGGCACGGCGGCGAGGACATGGCGGCCGTCCTGCACGCCCTGGAGACCCGGAGCGAGGCGGCCCACCCGGCGGGCGCGAGCGCCACGCCCGGTCCGCCGTCCCCCCGCGTCTCGCGGGCCTGATCGGCACGGTGGCACCCGGGTCTCACGGGTCTCCCGGGGCGTGCGGGCGCCCCGGCGGCGCGGCGCCGTCAGCCGCCGGGTGCAGGACGCCGGCCCCGGCCGGACCTGCGGTGGATCAGGCGGGCCCGGAGCGAGGTGAGCCCATGATTTCCTGACGCTCCGCCAATGCCCTTTCCACGTAGGCCGATGGACCCGAACGGGCCGGGCAGGGCACGTACGGCGGCTCGGGAGTGCGCAGAGGCGCCGCAGGCAGCCGTCCACCGCGAGCCGTCTCCGTGGGACAGCGCGTCACGCATGACGGCGGGCGTCGTGCCGTCGGCCGGTTCGGCCGACGGCCCCGCCGAGCCGCCGAGCCCGCCCGGAGCAGGCCCCGGGCTCATGTGGCCGACGGCCTGCGCCAGATCATGATCTCTGTGTCCGGGAGACGCTCCGCGAAGCGGCCGTCGGGCGCCGCCCGCCGCAGCAGCGCCCGCAGGTCCCGCTCGAAGTCCGGCCGCCGGCCGCCGAACAGGTGCGGTGCGGACGCGGATCGGGAGAACGCCCAGGCGACCAGGTCGTCCGCGGTGCGCTCGGTCACCCCTCCGGCCGGCACGACGAGTCGCCCGAAGTGCTCGAAGCCGGCCCGGGCGATGACGAGGCCCTCCCCGTCCGGTGTGCCGTCGACGAGCGTTCCCTGTCCCGCCCGGCGCACCGGGCCCAGGTACCGGCGCACCAGCGCGGCCATCTCCTCGTAGGGGGGCGCGGGCGACGGCGTCGGCTCCGGTGCGGCGGGCGGGTCCTGGAGCTCGCTGATGTGGACGAGGGCGCCGCCCGGCTCCAGCATCCGCAGCACGGTCGCCGCGACGTGGTCACGGTCCGTCCAGTGGAAGGACTGGGCGAACACCACCATTCTGAACTCCCCCAGACCCGCCGGGAGTTCCTCGGCCCGCGCCGCGACCAGCCGGGTGTTGCCCACGCCACGGCGTCCGGCCTGCCGCTCGGCCTCGGCGAGCATGTCCTCGTCGGGGTCGAGGCCGACCGCCTCGTGGAAGAAGCGCGCCAGGGCCAGCAGGACGACGCCCGGCCCGCAGCCCACGTCGAGGAGCCGGCCCCGGCCGTCCAGACCGAGAGCGGCGGCCAGGGCCTCGGCGAACCCGGGAGCGTACGGAAGCCGGCCGCGCTCGTAGTAGGCCGCGCTTCCGGCGAACAGGGTCTTGTCCCACTGCCATCCCTCAGGCATGTCGGTTCTCCTTCCACGAGGCGAACGGGTTCGCTCCCGAGTCTGGCACCGGCGACCGACCGGGCGGTATACAAGCCCGGTCGGGCCGTCACGACCGCCTCACGACTCGGCGACGGCGGCACACGGGCCGCGAGGGGAGAGACTCGATGCAACGCGAAACAGGCACGGCGAGGCCGGCAGGCGGTCGCCGACGAGGCGTCACCTGGCTGTCCGCACTGGCAGGTTGTGCTCTGGTCGCCGCTTCTGCGACGCCGGTCGCGGCGCACGGGGCGAGCGGCGCGGTCCGTTACGCGGCGCTGGGCGACTCCTACACCTCCGGACCCTTCATCCCCCGCCAGGTGGACCCCGGTTGCGCACGCTCCGACCGCAACTACCCCTCCCTCGTCGCCGCGAGGCTGCGCGCCACCGAGTTCAAGGACGTCAGCTGCAGCGGGGCGACCACCGAGAACATGTGGAAGCCGCAGGGGGCCAACGGGCCCCAGCTGGACGCGGTGAACCGCGGCAGCGACCTCGTGACCGTCCAGGTCGGCGGCAACGACATCGGCTTCGGCTCCATCATCGCCACCTGCGCGCAGGTGGCCTCGCAGGACCCGGTCGGCGATCCGTGCCGACGTCACTTCGGCACGTCGGGCGTCGACGAGCTCTCGGTGAGGATCGCGAAGACCGCCCCCAGCATCGCGCGGGTGCTTCGGGCCGTGCACGACCGTGCTCCGCGGGCCCGGGTCCTCCTCGTCGGTTATCCCGACCTGCTGCCCGACGACGGCAGCGGCTGCGCGCCGTCGGTGCCCTTCGCCGCGGGCGACTTCCCCTACCTCAGGGACACCGGCAGGCGCCTGAACCTGATGCTCCGCCTGGTGGCCCGCTGGAACCGTGCGGAGTACGTCGACACCTACGGGCCGACCGTCGGCCACGACATGTGCACGTCCCCCGAGGTCCGGTGGGTCGAACCGCTGCAACCCGCCTCGCCCGCCGCCCCCGCACACCCCAACGCCAAGGGCGAGGAGGCGATGGCGGGCGCGGTGTGGCAGCGCCTGGCACACGGACGGGGCGGCCGCTGACCCGGAGTCGCGGCCCGCGGGCGTGCGCCGCCGGCGGGCGGCCCGCAGCTCACATCTCGGAGTCGATGCCGGTGATCACCGCAGGCCCGAGCGGTGCGTCGCTCCCGTCGAGACCGGCGGCGCGCAGGGCGGCGTCCGCGAGCCTGCGGGCGTCCTCCTCCGCGTGGGGGACGCTGTCCGCTTCGACGGCGAGCCGGATGGTGAACGTGTCGTCCTCGTTCACGGTGAGAGGGTCGAGGTCCTGTGCGTCGCCCATCCGGGTGTGATGCGGATCGGCGGGCCGCAGGGCCCGGCTCAGCCGCGTGCGCGCCTCGTCCTCGATCCCGGCCGTGAACGTGCCGGGGACGGTGATCACGTAGGTCGTCATGGGCTTCCCTTCGTCGGTCTGCTCCCTCCCGCCTACCCCGCCCCGCGCCCGGCTCGCCCCCGACTCCGACGAAGGCTCTGAGGCTCCTCAAGTCGCTTGGCAGCGGCGGCACTCGGGGCCACGATGATCCGCATGACAGGAATCGCGGGACTCAACAAGAAGCACAACTTCGTGCTGGTCGTCCGGGACGCGGACGTGGTCACGGCGGCGTTGCGCGAGGCCCTGGCCGGGGCTTCCCCCGAGGAGCGCCCGGGCCTGGAGCGCGCCGTCGCGCTCGTCGGGGCCGCCGCCGAGGCCACCGAGACCCGGCTGCGCGCCGACTGGGTGCGCTCCCGGCTGGCCGCCGTCGGCTTCACGGGCGACGTCTCCTCGATCGCGGCGGTGAGGGCGCTGCGCCGGGCGGAGAAGAAGCTGAGCCTGCTGGCGGCGGTGGAACTGCAGAAGGACACCGTGGCCTGTCCGGAGTGATCAGGCCGCTCCCGCACGGCCGTTCTCAGTGGACGACGTCGGACAGGTGGGGCACCACGCGCGTCAGCCGGACCACTCCCCCCAGGATGAGGAGCACGCCGATCGCCTCGGGCAGCAGCCACCGGCCGGACCGGATCTCCTCGTCGAACAGGACGATGCCCAGCAGGAGGCTCACCGTCGCGTCGCCGATGGTCAGGGCAGGCTGCGAGGCGGTGAGGGGGCCGGCCTGAAGCGCGTTCTCCAGCAGCAGGACCGCCGCGATGCCGGTGAGCGCGAAGCCGTAGGTCTGCCATGCGGTCAGGAAGGCGGGCAGTCCGTCGTCGGCGAGCTGCCCGGTGGACGATTTCATCAGGGCGGCGGTCAGGGCGTTGCCGATCGCCGCGGCCGAGCCCAGCGCCGCTGCCCGGAACAACGGCGAAGCGGACGTACGCGTGAGGGCGACCGCGGCGGCCATCGCGCCCAGACAGAGCGCCAGGACCGGGATCCACCGCTCCATGGCCCCCTGCTGCCGGGTCCCGTGCGGGGCCGCCGAGGCCAGCAGCAGCGCGAGGCCCGCCACCACCGCCGCGACCGCCCGCCAGGCGTCGGCCGACAGCCGGCGGTGCAGCAGGGGCGCGGCCACCAGCAGGGCGAACGGCAGTTCCAGGATGAACACGGGCTGCACGAGAGCCATGGGCCCGTTGACGAGGGCCAGCGCCTGGCACACCGCGGCGCCGATGACGCCGGCGATGCCGATGGCCCAGGCGGGCCGCCGCACGAGGGCACGCAGCAGCCGCAGGCCGCCGCCCCGGGGAACGGTGGAGGCGGCCTTGCGCTGGAACGCCGTGCCCACCGCGTTGCTGGCGGCCCCGAGGACGGCGAAGAGCAGGGCGAGCACGATCATGTCTCCACCATGCCTGGAAAATCCGCGGGAGGACCGCTGCGGCGGGGGTGTCGGGAGGGATGTGAGGCGCACGCCCGCCGGGTGGACCGCGGCGGGCGCGGCGTCACCTCGGCGTCCGGGGGTAGACGGAGGGCCGGTGGACGGTTTCTCGGAGGGATCAGGAATGGACCGATCAGCACTGCGGGCCGTCGGATGGGCCCGCTCTCTGCCCCTGGAGTGCACGGTGAAGACGGCCCGCGACTGGGCCCGGCGGCACCTCGACACCCTGGGCTGGGCCACCACCGCTCCGGACACGGTCGACGCCGTGCTGCTGACCGTCTCCGAGCTGGTGACCAACGCCCACCGGCACGCGCACAGCGACGCGCAGCTCGTGATGACCTGGGACAGCCGCTGTCTGCACATCGCGGTCCACGACGAGTCGGCCGAGCTGCCCGCTCCCCGGAGCCCCAGCACCGACCGCACCGGGGGACGCGGCATGTTCCTCGTCGACGCGCTGGCCGACAGCTGGGAGGCGCACCCGTGCCCGCACGGCAAGACCATCACGGCCTGCTTCAGCCCGCAGACCACCGGTTCCTGACCGCGGTTCCTGAGCGGCCGACGGCCCCTCACAGCCGGCCGCCCGCCGTCGGGAGGACGGCGGGCGGGCTGGGCGTAGCGCTGTGAGGGGCCGTCGGCCGCTCAGCGCCGGGTGCGCAGCCGTGCGAGCAGCCCGCGTGCCTGGGCACGACGGCGCGGGTCGGCCGCGGTACGGCGCACCTGCTCGATCGTGCGCCGCCCCTGGGGGCTCCTGCTGAACTCCTTGATGCGCTGGATGACGCTCATCGTTCTCCTCCCCTGGTCTGTCTGCGCAGTCCGTCCGCACGGTCCCGCTGCACGGTCCTGCTGCACGTCTCCTGATCGGTCCCTCTGTGGTTCCGTCGGCGTCGCCCGTCGTCGTGCGGACCGCTTCTGGACGTCGGCTACCCCCGAACCGGCCGATCAGGCCGCCCGCGACGCGCGCCGGCGCGGTCCGGCCGGCGCGGCCGGCGCGGGAGCGGGCGCCGGGCGGGCGGCCGCGGCCCGGGTACGCGCGGGCAGGACCCGGTAGGTCGTCTTGGCTGGGTCCGTGACCGGCTCGCCGAGCGTGATCCGGCCGGCCGAGTACAACTCGTCGCACTCGGCGGCCGGGAGGGCCACGTAACAGCCTCCGCGCCCGCCCTCGGCGTCCAACGGCCGCCAGTAGCCGTACACCCGGCGTCCGTTGGCGTGCTCGGTGACGAACACGGGCGTACGCGGGTCGGAGACGATGCGCAGCACGTCGGTCCCCCCGCGGCGCGGCGCGGCGGCGGGACGCGGCGCGGCGGCGGGGAGGGGCTGACGCCGTGCCTCGCGGGGGCGGGGCACGCCGGCCACGACCGCGACGACGGGGCGCGGCGCGACGGGCGCCGCCCACTCCTCACGCGTCGGGCGACGCGCGGCGGAACGTATGTCGAGGATCTGCGGCTGGTCGGCGGTGAGCGGCATCGTCGGTGACCTTTCCTGGACGGGGGACATGAGACCGCCTACCCGGCTGAGCCGGAGTTGATCTCACCTGGGGCATCCTTCATCACGGCACTGACATCGCGACCTCCCCACAGGTGTCACTCCTGCCCCGGAGCCCGCCCCGCACACCGCGACAGGGTTGACGATCGCCGATATGGGCACTTGGCGAACCTCGTCCGCAGCGATCGCAGGAGGCACGGGTGGCGGTTCGGCATCGACCGGTCGGAGCGGCCGCGAGGTCCGTGCGGGCCCCGCTCGCCGACGGTGACTGCTGCGCGCGGCGGGCGGCCGGCGCCACGTCGTCGCGGCGGACGCGAGGCCGGCGGCCGCGGACGGGCGCGGCGCTCTCGCACGCCCCCGGAGGTGGCGATGCCTGACGCGGTGGTGATCGGCGCCGGACCGAACGGACTGGTCGCGGCGAACCTCCTGGTGGACGCAGGGTGGAGCGTGGAGGTGCTCGAGGAACAGCCCGAACCCGGGGGCGCGGTGCGGCACGACCGGGCAGTCGACCCCGCTTTCGTCAACGACCTGTTCAGCTCTTTCTACCCGCTGGCCGCCTCCTCCCCCGTCCTGTCCGGGCTGCGGCTGCACGAGCACGGCCTGCGGTGGAGCCATGCGCCCAGCGTCCTGGCCCACCCCCTCGCGGACGGCCGCTGCGCGCTCCTGGACCGCAGGATCGCCGTCACCGCCGACTCGCTGGACGCCTTCGGGCCCGGTGACGGAGACGCCTGGCGCCGGCTGCACGAGGTCTGGGAGCGGTTGCGCCCCGACATCCTCGACGCGCTGTTCACCCCCTTCCCGCCGCTGCGGGCGACGGCCCGCCTGGCAGCCCGGCTGCGCGGGGCGGGCGGGCTGCGCATGGCCCGCACGCTCGTCCTGCCGGTGCGCCGGATGGGCGAGGAGGAGTTCGCGGGCGAGGGCGGCCGGCTGCTGCTCGCCGGGAACGCCCTGCATGCGGATCTCGCCCCGGAGGCCGCGGGCAGCGGTGGTTTCGGCTGGCTGATGTCGATGCTCGGCCAGAGCTACGGCTTTCCCGCGCCGGTCGGCGGCTCCGGCGCCCTGACGGCCGCGCTGGTCGAGCGGCTGCGCTCCCGCGGCGGTTCCCTGCGCTGCGGGCAGCGGGTCGGCCGGGTCGTGGTCCGCGACGGGCGGGCGGTCGGGGTGCGCACCACGGAAGGCGAGCCGGTCGCCGCACGTCGCGCCGTGCTGGCCGACGTGTCGGTCCCCGCGCTGTACGGGTCGCTCCTGGAGCCGGAACACCTGCCCGCCCAGGTCTCGGCCGACCTGGAGCGATTCCAGTGGGACTTCGCGACCTTCAAGGTCGACTGGGCGCTGGACGGGCCCGTGCCCTGGCAGGCCGAGGCGGCCCGGCGGGCCGGAACCGTGCATCTGGCGGACGGACTCGACGAGCTCACCCGCTTCGCGGCCCAGATCGCCATGCACCGCATCCCCGACCGTCCCTTCGCGCTGTTCGGCCAGATGACGACGACCGACCCGGTCCGCTCCCCCGCCGGCACCGAGGCGGCCTGGGCCTACACCCACGTCCCGCAGGAGGTCGCGGGCGACGCGGGCGACGCGGGACTGACGGGTGTCTGGGACGCGAGGGAGCAGGAGGTGATGGCCGACCGGATCGAACGGCAGGTCGAGCGGTTCGCCCCCGGCTTCCGGGCCCTGATCCGCGCCCGGCGCGTCCTGGCTCCGCCCACGCTGCAGTCACTCGACGCCAACCTGCACGGCGGCGCGATCAACGGCGGCACGACCGCGCTCCACCAGCAGCTCTTCTTCCGTCCGCTGGCCGGCACCGGGCGCCCGGAGACGGCCGTGCGCGGACTGTTCCTGGCGTCCGCAGGCGCCCACCCGGGCGGCGGCGTCCACGGGGCGCCGGGGGCCAACGCGGCCCGCGCGGCACTGCGCCGCCGTGTCCCGCCCGGCCGCACGTACCTGCAGCGGGTCCTGGCCCGCCGCGACCGCACCGGTGCGAAGAGGCCTTCCACCGGCTGAACGTCACCATCGTCGAGGAAGGGAGCAGCCCGTGCACGAGAGTCCCCTGCAAGACCGCACCGTCGTGATCACGGGAGCGGCGCGCGGACTGGGCGCGGCCCAGGCGCGGGAACTGTCCCGGCGCGGCGCCCGGCTGGCGCTGATCGGGCACGAAGGGCAGGCGTTGCGGGAGTTGGCCGCGTCGCTGCCCGGCCCCGCCATGGCTCTGGAGGCCGACGTCACCGACGCCGAGGCGCTCGGCCGCGCGGCGGCGGCCGTGCGGGCGCGGCTGGGGCCGCCGTCCGTGGTCGTCGCCAACGCGGGCGTCGCCGAGGGCGGGCCGTTCGCCCGCGTGGACATGGCCTCCTGGCGGCGGGTCGTCGACGTCAACCTGGTGGGGAGCGCCCTGACGGCGCGCACGTTCCTGCCGGACCTGCTGGCGACGGCCGGCTACTTCCTGCAGATCGCCTCCACGGCCTCGCTGGGCCCGGCTCCCCTGATGAGCGCCTACTGCGCGTCGAAGGCCGGCGTGGAGGCCTTCGCGCACGCGCTGCGGGCCGAGGTGGCCCAGCACGGCGTGGCCGTCGGCATCGCCTATCTGAACTGGACCGACACGGACATGGTCCGGGACGCCGACCGTCATGCGGTGCTGCGCGAGCTGCGCGCCCACATGCCGGGGCCCGCCCGGCGCGTGTATCCGCCCGAGTTCGTCGCACGGCGGCTCGCCGCGGCCGTCGAGCACCGGCGCACCGCCGTCTACGTCCCGGCCTGGCTGCGCCTGGTGCAGGGGGTGCGCGCGGCGCTGCCGCCGCTGGTCCTGCGTATGTCCCGGCGCGAGCTGCCCCGGCTGGAGGCGGCCGAGCCGTTCCGGCCCACCGGGCTGCTCGGCGCGGGCGGAAGAGCCGACGGCATGGCGGCGCGCCGGCGCGGGGGGCCGAGCGTGCGGTGAGGCTTCGCGCGCCGGGACCGGAGCGGGGCATGCCTGTGCCGGGACGGAAGACGGTGGGCCGGTGGTGCGTCCTGGGGGGTGTACAGGACGAAGCGGGCCGGTGCCGGCCGGCTCGCCCGCCCAGGAGGTCGTCCTGTCCAGCGGGCCTCTACGTCGCCATCGGCGTCGTCGGTTCGTCGGCGTCGGCGTCATCCGCCGGCTGCCGCTCGTGCGCGTCGCCACGCTGCTGCGGCCGCTGCCGGCGTGACGAGTCCGGCGGTGCCGCCGGGAGCACGCGACGGGAGGCCTAATCCCTCGCTGTCCGTTACCTGCGGGACGTCCGGTCGCGTCCTCAGGAGAAGAACGACCGCTGCGCGGGCAGCCCTCCCTGGGCGAAGGAGGACGGGGCGCTCATGACGCGGTCCAGGGCGCGCTTGATGCGTTCGGCCTCGCCGCGCACATCGGCGGGCACGTCGCCGCGTTCGGTGACGAGACGGTGGTAGATGGGGGTGTCGTCGAAGGCGGAAATCACCGGAGAGGCTCTGCTTTCGTGGACGGTCGGGCGGGCCGACGCGGCAGGACGGACAGGGGACACGGCCGACGATCCGAGGGGGCGAACCGGCGTTTACGGGACGTCGCCTGACGGTTCGGCAAGGCGACCGCGGGCGACGACATCATCGTATTGTCCCCGACGGGGCGGCGAGTGCCGACACCGAGGGCACGCGAACTGCCCGCCGCGCGGCCGGATGCGGTCCCGTTCACCACCTCAGAGAGTCCTGTGCCGCACAGGCTTCACCGGCGAGTCCCGTCAACCCTGTCTCAGGACGCAGCAGTTGGGCGACGACCGAGGCGGTGGCCCGATGCCAGTCGGCGCCGCGGCGCAGCATCGCGTGGTCCCCGCCGCGCACGAGGACGAGACCGGCGCGCGCGTCCGCCCGACGGGCGCGGCGTACGTACCGCGCGGACTCCTCGGGGTCGGTCACCCGGTCACGGTCGCCGTGCAGGACGACGATGCTCGTCCCGCCGAGATGCTCGACGGGTTCGCCGGGCGGACACCACGGCGCCAGAGCCAGCACCGCGTGCACCGAGGGGTCGGCGGCCGCCCGCAGCGCCGCCCGGCCACCCATCGAGTGCCCCACCAGGACCACCGGCACCTCGCCCGTCGACGCGCGCAGCTCCTCGAGGGCGCGCACGGTGTCGGCCACCGGGTCGGCGGTCGCGTTCCACCCCCGGTAGCGGTAGCGGACCTCGCCCAGCAGCACGTCCCGGCGGTCCGTCGCGGCGAGGGCGGCCCGCAGCACGGGACGCATCCGCAGAGCCGCCGGGTGCCAGGGCCGGGACCGCTCACGGCCGTGTTCCCGGCCGCCGTGCAGGACCAGGACCGCGGCTCCCGCCGGCGTCGGCGGCCGGCGACGCACCACCAACGCGGTCCCGGCCTCGGTGACGGCTTCTCGTTCGCCCACTGCTCCCCCGCTCTCGCCGTTCGGCGCCTGCCCGTCGCGTCCGGCCCTTCGGACACACCAGGTCCGGCCGAGGGTCGAGGATGCCAGAGAGCGGCCGCCCCCGCACGGCCGCGTCCCGGCCGGGCGGTCCGCGCGGCGCGGGCTCACGCCTCCTGGGCGGCCGGCTCCCGGCCGTCGCCGCTCCCGGCGCCGCGGTCGGGTCCGGCACAGCTCCCGGGTTCGGCGCCAAGGCCGGGCGCGGCGCCGTGCCGGGCCCGATGCCGGGTCCTGAGCAGCGCGGCGCGCATCGCCGGGCGGATCTCGTCGGGGAGACGCCCGGTCACCACCCAGCGCATGACGTGCTGGGCGACTTCGCGCAGCTTGATGTTGGTGTGCTGGGAGACCTGCCTGAGCACGTCCCAGCTGTGCTCGGGGCTCATCCGGCACACCGCCGCCACCGCGCCCATGGCCTGGTCGATCTCGGCGCGCGAGGCCAACGCCCGGCGCAGCTGGTCCACCTCCTCCTCGAGGGCGGCGACCTTCTGTACGAGTTCGTCGTTGTCCGGCATGCGAGGTCGCTTCTCCTCCTTGTGCCCCCGGGGGCACCGGCACACAGCACGCGCAGGGCGCAGTTCCGGTCCACTCTGCGCGGCCGGGACGCTCGCCGCGATCCGGGAAACGAAAGAATCCGGGGGAGACCGGCCGCACAACGAAAGAAGGTCCGGTCGCGCATCGGCTGCGCGGGCTTCGTGGAGGAAATGTGGGGCATACGTACGCTGAATCGACGTACACCGTGTCAGGGCGAGGAGATCCGGGCGCATGCACACGCTGACATTCGACAGCGACGACCTGGAGCGGACCGAGGACTTCCTCAGCCGCGCCTACGCGAAGATGCGGATCGGCAGCAACACGCCGGAGACGAGCCGGGCGCGGATCAGCCGCAGCGGCCTCGGCCCGATCACCGTCGACGAGCTCGACCTCGACTTCGACATGAGCTACGCCGTCACCCCGCTGAACCGGATCTGCCTGTGCGCGGTGCACGAGGGCACGATCCGCGATCATGTGTACCAGGGGGTCGAGGACTCCTTCGGCCCCGGTGACGTGGTGTCCTTCGCACCGCCGACGCTGTCCTACGCGGGCCGGGTCTGCGGCGCCCGCTACAACATCACCATGCTGGACCCCGCCCTCCTGGACCAGGTGGCCGCCACCGCGGCGCCCACCCTGACCGAGCCGGTCCGGCTGACCGGCCACCGGCCGCACTCGCCCGCCGCGGCCGAGCGGCTGCGGCAGGCGATCACCTACGTCCGCGACCACGTCCTGACCGAGCCGGCCGTGGCGGACCAGCCGCTGGTGGTGTCGACCGCCGCCCAGCACCTGGCCGCGACCGTGCTGAGCACGTTCCCCAACACGGCGCTGACGGACCCCACGCCGGCCGACCGCCGCGACGCGCACCCGGACGCGCTGCGCCGGGCGCTCGCCTACATCGACGACCACGCCGACCAGCCGATCACGGTCGCCGACATCGCGGCGGAGGCGCACGTCACCGTCCGCGCGCTCCAGTACGCCTTCCGCCGGCACCTGGACAGCACGCCGCTCGCCCATCTTCGCCGGGTCCGGCTCTCCCACGCCCACCGGGAACTGCAGGCCGCGGACCCCCACGCCGAGACGACGGTCACCGAGGTCGCGGCCCGCTGGGGCTTCTTCCACCCGGGCCGCTTCGCCTCGCTCTACCGCGAGGTCTACCGGCGCACCCCCCGCCAGACCCTGCTCCACGGCTGACCCGGTCCCGCCCCGGCCCGGCCGACGCCGGGTTCGCTGGACCTCACGCACGGCTTCCGCGGGCCGCCGGGCCCGCTCAGGCCGGGACGCGCCACCGCGGGCGCGGCCTGGCCGGCGGCAGACCTGCCGCACGGGCTGTCCGCCGGTCCGGACGACCGTCCGCGCGGTGTCCGTCCGGGCCCGTTGAACGGCCGGGTCAGCGGGCGGCGAGGAGTTCGAGCGTGTCGATCACCCGGTGGGAGAAGCCCCACTCGTTGTCGTACCAGGCGACGACCTTGACGTGGCGGCCCTCGACACGGGTGAGCGCCGAGTCGAAGATCGACGAGGCCGGGTTGCCGGTGATGTCGGACGACACGAGCGGGTCCTCCGAGTACTCGAGGACGCCGGCCAGCGGGCCCTCGGCGGCCGTGCGGTACGCCGCCAGCACGTCGTCACGGGTGACGTCGCGGGCCACGGTCGTGTTGAGCTCGACGATCGAGCCCACCGGGACCGGGACCCGGATGGAGTCGCCGGACAGCTTGCCGTCCAGGTCGGGCAGCACGAGGCCGATCGCCTTGGCGGCGCCGGTCGTGGTCGGGACGATGTTGACGCCGGCGGCGCGGGCACGGCGCGGATCGCGGTGCGGGCCGTCCTGCAGGTTCTGCTCCTGCGTGTAGGCGTGCACGGTCGTCATGAAGCCGTGCTCGATGCCGGCCAGGTCGTCCAGGACGGCGGCCAGCGGGGCGAGCGCGTTGGTGGTGCAGGACGCGTTCGAGACGATCGTGTGCAGCTCGGGGTCGTAGGCGTCCGTGTTGACGCCGTACGCGAGCGTGACGTCGGCGCCGTCCGAGGGCGCGCTGACGAGCACCTTGCGCGCGCCCGCGTCGAGGTGGGCGCGGGCGGCCTTGGCCGAGGTGAACCGGCCGGTCGCCTCCAGCACGATGTCGACTTCCAGCGCCGCCCAGGGCAGCTGCGCCGGCTCGCGCTCGGCGAGGACCTTGATACGGCGGCCGTCGACGACGAGGACGTCGCCGTCCACGGCGACCGGGCGGCCCAGCCGGCCGGACGTCGAGTCGAAGGCGAGCAGCCGGGCCAGGGCGGCCGGTTCGGTGAGGTCGTTGACGGCGACGATCTCCAGGTCGCTGTCGCGTTCCAGGAGCGCGCGCAGCACGTTGCGTCCGATGCGGCCGAATCCGTTGATGGCGATGCGAGTCATGAGTGATGTCCCTTCGGTTCGTCACCAGCCTCGCGCGCCGCGCCCGCGGGTGACCCGGGCGTGAGCGCCATGGTTCGCAAGGATCCCGCCAACCGCCGGTCGCGGCTACTCGCCGCGGGTGAACGTGCGCCGGTACTCGCTCGGCGTGGTGCCGAGGATCTGCTGGAAGTGCGCCCTCAGGTTCGCGCCGGTGCCGAGGCCCACGTCGCCCGCGATCTGCTCGACGCCGCGCTCGGAGCGCTCCAGCAGCTCACGCGCCCGGTCGATGCGGGCGCGCATCACCCACTGCATGGGGGTGTATCCGGTGTCCTCGACGAAGCGCCGCGACAGGGTGCGTTCCGAGACGGCCGCGTGCCGGGCCAGGGTCTCCAGGGTGAGGGGCTCGTCGAGGTGGTGCAGCGCCCACTCGCGGGTGGCGGCGAATCGCTCGCCGAGCGGCTCCGGCACGCTGCGCGGCACGTACTGCGCCTGGCCGCCGCTGCGGTAGGGGGCCGCGACCAGCCGCCGGGCCGCGTGGTTGGAGGCGGCCACGCCGAGGTCGCGGCGCAGGACGTGCAGGCACAGGTCGATGCCGGAAGCGGCGCCGGCCGAGGTCAGCACACTGCCCTCGTCGACGAAGAGGACGTTCTCGTCGACCCGGACGTGCGGGTGTCCGGCCGCCAGCGCCCGCGTGTAGTGCCAGTGGGTCGTGGCGCGTCTGCCGTCGAGCAGGCCCGTGGCGGCGAGCGCGAAGGCGCCGGTCGAGATGGCGGCGAGCCGGGCGCCCCGCTCATGGGCGGCGCGCAGCGCGTCGACGACCGCCCGCGGCGGGGCGTCCCGGTCGGGGTGGCGGTAGCCGGGGACGAAGACGACGTCGGCCCAGGCGAGCGCCTCGAGCCCGTGGGCGACGTGGTAGGACAGGCCGTCGCCGCCCGTCACCAGGCCGGGCGCCGCGCCGCACACCCGCACCTCGTACGGCATGCTCGCGCGGGTCGAGAAGACCTGCGCGGGGATGCCGACGTCGAGCGGCTTCGCCCCTTCGAGCACGAGGACGGCGACACGTTGCAGGCGGGAGGACGGCACCCGGAAAGGGTACGGGGCGGCGAGCGGCGGGCTGCGTCCGAAACCCGTCTCCGCATTGGCATAGACCTGACACTCAGTAAGGAATAAGCTCTGCCCGCCCCACCTGAGAGCGCTCTCACGCATGTGTTCCACCCTTGTTCCGCCCCTGTTCCACCCCCACTCCTGGAACGACGAAGGGCAACTCCCATGAGACGCACAAGGTCCGGCCGCCTCTGTCTGGCCGCACTGCTGACCCTGGGCGGGCTCGTCGGCGCGGGCATCTCCCCCGCGGCGGCGAGCGGCGAGGCCTCGGCCCCGCCCGCCACACACTCCTCCTCCCACGCGCCCGGCTCCGCCGTCGGCGATGCGGCTCCCGTCTCCGCAGGCCTGTTGCGGGCCATGCGGCAGCAGTTCGGGCTCACCGAGCGTCAGGCGAGCGCCCGGCTGCGGGCCGAGCGAGATGCCGCCTCGCTCGAACCGGAGGCGCGCCGCACGGCGGGCCCCGCGTACGCCGGGTCGTGGTTCGACGCCGCCGACGGCCGTCTGACGGTGGCCGTCACCTCGCGGGCGTCGCAGGCCACGCGCGCGGCGATCGGCTCCGCGGGAGCCGTGGTCCGCGTCGTCCAGCACAGCGCGCGGACGCTGGACGCGGCCAAGTCACGCGTCGACCGGCTCACCGCGCCCGCCGCGGTGGCGAGCTGGCACGTCGACCCGGCGGCGAACAGCGTCGTGATCACGGTCCTCCGCGACCGGCGCGACGACAACGATGTCCGGCGCTTCCTCGCGCAGGCCCGCGCCACCGCTCCCGTCTCCGTCGAGACCGTCGCGGCGACCCCGCGCACCTTCGCGGCCGGCACGGTCGGCGGCGACCCCTATTACACCGGCAACGTCCGCTGCTCCATAGGCTTCTCGGTCTACGGCGGGTTCGTCACCGCCGGCCACTGCGGCGGCGCCGGCGCGGGCGTCCGGGGCTGGGACGGCTCGTACGTCGGCGAGTTCCGGGGCTCCTCGTTCCCCGACAACGACTACGCCTGGGTGAGCGTGGGCAGCGGCTGGTGGACCGTGCCGGTCGTGCTCGGCTGGGGCACGGTCCCCGACCAGTTGGTGCGCGGTTCCGCCGAGGCGCCCGTGGGTTCCTCCGTCTGCCGCTCCGGGTCGACCACCCACTGGCACTGCGGGACGGTGCTCGCGAAGAACGAGACCGTCAACTACAGCCAGGGCGCCGTGCACCAGATGACGAAGACGAGCGTCTGCGCCGAAGGCGGCGACTCCGGCGGCTCGTTCATCAGCGGGGACCAGGCACAGGGCGTCACCTCCGGCGGCTGGGGCAACTGCTCCTCCGGCGGCGAGACCTGGTTCCAGCCGGTCAACGAGATCCTCGGCCGCTACGGACTCACCCTGCACACCTACTGAGCTCGAACCGCCGTCCCCGCGGTGCGACGCCCGGACCGCGGTTCGCACGGCCGGCGGAGCACACCTCCGGGACGCCTCCGGCCCTCCTCCCCGAGACATTCGCTCGGGGCCCGGGAGCGCCCGGATCACAGGGGCGGGGGTGGCCGCATGTCGGGCGCGGCCACCCCCGCCCGGCCCGTCCGTACCGGTGAACACCCGTGCCGCGGTGCCCGTATGCAGTCCTGACTGCTTTCGGAAAGGCGCGGTGATCACGTGACAGCTCGCTCTCCCCACTCCGGGCACCGCAGGTCTCAGAACAGAACTCCGCTGATCGCCGCGGTCGCGGCCGGCGTCCTGAGCCTCGCGATAGCGGCGCAGGCCGCTCTCGCGACCGACCGGCCGCAGGCGGGCGGCACGGCGGCGGGTGTGCGGGTGCTCGCCGGGCCGCAGGCGGCCGGCGAGGTGCAGCTCACCGCGACACGACGGGTCACCGGCGTCTTCGACGGGGGCCGGACCCGGTTCACGGCAGCGGGCGCGCCGGCCGGGGACGGTCAGGAAGAGGGCCAGGACCCGCTGTTCGAACTCGCCGACGGCGCCGTCCTGAAGAACGTCGTCCTCGGCGCCCCCGCCGCGGACGGCGTCCACTGTCTGGGCGGCTGCACCCTGGAGAACGTGTTCTGGGAGGACGTCGGCGAGGACGCCGCGACCTTCCTCGGCGAGTCGGCCGACGCCAGGTACGTCGTCAACGGCGGTGGCGCCGCCCGGGCCGCGGACAAGGTGTTCCAGTTCAACGGGGCCGGCACGCTGACCGTGCGGAACTTCGAGGTGGCCGACTTCGGCAAGCTCGTGCGCTCCTGCGGCAACTGCTCGAAGCAGTTCCGGCGCGACGTCGTGCTGGAGAACGTCACGGCCACCGCTCCCGGGGGTGAACTGGTCGGGATCAACGGCAACTTCGGCGACACGGCCCGGCTGAGCGGCATCACCGTGCTGGGCGACCCCGACCGCGAGATCGTGCCCTGCCAGAAGTTCCGGGGTGTGACCGGGGGCGAGCCCGAGAAGCTCGACGCGACGGCGGACGGCGTGAACTGCGTGTTCGGCCAGGCCGACATCAGGTTCGGCTGACCGGTCCAGGCGTCGCTGCGGAGTGGGTCGACGACGCCTGGACGTACGGGAGTTGAACACTTCGTGCACCGGCCGCCGGCCGGTCGGTCCGTCCCTACGCTGACGCGCGTGCGAGATCGACAACAGCCGGGCGGCGACCGTCACGGCAGTGCCCGCGAGCGGTTCTCCCCGGCGCCCCGTGGGCCCCGGGCGGCCGGACCCGGCCGTGAGCCGAACCCCCTGCTGGGGCTGCAGCAGACCGCGGGCAACGCGGCCACCGTCGCGACCCTCAGAGGGGCCGGTCCAGCCGGCCGGACCGGCACGTCCGCGGCCGGACGGACAGGTTCCTCCGCCGCCGGCCGCGGCGCCCGGCCGGCGCTGGACGCGCTCCCCGAGGTCGACGACGACGCCCTCGAACTCCCGCCGTATCTGCGGTACATGGAGGCGGGCGGGCTGTCGACGGCGTACGGCCTCACCGGCCACGAGTTCGTCACGGACACCCTCGCCGCCCACGTGGGCCGCCGCGACGGCGTCGTCGCCGAGATCGCCGCGGAACTCGCCGGGCGGCCCGAGTCGTTCTACGGGCGCGGCCGGGCCTTCGCGGTCTCCGGGTCCCCGGGCACGGACCACTACGACGTCACGGTGACCGTCTCCCCCGCCGACGACGACCGGCCCGGCGTCTTCTCCCTCACGAACCCCGACGCGGAGGGCGCGGCCACCAAGGTGGACGTGCAGCACCAGACCGCGGCGGCCGTGGCCCACAGCGCGGGGTCCTCCGCCTCCAAGGGCCTGTCGTTCACCGCGTTCGGGCTGGCCCCGGTGGCGCCCGCCGTCTGGGCGGGAGCGGCGGCCACCGTCAACGCCCAGCCGTTCCAGTCGTCCCGGGACTCGCGCACCCAGCGCGCCGTCGCCGAACCCCGGGTGCTGCGCAGCGACAAGGGGTCCGTCGAGGTGCCGCGCCGCGTGCGCTACGGCGTGCGTCTCAGCAAGGAGGGCACGCGCGCGGCGCGGCGCTTCAGCGGGACCGGCGCCCTCACGATGCGCGTGCCGGTGGAGCATCTGGTGCCGGTCTCCGCCGGGGCGTCTGCGCCGCCGCGTCCGGTGGAGGCCACGACCGCGCGGGCGGTGTCCCTGGCCGACTCGATGGCCCCGCTCGCCGTCGCGGACACCGCCGCCCCGCACCAGGGCGGCGGCGGGCTCTTCGACGCGGTCGCCGCTGCGCTGCATCCGTCGCTGACCTGGCCCGGCGCCCCCGGCCGGGCCAGGCTGTACGAGGCCACCGCCACCGCGACGGTGCTGGAGGACCTGCCCCGGCTGCTGCGCGAAGGGGTGGTCGGCGAGGATCTGACCAGCCGGGACGGCAGCACCACGGGCACCTACCGGATGCGTGCCGCGATCACCGGGCTGGCTCCGGGCTGGAGCACCGGGAAGACGCAGTTGCGCACCCACCAGCAGACCCAGCACGCGGTCACGGACACCGCGGGCAAGGGCCGCGGCGGGGCTTTCGGCGTCGGCCCGGCGGCGGGGTTCGGCGTCCTCGGCAACGCCGCGGCCGTGCGCGGCACCGTCATGCCGGTGGTCGGTGCGCGTCAGACGCGGTTCAGCGTCGCCGAGCAGACGGTGTCCAGCCGGCAGGGCGCGGAAGTACGCGGCGAGAAGGTGCTCTATCTGGGCACGGTCCTGTTCACCGTCGAGGGCAGCGGTCCCAGCTCGCCCCTGACCCGGGCGCGGGGCGGCGGCCGCACCGCGCACCATTCCATGCGGGTGTGGATCAGTCTGCGCGCCGACGAGGCCAAGGAGCTGGGCCTGCCGTTGCCGGACGGCGTGACCGCGGGCGAGTTCGTGAAGCGGCCGCTGCGGCCGGGCACGGACGCCGGGAACTCCGGCGGCCCCGGGGAGACCGAGGGCAAGGGGAAGGGCCGAGCGCAGGAGACACCGCGGACGCACGGGTCGCCGGAGCCACGGGACGCCGACGGCAGGGGCGGAGCCGGTGCGGAACCTCAGGAGCGGGGGGCCGCGGGCCTGGCGCCCGAGCACCTCGTACGGCATCTGCCCTTCGGCGCGATGGGGTCCAGCGTGGCGATCAGCCGGCTGGACACCGAGCCCATGATGCGGGCCGTGCGGGAGCTCTTCGCGACCGACCCCCGGCTGGCCGGCTATCTGCCCGCCTTCGGCGAGGAGGAGCGGGAGCGCGAGCCCGGCCCGGAGGAGGCCGAGGTCCAGCGCCGCAACTACCGCGAGCTGGTCACCGTCCTGTCGGAGACCAACCTGCGCGTCAACAAGGACCAGTTGCTGTCGTCGGGCATCCGGGTGCGGATGCGGCGCAAGTCCCGCTTCCACACGCACGACGTGCAGCTGAGGGTCACCGGTTCGCTGCGGGAGACCGGCTATCTCGGCGACAGGGAGGACTGGCTGGTGCGCTCCCACGCGAGCGTCTCCGGCAACGTGCAGAGCGGGCGGGCGAGTTCGCGGACCGTGGCCGGGATGGCCCTCGGGCAGTTCCGGCTGATCCCCGGCGCGCTGACGCTGTCGGCGCGCGCCGAGAAGGGCCGTACGACGACCCGGCGCGGGCAGGCCGGCCCGACCCTGCGCACGGACGTCCTCACCAACGGCTCGGAGAGCGCGAGCGTGTTCGGCGGGGCGCTGAGTCTGAGCGTGGGCGTCACCATGACCAGCAGGCAGCGCAAGACGGCCCGCGCCCTCACGCCGGGCGCGCCGGGCCGGGACACGCCGACGGCCGAGCACCTCGAGACGCTGCCGCTCGACGCGCAGGACGTGCGGCTGCTCACCCCGACCGCGTTCACCCTGGACGACGCCGGCAAGCAGCGGCTGGACACCGGCACCGCCTCCCGCAGGGCGCGACACCACCCCGGGAACGCCGACTTCGGCGCGGCGGGCATCGGCGACCTGGCCGGCCTGGCTCCCGCGCAGCTGGGCGGCGGGGGCCTGCGCGACTGGACGCTGGTGGAGACCGTCGGCGACGGACGGCCCGTGCGGGAGCTGGCGTTCGACCTGCTGGCACGGGCCGCGGCACGGAACGAGCGGGATCCCGCGGGGCGGCCGCGCAGGGACAGGGCACTGGAGACGGAGGGGCTCGCGCCCCGGCTCGCGATCGAGGAGCGGTTCGGTCCGCAGGCCGTGACGGCGGCGCTGCGGCAGGCGGTGTCCGCGGGCTGGGTGGTGTCCGGCCTGCGGTACGCGCGGCGCGCGGCCGAGCTGAACGGCGCGGTCGGCGTCCGGTTCGCGCTGACCGCCCCGCGGATCGTGCACCAGGGCGCCGGGGCGGGCACCGAGACGTTCGTGCTGGGCGGGCACCAGGTCACCGGCCAGGAGGGCAGGAGCCGGAACACCACGGTGCAGGGCGGGCTGACGGGGTTGGAGAACGGCTCCGAGTGGCGGCTCGCCGAGGGGGTCGCGGCCGGCCGCACCCTGGGCGCCGGGGACACCGCGGCGCACACCCTCGTCGGCACCGTGGAACGCAACGCCCACACCTCCCGCAAGAGCGCTCTCCACCTCGTCCAGTGCGATCTGGTGGTGCGGATGGTCGCCGAGGTCAAGGTGACCGGGGGCGGCCCGTACGTGGCCCGCGGCGGTCGCACGGCGCCGGCGGCCGTGTCCGTGTGGCTCACCGCGGACCAGGTGCGGGCGGCCGGGCTGACCGTGCCCGGCGAGGAGCGGCGCGAGGACGCGGTCTCCGGCACGGGCGGCAGGGCGGCCGCCGGGAAGAGCGGCGAGCCCTCGCGGGCCACGCGGACGCGTGAAACCGAGGGGGAAGGGACGGAAAGTTCCGCGAAGGGGGCCGAGAGGCCGTCGCCGGCCCCCGCCCCCGGGCTGCCCCGGAGACTGCCGCTCGGCTTCGGCATGATCGAGGACCTCCCCGACTTCGTGCCCCTGCTGGAGGCGGTCCGCGGCAGGCTCGGCGCGCCCCTCGCCGACGGCCTGCTGCCGCGGACCCGGCTGACGGACCGCCACGACAACGTGCAGCGGCTGCTGCGGGTGCTCGACCGGGACGGCTCCGCGGGCCTGCTGTCGAGCGCGATGGACGGCGGTGTGGGCGTCGAGTTGTTCGACGGCCGCAAGCGGCCCTACCGGGCGGTGTTCAGCGTCCGCCGGACCGGTCGGGGCAGGTACGCGCAGACGGCGTCCGACGGCCGGGACATGGAGTACATCACCTCCGCCGCCGCTCAGCGGGCGGCCGCCCATGACGAGAGCGACAGCCGGGGCGTGGAGGGCGTGCTGGCGGGCTCGGGGAAGCCCGACGGCGGCGCGGGGCAGCTGAAGGGCGTCGGCGCGGCCGCGGGCCTCGGCGTGTCGGCGAGCGACTCGCGGCGCTCGGTGAACGTCGGGCGGGCCCAGACGGGGGTGAAGACCGTCGCCGAGGCGGCGTCCGCGCCGTCGGCCCGGATGAGCCTTCCCATGGCGGCGCGCCTGGAGATCTTCGAGGGCGACCGCCGGGTGGCCCTGGCCGAGCTGGACGGTCTGCAGCTCACCCATCGCGTCCTCACCGCGGACCTGCGCGCTCTCGCGGAGCTCGTTCCCGTGCCGTCCCGGCAGGCCGGCAGGCGCGGGTTCGACGCCTCGGAGGGCGGCGCCGACCGGCTCGGCGCCTGGCGCGGGGGTGGGGTGCGGCTGCCGATGGAGGCGCAGGTCAACGGGTTCCAGGGCACGCCCCGGGTACAGCAGGCCGTGGACGACGCGGTGCGGCGGGCGGGCGGGAGCGCACGCTTCCGCACCGGCGGAGAGGCTGCCTTCCATCTGCTGCGCGAGGCCGTCTCCACGGAGTGGCTCATCGCGGCGCTGCCGCTGCTGACCGCCGCGGGCGTGGACCTCCCGCCGGTGCACGCGACCGGCGCGTCCGGCCAGGACCTGCACACCTCTCTGCACGCCCGGCTGCGCGGCGGCCGGGTGCTGGGGGTGGGCGACAAGATGACGTTCGAGACCGTCGCGCAGAGCGGGCTGGACGCGCCGCGCCCGACCGGGGGCGACGGCCAGCAGGCGAACGAGCACGGCAGGTCGGCACGCGGTCTGTTCGGCGCGGGTGTCCTGAATGCCGACGAGTTCCGGTTGAACCAGCTCCTCGGGGTCGCGGAGGGCGTCGGCAGCGCAACGGACACGACCGCCAACGGCGCCGGTTCCATGCCGCTGCACAAGCCCAAGTTCGAGTCGGTGCTGGTGCAGTTCACGCTGGACGTACGGGTCGTGGCCCAGGTGTCCGACCGGGTGTCGGGGCGGGGCTCGACGGCCGTGCAGGAGGTGACGCTGCCGCAGCCGGTGGTGGTCCGCATGCCCGCGCCCGCCGTGCGGCGCCTGCTGGCCGACCGGGCGAACGCCGGACGCCTGGCCGACCCGGGAGCCCACCTGACCTCGGGCGGATGACCTGCCGCCCGGGGCCGCGCGACCACGCGGCGCGGCGGGGCGACGGCGGCGGGGCGACGGCGGGGTAGCGGCGGTGGAACCGTGGGGCGCCGGTCCGTACGACGCGCGCCCGCTCCTCCCGGCGCGCGGAGTCGCGGCACCCGGTCGGAGCGGGCAGCGCGGTCAGAGCTCGGAGCTCTCAGAGCTTGGCCCCGAAGTTCTGCGTCCACCACGGGCCGCCCGCCCCGTCGTGGATGCCCACGCCGATGTTCTTGAAGGCGCAGTTGAGGATGTTGGCGCGGTGACCGGGGCTGTTCATCCAGGAGGTCATCACCGACCGGGCCGTCTGCTGCCCCATGGCGATGTTCTCCCCGTACGTGGACCAGCGGTAGCCCGCGGCCGTGATGCGCTGACCCGGGTCGACGCCGTCGGGGTCGGTGTGGTCGAAGTAGCCGCGGGCGGCCATGTCGTCGGAGTGCCCTTGCGCGGCCTTGCGCAGGAGGGGGTCCTCGGTGAGGGGCCCGCAGCCCGCCGTCGCCCGCTCCTGGTTGACGAGCGCGATCACCTGGGCCGAGCGGTCGGACGACCCGGACCGCACGGTCGGCGTCCGGGAGGCCGGCGGACGCGACCCGGCCGGCTTCGCCGCGGGCGACGCGGACGCGGTGGCGCTCTTGCGGGGACGCGGCGAGACGCTCGCGCTCGGCGAGGCGGACGGCGTCGGGGAGGAGGACGGCGGGTTCTCGTCGCCGAGGCGGGGCGTGGGACGGCCGGTGACCAGCGCGTCGTCCACGGGTCGTACGGCGGTGCTGTCCTGCGCCCCGTCCTGCGGCCGCAGGCCGAAGTAGAGGAGGCCGCCGCCCGCCAGGCATGCCGCCGCGATCGCGCCGCCGACCGCGCGTCGCCGGGTGCGCCGCCTGCGCCGGGCCGCGGTACGGGAGGCGGTCCGGCCGCCCTCCGCGTGGCGCGAGCCCGGCCGGACGGTGACGTCGGGTCCGCCCTCGGGGAGCGAGGACGCCGAACCGGCCAGGGCGACGGCGTCGGCGGCGGAGCGCGTCCGGGCGAGCAGGGCGGACGACGCCGCGACCAGCGCGAGACCGGCCAGCAGCCCTTCCGCGGGCACCAGTCCGCTCCACAGGCCGGAGCACTGCGCGCACTCGCGCGCGTGCCGGGCTATGCGCTTGCGCCACAGCGCCGAGGGCCGGCCGTCCCAGCCCGCGAGTTCACCGCGCAGCTCCTGGCAGGGCGGCTGCGCGTCCACGGCCCGCACGACCACGCGGGCCGCCTCGAGTCGAGCCTTCATCCGCTGGACGCGGACCGCCGTGTGCCGCGGCGTCAGGGCGAGGGCCTCGGCGATCTCGGCACGGGTCAGTTCACCGGCGCACTCCAGCCACCACAGGGACAGCAGCCCCCGGTCGTCCGGCTCCAGCCAGCGCGTGGCCCGCGCGGTCTCCTGCCGCTGGCCGGACAACTGCAGTCGCACGATGGTCAGGTCGACGAAGTCGGCGCCCGGATCGGCCACTTCGTCGGCCTCGTCCACGGCGGCACCGGTCGGCTGCCGCCGGTTCCAGTGCGCCCGGACCTGGTTCATCGCGATGGCCACCAGCCAGGAGCGGAAGCTCTCCGGATCGCGCAGCGCGCCGAGCGAGTCCAGGGCGCGCAGCATGGTGTCCTGCACGACGTCGTCCACGTCCACCGAGCCGTTCAACGCCCGGCCCACGATGTTGTAGACGAGCGGGAGGTACTCGCCGACGAGCGCGTCCTGGGCCGCCTGGTCGCCCGCTCGCGCGGCGGTCACCAGCGCCGTCGCCTCCACCGTGTGCCGTTCACTCATTGCAGCTTCCCTGTCGTCGAATCCGAACGATGCTGTCCGTCGCATCGGGGATCTCCACGGAAGCGACGAATAACAGTTCTTCGGAAAAACGTGCGAGGACAGAGACTGGCCGCCCGACGCCCTCGGTGCAATGGAGGCGGTCACATCCCGCCGTCGACGGCTGACCGGAACGCCGGCCGACCCGACCGCCGGCCCGGTCGCCGGCCAGGCCGGCGCGGGCGGGAGCCCGGGGGCGGGCGGTGGGAGCGGGCGGAGGCGGCCGTGCCGGGCAGGGCGCGACGGCTGCTGGTCGCCCGCCGGCGCCGCCCGTCCGGTGCGGCGCCCGCGCGTCGTGCCGTCCGCCCGGAGTGGGCCCGCACACGCCTGGCCGCGTCCGAACGAGTGGCTCAGGTCCGACAGCGAACCGGCAGGGGGCCCGGCGGCGTTGGGCAGGACCCACTCGTCATCACCGGAAAGGCCCTTCGATGCGACGTACCGCCCTCCTGGCCGTCTGCGCTCTGGTCAGCGCCGCAGCTACGGGATTCTTCACCACCAGCGCCCTGCGCAGTCGCTGACGCACGGGCCGGGGCGGCGGCGTCATCGCTTCTCCGGCCCGGCGTGGAATCCGGTCCCGCAGCCGTGCGGTCGTCCTGCCCGGCCGTGCCCGTCAGCGGCGCGCGGGCCGCTCCTCCGTCGCCCCGTCGGTGAGCGCCGTGGACGAAGCCGACGTGATCGCCCCCGCCGACCCGCCGACCCGCTGCCCGGTCCTCCCGGCCCGCCAGGCGCACACGTCCGGCAGGACGACGGTCCCGCCGTGGCCCTCCGTCCGGCGCGTGTGCGCGAACCTGTCCCCTCGTCGCCGGTCGCCCCGCCGAACAGTGCGGCCGGCCGGTGCTGTCGGGACGTCAGCGGACGTACGGCGAACGGGCTCCGGACGACGCCCACGTCATACGGGAACGAGGCGGGGACGGGACGGGGGCGGGGACCGGCCTCGAGGTGCGTCACCGGCCGGGCGGGTGGAAGCTGGCGATCATGGTGGGCAAGGGAGTGCGGCGGCCCGGCGGGACGCACGACGTGGAGGAGGTCCTCGACGAGCTCTACGCCACGCCGCCGTCCGACTTCGTCTCGCTGCGTGAGCAGCGGGCCGCCGCGGCCAGGACCGACGGACGGCCGCAGGACGCCCGCAGGATCCACGCGGCGCGCCGCCCCACGCTCGCGGCCTGGGCGGCGAACCTGCTGCTGCGCGCGCGGGGACAGGAGAGCCGGCGCTTCCTGGAACTGGGGCGGGCGCTGCGTGAGGCCTACGGGAACCTGGACGCCGAGGGGATCAAGGAGCTGTCCGAGCAGCGGCGGAGCATCGTCTCGGCGCTGTCCCGGCAGGCCGCCGAGCTGGCCGGCGAGGCCGGTCACAGGCTCTCGGACGCGGCCCGGCAGGACGTCGAGGCGACTCTGCGCGCCGTGCTCGCCGACCAGGACGCCGCCGACCGATGGGCCGCGGGCCGCCTGGAGAACGCCCTGACGCCGCCGGCGGACTTCCCCGCCGGCGCAGGCACGACGACCGGGGAGCCGGCCGGAGCGGTGGCTGCGCCGCGGCCGTCGAAGTCGTCGCAGCCGTCGGCGCGGTCGCGGGCGAAGGACGAACTCGCCGAACGGCGCCGTCGCCGGCAGGAGCAGGAGGACGAGGCCCGCCGGGCGGCCGAGTCGGCCGGCCGTCGGCTCGGCGAGCTGCGGGCGGCGCACGCGGACGCCGAGGGGGAACTGCGGCACGCACAGGACCGCCAGGACCAGGCACGTCGGCAGCAGGCCGAGGCCGAGCAGCGGCTGAGCCGGGCCGAGCAGGACCTGCGCCATGCGCAGGAGGACCTCCGCCGGGCGGAGCGGGAGCGCCGGGCGGCCGACGAACGGCGCCGGGCGGCCGCGGACGCCGTGGCCCGGGCCGAACAGGAGGCCCGGGACGCCGAACGGAAGCTGCGGCGCCTGACCGGCCAGACGTCCGGCCCCGCCTGAGGCACCCGTCCGGGACGCCCCGGCCGCCCGGACGCCCCGCTCCGGCACGCCCCGATCCGGGACGTCTCGACGGCCGCACGCACACCCCGGGCGGCGTCCGTCGTTCCGCGTGGTGCCGGACGGCCCGTGGTGCCAGGCTGGAGGCACGAGGCGTCCGCCACCGGGCGAGCCGGGAGGACCGATGGGACGAGATGTCCCGGCGCTGGTCTTCACCCGCGAGGACCGCCGCCGGTACCGGGTCAAGATGCAGGAGAACCTCGACGTGTTCGCGCAGATGCTGCGCGAGTCCCGGTTCGAGTCCGAGCGGCCGCAGGTGGGCCTGGAGATCGAGCTGAACCTCGTCGACGACGAGGCCGAGCCGGCCATGCGCAACACCGATGTCCTGGAGGCGATCGCGGACCCGGCCTGGTCCACCGAGCTGGGCCGCTTCAACCTGGAGATCAACGTTCCGCCCCGCCGTCTGACCCAGGGCGGGCCGGACGCCTGGGAGTCCGAGATCCGTGCCGCGCTCAATCACGCCGAGGAGCGCGCCGGCTCGGTCGGCACACACCTGATCATGGTCGGGATCCTGCCGACCCTGCGGCAGGAGGACGTCGGCGAGGAGGCGCTGTCGGAGAACGCCCGCTACCGGCTGCTCAACGACCAGGTCTTCGCCGCGCGGGGCGAGGACCTGCGCATCGAGCTGGACGGCGTGGACCGTCTGCGCACCTACGCGGACACCATCACCCCCGAGGCCGCGTGCACCAGCACCCAGTTCCACCTCCAGGTCTCCCCCGACGAGTTCGCCCCGTACTGGAACGCCGCGCAGGCGGTCGCCGGCGTCCAGGTGGCACTGGC
Source organism: Streptomyces humidus (assembly GCF_014649655.1). Lineage (GTDB taxonomy): Bacteria > Actinomycetota > Actinomycetes > Streptomycetales > Streptomycetaceae > Streptomyces > Streptomyces humidus. The sequence continues at coordinate 66,422 of NZ_BMTL01000027.1, read as the reverse complement.
GGCGAACTCGCCGTTCCTGTTCGGCCGGGAGCTGTGGCACGAGACCCGGATCCCGCTGTTCGAGCAGGCCACCGACACCCGCCCGCAGGAGATCAGGGTGCAGGGCGTGCGCCCCCGGGTGTGGTTCGGAGAGCGGTGGATCACCAGCGTCTTCGACCTCTTCGAGGAGAACCTGCGCTACTTCCCTGCGCTGCTCCCGATCTGCGACGACCAGGATCCGCGCGAGACGCTGGCCGCGGGGGACGTGCCCGAACTCGCCGAGCTGACCCTGCACAACGGAACGATCTACCGCTGGAACCGCCCGGTGTACGCCGTCGCGAACGACCAGCCGCACGTCAGGGTGGAGAACCGCTGTCTGCCGGCCGGCCCGACCGTGGCCGACACGCTCGCCAACGGCGCCTTCTACTACGGGATCACCCGTGCCCTGGTGGAGGAGGAGCGGCCGGTGTGGTCGCGCATGTCCTTCCGGGCCGCCGAGGACAACCTGCACGCGGCGGCCCGGCACGGCATCGAGGCGCGGCTGTACTGGCCCGGGGCGGGCGAGGTGCCGGTGCCGGAGCTGGTCCTGCGGCGGCTGCTGCCGCTGGCCCACCGGGGTCTGGAGCGCTCCGGCATGGACGCGGCCTGGCGGGAGCCGTTGCTCGGCATCATCGAGCAGCGCTGTGTCACCGGCCGTAACGGGGCCGTCTGGCAGAAGGAGGCGTTCCATCGCGTCTCGGCCGCCGCCCACGTCGGCCGCCATGAGGCGCTGCGCCGGATGACGCGGCAGTACATCGACTACATGCATCTCAACGCGCCGGCGCACACCTGGCCGGTCGACTGACCGTGCGTGCGACGTCTGCGCAGATCAGCGTGGTCGCCGATCCGCCCGGCCCGGCCGGGGCGAGACGCCCGTGAGGCCGCGGGCCCGCGACACGGCACCCCGCGGTGCGACAGCACCCGGGGGACCGTGCAGGATAGAGGTATGACGATCAAGGTTTACTTCGACATCACCATCAACGACGAGCCCGCGGGCCGCATCAACTTCAACCTCTTCGAGGACGTCGTGCCGAAGACGGCGGAGAACTTCCGCGCGCTGGCCACCGGCGAGAAGGGCTTCGGCTACGCCGGCTCCTCCTTCCACCGGGTCATCCCCTCCTTCATGCTCCAGGGCGGCGACTTCACCCGGGGCAACGGCACCGGCGGCAAGAGCATCTACGGCGAGAAGTTCGCCGACGAGAACTTCCAGCTCAAGCACGACCGTCCCGGCCTGCTGTCCATGGCCAACGCGGGCCCGAACACCAACGGCTCGCAGTTCTTCGTCACCACGGTCGTGACGGACTGGCTCGACGGCAAGCACGTGGTGTTCGGCGAGGTCGCCGACGAGGACAGCATGGCCCTCGTCAGGAAGATCGAGGCGCTCGGCTCCCGTGGCGGCAACACCTCGGCGAAGATCACCATCTCGGCGTCCGGCCAGCTCTGATCCGAGAGCGCCGAGCCGACCGGCCGGCGGGGCCCCCGCCCCGCCCCGGCCGGCCCCGGGGGCGCGGGGGCGTCGTTCGACCGCCCCCGGGCACCGGCCCCGCCTCCGCGTGCGGCTCGGCTCTCCCCGCCGCCGTCCCCCTCCGCTTTCCCCCTTCACTGTCTGTGCATCCGGTCACACCGCACTCGCAACATTTACTAGGACGTCCTACTATTTTCTCAGTCAGCGTTACCGTGATCTGTCTGGGAAGGCCCCATGAGCGATCTGCACCGTCCCGTGCACCCCGTCCGTCTGGTCACGGCTTCGGCCCTGTTCGACGGGCATGACGCATCGATCAACATCATGCGGCGGATCTTCCAGTCCCAGGGCGCGGAGGTGATCCACCTCGGGCACAACCGCTCCGTCCAGGAGGTCGTGGACGCGGCGCTGGAGGAGGACGCGCACGGCGTGGCCGTCTCCTCGTACCAGGGCGGGCACGTGGAGTACTTCGAGTACCTGGTCGAGTCACTGCACGCGCGGGGAGCGGATCACGTGCGGGTGGTGGGCGGCGGAGGCGGCGTCATCGTCCCCGAGGAGATCGCCCGGCTGCGCGCCGCCGGAGTGACGATCTTCTCACCGGAGGACGGGCAGCGGATGGGCCTGGCCGGGATGGTCAACTCGGTGGTCCGGGACTGCGACTTCGATCTGTGGGACGGCAAGCCTGCCGACGCGTCCGGTGTGCTCGCCGGCGACCGGTTCGCCATCGCCCGCGCGATCACCGGCGCGGAACTCGGCAAGCTGCCGCGGGACTTCGTCGACCAGCTGCGGGCCACCGCGGCGGGGCGGAACACCCCGGTGCTGGGCATCACCGGCACCGGCGGCTCGGGCAAGTCGTCGCTGACGGACGAACTGGTGCGCCGGTTCCGGGTCGACCAGCAGGACAAGCTGCGGATCGCGGTGATCGCGGTGGACCCCACCCGGCGGCGCGGCGGCGGCGCGCTGCTCGGCGACCGGATCCGGATGAACTCGCTCGACGGCAACCGGGTCTTCTTCCGCAGCCTGGCCACCCGCGGCAGCCATGAGCTGCCGGAGCACCTGTCCGACGTGATCGACGTGGTCAAGGCGGCCGGTTTCGACCTGGTGATCGTGGAGACGCCGGGCATCGGCCAGGGCGACGCGGCGATCGTGCCGTTCGTCGACACCTCGCTGTACGTGATGACGCCGGAGTTCGGGGCCGCCTCACAGCTGGAGAAGATCGACATGCTCGACTTCGCCGACGTCGTGGCGATCAACAAGTTCGAACGGCGCGGCGCCAAGGACGCGATGCGTGATGTGGGACGTCAACTGGTGCGCAACCGCGAGGCGTTCGGCATGCGGCCCGAGGACATGCCGGTGTTCGGCACCTCGGCGGCCACCTTCAACGACGACGGGGTCACCGCGCTCCACCAACATCTCAAGGCCGCCCTGGCGGAGAAGGGACTGCCGCTGTCGGAGGGCACGCTGGCGCCGGTCGACGTGCGCCACTCCTCCGCGATCCGGCAGGTGGTCCCCGCGGACCGTGTGCGCTACCTCGCCGAGATCACCGACAGCATCCGCGCCTATCACGCCGAGACCGACCGGCTGGCCGAGGCGGCGCGCCGGGTGCAGCGCCTGGAGACGGTCGGCGAGGAGCTCGCCGAGGCCGGCTCCGACGCCGCGAACGTGCGGGGGCTCCTCGAAACGGCCCGAGCGGGCCTCCCGCACGCGATCGCCGAGCAGCTCCGCGAGTGGCCGGCCGTCGTGGCCTCCTACTCCGGGGACGAGCAGGTGGTGCGGATCCGGGACAAGGAGATCCGCACCGAGCTGACCCGCGAGTCGCTGTCGGGGAACAAGATCCCGCGCGTCGCGCTGCCCCGCTTCACCGACCACGGCGAACTGGTGCGGTTCTGGCGCCGGGAGAACCTGCCCGGCCGGTTCCCCTTCACCGCCGGGGTGTTCCCGTTCAAGCGCGACGGCGAGGACCCGGCGCGCATGTTCGCCGGCGAGGGCGACCCGTTCCGCACCAACCGACGCTTCAAACTGCTCTCCGAGGGCCAGCCGGCCACCCGCCTGTCCACCGCGTTCGACTCGGTCACCCTCTACGGCCGCGACCCCGACGAACGACCCGACATCTACGGCAAGGTCGGCACCTCCGGCGTGTCGGTGGCCACCCTGGACGACATGAAGGCGCTGTACGACGGCTTCGACCTCGTCGCGCCCACCACCTCCGTGTCCATGACCATCAACGGACCGGCTCCGACGGTCCTGGCGTTCTTCCTGAACACCGCCATCGACCAGCAGACGGACGCCTTCCGCGCCGCCGAGGGCCGCGCGCCCTCCCCCGAGGAGGCGGCCGAACTGCGGGCGCGGGCGCTGGCGAACGTGCGCGGCACGGTCCAGGCCGACATCCTCAAAGAGGACCAGGGCCAGAACACCTGCCTGTTCTCCACCGAGTTCAGCCTGCGGATGATGGCCGACATCCAGGAGTGGTTCATCGCGCAGAAGGTCCGCAACTTCTACTCGGTGTCCATCTCCGGCTACCACATCGCCGAGGCCGGGGCGAACCCGATCAGCCAGCTCGCCTTCACCCTGGCCAACGGCTTCACCTACGTGGAGGCCTACCTCGCCCGGGGCATGCACATCGACGACTTCGCGCCCAACCTGTCGTTCTTCTTCTCCAACGGCATGGACCCGGAGTACTCCGTCCTCGGCCGGGTGGCCCGCCGCATCTGGGCCGTCGCCATGAAGGAGAAGTACGGCGCGAACGAGCGCAGCCAGAAGCTGAAGTACCACGTCCAGACCTCCGGACGCTCCCTGCACGCCCAGGAGATGGACTTCAACGACATCCGCACCAGTCTGCAGGCGCTCATCGCGATCTACGACAACTGCAACAGCCTGCACACCAACGCCTACGACGAGGCGGTGACCACGCCCACCGAGGAGTCGGTGCGCCGGGCCCTGGCCATCCAGCTGATCATCAACCGGGAATGGGGCCTGGCGATGAACGAGAACCCCCTGCAGGGGTCGTTCGTCATCGACGAGCTCACCGACCTGGTCGAGGAGGCGGTGCTGCAGGAGTTCGACCGGATCAGCGAGCGCGGCGGCGTGCTCGGCGCCATGGAGACCGGCTACCAGCGCGGGCGGATCCAGGACGAGTCGATGCTCTACGAGCAGCGCAAGCACGACGGCACGCTGCCCATCATCGGCGTGAACACCTTCCGCAACCCGCACGCCGACACCGCCGAGCCCGGCGTCATCGAACTCGCCCGCGCCACCGAGGAGGAGAAGCTCTCGCAGCTGGAGCGCGTGCGGAACTTCCAGGCAGGTCACCGTGACGCGGCGCATACGGCGCTGGCCGCCCTCAAGGACGCGGCGGTGAACGACCGCAACGTCTTCGCCGTCCTCATGGACGCAGCCCGGGTCTGCTCCCTCCAGCAGATCACCGACGCCTTCTTCGAGGTGGGCGGCCAGTACCGCCGCAACGTCTGAGCGACGGCCCCGGTCGCGCCGCGTGTTCGTTCCCGGCCACCGCGTCCCCCGGAGGAGGCCCCGGAGGCGGGCCTCGACGCGGCCGGGCCCGACGGCGGCGGGCACCGTTCCCGACGTCATGAGCGCCCGGCCCCGGCCGGTGACGGGCAGGACGCGGCAGCCGCCGAAGGAGACCTCGCTCGCCCCGGTCAGCCGCTCGCCGGTGAGCGGTCCTCACGGGAGCCGGGCGCGTGCGCCCCGCCCCTGAGCACGGCGCCCTCCAGGCGGCCCACGGCCCCGCCCTCGGGCGTCGTGGGCGTCGGACAGGGCCCGGTGACGGCACGGCCTCGGGGCCGCACCTCGACGGCGTCGCTCAGCTGGACTCCCGGACCACCAGTCGGCACGGCACGGTGTGCACGCCGGGCCCGGGCCCGGCGTCGATGGCCCGCAGCAGTTCCAGGGCGGCGATCCGGCCGATCTCGGCGAGGTTGGTGTCGACGGTGGTGAGCGGCGGACGGCTGGCCAGGGCCATGGTGTCCCAGTTGTCGTAGCCCACGACGGCGACGTCCGCCGGCACCGCGACCCCGCGCTCGCGCAGGGCATCCGCCACACCCCGGGCGATCTGGTCGTTGCCGCAGAAGAAGGCGTCCGTGTCCGGGGCCGTGCGCAGCACCGCGTCGGCGGCCCGACGGCCCCACGCCTCGCTCCACTCGCCGAAGTGGATCCGCCGCGTCGACGGTTCCAGCGAGGAGTCCGCCAGTTCCTCGACCGCGTACCGCGCCCGTTCGCGGGCTGCGGCATGGTGTTCGGGACCGGTGACGTGCGCGATGCGGGTGCGTCCGGTGGACACCAGATGGTCGATCGCCAGCCGCACTCCCCCGCGGTCGTCGGTGACGACGGAGGTGTCGGAGGGATCGGTGGACGGTGAGAGCGCGTAGACGACGGGAACGGACTCCACCCCGGGCAGCGGCGGCCGCGGGTCGGTACGGCGTCCGGCGACGATGATGCCGTCGACCCGGCGGTCCATGAGGTTGCGCAGATGGTGCTGCTCACGGATCGAGTCGCCCCGGGTGTCGCACAGCAGGACAGAGATCTTCCCCGCGCCGAGCGCGTCCTCGGCGCCCAGCAGCACGGGGATGCTGAAGCGGCCGATGCCGTCCGTCGTCATCAGGCCGACCGTCCAGCTGCGGCCGCTGTGCAGGCTCTGCGCGTGCTGGTTCGGCCTGAATCCGAGCTCCTCGACCGCGTCCATCACGCGTTGACGCGTCTCGGGACGCATGCGCCCCCCACCGTTCAGCGCTTTCGACGCCGTGCCGACGCTGACGCCGGCGAGGGCGGCGACGTCGGTCAGCCGGGCCCGGCCGTCGGAGGGAGAACCTGGAGCAGAGGTCACGAGCAAACCTTTTCCTCAGCGAGGGGACGTCCGCCATGGTGGCAGGCGGTGACGGGATGCGCCAGTCCGGGGAGATCCGTGCGCGGGCCAGAAGAATCCGTGCCCGGGCTCTTGACCGTACAGGTCCGCTGCCCTCTACTTTCACGACGAGAAAACGGTTTCCCAACCAGCTTCCGCATCAGACGCCGACTCGCCCCTCCTCCTCGGCGCCCTCACCCCCGGAGAGTCATGCCCCGCACCCGTTCCGCCCTCCCCGCCCCGGGGCCGGTCCGCCTCGGTCCGGACGCCCGTGCCGCGTTACGCCCCACGGCGGTGGGCATCACCACGGGCTTCTGGCACGCCCGCCGCGCGACCAACGCCCGTGTCTGCGTCCCGCAGGGACCGGAACTGCTGGAGTCCGCCGGGAACCTGCACAACCTGCGGCTCGCGGCCGGCGCGGACGAGGGCGAGTTCCGGGGCGCCTACCCCTTCGTGGACACCGACGTGTACAAGTGGCTGGAGGCGGCCGCCTGGCAGCTCGCCCAGGCTCCTGACCCAGGTCTGGCCGACCAGGTGGCCCGGATCGTCGGCCTGGTCGCCGCCGCACAGCAGCCCGACGGCTACCTCAACACCTGGTTCCAGCTGGTCAAGGACGGCCGGCGCTACCAGGACCTGCGCTGGGGCCACGAGTTGTACTGCGCGGGCCATCTCATCCAGGCCGCGGTCGCCCACCACCGGGCCACCGGCGGGACCGAACTCCTCGACGTCGCGGTCCGGTTCGCCGACCACATCGACTCCGTCTTCGGACCGCCCGGCAGCGGCAGGCCCGTCGACGGCGTGGACGGACACCCCGAGGTCGAGACCGCCCTGGTCGAGCTGTACCGGGAGACCGGGGAGCGCCGCTACCTCGACCTGGCCGGCTACTTCGTCGACCGCTACGGACACGGTCTGCTCGGCGGCGAGGCCTACTGCCAGGACCGCGTGCCGCTGCGCGAGGCCACGGACGTGGAGGGGCACGCCGTACGGCAGTTGTACCTGCTGGCCGGGGCGGCCGACCTGGCGCTGGAGACCGGGGACGCGGAACTGCGCGCGGCGGGCGAACGGCTGTGGCGGGCCATGACCGCCACCAAGACGCACCTGACCGGCGGACTCGGCGCCCATCACGACGCGGAGGACTTCGGGGACCCGTACGAACTGCCCAACGAGCGCGCCTACTGCGAGACCTGCGCGGCCGTCGCCTCGGTCCAGTGGAGCTGGCGCATGGCCCTGCTCACCGGCGAGGCCCGCTACGGCGATCTGATCGAACGCACCCTCTACAACGGCTTCCTGGCCGGCGTCTCCCTGGACGGCGAGCGCTGGCTGTACGTCAACCCGCTCCAGGTCCGCGACGGTCACACCGACCCCGGGGGCGACCAGTCGGCCCGCCGCACCCGCTGGTTCCGCTGCGCGTGCTGCCCGCCCAACGTCATGCGGCTGCTGGCGAGCCTCGAGCACTACCTGGCCAGCGGCGACGCATCGGGGCTGCAGATCCACCAGTACGTCGGCGGCCGCTACACGGCCGAGGGCATCGCCGTGCGCGCCGAGACGGACTACCCCTGGGACGGCACGATCCGCCTGACCGTGGAGGAGACTCCCGCCGACCGGCCCTGGACGCTCTCCCTGCGCATCCCGCAGTGGTCCCGCGACTTCCGCGTCCGCTGCGCGGGAGAGCCGTACGACGCGCCCGCGGCCGAGGGCTGGCTGCGCCTGGAGCGCACCTGGTCGCCCGGCGACGAAGTGGTCCTGGAGCTGCCGCTCGAACCCCGGCTGACCGCCGCCGACCCCCGGGTGGACGCGGTGCGCGGCTGTGTCGCGATCGAGCGCGGACCTCTCGTGTACTGCCTGGAACAGGCCGACCATCCCGACGGCGGTCTGGACGACATCGTCCTCGACCCCACCCGCCCGCTCGTCGTGAAACAGCGACCCGACCTGCTCGGCGGCGTCACGACGGTGGTGGCGGCCGGCCGCCGGCGCGCCGTCCCCGACCGGGGCTGGTGGCCCTACGTCCCCGCGGACGCGGTCGAGATCCCCGGACCGGACGGCGGCGACCGCGTCGAACTGACCGCAGTCCCCTACTACGCCTGGGCCAACCGCGAGGACGGAGGCATGCGCGTCTGGCTGCCCCTGTCCTGAACCCGGCTCCCGCGCGGCCTCACGGCGGCCACGCCCCGCACCGACGACCGCAGGACCGCGGACCGCCAAGGACCATGACGAATCACCACGGACCACCACCTACCACCACGCACCACCACGGACAACTACAGACCACTACGACAACGAGGTCACCCCGTGATACCGTCCCGCCGCACCCTCCTCGCCGCGCTCGCCGCCGTCGGCACGCTCGCGTCGCTCGCCGCCTGCGCAGGGGGCTCGGACAGTTCCGGCGCCTCCGACGCCGGCGGCGGGACCTACTCCTTCTGGGACCCGTACCCGCAGTTCGACGCCTCCTCCGCGTGGGGCAAGCGCGTCAGCCGGTGCGGGACCAAGGCCGGCGTCACGCTCAAGCGGACGGCTTACGACACCACCGACCTGGGCAACAAGGCGCTGCTGGCCGCCCAGCAGGGCAACGCGCCCGATGTGATGCTGGTGGACAACCCCGTCGTCTCCACCCTGGTGGAGGCGGGAATCCTCAACAGGACGAGCGACCTCGGTCTCGACACCAAGTCGGTCCAGCAGAACATCATCGGCGCCGGCACCATCGACGGGGCCGCGTACGGCATCCCGATCGGGGCCAACACGCTCGGCCTCTACTACAACAAGAAGGTCCTGTCCGCCGCCGGCGTCGACCCGGCCTCCGTCAAGGACTGGAACTCCCTCACCGCGGCCCTGCAGAAGGTCAGGTCGACCGGCAAGAAGGGCATCACCTTCTCCGCGATCGGCACGGAGGAGGGCAGCTTCCAGTTCCTGCCCTGGTTCTGGGGGGCGGGCGCCGACCTCAAGGAGCTGAACTCGGCGAAGGGCGTGGCCGCGCTGTCACTGTGGAAGCAGTGGGTGGACGACGGACTGGCTCCCAAGGACGTCCTGCAGAACACCCAGACCACCAGCTGGCAGGAGTTCGCCACCGGCGAGTACGCCTTCGGCGAGAACGGCACCTGGCAGCTCGGCAACGCCGACAAGGCCGGCTTCGACTACGGCGTCATCAACATCCCCGCACAGAAGGGCGGTTCGGCGCCGGTGCCGACAGGAGGCGAGTTCGTCACGGTGCCCGTGCAGAAGGACACCGCCCGCTACGACGTCACCGGGAAGATCGTCACCTGTCTGACCAGCGACGCGAACCTGCTGGCCAGCGACACCACGCTCACCTACGTGGCGCCCGTCGCCGCCGTCCAGGCCGAGCAGGTGAGGCAGAACCCGAAGCTGAAGCCGTGGGTGGCCGCGGTGGCGGCGGCGCGCGGCCGCACCAGCGGCGGGCTGGGCACCACATACCCGACCATCTCCCAGCCGTTGTGGACCGCCGTCCAGGCCGCGCTCTCCGGCGGCAAGAGCGCGCAGTCCGCTCTCGACACGGCCCAGGCCGGCGCGCAGAAGGGCTAGGCCGACATGACCGTCGTCCCTGCAGACCGGCCCCGGCGGGCGGAGGCGAAGGCGGCCGGCTCCGACGCGGCGTCGCCGCGACGTCCCGGCCGGTTACGCGGCCGGCTGGCCGCGCTCGCCTTCGTCGCACCGCTGATCGCCTACCTCGCCGCCTTCTACCTGTATCCGCTCTACCGCAACCTCGATCTGAGCCTGCGCGACTACACGGTCCGCTCCTTCGTCTCCGGCGACGCGCCCTTCACCGGCTGGGACAACTTCCGCAAGGTGCTCGACGACCCGACGTTCGGCCCGGCGCTGCGCCACACCCTGGTGTTCACGTTCGTCTCGATCGCCTTCCAGTACGTCATCGGGCTCGCCCTCGCCGTCTTCTTCAACCGGCACTTCCGCCTGGCCCCGACCCTGCGGGCCCTGTTCCTGATCCCCTGGCTGCTGCCGCTGATCGTGTCCGCGTCGAGCTGGTCCTGGATGTTCAACAGCGAGTCGGGCGTGGTGAACTACGCCCTGCACGTGATCGGCGTGGACCCGGTGGGCTGGCTCACCTCGCCCGACTGGGCACTGACCTCGGTGATCGTCGCCAACATCTGGATCGGCATCCCGTTCAACCTGGTCATCCTCTACAGCGGCCTGCAGAACGTCCCGGCCGAGCTGTACGAGGCGGCGGCGCTGGACGGAGCGGGCGCCTGGCAGCAGTTCCGCCGCATCACCGTCCCGCTGCTGCGACCGGTGTCGGCGATCACGCTGCTCCTCGGGCTGGTCTACACCCTCAAGGTGTTCGACCTGATATGGATCATGACCAAGGGCGGGCCGGGGGACTCCTCCTCGACGCTGGCCACCTGGTCCTACCAGCTGGGCTTCGGCACGCTGCTGCCCAGGTTCGGCCCCGGCGCCGCGGTCGGGAACATCCTCATCCTCATCGCGCTCGTCTTCGGCCTGCTGTACATCCGTGTCCAGAGGAGGCAGGAAGCGTGACATCCCCCGCGTCGTCCCGCCGTCACACCGTGATCGGGCTGGTCCTGACCGCGCTGATGCTGTTCCCGGTGTACTGGATGCTGAACGTGTCCCTCACCCCGCAGCGGGACATGCGCAAGTCCCCGCCCGACCTCTTCCCGCTGCACCCGACCTTCGAGGGCTACCGCGCCGTCCTCGACGACCAGCTTCCCTACCTGGGCACCAGTCTCCTCATCGGCCTGGGCACGGTCGTCCTCACCCTGGTGCTCGCCGCCCCGGCCGGCTACGCGCTGGCGAAGCTCCGCCCGCTCGGCGGCGGCGCCCTCGGACTGTTCCTGCTCGTCGCGCAGATGATCCCCGGCATCGTCATGGCGATGGGCTTCTACGGCGTCTTCCTGGACCTCGGTCTGCTCGACTCCTGGTGGGGACTGATCATCGCGGACTCCACCATCGCGGTGCCGTTCGGCGTCATGATCTTCACCGCGTTCATGTCGGGCATCCCCGGCGAACTCGTCTCCGCCGCCCGCATCGACGGGGCGGGGTCCTTGCGCACCTTCTGGTCGGTGGTGCTTCCGGTCAGCCGCAACGCCGTAGTCACCGTCTCCCTCTTCTCGTTCCTGTGGGCCTGGTCCGACTTCGTCTTCGCCACCACCCTGGACGGCGGCGGCGACCTGAGGCCGATCACCCTCGGCATCTACAAGTACATCGGCAACAACAACCAGGAGTGGAACGCGATCATGGCCACCGCCGTCGTCGCCTCCGTCCCCGCAGCGGTCCTGCTGGTACTGGCCCAGCGTTATGTGGCCGCGGGCGTCACCGCCGGCGCGGTCAAGGACTGACCCTGTCCCCCCGTCCCTCCCTCCGTGAGGAGAACTCCCTTCATGAGCCGCAGCAGAGTGACCCTGCCCGCACGCCTCACCGTCACCGCCACCGTCGCCGTGGCCGCGCTGTCCGCCGGCGCGCTGACCACGGCGGCCCCCGCCGGCGCGGCGCCCACCGCCGCCACCACGCTGGTCGTCGACGCCGCCCGGACCCTGCGTCCGGTCACCCATGTCGCGAGCGGCGGCCTCTACGGCCTCGCGGACAACGCCACCCCCACCGACGGCCTGGTCGCCGCCCTGAAGCCGAACACCTTCGTGCAGATGGCCCCGGGCGGCTCCCAGCTGCCCAACGGCGAGCCCAGGCCCGCCGGGGACGCCCTGGTCGTCGCGCCGAAGGCGGCCCGCGCCGGCGCCAAGGTCGTCGTACGCATGCCGGACTGGTACCCGAACTTCCCCTACAGGTGGGTGAGCTGGACCGACTGGCTGTCCGCGGTCGACAAACAGATCGCCTCCGTGCAGTCCTCGGGCGCGACGAACGTGAGCGCGTACGAGCTGTGGAACGAGCCCGACTGGACCTGGGACACCGCGAAGGCCGGTGCGTTCGACGCCGGTTGGGCACGCACCTACAAGGAGGTACGCGCCAAGGACACCAGGACGCCCATCCAGGGGCCCAGCCACTCGTCCTGGAACCAGTCCCGGATGAGCTCGTTCCTCACCGCCGCCAAGGCGAGCGGCACGGTCCCCGACGTCATCGCCTGGCACGAGCTGGGAGGAAGCGCCGGCATCGCCGCCCATGTCGCCGCCTACCGCTCACTGGAGTCGAGCCTCGGCATCAGCCCGCGCCCGATCGCGATCGAGGAGTACGGCACCCCCGACGAGATGGGCAACTCCGGAGCCCTCGTCGGCTACGCCGCCAAGTTCGAGCGGGCCGGGGTGCGCGACGCGGAGCTCGCCTTCTGGAACCACTACGGCACCCTCGGCGACACCCTCACCGACACGGGCGGCTCCCCCAACGGCGCCTACTGGACGTACAAGTGGTACGGCGACATGTCGGGCAACATGCTCGTCACCACGCCCCCCGCCCAGACCGGCATCGACGGTCTCGCCTCCCTCGACGGCGCGGGCAACCGGATCAGCGTCGTCGCCGGCGGCTGCACCGGGTCCTGCGCCGTGACCGTGAACGGCCTCTCCTCCCTGCCGGCCTTCGGCGGCAGCGTCCACGTGAAGCTCGAGTACAGCCCGCACACCGGCCGCACCACCGCCTCCCCCGGCCCGATCACCGTCTCGGACGCCGACTACACCGTGAGCAACGGCTCGGTCACCGTGCCCGTCACGATGAACCCCGCCGACGGCTACCACCTGGTGATCACCCCGAACGGCACGAACGCCTCCCTGGCCGGCCGCTACCAGATGACCAACAAGAACAGCGGTCTCGCGCTGGGCACGCAGAACGCGGGCACGGCGCAGGGCACTTCGGTCGTCCAGTCGGCCTCCACCACGGGCACGGACCAGAACTGGACGCTGACGTCCGCGGGTTCCGGCCTCTACAAGATCGTCAACCAGAAGAGCGGACTGCTGCTGGGCATCGACGGGGCGAGCACCGCGGCCGGGGGCGCCGCCCTGATCTGGGGCGACAACGGCACGGCCGACCACCTCTGGCAGGTCCTGCCGGCCCGTGACGGGTACTACAAGATCGCCAACTACAACAGCGGGCTCCTGCTGGGCGTCAGCGGCATGAGCACGTCGTCCGGCGCACAGGTCCTGCAGTGGACCGACAACGGCACGGCGGACCACCTCTGGAAGCTGACCTCGCGCTGATCCCCGGACGCCCGTGTCCCCGGCCGATGCCGGCGGCCGGGGGCACGGACACGTTCGGGCATCCCGAGGCGAAAAACGGTGCAACCCGCGGGGCGTTCCGGTTGTCTCAGTAGATGTCCGACACGCACATCCCTCGGGGGAGACCATGATGCGAAGCAGAACCGTCTGGGCCACCGCCACCCTGCTCACCGCCGCGCTCGGCGCGTCCGCGGCGCCCGCGGTGGCCGCACCGGCCGCCGCGGCACGCACCGCCGCCGTCGTGTGCCCCACCGGCTGGGGCAGCCTGGACGAGTCGTACCCGGCCGCCACGACCGCGCCGGTGACGAACGTGCGCACCGGCCGCCACGACTGCTACGACCGGTTCGTCGTCGACGTGCCCGGCGCGAGCGCCGACCGACTCGGCTTCTCCGTCGGGTACGTCGACCAGCTCTACCAGGACGGCTCGGGCCGCCCCATCCCCGTCGGCGGCGGGGCGATCCTGGAAGTCCGGGTCCACGCCCCCGCCTACGACGTCGACACCGGCGCCTCCACCTACCCGGGGCGGGTCGCGCAGCCCCTGCCGGGCGTGGACCTCACCGGATACCGCACCTTCCGGGACACCCGCTACGCCGGAAGCTTCGAGGGCGTCACGCAGTTCGGGCTCGGCGTGCGCGCACACCTGCCCTTCCGGGTGCTGCGCCAGGCCGGCCATCTGGTGGTGGACGTCGCGCACACCTGGTGACACCCGCGGGCACCGCTCTGCGGTACGCGGCGGCGCGCCCGCACCGCGACGTCGGGCCTCTCCGGGGCGGCGTCGCGAGCGGCCGCGTTCGCCGTGCTCGCCCCTCGTACGTCCCCGAACTCCCGCGGAAGTGTCCGCAATCGGTAACAGGCGGATCCCTCGGCGTCCGTTCGTCGTCCTGACAACTGCACGGGAGACACGGACTCGACGAGGACAGGGCAGACATGGCGCGGCATGGCGGGCGGGGTTGGTACGGCCGGGTATTCGCGGCGGCGATCGGAGTGACGACGGTGGCGGCCGTCACCTCGGTGTGGACCGCGCAGGCCGGTCCCGCCACCGGTGCGCAGGCAGGGGCGGGCGTGTCGGCGAGCCCCTCCCCGGGCAGGCCCGGCTCGGTCCCGGTGAAGAAGGTGTCGGTGGACATCGTCCACGCCTCCGACCACGGCGCCCGGGGCGTCAACATCACCGTGGACGACGGGCCGGACCCGACATGGACGCCGGAGGTGCTGAAGGTGCTGCGGGAGAACGGCGTGAAGGCGACGTTCTGCATGGTGGGCACGCAGGCCAAGGCCCACCCGGACCTGGTCAGGGCAGTGGTGGCGGACGGTCACCGGCTGTGCGACCACACCGTGTCGCACGACACCTCGATGGACAAGAAGCCCGACGCGTACCAGTCGCAGCAGATCCTGGACGCCGAACGCATGATCACCGAGGCCTCCGGAGGCGTCCGGCCGATGTACTACCGGGCGCCGGGCGGCGCCTTCACCCCCTACAGCCGTGAACTCGCCGCCTCACGCGGGATGCGGCCGCTGGGCTGGAACGTCGACACCAAGGACTTCGAGAAGCCGGGCTCCGCCGCCATCGTCGCCACCGTCAAGAGCGAGGTCGGCAACGGCCCGACCATCCTCTTCCACGACGCGGGCGGCGACCGGTCCGAGACCGTGGCCGCCCTGCGCGAGGTGCTTCCGTGGCTGAAGCAGCAGGGCTACTCCTTCGGCTTCCCGGTGCGCTGAGCGAGACCGGAAGGCCCCGCCGCGGACGGCGCACGCCGCAGCCTCGTCGATGACGGGGACGACGCCGCGCCCGGCCCCGCCCTCGGCACCGGCCCCGTACGGCCCGGCCCCCGGCGCGGTGCGCCGGGGGCCGTCCTGCCGAGGCGACCGCAGGGTCAGATACGGCCGCCGGTGAGCCGGGTGAGCGGGCCGTGCGTGTGACGGCCGGAACGGCGGCCCACGGCGTAGGAGGCAGCGGTCAGCGCCGAGAGACCGGCGGCGGCACCGGCGGCGACCAGCTTCCGGTGGGCGATGACCGTCCACGCCGTCCTGGCGGTCGCGGCGACATGACCCGACGTCGTCACGATCGCCTGACGGCTCGCCTCGACGCCCCGTACGGCGCCCTGGGCCGCGCTCTGCACGGCCCCGGACGTCGCCTCGGCCGTGCGCTCGACTCCGTTCCTGGCGGCGGAAGCGGCGTCGGTCGTCTTCGTCGCGGCGCCCTTCGCGGCCCGGGAGGCCGGAGCGGTGGCCTTGGCAGCGGAGCGTCGGGCCTTGGCGGCCGTCGCCTGCTTCGCCTCGGACTCTTCGTTCGTCTTCCTGTTCGGTTCAGTCATGGACATCGCGTTGCCCCTCACTCCGGCGGCAAACCCCCGTGGCGGCGTGAGTGAGAGTGACGCGCGGCAGGACGACGGGCAGGTGATCGCCCGGGTCGGCGCTCAGACTCCGCCGGGGGACGAGCCGCCCTTGAGGCGTTCCAGGTCCGAGGGGCGGACCTGGATCACCAGGACCGCGATCAGCGCGGCCAGCACCGTGAAGATCGCCGCCATGACGAAGGCCGCCGTGACGCCCGCGGTGAGGATCTCGTCGGACCAGGGTGCGGGGAGCAGGCCGGTGCGCCGGAAGCGCAGACGCTCGGCCGGGGTCGCCTGCGCCAGGAAGTCGGGGATCTGCCGGCCCGCCTCGTTGCGGCTGGCCGTGCCGTACATGGTGACCAGGATGGACAGGCCGAGCGAACCGCCCACCTGCTGGGTGGCGTTGAGCAGTCCGGAGGCCGCGCCGGTCTCCCGTGGGGAGACGTTGGACAGCGCCATCAGCGTGAGGGAGACGAACTCCATGCCCATGCCGAGGCTGAACACGAGCATCGGGCCGAGGACGCTGCCCGCGTACGTGGAGTGCACGTCCGCCAGGGTCAGCCAGGACAGGCCTCCTGCCGCCAGCACCGCGCCCGCCACCATGAAGGGCTTCGGGCCGTACCGGGGCAGAAACCGTGAGGCCAGCCCGGCGCCGACCGCGATCACCGCGCTGACCGGCAGGAAGGCGAACCCCGCCGCGAGCGGGCTGAAGCCGAGCACGTTCTGCACGAAGAGCGTGAGGAAGAAGAACATGCCGAAGATCGCGGCGGCCAGACACAGCATGATGCCGTACGTGCCGGCCCGGTTGCGGTCGGCGAACATGTGGAGCGGTGTGATCGGCTGCCTCGAACGCCTCTCGACCAGGACGAACAGCGCGAGGACGACGACGGCCGCGGCGAACGAGGCGAGGGTGACAGGGTCCCGCCACCCCTCCTGCGCCGCTCTGATGAACCCGTACACCAGCAGCACCATGCCCACCGTGGAGGTCAGCGCGCCGGTGATGTCGAAGTGCCCGGGATGCCGTTCGGACTCCTTGATCCAGCGGGGTGCGGCGAGGGCGATCAGCAGCCCGATCGGGACGTTGACGAACAGCACCCAGCGCCAGTTCAGCCACTCGACGAGCATCCCGCCCGCGAGCAGGCCGATCGCGCCGCCGCCTGCCGAGACGGCGGCGAACACCCCGAAGGCCCGGTTGCGTTCGGGCCCTTCGCGGAAGGTGGTGCTGACGAGGGAGAGCGCGGTCGGGGAGGCGATGGCGCCGCCGACGCCCTGCAGGGCGCGTGCGGCGAGGAGCTGGGCCTCGTTCTGGGCGAGTCCGCCGAGCAGGGAGGCGAGCACGAAGAGCAGCACCCCGCAGACGAACATCCGCCGTCGGCCCAGGATGTCGCCGGTCCGGCCGCCGAGCAGCAGCAGTCCGCCGAAGGTGAGCGTGTAGGCATTCACCACCCAGGCCAGGCTCGTGGTGGAGAAGTCCAGGGAGCGCTGGATGTGCGGCAGGGCGATGTTCACGATGGTGATGTCCAGGACCACCATCAGCTGACACGAGGCGATGACCAGCAGCGCCATGGCGTTTCCCCCACCGCCCTGTCGGGTGGTGGTCCGGGGCGCTGAGGTGGGCTGGGGAACGCTGCTCATGGCGTGTAGCCCGCGCGGAGGCGGGCCCTCGGGAGAGGTCAGCGAACGGTTCTGTCCACTGTCGGGTCCACCGTTCGACGGTACGCCCGCCGCCGGACCGTCACCACTCGATCAGCCACGGGCGACCTCGCCGGCGGCGGGAGAAGAGCGACGCCGTACAAGGAGGACGTGAGGCGTCCAGGACGACGCGGAAGGCGTCGAAGGGACGGTGTGCGACGGGACGGTGCAGGCACCGTGTGCGACGGGGCGGCACTGTGCCCGTGCCGTGCCAGGGCTCCCCTGTCGTCCTGGCACGGCTGGACTGCGCGGGTGTGTACCGCGGTGATCACCAGGATGCGGGAGAGGCGCCCGGGATGTCGTTGGCGGACCGTCCACGACCGCTTGGCACAGCGTCCACCACGGTGCCGGGCGAGGCCGCGTCGCATCTCTCGGCGAGTGCCTGTTCGCGCAGTTCGCTGGGCGGGAGGCCGTAGGCCGTGCGGAAGGCCCGGGTGAACTCGGCGGCGCGCGGGAAGCCCCAGCGGGCGGCCACGGCGTGGATGGGCAGGGCGCGCAGGCGGGGGTCGGCGAGCTCCCGGCGGGCGTTGGCCAGTCGCTGGTGGCGGATGTAGGAGGCGACCGTGAGGCCTTCGGCCTGGAACAGCCGGTACAGATAGCTGCGGGAGATGTGGTGCGCGGCGGCGATCCCGGCGGGGGTCAGGTCGGGGTCGTCGAGGTGCCGGCGGATGAACGCCTTGACGCGGAGAGTGAGTGTGCGGCTCTGCGTCTCCGGCGGCAGCCGCAGGTCGGCGTCGACGGCGTGCGCGAAGGCGGCCGTGACCAGGTCCGTGACGACGGTGCCCAGCCGGGGCGCGTCGGACGGCTCGTAGACGGAGGTGTCCGAGACCAGGTGCAGGAGGAACTGCGCCAGCAGGGCGCCGACTCCCTCCCGCCCCGAGATGAGGCTGCCCAGGACGCGGTCCGCGCGGTGTGCCGGCACGGCCACGAGAGCGCGTGGAACCTCGACGCCCACGATGGTGACGGGGTCGGAGCCGGTGAGCATCTCACCGGCCCGGGAGGAGGAGTTGGTGTGGAAGTCGTGGACCCGGTAGGCGGTCCGCTGCCTGCCCCAGTCGGCGGCTCCCTCGCCCTTCAGCAGCAGGGACAGGTGGTAGGACTCGGGGTCGGACCGGCGGATGAGCTTCGGCGTCCGGCGGAAGACCAGTTGATCGAAGGTGGCCGGCCACACGGTCACGTCGCCCAGCCCGATCACGCGTTGGTGGCCCCGGTAGTCCGCGGTGCGGTCGCTGACGAGCTGCATGGGGGCGTGGGTCTGGCCCATGCGCTCCGTCCACGCCTCGAAGCGGGCGCCCACCGGCAGGTCCGTGGTGCGGAAGACCGACTCGTGCAGCACGGAGGCAGTCAACCACACCGCGTGGACGGGTCGGTCGGGCGGTGGGCCGGTCGGACCGGGCGAGAGATCGGCCCCTCGGCGCGGGTCAGCCCAGGTGGGCGGTGTCGATCGTGACCGACTTGTCGTCGGTGCCGGTGATGGAGATGTAGCCGGGGTCTCCGTTGCGGTCGAGGTAGCACATCACGTACGTGACGGCCACGGAGGCCTCGCGCGTCGGGTGTTCCGAGACGGCCTTGCGGCAGCCCTCCGCCGTGGGCACCTCCGAGGTGCTCCACTCGGCCAGCTTGCCGTCGGTGGACATCAGGAAGCCGCTCTGGACGTAGAGGGCGTCCGTGCCGGAGTCGGCGACCACGGGCGGCGAGTGGGTGAAGTCGTAGCCGACGGCGGCCTTCTGACCGTCGGAGCGTTGCATCACGAAGCCGCGCACGAGCGAAGTCGACGGCGAGGGAGTCGAGTCGGGCAGGGCCGCGCTCACCGCCGCGCCCCCTCCCCCGACGAGCACGACGGCCATGAGACCGGCCACCAGCGGATGGCCGTACGCCAGGCTGAGCAGGGGCCCGACGACCGGGATCGAGAACTTCAGCGAGGTGTTCTTCTGCGTGATCTTGTTGTTGTCGCCGGCGGTCACCGTCTGGGTCGGCGAGTGATGGGTGCCGGGCGGCGGCACAGGGGGGTGGCTCGGTGGAGCGGCGTCGCCCAGTCGCGGGCCGCGCGCGCGGTCGGTGTTCATGGCTCGGGACGCTAGCGACAGACGACCGCGGGGGCTTGTTTTGACGGGAACTGCCGCTGATGGTCCGCTTCTGAACGATCTGGGTCATGAGCGTGATCGTCGCGGCGCAGTGTTCGGACTTACTACCGGTCAGTCATATTACCGAAACGTAACCTGACGGCCGCTACCCCTGGTAACCCTGCCCTCGCTACCGTCCTGACAGATCGTCTAAGAGCGGTACGGGCGGCGGTGGGCGACCGCGGCCTCGTACCGCTCGGTCGTCACGGTCCGCACCCCACCGGACCGTCCGCCGTCCGAGCCGCAGACGAAGGCTCGGCCCTCCCCTCTCCGGAGGTCCGCCATGCCCGCCCCCACCCGCCTGCTGGCGGCAGCCGTCACCGCTGCCGTCTGCCTCGGCGTCACCGCCGTACCCGCCCACGCCTTGCTCACGTCGGACGCCGTGGTCTCCCGCGGCGTCACCATCCCCCCGTTCTACGATCCGCCCGCCACGCTGCCCGCGGCCGACGGAGCGCTGGTGCGCTCCGAGCCTCTTCCCCTCGCGTTGAGCCTGCCGGGCGTCGAAGGACCGCTGCCCGGCACGGCGACCCGCCTGATGTACAAGTCCACCGACTCCGCCGGCCGGCCCATGGCGGTCACCGGCGCCTACATCGAACCGTCGGCCCGCTGGAGGGGCAGGGGGGCGCGGCCGCTGGTCGCCCTGGCCCCCGGCACGCTGGGCCAGGGCGACCAGTGCGCCGCCTCCCTCGGCCTCGAACACCCGCTCGTGGTCAACGGGCAGACCCTGTCCGTCGGTTACGAGGACCTGGCGATCTACCGGCTCCTCGCCCGGGGCGTCGCCGTCGTGGTCACCGACTACGCGGGCCTCGGCTCGACGGACCGGCTGCACACCTATGTCAACCGGGTCGACGAGGCCCATGCCGTCCTGGACGCCGTCCGCGCGGCCCGCTCCCTCGACGGCGCCTCGCTCACCGCCGGCTCACGGGTGGCGCTCTTCGGCTACAGCCAGGGCGGCGGAGCCACCGCGGCCGCCGCCGAACTGCAACCCTCCTACGCTCCCGACATCGTGCTCGCCGGCACCTACGCCGGAGCCCCGCCCGCCGACCTGGTCGCCGTCACCGAGGCCATCGACGGCAGCGACCTGGCCGGCGCGCTGGGCTGGTCGGTGAACGGCTTCCTGCAGTCCGACCCGGCGCTCGTGCCCATCGCCGAAGCCCACCTCAACGCGGCCGGCCGGGCCGCTCTCAAGGACCTGTCGACGATGTGCGTGGGCGACGCCCTGCTCTCCTACAACTCGGCCCGCAGCACGGCCTGGACCACGGACGGACGTTCCCTCAGCGATGTCGTCGCCTCGGAACCGGCGCTCAAGGCGTTCCTGGCCGACCAGCGCATCGGGACCCGTCGGCCGGCGTCGCCGGTGCGGGTGGCGACCGGCACCGCCGACGACCTGGTGCCGCACGTGCAGGCCCGGGCCCTGGCCGTCGCGTGGTGCGCCAAGGGCGCCGACGTCACGTACAAGCCGGTGATCCTGCCCGGTGTGGGCCGGGCGCTGATCAACCACTTCGCACCGCTCCTCGTGGACCAGGGCGAGGCGATCGCCTGGCTGGCCGACCGGCTCGACGGCAAGCCCGCCGCGTCCAACTGCTCCACGCTCGCGCTGCGGCCCTGACACGAGTCGGGCGAGCACGCTCGGCGCCCGGACTACAGTGCGCCCATGACCGAGATCGAGATCGTGGAACTGCTGGTCTCGCCGTCGCACCGGCTCGCGGGGCGCCCGGCGGACGGCCCGGCGGACGGCCCGCAGGACGAGTCGACGCCGTCCGTGCGGGTGCGCCGCGGTCTCGGTCTGGTCGGCGACCGGTACTACGGCCGCCCGGCGCACAAGGACGCCTCGGTGACCTTCATGGCCGCGGAGCACCTGCCCCGGCACATCGACCCGGCCGTCGGTCTGCGGCACACCCGCCGGAACGTCCTGCTGCGCGGCGTCGACATCGACTCCCTGGTGGGCTCGACGATCGTGCTCAACGGTCCGGCGGGCCCGGTGTCCTTCGCCGTGAACCGCCCGGCGCGCCCCTGCGCGTGGATGGACGTCACCGTGGGGCCCGGTGCGCAGCGGGCGCTGCGCGGAAAAGGGGGCGTGCGCTGCACGCCGCTGTCCGACGGGGTGCTCGTCCTGGGCAGGACGGCGTTCGGCGTCGTCGACGCGCATCCTCTCCTGGGGTGAGCCGCCCCGGTCGTTCGTTCCCGGTGCACCTGACGCCCCGGAGGACGACGAGTTCCGCGTGCTCCGCCCAGAAGGCCGTCCTCATCGGACAGGGCGCCGCCGGGACGCGTTCAGCGCCCCTCCGTCAGGCCCAGTCGGGCGACGATGCGCTTGCCGATCGGCTCCCGGGTGACGGCGAAGGCATCGGCCACGGCCCTGACGATCTCCAGGCCGTGCTGGCCCACCCGCGTCGGGTCCGGTGCGCGGGGGGCCGGAAGCACCGGGTCGCTGTCCCAGACGACGATCTCCACGGCGGCGCCGGCGATGCGCAACTGGAGCAGAACCGGCCCGGGCGCGTGTCTGAGGGCGTTGGTCACCAGCTCGCTCACCACGAGCTGGGAGAGATCCATGGCCCGGGCGGACACGGTCAGGCCCTCCCTGCGCTGGACATGGGTGAGGAACTCGCCGGTCAACTGCCGCGCCCGGGCGATGCAGCCGTCTTTGCCGTCCAGGGCCACCGTCGTCTCGGCAGGGGCCCCGTCGGGCGAGGAGGATCCCTGGTCGGGCGGGACAGGTGCCATCCGGACCGCCTTCGTTGCTACCCCGTTCATATCCTCCCGGCTACCCGCTGGCCCACCACCTACGCCCCAGCCGCCTCACGCACGCGGCCGGCCGTCGCGGCCCCGCCCGGCGCCCCGGCCGGCCGTCGCGGTGGGCGCGGGGCGGGCCGGGGCGAAGTCGGGACAGGAGCACGGAGGTGTTCGCGACACCTCTCGCCGTCAGCCGAGGTGGTAGCTGTCCCCGTACACCTTCCAGTCCAGCGGCGGTTCGAGGTCGAGGTTGCCCTTGCGCAGGAAGACGCGCTGGGCGGTGTCGACGCGGCTGGTGTCGCTGTGCGCCTCCTCCTGTTTCATGGCCCAGACGCGGGCGTCGAGGAAGGCGTTCAGGTACGCCGTCTCGCCGCCGCCCTGAGCCGGCGGCTTCGCCTTGGCGAGCGCGCGCTTGCGGATGCTGCGGAAGCCCGTGGGGTCGGTGCCGTCGCCGTGCATGACGAGGGCGTCGTAGTAGGCGAACTGGCCCAGGGCGCGCAGTCCGTCGGTCTTGCCCTGGCGGACCGCGGGGTCGAAGTAGACCCGGTCGCGTTCGTCGTTCTGCGCCTGCTGGAAAGCGCCGTCCCGGGCTGCCTTGCGCCAGTCCCCGGGGTAGTCCGGGTCGAGGCCCGCATGCGAGTCGGTGCCGTCGACCGCCCGCAGGGCGGGCAGGTACTTCGCGAGGACGTTGCCGGGGGCGCGGTCGGTGTAGAGCTCCACGAGATCGAGCATGTCGCCGGTGCCCGAGCAGAATCCGATGATGCCGGCGGTGTAGCCGCGCCCGTCGCCGATGTCCTCGATGTACTGGTACTGGGCCTTCCAGTCGAGCGAGGAGTTCTCCGCGCTCGACACCAGTTTCATGGCGATCTCCTTCTTCGCCGGGTCGTCGAGGCCCTTCGCGGCGGGGGCCGCCATGGCCTGCGGGGCGCCGAGGAGCGGGGCGGCAGCCACGGCGCCGGTGAGAGCGAGGAAGAGGCGGCGCGTGGCGGGGGTGGGACCGCCGGCCGGCCGGGATGTGTGCACCACAGTGGCTCCAGGTGAGGAGTGGGGGGTGTTTCTGCGGGCAACTGACAGGAAAGTTTCCTATCAAGCTCAGGATGCAGAAGTAACCCTGCCGAAGCCATGTTCGTACGATCGAACGAATGATTCGCCCGCCCTGCCCACCTTGCCCGCCCTGCGCCCGCCGCTCTCCGGACCGAGGCGGCCGGGAACGGCGGAGGGCACTCCCCAGCGGCGGAGGACTGCCGGGCGCGACGCAGGCAGGCTGCCGGGCGCGACGAAAGGCGCTGGAAGCCAGAGGAGCTGGAAGCTAGAGGAGCTGAAAGAGGACGGAGGTCAGGAAACCGATCAGACCGACATGGAAGAGAACCAGGCAGATCCACTGGGACACGGACATGCGCCAGGACGTCGCCGCGAGGATCTCCCACTCGCTCACGGCGAAGGCGGCCAGCACGAGGGCGAGCACCTCCCACACCACGAGCCACCAGCCGGACGGCGTGCCGCCCGTGGAGGCGTCGACCGCCGCCGGGACGCGCGCCACGCGCCCGAGCAGGAAGAGTCCGATGAGGAGCTTGTGCCAGCCATGACGAGTCGTCGGCGCGGCGGTCACGGGCGGGGCGGGGGCGGATCCTGTCGGCATTCGCACATTTGATCATTCACGGGCGATGGAAGCCATCGTTCCGGTGCCGGGCCGGAATCCCGCCGAGCGCGACGGTCACGGTGGCGCTCGCCTCAGGGGACGCCCGGGGCGTCGCCGAGCCAGTCGAGACGGCCGCCGTCGCCTTCGCGCCGGGCGTACAGAGCGTGGCCGCCCGGCCCGTAGCGGCCTATCTCCGTGATCAGCGCCACCTCGCGCAGCTCCTCCTCCGTTCGCTCCGTGACGTCCAGCAGCAGCCCGTCCAGCGGACCGCCCACCAGTTGCGCGTACGCGCGCTCCGGGCGGGGGCCCGCGTCCTCGTGGTCGGCTCCGTAGACCCGGCCCCGCAAGAACTCGACCTCGTCCATGACCGGCAGCTTGTCACCCCCCACTGACAACGGCCCGTCGCCCGGGGGCCAGAAGGGGCGGCGGCGGACCGGCCGGGCGGTCTTCGGCCAAGACGTGGCGGAAAAGGGTCTTTCGGGCGCAATACCCAGACGGGCCGGGTATCCACCCCCTGCACGTCGTTGTGCGGAGGGTAGGGGGGCCGGCCCTGATGGCACGTGGACGGGAGCGTGCGCGGGCCCGCGAGTCGGCGTGGGCGCGCCGCCGCCGGACCGTGCGTGAGCTGCGTGCGTCGGGCCGCTACGGGCCCCGGCTGCGCGAGGTGTTGCCCGCCCTGACCGTCCTGCTCGCCCTCGCGGGCGCGAGCCTCGCGGGACTGGCCCTGCTCTGCCGTGCCCTCGGCCGGCCCGCGGGTGCGCTGGCCCTGGCGCCGCTCGCGGTCGTGTGCGCGGTCGTACGCCGCCGCTCGCGTCGGCCCGCCCGGCTGCGAGGCGGGTACTACACGGCCCAGGAGCTGGCGGAGCTGGACATGCCCGCGCTGGTGCTCGCCGTGGCCAGGATGCTCCGGCGGGACGGCTGGCGGGTGTCGTCGCCCGCACGGCACGACGCCCCCCACCTCGTCGCCCGCGACGGCCGGGGCCGGACGCTCGACGTGGCGTTCCGTCCCGTGGCCGAACCGCTCCCCGACGAGGAGGCGGCCTGCTCCTGCCGGGCCCGGGCGCGGCCACGGGGACGGGACGGTCCGCCGCTGCGTCTGGTCGTGCACCGCGGCACGTTCACGCACCGGGACGAGGTCTGGGCGGCGCGAGAGGGCCACACCTGTCTGATCGACGGTCCCCGGCTGCGGTTGTGGGCGCGCGGCACGCCCTTGGCGCAGCTCGTGGCCGGAGCCGTTCCCGCGCCCCGGCGGCACTGAGACCCGTCGCCCCTTGTCCTCCCCCACCGCCGCCCGCCCGATCGTGCCGGTCTGGTGAGCCGTCGGCGGCCTGCTCCGGCGTGCCCTGTCAGTGGTCTCCGTGGCCCGCACGGCACGCACCGCCGCCCGGGTCCGAGGAGACCCGGGCGGCGGTGTGATCCGGGTCGGTCAGGGGGTGAGCTGCCAGCGCTGGATGTAGCCGACGTCGATCGACGCGCGGTCCTGGACGCGCAGTTTCCAGGTGCCGTCGAGGGGCTGCGCGGAGGCGTCGACCGTGAAGGTCTGGTCGACGTTGTCGGCGGAGCCGCCGCTGCGGTTGAGCAGGGAGTAGACGGTCCCGTTCGGACCGACGAGGTCGACGGTCAGGTCGCCGCGGTAGGTGTGGACGATGTTGACGTAGACGGAGGTGGTGGCGGAGGCGTTGCCGTCGCGGCCCGTGATGGTGACCGGGGACTCGACTGCGGCGCCGTTGTCCGGGATGTCGACGCGGGAGCTGTTGGCGTAGATGTACGCGATCCGCCAGGCGAAGGTGTCCGTGACGGACGCGCCGGTGGCGTCGGTCACCTTGACGGAGACGTCGCTGTTGCCGAGGGAAGTCGGCGTTCCGGAGATCAGTCCGCTCGGGCTGATGCTCAGTCCGTCGGGCAGTCCGGTCGCCTCATAGGTGAGGCCCGCCCCGGAGTTGGTGGTGTAGGCGTCCACCTGGAGGCTCACCGCCTGGCCGACCCCGCTGGTCTGGTCGGCGATGGGGGCGACGTTGACGCCGAGGGCTATGCGGTTGCCCACGTTGATGGCTGCCCACGCGTCGGCGACGGCGAGGTAGGTGGGGCTGTACGCCCCGAACAGGTCGCTCGCCGCCTGGAGGGTGGCGGTGCGCGCGCCCGCGTAGTCGGTCGACGAGGTCATGTACGTCGTCAGCGCCCGGTACCAGATGGCGGCGGCGTTCTCGATGCCGATGCCGGTGACGGGCCGGCCGTCGGAGGTCGGGCTGTCGTAGGACACGCCGTTGACCGTCTTGGCTCCGCTGCCCTCGGAGAGGAGGTAGAAGAAGTGGTTCGCGGGGCCCGACGAGTAGTGGACGTCGATGCCGCCCAGGCCGGAGCTCCAGCTGTCGCGGGAGGAGCCGTCCTTGGAGGGCTTGTCCATGTAACGCAGCGGGGTGCCGTTGCCGTTGATGTCGATCTTCTCGCCGACGAGGTAGTCGCCGGGGTCGGCGGCGAGGTTCTCGTGGAACTCGACGGCGGCGGCGAAGATGTCGGAGGTCGCCTCGTTGAGGCCGCCGGACTCGCCCGAGTAGGTCAGGTTGGCGGTGGCGGCGGTGACGCCGTGGCTCATCTCGTGGGCGGCCACGTCGAGGGCGGTCAGCGGGTGGGTGTTGCCCGATCCGTCGCCGTAGGTCATGCAGAAGCAGCTGTCCTGCCAGAAGGCGTTGACGTAGTTGTTGCCGTAGTGAGCGCGGCTGTAGGCGGCGACGCCGTCGTTGCGGATGCCGTTGCGGCCGAACTCCTCCTTGTAGTAGTCCCAGGTCGCCGCGGCGCCGAAGGCCACGTCGACGCCGGCGGTCTGGCGGTTGGCGGGCAGACCGGTGCCCCAGACATCGTTGTCGTCCGTGAAGAGGGTCCCGGTGCCCGAGGTGCCCTGGTTCAGGTCGTAGGTCTTGTGGCCGGCGCGGTCGGGGTCGGTGAGCTGGTACGTGGATCCCGCCAGGGTGCTGCCGACGGGAACCGTGCCGACGTACTGGCCGGTGCCGGTGCCGGTGTGGACCTTCTCGGCGGCGAGGATCCGCTTGCCCGTGGTCGCGTCGGTGACCACCTGGAGCTCGCTGGGCGTGCCGTCGTCCTGGACGCCGTCGACGACGGTCTCCCAGGCGAGGACGGGCCGGCCCGCCGCGGCCCAGACGACGAGGCGCGGGGCGCGCCCGGTCGAGGCGCCGGCGACGTCGGCGCTCTTCGCGGCGGCCAGTGCCTGACCGGCGGCGCTCGAGGCCGGGAGCTTCGGGGTGAGGGAGGCGACCCTGACGGTGGCCGCGGTCGCCCGGGAGACGGTGGTCCGGCCGTCGGCGGAGTGGACGACCATGTCGCCGCCCAGTACCGGGAGCCCGGCGTAGGTGCGCTCGTAGCGGGTGTGGGTGGTGCCGTCCGCGTCCTGGACGACATCCTTGACGAGCAGTTTTTCCTGCGCGCCGAGGGCGAGCCGCCGGGCTGTGGCGCCGGCGGCGGTCTGCGCCGCCTTGATCAGCGAGGCACGGCGGGCCGGCGACAGGGGCGTCGCGGCGGCGCCGGCGCGCGGCACGGCGGTGATCCGGGAGGGGCCCGGGTCGGCGGGGGCCGCGGTGGCTCCCGTGGGAGCGCCCAGGGTCAGCAGGGTGCAGGCGGTCGTCAGTGCGAGGGCGGCGGCGCGTCTGCGCCGGAGGGTGGGGATGTGTCGCCGGGGCAAGGGGTTCTCCTTCTGTGCGACGGTCGGCCCGTGAGGGGGACCGGGGTGGGGCGGACCGGCGGGGGTGGGCCGGTCCGGAGCGCTGCACGACAGGCGGGTGGAAGGAGGTGGGGGGTGGCCGGACGGTGCGCCGCAATGATGCGGGAGTGAAGGAATGGTGAACTTCGGCAGCAGGGTGGCACTCGGTGCACAGTTTTGTCATGTGACTGCCAAGAGTTCGGCTGGAAATGACCATGGCCCTCTGGGGATTCCGCCTGCTCGACGCACATTTTCAGCCGCGGGACGGCGAGCCCACCGCCCCGAAAGGATGAATGCTGCCGCCCGCACGGCGTGTCGCGGCACGCCGGACAGCACCCTGCGAGTTCAGACGTCGACGGGAATCGGCGGCGGAACACGGTGGAAGACAGGGGGCGCGGTGGAAGGACAGCGGCGAGGTCCGGTTTCGTTACGCGACCGGATGCGCTACCGCTTCGACAACACGCTGGCCGCCAGCACCGGCAGGCTGGTCGGCTGGCTCGCCGTGACGTGCCTGGGCATCGTCGTCCCGGCGAGCGCGGCGATGGTGTGGACGGACCCCTCCTCGCCCCGTTCGATGGCAGGCCGGCTGGCCGCGGTGTGGCGGGTCAGCACGGAGACCCTGCGCCTGGGCGCGGTGAGCGGCGCTCCGCTGCGGATACTGCTGTCCCTGCTGCTGGGCCTGGTGGCCCTGCTCTACGTGTCGACCCTGATCGGCCTGATCACCTCCGGCCTCACCGACCGGATCACCGAGCTGCGCCGAGGGCGCTCCATGGTGGTGGAGACGGGCCACTCGGTGGTCCTCGGCTGGTCGGAACAGGTGTTCACGGTGGTCGGCGAGCTGGTCGCGGCGCGCGCCCATCAGCGCTGGGGCGCGGTGGTGGTGCTCGCCGACCGGGACAAGACGGAGATGGAGGAGGCGCTCGCCGCCGCGCTCGGCCCCACCGGCACGACGCGGCTGATCTGCCGCAGCGGCTCCACGGCCGACCCCGACGCACTCAAGCTGGTCAGTCCGGGATCCGCGCACTCGGTGCTGGTGCTGCCCGGCCCCAAGAGCGAGGGGGACGCCGAGACGGTACGGACCCTGCTGGCCCTGCGGGCGGTACTCGGCGCCCACCCGGGCCCGCCCGTGGTCGCCTGCGTCCGCGACGAGCGGTACCGGGCGGCGGCGCGGCTGGCCGCGGGCCCGCGAGGCGAGGTGCTGGAGTCCGACCGGACGGCCGCGGGGCTGATCGCGCAGTCCGCGCTCCACCCGGGCCTCACACCGGTGCTGCGCGAACTCCTCGACTTCGACGGCGACGAGTTCTACCTCGTCGCCCCGCCCGAACCGGCGGGACGTCGTTTCGGCGACGTCCTGCTCGACTGCGCGACGGGCGCGGTGGCCGGGCTGGTGCGAGCCGACGGCACTCCCCGGCTCAATCCTCCCCCGCACACCGTGCTCGCCCCGGGGGACCGCCTCCTGGTCGTCGCACGCGACGACGCCCCTCTGCGGTGGGAGGACGGACGGGATCTCGTGGACCCGTCGGCGATGGCCGGGCGCGACGTCGCCGTGGACGAACCGTCACGTTTCCTGCTGCTGGGCTGGAACCGTCGTGCGCCTCACCTGATCGACCACTTCCGCCGCGGCGCCCGGCCGGGCTCGGTGCTCCATGTCGTCGCCGACCCGGCGGAGCAGGCGCCGCCGACCCCGCCGCTGCCGGAGCCACGCAGGACCGCGAAGCGCACCGGCGGCCTTGCCGTGACCTTCGGCACCGCCGACGCGACCGACCCCCCGTCGCTGCGCGCGCTCGCGCCGGATTCCTACGACCGCGTCATCGTGCTGGGGCCGGAGGGCGGGGAACGCGCCGGCCGGCCCGACGACCGCACGCTGGTCGTCCTGCTCGTCCTGCGGTCGCTGGCGCAGGAGTCGGGAATCGGGACGCCGGTGGTCGCGGAACTCGCCGACGAGCGCAACCACGCCCTGGCCCCGCTCGGCCCGGGCTCGGAGGCGGTCGTCGGCGGCCGGCTGACGGGGCTGCTCATGGCGCAGGTCGCGCAGAACGGCCGCCTGGCCGCGGTGTTCGAGGAGCTGTTCGCCGCCGGCGGCAGCGCCCTGCGGCTGCGTCCGGCACATCGCTATGTTCCGGTGGACCGGGCCGCCTCCTTCGCGACGGTCGTGGCGGCGGCGCGCGAGCGGGGGGAGTGCGCGATCGGCTACCGCTGTCACGACCCCACCGATCCCGCCGGCCACCAGGTCAGACTCAATCCGGCCAAGACCTGCACACGGGTCTGGAGCGGCACGGACGACATCGTCGTCATCGTCACGGACGGCCCCGCCGAGGGCGCCGGCGGGCCGGAAACGCGCAGGGAGGCCGGGGCGGACGTCCCGTAGCGGTGCGCATCGCCGTCGTGGCCGACGGTCGCGGCAGCCGCCGCACCAAGCGGCTGCGGGCCGTTCGAGTGGTCGCCTTCCGCTCGTCGTCGTAGCGTCGGAGGAGGATCCCGGCGGGACGCGGCACACCGGCGCGCCACTGTCCGGACGGGCGGGAGCGGACATGCGACACACGACGCGAACAGTGGTCACGATCTGTGCGGCGCTGGGCCTCACGGCCGGCGTCGGTTCGGCCTCGGTCTCGGCCGCGCCGGCCTCGTCGCCGCCGACGGCGCGGCCCGTCGCGGCGCGGCCCGCCCCTCCGCCGGTCCTGGTCGACTGCTTCGGACACGCCAAGGTGCGGCCCGCCCGCTTCATCCTGGCCTGCGGCGACGGCAACAGCCGTCTCGTGTCGCTGCACTGGCGCAGCTGGGGTGCCCGCTCGGCGCGTGCCACAGGGGTCAACGTCGTCAACGACTGTGTTCCGTACTGTGCGGCCGGGCACTTCCACCGGTACTCGGTCGTGGTGAAGCTGGACCGCCCGCAGCCGTGGAAGAAGCGCCCCCATGTGCAGCACTACAGCCGGATCACGCTCTTCTATCCGAAGGACAGGCCTGCGCACTCCGGGCGGGTCGTGACGTTCTCGCTCTGGAACTGATCCCGGCCGCCCGGGCGGGGCCGGAACCGGCGCTCGGCCCGGCGCGGGTCAGTCCATGACACCGGCCGCCAGCGTCGCCCCCAGTTCCCAGCAGGCTTCCAGGTCGCTTCTGCCCGGCTCGCCGATGACGGTGACGGGCTCGGCCGCGCTCCGCCAGCCCAGGCCCGTGGTGACGGTCTCGATGGCGCGCATCGCGCCCGTGACGTCGTTCCCGCCGTGCACGTAGTAACCGAAGGGGCGGCCGCGGGTGGCGTCTAGGCACGGGTAGTAGACCTGGTCGAAGAAGTGCTTGAGCGCGCCGGACATGTAGCCGAGGTTGGCGGGAGTGCCCAGCACAAAGGCGTCGGCGGCCAGGACGTCCGAGGCGGTCGCGGCGAGAGCCGCGCGGCGCTCTACGCGGACGCCCGCGATGTCCGGGGCCGTCGCGCCCGAGACGACCGCCTCGAAGAGTGCCTGGCAGTGCGGCGAGGGGGTGTGATGAACGATCAGCAAGGTGGCCACGGAACGGAACCCTGCCCGCTCCCCCGCCCCGGCCGCAAGCGACACAGCCGTCACCCGGGCGGGGCTCGGGGCGGCCGCGCCGCCCCCATGCCCGCGGTGCGCGGGCGACGGAGCCCCTGCGCCCGGAGCGGGCATGGCGGCGCCGCATGACGGGTACTCAGAGGCACACGGCACTCAGGCCCAGGGAGGACTACGTGCACACTCGGAGCTCGGCGATCGTGTGCGTGGCCGCGGCCGCACTGGCGCTGGCGCTGGCCGGCTGCTCCTCCGGGGACGACGGGAAGGCCGCGGAGTCGACGGACGAGGCCACCGCCGGTGTGACGGTCTCCGACGCCCCGTCGTCGTCCGTCTCGCCCGTCCCCTCCCCGCCCGTCGCCTCCGTCTCCGTCCCCCCGAGTGCCTCGGACCCGGCGGGCGCGAGCCCCTCGGACACCGTCACCGGGCAGAGCCGGAAGCTCGTGACGATGACGATCAGCGGAGGCTTCGCCGGGGTGCACCGCGAGGTGGTCCTGCGGGGCGACGGCACCGTCCGCACCACCGACCGGGGAGCGTCCGGCGTGCACCGCACGACCGCCGCCCAGTTCGCGCGGCTGCGCGCCCTGCTCGCGGATCCGGCACTCGCCGACGTCCCCGCGTCCTCGCTGGACGAGGGCGCCGCGGACAGGTTCCGGTACACGCTGCGGTTCGACGGCCGCACGATCACGACGGACCGCTCCGCGGACGAACCGGCGCTGGACCGCCTCATCGACGCCCTCGAGAAGTGCCTGCCGAAGAACTGACCTCCCGGGCCGGCCGCCTTACCGCCGGCCGCCTTACCGCCGACCGATGTCACGGATGCGGTTCCACCTCTTGACGCCCACCTTATGACTGCGTAGACATGTCAGCGCAGACATGACTGCGCAGTCATGCGGAGGACGTCTGATGCGGATGCCTGACGCGGACGCCCTGAACGGACGTCTGGCACCATCGTGGGAACGCACGGCCACCGGGAGAGACCATGACGCGAGGAACAGGGCGGGGCGGGGCCTCCCCGGCTCCGCGCAGCGTGGATGTGGCCCGTCTGGCCGGCGTCTCGCAGAAGACGGTGTCGCGGGTCTTCAACGACGAGCAGTACGTCTCCGCCGATGTGCGCCGACGCGTCCTAGAAGCCGCCGAAGAGCTCGGCTACCGGCGCAACAACGCCGCCCGGGCCCTGGCCTCCGGGCGTACCCGCTCGATCGGCGTGGTGACGCTCGGCACCGCCCTGTACGGCCCCGCCTCCCTGCTCATGGGTGTCGAGCGGGTCGTCCGGGACACGGGATACGCGCTGCGGGTGGTCAACACGATGGAAGGCGATCCCGCGGGCATCGCGGGCGCCGTGGACTCGCTCCTGGACCAGGGCGTGGACGGCATCGTCGTCTCGGAGCCGATCGACGAGCTGGCGGCGGGCGGCGACACCGCCCTGCGCGTCGACGTCCCGGTCCTGGTGCTCGGCGCACCGTCGCCCGTGGTCGCGCCCACCGTGCTGACGGCGGGCGACGGAGCCGACCTGATGGCCCGGGCGGCGACCGAACACCTGCTGGACCTCGGCCACGCGACGGTCCATCACCTCGCGGGTCCGCAGGCCTGGTACGCCGCCCGGGACCGG
The DNA here is from genome assembly GCF_014649655.1 of Streptomyces humidus. Taxonomy (GTDB): domain Bacteria; phylum Actinomycetota; class Actinomycetes; order Streptomycetales; family Streptomycetaceae; genus Streptomyces; species Streptomyces humidus. The sequence goes on along the minus strand of NZ_BMTL01000027.1, from coordinate 33,583 downwards.
TTGGACGGCTGGCGGACGACGCTGACCGCCCACGGCAGGACGGTGCCGCCGGTCGTCGAGGGCGACTGGTCGGCCGCGTCCGGTCACGCGGCCGGCCGTGAGCTGGCCGCGGACGGCGACGTCACCGCCGTGTTCGCCGCCAACGACGACATGGCGATCGGTCTCATGCGCGCGCTGGCGGAGGCGGGGCGACGGGTGCCGCACGACGTCAGCGTCGTCGGTTTCGACGACGTACCGGTCGCCGCCTATGTGACCCCTCCGCTGACCACGGTGCCGCAACGGTTCGACGCCGTGGCGCAGGAGGGCCTCAAGCGACTCGTGCACGCCATCGAGAACCCGGACGCGATCCCGCTGCCGGCGAGCGACCCACCGGTCGACCTCGTCGTCCGCGCGTCGACCGCGCCCCCGCCGAACCGGACGGCCCCGGTTCGCGGGCGGGCCGCCGCCTCCCGGTCCCGAAGCGCCGCGCCCACTGCGCCCCACGCGAACGGAGGCCGCCCGACACCGAACTGACCAGCAGGACCGGCCGGCCCGCACGCCGGCCCGCGCCACGTGAGCCGGGAACCAGCCGCAGCATCGTCCGCGCCCCGGTCACCGTCTCTTCGCCCGAGCCGCACCTGACCGCCGCCGACCGCGGCAGTCCCCCAGCCGGGTCGCAGACCCCGCATCCTCTTCATCGCCCCGACCGCCTCGACCGCTGTGGCCCTTGCGCCCCGGTCCTCGCGCTCACGCCTTCCTCCACCATGCCCGCGCACGGCCGTCCGGCGTGCCGTGGCCCATCGCCTCCGGCGGGAGTTCGCCATGCCTCAGCACCCCTTCACGTCTCCTGCCCTCCCTGGTCAACCCGTTCGGCCTCTACCTGATGCGCGTCTACGCGCAGGACGCCGTCCCGGACAGTTTGCTGGAGGCCGCCCGCCTGGACGGTGCGGGCGAGGCCCGGATCTTCCTCCGGATCGCCCTGCGGCTGCTGGCGCCCGGCCTGGTGACCGTCCTGCTGTTCACTTTGGTGGCGACCTGGAACAACTACTTCCTGCCGCTGATCATGCTGAACGACCCGGACCTGTACCCGGTCACCGTCGGTCTGTCCTCCTGGGCCGCCCAGGCGCAGAACGGCGGGGCGGGCTCCAGCAGCGACATGCTCGCCCTGGTCGTGACCGGCTCCCTCATCTCGATCGTGCCGCTCGTCGTGGCGTTCCTGCTGCTCCAGCGCTACTGGCAGAGCGGTCTGGCCGCCGGCGGCGTCAAGCAGTGACCCCTTCCCCCCTCGCCCTCCCGGAGGTTTCCCTCATGGCGGCTCTGCCTGCCCGCGTCCTGTTCGGCGCCGCGTACTACCACGAATACCGGCCCCGCTACGGCGCCGAACGGCCCGACGACCGGCTCGAGACCGACCTCGACCTGATGGCCGACGCCCACGTCAGCGTCATCCGGGTCGGCGAGTCGGTGTGGTCGACGTGGGAGCCGGAGAACGGACGCTTCGACCTCGACTGGCTCCAGCCGGTCCTCGACGGCGCGCACGAGCGGGGCATCTCCGTCGTCCTCGGCACGCCGACCTACGCGGTGCCGCCGTGGCTGGCCCGTCAGTACCCCGAGATCGCGGGCGAGCGGCGCACCGGTGAGCGCATCGGCTGGGGCGCCCGGCAGGAGGTGGACTTCACCCACCCCGCCTTCCGCTTCCACGCCGAGCGGGTCATCCGCAAGATCATCGCCCGGTACGCCGGCCACCCGGCCGTGATCGGCTTCCAGGTCGACAACGAACCCGGCAACGAACTCCTGCACAACCACGGCGTCTTCCAGCGCTTCGTGGACCATCTGCGCGAGCGGTACGGCGACGTCGAGACCCTCAACCGCGAATGGGGGCTGGTGTACTGGTCGCACCGGCTGTCGACCTGGGCCGACCTGTGGACGCCCGACGGCAACGCGCAGCCGCAGTACGACGTCGCCTGGCGCGCGTTCCAGGCCCGTCAGGTCACGGAGTTCATCGGATGGCAGGCCGGGATCGCCCGTGAGTACGCCCGGCCCGAGCAGTTCGTCACCACCTGCATCTCCTACACCCGGCCCGCCGTGGAGGACGACGAGCTGACCGACTGCCTCGACATCGCCTCCGGGAACCCGTACTACGGCATGCAGGACGCCCTGCTGCTGCCCGATCCCACGCCCGACGGCCACGAACAGAAGTGGCAGACCGCGGGCGTGTGGTCGCTGTACCAGACCGCCGACTGGATGTTCTCCTCGCGGCAGGAGCCGTTCCTGGTCACCGAGACCGACGCGGGCTCCATCGGCTTCCCCTGGGACAACCGGCCCGCCTACGACGGCCAGTGGCGACAGGCGGCGTGGGCGCTCGTCGCGCGCGGGGCCCGCATGATCGAGTACTGGCACTGGAACACCCTGCACTTCGGCGCCGAGACCTACTGGGGCGGCGTCCTGCCGCACACCGGCCGGCCCGGTCGCACCTACCGTGAACTGGCGCGGCTGGGAGCAGAGTTCGAGAAGGCGGGCGACCTGGTGGCCGGGCTCGAGCCGGACGCGGACCTGACGATGGTGTACTCGACGCCGAGCAAGTGGCTGATGCAGAACTACCCGCCGCTCGCCGGGCCGGACGGCGAACCCGACCCGGCCGCCTACCACCGCTTCTTCGACTCCTTCTACCGGGGCGCGTTCGACGCCGGCCGGCAGGTGCGCATCGTGCACGCCCGACAGCTGCACGACCCGCACGGGGAGCGGGAGGGGCTGACGGCCGAGGAGGCCGTCCGCCGTCATCCCGTGCTCGTGGTGCCGGCGCTGTACCTCGCGGCCGACTCGACCCTCGACTGGTTCGCGGCCTATGCCGAGGCCGGCGGGCACCTCGTCCTCGGCCCGCGCACCGGCTACGCCGACCAGGAGGCGCGGGCCCGGCAGGAAGCGGCCCCGGGCCGGCTGACCGACGTGGCGGGCGTCCGCTACGACGAGTTCAGCAATCTCGTCGGCGAGGTGCCCGTGCGGTCGGCGTCCGGGGGCCCGCTCGACGTACCGGAGGGTGCGACGGCCACCCGCTGGGCCGACGGCCTGACCGTGACGGACGCCGAGGCGCTCGTCACGTACGACCACCCGCACTTCGGGCGCTGGCCCGCGGTCACCACCCGCCGGCACGGCGCGGGCCGGGTGACGTGTGTGGGCACCGCGCCGGGGCGTGATCTCGGCCGGGCGCTGGCGGAGTGGCTCGCGCCGGTCACGCGGCACGCCTGGCGGAACCTTCCCTCCACGGTCACCGCCACGACCGCGACCGCGCCGGACGGACGCCGTGTGCACATCGTCCACAACTGGAGCTGGCAACAGGTGAGCGTCGCCGCTCCGACGGACCTCTCCGACGTGCTGACCGGCGCGGCCGTCCCCTCCGGCGCCGCAATCGGCCTGGGCCCGTGGGACGTACGCGTCCTCGTCGCCTGATTCCCCACCTGCCGCGCACATCGGCGTGGTGGCCGTCCCCCGAGAAGGGCTGCGCGGAGCAGAACACCGAGCCTGCTGTTCCCGTTCCAGGTCCTGTGCACGAGGATCTGACCGTGCGAGTCCGCGGCGGTGTCGTCGGCGGGATCCGGGGGCAGCACGCCGGTGACCGGGTCCTTGCAGAACGCCGTCGCGGACGGTTCACAGGACTGGAAGCCCGTCCGGCAGACCGAGAGGCGCGGCACGTCGCGTGGGGCGCGCGGCACCCGCCGGGGCGGCCGTCGACCCGACGGCCGCCCCGGCGACGTTCTCCCCTTCGGCTTCCTCGATCCGGTCGGATTCCGGATGTGCGCGATCAAAAAGAAGCCTGAACATCCGCGTTACGGAGTTCCTTGCGCCAGTCCCGGAGCACGTCACCCTCCCGGGGGATGGTCTCCGTACGGTCGGGGGACCAGCGGGGCCGGAGGAGACCGGGCCCGTGCAACCGGCGGGAGCAGCGCCATGGCGAATGTGGAGATCTCTTTGAAGGAGACGATGACCGCGGTGGAGGGGGCGCTGGGGGTCGCCGTCGTGGACTACACCAGCGGTATGGCACTCGGCACGCTCGGCGGCGGCAAGGACCTCGACCTGAACGTCGCCGCGGCCGGCAACACCGATGTGATCCGCGCCAAGGTCCGCACCATGGAACACCTGGGCCTGAAAGGGGAGATCGAGGACATCCTGATCACGCTCGCGACCCAGTACCACCTCATCCGGCTGCTCAAGGGCCGGAGCGGCAGCGGGCTGTTCATCTACCTGGTGCTGGACCGCAGCCGGTCCAACCTGGCCATGGCCCGCCACCAGCTGAAGCGGATCGAGGCCGAGCTCGAGGTGTAGAGGACCTGACGGTCCGGGACTTCGCATGCCCTGGATGTGAAGATTTCTTCATCTCGACACATCCAGATCAGCGCATCACAAGGGTGTGCGGAGCCGGTAGCCGTCAGGATCGGGACGAAGCACGCGCGCGCGGCGGCTTACGGCCGGCTGGGCGGGCCGCCGTGCCAGCGAGGACCACGCACCGAACGCGGCAGGGAGCGAGCGATTGACCATGCAGGTTCCCCTCTACCAGGCCAAGGCCGAGTTCTTCCGCATGCTCGGGCACCCGGTACGCATCAGGGTCCTCGAACTGCTGCAGGGCGGCCCCGTCGCCGTGCGGGACCTGCTCACCGAGATCGAGATCGAACCGTCCAGTCTGTCACAGCAGTTGGCCGTGCTGCGGCGCTCGGGGATCGTCGTCTCGATCCGGGAGGGATCGACGGTCAGCTACGCGCTGGCAGGCGGTGACGTGGCCGAACTGCTGCGCGCCGCCCGTCGCATCCTCACCGAACTCCTCACGGGCCAGAACGAGTTGCTGGCCGAGCTGCGCCAGGCCGAACCGCCGCTGCCGGTACCGCAGCGCGGTGCCGGGCCGGGCTGACAGGAGCGCGGGCGGGGACCGCCCGGTGAAGCGCGCGGGGACCTCAAGTCAAGAGGAAGGCGAAGAGCCCGGGCGGTCGTGATCGTGCGCACCGTCCGGGCCCTTCGGGCTGCCGCGCCCCAGCCGCCCTCGAGACGGCCCTGTTCTCGTATAGCTGCGGCAAACGGACATGTAGCGCAGGGTGATGCTCCGCGGCCGAACCGGGCGCGAGGGCCGGTGTCAGTTTCCGGAGTCGGCTGCATGGATGGATGCCCGGTACTCCCGAAGCTGCCACGAATTGACAAGCAGCTTTCCTCAGTCGATCTGACGTACTGCCGTCAGGGTCTCAGTATTCCGCCCTTGGTCAACCGGGTCAGCGGGCTGTGATCGCACGACGGGCGGCATCCCAGACCGCCTCGAATTCTTGCGCGGTCAGTTGATGGGGTTCGTGCCCCTCCCACTGCGAGAGCGGGAGTTCAGCGGTGAACCCGAACGTTCTTTCGTACTCGGCCAGACCCCCTGCCTGCTGGGCACGCTGCCATTCGTCCAGGGACGCAGCCGCGATCGGGGTCAGCTCGGAACCCTGGAGCTCGACCTGTCGGGTCACCCAGCCGCCGGCGTCGACCTCGAAGCAGAACCAGATGGCTTCCTCGTCCCAGAAGCACTGCATCCACGTCGTCACCGGTCGGCCTGCCTCTGCGACAGGGCAATGCGGCGCCGTACGAGATCGACATCCGTGATCTTCACGGTGAGAGCGTCGCCGACCTCGATGACGTCCTGCGGCGATTGATCCAGCTCGTCGGTGTGCACGAGCCCCTCAAAGCCGTCCTCTCGGTCTTCGATGCGGACGAAGACACCGAACGGCACGATCACCCTTCCCGCCGACGTCACTCGTTCAGCTCGACGAGAGGCCCAGCGCGGGAAAACGACCTTCTACAGCGGTCACGCAGGGCTGCACGTCCGTTCGCCGCAGCTGTACGAGAACAGCGCCGAGGCGGCGCACGGCAGCTCCTCGCCGAGCCGGGCGACGCGCTGCCGTGCGCCGGGCGGAGCGGGCCGGGGTGCCGACGGAGCCGAACAGTGGCGCGGGCCTCGAACGAAACAGGGCGAAACGCCAGGGTTCGCCACCCCTTCCGCCACCTAGAAATATCTACCAGCATGCATACGCCCGGTCGGCATGCGGCCACCGGCGGACGTCACACGGAGCCGACATGAGCGATGCGATGTGGATGCGCGGCGTGGAGTGGCTCTCCGCCGCCGCGACGGACCCGCGGCTGTGCAAGCGGGAGTGGGACCAGGGCGACGGGGTGGCGTTGCTGGAGGCGGGCCGCTACTGGGACGTGCTCAGCGTGCCGGACCGGCTGGGCCTGCTCGCCCTGGACCTGCTGTGGCAGGCCTCGCTCCCCGTGCCGGGGCCGACGCTCGTCGACACCGCCGCGCACCGGGTGGGCTTCTTCCTCCCGCCCGACCCCGGCAGCCGGTGGATCGGGGCGGGGCTGCGGCGCGCGGGCCGGGGCTCGTGGGTGGCGGTGCCTCCCCCTTACCGGGCCGCCCGCTTCGTCGAGTGGCTGGTGCCGCCGGACGGGACGGGCGCCCTGCACCCGCCCGGAACGCTGGAACTGGCGCTGCGGCAGGCCAACGGCACGCTGGCCGTGCTGTCGCCGGCGATCGGGGTGTGACCCGTCCGGCGCGCCGGGCACGCCGGCCTTCGCCGCGCCGAGTCGGCCGTGGAGCGCCGTCCACGTCCTTCCTCCGGGCGAGGCGCTGACCGGGCGGCCGGCCCGACCGACGCCCATGCCGCCGCCGCTTCCGGGCCTCCCGCCCGGGAGGACGGCTCTGCCCGCCTTCGGCGGCTGCCGCGGGTCCGTCCCGTCCACGCCGAGTTCCCCGACCGTCGGCACCGGTGGCCGCCCGCGGCCGCGACGGCACCCGGGCGATCACTCACCGACGGGCCGCGTCGGGCGGCTCGGCTCCCGGTCTGTCGCCGGTCGGTCGGCGTCCAGGGGACGGCGGCTGACCGGATGCCCTGGTGCGCATGCCGAGGCGGTCGTCCAATTCGCTTGCGGCGTAAGGCAATTCCGACAGTCGGGGCAGAAGTGAACAGATACCTGGCACTTTCGGAGCGAAGTCCCGCTCGACCGTGCGGGATCGATCGATGACGGTGTGTACTGTGCTGCGAGTGCCCGGTCCGAGGCCCGTCGGACCGCCCCTGCCCTGAACGCCGCGACGTCACCCGACCTCCACTGGAACCGAATCCATGATCGAAGTACCGGACCTCGTGGCCGGCGCGCTGGCCGCCGGCACCCTGTCCGCGTTCGCCTTGGGCGGCGGGCTGGTGCGATCACGGCGGCGACAGCACCGGCAGCTCGCGGAGATCGCCGCCCTGCGCACCCGACTCGACGGCACCGCACGGGCGTTCACGGCCGAGGTCGAGCATCTGGCGGCACGGCGCGTGCCGGCCGCCGCCCGCCAGGTGGCCCACCCGCACCTGTCCGTGCCGGGGCCCCTCCAGCCGCTCACCGTCGGCACCCCGCTGGGCATCGCCCTGGAGAACGTGGTGCTGGCGTTGCAGTCCGAGGCGGCCGCCCAGCGCACCCGGATCGACGCCGCGGCGCAGGCCGGCATGCGGGGCGCCGTCCGGGAGATCCAGGCTGCCCTGTACCGGCTGCAGGACGCCTTGCGTGGCCTCCAACAGCGTTACGACGAACCGGAGTTGGCGCAGACCCTGTTCCGGCTGGACCACGAGAACGAGCAGTCGCTGCGCCGCGCGCAGGTCGCGGCCGTGGTGTGCGGCGCGTGGGTCGGGCTGGCGCGCGAGGAGTCGCACCTGGTGGACGCGGTGACCGGCGGTCAGGCGCGGCTCGCGGGCTACCACCGGGTCCAGGTCCACAATCACCTCGAACCCGGAACCGCCCTGGTCTCCCACGCCGTCGAGCCGGTTGCCGTCATCGTCGCCGAACTGCTCGACAACGCGCTCCGGCACTCGGCTCCCGACACCGAGGTCGTCGTCAGCCTGGAGCACGTCCATCACGGGGTGTGCGTCACCGTCGACGACGCGGGTCTGGGCATGACGCTCGACGAACGGGACCGCGCCCAGCGGCTGGTGGCCGGCGACGATCCCATCCTGCTCACCGACCTCGGCGACCCACCGCGGATGGGCCTCGCCGCGATCGGCAGACTGACCAGGCAGTTCGACCTGAGCGTGGACGTCTCCTCGGCGTCCCCCTACGGCGGCGTGCGCGCGGTGCTGCGGGTCGACAGCCACCTGCTCAGCCGGCTCGACCCGGCCGACCGGCCACCGGCCGCGAGCGCCCCGCGCACGACACGCACCAGCCGCAGGACCGCACCCGGCCGGCCCGCCGCACCCGTCCCCGCGCACGCTCCCGCCCACGCCTACGGGCCGGACGCCGGCGCCCCGGAGGCGCCGCCGGGGCACCAGGAGCCGCAGGAGGACGCCGACGGACTGCCGCAACGCCGTCGCCGCACCAGGGCGGCGGCGCCCGCCCCGGCACAGGCCCCGGCGCCCGGTGCCGCGCGGCGCCCGGAGGAGGCCGCGGCCGCCCTCGGCGCTCTGCAGTCAGGCACCGCGGCGGCGCGCGCCGCCGCCCGCCAGCCCGGCGAGAGCGTCCGCCCGGACGCGGCAGCCGACGACTTCGACCAGTACGACGACACCGACCAGATCCACGACGAAGGGGGCGCGGCCAGATGACCAGCCGCAACACGGGCGACACGGCATGGGTGCTGGAGCCGATCCTGCAGGTGCCGCACGTGCTGGCCGCCGTCATGCTGACCCGGGACGGTCTCGTGACGGGGTACACCGACGCCCTGTCCCAGCCCTCGGCCGAGCGCGTGGCCGCCATCACCAGCACCGTGCAGGGCGCCTGCCGCACGGCGGCGGCCGCGTTCGCCGACCGGGAGCGCGCCGAGGTACGGCAGATCGTCATCGAGTCGGACCACGGGTACGTGCTGATCGTGCCGACCGACCACGGCACCTGCGTGGCCGCGTACGGCGACGCGGAGGTGCGACTGGACCTGCTGGCGCACCGGCTGCACTCCCAGGTGGCGCGACTGGGCGAGAAGGCCATGGCGGCCGCGCCCCGAGGAGCCGACGACACTCCCGCGGCATGACCCGCCGTCCGGCCGGCCGCCCCCTGGTTCCCGCGTACCTGTCGACCGGTGGTGTGGCCCGGCCCAGCCGCCCGCACCTGGAGCGGCTGTCGGTGCTCGCCCGCAGCGGCGAGCCGCCGCCCGCCGGCCTCCCTGCCGCCGAACTCGCCCTGCTGGACACCCTGGAGGACGGGTCGCTCGCCGTGGTGGAGGCGGCGGCGCTGCTCCGGCTGCCGGTCTCCGCCGTGCGCGTGCTGGCGGCCGACCTCGTCGACCGGGACCTGGTCCTCGCCCGCGCGCCCATTCCGCCCGCCGAACGGTACGACCCCGACCTGCTGAAAAGAGTGGCCGATGGCCTCCGCGCCCTCAAGCTCCGCCCTTAGCGCCGGCGCGACCGGCGCCGTCCACCTGCCCGACACCGACCGCGACCTGGTGAAGATCCTGGTCGCGGGGCCGTTCGGGGTGGGCAAGACGACCCTCATCGACTCTGTGTCGGAGATCCGGCCGCTGCACACCGAGGAACCCCTGTCCGAGGCGTCCGCGCGGGTGGACGACCTGGCCGGCGTACGGGAGAAGTCCACGACCACCGTCGCCATCGACTTCGGCCGCATCAGCCTCCCCGGCGACATCGTGCTGTACCTGTTCGGCACGCCCGGACAGGAGCGCTTCCGGTCGCTGTGGGACGACATCGCCCACGGGGCGCTGGGGGCCCTCGTCCTGGTCGACAGCCGCCGGCTCGACGCGTCGTTCGACGTGCTGGGGCTGGTCGAGGAGAGCGGGCTGCCGTACGCGGTGGCCTTCAACGCCTTCCCCGACGCACCGCGCCACTACGGCGAGGAACGGCTGCGCCGGGCGCTGGACCTGGAGCCGGGGACGCCGATGGTGACCTGTGACGCCCGCGACGCGAACTCCTCGGTCGACGCGTTGCTCGCGCTGGTCGACCATCTCGTCGGACGCTTCCCGGCGGAGGCCCGGTGAGCGCCTATCCCCCCGACCGGCGCGACTTCACCCGCACCGCGCCCGTACGGCTGTGGGAGGACGGCTTCGCCTCGGACCCGTACCGCTACTACGCCGCCCTGCGCTCCCAAGGGGTCGTCGGGTGGGCCGAGTTGGCGCCCGGGGTGCCCGCGTACGTGGTCACCGACCGGCGGGCGGCGCTGGAGGTGCTGCACGACGCGGAGACGTTCTCGCACGATCCGCGGCCCTGGGAGGCCACCGTCCCCTCCGACTCGCCGGTGCTGGGCATGATGCGGTGGCGGCCCAACGCCCTGTTCGCCGACGGCGCGGAGCACCTGCGCTACCGGACGACCCTCATCGACGTCTTCGACCTGGTGGAACCGTACGACCTGCGCGGGCGCGTGCACCGGGCGGTGCGGCTGCTGGCGGGCCGCATCGGTCCGCGCGGCGAGGCCGACCTGGTCGCGGACTTCGCGCGGCCGCTGATCGCGCTGGTGCTCAACGACCTGTTCGGGCTGCCGGACAGCCAGGGCGACCGCCTCAACGAGGGCCTGGGCAAGATGATGGAGGGCGGGGCGCAGGCCGCCGAGGGCGAGGCGCAGTACGCCCAGTACGTGCTGGAACTCATCGCGGCCAAGGCCGGCCGGCGCGGCGACGACCTGCCCAGCCATCTGCTGGACCATCCGGCCGGACTGACCCGCGAGGAGGTCACCTGGCAGGTGTTCCTCACCCTGGGCGCCGGGTACGAGCCCACCGCCAACCTCCTGTCGAACACCCTGTCCAGGATCCTGGGCAACCCGGCCTACTACTCGACGCTCACCAGCGGCGCGCGTCCGGTCATGGACGCGGTGGTGGAGGTGCTGCACCACGAGACGCCCCTGGCGAACTACGGCGTCTACTACGTCCGCCGGCCCGTCTCCTTCCACGGGGTGTGGCTGCGCGAGGCCGTGCCGGTCGTGGTGTCGTACGGGGCGCTGGGACGGTTCGCCGAGCAGGACGCGGCCGCCGGGCCGCACCCCTCCGACGCCTCGCACCTGTCGTGGGGCGCCGGGGCGCACGCCTGCCCGGTCAAGCAGCACACGCTGCTGCTCGTCACCGAGGCGATCGAGCAGCTCACCCAGTGGCTGCCCGACCTGGACCCGGTGGTGCCCCGCGAACGGCTGGCCTGGCGGCCGGGCCCGTTCCACCGCTCGCTGAGCGCGCTGCCCGTCCGTTTCAGCCCCCGCTCCCCCGCCACCGCCTCCACTGCCGCCTCCGCCGCCTCCTCCACCTCGCAAGGAGTCCGTACGTGACCGTGACCGACCGCATCGCCCTCGACCCGTTCGGCGCCGATGTGCATGCCGAGAGCGCCCGACTGCGCGCCCTCGGCCCGATCGTGCCCGTCGAGCTGCCCGGCGGCATCCCGGCCTGGGCGCCCACCGGGTACGACACCCTCAAGGCGCTGATCCTGGACCCGCAGGTCAGCAAGGATCCCCGTCGGCACTGGCGGCACTGGCCGGAGCTGGGCGAACACCCCTCCTGGGGCTGGATCCTGGGCTGGGTCGGCGTGATCAACATGCTCTCCACCTACGGCGCCGACCACGCGCGGCTGCGCCGGCTGGTGGCGCCGAGCTTCACCCACCGGCGTACCGAGGCACTGCGCGAGCGCGTGGAGGCGATCACCACGGAGCTGCTCGACGCCCTCGACCAGGGCGGCGACAGCGAGGAGGCGGTGGATCTGAAGGCCGCGTTCGCCCACCCGCTGCCGATGCGGATCATCTGCGAACTCTTCGGAGTCCCGGAGGAGCTGAGGCCGGCCACCGGTCGGCTCATCGCGGCGATCATGGACACCTCCGATCCGAGTCCGGAGCACGCGGCGTTCGTGCAGGAGCAGATCGGCACGGTGCTGGGCTCGCTCATCGCCCACAAGAGCGAGCAGCCCGGCGACGACCTGACGACCGAGCTGATCCGGGTCCGCGACGAGGAGGGCGACCGGCTGAGCGACGAGGAACTGCTGTACACGTTGCTGCTGGTCATCGGCGCGGGCTTCGAGACGACCGTGAACCTCGTCGGGAACGCGGCGGTGGCGCTGCTGCGCCGCCCCGAGCAGCTGGCGGCCGTGCGCCGGGGCGAGATCGGCTGGGACGCCGTCGTGGACGAGACGCTGCGGCTGTACCCGTCGATCGCCACGCTGCCGCTGCGCTTCGCCGTCAGCGATCTGAAGGTCGGTGACGTGACGATCCCGGCCGGCGACGCCATCATCACGACCTACGCGGCGGCGAACGCGGACCCGGCTCACTACGGCCCGGACGCGGAGGTGTTCGACGCGGCCCGCGGCGCGGAGGACCACCTGGCCTTCGGGATCGGCGTGCACCGGTGCATCGGGGCGCCCTTGGCCCGCATGGAGGCGCTCACGGCGCTTCCCGCGCTGTTCGACCGGTTCCCCGAGCTGCGGCTGGACACGACGGCCGGGGAGCTGCGGCAGGTGCCCTCGTTCATCGCGAGCGGCTGGCGTGAGATCCCCGTCCGGTTGCGCGGCTGAACGGGCCCGGGGTCCGGCGGGGCCGGTCCTCCGGCCCCGCCGGACCCCGCGACTCCTCGACGTCCCGTCCGGGGCGACGGGCCTGCGCGTCGTACCCCTGCCCGTGCCCACTCGGGGCTCTGCCGGAACCGCCTGCGCACGGATGAGTCCCGCTCACCGGGTTCCGTCCGGCGGGCGCGTCCGCGCAGGGCGGGTTCGGCAGGTTGGGCAGGACGGGACGGCCGTGCGGGGTGAGCGCGCCGGGCAGGACGGCGGCCCAGCGCGCCGTCGGGGCCGGCGGGCGTCGGCGGGGCGGTCGTGTCCGGGTCCGCCCCTCGGCACGGCATAAGCTCACCCAATGGCCAAGTACTACGACGTGCACCCCGACAACCCCCAGCCGCGCACCATCTCCCAGGTCGCGGCCGCCATCCGGGCGGACGCGCTGATCGCGTATCCGACGGATTCCTGCTACGCCCTGGGCTGCCGGCTGGGCAGCAAGGACGGCATCGACCGCATCCGGGCCATCCGCAACCTCGACGACCGGCACCACTTCACACTGGTCTGCCAGGACTTCGCGCAGCTCGGCCAGTTCGTCCGGGTCGACAAGGACGTGTTCCGCGCGATCAAGGCGTCGACGCCCGGCAGTTACACCTTCATCCTCCCGGCGACGAAGGAGGTGCCACGCATGCTCCAGCATCCGAAGAAGAAGACGGTGGGCGTGCGCATCCCGGACCACGTCGTCACCCAGGCCCTGCTGGCGGAGCTCGGCGAACCGCTGCTGTCCAGCACCCTGCTGCTGCCCGGCGAGGACGAGCCGATGACCCAGGGCTGGGAGATCAAGGACACGCTCGACCATCTGGTGGACGGCGTGCTCGACTCCGGGGACTGCGGCACCGAGCCCACGACGGTGATCGACTTTTCCGAGGGCGAGGCGCAGATCGTGCGGTACGGGGCCGGCGACACCTCGCGGTTCGAGTAGCGGGACCTGCGCCGGGGGTTCTCGCGGCCGGTTGAACGGTGCGTGAAACGATGAGTCCGCGTCACGCGCCCGGCCCGGCCGGGACCGATCGACCGCTCGTCGCCGTGCACAGCGCAGAGAGGCTCCCCCCATGACCGCCGTACAGGGAACAGCAGTGGACATCCCCACCGAGGACGGTGTCGCCGACGCCTATCTCGCCCATCCGGGCGACGGGGCGCCCCGCCCGGGGGTGCTGCTCTACCAGGACGCGTTCGGACTGCGTCCGCATCTGCGGGCGATGGCCGACCGGCTGGCCGAAGCCGGTTACGCGGTGCTGGTCCCCAACCTGTTCTACCGTCACGGGCGCGCCCCGGTGCAGGAGTTGCCCGAGTTCATCGATCCCAGGGCACGCCCGGAGATCTTCGAGGCGGTGTACCCGTTGGTGCTGGCGCTCACCCCCGAGCTGATCGTCCGGGACTCCGACGCGTATCTGCGGTGGATGCAGGAGAGCCCCCTGGTGGCGGGCGGCCCGGTCGCGGTCACCGGATACTGCATGGGCGCCCGGCTCACGTTGGCCACCGCCGGCGCCCATCCCGAGCGGATCGCGGCGGTGGCGGGTTTCCACGGCAGCCGTCTCGTGACGGACGCGCCGGACAGTCCCCATCTGGCCGCCGAGCGCATCGCCTGCGAGGTGTACTTCGGTCACGCCGACAACGACCAGGGGCTGCCGCCGGAGCAGATCGCACGCTTCGAGGAAGCTCTCACCGCCGCCGGCGTCCGGCACACCTGCGAGGTCTACACCGGAGCCGAGCACGGTTACACGCAGGCCGACACCTCCGCGTACGACGAGGCGGCTTCGGAGCGGCACTGGACCGCACTGCTGGACCTGTTGAAGCGGACGTTCTGAAGCGGACGTCCTGAAGCGCACCCACGCAAGGGGACCCCACAAGCGGACCCCGGAAGCGGACCTTCTGGACCGTCCGCCGGATCGCGCGCCACCCGCGGCCCTCACCCGACGCCCCGCGGCCCGGAAAGGCCGCGGGCGGCGTCCTCCCTCGCCGACTTTATTGACATGAGCACAACGCACTGGGAACGTTGAGAGCGCTCTCACGAAGGTACGGACCAACCCCCACAGGTCTACCCGCACGGAGGTGGAGAGTGCTCACACGGATCGCCTTCAGACTGCTCGGAGCGGGCGCCCTCGTCGGCGCGCTGCTCACGCTCGGCCAGCCGTCGCCCGCCCGCGCCGCCGTCCCGGACACCGTCCCCCTGAAGATCACCAACAACTCCGGCCGCGGCGAACCGGTCTACGTGTACAACCTCGGCACCCAGCTGTCCTCGGGCCGCCAGGGCTGGGCGGACGCCGACGGCGGCTTCCACGCCTGGCCGCCCGGGGGAAACCCGCCGACCCCGGCGCCGGACGCGTCGATCGCCGGGCCGGCCGCCGGACAGTCGACCACGATCCGGATGCCCAGGTTCTCCGGCCGGATCTACTTCTCGTACGGGCGCAAGCTCGACTTCCGGCTGACCACCGGCGGACTGGTGCAGCCGGCCGTGCAGAACCCGAGCGACCCCAACCGCTCCATCCTGTTCAACTGGTCGGAGTACACGCTGAACGACTCGGGACTGTGGCTCAACAGCACCCAGGTCGACATGTTCTCCGCGCCGTACGCGGTGGGCGTGCAGCGCGCCGACGGCGCCACGGTCAGCACCGGGCATCTCAAGCCGGGCGGCTACACCGGGTTCTTCGACGCCCTGCGCGGGCAGCCCGGGGGCTGGGCGAACCTGATCCAGACCGGCTCCGACGGCACCGTGCTGCGCGCCCTCTCCCCCCTGTACGGGGTGGAGACCGGGGCGCTTCCGGCGGGCGTCATGGACGACTACGTCAACCGCGTGTGGCAGAAGTACGCGACGACGACGCTGACCGTGACGCCGTTCGCCGACCGGCCGGGCACGAAGTACTACGGCCGGGTCTCGGGCGGGGTCATGAACTTCACCGACGCCGCCGGAGCCGTCGTCACCAGCTTCCAGAAGCCGGACGCGTCCAGCGTCTTCGGCTGTCACCGGCTGCTGGACGCCCCCAACGACGCCGTGCGCGGTCCGATCTCGCGGACCCTGTGCGCGGGCTTCAACCGCTCCACACTGCTGGCGAACCCCGACCAGCCGGACACCACGACGGCGGGCTTCTACCAGGACGCCGTGACCAACCACTACGCGCGCAAGATCCACGCGCAGATGGCCGACGGGAAGGCGTACGCGTTCGCCTTCGACGACGTCGGCCACCAGGAGTCGCTCGTCCACGACGGCTCTCCGCGCCAGGCCTACCTGACGCTCGACCCGCTGAGCTGAGCTGAGGGGCGACGTCCCGCCCACGGAGGGAGCCCGTGGGCGGGACGTCGCCGTCGGGGGGTGCGGACGACGTCAGGGAGCCGCTGTTCGTGCTGCTCGCCGCGAACTGGAGGCCCACCGCGGTGCCGACCGTGGCGGTCCGGCTGCCCGGGGCGGCCGAAACTCCCGTGGCGGGAGCGACCGGGCGCGGGCCCGCCCACCGGACGCCGCATCGTCGCCGGTCACCCGACTCCCGCCGCTCCGTGGATCGTTGCTACGGTGCACCGGTGTCTGACTCCTCACGCGATACCGCCGCGGGCGCCGGCTGGGGCGACGCCGAACAGGGCGCGTACCGACAGCTCATGCCGGGCAGGGTCGAGAAGATCTCGTGGCTGAACCCCAGGCTCCTGTGGGCCGCCCGCAACGGAGTGCTCGCCTCCTGGTTCGGCGACCCCACCGGACGCACCCGCGGCCGCCTGGTGGCGCAGCGTGCGTCCGCCGGCGCACCGGCCGACAAGGTGATCCGGCGCACCGAACCGGACGAGTTCTCCTTCATGGTCATCGGCGACACCGGTGAGGGCGACGAACCTCAATACGCCGTGGTGCCGGGCTTTCTGAGAGTCAGTCAGGGAACGTCCTTCGCCGTCCTGGCCAGTGACGTCATCTACCCGGTCGGCAGCGCCGACGACTACGAGACCAAGTTCTTCCGCCCGTACCGCGATTACCGGGCGCCCATCTACGCGATACCGGGCAACCATGACTGGTACGAGGACCTCGGCGCGTTCATGCGGGTCTTCTGCGGCGACGCCCCGCCCCCGCCCGCCGAGCCCGCGCCGCGCCCCCCGGGTCGCGCCTGGCTGCGCTCCCTGCTGTGGCACCGGCCGCGCCCGGACGACGACCGACGCCTCACGCAGGCAAGGGCGTTGCGCGGCGACGCCGTCCAACAGGCCGTGCAGCCCGGGCCGTACTGGGCGATCGACGCCGGCCCGGTCCGGATCATCGGTATCGACACCGGGCTGCTGGGCGTCCTGGACGCCGAACAGGGCGCGTGGCTGAGGGAGGTGTCCCAGGGACCGCGCCCGAAGATCCTGATCACCGGCTCACCCCTGTACGTCGACGGGGAGCACCACCCGTGCCCCATCGAGGGCGGCGGCACCGTCGACGACATCGTCAGCGCGCCCGCACACCGTTATGTGGCGGCGATAGGCGGCGACATACACAACTACCAGCGCTACCCGGTGCGGCTCGCCGACGGCCGGACGCTGCAGTACGTCGTCGCGGGCGGCGGCGGCGCGTTCATGCACGCCACGCACACCATTCCCCGCGTCTCCGTCGCCGGGGTCACGGAACGCGACTTCCGCTGCTATCCGCTGCGCGGCGACTCTCTGGCCTTCTACAGCAGGCTCTACGGGCGCCGGCTGCGGTTGCGCCGCTTCTTCGCCCTCACCGAGGAGGAGGCCCAGGCGGTCGTCGCCGAGCGGCTGGGCATCCCGCCCACCCGCACGCCGCGGCCCCAGGTGCGCGTGACGCGACGGATCCGGCTGGTCGCCTCTCTGCTGGGCGCCGGCAGCCGCCCGGAGCGCCGCAGAGGCTTCCGGCTGCCGGTGCGCAAGATCTACACCCAGCTGTTCTCGCCCGGCTCGGCCACCTACAGCCCGCCGTTCTTCAAGTGCTTCCTGCGCCTGGACGTCTCGCCGGAGTCGGTCCGGCTGCGCTGCCACGCGGCCACCGGCAACCTGGCGCAGGAGCTGAACCCGCCGGTCGAGGACGAGGTCACCATCCCCCTGGTCTGAGCGCCTGCGCCGGGGCGGCGGGGCGGGAGGCGTTGCGGGCCGGCGCGGGAGGCCGAGGCACCTCACCAGCGGCCCGGCTCGGACCCCGTCACCGCCTCGGACCGCCTGCCGTCCGTCCCGACGGGGACCTCACCGGCGAGCATCACCCGGTGCATGGTGCGCGGGAAGGCCAGATGCGCGTTGTCGCCCGGCGCGAGATGGATGGTGGCGCGGTTGTCCCAGAAGGCCACGCTGCCGGGTTCCCAGCGGAAGCGGACCGTGTACTCGGCGCGGGTCGCCTCCTCGAGCAGCATGTCCAGGATCGCCCGGCTCTCCGCCCGTGAGAGGTCGGTGATCTGCTCGACGTAGTAGCCGTTGACGTACAGCAGGCGCTCGCCCGTCTCGGGGTGGACGCGCACCAGCGGATGCACCGAGGCGACCTGGCGGTCGAGGAGGTGGCGGACGTAAGCGTCGTCCCCGGGGCGGGGCTGGTAGCCGACGCCGAGCCGGTGCTCGGCGCGCAGCCCGGACACGAACTCCCGTACCGGCGCGGAGAGTCCGGCGTAGGCGGCGGCGAGGTTGGACCAGGTCGTGTCACCGCCGTAGGGCGGCACGGTCTCGGCGCGCAGGATCGTCGCGGCCGGCGGGTCGATGCGGGCGCCGTGGTCGCAGTGCCAGCCGCGCAGCAGGGTGTGACGGCGCCGGCGCAGCCACTCCCCGTGCTCCATGCCGAACTTCCCGCCCAGTTCGAGCCGGTCGGCGGTCGTCTCGATCTCGGGGAAGTCCGGCGGCGAGGCCCCGCCCCGCCCGCGCAGGACGACGGGTTCGCCGAACCGCCGCGCGAACGCCACGTGCCCGGCGTGGTCGAGGCGCTGGCCGCGGAAGAACACCACCTTCCAGCGGTGTACCGCGCGCCGGACCGCGTCGACCTGGGCGTCGTCGAGGCCGGCGGCCAGGTCGACGCCTTCGATCTCCGCGCCGATGTGCCCGGCGACCGGCTGCACCCGTACTCCGGCCGTCCGCGCGGCCTCCTCGGCCGCCGCGTCGTCGAGGCCGGCCGGCCGGCTGTCCGTCGTCATGCGCTCTCCGCTCGTCGTCACTGCTCGTCGTGGTCGTGGGTCACGGCGACAGAAGGATCGTGCCAGCGGATCGGCGGCCTGACGACACCGCCTTCGCCCTTCGCGCCTTCGCCCGGGTGTCCGTCCGGAGCGGCCGCCCCTCGACCCCGCGTCGGGCGCGGTCGGCCGGCTGCCGTGAGGCCCCTCACCCGCGTGGCCGGACTGCGCCTGCGACGGCGTCCGTCCCGCCGCGGCGCCGTGCGGGAGCGGGCCGGACCGGGGAACGTGCACATCGGCCGCGACCCGGGCGGCACGCCGGTCGTCCTGGACCTGCTGGACGTGCTCCCGCAGGGCGCGCCGTTCTCCGAGGACGCGCCGGACCCCGGCTGTCCCTTCGAGTGATCACCAGGGCTCCAGCGGCTGCTCCGCCCAGATCGTCTTTCCGCGGCCCGTCTGCCGGCTCCCCCAGCGCTGGGTGAGCTGCGCGACGAGCAGCAGGCCGCGCCCGCCCTCGTCGAAGGCGTGGGCGCGGCGCAGATGGGGGGAGGTGGAGCTGCCGTCGGAGACCTCGCAGATGAGGCTGCGGTCGCGGATCAGGCGCAGCTGGATGGGCGGCGCGCCGTAGCGGATGGCGTTGGTGACGAGCTCGCTGACGACGAGTTCGGTCACGAACGCGGCTTCCTCCATGCCCCATGCGGCGAGCTGCTCGACGGCCGCCTGCCGGGTGGCGGCCACGAGCGCGGGGTCGGGCGCGACGTCCCAGGTGGCGACCCGGTCCGCGCCCAGGGCGTGGGTGCGGGCGAGCAGAAGCGCGACGTCGTCGCCGGGCGCTTCGGGCAGGACCGCCTTCAGGACGCTGTCGCAGAGGGCGTCGAGCGAGGCGGCGGGCACGGTGAGGGCGTCGCACAGTTCGGCGGCACGGTCGACGTCGCGGTCGCGGTCCGCGATCAGGCCGTCCGTGTAGAGGGCGAGGACCGCCCCCTCGGGCAGTTCCAGCTCGACGGCCTCGAAGGGCAGTCCCCCGACGCCCAGCGGGGGGCCGGGGGTCATGCCGATCAGTTGCGCGGTGCCGTCGGGCCGTACGAGGGCCGGTGCGGGATGGCCCGCGGCGGCGGCGGTCAGGCGGCGGTCGACGGGGTCGTAGACGGCGTAGAGGCAGGTGGCTCCCAGTTCGGCGACGTCCTCGCCGCCCTCGTCGTAGGCAGCCAGGTGGGTGACGAGGTCGTCCAGGTGGGTGAGCAGTTCGTCCGGCGGCAGGTCCACGTCGGCGAGGGTGCGCACGGCCATGCACAGGCGTCCCATGGTCGCCGAGGAGGGGATGCCGTGTCCGACGACATCGCCGACGACGAGGGCGACCCGGCTGCCGGACAGCGGGATGACGTCGAACCAGTCGCCCCCGATCCCGGCCGTGGAGCCGCTGGGCAGATAGCGGTGGGCGACCTCGACGGCGGCCTGTCCGGACAGGCCGCGCGGCAGCAGGCTGTTCTGCAGAGTCAGGGCGGTGGTGCGCTCGCGGGCGAACCGGCGGGCGTTGTCGATGCAGACGGCGGCCCGGCTGGCGAGTTCCTCGGCGAAGACGGCGTCGTCGGCCTCGAAGTCGTCGGAATGGGTGGTACGGACGCCGACGAGCACGCCGAGGGTGGTGCCGCGGGCCTTCAGGGGCACCGAGATCACCGAGTGGACGCCACTGCGGAAGGGGCGGCCCTCGGGAGCGCGGGCGTTGCGTTCGGCGAGCCAGCGCACGAAGTCGGGCTCGCCCGCCTGGATGCGGACGGCACGGCCCTCCCGCAGGGCGCGGGCGGGCGGGCTGAAGGACGGATGGACGTCGGTCTCGCCGAGGCGGACGGCGGCCTCCGGGGTGCCGTCCTGGGGGGAGCCGTGGGCGACCCGGCGCAGCACGACCTCGCCGGTCGGGACGGGGGGCGGCTCGTCGGCGCCCAGCACCCAGTCCAGCAGGTCGACGCTGACGAAGTCGGCGAACCGCGGGACGAGAAGCTCGACCACCTCCTCGGTGGTGCGCACCATGTCGAGGGTGGTGCCGATGGAGGCCGCGGCCTCGTTCAGCAGGGCCAGCCGCTGGCGTGCCAGGTACTGCTCGGTGCTGTCGAACGCGGCCAGGGCGACCCCGGCGACCTCGCCGGACGCATCCCTCACGGGCCACATCTCGGTGGTCCAGGCATGCTCGCGATTGAGGGCGGGGGCCCCGGTGAAGCTCTCGTAGCGGACGGGGCGCCCGGTCTCGGCGACCTGGCGGAGGTGGCGGTCGAAGCCGCGGGCGGGCTCGTCGTCCCCGACGGTGTCCCGGAAGCGGCGGCCGAGCAGGACGTCCTCGGAGACGCCCATGACCTTGCAGGCGACCTCGTTCAGCAACAGATAGCGCTGCTGGGGGTCGAAGACGGACATCGACATGGAGGCCTGCTGGAAGGCCGACCCGGCCAGGGTCGGCTCACGGGCGGCGGGCCGCTGCGCGCTGAGCGTGTACCCGGTGCGCCGGCCGTCGGGGCCGAGCACCGGGCAGGCGGTCACGACGAGCGTGACGGGGCGGCCGTCGCGATGACGCACGACGACCGGGCCGGTCCACTCGCCGTGCGCGCCGCGCGGCAGCTCCTCGGCGAGCAGGGCGGCCGCCGTCAGGCCCACGGCCTCCTCGGCCGGATGGCCGGTCAGCAGCCGGGCGCCCTCGCTCCAGCCCGTCACGATGCCGTGCACATCGATGACCGCCGCTGCGACGACTTGCTCCATGTCGTCCAGAATGGTCCCTCGGGCCCGGCGCCTCAACCGCGACGGGCCGCCTCGGGGCGCCGGGCGCGGGCGGCCGGGGGCACCGGCCGCCGCGCCCGTCAGGGACGCGAGGCGCGCAGCACGGCCAGGGCGCGGTCGGCGTGGGTGTTCATGCGCAGCTCGCTGCGCACGACCTCCAGGACGGTGCGGTCGCGCCCGATGACGAAGGTGACCCGCTTGGTGGGGGCAAGGGAGAAGCCGCGCTTCACGCCGAACATCTCCCGCACCGACCCGTCCTCGTCGGACAGCAGGGTCATGCCGAGCGTGTGCCGGCCGGCGAACTCCTGCTGGCGGTCGACGGGGTCCCCGCTGATGCCGACCGGCCGGGCACCGACTGCGGCGAACTCGGCGGCCAGGTCGCGGAAGTGGCAGGCCTCCGCGGTGCAGCCCGGGGTGAGGGCGGCGGGGTAGAAGAAGAGGACGACCGGCCCGTCGGCGAGCAGGCCGGTCAGACTGCGGACGGCGCCGGTCTCGTCCGGCAGCGCGAAGTCCTCGACGAGGTCGCCGACCTCCAGAGCCTTGGTCATGCCCGTCCCTCCGTCGTCGTGGCGGTCACGGCCCCTGCGGCGACGCTGCGGGCCCACAGCACGAGAGGCGCCTGCAGGGGGAGGCGCCCGATGGCGGCGGCCTTGAGCGGGGCGGGGCGGTGACGCCAGTCCCAGGCCATCTTGACGTTCGCGGGGAAGACGCCGACGAAGAGCGCGGCTGTGGCCAGGGCTGCCGCCCTGCGGGTCCGGGGCAGGGCCACGCCCGCGGCGAGCGCCAGTTCGGCGACGCCGCTGGCGTACGTCCAGTTCCTCGGCGAGCCGGGCAGGACGCGCGGGACGATCGCGTCGAACGGGCGCGGCACGGCGAAGTGGGCCGCGCCCGCGGCGGCCAGCAGGCCCGCCAGCAGCAGGGGTGAGCGTTCGGACCGGGGCACGGTTCCTCCTCAGATGAACTGGCGCCCGACATTACTGGACGGTAGGAGCGGGCCGCCCGGCGGGGTCCCGCGACGGCCTCAGGGCCCAACCCTCCCTGTCGCGGGCGAGGTTGCCGACGCCGGATAGTCTGCGGCGATGATCGTCCATCTGCTGTGGCACATCGCTCATCACAACGAGGCCGGCGAGAACGGGGCGACCGTGCACCTCGACGGGGAGACGGTCCACATCGACGAGCAGGACGGCGACGACGTCAAGCTGCTCGGCGTCTACTCCACGGCCGGGAAGGCCGAGAAGCGCATGCGCCTCGCCCGTCTCCTGCCCGGGTTCGCCGACGAGCCGGACTGCTTCGTCCTCGACGCGTACACGCTCGACGAGGACGAGTGGCCCGACGGTCACACGCGCTCCTGAGCACCTGCCCCCGGCACGGCACGGGGGACGTCCGACCGGTACCGGGATGGGGCACGGCGGATCATACTGAGCGGTATGCCGTCGTGCCGTCCGGCCCGACGGCCGGGTCCCGGCAGGCTCGCACCGCCTGCCGGGGCCCACCGGCGCCCGAAGACCCCGGGCGGCCACAGACGGTCGACGTCCGTCGCCGGAGAGACCGGCGCGTACGAGCCGGAGCGGTTCTGCCGCGCGTCACAGGGAAAGACCGGGGACGGCTTACGTTCGGACTCGGTGCGCGGCGTACGGATCCGGTCGCCGATGGTGCGGCGCGGCGCGGCCCGTCGCCGCCGTTCAGGGGAAACGGCCGCCCCGCGCGCGTGGCGAAGCGCCGCCGCGTCGACAACTCACCCATGCCCCTGCCCCTCGTCGCGCCCATGCTCGCCACCCCCGGCTCCCTCCCGCCCGTGGCCCAGGACGCGCGCTGGGCGTACGAGACCAAGCAGGACGGGCAGCGTGCCGTGGTGTACCTCGCCGGCGACGGGACGCTCACCCTGCGCGCCCGCTCGGGCGAGGACATCACCGCCGCCTACCCGGAGCTGCGGCCGCTCGGCGACGCGCTCGGCGGCACACCGGCGGTGCTGGACGGGGAGGTGCTCGCCCTGGACCGACAGGGCCGGGCCGACTTCCAGCTGCTGCAGTCGCGCATGGGACTGGTCCAGGCCCCGGCCAAGGCGGCACGGCTGGCCGCGACGGCTCCCGTGCACCTCGTCCTGTTCGACGTGATGCACCTCGCCGGAAGCTCCCTCCTCGCCCTGCCCTACACCCGGCGCAGGACCCGGCTGGAGGCGCTGGCGCTGGAGGGGCCGTTCTGGTCGACGCCGAGCGCCTTGGTGGGGCACGGCCGGGAGGCACTGGAGGCGACCCGCGCGCACGGCCTGGAGGGGCTGGTGTGCAAGCGGCTGGACTCGGCGTACGAGCCCGGCGCGCGCTCCCGGGCCTGGATCAAGATCCGCAACATGAGGGTCGCGGACGTCCTGGTCGGCGGCTGGCTGCCCGGCAAGGGGCGGCTGACAGGGCTGCCCGGCGCCGTCCTCGTCGGGCAGCGCGCCGCGACGGGACTGCGCTACGTCGGCAGCGTGGGCACCGGCTGGAGCGAGGCCGAGCGGGCCGAGCTGGCGGCGCTGCTGCGGGCCGACGCGACCGGGGCGTGCCCCTTCGACGCCGTGCCGCCGTCCACCGGCGCACGCTGGGTGACGCCCCGGCTGGTCGGCGAGGTCCGCTACAGCACCCGCACCCGGGCGGGGCTGCTGCGCCAGCCGTCCTGGCTGCGGCTGCGGCCGGATCTGGCGCCCGAGGAGTCGGCGGCCGACCTTCCGGACACTTCCGTCTGAGACGGTCCCCGGCGGCCGACTGTTGAGCTGCCCTTCACCACCGGTACGTCTACGGCCTCTTGGCGTGGCGGTCGAAAGCGTGGAAGCTGAACTCCCTTTTCCCCCACAGCCGTTCGGCTGCGTCCGCACCCCGAGGAGAACTCCCCGTGCCCTCAGCCAGGTTCAAGGCCCACCGCAGGAGATGGCTCACCGGTCTCGCCGGCGCCGCCGCGCTGGTCGTCGCCGTCCCCTCGGTCGCCTTCGCCGCCCCTCCCCAGGCGCTTCCGCAGAACGCCGAGGCCGCGGAGCTGACGTACCAGCCCGCGTTCGACTACGACACGGACGGGTGCTACTCCACCCCCGCCATCGGTCCCGACGGCACGATCAACGGCGGTCTGAAGCCCACCGGCGCGCTGAACGGCTCCTGTCACGACGCCTCCGATCTGGACAACACGAACAGTTACTCGCGCTACAAGTGCAACAACGGCTGGTGCGCGTACATGTACAGCCTGTACTTCGAGAAGGACCAGGCGGTGGCGGGCAGCGGCATCGGCGGTCACCGCAACGACTGGGAGCACGTCGTGGTCTGGGTGCAGAACGACCGGGTCCAGTACGTGTCCACGTCCAACCACGGCTCGTTCACCGTGCACGCCGCGTCGACGGTGCGCTTCGAAGGCACCCACGCGAAGGCGGTTTACCACAAGGACGGCATCCGCACGCACTGCTTCCGGATCGCCAACTCCAACGACGAGCCGCCGGAGAACGCCGAGCACACCTGGCAGTACCCGCCGCTGGTCGGCTGGAACGGCTACCCGTCGGGCCTGCGGGACAAGCTGACCCAGTACGACTTCGGCAGCGCCCACTTCGGCCTGAAGGACGACTCCTTCGCCGGCAACCTGTCGTCCGCGAAGCCCTCCGGGATCACGTTCGACCCCAACGCGTAGACCTGCGGACCGGCCTGACACACGAACCCCTCGACAGGGTCCGGCCCCGGAACCGGCGTCCGGGGCCGACTCCGGGGCATGATGACCGGATGGATCTTCTTCGAGAACCCCCGTCCGTGACGACGGAGAAGGCCCCGGTCCCTCTCACCGGAGCCCCTCGTCCCCGCGCCGTCCGTCCGTCGGGCGGCCACCGGGCCACCGGCGCGGCACAGGGCGCCGGCCCGGCCGGGAGCGAGGTCCGGTGAGCGCCGCCCGGGTGCGGCACGCCCAGCGGTCCGATCTGCCGCGCGTGGCGGAACTGGCCGCGCAGCACGCGCGGTACGAGCGCGCCGAACCTCCCGTTGCCGACCTCGCCGAGCGCCTGGCCGTGCTCCTCTTCGACGTGCCGTCGCCGCTCCTCGGGTGTCTGGTCGCCGAACTGCCCGAGGGCGAGGTCGTCGGCTATGCGACCTGCTCGCCCGCGCTGTCCACCTGGGAGGGCCGTGAGTATCTCCACATGGACTGCCTGTTCCTCGCGCCGGACCATCGCGGCCTGGGTCTGGGCGCCCTGCTGATGGACGCGGTGGCGGACCGGGCCCGGAGCCTGGGGCTGGCCGAGGTGCAGTGGCAGACCCCGGTCTGGAACGAGGGCGCGATCCGCTTCTACGCCCGGCGCGGCGCCCTCGGAGCGGACAAACGGCGTTTCAGCATGCGAGTGGAGCCCTGAGTCGCCGAACGGTGGCCGAAACCCGTGAGCGGTGCGGGACGCGGGCCACGAGGGTCTATCGTGTCCCGCATGTCCGTTCCGGAACTCATCCGTATCGTCTCCCGCGACTCACCCATGGCTCTGGCCCAAGTGGAGCGGGTGCGCAAGGAGTTGGCCGTCCTGCATCCCGGTGTGCGCACCGAGGTCGTCCCCGTCAGGACGACCGGCGACAAGTGGATGGGCGATCTGTCCCTGGTCGAGGGCAAGGGCGCGTTCACCAAGGAGGTCGACGCGGCGCTGCTGGCCGGCGAGGCCGATCTTGCGGTGCACTGCGTCAAGGACGTCCCCGCCGACCGGCCGCTGCCCGCCGGCACGGTGTTCGCCGCGTTCCTGCGGCGCGACGACATCCGCGACGCCCTGATCCACCCGGGCGGCCGCACCCTGGACGAGTTGCCGGCGGGGACGCGCATCGGGACCTCCTCGGTCCGCCGGATCGCCCAACTCGCCGCCACCCACCCCCATCTGCAGTGCGTGCCGTTCCGCGGGAACGCCAACCGGCGACTGGAGAAGCTCGCGGACGGCGAGGCGGACGCGCTGCTGCTCGCGGTGTCCGGCCTGGAGCGCATCGACCGGCGGGACGTGATCACCGAGGTGCTGTCGCCGGAGACGATGATGCCGCCGATCGGCGCGGGCATCCTCGCCCTGCAGTGCCGCGAGGGCGACGCCGACCTCATCGACGCGGTCAGCGGCCTCGGCGATCCGGCCACGCACCGGGAGGCCACGGCGGAACGCATGTTCCTGCATGTGCTCCAGGGTCACTGCAACAGCCCGATCGCGGGCTTCGCGCAGATGGAGCGCAGCGGCGAACTGTCCCTGCGCGCCTGCGTGTTCACCCCGGACGGCAAGACCCGGCTCAACGCCCACGAGTGGGCGGGCCGCCTCGACCCGGCGACGCTCGGCACCTCGGTGGCGGTGGCGTTGCTGCGGCAGGGCGCGCGCGAGATCATCGACGGCATCCCGCACTGACCGTCCGCCGCGGCCCGGAGGGCGCCGGATCCGTCAGGCGGTGCCCTCTTCGGCCTGGTCGCGCAGGAAGTTGCTCACCTGACGGGCCAGACCGTCGTGTGCCGCGCCGGGCTGGGGGGCGCCGGAGCCCTCATACAGCCCTATGCCGCCCGTCCACAGCCGGCGGGCGGCCCAGTCGTCGTCGACGCGCAACTGAATCTGGACGTCCACCTGGCCGAGGCACGCCTCCGGTCCCGCGGCGTACAGCACGGCGGTCGCCCGGCGCAGCGGATAGACGTCAAAGCCCTCGATGAACTGCGAGTTGCGCCAGTCGATGAACGCGCTCTCGCCGTCGGACCCGAGCCGCACGTCGATCTGACCGTCCTCCAGGTGGATCGTGGAGTGCGCGGCGCCCCGGTTCTCCACGGTCACCCGCAGACAGAAATAGGTCAGCCCCTCCGCGGCGTCGTCACGCCCCCGCGGCGGCTCGCTCTGTTCCAGTCGGTGGACGCGGACCCGCAGACCGGCGTACTCGTCGTACTCCAGCCAGTCCCCGACCACGTTCGGCTCGTGCACAGTCCACCTCTCGACTTCTACCGGCTGCTTCCTATCCGTGCGCCGATGGCACTGTCAAATGAGCAGAATGCGCTGTGGCCAGGGAATTCACCCCCTTTGATCGCCGATCAAGCCGTGCGCAGGCACAATCGGCCGACGGGCCCCGAAAGGGCTTGCGCGGGGCGTGCCGCACATCACGTCCGCGGGCCGCGTCAACGAGCCGGGCGGCCCGGGAGCGAGGATCCCGCGGTGACGCCGGGCGCGGCGGCCACGGCGAGCGCCCCGAAGCCCGGCACGGGATGCGCGGGCGCGCCGACGACCCGGAGACGGGCGCGTACGACGGCTACCGGACAGTCCGGACAAGTCACGGAGGCACGAGGAGCGGCACGAGGAGCGACGAGAGACGAATCGGGTGAAACTGTTTCTAAGCACCCTTCCGCGGGCATCTGCAGGGAAGTGCTTCGGACAGGAGGCACGTCCGTGGGACCTGCCGACCGGCCGCCCCGGGTGTGGCCCGAATCCTTCCGAGTGCGCGTTTCCCACGGTGTCCCCCCGTTCATCGGCAACCCTCCTGAGGGAGGCGCGCGTGATGCGTACCACCGTCCGAACGAAGCAGCACTCCCATGACGACGCCCCGGACACCACCGAGGCCTTCGTGCGGCTCACGGAGCTGCCCGCAGGTCCCGAGCGCCAGGCGCTCAAGGACGAACTGGTCCGGCTGTGGCTGCCCATGTCCGAGCGGATCGCCGTCCGCTTCCGCGGGCGCGGCGAGGCGCTGGAGGACCTCTACCAGGTGGCCGCGCTGGGACTCGTCAAGGCCGTCGACCACTACGACCCCGACCGCGGCCGCGCCTTCGAGGCGTACGCGGTGCCGACGATCACCGGTGAGATCAAGCGGCACTTCCGCGACCACATGTGGACGCTGCACGTGCCCCGCCGGGTCCAGGACCTGCGCAACCGGGTGCGGCACGCGGCGAAGGAGCTGTCGCAGACGACTCCGGGCCGGGCGCCGACCGCCGCCGAGATAGCCGCGCACGCGCAGCTCACCGAGGACGAGGTGCGCACCGGCGCGGAAGCGCTGGAGTGCTTCACCGCGCTGTCGCTGGAAGCCGAGCTGCCCGGCACCGACGGCTACGCGCTCGAGGACGCCCTCGGGCATCCCGACCCCGGCTACGACACCGTCGTCGACCGCGTGGCCGTGACGCCCTGTCTGCGGGCCCTCCCGGAGCGCGAACGGACCATCCTGTACCTGCGGTTCTTCGCGGGCATGACGCAGAGCCGGATCGCCGAGCAGCTGGGCATCTCCCAGATGCACGTCTCCCGGCTGCTCAGCGGCTGCTTCGCCCGGCTGCGGGAGGAGATCACCGCCGAGACCCCGGCCGAGGCCGGGAGCGAGGCCGGGAACGGCTGACACCCGCCTCCGACGCCCGCCCGGGGCGTCGGTCACCCGTACGGCCCGGTGGATCCGGGCCGTTTCGGCCCTGGTCCGCGCGGTACTCGTGCCGTCCCGCTTCGAACCACGCGGGTCCTCGGCGGGCGGCCCGGGCAGGTGCGGCCGGACACTGGTGGCAGTCCCGCTCCCCCGCCCGCCCGCCGGCCGGCCGACAGACCAGGAACGCGAGTGCCATGAACCATCATCCGACATCCGCCCCCGGCGCCCGGGGAACGGTCTCCACGCACTCCGTCTTCGGTGCTCCCTGCTGGGTGAGCCTGACCAGCCGTGATCTGGAGGCCACCCAGGACTTCTACCGGGCGGTGCTGGGCTGGAAGTGGCTCCGGGGCGCCCTCGGCGACCACTTCCGCACCGCTCTGGTGGGCGGCGTGCCGGTCGCGGGAATCGCCGCCGTCGCATCGATGTGGCAGATGGCGGTGGCCTGGACGCCGTACTTCGCCGTGCCCAGCGCGGACGAGGCGGCGTCCCGGACGCGGGAGCGCGGCGGGACCGTGGCCGTGGGGCCCATCTCCCTGCCGCCGGGCCGGGCGGCTCTGCTGGCCGACCGGGACGGCGCGACCTTCGGCGTCTGGGAGGGCGAGCTGATCGGCAACTGGGAGGCCTGGCGGCAGGCCGCGCCCGCGTTCATCAGGCTGCACACCCGCGACGCCTTCGACTCCGCCATCTTCTACGGCGAGATCCTCGACTGGGCGACCGACCGGCCGGGCTGCTGCGAGGTCCACTACGAGGCAGGCGAGGTCGTGCTGCGCAGCAGGGGCGACGTGGTGGCCCGGATCGTGTCGGGCGCGCTCGAGGCGGCGCCGGACCCGACGATCCGGCCGCACTGGCAGATCCACTTCGCGGTGGCGGACGTGACCGCGTGCGCCCGGGCGGCGGAGAAGCACGGCGGCAGCGTGCTCATGGAGGGCGCCCGGGAGGCGGTGCTGCGGGATCCGGACGGCGCCCAGTTCACGGTGACCTCGCACCGGCAGCGCTGAGCGCCGCCCGCCTCACCGCGGGCCGAGCGGGGGCCGCGAGAGCACCAGCAGGCTCCGGGCCTCCAGGGTCACCTCAGCGCCGGCCTTGTACTCGTTCTCGTCGGGGCCGCCGTCGGGGTCCACGGTGTCCACGCGCACGGTCCAGCGCTCACCGTGGCGCGCGTCGGGCAGCCGGAAGACGACCGGCTCCCAGAATCCGTTGAACAGCAGCAGGAGCGAGTCGTCGACGACGGGCCGGCCGCGGGGGTCCGGTTCGGCGATGGCGTCGCCGTTGAGGAAGACGCCGACGCTGTGCGCGTCGGCACGCTGCCAGTCGCGCGCCCTCATCTCGCCCGCGTCCGGCCGCAGCCACACCAGGTCGGGCAACGGCTGTCCGGCCCTGGTGTCGGCCTCCCCCCGGAAGAAGCGGCGTCGGCGCAGCACGGGATGAGCGGCGCGCAGAGCGACGAGGCGGCGGCAGAAGCGGGTCAGGGCCCGCTGTTCGTCGGTCAACCGCCAGTCGATCCAGGACACTTCGTTGTCCTGGCAGTAGGCGTTGTTGTTGCCGAGCTGGGTGCGGCCGAGCTCGTCGCCGTGCGACAGCATCGGGATGCCCTGGGACAACAGCAGGGTGGCGAGCAGGTTGCGCTGCTGCCGGGCCCGCAGCGCGAGGACCTCGGGACGCTCCGTGGGGCCTTCGGCCCCGCAGTTCCACGACCGGTTGTCGCTCTCGCCGTCGCTGTTGTCCTCCCCGTTGGCCTGGTTATGTTTGTCGTTGTACGACACGAGGTCGCGCAGGGTGAAACCGTCGTGCGCGGTGACGAAGTTGACGCTGGCGCGCGGTCGGCGCCTGTGGTGCGCGTACAGGTCGGCGGAGCCGGTCAGGCGGGAGGCGAACTCGCCGAGCGAACCGGGTTCCGCGCGCCAGAAGTCGCGCACGGCGTCGCGGTAGCGGCCGTTCCACTCCGACCACAGCGGCGGGAAGTTGCCCACGTGGTAGCCGCCCTCGCCGACGTCCCAGGGCTCCGCGATCAGTTTGACGCGGCTGATCACCGGGTCCTGCTGGATGAGATCGAAGAACGCGGAGAGCCGGTCCACCTCGTGGAACTGCCGGGCGAGAGTGGCCGCGAGGTCGAAGCGGAACCCGTCGACATGCATCTCCGTCACCCAGTACCGCAGCGAGTCCATGATCAGCTGCAGGACGTGGGGATGCCTCATCAGCAGGCTGTTGCCGGTGCCGGTGGTGTCGTAGTAGTGCGCCCAGTCGCCGTCCACGAGCCGGTAGTAGGAGGCGTTGTCGATGCCGCGGAAGGAGAGGGTCGGCCCCTTCTCGTTGCCCTCGGCGGTGTGGTTGTAGACCACGTCGAGGATCACTTCGAGGCCGGCCGCGTGCAGCGCCTTCACCATGGCCTTGAACTCACTCACCTGTTCACCGTGGGCGCCCCGGGCGGCATAGGCCTGGTGCGGGGCGAAGAAGCCGATGGTGTTGTAGCCCCAGTAGTTGGACAGGCCCCGGTCGGTCAGGACGCCGTCCTGGACGTACTGGTGCACGGGCATCAGCTCGATCGCCGTCACGCCCAGTGAGGTCAGGTGGCCGGTCACCGCGGGGTGGGCGAGCCCGGCGTAGGTGCCGCGCAGGTGGGGCGGGACGTCTGGGTGGGTGCGGGTCAGGCCCCGCACATGGGCCTCGTAGATCACCGTGTCGGCGTAGGGGCGGCGCAGCGGCTCGTCGTCGCCCCAGTCGAAGGCGGGATCGGTGACCACGCCGAGCAGGGTGTGTCCGGCACTGTCAGCCGGATCGGGCCGGTCGCCGGCCCGTTCGAAGAGAGCGGCGTGGTTGTCGATCTGGCCGTCGACGGCGCGTGCGTAGGGATCCAGGAGCAGTTTCGCCGGATTGCACCGGTCGCCGGAGGACGGGTTCCACGGACCGTGGACCCGGAAGCCGTAGCGCTGCCCCGGCCCGATCCCCGGCAGGTAGGCGTGCCAGACGAAGCCGTAGACCTCGGTCAGCGGGACGGTCCGGGCGGCGCCGTCGTCGTCCACGAGGACGAGTTCGACGCGTTCGGCGACCTCGCTGAACAACGCGAAATTGGTTCCCTGACCGTCGAAGTCGGCGCCCAGCGGGTAGGGGTGCCCGCTCCAGGCGGGCACCCCTGCGCTCCGGCGCGTACGGCTGGGGCGCTGACTCACCGGGCGGCCTCCAGGACACGCTCCTCGTCCGCCGACGCGGCGGCCACGCCGGCCGTCGTGAGGTTGCGGGGCACCTGAAGCCCCTCCCGCAGGCTGGGCGACGGGGCGGTCGGCACACGGGGCACACGCTCTCCGGCGCGGGCCCGCTGGGAGAACCAGATGACCTTGCTGCCGGTGCCGGTGGCACAGCAGCCCCAGCCGTCGCTCATGGCGGCGATGCGCTCCAGGCAGGCGCGCAGGTCGAGGTCGGGGCGCAGGTGGCGGTCGTCGCCCCCGACCGCGGTGATCAGGTGCTGGCCGTTCCACCACATCTCGATCGAGGTGTGCTTGTCCTTCGCGTGCTCGTCGATGGCTTTCAGCAGCATCTCGGCCCCGCGACAGACGGGCTCCACGAGCGTCTCGAGGTCCCAGTACGTCAGGTGGGCGGCCAGGATGCGCCTGACCTGTCCGACCCGTTCCGGGCTGACGTCCACGTCGAGGTGGTAGTAGCAGGGGACTGCGGTCTTCATCGTCGTTCGCTCCTCACCGGCGAGGCTCACACTCCTCCTCGGCCCGACGGGCCGGGGTCCCCGACACGAAGCGTGAGCGGTAATCGCTTCAGAGTCACAACCACAGTGGGGCTGCTACGCCATTCGTGCAACACGAGCGAACCACAACCAAGATCCAACAGGACGTTGGGTGATGCGCCGTGCACCATAAGTGAAGGCCTCGGGAGGTTGGACGTTTTCGCACCTCTGCGGAAAGGGCCGACCCGCTCGTCTCGAGCGGCGTACCTCGTGAACTCCCGAAAGGTGATCAGCGCGATGATGCAACCAGCGAAGACCGAAGTCGCCAGGACGCTGCGCGGTTACCGTGCCTGGGAGCGGGCCATGCTCGCGCACCCCGGCGACCGCTCGGCACGGGCCGCCTTCGAGGACTGCGGGTACACCCTGTGCGTGCTGATGGGCAAGCGCTGTGCGCGGGAGGCCGCGGACGCCGCCGAGCAGTATCTGCGGGCCGCCGCCGACGGGCGCCTGCGCGACCGCAGGGGGGCCGGCCGCAGGAGCGGCGTCGCGCGGCTGTCGGTGACGTCGTCCCTCCCCCGCCTGCCCGCGGAGACCTAGCACCCCGCGCCGACGCGGATCGTTCGCCCAACTCCGGGCGGAGCAAGCCAATTTCAGTCAGCGGAGGTGCAAAGGTGAAGTCCACCAGGGCGATCGGCCGTATCCCGGTCCGGGACGTCGAACCGCGCGTGGAGTGCGGCCGGCGGCCGGCGAAAGCCGTGATCGGGGAGACGGTGCGGATCTCCGCGACGGTGTTTCGCGAGGGCCACGACGTCATCGGCGCCAACGTGGTCCTCAAGAACCCGGACGGCGACCGCGGGCCCTGGACGCCGATGCGCGAGCTCGCCCCCGGCACGGACCGCTGGGGGGCCGATGTGACGCTGGACGCCATGGGCCGCTGGACGTACACCGTGGAGGCCTGGAGCGATCCGATCGCCACGTGGCGCCGGCACGCGGACGTCAAGATCCCCGCGGGCATCGACCTCGGTCTGGTCCTGGAGGAGGGGGGCCGTCTCTACGAACGGGCCGCCGCCCGGGCCCCGCGCGGGCCGGAGCGCACCCTGCTGCGGGACGCGGCGAAGAAGCTGCTCGACGACTCGGCTTCGGTGGCGGAGCGCCATGCCGCGGCGCTGGCGCCGGAGGTGGACGCCGTCCTGGCCCGGCATCCGCTGCGCGAGCTGGTCACGGCCTCCGAGCCGCTGCCGCTGCTGGTGGAGCGGGAGCGGGCCCTGTACGGGGCCTGGTACGAGTTCTTCC
>NZ_BMTL01000026.1 GCF_014649655.1 Streptomyces humidus | reverse complement strand
GTACGGCGGCACGGTTCCGCTGGAGACGACCCTCTCCGGATCGGCGTACCAGCTCAAGGACCCCACGCGCGGCAACACCTACACCGGCGACGCGGCCGGCACGACCGACGTGACCCCGTTCACGGACGACGACAACCACTGGGGCACCGGCATGCCGGACGACCGCACGGCAGTCGCCGTCGACGCCCAGTACGGCAGCGACATGACCTGGGACTACTACAAGAACGTGCACGGCCGCAACGGCATCGGCAACGACGGCAAGGGCTCCTACAACCGCGTCCACTACGGCAACAAGCTGTCCAACGCCTTCTGGAACGACAGTTGCTACTGCATGACCTACGGCGACGGCGACGGTACCTACTTCGGGCCGATGGCCGGACTCGACGTGGCCGCCCACGAGATGTCCCACGGCGTGACCTCGAGAACCGCCGGACTGGTCTACTCGGGCGAGTCCGGCGGTCTGAACGAGGCGACGTCCGACATCCTCGGAACGCTGGTCGAGTTCTACGCGGCCAACGCGCAGGACGTCGGCGACTACCTGATCGGTGAGAAGGTCGTCCGCTCCGGCTTCGGCAAGGACGCCCTGCGCTATATGGACAAGCCCAGCAAGGACGGCAAGTCCGCCGACTACTGGAGCAGTTCGGTCGCCAACCTCAGCGTCCACTACTCCTCCGGCGTCGCCAACCACTTCGCGTACCTGCTGGCGGAGGGCAGCGGCACGAAGACGGTCAACGGGGTCACCTACAACTCCCCGACGTCCAACGGCTCGACGGTCACCGGCATCGGCCGCGACAAGCTCGGCGCGATCTGGTACCGCGCCCTGACGGTCTACATGACGTCCTCGACGAACTACGCCGGAGCGAGGGCTGCCACCCTGAGCGCGGCCAAGGACCTCTACGGCGCGGGCAGCACGGAGTACAACACGGTGGCGGCGGCCTGGAGCGCGGTCAACGTGAACTGAGCGTCACCCTGTGCCCGACGCGTCACGCGGCCGCTCCGCTCCCGAGTCCGGGAGCGGGGCGGCCTTCGACTGCTGGACCCCTTCGAGGGGCTCGGCCGGGCGGGTCGTCCGACGTGTCCCGCGGTAGCGCCCGCGGCGGGACGGGGCCGATCCTGCGGAGAGCTACGGCTTGGGCAGGGTGCACCCGGGGGCGGTCAGGTCGAGCCGGTTGCCGGTCGTGAAGCAGGCGGGTATCCGGTAGGTCTGCTGGCCGTAGTTGATGCCCCTGCGAACGGTGACGTTGCCCCGCTGGTCCACCTCGCAGGGATTGTCGCGTGTGCAGGACCCGCCGTTCTCGTTGCCGGTGTTGTGCACGGCGACGACCTCACCGGTGGACCGGTCGATCACCGGCGAGCCGGAGGTGCCGCTGCCGGTCTGGCAGGCGGCGGTGTAGCGGACCGAGTCCTTCCAGGTCCACTCGCCCTCCTTGAGGCGGTACACGAACCCGTCGACGTTGCAGTCGAAGAGCTTCTTCCAGGCGCCGGACGCCACGGTGACGGCGGTGCCGGCGGTCGGGTGCGTGTCCCGCACGGTCAGCGCCGACACCCCGTACGAGCTCCTGATCGCCGCGTAGGTGGTGGCGAGCTCGTAGATCGCCACGTCCGTGTCGGTCATCGTCGCGTATACGAGCTTGGGGGCGTTCAGCGTGGCGACCTGGGCGCCCGAGGCGTCGAGCAGGCCGACCGGCCGGTTGACCGGCCGGTCGGTGAGGACCTCGCCCGGGTTCATGAGACGGCTGCAGTGGCCGTTGGAGAGCACCAGCGCCGGGTCGCTGTCCACGGAGCCTGGGAAGCGGACCACCGAGCCGGAGCAGTTGCTGAGCGCTACGGTTCCGGCGAGGCTGACGGCCCCGACTTCCGGCTCGGCTGCCTTGACCGGGGGCTTGGCGTCGACGGGCGCCGCGACCGCGGGCGCCGCGCCCGCCCCTGCGACGGCCAGAGCGAAGATCGCGGCGACGAGAGGCTTTCTCACGTGGGGGGTCTCCTCTTATGACAAGGCGGCCGGAAACCTTCCGGCCGCCCACAGCATTGTCATGCGCATTGTTGACGTCGGGGTGTAAGAGATCAAGGGACGTCTTTCAGCCGCGAGAGCAGCGCGGACATCACGACATCGGCGGCCTTCGGACCCGGCTCGCGGGGAGCGCCCGCCTGCCGGCTCTCCAGGCGCCCCCAGGCGGACGGCGTCCGAGTCCAAAACCAGGTCGACGTGGATCAGTGCGGTACTCGATCATGTGTTCATGCCCCTGAGAGAGACCCTTGTCCGAGTCGACGCAGACCTGGCCGCCGGCCGGATTCCCGTCGCGCGCCAGCGTTTGCGTGGTCTCGTCTCGTCCTTCCCGTACGACCTGACGCTCCGTCGGCGTCTTGCCGAGGTGTACCGGCTGTACGGCGATGCCGCCGAGGCCGGACGCTGGATGTACCTCGAAGAGGACCGCAACCCCGACGAGACCGCCGCCTTCGAGGCGCGGTACGGGTCTCCCGGGTGGCGGATGAGGGCCCTCGCCTGGCAGGGACCAGAGGCGATGGCTGCCACCTCGTTCGCGGAGAGGCAACTGGTCGCGGTGCGGGCCGCCTGCGCCGAGGAGCTGGGGCACCCCGTCGACTGGGACGACCCCGCCTCCTACCGGGACGGCCCGGAGGAGGACGAGGCGCCCTCCGGGCCATGGACGGTCGGCGGTGCGCTGGCGGGCGTCGGCTGCCTGGTCGGAGTTCTTGCGTTCCTCGCGATCTGGGTGGCGGGACTCGTCGCCCTCTTGGACTGACCCGGGTCACCGGGGGCGGCGGGGAGCGCCGCTCGAAGTCCGGTGCTACGTCGAGAACCGCATCCCAGCCACTGGGGGATCGTTCCGTATGCCCGGGACAGCCCAGTGGGCAGTGGGCAGTGGGCAGCGGGCAGCGGGTCGGCTGGTCCTGGTCAGGCCGCCGCGGCGGTCAGGACGGTCTGGGCCGCCAGCCGCAGACTCCTGATCATCGGATTGGGGTCGTCCCTGCGGGCGGCCAGCACGACCTGGCTGGGGGGAGCGCCCTCGATCGGGACGGTGCGGAGGTCGGGCCGCAGTGAGCTACGCCGATCGCCGACCGGCAGCACGGCGATCGCCCTGCCACTCGCGACGAGTTCGAGTTTGTCCTCGTAGCTCTCGGTCGGCGGCACGCCGGCCCCGAGGATCCGGAGGGAAGTCCAGTCCGCGGTCTCGAACGCGCACGGCGCCGCCTCCTCGTCCGCCAGTTCTTCCGCGGTCACCGACGCGCGGTCGGCCAGGGGATGGCCGCGCGGGACCACGAGCATCCGGGGCTCCTGGTACAGCGGGGTGGTGAACACGTCGTCGGCGGCGAGCGGCAGCGGGGCCCGCGCGATCAGGGCGTCGACGCGCCTGTCGGACAACGCGCCGACGTCGCGGCAGCTCAGGTGGCGGGTGGCGATCTCGGCGTCCGGGTGACGGCGGCGCAGTTCCCGTACGGCGGCGGTGATCACCAGGTCTTCCACGTAGCCGATGGAGATCCGTCCGGTCTGTGCTTGTTCACGCACGGCCAGCTCGGCCTGGCGGGCGGCCTGCAGCAGGGCTTGGGCCCGGGGGAGGAACCTCTGGCCGGCCGGAGTGAGCCTGGCGCCCTGGGGCACGCGGTCCAGCAGTCGTTCGCCGAGATACCTCTCGAGCCGTTGGATCTGGCGGCTCAGCGCCGGCTGGGCCACGTGCAGGTCGGCGGCGGCCCGGCCGAAGTGCTGGTGCGCGGCCACCACGGTGAAGTAGCGCACCAGTCGCAGTTCCAGGTCCTGTCCGAGATCGTTCACCTTTCCAGCGTACGGGTCATGCCGTTTCGGAATGACGGGTTGCCGAACCGGTCTTGGACGGCCGTGCCGTCCCGGGCCTTGACTGAAGGAGCAACGTCTCCCCAGGAAAGCGACGGGCACGATGAAGGCGATCCAGTTCCACGAAGCGGGCGGGCGGAAGTTCTGCGGTACGACGAGGTGCCGGTTCCCGGGATCGGCCCGGGCGAGGTGCTCGTCCGGGTGCACGCGGTGGGCGTCAACCCGCCGGACCGGTACCTGCGTGAGGGGATGAAGGTCATGCCGGCGGAGATGAGGCCGGCGCTGGAGTTCCCCCTGATCCCCGGAACGGACATGTCGGGCGTGGTCCAGGCGGTCGCTCCGGACGTGCCGGGGTTCGCCGTCGGTGACGAGGTCTTCGGCATGCTGCGGTTTCCCGGCTTCGACGGCCGGACGTACGCCGAGTACGTGGCCGCGCCGGCCTCGGACCTGGCTCACAAGCCGGCCGGGATCGACCACGTGCAGGCGGCCGGGGCGCCGATGGCCGTGCTCACGGCCTGGCAGTACCTGATCGATCTCGGCCACGACGTGCCGTCCCCCTTCACCGGCCGGGTGCACCAGCCGGTGCCGATCACGTCCGGGACGACCGTGCTGGTCAACGGGGCCGCCGGTGGAGTGGGCCACTTCGCGGTCCAGCTGGCGAAATGGAAGGGGGCACACGTCATCGCGGTGGCCTCGGGCCGGCACGAACAGTTCCTGCGCAAGCTCGGCGCCGATGAGTTCATCGACTACACCAGGACGCGGGCGACGGACGTGGCCGGCGGTGTCGACCTGGTGATCGACACCGTCGGCGGTCCGGACAGCTCACGCTTCCTGACCGTGCTCAAGCGCGGTGGCACCATGCTTCCGGTGTTCTTCGCCCAGTTCGACCCGGAGGAGACGGCGCGTCTGGGCATCACGGTCTCGAACATCCAGGTGCGTTCCAACGGCCCCCAGCTCGCCGAGATCGGGGGCCTGTTCGACGCGGGCAGGCTCCAGGTCGGGGTGGACAGCACCTACCCGCTGCTCGAGGCGGGCAGCGCACACAGGCGAGCCGCGCTGGGCCACCTGCAGGGCAAGATCGTGCTGACGGTGCTCTCGTGATCGCCGAAGTCCAGCAGATCGGGGCCCTGGCCCCCGCACTCCTCGGCCCGAGGGTTCGGACCGGGCCCCGCGCCGCCGCGCGGGACCCGGGAGCGCCACGCCTCCCGTATCCCTCGGTGCGGCGGGCACTCGAACGGGAACGTGTCCCGAACCCTTACCTGCTCTTCGCCGGTAAGAGGGATGCCGGATGCACCCGGGAGGCCGACGTCGCCGGGAGGCGGGCGGACGCACGTCCGCTCGAAAGACGGCGGTGCGAGAGACGCTCCACGGGACACTCATGTCTTCATGAACGATCACAACGACGGCCCCGACCCTTCTCACCGCCGGCCGGACGGCGTGTCCGACACCACCGTGGAAGCCCTCGGGGCTCTGTCCAAGGCCCTGGAGACGACCGAACGCGCCCGCGGCCACCTGTACGCGTTCCATCAGCTGACCGGCGGCGCCGACCTAGAACTGGACCGCGCGGTCGCGCTGCTGGGCGAGGCCGGTCACGCGGACTGGGCCGGGCGCGTCCAGGAGGAGATCCTGGGCCGCAACGTCATCCCCGGGCACTGGACCTTCCAGATCGTCGAGGCCTACAACGACACCTACTACGAGCCGTTCAAAGCCCTCGAGAAGAAGGCCCGCCAGGAACTCGCCGGCGGCAGAGACCACCTTTACGAGGCGGAGCTGAAGGAGGCACGCCGGACCAGCGGACACCCGCACCACACTGCCGGGCCCGGCGCCTGCGAGTAGCGCGAACGAGGGGCCTCTCCGGCGCGTCCGACACATGGCTGCCGCCCTCGCCATGGACGACGCCGGCGTGGGGCAGCCGGTCGAGCGCGCCCCTGCGACCTGCGGCGCACCACGGCCCACCTGCCCGCCGAGGCCCTGGTGCGCGCGGCGGCGGCCGGGCAGGCTAGCTTGCTCGGATGAGTCTCCTTGATGATGTGGCCGAGCGTGACGGCTGGCGGTGCTGGGTGTGCGACGAACCGGTCGACCCCGACAAGTCGGTGAACGACCCGAGGGGGCCCAGTGTCGACAGCCGGACCGCCGACCGGAAGGCGAAGGTCGCCGAGCGGCTCGCGCACCGTGACTGCAACAGCCGCAAGGGCGCGGTGAAGGTCGTCATCGCCTGGCCGGACCACCTGTACGTGGTCGAACCCGCGCCGCTGATCACCGTTGCCGGGAGGCTGGAGCGCAAGGGGGGCCGCGAGATCGTGGGCCGCTGTCCGACCGCGCGGGACGCTCACGAGGCGGCGGAGTGGCTGGTGGACCGGTTCTCCCGACTGGTCCCGGGCCTTCCGGTGACCGCCGGTGTCGAGGCGGGCGGCG
Organism: Streptomyces humidus; assembly: GCF_014649655.1. Taxonomy (GTDB): domain Bacteria; phylum Actinomycetota; class Actinomycetes; order Streptomycetales; family Streptomycetaceae; genus Streptomyces; species Streptomyces humidus. The sequence goes on along the minus strand of NZ_BMTL01000026.1, from coordinate 147,948 downwards.
GCCAGTTCCTCGTCGTCCTGTCCACCGGCCGCCGCTGACCGGGGTTCGCCGGGGCGGGTGTGCGTGCGGAGGTTCCCGCAGGACGATCCGGTCCTGTCTGAGGGCCGCCGTCCTCCCCGCCCGCCCCGGTCCGGCCCGGGTTCCGGTCCACGGTGCACCTTCGTCCTGACGACGTGCCCGCGCAACGGCTGGGGTAAGGCGTGACTCGGTCGGCAAGAAGGTCCCCGACAAGAAGGTCCCCGACAAGAAGGTCCCCGACAAGCAGGTCCCCCACAAGAAGCTTCCCGACAGCGAGCCGAAGCCGCGGACGGGGTGCTTGCTGACGAGCCGCACGCGGCGGCGTGCCCGCCCGGATCCAGACCGGTACACCTCCAGGAGCCGGAAGAACTCCTCGACGGGTGTCGAGCCGTCCGGGGTCGTGCGCTCACCGGCCCAGGGCCGTCGACGGTCGACGAAGGTCGTCTCCCGCAACGACTTTCGGTGATCGGCACGGTGCCGCGCCGGTTCCTACCGTGTGCGAGGACAGCATCAAGACCGGTGGAGGGCGACCTGTATGACGGAGCGACGGAACGGGCGCGCATCGACGGCCGGCTCGGTGGCCCGACGCGGTACGAGACGCGTGCTGTGGGGAGCCGCCGTGGCGGCCGTCGGCACCGCGGCGATGACCGCCGTCACTCTGCCGTCCGACGCGACGGGCGCCGACCGTCCCGGGCGTACGGACGGCGCGTACCGGTCAACGCAGTCCGGCACACCCGCGCCCGGAGACAGGGCCGGGGCGGCCACCGCCGAACGCCCGGCTCCGGCAGGCGAGCAGCGGACCGGACGCGGGCCGTTGACCGAGACCGAGGTCGACCGGGCCAAGGCCCTGGCGCTGGGCCCCGGCCGGATGCCCGGCGCACGCGATGTCAGCGGCCGGAAGGGACCCGAGTACCTCGACACCGAACTGGCCGAGTCCGCCGTGCCCAGTGGTGACGAGGCCAGACGAGTCGACGTGCTCTTCTACGACTACGGTTCCGACCAACTGGTCAAGAAGACCGTCGACCTCACCTCCGGCACGGTGGAGAGCACCCGTACCGCCGGCGGGGTGCAACCGCCCCCCTCGGCCGACGAGACGATCCGCGCGGCCGAACTGCTGATCAGGAGCGGTCTCGGCGCGGGGCTGCGTAAGGACTTCAAGGCCGCCGCACGGGGCAGGGAACTCACCGGCGCCGCCCAGCTCACTCTTCAGGGAATCTCCTACAACACGGCCGAGCAGAGCGGTCCGGCCTCGTTGGCCGCCTGCGGCAGGCACCGCTGTGTGCGGCTCTTCACCCGGGTGAAGGGCGGTCCGTGGATCGACACGACCGATCTCGTGATCGATCTCAGCGACGGCAGCGTCCGCCGCATCCACGCCTGACGCACGTCCCCCGCATCTTCCCGCATCCGACGGAGAACTCACTCATGCGCACCCTCAGCGTGCGCCTGGCCGCCACCGCGGCCTCGGCGCTGCTCCTGCCTGCTTTCGTCCCCGGCGCCGGCGCGGTCGCCGCACCCCGCACCGCACCTCAGGCGGCCCCCGCGCCGTCCTGCGGGAACGGCGCCGCTGCCGTCGACCACCGGCTTCCCAACGGCACCACCTGGTCGATGTGCTGGCGCGTCAGCGACATCAAGGGCCTGGTGCTGGAGAACATCGCGTACCGGCCGAAGACGGAGGCGAACGCGCACAAGGTGCTCTCGTCGGCCGCTCTGGCACAGGTCAACGTGCCCTACGACTCCGGCACGACCGAGTACAACGACGTGTCCGACATCGGATTCGGCAACACCGCGATCGACATCGGGCCCGAGGAGTGTCCCGGCGGCACCATCAGCTCCGTCTACGTCCCGGGCAGCCGGCGTGTCGTCAAGGCGCTCTGTGTCATGACGAGGCCGCGCGGTTACGCGTACCGCAGCGACACGGGGGGCGAAGACGGCGAGAAGCAGGAGAAGTTCACGAAGCAGGGTGACGATCTGGTCGTCTTCTCCGTCTCCCAGCTCGGCTGGTACGAGTACGTCACGCAGTGGAACTTCTCCGACGACGGCACCATCACCGCCAAGATGGGCGCCACCGGGGACCTGTCACCCGGCGACTACAGCGGCGCGGGCACCGGATGGCCGATCGGCAAGGGCGACCGCGACCGTTCGACCAATCACTACCACTCCGTGCTGTGGCGGCTGAACTTCGGCCTCGACGGCTCCTCCAAGGCCGCCGTCGAGCAGTTCGACACCAAGGTCACCGGCCGCGGGTCGGGCTCCGCCGTTCTCACCACCACCAGGAAGTCCGTCACGAGGGAACTCGCCGCCAAGTCGGCCCCGCGGCGCTGGTGGCGCGTGGTCAGCACGACGGGGAAGAACGCCGACGGGCACCGGCGTTCCTGGCAGCTCGTCCAGGAAGCCTCCGACCCCTACGAGGCCCATGCCTACACCTCCAAGGACGTCTACTTCACCCAGTACCGCGGCTGCGAGCAGCTGGCCAGCGGAAACGTCGACCCCGCCTGTGCCTCCCGGGGCAAGTCGGTGGACAAGTGGGCCGACGGCGAGCGCCTCACCCAGCCCGTCATGTGGGTCAACGTGGGCTTCCACCACATACCCCGCGACGAGGACCAGACTCCGATGCCGATCCACTGGCAGGGCTTCCAGCTCGTGCCCCGCGATGTCACCGCGATGAGCCCGCTCACCCCGGAGGAGTTGTCCGGGCACAACGGTCGCGGGCACTGACCGACAGCAGGCTTCCCCACCGGCCGCGATCACGAGGAGCGCCTCATGGACCCCATCCGTCCTCTGCCCCGCCCTGCCGACGGCGAAGCGTCCGGGCCCAGCCGCACGGCTCCTGATCCGCCGCGTCGAAGGGCCGTCGTCAAGGCGGTGACGGCGGCCACGCTCACCCTGTGCGTCCCGACCGGCGTCGGCACGGCGTCACGGGCCGCCGCGGCGGTCGCCACCGGGCCGGCCGGAACCCAGGGGCCGTCCCGGGCGATCGTCACCGGCACCGACGCGGAGAAGCTGGTCCTGGAAGTGACCGCCGCCAACAAGGTGGTGGTGCGGCTGCCGAGGGTCGAGGTCGGCCAGGGCATCACCACCGCGGTCGCGATGATGATCGCCGAGGAACTGGACGCCCGCCTCGCCGACGTCGTCGTCCCGCTCGCCGACGCGCGGCCCGAACTGCCCGGTCAGTACACGGGCGGTTCCAGTTCGGTCCGCTCGTTGTACGACCCGGCCCGGTACCTGGCCGCCACCGCCAGGGCCCGGCTGGTGAACGCCGCGGCCCGGCGGTGGCACCTGCCCGCGCGGACGCTGCGCACGCGTGACACCACGGTGGTGGCACCGGACGGACGCACGGCCACCTTCGGATCCCTGACCGAGGCCGCCGCCCGGATCCGCACCCCGAGGCGTGCCACACCGAAGCCGGCGCGACTGCACCGGATCATCGGCCACCCGGCGACCCGCATCGACGCCCAGGACCTCGTCACGGGCAGGGCGAAGTACACCGGCGACCTCTCGGTGGCCGGGGCGAAGCCGACACTCGTCGCCCGGCCCCCGACGCTGCTCGGCAGTCCCGTATCGGTCGACGACTCGGCCGCCCGCGCCATGCCGGGCGTCCTGGCGGTCGTCAGGACCTCCCACGGTGTGGCCGTGGTCGCGGAGACGTTCCACCACGCCTTCCAGGCCCGTGACGCGCTGCGGATCACCTGGGCCCCGGGCCCCCTGGGCGCGCTGTCCGACAAGCACATCCGTGCCCGGCTGCGGGACGCGGTGCCGTCGCTCGGTGCTCCGCCGCGCGGATCGGTCCAGGTGACGGGCGAGTTCGAGTTCGCTTTCGTCAGCCATGCGCCGATGGAGGTGCTGACGGCGGTGGCGGACGTGCGCGCCGGCCGCGCCGAGATCTGGTTCTCCTCCCAGACCCCGGTCTTCGCGCAGGAGGAGATCGCGTCGGCTGTCGGGCTGCCCGCGGCGGCGGTCCGTGTGCACGTCGTCCGGGGTGGCGGCTCGTTCGGGCGCCGGCTGACCTGTGAGGCGGCCGTCGAGGCGGCCCGGATATCGAAAGCGGCCCGCCTGCCGGTGAAGCTGATGTGGAGCCGCAGCGACGACATCCGGCACGGCCGGATGCGGCCGGCCAGCCACCACAGGATCCGGGCCAGTCTCGCCGGAGGGAAGGTGGTGGCGTTCGCCCACCGGGTCGCCGAGGTCGGCGAGTCCTCCGAAGGCGCTCGGGCGACGACGCGGAGTCTTTCGGCGATCGCCGCGGGGCCCGCGGGCGCGGCGGCGACTGCGGCGGGTGACGAGGGTCTGTACGCCTTCGGCGCGCTGTCCGTGCGGTCGGGCGGGGTCGGGCTGCCGATCCCTGTCGGCGCATGGCGTGCGGTGTCCTCCGGAACGATGCGGACCGCCGAGGAGATCGTCGTCGACGAGATCGCCAGGCGACTGGGCGAGGACCCGGTCGCGTTCCGGTGCGCCACCCTCACCAGCAGGGCCGCGGTCCGGGTGCTGGGCAAGGTCGCCGCCGCCGGCCACTGGGGCCGGCCCTTGCCGGCCGGTGTCGCGCAGGGAGTCGCCGTCCACGAGGAATACGGATCCTGCGTCGCCTGTCTGGCCGAGATCGACGCCAGTGACCCGCGCCACCCCCGGGTACGGAGGGTGGTCATGGCCGCCGACGTCGGCACGGTCGTCAACCCGCGTGGTCTGCAGGCCCAGTTGATGGGCACCGCGATCGACGGGATCTCCACCGTCCTGAGCGCCGGCCTGCACATCGACCGGGGGGCGGTGCGCGAAGAGAGCTTCACCGACTTCCGCTACGCCCGCCAGCGGCACAGTCCGACGCACTTCGAGGCCCATGTCATGCCCTCCCACCGCAGCCCTGGCGGGGCCGGCGAACTGGGCGTGCCGGCGGCGGCCGGAGCCGTCGCCAACGCCTACGCCCGCGCCACCGGCACGCGCCCCCGCCGCTTTCCCGTCGACTTCTGAGAGAGGGCCGATGCCTCGCTACTCGTTCGTTCTCAACAAGCAACCGGTGACCGTCGAGGCGCCGGCCGACATGCCGCTGCTGTGGGTGCTGCGCGACGTGCTCGGCGTCACCGGCCCCAAGTACGGCTGTGGCATCGGGGTCTGCCGCGCCTGCACCAGCCATATGGACGGCTCTGAGATCCAGCCCTGTGTGGTGCCCGTCGCGGACTGCGCCGGACGCCGGGTCACCACCATCGAGGGACTGGCCGACGGCGACCGGCTGCACCCGGTGCAGAAGGCGTGGCTGGAGTGCGACGTCGCGCAGTGCGGCTTCTGCCAGCCCGGACAGATCATGGCCGCCGTGGCACTGCTCGACAGGACACCTCAGCCGACCGACGACGACATCGACCGGATCGAGAACGTCTGCCGCTGCGGCACCTACCCACGGATCCGGGAGGCGATCAGAAAGGCGTCCGCGGACGTCGCCTCCGCACCCGTCGCCCGGGAGTAGGAGGGCGGACCGATGAGAGAACTGGCTCCGCGGCTGGTGGAATGGGCCGCGGCCGGCGACACCTGTGCCGTGGCCAGCGTGATCGCGGTGACGGGCAGCGCCCCACGGCGACCGGGGGCCGCACTCGCCGTGGGACCTGACGGCGCGGTGGTGGGCAGCGTATCCGGAGGCTGTGTGGAAGGAGCGGTGTACGAACTCGCCCAGCGGGTGCTGGCCTGCGGGACACCGGAACTGGCGCATTTCGGCTACTCCGACGAGGAAGCCTTCGCCGTGGGGCTGACCTGCGGTGGCGAGCTGGAGGTGTTCGTCCAGGCCGTGCCCGCGTCGACGGGGCTCGCGCAGACTCTCGGCGTCGCGTGCCGGGCGGTGGCGGACGGTCGCCCGGCTGCCCTGGCCCGGGTCGTGTCGGGCCCCGAGCGGCTTCGGGGCCGGGCCGTCGCCCTGGCCGGCGGTGAAGCGTGTGGCACCACCGGGGATCTGTCGCTGGACGCCGCTGTCCTCGCGGACATCCGCGCGAGGCTGGACACGGGCCGCACCGATGTCTGCACCCACACGGCGCGCGACCCGTCCGGCGACCACCGTGTCAGGGTGCTGATCGAGTGCTGGCCGCCGTCCGCCCGGCTGCTGGTCTTCGGCTCGACCGACTACGCCGCGAAGGTAGCCGCGATCGGCTCGTTCCTCGGCTACCGGGTCACCGTCTGCGACGCACGCGCGGTCTTCACCACCGCCGGACGGTTCCCCACCGTGGACGAGCTGGTCGTCGACTGGCCCCACCGGTACCTGGCGGTGACGGAGACCGACCGGCGCACGGCCGTGGTCGTGGCCACGCACGACCCGAAGTTCGACATTCCGCTGCTTGCCGAGGCGCTGCGCAGACCGTTGGCGTACGTGGGGGCGCTCGGCTCCCGCCGCGTCCACGCGGACCGGGTACGCCGGCTGCGGGAGTCGGGGCTGACCGACGGGCAACTGGCAGGGCTGCGTTCCCCCATCGGCCTGGACATCGGGGCGCTCACCCCCGAGGAGACGGCGGTCGCGATCGCGGCCGAGCTCGTCGCCGCCCGGGGCGGCGGCAGCGGTCGGCCGCTGTCAGCGGTGGAAACCCCGATCCACCCGTCGGTCCTGAGCCGCCCGTGAGCGTGCGAGGTCCGTGACGCGGCCGGCCCGGCACGGCCCCCGCACGCTCACGGCCTCGTGGAGGGAGGGGAGACCGCGCGACCGGGCGGTGGAGGGGGTCACGGCCGCGCGGGGCAGGCGCGGGCCGGCCACCGGGCCGGCACCCGGCGGGCGGGCGCGCGATGCGCACGGCGCATGCTCTGCGCTGCCGACGGGCGACTCCGCGGGCAGGGCCGGGCCCCGTCGGCGGGCGCCCCGCGCCAGGGACACTCTCTCCGAAGCCGCGACGACCGCCGAAAGTCGCTGTGGCCGACGACTTCCGTCGACAGCCGTCGGCTCGCGGCGGCAACTATGGTGAGCGGGTGAGTGCGCTGTCCCGAGCCTTTCGTGCTCTGCCGTGGAGAAGGAGGAGGCTCGTCCCGACGTTCGGGAGCAGCGGGGTCCTGGAGATCGCGGCTGCGGTCCTGCTGGCGTCGGCCGAGACCTGGCTGGAGGCAATGAGCGACGACGACGGGCAGAGGTGGCTGGTCCTCCTGCCGCCGGCCGTCGCCTTGATCTTCCTCCTGCGGCGCCGGGCGCCCGCCGTCGCCCTGATCGCCGCGGCCGCGCTGTGCTCAGGCCTGGGCGTGGGCAGTGTGCTGCTCTTCGTCGTCAGCTGGTCGGCCGGGCAACGGATCCGCAGCGCGGCACGTGCCGCGGCTGCCTTCCTCGGGGCCTTCGTCGTGTACGCGGCCCTGAACCTGTGGTTGTGGTGGCCGCAACCGGTCGCGGAATACCTCATATTCGTCTGCCTCGCGTTTTCGGTGATCGCGGTCCTTCCGGGGATCGGGAACCACTACTGGACCCGGCGGTTCGCCGTCTACCGGGCCGTCGAGGATCACAGGGCGCGGTTGCTGAAGGAGGCGCAGACGCTGAGCGACCAGGTTCGGATGCGGGAGCGGCAGCGCATCGCCCGGGACATGCACGACAGCCTCGGTCATCAGCTCGCCCTGGTCGCCCTGCACACCGGTGCACTCGAAGTCGACCAGCAGCTGACGGAGTCTCAGCGTGAGGCGGTCATGGTGCTGCGGCAGGCGTCGACGGCCGCGATGCAGGAACTGCGCGCGGTCGTGGCGATTCTCAACGACGGGGCGAGCGACAGGGACCGGCCCGAGATCAAGGGAGTGGCGGGTATAGAGAGCCTGGTCCTGGCGGCAGCGGCGAACGGCGGACAGGTGCGCCTCTCGCGTTCCGGACCCTGCCGGCCCCTGGCGCCGGCGGCGGATCACGCAGCGTACCGGGTGGCGCAGGAGGGGCTGACCAACGCGTACAAACACGCGCCGGGAGCCCCGATCACCGTCAGTCTGCGCTACGAGCCGGACTCGTTGGTGGTGGAGGTGGCGAACGAGGCGAGGGCGCGGCGGACCGGTGGCCGCAGAGCCGTGGTCAGCGGTGGGCAGGGACTGTCGCGACTGCGGGAACGTGCCCTGCTGGTCGGCGGGATGCTGTACGCCGGTCCCACGGGGAGCGGAGGGTTTCGGATCGCGGGGATGTTTCCGTACGCTCCCGGGCGGTCCCCGAAGCCTCTCGCCGTCGGCCGGGAAGCCGAGCGCCCCGCCCCTCCCGGGGCCGCCGACAGTCAGGAGAACAGATGATCCGCGTGCTCATCGCCGACGACGAGCCCCTCATCCGGGCCGGCATCAGAATGATCCTGGCCTCGGCGCAGGACATCGAGATCGTCGCCGAGGCCGTCGACGGTCGGGAGGCGGTCGAACTCGCGGGCAGGCACAGGGTGGACGTGGCCCTGCTGGACATCCAGATGCCGCGCATGGACGGACTCGCCGCCCTCGCCGAACTGCGCCGGACCGTTCCCGCGGCACGCGTGCTGATCCTGACGACGTTCGGGCAGCGCGACAACGTGCTGCGTGCTCTGCAGGACGGCGGATCGGGGTTTCTCCTGAAGGACTCGGCCCCCTGCGAGCTGATCGGAGCGGTACGGGCTGCGGCGGCAGGCGCGGCGTTCCTGTCGCCGCAGGCCACGAGGCACGTGGCGGATTCGGTGAGGGAACAGGCTCCCACCCGCCGTGGAGAGGAGGCACGGCGCCGGGTGGCGGCCCTGACCGAACGGGAGAGGGACGTGCTGGCCCTCCTCGGGGAAGGCCTGTCCAACGCGGACACGGGTCGGCGTATCCACATGAGCGAAGCCACGGTGAAGACGTATGTGAGCCGCATACTCGCGAAACTGGGGTGCGAGAACCGTGTCCAGGCCGCGCTCGCGGCCCGCGACGCCGGTCTTGCCGCGCCGGCCGACGGCGAGGTGGCGGGGTGACCGCGCCGTTGACCGGAGCGGTCGACTCCGGCGGCTTCGGTCCGTGAGGGGCGTGCCTCGCCTCGCCGCAGCCTGGACCGCCGCGGCACGCGGCCCGGCGGGGGCGGGCGATCCGCCGCGGATCAGGGGCCGGATCAGGCCAGTAGTGGGCTCGGGCCACCGGCGGACCGCAGAAGCGTTAGCGTGTCATGTCTATGACAGCTTCATGGAGGTGACGTTGCCCATGAACCGATCCGCCCTCCACGCTTCGGCCCGTGCGGGCCTCGCGCTGGGTGCGGCCCTGGCGTCGACGCTGCTCTGCACCCCGGCGACCGCGGCCGCGCACGGTGAACGGGCCTGTCCCGTCGTGTACTTCGACCTGGGGGAGACCCTGGTGCACACCGCCGACGACGGCAGCACCACCTACCTGCCCGGGGCGGCCTCGTACCTGCGGACCCTGCGGGAGCGTCACATCAGGGTCGGCCTGATCACCAATGTCCCGCCTTCCTGGGGCGCGACCGACGCCGAGCGCGCCGCCCGGCTCCGGACGGAGGTCGACGCGGCGTGGCGAGGTCCGGCGGCTTTCGCCTGGGCGGACTTCGGCGACCGGATCCGTACGCCGCGCACCGAGTCCGAACGCAAGCCGTCCCCGGTCCTGTGGCAGCGCGCCAGATTGGACTCGGGCGGCTGCCGGGTCGCCTACCAGGCGGAGACGGCGCAGGAGGTGTCGGTGGCCTCCTCGCTGGGCTTCGTGTCGTACCAGGTCGGTCTGCCGCACCGGCCCGTGTTCCTGCCGGCGGGACTGGTCGATCTGCTCGGCCGTCGCCTCGGCTGAACGTCGCCTCAGCCGACGGTAGCCGTAGCCGTAGCCGTAGCCGTAGCCGTAGCCGTAGCCGTAGCCGTAGCCGTAGCCGTAGCCGTAGCCGTAGCCGTAGCCCTGGCCCTGGCCGGGCCCGTCCGTCGTCGTGCGACCTTGCTCTGGGGCGTACGACGACGGACCGGCTCCGACGCCACGGACACCGTTTCGGCGCCGGTGAAGGGCTGGCCCGCCGGTGGCCCCGCCGGTCCGGTGAGTCAGGTCGTTCGTGGCCCCCGTGCGGCCCGGTCCGGTTCGAGGGCCTCCTTGCCGTCGACGTCCCCCGCGTTCGCCAGGCCGGGCGCACCCTCGCCCGCCGCCGACGCGGTGCCGCCGGCTCCCGCGCGGCCGCTGCGGCCGCCCGCTCGGGGTTCCCGGCCGTCACGGGCGACCGCGCCGCTGCGCAGCAGCAGTTGGAAGCCCCCCAGCAGCACTGCCGTGGCCAGCGCGCTGTGCCAGAGCAACGCGTCCAGATGCCCGGCCGACAGGTACGCGCCCGCGGCGATCGCGGCCAGAGCGCACACCGCGCGGTCCACGATGCTCTCCACCGACAGCAGGGTCGCCCGCGGCGCGTGCGCGGGGATCGCGTCGTTGACCAGTTTGCGCTGGACGGGGAACGCGAACCCGGTCGCGGCGGCGAACAGGCAGAGGAGCACGACGACGACCCACGGCCCACCAAGGGTCATGGCCGCCAGGGTGCCCGCCAGCGCGAGGCTGAGGACGGACACCCAGGCGACCGGCGGCAGTCTGCGGCTGATCCATTGGGGCCGCGCGGACGCCACCGCCTCCGCCACGGTCATCGCGGCCAGCACCCCACCGTGCGAGGCCTCGCCGATGCCGTGGTCCAGCAGGATCGGCTGGAAGAGGTTGACCTGGCAGATGCGCGACAGCGTGAAGACCGCCACGCCCTGCACCATCACCAGGGCCAGCCACGGGGAGGAGGCGACGCAGCGCAGCGCGGTCCCCGCGTCCCGCAGGAAGGCGCCGCCCCGGCGCCCGCCGTCACCCCGGCCGGTGTCCGCTCCGGCTTCCGCCCCCGCGAGCCGGGGGAGCAGCAGGGCGCAGACGAGGGAGCCTGCCGCGCTCGCGGCGCTGAGCACGTACGGGGCGGGGTGCGCGAGGGCCGTCAAGGGCCCGACCAGCGGCCAGCACGCCACCTTCGCCGCCAGCCCCAGCGCCCGTGCGGTGCCCTCCGCCCGCAGGTAGTGCTCCTCGCAGCGTTCCGCCCGCAGCCCGTCGTACAGGTAGGCGCTCGCCGCGCCCGAGGTGAGCGACCGGCCGGCGGCGATGGCCAGGAAGTGGAGCAGGAACCCCGCGTAGGAGGCGCTGACCACCGGGGCCAGGTTCGCGGCCGTCATCACCACCGCGCCGGCCCGCAGGCAGTTGCGGGTGCCGATCCGGTCGGCGATCAGCCCGGTGGGGATCTCCAGCAGGCAGAAGGCCACGTAGTAGATGCTCTGGATGCCGAAGATCTGTCCGTCCGAGAGCCCGGCCTCCTTCTGGTAGGCGTAGAACACCGGCATCCACCACAACAGGTTGAACAGCAGCTGGAAGCCGTAGTTGAGCCGGATGATCCGGTGGGCGGCGCCGGTCAGGCCCCCTGCCGCTCCGGTGCCGGGGCGCGGCCGGCCAGGACGCGCCCTCACAGCGCGTAGGGGCGGATCTGGACCAGCCGGAAGTCGCCCCGCTCGGTCATCAGCCACTCGATGTCGAGGGGCTTGTCCACGTCGGCCTCGCTGAAGTGGGACTGCAGGAGCCGTCCGGTCAGGGACAGGTCGGCGAGCCGGGCGCGGACCGCGGCGGACAGCCCCTGGCCCCACGAACCCAGCGCGACGGTACGGCCGCCGCCCTCCACGGTGTTGTACAGGTACTGCTGCGGCAGCACCGTCCCGTCGACCACCTGCTCGGGCGAGCCCGGGGAACAGTTGAGGTAGACGTTGCGGAAGTCGTCCCGGCGGGTCGGGTTGCAGGTCACGAGGACGCCGCCCAGCGTGGCGGGCACGTACTCCTGGATGATCACACCCATGTAGGTGTCGTCGAGGGAGATGCCGACCTGGTGGCGCAGCCGTACGCTGCGGGGCGACACGAGGGAGGCCCACACCTGGCGTACGGCGTCGAGGAGTTCACCCGTGCCGTGGACGGTGGTGACGGAGTCGTAGACGCCCGCCGCGGAGAACCCGGGCAGGTCCTCGGCGTTGGAGGAGGAGCGCACCACCAGCCGTCCGCGCGAGGCCGCCGCCTCGGGGAAGGCCTGGTCGATCTGCCGGGTGACCGCCTCGGGGACCGGGGTGTGCCGGATCAGGTGCTGCAGGTGCAGGCACAGCGAGTCCAGGACGTCGGTGGCGTCGAGTTCGAGCGCCATCTTCAGCTTGCCGATGCCCTGCTGGAGGGCCGGCGAGGAGACGAGGAACCGCTGCTGGAGCGCGAAGGGGAGTGCGACGCCCTCGGGGGCGCCGACCGCCTCCGCGACGAACTCGGCTGCTCTGAAGCGAAGTTGCTCGGCGGTGTAGGCGGTGGAGGTGAGGCCGAGGCGCGCGGCGAGGTGGCCGAAGAGGTCCTCGCGCGGCGGACGGGGCCGGCCGTAGAAGGAGGTCAGGTCCACCGTGCGGCTGTCGAGGACGTGGTGCAGCTCGCCGAGGTTGGCCGCCTTCGTGCCGTAGCGGTCGCGGTCGGCACGGCGCAGCCGGTGCAGGGACAGCACGGGGGCGTCCTCGAGGAGCGGCGGTTCGAGGCGTATGCGCTGCTGGTGCCAGGCCGGCGCCCGCAGGCCGGGTTCGTGGTCGAGGCGCCGCAGGGATATGTCGTCCTCGTCGACCCGGTAGCGCACCCACGTGTCGTCGAGGCCCTCCTTCTCGACGAGTTGCTCCAGGTCCTGGACGATCGCGTTCGGGATGCCCCATCCGGACGCGAGGACGTTGGTGTGCGAAAGGGGCGTGATGGGCGCGGTGTTGATGAAGCCGGCGACCCGCGGCACGTCGTCGGGCAGGCAGGGCATCGCCACGATGTCCGCCCAGCCCAGCCCGGCCTCCGCCGCCGTGTACTCCTCGGCGGTCCGGAAGAACCGCAGCCGTCCGGTGGCCTCGCCGGGGTTCAGCGGAGTGCGCTCCCGGGAACCGAACAGCTCGTGGCTCAGGATGCGGGGCACGCGCTGTTCGCTGATCGCCGACAGCTCCTCCTCCTGCCCGTGGTTGGCGGGCTTGAGCAGCAGCGGCAGTCGGCTGTCGACCCTGACCCGCACGAACTCGTAGAAGTACGCGAGGAGTTCGCCATGCATGGTGTCGGCCTCGGTCGTCTCCAGGACGAGGAACGGCCGCTCCCTGCCCTCCTCCCGCTCGGTGTGCAGGGACAGCACACCGAGCAGGAACCGACGCTCGGGATCGGTGTAGACGGAGGCGTTGAACGCGTCCAGCTCCGCGTCCAGCGCGGCCAGATCCATCCCCAGCACCCGGGTGGCGACGTAGTCGACGTGGAAAGGGTGCGCGCCCGTGTCGAGCAGGTGCCAGGTGTTCTCCGCGCGGTCGACGACGACCTTGAGGTAGGGATGACCCGCCAGGACTCCCGACAGCGTCCGGAAGAGCGGCAGGGAGAGGTTCTCGCCGACGACCGTGCGGTCCGTGCCGGGCTCGGCGGCACCGGAGGCACCGGCGGTCAGGTGGGCGCTCATGCGGAAGCCTCCTCGCGCTGCGCGGCGGGCAGCACCCGGGGCAGCGCGTCCACCAGGGTTCGGAAGTCCCGCAGCACCGTCCGCGGGTCGGCGGCGGAGAGCAGGCACAGGGCCGCCATGGTGTTGGCGCCCCCGGCGGGGTCGTAGACCGGCACGACACTGCCTTCGGGCAGGGAACTCTCCGCCACCACCGACAGCTCGCTGTCCGGGCTCAGCGGCACGCCCGACGCCACCACGGGGAAGTCCCAGATCCTGCGGTCCTGCCAGGCCTCGCCGCGGCCGTCGACCGCGAGGACGACGAGGGAACCCGCCGCACCCCGGGCCTGCGCCGGTGTCAGAGCCTGCTCCGGCCAGGCGACAGGGCGTCCCAGGAGGTGGTCGACGAGCATGCCCACCAGGTCCGGTCCGAAGACCTCCTCGATCTGCGGCACCGTCATCGCGCCGCCGAACCGGGCGGCGGTCTCGATGAGCCACATACGGCCGTCCGGGCCGAGCTTGATCTCGGTGTGCGTCCCGCAGTCGCGCAGGCCCAGTGCGTCGACGGCGCGGCGCGCCAGGTCCACGACGCGGTCCTGCGCGTCGGGCGACAGCGGGGCGGGGGTGATGCCTGCGCGTTCGGTGAAGGGCTCGACGGTGGGCATCCGGCCGCTGAGGCAGACGGGACGGAAGACACCGTCCGCCACGACGCCCTCGACGCTGAGGTAGTCGCCCCAGCCCGGCTCGTCGAACCAGTCCGCCGCCGTGCCGCTGACGATCTCCTCGACGACGAAGTCGGCTTCCGCCTCGGCGACATGCAGCTCCGCGAATCCCAACTGGGCGGACTCCGCCATGACCTGGCGCGAGCGGGCCCAGGCGGCGGACACGTCGCCGGGGGAGCTGATGATCTGGTGGGCGGTGGATCCCGCGCTCCAGGCGGCCTTGAGCAGCAGCGGGCAGGACAGGGAGTCCACCGCCGCCCGCAGATCCGCCTCCGTGGCGACGGGACGGAAGGCGGGCTGCGGCAAGCCGCTGCGCTGCCAGGCGCCGCGCATCAGCCGCTTGTCGCGCGCCAGTGCGGCGGCCGCGCCCGCGCCCGGCAGGCCGAGCTTCTCGCAGGCCTCGGCGACGGCCACGACCGCGTACTCGGAGAAGGTGATCACGGCGTCCGCGCCCACCTCCCGGGCACGCGAGACGATCAGGGAGACCAGGTCGGAGCGGCCCGCGTCGCCCGGCGTCGTGACCGAGGCGCACAGTCTCCCGACGGAACCCGCCACGGCGGGGGGAAGAGCGCTGAGCGCCAGCAGGTGCACGTCCGCCCTCGCAGCCGTCCGGGACAGGACATGGCCGAGCGGTGGACCACCCTTGGCATGCACCAACAGCACCGTGCTCACAGAAATTCGTCTCCGTTCACCTGGTCGGCAGGGGCCGTCCGCGGCACCGTCGGTGCGGTGACGGGCCCGGGGATCGCATGCGGGGACGGCGTCCTGCGTGTCCGCTCGCCCGCACACTCCAGGGGACCAGGCTGTGACCGTCCACATCGCCGCAGAGGGCGCCCGCGACTCAGGCAAATGCCTGAGTCGCGGCGGTGAGCCGCAGACCGTCGGACCCGGAGCCGGGCCCGGGCGACAGGGCGAGCGGGGCCGCCGTCCCCTCCGGCAACTCGGCCGGGAATGGAGCTTGTGCCGTTCCGGGCGGGAAATCCGACCTCATGTGACTGTGCGTCAGTCAGTCGTACACGGACGGAGACCGTTGTGGGCGAGCCGAGCCTCAAGACACTGCTCGAGAACCTTCCCGTGTTCTGGAGGGAAGTCGACGAGCCGTGGCAGGCGGGGGAGGGGGACGCCGGCGGGACCCGGCAGGCAGGGGAGTCGCAGGCCGGCGGCCCCGCCGGCCCGGGCGGCTCACAACGGGCCCCGGACCGGCGGCAGCGGGAAGCGGGTCTCGCGGTGCCCCGCGACTACGCCGCCTTCGCGGACCTCGTGGACCTCGCCCCGGCGGCCGCCTTCATCCGGGACCGCGACGGACGCTACCTGTGGGCCAACCACGCCTACGCACACCTCTACGGCACCGTTCCGCAGCAACTGGTCGGCAGATACATCGAGGACTTCGACCCCCCTGCCGAGGCCGACCGGTTCCGTGCCCTTGACCAGCAGATACTCGCCCGGGGCACGCCCGTCCGGCACACTCTGCGCTACCTGCGTCAGGACGGCAGCACGGGCCGCGCGGTCGGCCACCGCTTCCCGGTGCGGGAACGGTCCCGCACGTGCGTCGCCGGCATCTACGTCGACATCACCGACCACCTGCGGGCCACCGAGCAGCGTCAGGAGGCCGAGGAGAACCTGAGCGCACTGCGTGACCACAGCGGGCTGCCGTGCGCCCTGTTGTCGGCGAACGGGCGGGTGATCGAGGCGAGCGTGGCGGCCGCCGAACTGTTCCACCTCGGCCTGCCCGACCTCGTGGGCCGCCGCGCCCACACGCTGCTGGCCCCCGGGCCGGGGCCCGACCTCGACCGGTTGCACCGCCGCTGGAACAGTCTGATAGCCCGCCGCACCCGACGTGTCGAGACCACCGCCGTGCTCGTCGACGCCCATGGACTGCAGCGGCGGGCGGAGCTCCACCTGACGACTATCGGCCATTCCGGCGGCCGGGCGCGGCACGTCTGGGCCGTGATCACCCATCAGAGCCTGGCCCACGAGGCCCACCCGCCGCTCACCGCCGCGCAGATCCGCATCCTGTCGCTGCTGGCGCAGGGCAGCAGCAACAGCGACATAGCCGCCTCGCTGAGACTGTCGCGGCAGACGCTCGACTACCACCTCAGCCGCCTGCGGCACCTGCTGGGCGCCGCGACCCGACCGGCCCTCGTCGCCCGCGCCTACGTCCTCGGCATACTGGCCCCCCACGCCTGGCCCCCACGCTCGGCCACGGCGGCGCATCCCCTCAGCACCGCCTGACGGGCATCTCGCCGACGACCGGTGACGTCGGTTCCGCCCGGTCGATCACCGCCTCGACCATCGGGCTCCTGTTCCGGAGCCCGATGGTCCGGGCGATGCGTTTCATGCGGTCTCTCCCTCCGCGGCCGGGGTGGTCCGGCCGGGCGTGGGGTCGAACGGTGTCCGGTAGCTCGGTGTGTTGGTGCGCAGGCGGAGCCGCAGGACGAGCCGGACGCGGGTGGACGCGGGCAGCCGCACGGTCAGGAAGTCGCTGTCGCAGGCCTGCTCCGTCTCGGTGACGACGGGCTCGGTGTGGCCGTAGTCGTACAGGTCCCCGATCCATCCGTCGTCCTCGCAGGTCGTGTACCGGACGGCGGCGATGGTGTGCTCGGCGAAGGCGCCGGCCTGGACGATCACCGTGCGATCCGTCTCGGGAGAGAGGTTGACCAGTTCGACGGTGGTCGCCTCGGGGTCGATGGAGGTGACCAGGGCGGCCACGTCCGGGGGCAGGCCGGCGCGGCGGGCCTCGGCGTCGTGATAGCGCAGCCGGGCCTGCTGCAGACCCCCGCCGTACAGCACTTGGGGACCGCCCCAGGTCAGCTGTACGAGGGCCTCGGTGACCACGGGGTTGCACAGCTGCCACACGTGGATGTCGGCCTCGTCCACGTCCAGGTCACGGTAGCGGTCCATGCGCCGCAGGCGGTGGTGGACCTGCGCCTGGGCCGCGGCGAGGATCCGCTCGGGATAGCCGGGGTCGTCGCCAGCCAGGAAGGCGAACCAGGCCTTCTCGTGTCCGGATTCCTCCTTGGAGCGGAAGGGCCGCACGGTGCGCCAGTCGATGCCGTCGGCCTCGCGCAGCCGCTCCAGCCGGGCGCGGTCGGCTTCGGAGGCCGTGTGGTGCCACAGGGCCACCGGGACGGGCGCGGTGGCCGGGTTGTGGTCGAACCAGCCCGAGTCGTTGTGGCGGAACGGCAGGTGCGGTGTGGGTGTGTGGACGTCCGGGCCGAGTTCGACCGCCCACTTGGAGGGGAGACTGGAGTCCGCCTCGGTGTGGGGCATCACCTTGGCGTGGCCGATGAGGGTGTCGAGCGAGGTCGTGACCATGGAGAGGTAGTCGTCGTCACCGGTGGCCGTGGCCGCCGCGAGCGCCGCCACACAGGCCGCGTGGCCCACGCTGTGCCAGCCGTGCGGCCAGGACCAGCCGTAGTGGCCGCCGTACCAGCGGCCCTCCAGCAGGCCTCCGACGACGCCGTCCGGGGCGACGTTGTCGGGGACGAGGCCGCCGTTCGCCTCGGTGCGCTCGCGCCACGCGCCCACGTACGCGACGATCCAGTCGCGGTAGCGATCCTCGCCGGAGAGGATCCAGGCGTTGAGGACCAGCCCGGCCGCGGCGAGGTTGACGGCGGTGTCGCCGACGCCCGTCCGATCACGCATCTGCGCGCCGAGACGCGGATCCTCGGAGAGGGGGTACGGGCCGCCGTCGGCCTCGGGGATCCAGTCGAGCGGGAACCCGTATGTCTGCGCTTCCTCGGGCAGCCACGGGTAGACGTCGCCGTCGAACAGGCCGGTGCGGTCGGGGTCGCTGCCGTTGTGCGGACGGGTGATGATGCGGTGCTCGGGGTCGTAGTTGCCCTTGGCGGGGTCGACGTACAGCTGGGCGAAGCGCAGGGCGCGTCCGGCCCAGCGGTCCGGAGCGGCCATGCACAGGAAGTACAGCAGCAGCAGGCTCTCGCCCTGGTGGAACCAGTCGTAGCCGCGCTCGTACTCGTCGCGCAGCATGCCGAGTTCGGTCAGCTGCCGGGTCACGCCCTCCCAGTGTTTCTCGCCGGCGGGCAGCAGGTCGTCGGCGCCGCCG
This sequence comes from Streptomyces humidus, assembly GCF_014649655.1. GTDB lineage: Bacteria > Actinomycetota > Actinomycetes > Streptomycetales > Streptomycetaceae > Streptomyces > Streptomyces humidus. Next base: position 129,797 of record NZ_BMTL01000026.1, on the reverse strand, counting down.
AGGAGGTACAGCTGGGGCCAGTTGAAGAACACCTCGTAGAAGTCGTCCGCACCGTCACGGGTGGTCAGCGGTCCCGAGTAGTTCAGTCGTCCGTCGGGGCCGGTGAAGTCGCGGGCGAAGCGCCGCCAGGAGTGGTCGAGGAGGTCGAACAGCGCTCGCTGGGCCACGGCCCAGCCGGGTGGTTCGAGCAGCGGCACGCCTGCCTCGATCCCGGGCGGCGGGACCGGGTGGCCGCGGGGGGAGTCCTCGGCCGGGGTGACGTCGGGAGAGTCGGAGGGCATGGGGTCTCCGTTCGGGGTGGACGGCGGGACACCGTGCGCCGGGGACGGCGGCAGGGCCGGGCCGCTATTCCTTGGTGGCGCCGGCGAGCATCCCGCTGACCAGGAAGCGCTGGGCGAAGAGAAAGACGATCAGCACGGGTGTGATGGCCAGGAGCGTGGCCAGTGCGAGCTGCGGGCGCTCGATCGCGAGGGTGCCGACGGCCGGGTTGAAGGACGGCACATTGCTGAGCAGGCTTCCCACGCCGACCTGGACGGGCATCTGGTCGCTCTCGGGGAGCATCACGTACGGCAGGAAGTAGTTGGTCCAGTTGGCGACGAAGCTGAAGAAGCCCACGAGAGCGATGACCGGCGTCGCCAGCGGCAGAGCGATGTGCCGGAACACGCCGAACTCCGAACAGCCGTCCATCCGGGCCGCCGCCAGCAGGTCCCTCGGCACGGCGGTGCTGAAGTAGATGTACGTCAGGTACACCCCGAACGGGTAGAACGAGTACGGCAGGATGATCGACCACATCGTGCCGATCAGGTGCACCGCGTTGATCTCCAGGAACAACGGCACCACCAGTGTGGCGGTCGGCATGAGCATCACGACCAGGGTCGAGACCAGCAACGTGTGCCGTCCGCGGAACTCGGTCATGGCCAGGGCGTATCCCGCAGGCACGGCCACACACAGGGTGATGACCAGTGAGATCAGCGCGTACGAGGTGGAGTTGCCCAGCCACTGCAGGACGGCGTTGTCCTGGAACGCGGTGAGGCGGTCCCAGTTCGTCCTGAAGGCGTGCCAGGAGCCGAAGGACAGCGGGCTGCCGTGCACGAGCTGCTGGTCGGTCTTGGTCGCCGCGAGGACGAGCCACAGCACCGGCAGCACGAAGAACACCGTGAAGACGAGGAGTACGGAGCCGGTCAGCAGGCGGGGCACGAGGCGACGCGGGGCACGGGGGCGCCGCCGCTGACGGGCCTGGTGGTGGGCTCGGCTCATGGCGTTCGGTTCCCGTTCCGTGCGTGGCGGGGCGGCGGCCGGTCCGGCAGGGGTCTCAGTCGGCATCGAAGAACCTCGACCGCGCGACGAAGACGGCGGCGGCCGACACGCTGACGACCAGGAGCTCCACCGAGACCGCGGCGGCGCCGTTGACGTTGTTCATCTGAAAGGCGAAGTCGTAGGTCAGCTGGTTGAGCGAGTAGTCGCGTCCGGCCACGCCCACACTGGCGAGGGACAGCAACTGCGGCTCCACGAAGAGCTGGGCGCCGCCCGCGAAGGCCAGGATCACCATGTACACGATCCACTTGCGGAGCATGGGGATCTGGACGCGCCAGGCGGTCTGCCAGGCGCCCGCGCCGTCGATGCGCGCGGCTTCCATGACGTCCCGGGGAATGTTGTCGAGCGCCCCGTGGATGACGACGATCCAGCCGCCCGCGCCGGTCCAGAACGCGATGATCGTGAAGAGCAGGGGCAGGTTGCCGGGCGCGATCACCTCGCCGAAGGTGTGGAACCCCAGCATGCCCAGCAGCGAACTGACCGGGCTCACCGCCGGGTCGAGCATGAACAGCCACACCAGCACACTCGCGGCGCCGGCGAGTGCTCCGGGGATGTAGAAGAGGAAGCGCAGGGACTTGCTGACGGCGCCTGAGGCGAGACGGTGCAGCAGCAGCGCCAGGGCCACCACGAACACCACGAGTGAGACCAGCCAGAACAGGAGATAGAGCGCGACATGGCCGACGGCGTCCATGAAGCGGAAGTCCTGCGCCGTGTCGATGAAGTTGGCGAAGCCGGTGAACGTTCCCCCGGCGTCGGTGAAGGCGAAGTAGACGGCGTATCCGGTCGGCAGGATGCCGAACGCGATCAGCAGGAGCACGTAGGCGGCGACGAAGGCCGTGCCGGCCCGGCTCTGCCGGGCGGCGCCGCGACGGCGCCGGGCGGCAGAGCCGGCCGGGGAGTGGGTGAGGGTCACTGCGCGACCTTGTATCCGTTGGCCCGGGCGTACTTGACGATGGAGTCCTGCCAGGCCGGCAGCATCGAGACGATGGACTTGCCCTGGGTGATGCCGGGCTTGACGGTGGCGGCCCAGATCGCCTCCTGGCTGAACCGGCCCGAGCCCCACTCGGGCCAGACCTGGGAGGAGGCGGCCGCGAGCGCGCTCAGGTCGCCGGCGAAGTATCCGGAGGCCGCCTGTCCCTTCAGCCAGGCCTCGGACGCGGGCGCGTAGGCGGGGAAGCCGGGCGCCTTCTCCCCCTGGTAGGCGTTGTCGGTGGTGACCCACTTGAGGAATTCGGTGGCGGCCTTGATGTGGGTGGAGTGCCGGGACAGCAGCCAGGTACCGCCGCCGACGTTGCCCGTGGACGGAGCGTTCTCCCCCTGCCACTGCGGGACGGGAGCGGCCGCTATCTGCTTGGCCGGAACCTTGAGGGTGTCCTTGAAGACCGCGCCGCCGTACCAGGCCGGGCCCGGCATGAGCAGGACCTTGTCGGCCTGGTTCTTGCCGAAGTCGGTGCTGAAGACGCCGCTCGTGGACATGGACTTGTTCTTGATCAGCACGTCCAGGAGCCCGGCCATCCTGGTGCAGGCCTCGCTGGTGGTGTTCACCGAGACGGACTTGGGCCCGGTGATGTGGTTGGCGCCGCACTTGCCCGCCCACAGGTAGATCTCGGGGGTGAAGGAGTCGCCCGCGTCACCCACGAGATAGCCGGGGTGCTCCTCGGAAACCTTCTCGCCGAGTTGCCGGTACTCCTCCCAGGTCGTGGGCACCGTGTAGCCGAACTTCTTCAGCAGCGGGGCGTTGTACCAGAGCACCGCCTGGGAGAGGTCGTTGCGCAGACAGTAGAGGGTGCCGTCCACCGTGCAGACGTCGTTGGCGCCCTTCGAGAACCGGCCCAGGGTCGACTCGGGGATCAGGCCCTTGTCGAGCGGAGCGGCGAAGTCCGCGTCGACCGCCCAGGAGGCCTCGTTGTTCTGCGAACTGAAGACGACGTCCGGCCAGCCCTTGCCGGTGCGGTTGAAGAGCTGGACCTTGGTCTGGAGGTAGTTCGAGCCGTTGGCGTCGCCGTCGTAGCTGACGATGTCCAGTTTCACGTCCGGGTGCAGTCGCTGGTACTGCTCGGCGGCCTCCATGCGGGTCGCGTCCACCCAGACGGTCAGCGCACCGTCCTTCTGGGGAACCTGGGCGAAGCCGTCCTTGGTGGTCGTACTGGCGGTACCGCCCCCGCAGGCCGTCACGGTGAGCAACACGGTGGCCGCGCACCCGGCCAGTAATTCCGTATGCCGCTTGCCGAGCGTTCTCCTCGGGCTGGGCGAAAGCTTGCGGACGGTCATGAGTGACTCCACTGGGTTTGCGGGTGCCCCGAGCAGATGGGCAGGCGGCGCACGGATGGGGCGACGCCGGGGCCGTCCCGGGCGGGCGTCGGACGCTTGGAAGGCGGCTGATGTGCTGCGGACTCGGAAGAAATTAGCCGCCTTATCAAGGGGTGCGTCAAGAGTGTGTGCGACGTTCCTTGGGCAGGTCCGTAGCAGCACGAAGAGTTTTCGGTCGGTATCAAGAGAAAGATCCCTTTGTGTATCCGGGATTCTGAGTTTTTCCCCGCGAGGAGCGACTGAAATGAGTAGGACTTATCAGGGGGGCGTTACGATGCTCTCGGCTCCACAGCGATCAGTCGCGTCGGCCGCGGCCACCCGGGAGGCAACACAGATGGACGACACGTCAGCGATCGAAGTGGCCTTGCCGGCTCAGGGCCCTTCCGCTGCGTCCGCGGCGGCGAACGGCTCGGAGGAGAGCCGCGGCTACCGTCCGGGGTACGAGATCGTGGCTGAGCGGATCCTCGAGTACATCGCCGAGGAGCAGTTGGCGGTGGGTGACCGGCTGCCCACGGAGATCGACCTGGCTCAGAGGCTGGACACCAGCAGAGCTGTGGTGCGGGAGGCCGTGAAGATCCTTTCGGCGCTGGGCCGCGTGCGGGCCCACAAGGGCAGGGGCCTGTTCGTCGCGGACGACGAAGGCATGCTCGTCACCAGCCGTTGGGGAGGGTTCTTCCGTCCCGTCGACATCGACCACGTGCTGATGCTGTTCGAGTTCCGCCGTGTCCAGGAGATGTCCGCCAGCAGTCTCGCGGCCACCCGCGCCACACCTTCGGAACTGCGCACCATCGAGGTGGCCACGGAGCAGTGCCGGCACGGCTTCGTCCACGGCCTGGTCGAGGTGTTCAACCAGGCGGACGAGGACTTCCACGCGGCCGTGTCCGCGGCCTCGCACAACACCTTCCTCGTCAGCGCCGTGCGGGACGCACGCCGTCTCCAGCGCCAGTGCAGCGCCATCGGTATCCATGACAGGCTCGGTGAGAACACCGGGGCAGCCGTCGAGGAACACGAGGCGATCTTTCGCGCCATCCGTGACGGCCGCCCTGAGGAGGCCGCGAAGGCCACCGCGGCACACCTCGACAGAACCCTGGAGGACTACCGGCGCGAGATCCAGCGCCGCCTGTTCGGGTAGCGCCGTCGCGCCCGCACGCCCGGGGACCGCCGGGGCGGACTCGTGGACAGTCCGGGTGATGGTGGAGCGGTCCACCCCGTAGAGCAGGGCCGGAGCCGCGTGCGGGAGCCGGAATCGCAGGAGGCCACGGTGTTGCGTGACAGCAACACCCGACCGGTGCCGCCCTGTGCATGCCACGGCAGAAGCCTGATCGTGTCAGCACGCCGCTCCGTCGTGTTCCGGCCCCGGTTCAACCCGGGCCGGGGAGGCCGGAGAGCAGAGCCGCGGCAGCTCTGTCGAAGGGGGCGATGCTGCCCTCGGCGCGACACAGGATGTGGGCGCCTTCGAGTGTGACGATCATGAGGGTGGCCAGATCAGCGGCCTGGGACGTGCTCATTCCGGTGTCGGTGAGTTTTGCGGCGAGCTCGCCGCCCCAGCCGGTGAACGCTTCGGCCGCGACAGTGAGCAGGCTGCTCTGGTCGGCGATGGCCGCACCGCCGTCGACGGTGACCGCCGCGATTGCACAGCCGCCGCCCCCCGCGGACGCCTGTACCACGGGACGGACGCTGTCAAGGAACGCGTCCACGACGTCGCGTGACGTGCGGCCCGGCAGTTCGCGCAGGTGGCCGCGGACGTCTTCTGCGTTGCGGCGGGCTGCTTCGAGCGCGAGTTGCTGTTTGCCACCCGGGAAATGGTGATAGATCGCTCCGCGTGCGGCACCGCTCTCGGCCAGCACGTCGGTGAAGGACATCGCGGCCAGGCCGTGGCGCTGAAGCAGTCCGATCGCTGCGCTGATCATGCGGGACTTCGTGTCCGCGGCCACCGCCACCTCCTTGACTAGTACGGCCATCCTAGTGCATGCTCACCCCGTTATCACTAGTACGCACGTACTAGTGGCGTGGGGCTGGACAACCCCTGAACCGGAGGTTCGAGATGGGCAAGACGTTTCTCTACACAGAGATCCAGGCCGCAGTGCCGTTCGATCAGTTCGACTGGCACCAGATCAACGCGGCGCTGAAGACCGCACCCGGCCTGATCCGCAAGACGTGGCTGTCCGGTATCGGAACTCACACCGTCGGTGGCTTCTACGAGTTCGACAGCGCCCAGAACGCCCTGGCCTTCGCTCAGGGCCCCTTCGCCGAAGAGGCTCGCCGGACCGGAGCCCCGGCAACGACACGCCTGTTCGACGGCGACATCGTCAAGGACGCGAGTATCGACCTGAACTCGCCCTACTACGACTGACACCGCGGATTGCCGCCGAGCCGGCTCTGAACACGCCTCGCTCCGCCGCCGGGGCGGGGCGGCCTCAAGCGGAAAGTCATCTCGATGAACATCACGCGTCACCCCGAGAACACCGTGAGCTGGATCGACCTCGGCACCCCCGACATGGGGACGACGACGGCGTTCTACACCGCGCTGTTCGGCTGGACCGTCGCCCGGCCGGACTCCCACGGCTACCGGCTCTGCACGCTGCGCGGACATCTCGTCGCGGCCCTGGGGCCGGCCGAGGACGCAGGCGCACCCTACTGGACGACCAACGTCACCGTGTCGGACGTCCGAGCCACCGCCACCCGCTTCACGAACCTGGGCGCCCGGATCATCGTGGCACCGACCCAGGTCGGGACGCTCGGCCACGCTGCCGTCGTGATCGATCCCGTCGGCGCACCACTGTCACTCTGGCAGCCCGGAACACATGACGGCATGCAGCTGAACCGCGAACCGGGGACCTTCGGCCGCATCAGCCTTCTCACCGACCACTGCGCGGAGGCCGCCGCTTTCTACCGACCAGCACTGCGCTGGAACTCCGACCCCCAGCACACCGAGTTCCTGTTGCCGGACAACTCCGCCGCCCCCACCGGCAAGCCGCCAGGGAAACCGACGGCGCAGCGATCACTCTGGCTGGTCGGTTTCGCCAGCGACAGACCCGCCGCCGACGCCGAGCGGGCCCGACAGCTCGGTGCGACCGAAGTGCGCCGGAACTCCGACGGAGACCTCGTCATGCGCGATCCCACCGGCGCTCTGTTCGGCCTTGCCCAGCACGTCCGACAGTCCCGCCCCGCCCGCTCCGGGTGACGGCGCCCTGGGCGGCGACCGCGTCGTCCAGCACGGTGGAGTCCAGCGCCGGGCGGCTTCGACCGACCCGGCCGGGGGTCGGTCGAAGCCGCCGACGGCACGTGGTCGTTCCTGCTTCTCGCCGGAGGCGAAGCGGGAGTGACCAGGGCGACGATGATGATCGCGCAGTTGAGGAACTGGTTCCACAGGGTGAGGGACGGCGCCGGGGCCGCCGGTCATCGGGCGGCTTCCTTGACCTGCTGGCAGCGGGCGCAGTAGCGGGCCTGTGGCACGATCATCAGCCGCTCGCGGGCGATGGTGCCGCGGCACAGGTGGCAGGCGCCGTAGCGGCCCTGGTCCATCCGCTCGAGGGCCGCTTCGACGTCGTCCAGAACCATGCGGGCGGAGGCGGCGAGTTTGACGCGGACCTCGATCTGGGAGGCGGCCTGCCGGTCGAGGAACGCGTCGGCGCGGGCCGTGGCGGCGGCGGAGAGCTGGTGCAACTGCTCCTGGCGGAACAGACGCTGTTCGTTCAGGTTCTCGCGCAGTGCGGCGACGTCGTCGATCGACAGGTCGGCGTCGAGGTCGTCGATGATCCGGTGGTTCACCAAGGCACCCCCTGGGCGAGGCGGGAGAGGGACGTCGTACGGGTGGTCGTCAGGTGGCGTGGCGCTGGCAGGCGACGCAGAACGGTGTGTAGGGAAGGATCTCCAGGCGTTCGACCGGGATCGGCCTGGAGCAGGTGCGGCAGATGCCGTAGCTGCCGTCCCGGACGCGGGCGAAGGCTGCCTCGACCTCGGCGAGGACTCGCCGGACGGTGTCCTTGTGCAGGGACATCACCTGTCCCTCCGCGCCGGGCCCGGTCTCGCCGAGGGCCCGCAGCTGGGTGAGGCGGGAGGCACGTTCGTGTTCGAGCCGCTGGAGGGCCTCGCGTGCCGTCAGCCCTTCAGGGCGGGTTCCGGACCGGGGCGTATCGAGTGACATGGCGATTCCTTCATTCCACGTGAGGTGGGGTGCGTCGGGCGGGGCAGCCGTGGGGGCGAAGGCCGGGGGAGGGTCACGGCGGCTGGTTCACGGGCTGGTCCATGCCCCTACCGTGGCCGCTGTGCCGCACGAAGCCCATCGGGCGTGATACCCATCTGTGGCAGGGTGCGGGGCCCATCGAGAGGTGGGAGGGCCGGGAGCGGGAAATGGGCATCGGAGCCCATCGACGGCGGAGCCGGCAGCGGGCAGCCTGGAGGACAGGCCGGTCAGGACCACTGGACGCAGCTGAGGTTCGAGATGCTTGGTGACCGACGGTGAAGACAGAGTCGTGTCACATGGAGAGGCGTTGTTGCGGTGTCCCTGTTCTGGCGGATCTTCGCGCTGAACGCGGTCGTGCTGGGCAGCGCCACCGCGCTGCTGCTGTGGGCCCCGGTGACCGTCTCGGTGCCGGTGGTGCTGACCGAGGCGGGCATCCTTGTGGGCGGCCTGGTGGTCATGCTGGTCGCCAACGCCGCTCTGCTGCGGATCGGTCTGGCCCCGCTAGACCGTCTCACACGGCTGATGACCACCGTCGATCTGCTGCGGCCCGGGCAGCGGCTGCCGGAAGGGGGCCGTGGTGAGACCGCTGAACTGATCCGCACCTTCAACGCCATGCTGGAGCGTCTTGAGCACGAGCGGGCGTCCAGCAGTGCCCGCGCCCTGTTCGCGCAGGAGGCCGAGCGGCGCCGTATCGCACAGGAACTCCACGATGAGGTGGGTCAGAGCATGACGGCGGTCCTGTTGTCGCTGGAGCGGGCCGCTGACGAGGCGGACGAGCCCCTGCGCGGTGAGTTGCGGCAGGTGCAGGAGATCACCCGGGGGAGCCTGGACGAGGTGAGGCGTCTCGCGCGCCGGCTGCGGCCGGGTGTGCTGGAGGACCTCGGTCTGGTCAGCGCGCTGACCTCGCTGACGGGTGAGTTCGCGACCCACGTCGGGCTGCGGGTGGTGCGCGGCTTCGAGGCCGGCCTGCCGGTGCTGGACCAGCAGACGGAGCTGGTGCTCTATCGCGTCGCCCAGGAAGCCCTGACCAACGCGGCTCGTCATGCCGAGGCCGGCCAGGTCGAGGTGAGCCTGCGTCACACCGGCGAGGCGGTGGTGCTGGCGGTGGCCGACGACGGCCGCGGCACCGGAGCCGCCCGCGAAGGTGCGGGAATGCGCGGCATGCGTGAGCGGGCCCTGCTGATCGGGGCCACCCTGGACGTCATCTCCCAGCCGAAGGCCGGTACGACGGTCCGGCTGACCGTGCCTCTCCTCAGGAAGCAGCCATGACCACGCCTCACACATCCGTGATCCGCATCCTTCTCGCCGACGATCACGCGCTGGTCCGTCGCGGTGTGCGGCTCATCCTGGAACGGGAGCCGTACCTCGAGGTCGTCGCCGAGGCCGGGGACGGCGCCGAGGCCGTCGAGCTGGCCCGCACCCATGAGGTCGACCTGGCGGTGATGGACATCGCCATGCCCCGGATGACCGGCCTGCAGGCCACCCGGGAGCTCCTCGCGCTGAAGCCCGGGGTGCGGGTTCTGATGCTGACGATGCACGACAACGAGCAGTACTTCTTCCAGGCGCTGAAGGCCGGGGCCGGCGGATACGTGCTGAAGTCGGTGGCCGACCGCGACCTGGTGGCCGCGTGCAGGGCCGCCATGCGGGACGAGCCGTTCCTGTACCCGGGGGCGGTGACCGCGCTCATCCGCAACTACCTCGACCGGGTCCGTCACGGCGAGGAGCCGCCCGAGCAGGTGCTGACCGCGCGCGAGGAGGAGGTTCTCAAGCTCGTGGCCGAGGGCCACTCCTCCAAGGAGATCGCCGAGATCCTCTTCATCAGCATCAAGACCGTCCAGCGGCATCGGGAGAACCTGCTGCACAAGCTCGGCCTGCGTGACCGGCTGGAACTCACCCGTTACGCGATCCGCGCCGGACTCATCGAAGCCTGAGCCCGCTGACTCCTCGGGGATCCGGCCGCCCACTCCCCGGCCGGGGCCTCGATGCTCCCGCCCCTGCCGGCGGACCGCCGCCGACCGGGAAGGAAGAGCGGGGATGGCCTGCTTCGCGCCCACTGCTCCGCGCACGCGGGGCTGCGGCTCGGCAACGGTGTGGCCCGTGTTGCTCGCCGTGCTCGCCGTACTCGGCGTGCTCGCTCTTCTGCCCGGCTCGTCCGCCTCGGGCGGTGAGCACTCCCGTGCAGCGAGGGCCGCGGTGGCCGCCGCCGAGGCAGCGTCGTCGCACAGCGCGTCGTACGCGGACAGGGCGGACCCTGCGGTCTCCACCGTTTCCGTCCGAGGCCATCGGGCCGGCGCCGGCGAGCGTCATGCTCCGCCGGGTTCCGCCCCGGGCGCGTCACTCGCGCCGGCAGCCACCACCCTGCGGCTCGCGCTGTTCCCGCCCTCGGCGAGAGGCTTCCCCACATCGGAGCAACCGGCACATCTCCACGGGGTCCGGGCGCCACCCGCGCCCTCCGGCATCTGAACCCTCACCTCTTCATCCCTTCCCGACCGCGGTCGCTGTCCTGGCCGCGGTGTGCCCGCCGGAGGCCCGCTGTGCCCGCTGTGAACCGATCTCCGCACATCAGAGGGCTGATCGCCCTCGCCGTCGTCGCCCTGTCCCTGTACGTCGCGCTCACCGTGCCCGTCCACCTCGGACTGGACCTGCGAGGCGGTACCCAGATCACGCTGGAAACCCGCCCCGCCGGCGCCGCTGACGCCGACAGCGACGCCACGGACCGCACCGTGGAGGTGCTGCGCGGCCGCATCGACGCGCTCGGCGTCGCCGAACCCGCCATCGCCCGCTCCGGCGCGGACCGGATCGTCGTCGAACTGCCCGGACTGCAGGATCCCCGCAAGGCGGCCGACGTGCTCGGCCGCACCGCCCAGCTCACCTTCCACCAGGTGCTCGGCACGGCCGCCGAAGCCGACCAAGTGCCCGGGCCATCGCCCGAACGGTCCGGCGAGCGGGTGCTGGCCGACGAGTCCGGTCAACGCCTGCGTCTTCAGGCGGCTTCACTGACCGGCAAGGACGTCGAGAAGGCAGGCGCCCGCTTCGACCAGCAGACCGGCGCCGGATGGCACGTCACCGTCGACTTCAAGGGACCAGGCAAGCAGGGGTGGGCCCGCCTGACCGGCGAGGCCGCCTGCCGTGCGGCAGGAGATCCGGGCCGCCGGGTCGCCATCGTCCTGGACGACAAGATCATCTCTTCGCCGCGGGTCGATCCGTCCGTCGCCTGCCGGTCCGGCATCAGCGGCGGTTCCACCCAGATCACCGGCGCCTTCGACGACGCCGAGGCCAGGGAGCTGGCACTGCTCATCAACGGGGGCGCCCTTCCGGTACCGGTCGAGACCGTCGAGCAGCGCACCGTCGGACCCACCCTGGGCGCGCAGGCCATCACGGCCGGCGCCTGGGCCGCCGTCATCGGAACGGCTTCGACGTCGTTGTTCATCATCGTCGTCTACCGGATCATGGGAGTCCTGGCGACCGTCGCCCTGGCCTGCTACGGCCTCATCTCCTACGCGGCCCTCGCCGCGCTCGGCGCCACCCTCACGCTGCCCGGCCTCGCCGGTTTCGTCCTGGCCATCGGAATGGCGGTCGACGCCAACGTGCTGGTCTTCGAACGCGCCCGCGAGGAGTACGCCTCCCGTCCCCGCGCCACCCCACGGTCGTCCCTGGCCGCCGGATTCCGCAGGGCCTTCAGCGCGATCGCCGACTCCAACATCACCACCCTCATCGCCGCCGGTCTCCTGTTCTTCCTCGCCTCCGGCCCCGTGCGCGGGTTCGGCGTCACACTGGCCATCGGTGTCCTCGCCTCCATGGTCAGCGCCCTCGTCATCACCCGCGCCCTGACCGACTACGCGGTCGCCCGCCCTTTCCTGCGTCGCCGCCTCCGCTTCACCGGCATCGCCCACACCGGTGCCGTCCGCGACCGCCTCAGCCGCAGCAGGCCGAACCTTCTGCGGCACCCGCGCCGATGGCTGGCAGCCTCCGCCGCCGCCCTCGTCCTTGCCGCCGCCGGGATCGCCGTGCGAGGCCTCGACTTCGGGGTCGAATTCACCGGTGGCCGCCTCATCGAATACAGCACGGCCGCCCCCGTGGACGCCGACCGGGCCCGCGCCGCGCTCGCCGACGCCGGATTCCCCAGGGCCGTCGTGCAGACCTCCGGCGAGAACGGGTTCACCGTCCGCACCCACCACCTCAGCGAAGCCCAGGCGGCGACGCTCACCGACACCGTCACCGACCTGGCACGCGATGCCGACAAGGTCCGCGACGAGGCCATCGGGCCCAGCCTCGGCGAGGAGCTCCGCCGCGGCGCCCTCATCGCCCTGGTCGTCGCCCTCGGCGCGCAGCTGCTGTACCTGGCGGCACGCTTCCGCTGGCTGCTGGGAACGTCCGCGGTCGTCGCGCTCGCCCATGACGTCGTGATCCTCGTCGGCGTCTTCGCCTGGCTCGGCAAGCCCGTCGACGGCGTCTTCCTGGCCGCGCTGCTGACCGTCATCGGCTACTCCGTCAACGACTCCGTCGTCCTCTTCGACCGGATCAGGGAACTGGGCCGGAGCGACCGCGAGGAACCCTTCGCCCGCATCGCCGGCCAGGCACTGCTGCAGACCCTGCCCCGCACCGTCAGCACCGGCATGGGCGCCGCCCTCATCCTCACGGCACTGGCCGTCCTCGGCGGCGACACCCTGACCGACTTCGCACTCGCCCTCCTCATCGGCCTCGTGGTGGGCACCTACTCCTCGATGTTCACCGCCACACCGCTGGCCGTCGAACTGCACAAGCACGGCCGGGCCGGAGACGTCCCCGCGATCAGGGCAGCGCACGCGAACGACACCGCGGAGGGCCGGTCCTGTCACCCGTGACGCTCTCTCCGGTTGCTGGGTCCGAGCCGGTGTGATGCCCAGGAGTCCTGGAGCGCCGGGCGAGGGTCCGGGCGGCCGGCATGGATGCGTCGGAACTGCGCTCCGCCCGTTCCGGCAGAGCGCAGCCCCTCCGCGACGGCTCGACCGCTCGTGGGGAGAAGCGACGCGATCGTCGCGCCGGAAACGGTCGACTCAGGTGAGGGAGACGGCGGGGGGAAGGACGAGGACCTTGCCGGAGAGTGCGCCTTCTGCGGCCTCCGCATGCAGCGCCGGCAGCTCGGCCAGCGGCACCCGTCGAGCGATATCGACGTGCAGCGCTCCGGAGTCGACCAGCGTCACCAGCCTCGCCAGCTGCGCGGCGTCGCTGTTGACGAAGAGGTTGACGCCGTGCACGTCGCGTTCCTCGTCGGAAGGCGCGGGCATCCACACCGTCGTGTTCACCACGATGCCGCCGTCGCGGGCCACGGAGGTCAGCGCGGCCAATTGCATCGGTTCGACCGGCGCGAGGTTGAGCACGACGTCGACCAGCGCGGACAGTTCGGGGACCCCGTGGCCGAACACCTCGTCGGCACCCGCCGTCCTGACACGTTCACTGCTGCGCGGCCCGGCTGTGGCGATCACATGCGCGCCCGCGTGCTTGGCCAGCTGCACGGCGTAGCCGCCGACCGCGCCGCCCGCACCGTTGATCAGGATCCGCTGACCGGCAGTCAGCTTGGCGTGGTCGAAGAGGGCCTGCCAGGCGGTGAGCCCGACCAGCGGCAGCCCGCCCGCATCGGCAAGAGGGATGCTCGCGGGCGCCGTCGTCAGGAGGCCGGCCGGTGCGAGCACGTACTCCGCCGCCGCGCCGGCGCCGGTCATCGGCAGGAAGCCGACGACCTGGTCACCCGCCCTGACCCGGTCCGCGCCCTCGCCGAGCGCGTCGACCGTGCCCGCGACGTCGATGCCGGGGGTGTGCGGCAGGGTCACCGGGATGGGGCCCTGCATGAAGCCCGCGCGGATGTTGCCGTCGACCGGGTTGAACGACGTCGCGGCCACCCGGATCCGGACCTCCCCGGCAGCGGGGACCGGCTGTTCCACGTCCTCGTAGCGCAAGACGTCCGGAGCGCCGTACTCATGGAAACGCACTGCTTTCATGGCACATGCCACCTTTCAAGGTGAATCGATGATTCGAATTTGAAGCATTGTGAGGCCCGGGCACGCCTCGGATTCGAGACATGCCTTCAGGTGTGTGAGGGTTGACCCGCTAAGCGGCGGTCAGAAGCCGAAGCTTGCCGTGGCTCGGGGAACCGGGCACGGCGGTGAACACCAGCAGCGTCTGACACTGCTCCGGATCCAGCAGCATCTCGGCGTACAGCTCCAGCTCCCCCAACTCGGGGTGCAGGTAGCGCTTGAGGTCGTGATGATGGGTCACACCCACCTCGTGCAACCGCCAGATGTTCGCGAACTCGGAACTGACCTCCAACAGCGCCGCGACGATCTCCCCGGCCCTCCCGGTGGGATCCGCCGTGTACGCCTCCCTGATCTCCGCGGCGAAGACCCTGCCCCGAACCGGATGGTCCTCGACGGGGTACAGGCCACGGACCCGCGGATCACCGGTGAACCAGCGGTAGACCAGGTAACGGGACATGCCCGAGTACCGGGTGTAGTCACCGAGCAGGGCGACCGCCGGACGCGTCTGCAGCAACGCCTCGCCCAGCCGTGACAGCACGATCGCGGGCACGTCCGAGAGGCCGGCGACGATCCGCATCATCGTGGGACCGACGTAGTCGTCCCGCAGGATCCGCCGCGGCGCCGGTACCCCGCCCAGGACGAACAGATGGTCACGCTCGCTCTGGTTGAGGCGCAGCGCCCGAGCGAGCGCGACGAGCATCCGCTCCGACGGCGCCGGGCCTCGCTGCTGCTCGATTCGGCTGTAGTAGTCGGCAGACATCCCGGCCAGCGCCGCCACCTCCTCGCGCCGCAGCCCGCCGGTACGGCGCCGCTGCCCGCGGGGAAGCCCGACATCCTCCGGCTGCAACGCCTCCCGACGCGCTCGGAGGAAATCCGCCAGCAAGGCCCGGTCCATCGTCCTGTCTCCTCTGTTCGACAGGACAATCTTGACGCGAACGGGAAACCGGATGAAGGGCAGTTCCAACCGCGGACAAGTTGTCCCTGGCTGAGGGTCGAGTAACCGACAGTCAACTTTTTCCCGTCCTCGGCTATCCTGCGAAGGACTCCCCGCGGGCTGTGCAAGGCTCGCCGGAGCCGGCTTCGTCCGCGGGCCAGGCGACAACTCGTCTGACGGAGGCCCGTGTTCTCCTCCCGTACCCCGATCGTGCCCGATGGCCTTCCCGGATCCTGAAGGAGCATGAATTGCGTGTGAACGTGCGCGTCGGCCGGCGTCCGCAACTGACGGGGTTTCGCGCGGTGGCAACAGTCGCGGTGTCCGCCGCCCTCGTCGTGCCCCTCGCTGCTGCCCCGACGAGTGCGAACACGATCCATGAGAGTGCGGCGGTCCGCGAGAGTGTGGCGGTCCGCGACAGTGCGGCCGCCGGCCCGCGGACGCTCGCGGCGTCCCGACAGCAGCGCACTGTGGAGACACGCGCTCATCTGCGGCAGCTGGCGCGGAAGTTGGTGGCAGAAGGCGTGCCCGGGGTGATCGTGCGGGTGGACGACGGTCACGGCAGGCCCATCGAGATCTCCGAGCAGGCCGCCTGGACGAAGAAGGACCACCGGCTCCGGGCGGACGACGAGGTGCGGGAGGCGTCCAACACCAAGACGGTGATGGCCACCCTCGTCCTGCAACTGGTCGCCGAGCACAGACTCGCCCTCACCGACCCGGTCGACAAGTGGCTGCCCGGCAAGGTGCGCAACGGCGGAGCGATCACCCTGCGCATGCTGCTCAACCACACCAGTGGGCTGTTCGACTACACCGAGGACCCCGCCCTCGCACCGGCCCTCACCGGCCGCGACTCCCATGTGTGGACGTCGGCGGAGATCCTGAGCCTGGTGAGCGGACACCCGGCGCTGTTCGAACCCGGCGCCGAGTGGTCGTACAGCAACACCAACTACATCGCGATCGGCGCCGTCCTGGAGAAGGCCACCGGCAAGAACCTTGCGTCGCTGGTCCGGGACCGGATCACCGGACCCCTGGGCCTCCGGCACACGTTCTACGCCACCGGCTCCGCCTGGCACGACCGGCACGCGCACGGCTACGAACCTGACGCCGCCCACATGCCACCGGACGTCCCCGACGAGTTCAGGAACTACGCCGGACCGCAGCACGACGACCACGTGGACGTCACCGGCGACTACGGCACGGCCGCCGGCGCGGATGCCGCGATCGTGTCCACCGCCGGTGACTGGTCCCGTTTCTACGGCGCGCTGATGTCGGGCCGCCTGCTTCCCGCCGCCCAACTGGCCGAGATGCGCACCACCGTGCCGGAGGGCGGGCCGGGGGACCCGGACGAGCTCGGTTACGGGTTGGGCATCGAGACGGCGAAGACCGACTGCGGCACGGTCTGGGACCATGTCGGCGTCGTCCCGGGCTACGCGACCTACAACGTCACCGACGCCACCGGCCGTCGCACGGCAGCCTTCTTCTTCGCCACGTCCACTCTCGGCAGGCAGGCGCACCAGACCGGCGCGGCCCTGATGGACGCGGTCCACTGCGCCATGTTCGACTGACCCGCGCGCCTTCGTGGAAGCCGCCCCCGGCTCGCGACGTGAAGCGCCCGTCAAGGCGGTCTCAACTGGACTGATCGGGAACAGAGTCGGCACTCGACGCGGACTGCGCCTCCAGGACCGGAACCTCCGTGTCCGGGTGTCCGGTTCGGCGGGGGACTCATCCCCGTCGCCGGTGCCTGGCTTGCCGGCCCCGTGAGTCACAGGAACTCGCTTCGGTAGGCCGAGGCCAACTCGGCCGCGCGGCGACGGCGCTCGGCGAGCTCGTCCTGCGTCAGTCGGGGCGGCGGCGCGTCCTTGCCCTCGACGACATCGCCGATACGGGTGAAGTACTCGTCCTGGCCGGCAGGCGTGCACATGCACAGCATGCGCGCCGGCGCACCCGATGCGTTGCGGAAGTGGTGCGGCGCGTTGGCGGGGATGTTGATCGTGGACCCGGCCCGTACGCTGTGCTTCTCGCCCCGGAAGGTGAACTCGATCTCGCCCTCGAGGATCGTGAACATCTCCTCGAAGTCGTGCCGGTGCGGCGGCGGCCCGCCGCCGTCGGGGACGCGCATGTCGATCAGGCAGTACCGGCCGTTCGTCTGCCGGCCGGTGACCAGCATGGCGTAGGTGTTGCCCACCAGGGAGATGTACGTCGTGCTGGGGTCGTCGGGGTTCGCCACGGTCAGCGCGCGGGACGGGTCGTCGTCGGGGATCATCGGGTTCGTCTCCTTCAAAGGTCGGTCAGGTGAGGATCAGAGGGAGCCGTCGACCGTCGCGTCGACCTGCCGGGCGGACAGCCCGCGCGGCTCGGGCATCCGCCGCGGCCCCTCTGTCCGACAGGAAGATCCTGGCGCGAACCGGCGACCGGATGAAGGGCGACTTCATCCGCGGACACGTCGTCCCTGGCTCGGACCTGAAGGGTGCGGCCATCCAGGCGGGGCCCACTGCCCGAGGCGGCGGGCCTGTCGCTGGAACCCCCATCCGACGCCGCAGACGGTCCCGCGGCCCGGCCGACGGGTCGGGAACAGGAGGCTCGGCGGAGAAGACCGGATACGCGACGGTGAAGGCGTGGTGGGCGTGGTGGGCGTGGTGGGCGGGGTGCTGCCGGGGGTCCGGCCGTGCGCCGGCAGTGAAGCGCCGCCCCGCATGCTCGCGGGCCCGGCTCGCGGGACCGGCGTGTCCTCGTGCGACACTCGCTGCCATGTTCGGCGTCATCGATCTGCCCACCTATCTCGCAGGCCTCGTCCTGATCGTTCTGCTGCCCGGGCCGAACTCGCTGTACGTGCTGTCCGTCGCGGCCCGCCGGGGCGTCCGTACCGGTTATGCGGCCGCCGCGGGCGTGTGGTGCGGGGACGCCGTGCTGATGACGC
This sequence comes from Streptomyces humidus, assembly GCF_014649655.1. Classification (GTDB taxonomy): domain Bacteria; phylum Actinomycetota; class Actinomycetes; order Streptomycetales; family Streptomycetaceae; genus Streptomyces; species Streptomyces humidus. Next base: position 112,125 of record NZ_BMTL01000026.1, on the reverse strand, counting down.
TGTCGGCCGCCGGAGTGGCGTCGCTCCTGCAGGCGAACGCCCTGCTCTTCGGGATCGTGAAGTACGCCGGCGCCGGGTATCTGACCTGGCTGGCCGTCGGGATGCTCAGAGCCGCGCGGACGATGTGGCGGGCCCGGCGGGAGCCGGCCGCGCGGGATGCGCAGGCCGAGGCGCCCGCGGCGGTCGGGGAGAGGCCGTTCAGGCGCGCGCTCGTGATCAGTCTGTTCAACCCGAAGGCGATCCTGTTCTTCGTCGCGTTCTTCGTGCAGTTCGTGGACCCCGGGTATGCCTACCCGGCCCTCTCCTTCGTCGTGCTCGGCGCGTTCGCCCAGCTGGCGAGCTTCCTCTATCTGACCGCGCTGATCTTCAGCGGCACGCGACTGGCGGCAGCCTTCCACCGCCGGCGGCGCCTCTCCGCGGGCGCCACGACCGCCGCCGGCGTGCTCTTCCTCGGCTTCGCCGTCAAGCTCACCCTCGCGAGCGCCTGAGCCCACGGCTGCGGCGTACTCGTCCGACGGACGCCGCCCTTGATCCAGCCGCTCTGTATGCCTGCATCGCAGCAGGAGGCAGCCTGACCGCGGCCCTTCAGGCCGCGGCGGACGACGGGCGCGAGGACGACACGTGCGAGGAGCCGCGCATCGTGCTGCCCACGGATCCTTGACCCAGGGTCGGCGCTCCACCATGCTGTGTTGCGGTACATGCGATGAGTATCGCGATGTGAAACTCGAAGTCAGCTCTCGAACCAGCCGAGGAGTGGCCATGGCTCACCAGGTCCGCGGTGTCGTCGCGCGGGGCAAAGGCGCCCCCGTCAGCCTGGAAACGATCGTCGTGCCGGACCCGGGCCCGGGTGAGGCGCTGGTGAAGGTCGAGGCCTGCGGGGTCTGTCACACCGACCTGCACTACCGGGAGGGCGGCATCAACGACGACTTCCCCTTCCTGCTCGGCCACGAGGCGGCTGGTGTGGTGGAGTCCGTGGGCGAAGGGGTCACGGATGTCGCCCCGGGTGATTTCGTCATCCTCAACTGGCGTGCGGTGTGCGGTACGTGCCGAGCCTGTCGGCGCGGGCGCCCCTGGTACTGCTTCAGCACCCACAACGCCGTCCAGAAGATGACCCTGCTCGACGGCGCCGAGCTGTCTCCGGCGCTGGGCATCGGCGCGTTCGCGGAGAAGACGCTGGTCGCCGCCGGTCAGTGCACCAAGGTGGACCGGGCCGCGTCGGCGGCGGTCGCCGGCCTGCTGGGCTGCGGGGTGATGGCCGGCATCGGCGCCGCGATCAACACCGGGAACGTCGGCCGGGGCGACTCGGTCGCCGTCATCGGCTGCGGCGGGGTCGGGGCCGCCGCTGTCGCCGGATCCGAACTCGCGGGCGCGGCGAAGATCATCGCGGTGGACATCGACGACCTCAAGCTGGAGACCGCCCGGAAGCTGGGCGCGACCCACTCGGTCAACTCCCGTGAGACGGACCCGGTCGAGGCGATCCGTGAGCTGACGGGCGGCTTCGGCGCCGACGTCGTCATCGAGGCGGTGGGCCGCCCGGAGACGTACAGGCAGGCCTTCTACGCCCGCGACCTGGCCGGGACGGTCGTCCTGGTCGGCGTCCCCACCCCGGAGATGAAGCTCGAACTGCCCCTGCTCGACGTGTTCGGGCGCGGCGGCTCGCTGAAGTCCTCCTGGTACGGCGACTGCCTCCCCTCCCGCGACTTCCCCATGCTCATCGACCTCTACCTCCAGGACCGCCTGAACCTGGACGCCTTCGTGACGGAGACCATCCGGCTCGACGAGGTGGAGAAGGCCTTCGCGCGCATGCACCAGGGCGACGTCCTGCGTTCCGTCGTGGTCCTGTGACGGCTCACGTCCGACGGTTCACGTCCGGCGGCTGATGTCCGGCGGTTGATGTGCGACGGGGGTACGGGGACACGTGGGACCACGCCCCGGCACCCCGGCTTTGTCGTGCGGTACGCGACCTTCCGGAGTCCGTGAGGCGGCCCGCCGAGAGGCCGGGGCGCCGTTCGACGGAACGGCTCTGATTCCCCTACACCCGGAGTGGCGCTTCAGATGACTCGCAACGCACCTGCCGAGGACCCCGGAGACGCCCGGCTGCGGGTCGGTCCTCCGAAGGAGTACGCCGCCGGCCTCCCCGCGGTCACCTCGTCGCTCCGCCACGTCGGAGAGCAGATGGGGGCCCGCCGGGGCCTGCTCACCCTCCTCCGCGTCAACCAGAAGGAGGGCTTCGACTGCCCGGGCTGCGCCTGGCCCGAGCCGGAGCACCGGCACCGGGCGGAGTTCTGCGAGAACGGCGCCAAGGCGGTGGCCGAGGAGGCCACCGTGCGCCGGGTCACCCCGGACTTCTTCGCCCGGCACACCCTGGAGGACCTGCTCCCCGCCGGCGACTACTGGCTCGGCCAGCAGGGCCGTCTGACCCACCCCGTGTACCGCTCGGCCGGCGACGACCGCTACCGGCCGATCTCCTGGGACGAGGCGTTCGGCGTGATCGCCCGTGAACTCGCCGCGCTCGACCACCCCGACCAGGCGGCCTTCTACACCTCCGGCCGGGCCGGCAACGAGGCCGCGTTCGTCTACCAGCTCTTCGTCCGCATGCTCGGCACCAACAATCTGCCGGACTGCTCCAACATGTGCCACGAGTCCAGCGGTTCGGCACTGACGGAGACCATAGGGATCGGCAAGGGCAGCGTCACCCTGGACGATCTCCACGACGCCGACCTCGTCCTCGTGGTCGGTCAGAACCCCGGCACCAACCACCCCCGGATGCTCTCCTCGCTGGAGACCGCCAAGCGCCGAGGCGCCCGCATCATCGCGGTCAACCCTCTTCCCGAGGCCGGGCTGCTGCGGTTCAAGAACCCCCAGCGGCCGTCCGGCGTCCTCGGCGGCGGCACCCGCCTGGCCGACCGGTTCCTGCAGATCAGGCTGGGCGGGGACCAGGCGCTGTTCCAGGCCTTCAACCGCATGCTGCTGGAGGCGGAGGACGAGGCCCCGGGCACCTGTCTGGACACGCCCTTCATCGACCGGTACACCCACGGCTTCAAGGAGTTCGCCGAGCACGCCCGCAAGGCTTCGTGGGACGAGATCCTGACGGCCACCGGCCTGCCGGAGGAGGAGATCCGGGGCGCGTTCCGCGAGGTGCTCGCCGCTGAGAAGATCGTCGTCTGCTGGGCGATGGGCCTGACCCAGCACCGTCATTCGGTCCCCACCATCCGCGACGTCGTCAACTTTCTCCTGCTGCGTGGCAACATCGGCCGCCCGGGCGCCGGCCTCTGCCCGGTGCGCGGCCACTCCAACGTGCAGGGCGACCGCACGATGGGCATCCACGAGAAGCCGGACGACGCGTTCCTGGACGCGCTCGGCGCCGAGTTCGCTTTTCTGCCCCCCAGGCGCCACGGTCACGACGCCGTAGAGAGTATCCGCGCCATGCGCGACGGCGACGTACGGGTCTTCGTCGCCCTCGGCGGCAACTTCGTCGCCGCCGCCCCCGACACCGACCTCACCGAGCGGGCGCTGCGCAACTGCCGCCTCACCGTCCAGATCTCCACCAAGCTCAACCGCTCGCACGTCATCGCCGGGGAACAGGCGCTCATCCTCCCGTGTCTCGGCCGGACCGAGGCCGACCTGCGGCCGGCCGGGCCCCAGCTGGTCACCGTCGAGGACTCCATGGGCATGGTGCACCTCTCCCGAGGCCGACTGACCCCCGCCTCCGAGCACCTGATGAGCGAGGTCGCGATCATCTGCCGGATCGCGCGGGCCGCGCTCGGGGAAGCGGGCTCCCATGTGCCCTGGGAGGAGTTCGAGAGGGACTACGACAGCATTCGCGACCGCATCGCCCGGGTGATCCCCGGCTTCCAGGACTTCAACCGGCGGGTACGACGGCCGGGCGGGTTCGCGCTGCCCCACCCGCCCCGTGACGAACGCCGGTTCACCACCGCCACGGGGCTGGCCAACTTCACCGCCAACCCGCTGGAACGACCCCATGTGCCGCCCGGGCGGCTGCTGCTCCAGACGCTCCGCTCGCACGACCAGTACAACACCACCGTCTACGGCCTGGACGACCGCTACCGCGGCATCCACCAGGGCCGCCGGGTCCTCTTCGTGCACCCCGACGACCTCGCCGACCGGGGCCTGGCCGACGGGGACCTCGTCGACATCGTCAGCGAGTACGACGACGGCGTGGAGCGCCGGGCGCCGGCCTTCCGCGTGGTGCCCTACCCGACGCCCCGCGACTGCTGCGCCGCCTACTTCCCCGAGACCAACGTCCTGGTTCCCCTGGACTCCACGGCGGCGGTCAGCAACACCCCCACCTCGAAGTCGATCGTCGTCCGCCTGGAACCGGTCCCCGCTGCCTCGCCCGAGGGGATCTGAGGCCCGACGGGAGAACGGGGCGCCTCCTCGCCCCGCAGTCCGCCGCCCCGTCCCGCATCCTGTCCGCTCCGCCGCCCTGTCCGCTCCGCCGCCCGGTCCGGAGCGGGCCGGGACCTGCCCGGAGGCGAGCCGCGTGGGGCGGCGCGCGGTGACGCGCTCGGTCGCCCTGCCGGCAGTGGCGGCCGGGCTTCCGGCCGGGCCTTTCGCGGCCCTCTCCGGGCTCGCGTGCCTGTCCGCGCCGCGCGGTTGCCTCGAGGCGACCCGACACGCTTTCGTTGTTCTATGTGAGGTGAGTTTTGCATGTCGCAACGACTTGAGTCACTCAGAGGGGCCTCTGAATGCCTTGACAAGGGTTCTGGGCGACTCCAGACTGATGTTGCGCTTACCGCAAACCGTTTCGTTATACGCACCGAGGTGTCATGATGATTCCCGCGTGCCGTCTCGCGGATCTCCCGCGAGGCGAGGCCTTCCGGCTCGACGTCGACCCGCCGGTCTCGGTGTTCCACACCGACGACGGCGAGCTCTTCGCCATCGACGACACCTGCACCCACCAGGACGCCTCGCTCGCCGACGGCTGGCTGGAGGGCTGCGAGGTGGAATGCCCCCTGCATGCCTCCAAGTTCGACCTGCGCACCGGTGCGGTCGACTCGCCGCCGGCGAAGCTGCCGGTCCGCACGCACGAGGTCGCCGTCGAGAACGACATGATCTACGTCCGGCTCTCCACCGAGGCGCCGAACCTGCCGCCCTGCGTCTCCGCCCGGCTCGCCGGGGGTCCCGCGTGAGGACCGTCGCCGTGGTCGGCGCCTCCCTCGCCGGACTGTCGGCGGCGCGCTCGCTGCGCAAGCAGGGCTTCGACGGGCGCCTGGTCGTCATCGGGGACGAGCTGCACCGCCCTTACGACAGGCCCCCGCTGTCCAAGGAGTTCCTGGCGGGCGCCCTCGGCGAGGCCGAACTCGCCCTGGAGGCGGAGGGCGAGGACCTGGCGGCACAGTGGCTGCTCGGCGCCCGCGCCACCGGCCTCGACCACGTCGCGCGCGCCGTCCGTCTCGCCGACGGACGCGAGGTGCGCGCCGACGGCTTCGTCATCGCGACCGGCGCCGTGGCGCGCACCCTGCCCGGCTCCGCGGGCCTCGCCGGAGTGCACACCCTGCGCACCCTGGACGACGCCCGCGCCCTGCGGGACGAACTGGCCCGCGGCGGACGCCTGGTGGTGATAGGCGGCGGTTTCATCGGCGCCGAGGTCGCCTCCACCGCGTACGCCCTCGGTCTGGACGTGACCGTGGTGGAAGCGGCCCCGACCCCGCTCGCCGGGCCGCTCGGCGCGGCCATGGGCGCCGTGGTCTCCGGCCTCCACGCGGACCACGGTGTGCGGCTGTTGTGCGGCGTCGGGGTCAAAGGGCTGAGCGGGGAGAGCAGGGTCGACGCCGTTCTGCTGGAGGACGGCCGCTCGCTCCCCGCCGACCTCGTGGTCGTCGGCGTCGGCGCCCACCCGTGCGTCGGCTGGCTGGAGGGTTCCGGCATCGCCCTCGACAACGGCGTGAAGTGCGGCGCGGACGGCCGTACCAGCCTCGCCGGGGTGGTCGCGGTCGGCGACTGCGCCAACTGGTACGACCCCCGGGCCGGCCACCACCGCCGCGTGGAGCACTGGACCGGCGCGCGCGAGCGCCCGGAGGCGGCCGTCGCCACCCTGCTGGCGGGGGGTGCGGTCGAGCCCGGCGTACCCAGGCCGCCGTATTTCTGGTCGGACCAGTACGGCGTTCGCATCCAGTTCGCCGGCCACGCGGCCGAGGCCGACAGCGTCACCGTCGAGGCGGGCACGGCGGACGACCGCGACGTCCTCGCCGTCTACCGGCGCGACGGCCGTCCGGTCGCCGTGCTCGGGATGAACCAGCCGCGGCTGTTCATGCGGGCCCGCAAGCAACTGGCCGCCGCCGTGTCTTGACGGCGCCCCGGCGTCACCCCATGCTGCGGTAGCCCACAGCGCGCAGCGTTGCTCCATGCACAACGCCGCCCGGAGCCGTTCCTCCCGGCGTACGAATGACCCCTTCGCGACGTTCACCGAGGAGTGACACGTGACCTCGAGCAGCCTGCCCGACAGCCTGATCGCCACTCTTCCCGGCTCCTCCTACACCGATCCGGCGGTCTTCGCCCAGGAGCAGGAGCGCATCTTCGAGGCCATGTGGTTCTGTGTGGCCCGTGGTTCCGATCTGGCGAAGCCGGGTGCTTTCCGCACGTTTCAGGTCGGGCGGGAGAGTGTCCTTGTGACCCGGGCCCGGGACGGTTCGGTGCGTGCGTTCTTCAACGTCTGCCGGCACCGTGGGGCCAGGCTCTGCACGGAGGAGTCCGGTGAGGTCAAGCGGGCTTTCCAGTGTCCGTACCATGCCTGGACGTACGGTCTGGACGGCAGGCTGGTCGCTGCGCCGAACCTGACGTCGATGCCGGACGTCGACCGGACCGCGTACGGTCTGGCCGGCGTTCATGTGCGGGAGTGGCTCGGTTATGTGTGGGTGTGTCTGGCCGACGAGCCGCCGTCGTTCGAGGAGGAGGTGCAGGGCGCGGTCGTGGAGCGCCTGGGTGACGTCGAGTCGATCGAGCGGTACGGCGTCGGCGGTCTGTCGGTCGGGCGGCGGATCACGTACGACGTGAGGGCGAACTGGAAGCTCATCGTCGAGAACTTCATGGAGTGTTATCACTGTGCGACGATCCATCCTGAGCTGACCGAGGTGCTGCCGGAGTTCGCGGACGGGTATGCCGCTCAGTACTACGTGGGTCACGGGGCGGAGTTCGGTGAGGAGGTGCGGGGGTTCACGGTCGACGGTTCGGAGGGTCTGGACCGGATTCCGGGGGTGGCGGAGGAGCAGGACCGCCGTTATTACGCGATCACGGTGAAGCCGCAGGTGTTCGTCAACCTGGTGCCCGATCATGTGATCTTCCACCGGATGTATCCGATGGCGGCCGACCGTACGGTCGTCGAGTGTGACTGGCTGTATCTGCCGCACGTCGTGGAGAGCGGCAAGGACGTCAGCCGGTCCGTGGAGCTGTTCGACCGGGTCAACCGTCAGGACTTCGAGGCCTGTGAGCGCACCCAGCCCGGCATGAGCTCCCGGCTGTACACCGGGGGCGGCGTGCTGGTGCCCAGCGAGCACCACATCGGCGCCTTCCATGACTGGGTGAACGAGCGCCTCGGCACTCCTCAGGGGTGATTCAGCCGAGGAAACCCATGCGGTGACTGATCTCGGCCGCGCCCTCGACCAGCACCGGGGACAGTTCGTGCAGCCGCTCCTCGGTGAACCGGTAGGAGGGCCCGGAGGCGCTGAGGGCGGCGACGACCTCGCCGTCCCGGTTGCGCACCGGCGCGGCCATGGCGTGCAGGCCGATCTCGAACTCCTCCAGCGTGAAGGCGTAACCCCGCTCCCGGGCGGTGACGAGGCCCTTCTCCAGCTTCGTCCTCGCCGTGACGGTGTGCGGGGTGACCTTCTTCATGCCCGCGGCGGACAGCAGCTCGGCGCGCTCCTTCTCCGCGAGGTGGGCCAGCAGGATCTTGCCGCTCGACGTGGCGTGCAGTGGAGTCAACTGGCCCACCCAGTTGTGCGCGGTGACGGCCCCCGGCCCGCGCACCTGGTACAGGTTGATCGCGTACCGCTCCTGCATGACGGCGATGTTGACGGTCTCGCCGATCTCCTCGGCCAGCCGCTCGCACACGGGACGACCCTGCTGCGTGATGTCGATGCGGCCCGTGACCGCGCCGGCCAGGCGCACGATGCCGAACCCGAGCCGGTACTTGCCGCGCTCGCCGGCCTGCTCGACGAGGCCGCGCGCCTCCAGGGCGCCGAGCAGCCGGAAGGCCGTCGACTTGTGCACCTCGATCTCGGCAGCCACCTCGCTGACCCCGGCTTCGCCGCGCTGCGCGAGGATCTCGAGGACGCTGATGGCGCGGTCCACCGACTGCACCCCGCCCGTGGGTGAACCCGACGCTTCGGCGCCCACACTGTAGTTGCTCATAGTGCAACTATATGCGCAGTATACAACGCGGCTGTAATCGACCGGTCCGAAACGAAGTTCCATAAGTTGCGCCGTTCGCAACCTGGTGCGTATGGCGCTGCCAGGTCTAGCATGCCACGCATATCTACGGCGCGAGTGAGACGAGGCACCATGGCTCCTGTGCAGTACGACTTCGTCATCGTCGGTGGTGGTTCCGCGGGCAGTGCACTGGCAAACAGGCTGTCCGCCGACCCGGCGAACCGGGTTCTGGTCCTGGAGGCGGGCCGGTCGGACTTCCCGTGGGACGTCTTCATCCACATGCCCGCGGCGCTGACCTATCCGATCGGCAGCCGCTTCTACGACTGGAAGTACGAATCCGAGCCGGAGCCCCACATGGGCGGCCGGCGCGTCTATCACGCGCGCGGCAAGGTGCTGGGCGGGTCCAGCAGCATCAACGGCATGATCTTCCAGCGCGGCAACCCCATGGACTACGAGCGCTGGGCCGCCGACCCCGGGATGGAGACCTGGGACTACGCGCACTGTCTGCCGTACTTCCGGCGCATGGAGAACTGTCTCGCGGCCGAACCCGACGACGAATTCCGCGGCCACGACGGCCCCCTCGTCCTGGAACGCGGCCCGGCGACGAACCCGCTCTTCGGGGCCTTCCTCAAGGCCACCGAGGAGGCCGGCTACGCGCCCACCGACGACGTCAACGGCTTCAGGCAGGAAGGCTTCGCCAAGTTCGACCGCAACGTCCACCGCGGTCGCCGGCTCTCGGCCTCGAAGGCGTACCTGAAGCCCGTCCGCAGCCGGCCCAACCTCACCGTCACCACCCGCGCCCTCGTCACCCGTGTCCTCTTCGAGGGCAAGAGGGCCGTCGGCGTCGAATACCGGCGCGGCAAGGGCGCCCCCAAGCAGGTCCGGGCCACGGAGGTCATCCTCTGCGGCGGCGCGATCAACTCACCCCAGCTGCTCCAGCTCTCCGGCGTCGGCAACGCCGAAGAACTCAGGTCCCTCGGCATCGACGTCGTCCACGACCTCCCGGGCGTCGGCGAGAACATGCAGGACCACCTGGAGGTCTACATCCAGTACGCCTGCACGCAGCCCGTCTCCATGCAGCCCTACCTGGCGAAGTGGCGGGCGCCCTTCATCGGGCTGCAGTGGCTGTTCCGCAAGGGCCCGGCCGCCACCAACCACTTCGAGGCCGGCGGGTTCGCCCGCAGCAACGAGGACGTCGACTACCCCAACCTGATGTTCCACTTCCTGCCGATCGCGGTCCGCTACGACGGCTCCGTGCCCGCAGGCGGCCACGGCTATCAGGTGCATGTCGGACCCATGTACTCCGACGCCATCGGCTCGGTGAAGATCAAGAGCCGGGACCCGAGGGAGCACCCCGCCCTGCGCTTCAACTACCTCTCCACCGAGCAGGACCGCCGGGAGTGGGTCGAGGCGATCCGGGTGGCGCGCAAGCTCCTCAACCAGCCCGCGCTCGCCCCCTACAACGGCGGGGAGATCTCGCCCGGACCGTCCGTCGAGTCGGACGAGGAGATCCTGGCCTGGGTCGCCAAGGACGGTGAGACGGCCCTGCATCCGTCCTGCACCTGCAAGATGGGCACCGATGAGATGTCCGTCGTGGACCCCACCAGCATGCGTGTGCACGGCGTGGACGGGCTGCGGGTGGTCGACGCCTCCGTCATGCCGTACGTGACCAACGGCAACATCTACGCACCGGTGATGATGATCGCGGAGAAGGCCGCCGACCTGATCCTGGGCAAGCAGCCCCTGGCCGCCTCGAAGGCCGCGTACTACCGCCATCGTGACATCCAGAAGCAGGCGGAGTAGACGTTGGCCGCCGCAGGGCTGCGCGCGCTGCTGAGCACGGTCCGCTACGAGGTGCTGCCGGCGAGGGCCACCGAGGAGAAGGTCCTCGCCCACGTCCCGCGCGACGTCGTCGTCACCGTGACGGCGTCACCGGTCAAGGGCCTGGAACCGACCCTCGACCTCGCCGGCCGGCTGGCCGCGCACGGGTACCGTACGGTCCCGCACGTCCCCGCCCGGCTGCTGCGGGACGACCTGCACCTGAAGGAGGTCGTGGACCGGCTGCGCGAGGCGCGCGTCGACGACGTGTTCGTCCCCGCGGGCGACGCCGACCCGCCGGCCGGGCCCTACCACGGGTCGCTGCCGGTGCTGCGCCGGCTGAGCGAGCTGGGCGGGCCGTTCGCCCGGGTCGGGGTGACCGGATACCCCGAGAGCCATCCGCTCATCCACGACGACGTCACCGTCCAGGCGATGTGGGACAAGCGCGAGCACGCCACGTACATCGTGAGCAACCTCTGCTTCGACCCGCGGGTGCTCGGGGACTGGCTCCTGCGGGTGAGACGCCGGGGGGTGACTCTGCCGGTCCACGTAGGCGTCGCGGGGCCCGTGCAGCGGGCGAAGCTGCTCGCCATGGCGACGAAGATCGGGGTGGGGGAGTCGGCCCGCTTTCTGACCCGGCACCCGTCGTGGTTCCTGCGCTTCGCCGCTCCCGGCGGCTATGCGCCCGAAAAGCTGCTCAGCCGCGCGCGCGACGCCCTCGCCGACCCCGGGTCCCGGGTGGCGGGGCTGCACCTGTTCACCTTCAACCAGATCGCGGAGACGGAGCGGTGGCGGCGGGCCCTGCTGGACCGCCTGGAGGACTGAGCACACTCCCTCTCCCACGTCGCCGGACGCCGGACGCCGGACGGGCCCTCGGGCCCGTCCGGCGTTCGTATACGGACGTCGCGGTGTTCAGCGGAAGACGACGGTGCGGTTGCCCTCGACCATGACACGGTTCTCGCTGTGCCACTTCACCGCGTGCGCGAGCACCTGGGCCTCCACGTCCCGGCCGACCGTGACCAGCTCGCCGGGGTCCAGCGAGTGGTCCACCCGGACCACGTCCTGCTCGATGATCTGGCCCTCGTCGAGGTCGGACGTCACGTAGTGCGCCGTCGCGCCGACGAGCTTCACGCCGCGGTCGTAGGCCTGGTCGTAAGGGCGTGCACCCTTGAAACTGGGCAGGAAGGAGTGGTGGATGTTGATGGCGCGGCCGTCCAGCTCCTTGCACAGGTCGTCGGAGAGGATCTGCATGTAGCGGGCCAGCACCACCAGGTCGATGTCGAGGTCACGGACCAGTTCGAGCAGCCGCGCCTCGGCGTCCGGCTTGCTGTCCCGGGTCACCGGGACGTGGTGGAAGGGGACGTTGTACGTCTGCGCGAGCTTCTCGAAATCCCGGTGGTTGGAGACGATCGCGGGGATCTCGATGTTGAGCGCGCCCGCCCGTTGGCGGAAGAGAAGGTCGTTCAGGCAGTGCCCGAACTTGGACACCATGATCAGGGTCCGGGTCGGCGTGGAGGCGTCGCTGAGGGACCACGAGATGCCGTAGGCCTGGGCGACGGGGCCGAAGCGGTACCGCAGGCTCTCCAGGCCGACGTCCGGGTCGGAGACGTCGAAGTGGACCCGCATGAAGAACCGGCCCTGAAGTCGGTCGTCGAACTGCTGGCTTTCCAGGATGTTGCCGGAGTTCCTGACGAGGAAGCCGCTCACGGCGTGAACCAGCCCCGCGCTGTCGGGGCAGGAAAGCGTCAGGACGAACTCACGGCCAGGTTGCGGTCGAGGGGACATGGGCGGCCTCCGTCGGTGCGTATTGCACAACAAGGTGAGCGATACGCAACATGGTCGGCTCGGCGCCGCCTGCGGTCAAGGGTGGGCGGTCAAGTGGCCGCATGTCCAAATCGTCATCCCTGAACATCTTGACGTTCGCCTGGTCAGCCGACAGGGTGTTCCATCACAAGCAATCGGGTGCACGATGCGCAACGAATTTCAGTCGGAAGGCTCGGCGCGTGGCAGACCTGTATGTGAATGGCGAATGGCGGGCTCCGGTGGCCGGTGGTCACCGCGAGATCCGGTGTCCCGCTGACGGCACGCTCACGGCGACCGTCTCGGAAGGGACGCGACCCGACACCGAGGCGGCCATCGCCGCGGCCAGGGAGGCCTTCGACGCCGGCCCCTGGCCGGGCACCCCCGAGCGGGAGCGCGGCGCACTGCTGCTGCGCACCGCCGACATCATCGAGCGCGACGCCAAGGGCTTCGCCCGCGCGGAGTCGCTCGACACCGGCAAGCGGGTGGTGGAGAGCGAGTACGACATCGCCGACGTCGTCTCCTGTTTCCGCTACTACGGCGGTCTCGCGGGCACCGACGCCGGCCGGGTGATCGACACCGGCCGCGACGACGCCGTCAGCCGGGTCGTCTACGAGCCGATCGGGGTGTGTGCACTGATCACTCCCTGGAACTACCCGCTCCTGCAGGCGAGTTGGAAGGTCGCCCCGGCGCTGCTGGCCGGCAACACGATCGTCCTCAAACCCAGCGAGCTCACCCCCTCCACCTCCGTCCTGCTGATGCGGGCGCTGGAAGAGGCCGGGCTGCCGGCGGGCGCCGCCAACCTCGTGCTGGGCGCCGGGCCCGAGGTCGGCGCGCCGCTCTCCGAGCACCCGGACGTCGACATGGTCTCCTTCACCGGCGGTCTGGCCACCGGCAGGCACATCATGGCCACCGCCGCCGCGACCGTGAAGAAGGTCGCGCTCGAACTCGGCGGCAAGAACCCCAACGTCGTCTTCGCCGACGCCGACTTCGAGACGGCTGTGGACTTCGCCCTCACCGCGGTCTTCCTGCACTCGGGACAGGTGTGCTCGGCCGGCGCCCGCCTGATCGTCGAGGACGGCCTGCACGACCGTTTCGTCGACGAGGTCGTCCGGCGCGCCCGGCTCATCCGGCTCGGCGGCCCCTACGACCCCGAGGCCGAGACCGGTGCGCTGATCTCCGCGCAGCACCTGGACAAGGTCGAGGCGTATGTCGCGGCCGGCCTCGCCGAAGGCGCCGTCCTGCGCTGCGGCGGCGAACGCCCCGGCGACCCCGCGCTGGCGGGCGGCCACTACTACCTGCCCACCGTTCTCGACGAGTGCCGACAGGACATGCGTGTGGTGCACGAGGAGTCGTTCGGCCCGGTGCTCACCGTGGAGCGCTTCAGCGGCGAGGACGACGCCGTGCGCATCGCCAACGACACCGAGTACGGGTTGGCCGGCGCGGTGTGGACGCAGGACGCCGGCAAGGCGCAGCGGGTCGCCCGGCGGCTGCGGCACGGCACCGTGTGGATCAACGACTACCACCCCTATGTGCCGCAGGCGGAGTGGGGAGGTTTCGGGCATTCGGGTGTGGGCCGGGAGCTGGGACCGACCGGCCTGAACGAGTACCGAGAGCCCAAACACATCTGGCAGAACATCCAACCCCGGCCGCAGCGCTGGTTCCGCGGCTGACCGCCGAAAGAAGGCCGAACATGACCACCCAGACCGAGGTGCCGCCGCGGCGCGGCACGCCCCAGGACTCGGGTCCCACCCCGGTCATCTCCGTGCGCAGGCTGTGGAAGGTGTTCGGGCCGAAGGCCGACCGGGTGCCCGGGTCCGAGGAGTTGTGCGGGCTCACCCGCCGCGAGCTGATGGACCGCACCGGCTGCACCGCCGCCGTACGCGACGTGAACTTCGACGTGTCGCCCGGCGAGGTCTTCGTCGTCATGGGCCTGTCCGGCTCCGGCAAGTCCACCCTCGTGCGATGTCTGACCCGGCTGATCGAGCCCACCGCGGGCGAGATCGTCTTCGAGGGCGAGGACATCCGCCAGGCCGACGACAGGCGCCTGCGCGATCTGCGCCGCCGCAAGTTCTCCATGGTCTTCCAGCACTTCGGGCTGCTGCCGCACCGCCGGGTCGTCGACAACGTGGCCTTCGGCCTGGAGATCCGCGGCATGAGCAGGGCGGAGCGCGTCCGGCGGGCCCAGGAGGTCGTCGAACTCGTCGGCCTCGCCGGCTACGAGAAGTCCTACCCCGACCAGCTCTCCGGCGGCATGCAGCAGCGCGTCGGGCTGGCCCGCGCGCTGGCCGGCGAGCCGGACGTGCTCCTCTTCGACGAGCCGTTCTCGGCGCTCGACCCGCTGATCCGCCGTGACATGCAGAACGAGGTCATCCGGCTTCACCACGAGGTCGGCAAGACGATGGTCTTCATCACCCACGACCTCTCCGAGGCCCTCAAGCTGGGCGACCGCATCCTGATCATGCGCGACGGCAAGATGGTCCAGTGCGGCACGGGCGACGAACTCGTCGGCGCCCCCGCCGACGACTACGTCCGCGAGTTCGTCAAGGACGTGCCGCGCGGCGACGTGCTCACCCTGCGGTGGATCATGCGGCCCGCGGAGGACGGCGACGCCCTGGACGGCCCCGAGCTGGGCCCGGACGTCGTGGTCAAGGAAGCCACCCGGGCGGTGCTCGCGGCCGACAAGCCCGTCAAGGTCGTCGAGAACGGCAAACTGCTCGGCATCGTCGGCGACGAGGAGATCCTCGCCGTGGTCGCCGGACAGGAAGGCGGCGCCCGATGACCGTCGTCGTGGAGAAGACCGAGCCGCCGGGCAAACCGGAGGCGACCCGGCCGGGGCCGGAGCCGGCCCCGGCCGGGGAGGCCCGCAGGATCGGCCGCCCCCTGGTGATCGGCGCGATCCTGGTCGTCTGGCTGGTGCTCTTCGTCGTCCTGCGCGGCAGGCAGACCCTCGCGCTCGCGGCGGCCGACCTGACCGATCTGCACCGGTGGTTCAACGACGTCAACGACTCGATCGGCGCGAACCGCAACTCCAACCCCCTGTTCCTGTACTTCTTCAACGAGATCCGCCTGGTCATCGACCACCTGGTCACCTTCGTGCAGGAGTTGATCTCCCAGCCCTCCGCCGGCCGCCCCCTCCCGCAGATCGGCTGGCTCGGCGTCGTCGGCATCGCGGGTTACGTCTCCTGGGCCTTCGGCAACTGGCGGGTCGCCCTGCTGGCCGTGGCGGGCTTCACCTTCCTGGGCCTGCAGGGCCTGTGGCAGGAGAGCATGGACACCCTGGCGCTCACCGTCTCCGCGGTCCTCGTGGCGCTGTTGTTCGCGATCCCCCTGGGGGTGTGGGCGGGGCTGTCCGACCGGGTCAACCGGGTCGTCACCCCCCTGCTGGACTTCATGCAGACGATGCCGACCTTCGTCTATCTGGCCCCACTGACCCTGTTCTTCCTCATCGGCGGAGCCTCCGCCACCATCGCCACGGTGATCTACGCGGCGCCGCCGGCGATCAGGATCACCGCGCACGCCATCCGGACCGTGCCGGAGACGACGGTGGAGGCGGCCGACTCGCTCGGCGCGACCCGCCGGCAGGCCCTGCTGAAGGTCCTGCTGCCGATGTCCAAGCGGACCGTGGTGATGGGCGTCAACCAGACCATCATGGCCGCCCTGGCCATGGTGACCATCGCGGCCCTCATCGACGCTCCCGGCCTCGGCAAGACCGTCGTCCAGGCGCTGCAGTCGCTCGACGTGGGCACGGCCTTCAACGCGGGCCTGTCCATCGTCGTCATGGCGATCGTCCTCGACCGGGTGACGACCGCGGCCAGCACCCGCGAGGAGGAGGCCCGGCGTTCGAAGAACCGGTTCCTCGCCTGGCGGCGGCCGCTGCTCGGCGCGGGAGCGGTCCTCACGGCCGTCCTGGTCTTCATGTCGCACACCTATGTGTGGGCGGCCGAGTTCCCCGGCGAGGGAGGCTTGGGCAGCTCCATCGCGGGTGCGGCGGACACCTCGACGACCTGGGTGCAGGACAACCTCTCGGGCGTCACCAACACCGTCCGCGACCTGATCACCAACGGACTGCTCAACCCGTTCCAGTCGCTGCTCACGGACTCCCCCTGGTGGCTCGTCGGCGCCGTGCTGGTCGCGCTCGGCGTCGTCCTGGGCGGCCGCCGGGCCGGGATCACCACCGCGGTGTGCGTGGGACTGCTGGTCGCCACCGGGATGTGGTCGGACAGCATGACGACCCTGGCCTCGACCGTGGTCGCCACCATTCTCGTGATGCTGCTCGGCATCGGCTTCGGCGTCTGGATGGGCCGCAGCCGGCTGGTGGACCGCGTACTGCGGCCGAGCCTGGACGCGGCACAGGTCATGCCGCCGTTCGTCTATCTGGTGCCGTTCCTCGCGCTCTTCGGCGCGACCCGTTTCACGGCGATCGTCGCCGCGATCGTCTACGCGGCTCCCGTCGCAATAAAGATCATCGCGGACGGGGTGCGGAACGTGCCCGAGACCACCGTGGAGGCGGCCACCTCCGCCGGGTGCAACACCTGGCAGATCATCACCAAGGTCCAGCTGCCGATGGCGCGCGGCGCCCTGACTCTCGCCACGAACCAGGGCCTGATCTACGTGCTGTCGATGGTTGTGGTGGGCGGCCTGGTGGGCGCGGGCGCCCTCGGCTACGACGTCGTGGCCGGTTTCTCGCAGGGCCAACTGTTCGGAAAGGGGCTCGCCGCTGGGCTGGCCATCGTCCTTCTCGGAGTCATGTTCGACCGGATCACTCAAGCAGCGGCGCGGCGTGCCGGCGCATAAGGAGAAACTGATCATGGCAAGGCAAGCAAGACGATGGAGAGCCGGCGCGGCCGGCGCAGCGGTCCTCGGCCTCACCCTCACCGCCTGCGGCGGTGCGAAGGTCGGGAGCAGTTCCTCGGACGCCGGCGGTTCGAGCGGCTCGGGCAAGTGCGGCGCGTTCAACCTCGCGGTCAACCCGTGGGTGGGCTACGAGGCGGACGCGGCGGTCGTCGCGTACGTCGCGCAGCACGACCTGGGCTGCACGGTCACCAAGAAGGACCTGAAGGAGGAGATCGCCTGGCAGGGGTTCGGGACGGGCGAGGTGGACGCCGTCCTGGAGAACTGGGGTCACGACGACCTGAAGAAGAAGTACATCGACGGGCAGAAGACGGCCGTCCCCGCCGGTTCGACCGGCAACAAGGGCATCATCGGCTGGTACGTGCCGCCGTGGCTGGCGAAGGCCCACCCGGACATCACCGACTGGAAGAGCCTGAACAAGTACGCGGCCGAGTTCAAGACCTCCGAGTCGGGCGGCAAGGGCCAGCTCCTGGACGGCGACCCGTCGTACGTCACCAACGACGAGGCTCTGGTGAAGAACCTGAAGCTGGGCTTCAAGGTGGTGTACGCGGGCAGCGAGACGGCGCTCATCCAGGCCTACCGCAAGGCCGAGAAGAACAAGGAATGGGTGATCGGCTACTTCTACGAGCCGCAGTGGTTCCTGTCCGAGGTGCCGTTGGTGAAGGTGAACCTGCCCCCGTACAAGGCGGGTTGCGACGCCGACGCGGAGAAGGTCGCCTGTGACTACCCCGTGTACGACCTGGACAAGATCGTCAGCGCGAAGTTCGCCAAGTCCGGCAGTCCCGCCTACGACCTGGTGAAGAACTTCAACTGGACGAACGACGACCAGAACACGGTGGCCAAGTACATCGCGGTCGACAAGATGACCCCGGAGGCCGCGGCGAAGAAGTGGGTCGACGCCAACCGCGCCAAGGTGGACGCCTGGGTCAAGTAGGAGCGCGGACCGGAAGCGGGAATCCGGTCGGTTCATGCCCGGTGGGCGGTGTGCGCGGGATGCGCGCCGCCCACCGGGCATCGCCGTGTTCCGGCCTGTTTTCCCGAGGTCTCGGGACCCTTGACACCCACCTGCGCGGAAGGCACATTGAGTTGCGCAACCTGAACCGCGTTGCGTAAACAGCAACTCGATCGGCACGGCTGATCAACAGACGGAGGTGCGGCGATGGCGGGACCCCGAGTGGTCATCATCGGAGCGGGAGTCGTGGGCGCGGCTCTCGCGGACGAGATCTCCGCGCGAGGCTGGACCGAGGTGACCGTGGTCGACCAGGGCCCGCTGCCCGCCACCGGCGGCTCCACGTCACACGCCCCCGGCCTGGTCTTCCAGACGAACTCCTCCAAGACGATGACCGAACTGGCCCGGTACACCGTCGAGAAGTTCTGCTCCCTCGACGTGGACGGCAAGCCCTGCTTCCTCCAGGTCGGCGGTCTCGAAGTGGCCACCACCCCCGAGCGCCTGACCGAACTGCGCCGCCGGCACGGCTGGATCACCGCCTGGGGCATCGACGCCCGCCTGCTCACCGCGGACGAATGCCTGCAGCAGCACCCGCTGGTCAATCCCGCCAAGGTCCTCGGCGGCCTCCTCGTCCCCACCGACGGCCTCGCCAAGGCCGTCCTCGCCGTCGAGGCCCAGATCCGCCGGGCCACCGAGCGCGGCGTGACCTTCCTGGCCCGCCACGAGGTCCTCGACGTCCTGACGGCCGACGACGAGGTCACCGGCGTCCTGACCGACCAGGGCGAGATCCCGGCGGACATCGTCGTGTGCTGCGCCGGCATCTGGGGCCCGAAGATCGCCCGCATGGCCGGGATGAACCTCCCGCTGACTCCGCTCGCCCACCAGCTCGCCTGGACCGGCCCGATCCCGGCACTCGCCGGTCAGACCGAGGAGGCGGTCCGGCCGATCCTGCGCCACCAGGACGCCGACCTCTACTACCGCGACCGCTTCGACGGCATCGGCATCGGCTACTACGGCCACCGCCCGATGCCCGTCACCGCCGACGAGATCCTCTCCGTGGAGGAGGCCGACGGCATGCCGTCGGTCCTGAAGTTCACCGAGGACGACTTCGCGGACGCCTGGACCGAGACCCAGGCGCTCCTCCCCGCCACGAAGGAGGCGAAGGTCGAGGAGGGCATCAACGGCCTGTTCTCCTTCACCACCGACAACTTCCCGCTCCTCGGCGAGTCACGGGACGTCAAGGGCTTCTGGGTCGCCGAGGCCGTCTGGGTCACCCACTCCGCCGGCGTGGGACGCGCCATGGCCGAATGGCTGGTCGACGGCTACTGCTCCTCCTTCGACCTGCACGAGTGCGACCTCAACCGCTTCGAGCCGCACCAGCTGTCCCCGGAGTACGTCCTGGCCCGCGACTGCCAGAACTTCGTCGAGGTCTACGACATCATCCACCCCCTCCAGCCGCCCGGGGACCCGCGCCCGATCCGCACCAGCCCCTTCCACGCCCGCCAGCAGGAGCACGGCGCCGTCTTCCTGGAGGCGAACGGCTGGGAGCGTCCGCAGTGGTACGAGGCCAACGCCGGCCTCGTGGACGGCCGCAGCATCCCGACCCCGGGCGACTGGGCCGCGCGGTTCTGGTCGCCGATCGTCGGCGCCGAGGCCCAGGCCACCCGCGAGACCGTCGCGATGTACGACATGACGGCCCTCAAGCGCCTGGAGGTGAGCGGCCCCGGCGCCGCCGACCTCCTGGAGCGCCTGTGCACCGGCAAGGTCGCCAAATCCGTCGGCTCGGTGACCTACACGCTCTTCCTCGACCACGACGGCGGCATCCGCAGCGACGTCACCGTGGCCCGGCTGGCCCGCGACACCTTCCAGATCGGCGCCAACGGCAACCTCGACCTGGACTGGATCACCCGCCACCTCCCGGCCGACGGCACGGTCCAGGTCCGCGACATCACCCCCGGCACCTGCTGCATCGGCCTGTGGGGCCCGCTCGCCCGCAAGGTCCTGCAGCCTCTCACCGACGCCGACTTCTCGGGCGAAGGACTGAAGTACTTCCGGGCCAAGACCGCCTACATCGGCTCGGTGCCCGTCACCGCCATGCGCCTGAGCTACGTCGGCGAACTCGGCTGGGAGCTCTACACCACCGCCGACCAGGGCCGCAAGCTCTGGGACACCCTCTGGGAGGCGGCCCGGCCCCTCGGCGGCGTCATCGCCGGCCGTGGCGCCTTCAACAGCCTGCGCCTGGAGAAGGGCTACCGCTCCTTCGGCACCGACATGACCTACGAGCACGACCCCTACGAGGCCGGCGTCGGCTTCGCCGTCAAGCTCGACAAGGACGACTTCATCGGCAAGGCCGCGCTGCTGCGCCGCAAGGAGAACGTTCGCCGCAAGCTGTCCTGCCTCGTCGTCGACGACCCCCGCTCGGTCGTCCTGGGCAAGGAACCCGTCTTCGACGGCGAGCGGCCGGTCGGCTACGTCACCAGCGCCGCCTACGGCTACACCATCGGCAAGGGCATCGCCTACGCCTGGCTCCCGGCCGAGCTGACGTCCCCCGGAACTGTGCTGCACATCGGCTACTTCGACCAGCGCGTCGAGGCGGTCGTCACCGAGGAACCCCTGTTCGACCCCACCATGTCCCGCCTCCGTGGCTGATCCCCGGCCACGGCCGACGAGGGAAGGAACACCGCCGGTGAACGCACAGTTGCTCGACGGCAGGGCCACCGCCGCCGACATCCGCCGCGAACTCACGGAGCGCGTGGCCAAGTCGACCGCCACGTCCGGCCGCCCGCCCGGCCTCGGCACGGTGCTGGTCGGCGACGACCCCGGCAGCCGCGCCTACGTCGGCGGCAAGCACCGCGACTGCGCCCAGGTCGGCATCGCCTCCATCCGCCGCGACCTGCCCGCCGACGCCACGCAGCAGCAGGTCGAGGACGTCATCGACGAATTGAACGCCGACCCGGCCTGCACCGGCTACATCGTCCAGCTCCCGCTGCCCCGCCACCTCGACGCCAACGCCGTCCTGGAACGCATGGACCCGGCCAAGGACGCCGACGGACTGCACCCCGTCAACCTCGGCCGGCTCACCCTCGGCGTCGACGCCCCGCTGCCGTGCACCCCTCGCGGCATCGTCGAACTCCTGCGGCGCCACGGGGTACCGCTCGACGGCGCCCGGGTCTGCGTCGTCGGCCGCGGCATCACGGTCGGCCGCCCCATCGGCCTGCTCCTCACCCGCCGCTCCGAGAACGCCACCGTCACCTTGTGCCACACCGGCACCAAGGGCCTGGCCTGGCACACCCGCGAGGCCGACATCGTCATCGCGGCGGCCGGCTCGCCAGGGCTGATCACCAAGGACATGCTGCGCACCGGCGCGGCCGTCCTGGACGTCGGCATCACCCGCACCGAGCAGGGCCTGGTCGGCGATGTCCACCCGGACGCCGCCCAGGTCGCCGGCTGGATCGCGCCGATGCCCGGCGGGGTCGGTCCCATGACCCGCGCGATGCTGCTGGCCAACGTCGTCGAGGCCGCCGAGAGGAACGCCACCGCCCTATGAACGCGCACGTCCCCCAGCACCCGCAGTATCCGTACCTTTCGGAAGACGGAGACGTCCGATGAGCCCCCGCACCCCCGGCGCAGACCTCCCCGAACACCCCGACTGGCTGTGGCGCGACCCCGAGCCCAAGAAGTCGTACGACGTGGTCGTCGTCGGCGGCGGCGGACACGGCCTGGCCACCGCCCACTATCTGGCGAAGAACCACGGCATCACCAACGTCGCCGTGCTGGAGAAGGGCTGGCTCGGCGGCGGCAACATGGCCCGCAACACCACGATCATCCGCTCCAACTACCTGTGGGACGAGAGCGCCGGCATCTACGAGCACGCCCTCAGACTCTGGGAGGGACTGGAGGAGGAGCTCGACTACCCGATCCTCTTCTCCCAGCGCGGCGTGCTGAACCTCGCCCACAGCCTCCAGGACGTCCGCGACAGCGTGCGCCGCGTGGAGGCCAACCGCCTCAACGGCGTGGACGCGGAGTGGCTCGACGCCGACGGCGTCAAGGAAGTCTGCCCGATCGTCAACATCTCGCAGGACGTGCGCTACCCGGTCCTCGGCGCCACCTACCAGCCGCGCGCCGGCATCGCCAAGCACGACCACGTGGCCTGGGGCCTGGCCCGCTCCGCCGACGCGGCCGGCGTCGACATCATCCAGAACTGCGAGGTCACCGGCCTCGACGTGGTCGGCAACCGGGTCGTCGGCGTCCGCACGACCCGGGGCCGCATCGCGGCCGGCAAGGTCGCGCTGTGCTCTGCGGGACACACCTCGGTCCTCGCCGCCATGGCGGGCATCCGGCTCCCCGTCCAGTCCCACCCCCTGCAGGCCCTGGTCTCCGAGCTCCTGGAGCCGGTGCACCCGACGGTCGTGATGTCCAACGCCGTCCATGTGTACGTCAGCCAGGCGCACAAGGGCGAGCTGGTGATGGGCGCGGGCATCGACGCCTACAACTCGTACACCCAGCGCGGCGCGTTCCACATCATCGAGGAGCAGATGGCCGCGGCCCTGGAGCTCTTCCCGGTCTTCGCCCGCGCGCACGTCCTGCGCACCTGGGGCGGCATCGTCGACGTCAGCCCCGACGCCTCGCCGATCGTCGGGCTCAGCCCGGTCGACAACCTCTATCTCAACTGCGGCTGGGGAACGGGCGGTTTCAAGGCCACCCCGGGCGTCGGCTGGGTCTACGCCCACACCATCGCCCACGACACCCCGCACGCCCTCAACGCCCCCTTCTCGCTCGACCGTTTCACCACCGGCGCGCTCGTCGACGAGCACGGCGCGGCCGCGGTGGCCCACTAGGGAGCCCAACCATGCTGCTGATCCCCTGCCCGTGGTGCGGGCCCCGCGACGAGGCCGAGTTCCACTACGGCGGCCAGGCCCACGTGGCCTACCCCGAGACCCCCTCGGCCCTCACCGACGAGGAGTGGGCCCGCTACCTCTTCTTCCGCGAGAACACCAAGGGCCCGTTCGCCGAACGATGGAGCCACGCGGCGGGCTGCCGCCGCTGGTTCAACGCGGTCCGCGACACCTCGACGAACGAGATCCTGTCGGTGTACCGCACGGGCGAGGACCGCCCCGCGACCCCCGACGCGAAGCCCGCGCTCTCCGCCCGCCCGGCGTTCGGGGACGAGACCGTCCGGGCCGCGGGGGAGTCCGCGGGCGCGGCTCCGGCGATCGTGGCCGAAGGGGCGCAGCCCCTTCAGGACGGGGCGGGCGGGGGCGGGAGGATCCAGCCGTTCCGCCACCCCACCCGGGGCCGGATCGACCGCGACACCCTCCTGACCTTCACCTTCGACGGCACGCAGTACCAGGGCCACCGGGGCGACACCCTCGCCTCCGCCCTCCTCGCCAACGGCGTCATCCAGGCGGGCACCAGCATCAAGCTCGGCCGCCCACGGGGCGTCTTCTCCGCCGGCGTCGAGGAGCCCAACGCCGTCGTCCAGATCGAGGAACCCTTCCCCGAGCCGATGCTCCCCGCAACGACCGTCGAGCTCTACGACGGCCTGGTCGCCACGAGCCTCCCCGGTCAGGGCCGCCTCGCCACCGAACCCGACCCGGCCCGCTACGACGCCGTGCACGCGCACTGCGACCTCCTGGTCGTGGGCGCGGGTCCGGCCGGGCTCGCCGCCGCGGCCGCGGCGGCGAACAGCGGCGCCCGCGTCATCCTCGCCGACGACCAGCCGGAGCCCGGCGGCAGTCTTCTCGGCACGGCCGAACACCTCGACTGGGTGGGCGAGACCGCCGTCCTGCTCGACGCCGCCCCGGAGGTCCGGGTCCTGCGCCGCACGACCGTCTTCGGCTACTACGACGACAACCACCTCCTCGCCGTCGAGCGCCGCACCAACCACCTCGGCGGCGCGGCCCCCGAGAACGTCTCCCGCGAACGCGTCTGGCGCATCCGCGCCCGCCGCGTCGTCCTCGCGACCGGCGCCCACGAGCGCTCGCTGGCCTTCCCGGACAACGACCGCCCCGGCGTGATGCTGGCCTCCTCGGCCCGCACCCACGTCAACCGGCACGGCGCCCTGCCCGGTCGCCACGCGGTCGTGTTCACCACCAACGACAGCGCCTACGCGGCGGCCCTGGACCTCGTCTCGGCAGGCCTGGCCGTCGCGGCGATCGTCGACACCCGTGCCGAACCGGGGGAGTGGGCCGAGCACGCCAGGGCGGCCGGCATCGAGGTCCTGGCCGGTCACGCCGTCACCGGCACGGAGGGCGAGTCCCGCCTCACCGCCGTGACCGTCGCCCCGTACGGCGAGTCCGCCGGGCAGCGGGAGTTCGCCGCCGACCTGCTGCTGGTCTCCGGCGGCTGGAACCCGGCCGCGCACCTGTTCAGCCAGTCCGGCGGCAAGCTGCGCCACGACGAGACCCTGGGCTCCTTCGTGCCCGACACCGGTCGTCAGGCCGTCGAGGTCGTGGGCAGCGCGAGCGGTGTCCTCGACCCGGCCGCCGTCCTCGCCCAGGGCGCCGCCGCCGGCGCCCGCGCGATCGAGGCCGAGGGGTACACACCCGAGGCACCCCGCCTGCCCGCCGTGCCGGCACAGCCACGGCCGACCCCGGCGATGCACGTGTACGTCGTCCCGGGCGAGTCGGACGCCCCCCGGTTCGTCGACCTCCAGCGCGACGTCACGGTGGCCGACCTGGCCCGCGCGACCGGCGCCGGCCTGCGCTCGGTGGAGCACACCAAGCGGTACACCACGGCCGGCACCGCCAACGACCAGGGCAAGACCTCCGGCGTGCTGGCGAGCGGTGTCGTCGCCGAACTCCTCGGCGTGGACGTCTCGTCCCTCGGCACGACGACCTTCCGCCCGCCGTACACACCGGTCTCCTTCGCCGCCCTCGCCGGCCGTGACCGCGGCGTGCTCAGCGACCCGGTCCGCACGACCGCGCTCCACGAGTGGCATGTCGGGCAAGGGGCGCTCTTCGAGAACGTCGGCCAGTGGAAGCGCCCCTGGTACTACCCGCGGGACGGCGAGGACATGGAGGCCGCGGTGCTGCGCGAGTGCGCCGCGACCCGCGAGGGCGTGGGCTTCATGGACGCCTCCACCCTCGGCAAGATCGACGTGCAGGGGCCGGACGCCGGTGTCTTCCTCGACCTGCTCTACACGAACATGATGAGCACCCTGAAGGTCGGCATGATCCGCTACGGCGTCATGTGCCGCCCGGACGGCATGGTCTTCGACGACGGCACGGTCATCCGAGTCGACCGGGACCGCTTCCTGGTCACCACGACGACCGGCAACGCGGCCGCGGTGCTGGACTGGATGGAGGAGTGGCTCCAGACCGAGTGGCCCGAACTGAAGGTGCACTGCACCTCCGTGACCGAGCAGTGGGCCACGGTCGCCCTGGTCGGCCCGAGGTCGCGAGAGGTGATCGGCTCCCTCGCGCCCGAACTCGCCGTCGCGAACGAGGACTTCCCGTTCATGGCCTGGCGTGAGACGACCGTCGCGGGCGTCGGGGCCCGGGTCTGCCGGATCAGCTTCTCCGGCGAACTCGCATACGAGATCAACGTGTCGCCGTGGGAGGCGCTGACCGTCTGGGAGGCCCTGTACGAGGCCGGAGCCCCGTACGGCATCACCCCGTACGGCACCGAGACCATGCACGTCCTGCGCGCCGAGAAGGGCTACCCGATCATCGGCCAGGACACCGACGGCACGGTCACCCCGCAGGACCTCGGCATGGGCTGGGCGGTCTCCAAGAAGAAGCCGGACTTCATCGGCAAGCGCTCGTTCGCCCGCGCCGACACGGTGCGCCCCGACCGCAAGCACCTGGTCGGCCTCCTCCCCGAGGACCCGGCCGCCTTCCTGCCCGAGGGCACCCACCTGGTGGCCGACGTCGAACTGCCGGCCCCGCCCGTCCCGATGCTCGGCCACGTCACCTCCAGCTACCGCAGCGCCGCTCTCGGCCGGACCTTCGCGCTCGCCCTGGTCAAGGGCGGCCGGGACCGCATCGGCGAGCGGCTCTACGCCCCTGTGGGCGACCGAATGGTCCCCGTGACCGTCGCGAGCCCCGTCCTCTACGACCCCGAGGGAGCCCGCCGCGATGGCTGACACCGCCCTGACCTCCCGGCCCCGCAGCCCGCTGTCCCGGGTCGCCGACCGGCTGGCCGCCGCCACCCGCGCCTCCCGGGGCCTCATCCGGCTGGCCGAACTCCCCTTCCTCACACAGCTCGACGTGCGTGTCGACGCCAAGGGGGCCGCGGCCGACGCCATCGGCCTCGCGCTGGGCCTGCCCCTGCCGCTGGAGCCCGACACCGTCGCCCGCGCGGGGGAGCTGACCGCGCTCTGGCTCGGCCCCGACGAGTGGCTGCTCGTGGGACCGCCGGGCCGCGAGCGCGAACTGGAGAACCGGATCCGGGAGGCCGCGGGTGCGGAGCCGGTCTCGGTCACCGACGTCTCCGCGCAGCGCACCACGGTCCTCGTCGCCGGCGGAGGAGCCCGTGACCTGCTGGCCCACGGCTGCTCGCTGGACCTGCACCCGCGGGTCTTCGGTTCCGGCCGCTGCGCCCAGACCACCTTGGGGCGCACCCAGGTCGTCCTGGTCGCGCGCGAGGAGCCCGGCTCGGGTTTCTGGGTCCTGGTCCGTTCGTCGTTCGCCGGATATCTGGCGGACTGGCTGCTCGACGCGGCGACGGAGTACGTCTGAGTCACCCCGGCGGGGGCGACCCCGTCCCCCTGTGGGAGCTCCGGCGAGGGGCTCCCACAGGGCTGTGTGCGGCAGGGAGGCGACCACGTCCTGCCCGCGCGGTCCTGTCAGCGCGTCGAAAGCCGCACACCAGTGATCGTCACGGCCCCCGCCGTCGAGGCGCCATCGCATCCGGGAACTCCGGACCCGTGTCCGCAGGGGCTTCCCCGGCCCGGCCGGACGCCGGTCATGGGCGTCGTGAACGTCACGCCCGACTCGTTCTCCGAGGGCGGGCCGTCGTTCGCCGGACATGCCGTCGTGGCCCACGGGCTCGCCCTGTCGGAGCAGGCCGCGGATCCCGAGGCGTTCGCGAGGCGGGGCGGCGCCGGCGGGAACCGGTCGCCCGCACGGTCGCACGGCCGCTCCCGTCCGGGGGAGAGCGCGCCTCAGGAGGGGGAGCGGACAAGTCGGCGCGGCCGACCTCTTGACAGTGAGTGCCGCCAAGGAGACAGTTTGCTCATCGTTGCTCATGGCGATGATGGTTGCGCTATACGAAACTCAATGGCCGGTGAACGATGGCTCGGCCACGGTCTCCGGCCGGGCGCCGACGAAGACACTCCCGCCCTTCCTCGCCGGCAGCTCCGGGGAGCGACCGGCGTCCTCCCGCCCTCCCGCACATCCGGCCGAAGCACGGATTCGGCCGCCCCCCGACGAGGAGATCGACCGTGACACACGAGGTACGCGCCGTCGTCGCCCGCAAGAAGGGCGCCCCGGTCTCGGTCGAGACCGTCCTGGTGCCGGACCCCGGCCCCGGAGAGGCGCTGGTGCGGGTGCAGGCCTGCGGTGTCTGCCACACCGACCTGCACTACCGGGAGGGCGGGATCGGCGACGCGTTCCCGTTCCTGCTCGGCCACGAGGCCGCGGGCGTGGTGGAGTCGGTCGGGGAGGGCGTCACCGACGTCGCCCCCGGCGACTTCGTCATCCTCAACTGGCGAGCCGTCTGCGGCGACTGCCGTGCCTGCCGCAGAGGCAGGCCCTGGTACTGCTTCGCCACGCACAACGCCACCCGGCCGATGACCCTGGCCGACGGCACCCCGCTCTCCCCGGCCCTCGGCATCGGCGCCTTCGCAGAGAAGACCCTGGTCGCCGCCGGACAGTGCACCAAGGTGGACCCGATCGCCGCGCCCGCTGCCGCCGGCCTCCTCGGCTGCGGTGTGATGGCAGGGTTCGGCGCCGCGGTCAACACCGGCGGCGTAGGACGCGGTGACTCCCTCGCGGTGATCGGCTGCGGCGGGGTGGGCATGGCCGCGATCACGGGCGCCAAGGTCGCCGGCGCCGGCCGCATCATCGCCGTCGACGTCGACGAGCGGAAGCTGAAGTGGGCCGAGCGGTTCGGCGCCACCGACACCGTCGACTCCTCCAGGACCGACGCCGTCGAGGCGATCCGCGAACTCACCGGCGGCTTCGGCGCCGATGTCGTCGTGGACGCGGTGGGCCGCCCCGAGACCTTCAAACAGGCCTTCTACGCCCGCGACCTGGCCGGCACCGCCGTCCTGGTGGGCGTCCCCACTCCGGAGCTGACTCTCGAACTGCCCCTGCTCGACGTGTTCGGGCGCGGCGGCGCGCTGAAGTCCTCCTGGTACGGCGACTGCCTGCCCTCCCGCGACTTCCCCGCCCTGATCGACCTCTACCTCCAGGGCCGCTTCGACCTCGGCGGGTTCGTCACCGAGACCATCGGCCCGGACGACGTCGAGGCCGCGTTCACCAAGATGCACCACGGCGACGTCCTGCGCTCGGTGGTGGTCCTGTGAACGCCCGCGTCGAGCGCCTCGTCACCTCCGGCACCTTCGAACTGGACGGCGGCGCCTGGGAGGTCGACAACAACGTCTGGCTGATCGGCGACGACGAGGAGGTGCTCGTCGTCGACGCCGCGCACGACGCGGACGCGATCGCGGCCGCCGTGGGCGAGCGCCGCCTGGTCGCCGTCGTGTGCACGCACGCCCACAACGACCACGTCAACGCAGCCCCCGCCCTGGCCGCCCGCCACGGCGCGCCCATCCTGCTCCACCCGGCCGACACAGTGCTGTGGAAGATGGCGCACGGCGAGGAGGCGCCCGGCTTCCGGGAACTGCTCGCGGGCGAGACGCTGACGGTCGCCGGCGTCGAACTGACCGTGCTCCACACCCCCGGCCACTCGCCCGGCGCGGTCTGTCTCCACGCGCCCGAGCTGAACGCCCTGTTCTCCGGCGACACCCTCTTCCAGGGCGGTCCCGGAGCCACCGGCCGCTCCTTCTCGGACTTCGGCGACATCATCGCCTCCGTCCGGGACCGGCTGCTGAGGCTCCCCGCCGACACCACCGTCCACACCGGTCACGGCGAAACCACCACCATCGGGGCCGAGGCGCCCCACCTCGACGAGTGGATCGCCCGCGGCCACTGAACAGCCCGCCATCTCTTCCGAACACCCCGAAGGTGACCCGATGACCCTCACGAATCTGCCGCCCAGCCTGATCCCCACGCTGTCCGGCGAGTACTACACGGACCCCGCCGTCTTCGCCCAGGAGCAGGAACGGGTCTTCGAGGCCATGTGGTTCTGTGTGGCCCGTGGTTCCGATCTGGCGAAGCCGGGTGCTTTCCGCACGTTTCAGGTCGGGCGGGAGAGTGTCCTTGTGACCCGGGCCCGGGACGGTTCGGTGCGTGCGTTCTTCAACGTCTGCCGGCACCGTGGGGCCAGGCTCTGCACGGAGGAGTCCGGTGAGGTCAAGCGGGCTTTCCAGTGTCCGTACCACGCTTGGACGTACGGTCTGGACGGCAGGCTGGTCGCTGCGCCGAACCTGACGTCGATGCCGGACGTCGACCGGACCGCGTACGGTCTGGCCGGCGTTCATGTGCGGGAGTGGCTCGGTTATGTGTGGGTGTGTCTGGCCGACGAGCCGCCGTCGTTCGAGGAGGAGGTGCAGGGCGCGGTCGTGGAGCGCCTGGGTGACGTCGAGTCGATCGAGCGGTACGGCGTCGGCGGTCTGTCGGTCGGGCGGCGGATCACGTACGACGTGAGGGCGAACTGGAAGCTCATCGTCGAGAACTTCATGGAGTGTTATCACTGTGCGACGATCCATCCTGAGCTGACCGAGGTGCTGCCGGAGTTCGCGGACGGGTATGCCGCTCAGTACTACGTGGGTCACGGGGCGGAGTTCGGTGAGGAGGTGCGGGGGTTCACGGTCGACGGTTCGGAGGGTCTGGACCGGATTCCGGGGGTGGCGGAGGAGCAGGACCGCCGTTATTACGCGATCACGGTGAAGCCGCAGGTGTTCGTCAACCTGGTGCCCGATCATGTGATCTTCCACCGGATGTATCCGATGGCGGCCGACCGTACGGTCGTCGAGTGTGACTGGCTGTATCTGCCGCACGTCGTGGAGAGCGGCAAGGACGTCAGCCGGTCCGTGGAGCTGTTCGACCGGGTCAACCGTCAGGACTTCGAGGCCTGTGAGCGCACCCAGCCCGGCATGAGCTCCCGGCTGTACGCCGGGGGCGGCGTGCTGGTGCCCAGCGAGCACCACATCGGCGAGTTCCACACCTGGCTCCAGAACAAGCTCGACGTCGGACCCGCACGCTGACCCGTCCCCGCCCCTCGCACCCCCGTCCGCCTGCCGCTCCGGTCACCCGCACGCTCGTCCCCGCCGCCGCGGCCACCGTGTCCTGAGCGCCCGCTCGGGAGCGTCCCGCTTCTTCTCCTCCCTCCGCAACCCGCACAGGAGACCGCTGATGACCCTGCTCAACCAGTCCCTGCACGACCTCGACCCCGAGGTCGCCGCCGCCGTCGACGCCGAGCTGAACCGCCAGCAGTCCACCCTGGAGATGATCGCTTCGGAGAACTTCGCTCCGGTGGCGGTCATGGAGGCCCAGGGCACGGTCCTGACCAACAAGTACGCCGAGGGCTACCCGGGCCGTCGCTACTACGGCGGCTGCGAGCACGTCGACGTCATCGAACAGATCGCCATCGACCGCCTCAAGGACCTCTTCGGCGCCGAGTACGCCAACGTCCAGCCGCACTCGGGCGCGTCCGCGAACCAGGCGGCGCTGTTCGCCCTCGCCCAGCCGGGGGACACCATCCTCGGCCTGGACCTGGCTCACGGCGGCCACCTCACCCACGGCATGCGTATCAACTTCTCCGGCAAGCAGTTCGGCGTCGTCCCTTACCACGTCGACGACTCCGGTCTGGTCGACATGGACGAGGTCGAGCGGCTCGCCAAGGAGCACCGCCCGAAAGTGATCATCGCGGGCTGGTCCGCCTACCCGCGTCACCTCGACTTCGCCGCCTTCCGCCGGATCGCCGACGAGACCGGCGCGTACCTGTGGGTGGACATGGCCCACTTCGCCGGGCTGGTCGCGGCCGGACTGCACCCGAACCCGGTCGAGTACGCGGACGTGGTCACCTCCACCACTCACAAGACCCTGGGCGGCCCCCGCGGCGGCATCATCCTCGCCCGGGGCAAGGACTTCGCGAAGAAGCTCAACTCGTCGGTGTTCCCCGGCTTTCAGGGCGGTCCGCTGGAGCATGTCATCGCGGCCAAGGCGGTCTCCTTCAAGGTCGCGGCGAGCGAGGAGTTCAGGGAGCGCCAGCGGCGCACCGTCGAGGGCGCGAAGATCCTCGCCGAGCGGCTGACGGCGCCCGACGCCCGTGCGGCGGGCATCGACGTGCTGTCCGGCGGCACGGACGTGCACCTGATCCTGGTCGACCTGCGCGACTCCGAACTGGACGGACAGCAGGCCGAGGACCGCCTCCACGAGGTCGGCATCACCGTCAACCGCAACGCCGTCCCGAACGACCCGCGTCCGCCGATGGTGACCTCGGGCCTGCGCATCGGCACGCCGGCCCTGGCCACCCGCGGCTTCACCGCCGAGGACTTCACCGAGGTCGCCGACGTCATCTCCGAGGCGCTGAAGCCCTCGTACGAAGCCGAAGCCCTCAAGGCCCGGGTCACGGCACTGGCCGACAAGCACCCGCTCTACCCCTGCCTGTGACCGACCCTCCCGGAGGGCGTGCCGTCACCGACCGACGACCCCTCGCAGGGGGCGTTCCGTCACCGGCCGGCACACCCCCGCCGACTCCACGGAGCGTGGCGTGGCAATCAGCGTCTTCGACCTCTTCTCCACAGGCATCGGCCCGTCCAGCTCGCACACCGTGGGCCCGATGCGCGCCGCCGGGATGTTCGTCAGGCGGCTGAAGCAGGACGGGACACTGGCCCGGACCGCCGCCGTTCGGGCGGAGTTGTTCGGTTCCCTCGGCGCCACCGGACACGGCCACGGCACCCCCAAGGCGGTGCTGCTCGGCCTGGAGGGCAAGGAGCCGCACACGGTCGACGTGGCCCGGGCCGACCTGGACGTCGAGCGGATCCGCGCCACCGGACGCATCCGTCTGCTCGGCGAGGAGATCGGTCCCGCCCACGAGATCGGCTTCGACGCCTCGGCCGACCTGGTCCTGCACCGCAGACGGTCACTGCCGTACCACGCCAACGGCATGATCCTCTTCGCGTACGACGCCGACGGCGTCCCCCTGCTGGAGAAGACGTACTACTCCGTGGGCGGCGGCTTCGTCGTCGACGAGGAGGCCGCCGGCGCGGACCGCATCAAGCTCGACGACACCGTGCTGCCCCATCCGTTCAGCACCGGGGACGAACTGCTGCGGCTCGCCCGGGAGACCGGCCTGTCGGTCTCCGCGCTGATGCTGGAGAACGAGAGGGCCTGGCGCACCGAGGCGGAGATCCGCGCGGGCCTGCTGGAGATCTGGCGCGTCATGGACGCCTGCATCTCCCGGGGGCTCGGCCGCGAGGGCATCCTCCCCGGCGGCCTGAAGGTCCGCCGCCGGGCCGCGGCGGCCGCCCGCGCGCTGCGCAGCGAGGGCGACCCGCAGGCCCGCGCCATGGAGTGGATCACGCTGTACGCGATGGCGGTCAACGAGGAGAACGCGGCCGGTGGCCGGGTGGTGACGGCCCCCACGAACGGCGCGGCCGGCATCATCCCCGCGGTCCTGCGCTACTTCATCGAGTTCGTCCCGGGCGCCGACGACGACGGCATCGTCCGCTTCCTGCTCGCCGCCGGCGCCATCGGTCTGCTCTTCAAGGAGAACGCCTCCATCTCCGGCGCCGAGGTCGGATGCCAGGGCGAGGTCGGTTCCGCCTGCTCCATGGCCGCCGGGGGCCTCGCCGAGGTCATGGGCGGCAGCCCCGCGCAGGTCGAGAACGCGGCCGAGATCGGCATGGAGCACAACCTCGGCCTCACCTGCGACCCCGTGGGCGGCCTCGTCCAGATTCCCTGCATCGAACGCAACGGCATGGCCGCGGTGAAGGCCGTCACGGCCGCCCGTATGGCCCTGCGCGGCGACGGCCGCCACCATGTCTCCCTCGACAAGGTGATCAAGACCATGAAAGAGACCGGCGCCGACATGAAGGTCAAGTACAAGGAGACCGCCCGCGGCGGCCTCGCCGTCAACGTCATCGAGTGCTGAGCGCCGGAGGGCACCGGCTGAGGCCTCGACGACAGAACGGGGGAGCGAGGCCAGGGGCCGGTGCACCGCCCGCACGTCGTCGCGTTCACGCATGATGGAGCCGGCCGCGGGCGAAGAGCGGGTACAGGGGACGACGAGAGACCGGACCCGGCGTCCTGCCGGTCCCGGCCTCGGATCACGGCGCCGACGTCGCGCCGGACCCGTTACGGGCGGGAAAGGCCCGGACGCCTCCGAAGAGGCCGCCGCCACAGCCGGGTCGACGAGCTGATCTCACACGGTCGACTCGGACGCGTCAGCTGATCCTCACCCGCGCAACTCGTCGTCGATCAGACCGTTCTGGGCCTGCCTGCCTGCCTGCCTGCCTGCCTGCCTGCCTGCCTGCCTGCCTGCCGAGTCAGGGGAGGCGTCGCCGGACGCGTTCAGGACCACTCCGCACGTACGGAGCGCCGAGGACCCTTCCCCTCCTCGGCCATGAACACCGCGCCTTCCGAGCCGGCGAGCCTGGCGACCGCGAGACCGATGACCTGAAAGAAGCTGGAAATCCTTAAATCCGGAAATCCGGAAATACTGACGCCATGCAGGGAGAACGGTGAGAGGGAGGACCCTCCGCATCTGCTGACGTCGCTGACGAGCCGGGAAGCGCCATGTGTGCGGGAATGGATGTGGCCCTTCCCGGCCGCCGCCACATGATCGTCGCAAGGGCACCCCGTCGCGATAGGGGCGAACGGCCCATGTTTCAGCCTGCAGTCGGGACCGAACGGCCCTTCTTCGCGCCGCAGGCAGTTCGGCTTCGACGGAGGGCGACGCCCGGGTCGCGCGCTGCTGTCCACAGGCGGACCAGAAACTTCGACCACGAGGGGTCCGTGCCGGTGAGCTGGGCTCTCGAACGACACATGCCGCAACGGTGCGAGAGCACGTGCGCATGGCACACACCGGCGTATTCACCCGCTGCGGGCTGTCCTGAGAAGACCGGCCGGTCGATTTTACGAACCCATTGCGAATCCGAGAGAATTTTCTGAGGTCCGTATCCGTACTCCTGCGCGTGCGGGATCCGATTCGGATCAGGAGACACGGTGCTCGTTTCACGGAAGGTCGCGGGAACTCTCTTCCTCGGCGGTGGGATCGCCTTCACTCTCGGCTCACTCCTCTACCCCTCCATGCTCGGGGTCCAGAAGGTCAGCAGCGCACCCGACCGGGTCATCGCCCGCCCGGCGACCGGGCCGTTGACGGAAGCCGACCGGGACTTCGTGGTCGAGGTGCGGGCGGCCGGGCTGTGGGAGTACCCCGTCGGTCAGATGGCGGTACAGAAGGGCACGACCAAGGCGGTCAAGACCGCCGGGGAGCACCTGATCGCCGGGCACGGCTCGCTGGATGCCGCCTGCCGCGGCGTCGCCGGCGAGTTGGGCATCACGCTGCCCAACCAGCCCTCGCCGCAACAGCAGGGCTTCGTCGCCCAATTGAACGCCGACACCGGCAAGCAGTTCGACGCCGACATGGCCACCATCCTGCGCGCGACACAGGGCCAGATCCTCTCCACGATCGCGAGCGTCCGCACCACCACGAAGAACTCGCTGATCCGTGCCCTGGCCGACAAGACCAACGACACCCTCATGGACCACATCACGATCGTGGAGAAGACCGGCCTGGTCGACTTCGACAAGGCCCTCTCCCAGTCGGCCAACCCGCCCGGCCTCCCGGCCCAGGACACCACTCCACCGCCCCCGGTGGCGGGCCAGCCACAGGTCGTCCTCCCCCCGGCGGCGAACAGCAAGGTCTCGCCCGGGTCCGTCGGCGGGGAGTGAGGACACCGGCCGAACTTCCTGCTACCGAACTCTTGCCCAGTGCTCCACCCTTCAGGGCGGAGGTGTAGGGCATCCTGCCCCTGGCGGCCCGGAGGGCCGCAGATTCATGGCAGGATCGCCTTGTCCGACGACGTAGTTGTCGGATCTACCGCCGGACGGGCGGGATGTCAGGCCTGCGGAGGCCGTGTAAGACCGATCCTCACCGGTCGGCAGTGGCCCGTGAAACAGGAACCCGAGGTGGTACCGCGTAGCGGTACGGACCGGAATCTCCTGCCCTCGGGCAGGGGAGGGCGTCAAGGCCAGGCCGTCATGCCCGGCCCCAGCCGCCCGCCACGCTCCGGCGGCGCGCGGCTGATCAGTACCTCTCCGGGCGGCGCCACCGCCGTACCGGCGGTCCGCGAGCAAGCTGGTTGAGCGACTCGGCACCGGGGTCGCACTCACCGCCTGCGAAGAGCGGCTGTTCCTGCGCAGTGGCGACGCCGGGGGCCGCTCGGCGGGGAACCTGGAGATCTTCTTCGACCGGGAAGCACCGCAGAGCGTGGTCACTCTCTTCGATCGCTCCTGATGCCCCGGTCCGGTTTCGCGACCTTGTCGCGGACCCGGAGGGGTACAGGTACGGCCGTAGCGCGATCAGCGGGGGTGGCGTGCACTCCTGAACATCGTGCGGTGGCCGCACAAACACCGTTGCGGTACTGACCAACCTGGTATCGGCACGTGCGACGCTGCGATGCCGACGGTGACACGGCCGGAGTCCGAGGGGAGCATCGGGATGCCACGCGGGGAACGACCGCTGGACGACGACCGCGGTCCGCTGGTGGCTCTGGCCGGGGCGCTGCGGGAGTTACGGGTCGAGGCGGGCCGGCCGACGTACCCGGAGTCGGCACGACTGACAGGCTTCTCCTCCTCGACGCTGTCGGCCGCCGCGGCCGGCCGTCACCTGCCCAGCCTGCCGGTGCTGCTGGCCTTCGTCCGCGCCTGTGGTGCCGAACTCGGGCCGTGGGAGGAGCGCCGGCGTGCCAACAGCTCACGGCTGCGGTGGTCGGCACCGTGCGCGGGGGCCGCGGCCGCCCCGAGATCGACCTCACCGCGGTCGATCATGTCGGCGACGGTGTTGCGGCTGGCCTGCCGTACGGCGAGCCGGATGCCCGGCAGCCCCGCGGTGGCGGCCAGCAGGCGGGGCAGCAGCGCCGCTTCCAGATCATCGGACATGCCCAGAGTGAAGGTGCGCTGGGCGGTGGCCGCGTCGAATCGGTCCCGGTCGGTCACCGCACCGTGGATCAGCCCGAGGGCCGGCTCGATGCGGCGGGCGAGTTCGATGGCGCGCGGTGTGGGCACGATGCCGCTGCGAGTGCGGGTGAACAACTCGTCGCCGAAGAGTCCGCGCAGTCGGCCGAGGGCGGCGCTGGTGGCGCCCTGGCTCAGGTGCAGCGCGGCGGCCGCGCGGGTGACACTGCGCTCGCGCATCAGGGCGGCGAAGACGATCAGCAGGTTGAGGTCGGCCTTCCTGAATTCGGTTTCATAAATGTCGATCATCGCAAAGATTGGTTTGCCAGATGGTGTGCGGGGTTCCTACCGTCGACGGCATGACTTCTGCCTCTCCTCATGAGTCCCGCCGCACCGTGACCGTCGCCGTCGCCCAAGCGGCCGCTCCGTTGTTCGACACTGCGGCCGCAATGGCCCGGGCCGAAGAACTCATCCGCGAGGCCGCCCTCCGGGGCGCCGAAGTCGTCGTCCTTCCCGAGGCGTTCCTCGGGGGCTACCCGAAAGGACTGGACTTCGGCGTCACGGTCGGCAGCCGCACACCGGACGGCCGTGATCTCTTCCGCCGCTACCACGCAGCCGCCATCGAGGTCCCCGGCCCGGAGACCGAAACACTGGCCGTGCTCACCCGGGAGCTCGGATGCCACGCCGTGGTCGGCGCGGTCGAACGCCAGGGC
The DNA here is from genome assembly GCF_014649655.1 of Streptomyces humidus. Lineage (GTDB taxonomy): Bacteria > Actinomycetota > Actinomycetes > Streptomycetales > Streptomycetaceae > Streptomyces > Streptomyces humidus. The sequence goes on along the minus strand of NZ_BMTL01000026.1, from coordinate 75,409 downwards.
GGCACCCTGTACTGCGTCGCGCTCTTCTTCGGCCCCGACGGCTACCTGGGCCTGCACCGCAAGCTGATGCCCACCGCCGCCGAGCGTTACCTGTGGGGGCAGGGCGACGGATCCACTCTCCCCGTCATCGACACCGGCACCGCCCGTATCGGCGCGGCGATCTGCTGGGAGAACTACATGCCGCTGCTGCGCACCGCGATGTATGCCAAGGGCGTGGATCTGTGGTGCGCGCCGACCGTCGACGACCGCGACGCCTGGCAGGCCACCATGCGGCACATCGCCCTGGAAGGCCGCTGTTTCGTCCTCAGCGCCAACCAGTACCTGCGGCGCGACGCTCTGCCGGCGGATCTCCACCCAGTCCAGGGCGACGGACGGGACACCGTCCTGATCGGTGGCGGCTCTGTCATCGTCTCCCCGCTCGGCGAGGTCCTGGCCGGGCCGCTGCGTGACGGCGAGGGAATCCTGACCGCGGAACTGGACCTCGACGACCTCACCCGCGCCCGCTTCGACCTTGACACCACCGGCCACTACGCCCGCCCCGACGTCTTCACCCTCCATGTCGATGAGTCCCCCCGCCCCACCGTCACCGCCAGTTGACCGCACCGGCAGCAGCGGGGAACCAGGGTGAGCAAGTCCGGGGACCCCCGAGCACAAGGTGAGGATATTCGACGAGCCCCATCACCTCCGGCTGGTCATCCCGTGAGTGCGGCGAAGCCACCCACGGGATGTGCTCACCTGGTGAACCGGGAGGCGCGATGCTGTTGCGTGGTCCGGGTGTCGGTCATGGTGCCGGGATCAGACGCCAGAGGGACGTGGTCTCGGCGCTTCGTGCTGTGTGGAGTGGGTCGGCGGCGCCCTTGGAGCGTGGGTGCCGGGGCTTGGTATCGATCTTTTCCACGACGCGAAGCTGTGCTGCTTGGATGGCGTCGAGCAGCTGCTGACGTGTCCGGAGGCTGAGGTGCTCTGCCAGGTCGGACAGGACGAACCGTCCCTCGCCGCCCGGTCGGAGGCGGGCGGACAGACCGGCAAGGAAGCTGTGAAGCATGGTGCTGTCCGGATCGTGGACGCCTTGTTCGACGGGGCCGGTCGGACGGGCGGGGAGCCAGGGCGGGTTGCAGACGATGAGGTCGGCGCGGCCTTCGGGGAACAGGCCGGGACCTGACACCTCAACACGCGGTCTGGACCACTTCGAGGGCCGCTCCTGGGTCGGATGGCATCACCACGTCACCCTGGTCACCGCCGCCCACGCATTCCTCACCGAGCAGCGCCTGGCCCCAAGCCGATACACCGGACTCACCCTCTACCAGATCCTCGACACCATCCAGAACCTGGTGAACTGCTGGACCGGCACCTGCCCCACCTGTCACCAGCCACCGCCCGGAACATCCACCACCAGTCAGAACCCGAGCGCCAGACAGACCTGACGGAGTCCTACCGGCTACGGCACTTGGGAGCGGGTGTGAGGCAGCGTCTCCGGCCCCGGAAACCCACACGCGGCTGCCGTGGGAGGCGTTCACCTCCGCTCGGCGACCATGCGCAGGGCCGGCTCACGGCGGAGCCTGATGAAGGTGACGGCCAGGGCGACAGCCTGGACGACGGCGCAGCCCAGCACCGCTCTGCCCAGATGCGCAGCCGGAATGAGCGCAACGAGGATGCCGGCGGCGGGGAAGGGCAGCAGCAGGATGAGCATGGTCAGCGAAAGCGTAGCCCCGAGCGCCGTCGACGGGATGACCATCGAGCGCACGGTGCGCAATACGACGGTGAGGCCGCCGTCACCCGCCATGAAGAGCGCGACCAGGATCGTGTAGGAGAGGAAGGACGACGCCTGCGGTACGCCCAGACAGGCCACTGAGGCGAGTATCGCGGATGCGGCCCCCACCGCCCACAGGTCGAACCGGCTCAGTACCAGTCGGCAGCACGTGATCGCCAGCAGAGTCGCCACCGCGGCGGCGGACCACATGGTGCCGACGCTGGCGGGCGAGCGGCCGAAGGTCTCCACGACGATGACCGGACTGGCGGACTGCAGCAGACCGAGGGCGAGGTTCGAGCAGGCCAGTCCCGCCACGAGCCACCCCAGCGCGGGCAGTCTCACCAGTGTGCGCAGGCCCGTGCGCAGCCCGCCGGCTCCTCCTGTCCCCTCCTTGGATGCGGCACGCAGCGGGGTCGGCGGGGTCTGAAGCGCGAGCACGGCAGCGGACAAGGACACCACGCTCAGACATCCGAGCATCCATCCCGGTCCGGCCAGGAGGAGGAAACCGGCGAGCAGCGGACCGATGACCGTGGCTGTCTGATCGATGCCGACCAGGACCGCCTGCATCCCATGCGGCCGGGCTTCCCTCCGCCGGATGACGACCGCTCCGACAGCCTCGTTGGCGACGAACCCGAACTGGGAGAGGATGCCGGTCAAGGCCACCAGCACCAGAAGGACCGACGTCTGCGTGGTGCCCCGTGGAAGCATCATCAGGGCGATCGCGGAGCCCGCCACCACGGTGGCGCGGCCGAGGGACGACAGGAAACCCACGATGGCTGCGCCGCGACGGTCCACGACGTTCCCGGCCAGGATGAACGCCGCGATCCGAGGTGTCCATTCCAACGCGAACGCGAGACCCGTCAATGAGGCGGAATTGGTGATCGTCAGGACCAGTAGCGGCATCGCGTACGTCGACATGGAGAATGCCAGCGCATCACCCGCACGCGGACCATAAATTCGCCGAAAGAGCCCGCCGGGGGGAAGGGCGGCATGTCGACCGGCAGGCCGGTCCTCGTGCACAGTGAGGGCCACGAACGGGAGGCTTTCGGAGAGGTGTGCTGAACGGGGCGGAGAACGAAGGGAATTATCCGCACTGAAAAGCGATGCGCGGAAGTCAGCTGTGCCGACAGCTGTGCGGAGTGACAGTTCTCGTAAATGCGGCAAGAACGATGAACTGACGCACCTTCGACGACAGTTGACGGATCAACCTTACCTCTCCGTACCGCTCCCACGTGTCGAGTTCCGCCCAACACGAGGGTATGAGGCGATTTCGATCGGATAGTGAACTCGGCCCGTCGAGGCCCGGAGTTCGATACGTAGCGCCAACAGCGGAATCGCGCCCTCCGTGGCAGAGCCGTTGAGGAACGCGGGCCCAGTCCAGCTCCACCGACCAGCCCAGGGAGTGTCCTGGCGATCATGAGCGGAGTCACCGAGCGCGCGGATGCGGCTGACCGGTCCCAGCGGGGTGGCAACGCCGTTGACGAAGACCGGTACGACAGGGACCTTGCCGATGCCGCCGAAGAGGACCGCCAAGGGCTGGACGAAGCCGTGGTCGACGGTCATCCGGGCCGACACGGTCAGGTCGATCCCCTGGTCGAGGACTGTGCGGGCGAGCGCGCGGGCAGCGTCCGTGTCGACCGAGAGGGACCGGCGGCGGAGCCGAAGTCGCCCACCGCGTTCGCGTCGGTCGCCACCGCAAAGTGCCCCCGCCCCAAGCCAACGTCGGCGGACGCAGCCTCTGGTCACGCCCCGTGGCCCAGGACTGGGCAGAACAACGCGACCGTTCCCCAGAGAGCGCGGCCGCTAAGCTCGACTCCGGGGACAACGACCTGTCGATCGGCCTGGTCGACCTGCGCCAGCGCCTGGCACGCCGGTTCTTCGGCACCCTGTGGGAGCGTCCCGACTGGCGCAAGCGCTGGGCCTTGCGCTTTCGCACCGCGAGCGCCGTCCAGGAGATCGCCGACGAACTCGCCCTGAGCGTGGCCGCCGACACCGACAGCATCATCGATGCCCACGACTTGGCCGCAACCGTTCTGCATGCCGTCCTCGACGAGTTCGCCTACGGCAAGGAACTCGACAGCTCCATCGACGGGCCGGCTACCTTCTACGGAATCACGACGCCGGTGACGAAGATGCTCGACTGGCTCATCCGCCACCACCCCCGCACAGCCCACCACCTCATCGGCGAGATCATCGGCGTCGCCGAACGCCGCCTGGAGATCCCTCGCCAGGTCAGCGCCGACTCCATCCGCACCGCCCTCGACAGCGCCCTGCCCCGCCAGGCCCGGCTCGACTTCCTGGAGCGCGCCCTCCCGGCTGTCTCACGTGGAGCGGACGACTGGCGTACAGGGGCCTTCGGTTGTGAGTGAGTGCGCGGGCGGGCACGACGACGCTCACGCCGATGGCGACCGGGTCTACGCCGCGGTCAAGAACGTCGTCGTGGAGGTGAAGTACCGTCCGTCGCATATCGAAGTGCCGCGTACCCGGTGGCGCTCAGGGGTTGAGCAACGCGGGGCTGTCCGGAGTCTCCCGGGCACCCCGCCCGGTGTGCGAGATTGCCGGTAGGGCAGCATCTGCTCAATCTGCTCGGCTATCGCCTGCCCGTGAGGGGTCGTCATGCGCTCGACCAGCCGCGCCGGTGGGCTCGCCCTGCTGGCCTGCCTGTTCCTGACGGGCTGTTCATCTGTCCCACTCGGCAGGCCGGAGGCGTCGCCGTCCGGCGTTGCGGCGCCGGCGGTGTCTGCGTCGGGTGCCGCGGGCGGGGCCCGGTCGATCGCGGTCGGGGCCGGCCCGCAGAAGCACTACACGGTCCAGCAGCAGCACGCGGCGGGCAGCTGCCACTACCGGTACGAGAAGGGGGAGCCGCTGGAGGACCCGAAGTGCACCCCGGGCGCGATCTCCCCCGCCGTCACGCAGGCCAATGTGAAGTCGACGATCTGCCGTAAGGGCGGCTACACCTCCGGTGTGCGCCCCTCCGCGTATGCGACCGGCAAGGAGAAGAGGCTCAACGCCGCCTCCTACGGCTACACCGGCAGCATGGGCGACGCCGAGTACGACCACCTGATCAGCCTGCAACTCGGCGGTGACCCCAACGACTACCGCAACTTGTGGGTCGAACCCGCAGACCCCGGCCACAAGAAGGGCGCCGGGGTCAACAACAAGAAAGACCCGGTCGAGACCAAGCTGCACACCGCGGTCTGCGCCGGCGAAGTCACCCTCGCACAAGCACAACAAGCCATCGTCACCGACTGGACCACCGCACTCACCACCCTCGGCCTCCACTGACCCCAGACCGCTCAGTGTGCCGCCCGTGAGGCTCGGGGCAGGGGTGTGCCGAGTCGGCCTGGGGACGAGCTCCTTCGCGGTCGGTCCCGCCGCCAAGACCGGCACCCCCTGTCGCCCGGATGGGCCCGTGACGGCGTGCCACGCGGGGAACTGGCGCCTACCGGCTGTCGTGCGAGTCCGAGCGCACGGTCGGCAGGCTGAGCTTGATGGTGGCGAGGCACTCCGCCGGGTCTGCGATCTCTACAACCGACCTCGTCAGATGGGATCCATCCTGCTCGCACGCCTTCACCAACGCGGACAACCAGGACGCGTTTGCCCTGCTGCGCGCCCCCATCTCCTGGCGTGACCCGACACCACAGATCAAGCATCAGATTCCGGGATGAAACATCGGGAGAAATCGGCCTCTGACGGCGCTCGCAGCCGCGCGCCCGGTCTGATGCCCCAGGGTTCTCCCGTGCCGCGGGGTACGGACCGACGCACCGGAGCGGCTGACCGGGAGAACCCTGGGGCACTTTCCGTCCGCCTCACACGTCCGGGTGCTTGGCGGCCAGCCGGTAGCTGCCGGAGTGGAAGACCAGCGGATCGCCGCCCGGCGCGTCGTACCGCTCGACCTCGCCGAGCATCACGAGGTGGTCGCCCGCGTCGAGGCACTGCAGCGTCCGGCACTGGAACCGGGCGACAGCCCCCTCCAGGAGCGGAGTGCCGCCCACCCCCTCGCCGGTGGGCGCGCCGGCGAACTTGTCGTCGGCCGGGGTGGCGAACTGGCGGGAGAGGTGGTGCTGGTCGGCGGCGAGGATGTTGACCGCGAAGTGCGTGGCCGACGTGAAGTCGGGCGTGCTCGGCTGGTTCTTGCCGGGGCACCACAGCACCAGGGGCGGGTCGAGGGAGACCGAGGTGAAGGAGTTCGCGGTCATGCCCACCTTGCGGCCGTCCGCCGCCCGCGCGGTGACCACCGTGACCCCGGTGGCGTACTGGCCGAGGGCCCGCCGCAGATCCCGTACGTCGAAGGCGCTGTCCGACTGTGCGCGCTTCTCGGCGAGCAGGCGGTCCGTCTCCGCGGGTTCGCTCCACCAGGGGTAGAGCGTCCGGGGATCGTCGAAGCCGTTCGCCAACGCGGCCGCGACGGCCGGGAGTTCGGCGGCCTCGGTGAGGAGCCGCAGTTGGTGCGGCTGGACGCCCGCCAGTAGCGAGTTGGTCCAGGCGACCGCCCACTGGGCCCAGCCGCGCCAGTAGCCGTCGAAGGTGCGCTGCATCCAGGCCGCGGTGAACTCCCCGGACCCGTGCCGCACGATGTTGTCCAGATAGTGCTCGGCCGCCTGGGCCGCGTTGTTGGAGCCCTGCCCGGTGATCGGGTCGCACAGGACGACCGCGTCCGCCATACCCAGCACCTGGCGCCCGGAGGGGAGCTGCGCCACCGGTTTGCGTACCGTAGGGGTGAGCCGGCCGCGCAGCACACCGCCGTCGTCGGTGAGGACCGCCGAGCGGCAGCGCTCGTACTCGTCCGGGAAGAAGCGCTGCAGCAGGTCGAGCGAGCGGGCCAGGTGCTCGTCGGGGGTGCGGACGTCGTCCCAGCAGTCCATCGGGCCGCCCGGTACGCCCTCGAACACCATGATCTCGCAGGGGCCGGAGACTGTGAACGCGGGGAAGGTGAAGTACTCGCCGACGCCCGGGACGATCCTCAGGTCCACCACCGCGTCACCGGGCCGGGGGAGCGCCCCGGTGACGTAGGTGAGGGCCAGCGCCCGCTGCGGCCGGTCGTACGGGGAGCGTTCGGTGTCGCGCTGGAAGATCCGGCCGAGTTCTCCCTTGCCGGTCGCGACGACGACCAGGTCGTGGGAGCGGGCGTACTCCTCCAGGTCGGTTACGGTCGCCGCCCGCACCACGAGCTTGCCGTCGGCGTCCTCGTACCGCTCCAGCCAGGCCGCGCACTTCACACGCTGGTCGACGGACCGGGCCGGGCCGTCCAGGGCCGCCGTCCACCCGATGCTGTCGCCGTCGCCCGCGAGGGACAGCGAGATGCCGGAGATCTGCGGGCACTGTTCCTGCCAGGCGTCCAGGCCGAGCGCGCGCTCGGTGCGCAGGGCCGTGTCGAACATGCACTGGCTGGACATGACCTGGCCGCGCCGGATCTCGTCCGGCCCCCGGTCGGTGACCAGCGTGACGTCGTAGCCCCGGTCCAGCAGGCCGAGGGCCAGCTGCGCCCCGGACTGTCCCGCGCCGATGATGGCGATGGTCCTCATGAGCTGCTCCTGATGGGGATGTCAGGCCGACACGGCCGCGAGGTAGTTCTCGGCCGAGGCCGGGTCCATGAACCAGTGGAAGAAGTCCCGCGGGTCGTCGAAGCCGTTGGTGAAACGGCGGGCGATACGGGGGCTGACGGCGGCCGTGCCGAGCAGCTTCAGCACATGCTCCGGCGGCGCGCCCAGCAGGGCGTTGGTCCAGGTGGCGACGTACTGCGCGTAGTCCCAGTACCGTTCGAAGGTCTCCTGCATGAACGCCCGGTCGAAGGGGTGCTCGCCGTGCTCCAGGATGCTGGAGAGGTACGACGCCGCGCACTTGCTCGCGTTGTTCGAACCCTGCCCGGTGATGGGGTCGTTGAGGACCACGACGTCGGCCAGGCCGAGGATCACGGCACCGGAGGGCAGCTGCCCGACGGGCTTGCGTACGGTGGGCGGGAAGCGGCCGGCGAGGATGCCGTTCGGGTCGGTCAGCCGGACCCCGTCGAGCCGCTCGGCCTCCCACGGCAGGTAGCTGCGGACGATCTCCAGGGAGTGCGCCAGGTGCTCCTCGGGCGAGGTGATGCCCTTCCACGAGTCGAGCGGGCCGCCGGGAACGCCCTCGAAGACCATGATGTCGCAGGGCCCGGTCGTGGTCAGGGCTGGGAAGGTGAAGTACTCGCCGATGCCGGGCAGCATGTTGAAGCTGACCGTGGAGTACTCGCCCCTGGGGGCCATGCCGGTGACGTAGGTGAGGGCGAGGGCGCGCTGCGGGGCGTCGAAGACCGACCGCTCGGCGTCGCGCTCGAACAGGCCCGCGATCTCGCCCTTGCCGGCGGCCACGATCACCAGGTCGGACTCCCGGGCGTAGTCCTCCAGGTCCGCCAGCCCCGCCTCGCGCAGTTCCACCTTGCCGCCGCGCTGCTCGAACTCCTCCAGCCAGGCCGGCATCTTCACCCGCTGGTCGACCGAGCGGGCGGGCGCGTCGAGCCGGGAGGCCCAGGAGAACGCCTTGCCGCCGGCGCCGTTCGGCACGGTGAAGGAGATGCCTTCGACCGGGGGGCAGTCCGCGTCCCAGAAGTCCAGACCCAGGTTGCGTTCGTGCGCCAGCGAGGTGCCGAACATGCACTGGCTGGACATGACCCGGCCCTCGCGGATCTGCTGACCGGTCCGGTTCGACACGATGGTGACGTCATAGCCGTGGTCCAGCAGCCCGATGCCGAGCTGCAGGCCTGACTGTCCGGCTCCGATGATGGTGATCTTGCGCATGCGGTGGACCTCCGGTCCTGAGGAAGGGGGGGTGCTACTCGGTGAGCTGGGGGATGGCAGGCACGAGACCCTCGGGGCCGATCGCCGAGTAGCCGCCGTCGACGGCCCAGTCGGCTCCGGTGACGAACGACGCCTCGTCGGAACAGAGGAAGACGACGACCCGGGCGACCTCCTCCGGGTCGCCGACGCGGCCCAGGGGATGGAAGGGGGCGGCCACCCGGTCGGTCTTCGCCCGGTCGCCACCGGTCAGCTGGTCCATCACCTTGGACCAGGTCCAGCCGAGGCTCACCGAGTTCACCCGGATGTTGTCCGCGGCCAGGTCCGCCGCCATGTTGCGGGTCAGCTGGACCAGGGCCGCCTTGCTCACCGGGTACAGCCAGCGTCCCGGCTGGGCGACCTTGCTGGAGATGGACGTGAAGTTGACGACGGCACCGCCGCCCTGCGCGACGAGGTGCGGATGCACCGCCCGGGCCAGCACCGCCGCGCTCGCCACGTTCACGTCCAGGGCCGTCAGCCACTGGTCACGCGTGGAGGGGAAGCCGTCGTCGACGTAGGAGCAGGCCAGGTTCACCAGGACGTCCAGCTGGCCGAAGGCGGACACCGCGCGGCCGACGCAGTCGGCGACCTGAGCATCGTCCGTGATGTCGGTCTGCACGAAAAGAACACGCTCCTCGAATTCCTTCATCAATTCGAGGCCGCCGTCCTCGTCGATATCCGCGACGACGACATTCGCGCCGGCCGCGTGGAATGCACGCACGACAGCCCTGCCGATAATCGTTGACCCGCCGGTAACGAGTACGGTCTTGACCGGCAATCCGCTCATGATGTCTCCTGGTATTCGTCGGGAGTTGCCGAAAAATTAGGCCTGGCGGGGCAGTGCCGCTATCCGCATCACGCAGCCCCCCGTCCAGATCGCGCTCCCCGATGGAGGCCCCGATGCCCAGCCCGCTCATCCCGCTCGGATCCCACGAGCGGTTCCACACCTCGGAGCTTGAAGTCGCACGGGCACAGGTGGGGCGCGCCTTCCGCGCGCACGACCTGCGGGTCGTCCAGCGGTCGGCACAGCTTGACGCGCGGATGCACGGCGTCACCTTCGGGGACGTCGGCCTGTACTACCTGGACTACGGCGCGGACGTGCTGATCACGCCGGGTGCGCTGGAGGACTTCTACCTGGTCCAGATGCCGCTCGCGGGATCCGCGGAGATCACCTGCGGCCGCCAGCAGGTCGTCTCCACGCCCCGACTGGCATCAGTGCCGTCCCCCACCGACCACCTGGCGATGCGCTGGCACGCGGGAAGTCCCCAACTGATCGTCTGGATACGCCGGTCCGCCTTGGAGGACCACCTCGGCAAACTGCTCGGCCGGCATCCCCGGGTGCCGGTCCGCTTCGACCTCGCCATGGACCTCACCACCCCCGGGGCCCGCTCCTGGCTGAACATCGTCGACCTGCTGCGGCGCGACGCGGACACCACCGGCGGAATGCTCGACCAGCCCCTGATCGTCAAACAGCTCGAACACCTTCTGAGCACCCAGCTCCTGCTCACCCAGCCGCACAACTACACGGCGGCCCTCCAGGGCGACCGGCCCCGCGTGGCGCCGCCGACCGTCCGCAGGGCCATGGACCTCATCGAGGGGCACGCGGCCGAGCCGCTGACCGTTGAGGACGTCGCCGAGGCCGTGGGGGTGAGCGTGCGGGCGCTCCAGGAGGGCTTCCGCCGGCATCTCGGGACGACGCCCGTGGCGTATCTGCGCGAGGTCCGCCTCGACCGGGTGAGGTCGGAGCTGATCTCCGCGCTGCCGGGCACCACGACGGTCACCGACGCCGCCTACCGCTGGGGCTTCTTCCATCCCGGACGCTTCGCGATCGCCTACCGCGAGCGGTTCGGGGAGCACCCCTCCCAGACGCTGCGCGGCACTCAGTAGGGCAGCGGGCGGGCGGCCGGGGCGTCGAACTCGGCCCACCGGACACTGCGCGGACCTTCGCGGTACGCGCCGCACTCGGTGGCCAGGGCGATCACGATGTCGCAGCCGCGGCCGTGCTCGTCGTCCTGGAGACCGAGGCCGTACACCTCGGCGGGGCCGCTGTCGCACAGTTCGACGCGCAGCCGGCGGCCGTACGAGATCCGCAGCTCTGCGGGCGGCAGGGCGTGCACCACCGCGTTCGTCGCCAGCTCGGACACGACCAGGACGACCGAGTCCAAGGTCGTTGCGGGCAGCTCCCAGTCCGTCAGGAGGGCGGCCACCCGGCGCCGGACCAGGGCCACGGCCTCGGGGGTGTGCGGGACCGGGCACACGTACGCATCACGCGCCGGCCCGGCGGCGACGGCCGTGCTCGCAGCGAGGGCAAGCGTTCCGGTCATCTCGATGCACCTCCAGCGGGCCTGGAGCCGTTCTCCGCGGCCCGATTCCTTTCCTTGTCTCCCAGGATGGGAAGGAAGGGTTCCGCCTCACAATCCGGCATGCGAGTGTTGGTATCCGGATAACGAAGCCCGTCCGAGCGAACCCGCCCGCCCTTGACCTGCCATTGCCGGCCTTGTCGGCACGCACCGGTCCAGCCCCGTCCGGCACACGCCTACGGCCACGGAGGCGGACCACCGTGGCCGTAGGCGCGGCACCGCAGCCGTGTGGGTCAGTGTTCGTCCGGGGTCACCAGCGCGAGGACACGGCACGGGGAGCCGGAGCCGCTGACGATCGGCAGCGGGGCCGCGATCAGTACCGCGCCGGTGACCGGCAGCCGGTCCAGGCCGCGCAGCTGGGTCAGCCCGTACTTGCCGGCGCCGAGCAGGAAGGAGTGGCACGGGAACGGCGGCTCGAACCCCATCGCCGCGCCCGCGTCGGTGCCGACGGTCTCCACGCCCATGCCCAGGATGCCGGTCTCCTCGGCCAGGTAGCGGGCCGCCGCCGGGGTCAGCCCCGGGGTCCGCGGGCCGTTCTCGCCCAGGTTGGCGTAGGCCGCCGGGTCGTCGGCGTACCGGGACCAGCCGGTGCGGTACAGCAGCCAGCCGCCCTCCGGCAGCGGCCCGTGCTCGTCCTGCCAGTCGTGCAGGTCGCCGACGTCGAGCAGGTAGGTCGGGTCGGCCGCGACCTCCGCTGTCCGGTCGATGACCACCGCGGGCCCGACCAGCCGCTGGGCCGGCACCTGGGAGACGTCGTCCAGGTCCTTGCCGCTGATCCAGTGGTTCGGCGCGTCGAAGTGGGTGCCGGTGTGTTCGCCGGTACGGAAGTTGTTCCAGTACCAGGCCGGACCCCGGTCGTCGAAGCGGCTGATCTCCTCCAGCTCGAAACGGGCGGTCTGCCCCATGGACTCGGGCAGCGTCAGGATCGGCGTGCCGGCGTGCAGGGGCGCGGTGAGGTCGACGACCTCTATCGCGCCCGAGGCGAGCTTTTCGGCCACCGCGGCCAGGTGCACAGCGGAGGTGATGACGTCGCTCATCGCGTGGTCCTTCCCCGGGAAGTGGTGTGGGTGGCGATGAGCATGACGTCCCCGCCGCCGGAATCGAAGACCCCGCCGCGCTCAGCGGATGGAACCCGCGCTGGACGGATAGCACCCGCGGCGCCGCGCTCCTAAGGTCGCCGGACATCACAGAAAAGTCCGCCCGATCCGGTTCGGTCACGGCGCGGCCAGACAGCGCAAGGAGGGAACGATGGCAGAGCGGTCTTTCGCCGCCGAGATCGGAAAGCTGCGGCAGGGCGCGGGAACCACGTTCAGCGGAGAGGGCATCCTCGCGGTGACCAAGGCGCTGCTTCAGTCGGGTGTCGCCTACGTCGGCGGCTACCAGGGTGCGCCGATCTCCCATCTGATGGACGTGCTCGGCGACGCCCGCGAGGTTCTCTCCGAACTCGACGTGTACTTCGAGAACAGCGCCTCCGAGGCGACCGCCGCGGCGATGCTCGCGGCCTCCGTCCACCAGCCGCTGCGCGGCGCGATCACCTTCAAGTCCACCGTCGGCACGAACGTCGCCTCCGACGCGCTGGCCAACCTCGCCAGCGGCGGAGTCACCGGCGGCGCGCTGATCATCGTCGGCGAGGACTACGGCGAGGGCTCCAGCATCATGCAGGAGCGGTCGCACGCCTTCGCGATGAAGTCCCAGATGTGGCTGCTCGACCCGCGCCCCAACCTGGAGGCCATCGTCAACGCGGTCGAGGCCGGCTTCGAACTCTCCGAGGTCTCCAGCACCCCGGTGATGCTCGAACTGCGGCTGCGCTCCTGCCACCTGCACGGCACCTTCACGGCGAAGGACAACCGGCGCCCGGAGATGACCGTCAAGGACGCCATCGAGAACCCGCGCCGCGACCTGAGCCGGGTCGTGCTGCCGCCCGCGACCTTCCTGCACGAGAAGGAGAAGCACGAGGACCGCTGGCCGGCCGCCGTCCGCTTCATCAAGGAACGCGGCCTGAACGAGGTCTTCGGCAACGGCCGGGCCGACGTCGGCATCATCGTCCAGGGCGGCCTCTACAACACCCTCAACCGGTCCCTCGAACTCCTCGGCGCCTCCGACCCGTACGGCCGCACCAGCGTGCCGCTGTACGTCATGAACGTCACCTATCCCGTCGTCGACGACGAGATCCTCGACTTCTGCGCCGACAAACAGGCCGTGCTGCTCCTGGAGGAGGGACAGCCCGACTACATCGAGCAGAACCTGCACGCGATCCTGCGGCGGGCCGGCAGCGACACCGCGCTGCACGGCAAGGACATGCTGCCCGCGGTCGGCGAGTACACCTCCACTGCGATGACCAAGGGCGTCGCCGAGTTCCTGCGCACCTACCTCCCCGAGGCGATCGCCCACGAACCGACGCTGCTGCTCCCCGACTCCGAACCCGAGAGCCCGTTCGCGCCGCGCGTCGCCGCCGCCGAGATGCGGCAGCGCCCGCCGGGCCTGTGCACCGGCTGCCCCGAGCGGCCGATCTTCAGCGCCCTGAAACTCGCCGAGCGCGAGACCGGCCAGCACCACATCAGCGCCGACATCGGCTGCCACCTTTTCGCCGTCAACGAACCGTTCAACCTCGGCGCGACCACGATGGGCTACGGCCTGGGATCCGCGGGCGCCTCCGCGCTCAACTCCAAGGAAGCCGACCGGCGCACGGTCGCGATCATGGGCGACGGCGGTTTCTGGCACAACGGCCTCACCAGCGGCGTCGGCAACGCCGTCTTCAACGAGAACGACCAACTGCTCGTCGTCGTCGACAACGCCTACAGCGCCGCCACCGGCGGCCAGGACGTGCTCTCCTCGCAGGCCGACAACCCGATCCGCTCTACGAAACACCCCATCGAGCGGGCCGTACGGGGAATCGGCGTGCGCTGGAGCCGCACCGTCGCCGACACCTACAAGGTCTCCGCCCTGCGCGACCTCTTCGTCGAGGCGCTGACCACCAAGGAACCCGGCCCCAAGGTCGTCGTCGCCCAGAGCGAGTGCCAGCTCAACCGGCAGCGCAGGGTGAAGAAACAGCAGGCCGCCGACCTCAAGGACGGCAAGCGGGTGGTCCGCGAACGCTTCGGCGTCGATCCGGAGACCTGCACCGGCGACCACGCCTGCATCCGGATCTCCGGATGCCCGTCCCTGACCATCACCGACAATCCCGACCCGCTGCGCACCGACCCCATCGCCACCGTGCTGGACAGCTGCGTCGGCTGCGGGGTCTGCGGCGCCAACGCGCACGCCGCGGTCCTGTGCCCGTCGTTCTACCGGACCGACGTGGTGCAGAACCCGACCCGCCGGGACCGCGTCCTGGCCAGGGTGCGGGGCCGCTGGATGGCCCTGGCGTCCAGGGGGCTGGAGAACCGCGCGGCACGATACGAGGTGGCAGCCCGATGACCACGACACAGTCCCGGAACGACCGCGGCACCAGCTGGCGCGGCGGACAGCGGCCGGTCACCCTGGCCATCCTCGCCATGGGCGGAGAGGGCGGCGGCGTCCTCGCCGACTGGATCGTAGAGGTCGGCGAACACGCCGGCTGGGCCGCACAGAACACCTCCGTCGCCGGCGTTGCACAGCGCACCGGCGCGACCGTCTACTACGTCGAACTCCTCCCGCCGCCCCCCGGCGGGATCCCGGCGGGCGGCCGCACCCAGCCGATCCTGAGCCTCTTCCCCACGCCCGGCGAGGTGGACATCGTCATCACCTCCGAACTCATGGAGTGCGGACGCGCCGTACAGCGCGGCTTCGCCACCCCCGACCGCACCACGCTGATCACCTCGACCAACCGGACCTACTCCGTCGACGAGAAGATCGCCCTCGGGGACGGACGGGTCGACAGCGACGAACTGTTCGCCGCCGCGCAGCGCGCCGCGAAGACCCTGGTGGCAGCCGACTTCGCGACCCTCGCCGAGAGCGCGGGCAGTGTCATCAGCGCCTCCCTGTACGGCGCGCTCGCCGGATCCGGCGCACTGCCCTTCACCCGGGAGCAGTTCGAGGCCCCGATCCGGGCCTTCCCCAAGGCGGCGGAGCGCTCCCTGAGGGCCTTCGCCCTCGCCTACGCGGAGGCCGCGAGCCAGGTCGCCGCCGGACAGCCCCAGGCCGCCCAGACACCGGCCGTCCCCCCGGCCGGCGCCGCCCGCTCGGGCGGACCGGTCCCGGTGACCATCGGGCTCCGCCGTCCCGAGACCGCCGAGGACCGCAAGCAGGCCGCCGAACGCGAGCGCGCCAAGATCGCCGCCACCGACCCGGTTTCCCTCGTCGGCCCGGCCCTGGCCGCCCACGCCCAGCGGGCCGCCGTACTCCCCGAGCCCGCCCGCTCGACGGCGCTGCACGGTGTCGTCCGCACGGCCGTCTACCAGAGCCCCGAGTACACCGACCGCTACCTGGACCGCGTCGCGGCGGTGGCCGCCGTGGACCCGGACCGCGACGGCGAGGCGGCCCTGACCCGCGAGGCCGCCCGGCACATCGCGCTGTGGATGTGCTACCAGGACACCATCCAGGTCGCCCAGCAGAAGACCCGCCGGCACCGGATGCAGCGGGTGCGCGAGGAGGCGAAGGCCGGCGGCCACCTGGCCCAGGTCCGCGAGTACCTGCACCCCCAGGTGGAGGAGATCACCGACACACTGCCCGCCGGCCTCGGCGCCCTGCTGCTGCGCTCGAAGCTGTTCGGGCGGCTCGTTCACGCCCTCACCCACCGCGGCATCGTCCTCAACACGACGTCCGTCACCGGCTACACCGCGCTCGCGGTGCTCGCCCGGATGCGCCCGCTGCGCCCCCGGTCGCTGCGGTTCGTGCGGGAACAGGAGGCCATCGACGCCTGGCTGGACCTCGCGCTCGCCACGGCCGCCCAGGACGGCCCCCTGGCGCGCGAGATCATCGAGTGCCAGCAGGTCCTGAAGGGCTACGGCGCCACCTACGCCCACGGCGGCGAGAGCTTCGAGCTGCTGATGACGGCCGCCCGCGCGCTGCCCGGCACGGACGGCGCCGCCGACCGGCTGAAGAAGCTGCGGGCCGCGGCGCTCGCGGACGAGGACGGCGTGAAACTCGGCGCCGAGCTGGCCGCGCTGCCCGTCCCGACCGGCTGACCCGCCCCGCCGGCGGCGCCGCGCGCTCACCCGCGCAGCGTCGCCGAGGGGCTCTCCCCGAAACGGGCCCGGTAGTCGGAGGCGAATCGGCCCATGTGCACGAAGCCGTGCTCCAGCGCAATGGCCGTCACAGACGTCCCGGACTCGGCGGCCCGCAGCGCGTCATGCACGACGTCGAGCCGGCAGGCCCGCAGATACGCCGTCGGGGTGCTGCCGAGTTCACGGCGGAAGCACTCCTGCAGCGTTCGCACGCCGACCCCGAGCGCCTCGGCGACATCGCCCACGGTGAGCGGCTCGTCGTGGTGGTCCCGGATCAGGGCGCAGGCCCGCCGGACCAGCCGGCTCGGCGGCCGACGTCCGGCCGTGGCGGCCAGTTCGTCGCTGTAGTTGTGCCGGTGGGCGATCAGCAGCTGCCCCACCAGCGCCTCCTCGAAGCGCTGGGCGACCGCCGGGTGGTCCAGCAGGGAGGACTCCCCGGCGCCCGCCAGCTCCTCGGCGAAGAAGTCGAGGCCGCGCCGCCACGCCCGCGCCTGCGGAGTGGTGGTGGACGCGCCGGGCTCGAACCGTACCGTCTCCTCGGGCGGGTGCCCGAGGAGCCGTCGCAGTTCCCGCTCGACACTGGTGCGCTGGACGTGGAAGATCCGGTGCGGCGTGCCCGCCGACCACTCCTTCTCGAACGGCTCCTGGGGGGAGATCACCACGGCCGTGTCGGCGCTCACGACGACGTCCCGGCCGGCGTGCCGGACCAGGCCCGTACCGCGGTAGGGCATCTGCACCAGGTAGAAGGGCAGCGGCTCCGGCTGGACCCGGACAGGGCTGCCGTAGTCGAGGTCGACCACGCCCAGCTCACCGAGCCGGTGCGCTGCCAGCCGCAGCTTCACCGAGCGCTCGGCCCGCGGTGTGAGGCGGTGAGGGCAGAAGAGCCGGCCGACCTCCACGCGCGCGCGTTCGACATCGGTCGTGTGGAACTCCACCGAATCCATGCTGTCTCCATGGGACGGCGCCCCAGAGGCGGCAAGCCGTAGGGCGATCAGGGCGAGGACCAGTGGCCGGCGGCGTGCGCCAGCGCCCGGCCCTCCAGGATCGTGACCATGCGCTCGAAGAGCTGGACCGCGGCGGGGCCGGACCAGTTCTGGGGCAGCACCTCGCGGGGCAGCCCGGGATCGCGGAACGGCAGCTTGCGCCAGTGGTCGATCACGGCGAGATACGTGACATACGCGTGCCGCCCGTCGATGACCGCGGCCTCGGTGAGGCGCTGTGCCTCATTCTCGTACTTGCTGATGAAATCCCGGTAACGCAGGTCGATCTCGTCCAGGTCCCAGCCGCCCCGGACCATGTCCGTCAGCGGCTGACCGGCGACGTAGTCGCCGACGAAGACGGCGCACTGCCCGGTGAGATCCAGCTCGGCGATGGCGCGCTGCGCGGCCGGCAGCATCCGGGCGGGGGCGATCCAGACCGCGGAGCCGATGTTGCCGAAACCGAGCGAGGTCAGGTGTCCGGTCAGCTTATGGCGCAGCGCGCGGGCGGACTCGGGCACGGAGAAGTTCACGAAGCACCAGCCGTCGCCCAGCTCGGCCGGCTGCCGGGCGTGCCAGATGACCTCGTCACCGGCGGCCAGCGCGGCCAGCGCGGCCGGGGTGAGCGCGTAGCCGCGCATCCCCGCGCGGCTCTCCGACTCCAGCCAGCCGCGCTTCTTGAGCCGGAAGACCGCCGTCCGGACACTCGCGGCGTCCAGACCCGACGCGGTCAGCAGCTCGACCGTGCCCGCGATGGGCATCCAGTTGCCCATCTTGCGCACGATCGCGCCGAGAAAACTCACGAGCACGGTCCGGGACCGGCGCGCCGCCGTGGTGGGCCGGTCGCCCTTGGTCTCGCTCATTCCCGTGAGTATGCCGGACCGGCATCGCATGATCCGACTGGCCCGGTCGAGGGGACCGGGCCGGTCAGCGCCGCGACCCACTCCGGCGGCCAGGGCACGCTGACGGCACCGCTCGTGTGGTCCCGGCCGATGTGCGCGGTCACATAACGGCCGCGCGCGGCCCGGCCGGCCGGACGGCCCCGGAACTCCTCGCCCCAGACCTCGAAGGCGAAGGTCATCGAGCTGGTGCCGATCCGCACCGGCTCCACGACCGTGCGCACGTCCTGGCCGAAGAACAGCGGCGACTCGAAATCCACCTCGTAGCGGACGCGGGGCGCCACCGGGAAGTAGCCGTGCAGGCCGAGCCCCGCCATCAGCGAGGCCTCCGCGGCCTCCACGAACCGTACGACCGTGCTGTTGTGGTAGATCCCGGCCGCGTCCGTGTCGATCCACTCGATGCGCGTGCGGTGCACGCCGACCGGGTGCGCGGCCGGGAGCGCGGCGGTCACGCCGGCACCGTGCTCGCGGCCGGGGTCCAGCGCAGGTGCACATCGCCGCCGGCGCCCTCGCGCAGCAGCGACAGCCGCGGCGGGACCTTGTCGGTACGGGAGGTGGGCGGCTTGCGCCGGCCCGCCGCCCACTGCACCGGCCACTGCGCACCGGCCCCGCGGTACTCCTGCTCCGCCGCGGACTGCAAGGTCCACTGCGGGTTGTAGAGGTGGGCACGGCCCAGGGCGCACAGGTCGGCCCGCCCGGCCAGCAGGATCGAGTTCACGTCGTCGTACGAGGAGATGGCGCCGACCGCGATCACCGGCACGCCCGCGGGACCGGCCACCCGGTGGCGGATCCGGTCGGCGAACGGCGTCTGGTAGGAGCGGCCGAACGCGGGCTTCTCCTCCTTGGCGACCTGGCCGGAGGAGACGTCGATGGCGGCGGCGCCGTGCTCGATGAAGGCGCGGGCGATGTCCACCGCGTCGTCGGCGGTGTTGCCGTCCGGCATCCAGTCGGTCGCCGAGATACGGACCGTGACCGGGATGCGGAGCGGGACGGCCCGGCGGACCGCGTCGAAGACCTCCAGCGGGAACCGCAGCCGGTTCTCCAGCGAGCCGCCGTACTCGTCGGTGCGCCGGTTGGCGACCGGGGACAGGAAGGAGGAGAGCAGGTAGCCGTGGGCGGCGTGCACCTCGATGAGGTCGAAGCCCGCCTCCGCGCCGCGCACGGCGGCGGCGGTGAAGTCGGCGATCACCTTGTCCAGGTCCGCGCGGGTGGCCTCACGGGGGACGTGGCAGCCGGCGCCGTAGGGGAGTGCCGAGGGGGCGATGACCTCCCAGTTGCCCTCCTCCAGCGGCTCGTCGATGCCGTCCCACATCAGCCGGGTCGAGCCCTTGCGGCCCGAGTGGCCGAGCTGCAGGCCGATCCTGCCGGTCGTCCGGTCGTGCACGAAGTCCGTGACCCGGCGCCAGGCGTCGCGCTGCCCGTCGGTCCACAGCCCCGGGCAGCCCGGCGTGATCCGGCCCTCGGGCGACACGCAGACCATCTCGCTCATCACCAGACCGGCCCCGCCCAGCGCCTTGGAGCCCAGGTGCACCAGGTGGAAGTCGCCGGGGACACCGGCGTCCGAGGAGTACATGTCCATCGGGGAGACGATGATCCGGTTCTTCAGCTCCAGCTCACCGATGCGGACCGGCTGGAACATCGCCGGGGCCACCTCGGCAGCCTGCTGGTGACGGGCGAACTCGGACTCCATCAGCGCGGCGAACTCGGCGTCGCGCTCCCTGAGGTTCTCGAAGGTGATGCGCCGCGAGCGGGTCAGCAGGTTGAAGACGAACTGCGCCGGGTCCTGGCCCGCGTACATCCCGATGTTCTCGAACCACTCCAGGGAGGCCTGCGCGGCCCGCTGCGTCGACTCCACGACCGGCTTGCGCTCGGTCTCGTAGGCGGCCAGCGCCTCCGTCACCGTCGGGTGCTCGTGCAGGCAGGCGGCCAGCGCGAGGGCGTCCTCCATGGCCAGCTTGGTGCCCGAGCCGATCGAGAAGTGCGCAGTGTGGGCGGCGTCGCCGAGCAGCACCACGTTGCCGTCGGACCAGCGCTCGTTGCGGACCGTGGTGAAGTTCAGCCACTTCGAGTTGTTGGTGAGGACCTGGTGGCCCCGCAGCTCGTCGGCGAAGATCTCCGCGATCCGGGCCACGGCGTACTCGTCGGAGACGCCCGGCGGGAACACCTGGTCCTCGGTCCGGTCGAAGCCGGCGCGCCGCCAGACGTCGTCGTGCATCTCGACGATGAAGGTCGAGCCGCCGTCGGAGTAGGGGTAGCCGTGGATCTGCATGGTGCCCCACTCCGTCTGCTTGACGAAGAACTGGAACGCCTCGAAGACCAGGTCGGTGCCGAGCCAGATGTACTTGTTGTGCCGCCGGTCCAGCGACGGTCCGAACACGTCGGCGTACTTGGTGCGGATGGCGGAGTTGAGGCCGTCGGCGGCCAGCACCAGGTCGTGCGTGGCGCGCAGCTCGTCCACGTCGGGGGCCTCGGTGCGGTAGTGGACGGTGACGCCCAGATCGGCAGCCCGCCGCTGGAGGATCCCCAGCAGCTCCTTGCGGCTCATCGCGGCGAAGCCCTGGCCGCCGACGGTGAACCGCTCCCCGTCGACCTCGATGTCGATGTCCGTCCAGCGGGCGAACCGGGTCTCCATGGCGGCGTGGACGGCGTCGTCGGCGTTGTCGATGCCGCCGAGGGTCTCGTCGGAGAAGACCACACCGAACCCGAAGGTGTCGTCGGGCGCGTTGCGCTCCCAGACGGTGACCTCGTGCGCCGGGTCCAGCTGCTTCATCAGGGCGGCGAAGTACAGGCCTCCGGGGCCGCCGCCGGCGATAGCGATCCTCATGACTGTTCCTCCACGATCTGTTCCGCCACGATCTGACGCAGCTTGAAGTGCTGAAGTTTGCCGCTGGGGTTGCGCGGCAGGGAGTCGGTGAAGCGGACGTCGCGCGGGTACTTGTACGGCGCGATCTGCCGCTTGACGTGGTCCTGGATGGCGCGGGCCGTGGCCGCGTCGCCGGTCACGCCGTCGCGCAGGACGACGAACGCGCAGACGATCGAGCCGCGCTCGGGGTCCGGCTCGGCGACCACGGCCGCCTCCACGACGTCCGGATGGGTGGCGACGGCGGCCTCCACCTCGGGGCCGGCGATGTTGTACCCGGACGACACGATCAGGCCGTCGTTGCGCGCCCGGTACCAGAAGTAGCCGTCCTCGTCGCGCAGGAAGGTGTCGCCGGTGACGTTCCAGCCGCCCAGGACGTAGCGGGCCTGCCGCTCGTCGTCCAGGTAGCGGCAGCCGACCGGGCCGATCACCCCGAGCAGGCCTTCGACCCCGGGGCCGAGTTCCTCGCCGTCCGGTCCGAGGATCGCGGCGCGGTAGCCGGGCACCGGCCTGCCGGTCGCCCCGGGGCGGATGTCGTCGCCGTCGGCCGAGATGAAGATGTGCAGCAGCTCGGTGGCGCCTATCCCGTCGATCACCTTGAGGCCGAGTCGGTCGCGCAGCTCCTCCCACAGGCTCTGCGGGATGTGCTCGCCCGCGCTGACCGCGCGGCGCAGCCCGCCGAGCCGGTCCGCCTTCCCGGACTTGAGGATCTGCTGGTACGCGGTCGGCGCGGTGGCCAGGACGGTCACCCCGTGCTCGGCGACCAGGTCGGCGAGGACCGCCGGTGCCGCCGCCTCGGTGAGGAAGGCGCAGGCACCCGCCCGCAGCGTGAAGACGACCAGCAGGCCGAGCCCGAAGGTGAAGGCCAGCGGGGCGGTGCACGCGACCAGGTCGTCCGGGCGCAGCCGCAGCGTGTGCCTGCCGAAGGTGTGGTCGATGGACAGGATGTCGCGGTGGAAGTGGGTGGTGATCTTCGGGACGCCGGTGGTGCCCGAGGTCGGCCCGAACAGGGCGACGTCGTCCGCGGCGGTGTCGGCCGCGCTGAACCGCCCGTCCTTCGCCGCGACGCGGCTGCTCAGGTCGTCGGCCGTGTCACCGCCGTACGGCACGACGACCAGGTCCGGCGCGACCGAGTCGCGTACCGCCCACACATCGTCGAGGAAGCGGTGGTCGACCAGCGCGACGGCGGGCCGGGTCTTCGTCACGACGGGGGCCAGCTCGCCGGCCCGCAGCGCGGCCATGGTGGTGACGGCGATCCCGCCGGCCTTCACCACGCCCAGCCAGGCGGCGACGGTCCACGGGTTGTTGGGGGAGCGCAGCAGTACCCGGTTGCCGGGCACCAGGCCGAGGTCCTCGGTGAGCACCTGGGCGACCTGGTCGGCCCGCCGCCGCAGTTCGCCGTAGCTCCACACCTCGCCGTCGGGGGTGCGCAGCGCGGGCCGGTCCGGGCCGAACGCGGCCACCGCGCCGTCGATCAGCTCGACGGCGGCGTTGAGGCGTTCCGGGTAGCGCAGCGCCTCGGTGGTGAACTCCAGCACCGGCCACTGCCCGGCCGGCGGGAGGTGGTCGCGGGCGAAGGTGTCGGTGTGTCCGGAGGGCGACAGGGTCATGGCCGCCCTCCCTCGGAGGCGCGGATCATTCCCTCCTGCACGACGGTGGCCAGGTGGGTGCCGTCCGGGGTGAAGAAGCGGCCGGTGGCGAGCCCCCTGCCGTCCTCGGCCGCGACCGCCTCCTGGGCGTAGAGCAGCCAGCCGTCCGCCACCCCCGCCCGCGGCGCCCGGTGGAACCACATCGCGTGGTCGAGGCTCGCGGTGACCAGCCCCTCGCGCGCCCAGGGCAGGTCCAGGACGCGCAGCACCGGCTCCAGGATCGTGTAGTCGCAGACGTAGGCGAGGGCGGCCGTGTCCCGCTGCGCGTCGGTGAGCCCGTCGACCGGCCGCAGCGCGTCGAACGGCTTGACCCAGACCGCCTGGTGGGGCTTGCGCTCGCCCTCGACGTCGAGGTAGACGGGGCCCGGCACATGGCGCATGTCGAAGCCCCGGCCACCGCACCAGTAGTCCTTGGAGGCGTCGGTCATCGTGCCGCCGGTCCGCCCGGCGAGGTACTCCGCGGAGCTGAGCAGCTTCTCGGGGCCGGGCAGGCCCGTGGCCGCCAGCCAGTCGGGCAGGCCCGCGCTGTGGCTGCCGCCCGGTTCGCCGGCGGCGAAGTTGGCCAGGCACACGTAGAGCGGCTTGCCGTTCTGGTAGCCGCGCACCTGCCGGGTCGCGTAGCCGCGGCCGTCGCGCAGCAGCTCCACCTCGTAGCGGACCTCGGCGCCGATGTCGGCGGGGCGCATGAAGTACGAGTGCATGGAGTGCAGCGTCTTGCCGTCGCCGACGGACTTCATCGCCGCCGCGGCGGCCTGGGCGACCAGGTCGCCGCCGTACGCCTTGGGCCACGGGCAGGGCTGGGTGACCGCCGTGAAGGCGAGGTCGAACCGCTCGGCCTCGGCCGGGGTGAGGGTGACGGCGGCCGTGAAGACCTCGGAGGTGGTGCCGGTCATCAGGGGCGGTCCGTCCAGTCGCGCAGGTCGGTGTCCGCGACCTGGGGGAGGTTGACCACGATGTTCTCCGGGGTGCGGGTCGTCATCCAGGTCAGCGGGTTGTTGCGGTCGAGGTTGCACTCGACGTGGGGCAGGAACGGCGGGACGAACACCCAGTCGCCCTCCGCCATGTCGATGTAGTCCTCGAACTTCGCGCCGAAGTAGATCCGGGCCCGGCCGGAGAGCACGTAGCCGCCGGTCTCGGCCTCGCCGTGGTGGTGGGGCACTGAGCGGTAGCCGCCGTCGTTGTGGACCTTGCCGAACCAGATCCGGGTGGCCGGGGTGTGCTGGACGCTGACGCCCGAGATCCGGGTGGCGCCGGCGGACTGCCCGGTGTCACCGGGTTCCGTGCCGCCGCGGGTGACGACGGGGACCACCAGGCCGCTCTCGGTGGCGTACATCGAGTTGTCGCCGTCGAGGACGTACGGGGCGGGGACCTGCTGACCAGGGACGAACTGGCTGGGATCGGGGTTCATGAGGACTCCTCGTCGGTGATGGGTGGGGGCGTCAGCCGGTGAAGCGCACGGTGTTGCGCAGCGTGCCGATACCGGAGATCTCGGTCTCCACGACGTCGCCGTCGGCGAGGAAGCGCTTGGGCTCCCGGGCCACTCCGACGCCGCCGGGCGTGCCGGTCAGTACGAGGTCGCCGGGGCGCAGCACGGTGAACGTCGAGATGTACGCGAGCAGGTCGGCGGCGTCGAAGACCAGCGTCTTCGTGGTGTCGTGCTGCGTCTGCTCGCCGTTGACCCGGCACATCACCTGCAGGCCCGCCGCCGGATCCAGTTCGTCGGGGGTGACGACCACGGGGCCGAGCGGGGTGGTGGCGTCCCAGGCCTTGCCCTGGAACCACTCCAGGGTGCGGTACTGCCAGTCGCGCACCGAGATGTCGTTCGCCACGGTGTACCCGGCGATCCCGGCCAGCGCGGTGACCCGGTCGGCGCGCCGCAGGGGGGTGCCGACCACGACGGCCAGCTCCGCCTCCCAGTCCACCTGGAGACCGGCCGGCAGCACGAGGTCGGCCTCGGGCCCGGTCAGGGTGTCCGCGTACTTAGGGAAGAGCGTGGGGTACGTCGGCAGCTCGCGGCCCGTCTCCCGGATGTGGTCGGCGTAGTTCAGGCCGCAGCAGATCACCTTGCCCGGGGCCGGCAGCGGCAGCACCGGGACGGCGTCGGCCAGCGCGTCCCCTGCCAGGCCTGCCACCCGCTGGAGGGGCACTGCGGCCAGCAGTGCCGACAGGTCGGCGGCCGGCAGCGCACGCCAGGTGGTCCCGTCCAGCACGGCGGCGCTGGTACCGGCGGCGTGGACGACGGTCGACAGACGCATGGATTCTTCCCTCTCTTCGGCGCGGTGCGCTCCCTCGGGATATTTCATTATTTCCGCGAGCGTCATAAGTCTGTCAATAGATGCTACGGTGTGGCGTCAGACAGCACAGATCTGGCACAGACCCGGCAACGCCCCCGCAGGAGCTCCCCATGGCGACCAACTCGGCCCCGGTTCCGGTCAACCCCGCGTCCCTGCCCAAGCCCAGCGGCTTCTCGCACGGCACGCTCAGCGGCAACACGCTCTACCTGGGCGGTCAGACCGCTCTCGACAAGAACATGAAGATCGTCCCCGGCGGGATCGTCGAGCAGTTCCGACAGGCGTTCGGCAACGTCCTCGCCACGCTGGCGGAGGCCGGCGGCATCCCGCAGGACCTGGTGAGCATCACGATCTACCTCACCGACATCCCCGACTACCAGGCGCACGGCAAGGAGATCGGGGCGGTGTGGCGCGAGCTGGCCGGGCCGGTCTACCCCGCGATGGCCGGCATCGGCACCACGGGCCTGTGGCAGCCCGAGGCCCTGATCGAGATCGTCGGCGTCGCGGTCATCCCCGACGAGCGCCTCGTGCGGCCCGCCACGGCCTGACCCCCCGTGCGGGCGAACGGCATCCGCCCGTCGCCCGCACGCCGGAAGGGCATGCGCCCTGGGCGCCACCGGAGAGGACGAGAGCCTCTCCCCGGTGGCGCCCAGGGCGTCTTCGCGAGGCCGGACGGCGATGTCAGTGCCCGCGGGAGCGCCGGCCCCGGCGCAGCAACTGCTGGGCGGCGAGGTGCCCGGAGCCGCCCCCCAGACCTGGGCCGGGGTGGGTCGAGGCGCCGATGTGCCACAGCCCGGGCACCGGACCGGCGTGCCGGGAGGCGGCCGGCAGCGGGCGCCACAGCAGGTTCTGGTCCAGCTCGGCCGAGCCGCCGTACGGATCGCCGGCGATCGCGTTGGGGTTGGCCGCCAGCAGGTCGGCGGGGCTGACCACGTCGACGGCGAGCACCTTGTCCGGCAGATCCGGGGCGTGCCGCGCGATCCGGGCGATCACCCGGCGGGCGTACCCCTCCGCCAGCTCCTTCGTCCAGCCGCCGGACACGTCCAGCTCCTCCCCGGCGTCACCGGCCGGGGCGAAGGGCAGCTCCTGGAGCTGCAGCCAGAGCGCCGCGCCGCCCGTCGGGACCCGGGAGGGGTCCAGCACGTGCTGCTGTCCCACGACGACCGTCGGCCGCCGCGGCAGCAGGCCCGCCTCCGCCTCGGCACAGGCGATCGCGGTGCTCGCCGAACCGTCGCTGAGATGCAGCAGCGGTACCTCGGCCAGCCGGTCGTCGTTCCAGGACAGCGGTTCGGAGAGGGCGATGTGGAGCTGCATCGCGGCCCGGCCGTGACGGAACCGCCCGGCCTGCGCGCGGACCTGCGGGGCGACCGGGACAGCGGCCGGCAGCAGCTCGCCGTAGAGCGCGGACGGGGTGACGGAGGCCAGCACGGCGCGGCGGGCCCGCAGGGTCTCGCTGCCGCAGACGACCCCGACGGCCCGTCCGTTGCCGTCGACCACGATCCGCTCCACGGTGCTGCCGGTCCGCACCTCCACCCTCAACTCGGCGAGCAGCGCCCGGAAGGCGTCCACGAAACGACCGGCGCCCCCCTCCACCACCGGCAGGCCGAAGCCGTGCACGGTCGCGGCCAGGATCGGGAGCATCAGCGCGCCGGAGGCGTGGTCGGGCGACAGCCCGGCGTGCAGCAGCCAGGGAACCCACAGCAGGTCGGCCTCCTCCCCGCGGAACTCGCGGCGGCAGTAGGAGCGGCCGCTGGTGACCGTGTCCCGCAGCCAGGCCTCGGTACCGGCCAGCTTCTCCCGCCGCAGCAGCTTGACCGCGTGACGCAGCACCTGCGGCGAACGCGGCTCGCTGCCCAGGAAGCCGCCGATCGCGTCGGCGTTGTCGAGGAAGCGCTGCAGCATCGCCAGGTAGGCGGCGCCGTCCTCCGGGTGCGTGAACGACGACGCGGTGGCCTCCGGATCGCGGTGGGCGAGGACGACCCGGCCGTCGTCCGCGACGGTGCCGGTGACGTACGCGTCGGCGTTCAGGTAGTTCAGGCCGTGCCGGTGCAGGTCGGTGCCGAGCGTGGCGTACGCGGGGCCCGAGACGAACAGCGGGTGCCAGGAGGAGAACGTGTCGTGCAGGTATCCGGGGACGGTGCGTTCCTCGGTGGCGATGAAGCCGCCCAGTCGGTCGGCGCGCTCGACGAGGGCGACCGACCAGCCGGCCTTGGCGAGTTCGGCGGCGGCGACCAGGCCGTTCACCCCGGATCCGACGACGATGGCGTCGACCGTAGTGGGCATCTGTGCTCCTGTGGGTGTCGATGGGGCGGGTCGGCGGCCCTGGGCCCGCCGCCCCCTGCGGCGGCGCTCTCCGGCCGGGCGGAGCGCGCGTTCTCGCGGATCGGTACCCGGTACGGGCCGCAGTCGCGTCAGGACCGGCGTCGGGCACGGTCGCCGGCTCTCGGCCGGCCCGTCGCCGGAGGGCGCCCGGCGCGGGCCGACCTGTGGCGTGCGCGCGCAGACGCGCGAGACTGCTCAGAAGATAAGCCCCACGGAAATGCCCGGCTATCCGCTGAGCGCAGCCGGCTGTCCATTTGACGCCCATTCCGAGATCGGCGTTGCGGGTGCTTCCCCGGCGGCCGTAATGTCCTGACCTCCGGCAACATCAACAGCCAGGAGGCGAAAAGCCGTGTCCGAGGAATTCGGCAGGACCACCGCGACGGACGAGATCCCTTTTCAAGCCCCTCGCGGACAACGGGGACATGCGGGTGGTGCACGTCGACGAGGATGCGGGATCCTGGACGGTCGTGATCCGTACCCGGCCGGGCGGCGTGCTTCCGCGCCACCGGCGCCTGGCCCCGCGGAGGTCTGCACCCTCCAGGGCGCTGGCCGGCACCCGCCGACCGGCGAGTTCCGCACCGGTGACTACGTCCTGGAGCCCCCGAACGCGGTCCACGACGCCTTCGTCTTCGACGAGGAGGTGTTGATGATCATGCGGAGCGCCGGTGACGTGGCCTTCCTGAACGAGGACGGCTCGGTCGCCTTCATGATGGACCGGCACATGCTCACGGGGTTCGCGGCGGCGTGACGCGCCGCCTCAGGCGCGGCGCAGCGGAGCCCCGTTGACCGCCGAGAGCGGCCCGTTGACCTCGAAGATCCGGCTGCCGTTCCCGGTGATGCCCCACTCCTGGAGCCGCGCGGTGTGCTTGGTGAGGTACGCCCGGGCGTCGGCTTCGGACGCGAAGAGGTAGACGCCGCCGGCCGCGCTGGTCTTGCTGTTCTCGGTCCAGATCTTCCAGATCATCCCCGGCTCGTCGTTGATGCTCTCGGCCAGGTCGCGGTACGCGGTCGCCATCCGCTCCCCGAAGGGGCCGTCGCTGGGAAAGTCGGCCTGGAGAAGGCGGGGGGATGGGCGCGTGCATGTTCGTTCCTCACTGCTGTACGGTCGCCGTCGCGAGCCGGGCCGGCGGGAAGAGAGACACCGCCGGCCCGCATTCGTTGCATGTGATGCCCGACACAGGGCCACCCGGCGGTGACGCGGCGCGAGCGCGCGGACCGCAGTTCCCCGTGGTGCTCCCGGGTTCTACCCTATGCAGAGGCAGTGCTGCCGCTGCTCCGTCATCCCTGTCGCCGGTGCGGGCCTCGGCTCCATCGGCGACGCCGTCCTCGGAGGTGCGCCGTGACCGGGGTGCTGCTCCCGCTGGCCCGCCACCCGCAGCTGCACAGCTGCGATCTGGAAGAGACCAGAGCCGTGGTGGCGCAGGCGTTCTGCCCGCACGAACTGACCCTGGAGCATCCCAGGAGCCGTCTCGACGCCCGCTACCAGGCCGTCCAGATCGGCGGACTTGGGCTGCACTATCTGGACTACGGCACCGACGTACGGGTGGCCCCCGGCGAACTCGGCGACTTCTATCTGGTGGAGATCCCGCTGGGCGGAGTCTCCGAGATCAGCTCCGGCGGGCAGTGCGTCACGGCCGACCGCAACACGGCGGTCGTGCTGTCCCCCGCCCGGCCGATAGAGACACGGCGCTCGGCGGGCAGCCCCCAGTTCATCGTCCGCGTGGGCCGCAAGCCCCTCGAATCCCATCTGTGCCGGACGCTCAACCGGCCCGTCCACCGGCCGCTGTCCTTCGCGCTCGGACTGCCGCTGGACACCCCGGCCGGGCGCAGCCTGCTGAACCTGGTGATGCTGCTGCGCGGCGAGATCGAGAACGGCGGAGGGATGCTGAACGAGCCCCTCACCCTGGCCCGGATGGAGGAGCTGTTCATGACGCACCTGCTCTTGGGCCAGCCGAACACGCACAGCGAGGCACTGCACCGCGGTGAGCAGCCGGTCCCGCCGCAGGCGATCCGCCGGGCCAGGGAGATCATCGAGGCCCGCGCGGCGGAACCGCTGACGGTGGCGGACATCGCGGCCGAGGTGCACGTCAGCGTCCGGGTGCTGCAGGACGGCTTTCGCCGGTACGTCGGCTGCAGCCCGACCGAGCAGCTGCGCGAGACCAGGCTGCGGGGCGCCCACGCCGCGCTCCTGGAAGCCGACCCGGAGACGGCCACCGTCACCTCGGTGGCCGTCCGCTGGGGGTTCCTGCACATGGGCCGTTTCTCGATGGAGTACGGCAGACGGTTCGGCGAGACCCCGTCCGCGACCCTGCGCAGGGCGCCGGGCGAGGCGGGCGCCGGACCGCGGGGCTGATCCGGATCCGGTCCTACGCCCATATCTGCGCGTAGGGATGCGAGCACACCTCGATGACCGTGCCCCATGGGTCCTCGCAGTAGGCGATGGAGTAGCCCTTGTCCGCGTCGATCACCACGGTCGGTGACCGCCGCCGACCGCCGTTCCCGGCGATCCGGTCCGCCAGCGCGTCGATGTCCCGGGTGGTCACCGCGAAGTGGTTGAGGCCCGTGCGCCAGAACTCGAAGGAATTCTCCCGCGGGGTCGTCGGCGGACTGTCGAACTGGAACAGCTCGACCCCGAGCCCGTCGGCGCCGCACAGGTGGGCGAACCGGAACCGCTGGAATCCCACGCCGTAGATCTGCGCCGCCGCGACGGCCAGCGGAGTGCCGTCCTCGACCACCTCCAGCGGCCCGCGGAGCAGATAGAGACCCATCACCTCCTGGTACCACTCGATGGCGCGCGGCAGATCCGTGACCGTCGTCCCGACGTGCGAGAAAACGCTCGGCTGAGATGCCATGAGCTTCCCTTCCAGGGCAGTTCCGTGAGTGAGGCAAGCACACATTCGGGAAAGGTCAGGAGTCAAGAACTTTCGAATCTGAATCGCAATGAACTCGCCGTCCAGCGCAGATTGGATAGCGCTCGGCGTGCACGGGATAGCTGGCCTTGTTTCGCCGCATGTACGTTTCGGCGAAAATCCGGTGGCACACCAGGGAAAGGCCATCATTCATGCACGGTCCCATTGACGAAGGTGCCCAGCCCGGTTCCGAGGGCGGCGTTCGGGCTCAGATGGAGGATCACGCTCTGACCGCGGTCCCGGATGACGAGCGACGCTCGGGCTGGGGACTCATGACCAACACCGCGGGCATTGCCTCCACCCTGGTTCAGCTGGCCATCGGCGGCGGCGTCACCCTGATCGCGGGGGTCGGCTACGGCATCCTGGCCGGCGTGCTCGTCGCCGTCTTCGGCGGGATTCTCGGCTGGCTGGTCGGTCATGTCGCCTACCGGTCCGGCACGTCGAGCACGGTCACCGCCCGGTTCTACGGGCTGGGACTGCGCGGCTCTGCGATCGCCTCGCTGATCTTCGCGTTCATGATCCTGGGCTTCCTGGCCCTGGAGAACGCGCTCCTCTACTACGGCACCCTGTTCATGTTCGGCTGGTCGCCCACCACAGCCAACGCCATCGTCATCTACGGCGTGCTGACGCTGGCGTGGATCGCCCTGACGGCCTTCGGCCTCAAGGTCGTCCAGCGCACGTCGATGGTGCTGCTCGTCGCCTTCGTGGTCCTCACGGTGGTGATGGCCGGACTCGCGCTGGCGAAGTCCGACACCAGCCTCTCCCAGCTGATGTCGGCCGGCCCCGTCGTGCCCGGCTACGGCGGACAGGGGGAACGGTTCACCGCCGTGCTGTCGATCCTCGCCGGATCGGCCGGCGCGCTCGCTCTCGTGGACGCCGACTTCGCCCGCTACGCGAAGTCCGGCCGGGACGTGGGCATCCTCGCCGTCGGCGGCGCGATCATGATCGACGTGCTCGTCGTGGTGCTGGGCACCATCATCATCCACGCGGGCTCCAGCGTGGTCGGCGACTACCTCACCGCCCACCCCGCCACGGCCGCGACCCAGCAGGGCGCCGGCATCGCCGACAAGGTCGCATGGATGGTGAACAACAACTCGGGCGCGTACTTCGTGGTGCTGGCCGGCTTCGTCGGGTTCCTGCTGATGTACGTGGCCCAGGCCAAGGCGCAGGTCCTGAACACCTACAGCGGTTCGCTGGCCCTGTCTAACCTGTTCAACAGCCTGACCGGACGCACCGTCGGCCGGGTCGTGATGGTCGTCGTCGGAAACGTCATCGGTCTGGTCATGGTGGCGGGCGACATCCTCGGGCTGATCAACAGCTACCTGGGGATCCTCGGCGTCACCACCATGGCTCTCGCCGGGGTGATCGTCGCCGACTTCTTCATCGTCAGGCGGGGCCGCAAGGCCGAGGCCGACCAGCTGGAGGCCGTCAACTGGGCGGGCGTCATCTCTGTCCTGGCCGCCGCCGGCGCCGGCGGGGCGCTGCAGGAGACCGACGTGACCCAGCTGGGCTTCCTTATCTCGCTCGCCATGGTCCTGGTGCTGTACCCGCTCCTGAGGACCAGCGTCCTGAGACCGTCCACCACCGTTCCGGCGGACCCCGGCCACGGCCGGGCGCCGGTCGGGTCGGCGCCCGGGCGGTAGCCGGAGCCGGTCGGCCCGTGGCGGACCGTGGGCTCACAGAGCCCCGGGTACCCTCGCCACGGGCCGGCGCGCGGCATGCACCTCTCCGCGGTCCATGTGACGTGGGTCACTCATGGAAGGTGCTGACGGAACGCCGGCCGCGGGTTCTCTCCAGGTGCTGGACGCGCCGAGAAGAAGTGAACGATGGACGCGAATCCTGGCCTGTGCGACATCGAGACAGGTGTCTGCGCGGTGGACACCACGGCCACCACCGCCCCCGCGACGGCGGTCCCCGTCGACGTGTCGAGGCTGACGCCGACGCGTGTCGTCTATGCGACCGACCCGATCTGCTCGGCCTGTTGGGTGATGGAGCCCGCGTGACGGTCACTGACGGCCCGCTACGGCGACGGTGGTGGACACCGCCTGCCGGGTCCTGCGTCTGCCGACCATGCGGGCTCGGTTCGCCGACACCGTCGCCCGCGCCGAGCGCGAGCACCTGTCCTACCGCGGCTTCCTCGCCGAACTGCTCATGGCCGAGTGCGAGGACCGCGACCGCCGACGGTCCGAACGCCGGATCCGCGCGGCCGGCTTCCGCGTCCGCTACGTGCTCGCCGCGAAGCTCGTCAACGAACTCGTCGAGGCCGCCGACGAGAAGCGGCTGACCAAGACCATCGCCCGCTACGGACGCGTCGACCTGCTCTGCATCGATGAACTGGGCTACCTCGAACTGGACCGCCGAGGCGCCGAGATGCTGTTCCAGGTTCTGACCGAAAGGGAGGAGAAGAACTGTGTTGCGATCGCCTCGAACGCATCGTTCGGAGGCTGGACCAAGACCTTCACCGACCCCTGGCTCTGCGCGGGCATCGTCGACCGACTCACCTTCAACGGCACCGTCATCGAAACCGGCACAGAGTCCTGCCGACTCGCCCGCACGAAGGCCGAGCAGCAACAACCGCGCAAGCGGTCATGGCGAGCGAGCACGGGCCGAGCCTGATCGTCTGGTGTCGTTCGGTCGATCAGGCGCGGTCGTGGAGTGTGACGTGGTAGCCGTCGGGGTCGGCGAAGGTGAAGGTCCGGCCGAAGGGGCCGTCGATCGGTGAGGAGACGATGGTGTGACCGTCGGCGACGAGCGTGTCGTGAATGGCCTGGACGTCGGTGGCGTGGAGCCAGATCGCGGCGCCTATGCCGGGCTGAGCGACGGATGCGAGGTCCGTGCCGGGAATGACGTCGCGGAGTGCGAACGCGATCGGCTTCGTCTCGAAGACGACGGCGTGCGGAGGTCCGGCCGACGAGCGGACGAGGCCCAGGTGCTGCTCGTAGAACGCCTGCGAAGCGTCGAGGTCGCGCACTTGGAGCGAGATGAAGTCGGGGCCGGTGGCGGGCATGATGACACTCCTTCTTTTCGTGTCAGTTTTCTGACATCCATCAACGTATGTCAGAATGCTGACATGAGTCAAGAAGGTGTCGGCGTCGACCTGGAGACGTCACTGGGCTACCTGCTGAAAGAGTCGTCGAGCGCCCTGCGCGCGGCCATGGAGGAAGTGCTGCGGCCGCTCGGGATGAGCGTGACGCACTACTCCTGCCTCGAACTGCTCGCGCAACGACCGGGCCTGTCGAACTCCGAGCTCGCGCGGGGCGCGTTCGTGACACGACAGACGATGAACGTGCTGCTCCAGGCCCTGGAACGAGACGGCTACGTGACCAGGCCTGCGCAGCCACCCGTCGGGAAGGTGCTCCCCACGCGGCTCACGCCTCGCGGCCGACGAAGCCTCGAGAAGGCGAGCGCAGCCGTCCGGTCCGTCGAGGCCAGAATGCTGGCCGGCCTGACCGAGACCGAGCAGTCAGACGCGTTCCGGATCCTGCAGAGGATGATCCATTCCCTGCGTGGTGACAACGAGGGTGCATAGCTCGTTCCGCGGCGCACGTCTCGTCGCGCTCGGACAGGAGTGCAGCCGAGCCTGAAATCCGTGCCAGCGATCTCGAAAACCGACAGACCCCGGCTACACCCTCTACTGCGATGAGCCGGCTGTGAGCCGGGGGCCGACTTTGCCCGGAAGCCGGGGCCACTTCTGGCCGGAAACCGTTGAAGCCACCCCTGGTTGCAGTGGCCAGCCCCTCTGGAGCGGCAGGGCGGAGAAGAGCGCTTCACCCGGACGGGCGTCCTGCGGACCGCCTCAGGCGGGCTCGAGGACGGCGCGGCGTCTTCTTGTCCTTTGGCCCACCGCGGTCCCCGCTGGTGAGCTGCACGCGCTTGGAGGATCCGTCCCGCCGCTGCCGTCCGCCCCTGGTCATGCTTCCACGCTACCCGGGCCGGGCCGGGCCGGGCACGGCTGCGCCGCAGCGGCTCAGCGACGTCCCCCACGGCCGGTAGCAGGCCAGTGCATCCTGCCCCTTCCTCACCCGCCCCGGCAGCGCTCCGGGCAGCAACCTCCACAAGCCGCCGCGACACCGACCTCACCAGCACCCACACCAAGGCCTGACGCACGCCGCCGACCGGGGGCTCCGGCAGCAGTGGACCGAGATGAGCGCCGACGCGATCCTGGCCGCCCTGGCCGCGCTGGGCGACCCGGCCGCGGTTCCTGCGGTGGTGGACACGCTCGGCGCCGCGGTGCGCCATGAGCAGCACGGCGTCACGCAATCGGCCCTGAAGGCACTGGGGGCGTTCGGCCCGGCGGCAGCCGAAGCGCTGGACACGATCCGCTCGCTGACCACCGCCGCCGACGCACACGTACGGTCCGCCGCCGTCGCCGCGCTATGGGCCGCCGGCGAAAACCTGACCTAGGTCATGCCGCTCCTGCTCGGCCTCCTCGACGACCCGATCACCTTCTGCATCAGTGACGCGGCTGATCTGCTCGGCGAGATAGGCCCGCCCGCCTCCGTCGCACTGCCGCGCCTGCGAGGCCTCCTGGCACACCACTACGAATGGGTTCGGGTGCGTTGCGCCGCCGCACTGTGGGAGATCGACGGTGAGACCGAGGCACCGGCCGTCCTGGACGCCCTGCTGCAGGCCATGGCCAAGAACCCTGCGACGGCCAACCACGTCGTGGCCTGCCTGGACCGCATGGGCCCCCCCTTGCGGCGCCGGCCCTGCCCCTGCTCCGCGAGCAACTGGCCCTGCCCCGGCGCGGCGGCAGATTCCAGAGCATCGACCACGACGAAGAACTCCAGCGGATCGGCCGCACCCTAATCACCCGGCGCGATCCCCCAGCGTCGTCAGCCCCCGCTCCCCGAAGAACCTGAGGCTGTGCCACCCCTCCGCCAGCGGTGTCGCCGGTGCGCGGGACGGCGCTGTCGGCGCCGCTTCATATGCTGCCGGGCCCGGCCCGTTCCCGGACGCGGCTGCACGAGCACCTCGGCATCCCGCCCGGCCCGCTCACCCGTAGGCCGGGCGGTCGTCGCGGGTCTGGTCGGCGGCGTGCCGGGCAGCGAGGCGGGGGACGGCAAGCACGGCAGCGTGGTCGGGTTCGACGCCGTAGCCGGCACGGCGGCCACCGAACGGGACGGTAGGCCCGTACGCTCCCGTCGGCGGCCACCGCATCACACGCCCCGCTGACCGACGTCATCTCGCGTGCCGCAGGCGCTGCCGCCCGCCAGCCGGCCGGCACCGTCCGACACCCACCCCAGCTGGACGCGTTCGTTGGTTCGCTTCGCGCGGGGGAGGAGGCGCCGGGGCCGGAAGCCCGGCTTCACGCCGGTGCGCTGTCACGGCTCAGGACGGGCGAGGGACGGAAGCCCTTGAACGTCAGCCAGAGGCCGAGCCCGAACTCCCAGGCCGCGATGGGGAGGGTGAGCAGCAGGCTGACGACGGAGAGGTCGTCCATGCCGCCGAAGGCGACCACCATGCTCTTGGCGACGAGAAGAGGCGCACCGATGAGTCCGAGGACGGGAAGCGAGCGGGGGACCAGGCCGGCCCGGTACAGCACGGTTCCGAGGAACAGGGCGTTGACGGCGGGCATGATTCCGGGGCCGAAGAGGAACGTCCAGTCGCGTACGTCGACCAGGGCTTGGGCGACGGTGGTCAGGCCGGCCGGTGCGCCGGTGCCGCCGCCGAGGTCCTGACGGAGGGTGACGACCGACAGGACGCTGACGACGCCGACGAGGATGAGACCGGCTTCGACCAGGCGGGAGGAGACGAACCCGAGCGCCGCGGTCCTGCTGACCCGACGGGTCACCGGGTAGAGGGCGAGGGCGGTGGCGACACAGGCGAAGGCGGTGACCAGTTCCATGACGCCGCCGAGGACGACCTGGGTGTCCTGGCCGGCGCCCAGTACGTAGTCGGCGTGGTCGGTGACGGGTTCCAGCAGCGGCAGTGCCGGGATCGAGGCCGCGAAGGTGATCAGGTAGGCGATGCCGCCGAGGAGGGCGACGCGGCGATCTTTGCTCATGACGTGCTCCGTGCGGACAGGACTCTGACGCGGATCTTGTGCAGTTGCGGCATGAGGCCGTAGATGACGATCGGGACGGCGATGGTGGCGAGCACGAAGGTGCGCAGCAGCGTGGACATGGGGCTCAGCCAGCCGGCGAGCGTCACGTTGAGCAGAGCCAGGGTGGGGAAGACGCAGAGCCAGATCATCAGCGCGAGCTGGTGCTTGGTCGGCGGTCCGACCCGGGGGGTGTTCTTGTCGGACATGGTGGTGCCTCTCGTTCGGATCGTGGGTGGCGGACGTTGTCGGATCAGGTGGGCCGCGTTGGGGGACGAGTCAGTGGTCCGCGTTGCCGGATCAGGTGGGCCGGACCGTGCGGAACGCCTCGACGGCGTCCCGCACGTCCTCCTCGGCGAGGTCGTTGTTCATCGCGATCGCGGCGGCGGAGCCCTCGCCCGCGGCGGTGATGACCTGCGCCCGCGGGTTCACGGCGTTGCCGGCCGCCCAGAGGCCGGGCACCGAGGTGAGGCCGCCGGCGTCGACGAGCGGCCATCCGGCGTCGTCGGTCCGGGCGCCGAGGCCGCGGACGAGGGCGTTGTTGCCGACGAACTCGGGCCGCACGAACACCGCGGTGCGCGGGACGCGGCGGCCGTCGACGAGCTCCACCGCGCAGAGCCGGTCGTCCTCGACGACCAGGCGGTCCACCTCGCCCTCGACGATGCCGATGGCGCGGGCGGTGAGCCGTTCGCGGTCGGAATCGGTGAGCTCGGTGGTGTGGGCGAAGAAGACGACGTCCGGACTCCACTGCCGGATCAGGAGCGCGTGCTGGACGGCACCCGGGGTCCCTCCGAGGACGCCGAGGGGCTGGTCACGGACCTCGTGGCCGTGGCAGTAGGGACAGTGCAGCAGATCGCGTCCCCACCGCTCGACCACGCCCGCGATGTCGGGGAGCCGGTCGCTCAGGCCGGTGGTGACCAGCACCCGTCGGGCGAGCAGGGTGCCGCCGTCCTTGAGGAGGACTCCGAACGTTCCGTTCGGCGACCGCATGAGGCCGCTGACCGTCTGGTCGACGAACTCTCCGCCGTAACCGGCCACCTCGGCCCGTCCGACCGCGAGGAGGCCGGCCGGCGGCATGCCGTCGCGGGAGAGGAAGCCCTGCATGTGCGTGGCCGGGGCGTTGCGGGGCCGGCCGTCGTCGATGACGACGACCTCTCGGCGTGCGCGGGCCAGGACCAGGGCCGCGGAGAGACCGGCGGCTCCGCCGCCGATGACTGCGATGTCGTAGGTGTTCATGCCTGGGAGCATGCGACCGCCTTCTCGTGAGCAGCGACATTTGTTGCCGGAACCGGGACGCGCGCGGTTCGCTGGGGGACATGGACGACCGGAACGAACGCATCACCGCCGCACTCGGCGAGGTGGGACCGCGGCTGAAGCGGATCCGCGCGCAGCGCGACATCAGCCTCGCGGAGCTGGCCGGCGCGACGGGCATCTCGAAGAGCACTCTGTCGCGGCTGGAGACCGGCCAGCGCAAACCGAACCTGGAACTGCTGCTGCCCCTGGCGCACGTGTACGGCGTGCCGCTGGACGAACTCGTCGGGGCACCGGAGGTGGGCGACCCCCGGGTGCGGCTTAAGGCGCACCAGGTCCACGGCCGTACCGTCATTCCCCTGACGCGCCAGCCGGGCGCCGTCCAGGTGTGGAAGATCGTCATACCCACGACGAAGAACAAGGTCGAACTGAAGACGCACGAGGGCTACGAATGGCTCTACGTCATCTCCGGGAAGCTGCGCATCGTCATCGGTGACCACGACCTCGTCCTCGGCCCGAGCGAGGTCGCCGAGTTCGACACCCGGGTGCCGCACTGGTTCGGCACCACCGGCGAGGCGCCGTGCGAGGTGCTGTCCGTGCTGGGCCGACAGGGCGAACGCATGCATGTGCGGGCCCGGCCCAAGGGCCGCGGCGGTGACGGAGACTGACTCGTGAACCGCCTCGGCCAGGGAGGCACCGTCGCCGGCCGGGCGTGAGCCGCTGCCGAGCCTGCCGACCCGCCGGGGCCGGGGCTCCCGTTCGCACCGCACGCTCGGGGTGCTCTCCCGAGGGGTGCGGCGCGGGGGTTGGTCCGGGGCGCCGTACCGATCGAACGGTGGTGCGTCTTCCGGATCGGCCGATCCGTGTCCGTGCCCGTGCGGCGGTCGGACCGCTGCGCGGGGCCTGTCACCGGTCCTGTCACCGGTCCTGTCACCGGTCCACGATGATGGCGATCTTGCCGCGGACGCTCCCCGCCGCGAGCTCCCGCACGGCGAGCGGCGCGTCCTCGAGCGGATATACCCGGTCGATGCTGGGGACGAGCCGGCCGGCCTCGATCAATCCGGTGAGCCGGTCGTAGTCGGCGGCGCGTTCCTCGGCGACCAGCAGCGCGAGGCGCTGCCTGAGGAAGACGGAGAGCAGCACACCCCGCAGCTGCCTTCCCATGCCGATGAGCGCACCGGCGTCCTCGCCCCCGACGAACACGGCGGTCCCTCGGGGCCGAAGAGCTCGCCGCAGCCGCCTCAGTGAGGGGTTGCCCGCGATGTCGAGGACGAGGTCGTACCGGCGGGATCCGTCCGCGAAGTCTTCCCGGGCGTAGTCGATGACGCGGTCGGCTCCGAGCGACGTGACCAGGTCCGCCTTCGCGGCGCTGCAGACGCCGATGACCTCCGCCTCGAACGCCTTCGCGAGCTGGACGGCGTAGCTCCCGACGCCGCCGGAGGCACCGATCACCAGGACGGACTGGCCGGCCCGGACCCGCCCGACGTCGACGAGTGCCCGCAGCGCGGTCGCACCCGACACGGGGACGACGGCAGCCTGGGTGAACGAGAGACTGGCGGGCTTGAGGGCGAGCCGGGACTCCCGGGCGACCGCGTACTCGGCGAACGATCCCGGGGCGACACCGTAGACCTCGTCACCGACGGCGAACCGTGTGACCGCCGCGCCGACCTCGACGACGGTGCCGGCCACGTCGCGGCCGGGGACGGGGTTCCTCGGGCGCGTCATGCCGAACGCCAGCCGCATGGCGTAGGGCCTGCCGTTGATCAGATGCTCGGTGCCACGGTCCAGACCGGCCGCGCGGACCTCGACGAGCACATCGTGCTCGCCGACCGCCGGACGCGGGACACGGCCGACCTCCAGGACCTCGGCGGTGCCGTAGCGATGCTGGACGATCGCGCGCATGGTGCGGTGGGAGGGGGACGACATCACAGGTCTCCTTGCTTGTCGGAGTGCTCGTCAGAACGGGGGCAGGGGGTCGTACTGGATCTCGCGGCGGACCTTCCGGGAGCGCTCGACGTCGGTGAGCCGGGCCACGAGGTGCAGCGCCATGTCGATGCCGGCGCTGACCCCGGCGCTGGTGATCAGGTCGCCGTCGTCGACGAATCGCGAGCTGACGTCGGTGACGACCGTGGGGTCCAGCTCGGAGAGCGTGTTGAGCGAGGCCCAGTGCGTGGTCGCCCTGCGGCCGACCAGCAAACCGGCTGCCGCGTAGACCAGGCTGCCGGTGCAGACCGACGTCATCAGGGGAACCGAGGCGCGCTGCCGGCGGACCCAGTCGAGGTGGCCCCGGTCGTGCAGCATCGGCCTGGTGCCCGGTCCACCGGGGTGGACCAGGACGTCCATGGCCGGCGCGTCGTCGATCGAGTGGTGCGCGCCGAGCACCAGGGTCTTGGCGCCCCGGACGGGCCGGCCGTCGGACGAGAGGCAGAAGGCGTCCCAGCCGTCCTCGGGGTGCTGCCGCGTCCAGGCGGACAGCACCTCCCAGGGGCCGACGGCGTCCAGCTCCTCGACCCCGTCGAAGAGCAGGATCCCGATCCGGCGCCGCCGTCCGCCGCCCGGTGCCGGGTCGCCGTTCACATGGTCGTGGTCGTCGTTCATGGAATGAATCCTCACCGCACACGGCCCCGGTCGCCCCGGTCAAACGGCCGGGGTTCGCTCCCGGACCGCGGCGCGCGGGCCAGGTGTATGTTTCGTGGCGTGATGGTCGGTCGCGAGCCTGAGCGGCAGCTCCTGGGCGCGCTTGTCGAGGGGGCGCGCGGCGGGACAGCGGGGACGCTGGTCCTCCGTGGGGAGCCCGGCGTCGGCAAGTCGGCGCTGCTCGACGAACTCGTGGCGGGTGCCGGCGACGTCACCTTGCTGCGCACCCGGGGCCTGGAGGCCGAGGCGCCGCTGGCGTTCGCGGCGCTGCACCGGCTGCTGCGTCCCGTCACCCGGCTCCGCGGCGGACTGCCCGAACCGCAGGCCCGGGCCCTGCGCGTCGCGTTCGGCGAGGAGGAGGGCGCGTCGGTCGAGCCGTTCCTGGTGGGGGTGGCGACGCTGGCGATCCTCACCACCGCGGCGGAGGAGAGACCGGTGCTGTGTGTCGTGGACGACGCGCACTGGCTGGACGCCGCCACGGCCGGGGCACTTCTCTTCTGTGCCCACCGGCTGGGCGCGGACCGTGTGGCCCTCGTCCTCGCAGCCCGGGACGACGCCTGGGGGACCTTCGACCCGCAAGGTCTGCGCGAGCTGGTCCTGACCGGACTCGACCCCGCCGCATCCCGCGCCCTGCTCCAGGCACGCTTCGGCGCCGCGACCGGGCCCGAGGTCGTGGAGCGGCTCGTCGCCGAGACCCGCGGCAACCCCCTGGCGCTGCTGGAGCTCCCCGCCGAGCTGACACGGGACCAGCTCAGCGGCTTGGAGACCCTGCCCTCGCAGCTCCACCTGACCTCTCGCGTCGAGCGGATCTTCCTCGACCGCAGCCGCCGCCTGCCGCCGACCGCGCAGACGATGCTGCTCCTCGTGGCGGCGGACGACAGCGGCGAACCCGACGTGGTGCGGCGGGCCGCAGCCACCCTGGGCCTCGACGACACCGATCTGCAGGCAGCGCTGGACGCGGGACTGCTCGTCGAGAGCCCTGCGGCGCTGTCGCTCCGTCACCCCCTGGTCCGCTCGGCGGTCTACCAGGCCGCGACCGGAGCCCAGCGACGGCAGGCCCACCGGGCCCTCGCACGTGCCCTGTCCGGCCACGGCGACCCCGACCGTGAGGCCTGGCACCGTGCCTCCGCCGCCGAGGGACCCGACCCGGAGGTGGTGGCCGCCCTGGAGCTCGCCGGCACCCGGGCTCAGCGACGGGGCGGGCACGTCGCGGCGCTCGCGGCGTACGAACGCGCCGCGGCACTGTGCGACGACCCGGCGAAGCGCACCGCACTCACCTTCGCCGCGGCCCGCAGCGCCTGGGCCTGCGGCCGGGCCGGCCAGGCGCAGGCACTGCTCTCGAAGGCGCGCGAGACGACGGACGACCCCCTGCTGCTGGCCGACGTCGCACGTCTGCGTGGCCACATCGAGGTCAACCTGGGTTCGGCGTCCGAGGCGCACCGGATCTTCGTGGAGGCCGCCCAGGCCGTCCACCCGGTCGACCCGGCCAGGGCCCTGGACATCGGGGTCGCCGCCGCCGTCATGCGTACCTTCGGCGCCGACAGCGGTACGCCGCTACCGGCCACCGACGCCCTGGTCGTGCCCGTCGCCGACGACGCGCCGCGGACGCTGTGCCTGCGGCACATGCTGGTCGCGATGACGCGGGTGGCCGAGGGCCAGTGGCACGCCGCCACGACCGCCCTGGACCGTGCGCTGGAAATCGGCGACCGGGTCGACGACCGGGACGTGCTGTGGAACCTCGCCAACGCGGCCCTCCAGCTGGGCGACGACCGGGCGCAACAGCACTTCTACGGCTACGCGCTCTCGCGGGCGCGGGAGGCCGGCGCGGTGACGGCGGTGGTCTACTGCCTGCAGCGGCTCTGCTTCGGCCAGTACCTGGCCGGCGACCTCGTCGCGGTGCGCAACAGCGCCGAGGAGGCCGTCTCCCTGGGCCGGAGCATCGGCCAGCCGGCCATGACGGCTCCGCCCCTCGCCTGGCTGGCCGTGCTCGCGGCCCTGCAGGACCGGGACGACCACGACGACCACCTCGCACGCCTCCAGGAACTGGCCGCCGCGTACC
This sequence comes from Streptomyces humidus, assembly GCF_014649655.1. Lineage (GTDB taxonomy): Bacteria > Actinomycetota > Actinomycetes > Streptomycetales > Streptomycetaceae > Streptomyces > Streptomyces humidus. The sequence continues at coordinate 33,452 of NZ_BMTL01000026.1, read as the reverse complement.
CCCTCGGGATCCTGACCGACCCCGTCCACGACCTGACCCGCTGGGCCAGGGGACTTCGCGCGGCCGGTTCCGGCGACAGTGCCGGAGCGTTGCACCACCTCGCACGGTTCCGGTTGCCGGTCCTCGCGCGGATGTCGGCCGCGGAACGCATCGAGGCGGCGGCGCGCGCCGGGGACATGACCGCCGCTCGTGGCTGGACCGACGAACTGGCACGCTTCGCCGACGCCACCGGCAGGCCGTGGGCGCTCGCCGCCGTGGCCTTCGGCCGTGCGCTCACAGCGGACCGCGCCGAGGCCGACGCGCTCTTCAGACAGTCCTTGGCCCACCACGCGGACGCCGGCCGACCGCTCGACGCGGCGCGGGCCCGACTGGCCTACGGGGAGTGGCTGCGCCGCGTCCAGCGGCGGGTCGACGCCCGGCAGCACCTGCGCCGGGCCGTCGAGACCTTCCAGGACCTGCGCGCCGAGTCCCTGGCCGCACGGGCCGACCAGGAACTTCGTGCCTCCGGGGAGACCGCGCGCAGACGCGACCCCGCCACACCGGTCAAGCTCACCCCGACGGAGCTGCAGATCGCGCGACTGGTGAGCACCGGCCTGTCCAACAAGGACGTCGCGGCCCAGTGCTGGATCTCTCCCCGCACTGTCGCCTTCCATCTCCGGAACGTCTTCGCCAAGGCCCAGGTCACCTCCCGGGGCGAGCTCGCCCGGATCGACCTGGCCTGACACCGATCCTGGCCATCTGACCGGGGCGAGCGCTCGATATCGGCGCCACGCTCGGACGCAGTGCACCACGCCGTCACCGGCACCCCACTGCGAGAGCGAGACCGCCATGACCGTCCACACCGACCCCAGCCGTGAAACGGAGCCGCACCGCAGTACGGGTGCCTGGCCCGTCACCCGCGTCGTCCTCGGTTCACTGCTCGCAGGAGCCGTGAGCGCTCTGGTCCTGACCATGCTGGTCTTCCCCGGAGCCACTGAGGCGGTCGTCACCGGTTCGCTGCTGTGCGGCTTCGGTGCCGGCTGGGGCGCGCTCGCTTTCGTCTCGGTCCGCAGGACCCGCCGACCGCAGCGCTGGGCGCGTGTCCCCGCGGTCGCCATGTCGGCCACCGGAGCGGGTCTCGTCGCCTTCGCTCCGGACGACTCCGCCCTCTCGGTGCTGAACTGGGTATGGCCCCCGCTCATGCTGGCCCTGGTGGCCTGGATGTTCGTCCAGGCCCGTCGGTCCCTGCCGATGCGGGCACGTCTGCTGCTGGCACCGGTGTTCGTCACCCTGGCCGCGACCGCCGCCGGAGCCCTGGTGCAGGACGTCACCTCGCCCCTGCTCCGGCACGACCACCCGGCTCCGGGCAGGACCTTCGCGGTGGACGACCACCGACTGCACATCGACTGCCGAGGCGCGGACGGACCGACGGTCGTCCTCTTCAACGGCTTGGGCGAGTTCTCCGCCTCCTGGGCCCGGATCGCCGACCAGGTCGGCGACACCACCCGGGTGTGCGCCTACGATCGTGCGGGCCAGGGCTGGAGCGACGACGCCGACGAGCCCCAGGACGGCGTCACCGCGGCGGCCGACCTGCACACCCTGCTCGCCGCGGCCGGTGAGCACGGACCCTATGTGCTCGTCGGGCACTCCACCGGAGGCCCGTACGCGTTGACGTATGCCGCGCGGTACCCCGGGGACGTCGCCGGCATGGTGCTCCTCGACAGCTCCAGCCCGCGCCAGTTCGCCGACATGCCGGCCTACCCCGCGCAGTACGCGCTGATGAAGCGTGGCCTGTCCCTCCTGCCCACGCTCGCCAGAGTCGGACTGGGCCCGGTGACCGGCCCCGGCTCGCACCTGCCCGGCGCCGAGGGTGACCTGGTGGAGGCCATGGGCTCGACCGTCCGCGCGCAGCGCAACGGCCGCGACGAGATCTCGATGGTCCCCCGCGTCTTCGAGCAGTCGCAGTCGCTCACCACGCTGGACGCCCGCCCGCTGGTGGTGCTCACCGCGTCCGAGAGCCTCGGCACCGAGGGCTGGTCCGCAGCCCAGGACCGGCTCGCGGCCCTGTCCGGCGACAGCGTCCACCGCGACGTCCGCTCCTCCCACGCCGGCCTGGTCGAGGACCCGCACGGCTCGGATGCCTCGGTGGCCGCCATCACCGCTGTCGCCCGGTCCGTGAGCGACGGCATGCCCGTGTCGGCCTCCTGAACCCACCACTCACCACCCTGCACCCACCACCTCGCACCGACCACCTCGCACCGACCACCCTGCACTCAGCCCGAGGAGCATGTGATGTCCCACGCACCCGCCCACCACGGCCACCCGGTCGAGCACCAGGAGGACGAGGGTCCCCGCAGACCCTGGGCCCTGCTCGCCGTCGCGCTCGCCGCCCAGATCCTCGTCGTCCTCGACATCTCCGTCGTCAACACCGCCCTGCCGACGATCGGTCAGTCGCTGCACCTGGCCGGCGGCGATCTGCAGTGGCTGGTCACGGCGTACCTGATGATGTCGGGAGGCGGTCTGCTGCTCGGCGGCCGCGTCAGCGACCTGCTGTCCCGGCGAGGCGTCTTCCTCACCGGCCTAGGCCTGTTCACCGCCGCCTCGCTGGTCAGTGGGTTCGCCGAGACCGGCACGCAGCTGGTCGTCGCCCGTGCGGTCCAGGGCCTGAGCGCCGCACTGCTGACCCCGTCGGCGCTGTCGCTGATCACCACCACCTATTCAGGTGCCCAGCGCAGGGCCGCACTCGCGCTATGGGGGGCCGTCGGCAGCCTCGGCGTCGCCGCGGGTGTCCTCGTCGGCGGGGCCATCACGACGTGGACGAGCTGGCAGTTCGTCTTCTGGGTCAACGGTCCTGTCGGCCTCGTCGCCCTGTTCGTCGGACGACGCGTCATCGCCCGGGAGAAGACCACGGTTCCCGCGCGCTCGGCCTTCGACGTCCCGGGGGCCGCGACGGTGATCGCCGGGCTCGCCGCGCTCGTTCACACCTTGGGAAACACCGGCACGTACGGCTGGTGGTCGGTCCGGACGCTGGCCGGCCTGGGGGCGTCGGCGGTGCTGCTGGTCACGTTCCTCATAGTCGAGCAGCGTGCCGCCAGGCCCCTCTTCCCGCCGCACGTCTGGAAGCTGCGCCCCCTGGTCTCCGGCACCACGGTGATGCTCGGCGTCACCGGGATCCTGGTCGGGACCGTCTTCCTGGCGTCGATCTTCATGCAGACCGTGATGGGCTTCTCCGCCCTGCGGACCGGCCTGGCCTTCCTGCCCTTCGCCCTGGCCATCACGGCCGGCACGGTCGTGGCCCGTCACCTCCTGGCCCACGTGACCCCGCGCGTGCTCGCCGCCGCCGGGATGGTGCTCGTGGCCGGGGCTTCTGCCCTGCTCTCCACGGCCTCCGCCGGCTCCCAGTACGCCGTGGACCTGCTGCCCGGTCTGGCCGGACTGGGCCTGGGCGTCGGCATGGTCTTCGTCCCCGTGTCGGTCACCTCCATGTCGGGGATCCCCGACACGCACGCCGGCGTGGCGTCCGGGTTCCTGATGACCGGCCACGAGATCGGCGCCGCCCTCGGCGTCGCCGTCCTGTCCGCGGTCGCAGGCACCGCCGGTTCCCTCGCCACCGCCGACGGTGCTGTGCACGGGTTCTCCCGCGGTCTCCTGGGCGCCGCCGTGATCGCCGTGGCGGTCGCCGTCCTCGCCCTGGTCCGGATGCCCGCGACCCGCGCCACCGCCGGCGTGCACCTGCACTGATCCACCGTCCAGATCCGCAGGCCGGGCGATCCGCGCAGAGGAGGCTCAGAATGTCCAGCACCCGCATCGTGTCCCACGACCGGAGCGTCGTCGTCGCCGAACGCCCACGCCTCCGGCGCACCGTCGAGGGGGTCGGCTTCGTCGCCGCCTGGGTGGGCCTGGGCTACCTGCTTCCCGTCAGCGCCGAGGCCTACCTCCTGATGGGGATCCCCCTCACCATCGCCTTCCAGACACTGGTGCGCCGGAGGCCGGTGCGGGAGCTGCTGGTCCGCGGCGGCGGTGCGGGTCCGGTCCGGCGGTCCGGGCTCGGCCGTCGTGACGTGGCGGTGACGACCCTGCTCGTCCTCGCCCCGCTCTCCTGGGGGCTGGAGGCGGCCGGCCGGGGGAGCCCGTGGATCACCGGGTGGTATGCCGCAGCGGTCGTCGGCGGGGCGGCCGCGGCGTACGCCCTGCGCTCGACGTCGGTGCGTGCCATGCTCCGGTCCGCCGCGCTGCCCGCGGCCGTCGGGGTGGTGGGCAATCTGCTTGTCCTCGGTGGTGTCCACCTGGCCACCGGCACCTCCCTCGATCTCACGGCGATGCCGGGCAGCGTGCTGAAGTGGCTGGCGATCTACTTCCCGGCGACCTTCGTGATCGAGGAAGTGGCCTTCCGCGGCGCTCTCGACGCGCACATCCACCACCCCGGTGAGGGCCGGGGCCGGAGATCGGCGCTGCTGGTGTCCGCGCTCTGGGGTCTGTGGCACCTGCCGGTCGCGGACGGGATGCCGTTGTCCCTCCTCGTGCCGTCCCTGCTGATCTGGCACTGCCTCGTCGGGGTGCCGCTGTCGTTCGCCTGGCGACGCAGCGGCAACCTGAGCGGTCCGGCGTTCGCGCACTCGGCCATCGACGCGGTACGCAATGGGCTCATCGGCCTCTGAGCAGCTTCCACCACCGTCTCGCCGCGACCGCCGGACAGGCGCACGGCAGGCACGTCGAGCGATACCGCGGAGCCACCGGCCAGCCGAGAGCATCAGAGGCTGCCCAGTTCCCCAACCGGTTTCGCCAACCGGTTCCTCCCGTACGTCCGATGCCGGTCCAGCCCGGTTTCCGCGGCCTCCGGCCCCTCGCTCGGCCACGGCGATCACGCCCGAAGGGCGTTTCCGAGAGAATGCGGAGGCGCCGTGGAAGCGTCCTGGCGTGCAAACGTCACTTACTGGCTCTGACGAAAGCTGTTGATCATGTGACTGTTGGCTTGTCCGCTCGCTGGTCTGGTCGTGGGGGAACGCCAGTCGCGACCGTGGATCGTGTCGGATGAACTCTGTTCACTCATCGAGCCGTTGCTGCCCGAGCCGGCGCCGAAGCTGGTCGGGGGCAGGCGTCGGATGCCGGACCGTCAGGCCCTGTGCGGGATCCTGTTCGTCCTGCATACCGGCATCCAGTGGGAGTACCTGCACCAGGAGCTGGGCTTCGGCTCGGGGATGACATGCTGGCGGCGCCTGGCGGCCTGGAACGAGGCCGGCGTCCTGCGCCCCGCCGCGCCTCCGAAGTGGAGGGCGACCGCGTTGCCGGAGTCCAGGTCGATCACGGCGGAGCCGGAGTTGCCGCCCAGTGTGGTGGCGTCGTGGTGGACTACATCCTGCCCCTCGACTGCGGTGAGCTGTCCTGCGGCCAGCCGCTTGCAGTTGTAGACGCCGTCGAAGATGCGCTGCTGGTCGGCCGGGTCGGCGCGGGAGTCGTGCCGGGGTAGCCGATCACCGCGATCCAGCCGCTCACGCGCGCCCCGGAAGCGTCGAGCGCGATGGCGGCGGCGGATTCTCGCCGTCCTCGCTGTTTGGGTCGATCCGCAGCAGCGCCACGTCATACCTGTGGTCCGGTTCGATCCACACGACCTCGGTGACCCGCAAGCGGGACTCCTCCGGCTGCTGGTACTCCTGGTACCGGTCCAGGCTGGGCCGTACGACCTTGCCCGTCCAGGACTGTTTGAAGGCGCACTCCGAGCCGGAACTTGCTCCGGTCTGCCGGGCGAACTCCTCGGCGACGTGACGGTTCGTCACAACGAGTAGGTGGCCCACCATCCAGCCGGTGCCGACCCATTTCAGGTCATGGTTGCGCAGGTCGATACGGCCGACGCTGGGATCGCCTGCTCCAGCGGCCCACGGGCACGCTCGACGCGCGCCGTTACGCTCGCGCTGGTGGCCCGGCCGTCGGTCGGCAGCTTGAACGTGGATTTCTGCACCGGGTGCACGGGCCGGGTGAAGCGCTCGATGATCGCCTCCAGGCCGGAGCCGTCCGGCCCTCAGATGCCCTCGGACATACGCTTCACGGCTTCGGCGGCCCGGTCGGCCGTGAGCCCGGCGTCCACGCTCTCGAACCCGCCGAGGCCGGTCGTCGTACTCGCCGCGATCTCGTCGAACCGGTCGAGGAACTCCTGCCTGACCTCGTCGTCGATAGCGTCCCGACCATACCCCGGCCCGGTACCTGGCGCCGATGTATCAAAGCGGCCGCGGCCACCACGATATTTCCTTCTCGGATCATCCCGCGTGGTGGGCCAGGGTGGCGTGCGGGTCAGCGCCGTGGGTGGTGTGGTCGGTGTGCACGGTGGCGGCGGTCAGCCGCGGTACGGCGTGGATCAGAGCGTGCTCGGCTGCGACGGCCAGGGCGTGGGCCTGGACCACGGTGAGGTCGGGGTCGACGACGATGTCGGCCTCGGCGCGCAGGGCGTGGCCGATCCACCGCATGCGGACCTGCCCGACGCCGCGGACGCCGTCCACGGCGTGCAGCGCATCTTCGGCGGTGTCGACCAGGGCGGGGTCGACGGAGTCCATCAGCCGGCGGTAGACCTCGCGCGCTGCATCGCGCAGCACCATCAGGATGGCGATCGTGATCAGCAGGCCGACGATCGGGTCGGCGGCCCTCCAGCCCAGCGCCGCGCCGCCCGCTCCGAGCAGGACGGCCAGGGAGGTGAATCCGTCGGTGCGGGAGTGCAGGCCGTCGGCCACCAGGGCGGCGGAGCCGATCTTGCGGCCGGTGCGGATGCGGTAGCGGGCCACCCACTCGTTGCCGATGAACCCGACCACCGCGGCGGCGGCGACCGCCCACAGGTGGGTGATGTCACGCGGGTTGAGGAGCCGGTCGACGGCCTCGTATGCGGCCAGTGCGGAGGAGCCCGTGATGGTGAGGACGATGGCGATGCCGGCCAGGTCCTCGGCGCGGCCGTAGCCGTAGGTGTAGCGGCGGTTCGCCGCCCGCCGGCCCAGCATGAACGCGATCCCGAGGGGGACTGCGGTCAGGGCGTCGGCGGCGTTGTGGATGGTGTCGCCCAGCAGTGCCACCGATCCCGACACGGCGACGACGGCCGCCTGGATCACCGTGGTTGCGCCCAGGATGCCCAGCGATAGCCACAGGGTGCGCATGCCCTCTTTCGAGGTCTCCATAACCGAGTCGACTTTGTCCATCGCCTCGTGGCTGTGCGGGGTGACCAGGTGTGAGAGTTGGTGGCGGATCCGCGACCAGCGCGTAGAGCCGTGCCCATGACCGTGCTCATGTTCGTGCTCGTGACCGGCGTTCGACCCGTGCTCGTGACCGTGGCCATGTCCGGTGCCTGGCCCGTGTTCGTGCCCGCTGTTCGGCTCGTTGTGACCGTGGTGCTGGCTCACCGTGTACTCGCTCTCGACAAGAGGCCAAGGAGTGGACGGGGACGCCCACCCGCCTATTATGTGCGTATGAGCGCACGCATGTACCTCTCACCTGCGCAGGGTTCGCACCCGCGAGATCCGGGCGTCGAGCACTTCCGGGTCGCGGCCGAGATCCTGGGCCTGCTGGCCGACCGGACCCGCCTCGCGCTGCTGCACACCCTGGCCAAAGGTGAGGCGGACGTCACATCGCTGACCGAGGTGGTGGACGTGGCGCGGCCGGCGGTGAGCCAGCATCTGGCCCGGCTGCGGATGTCGGGTCTGGTCACCACCCGCAAGGACGGCCGCCGGGTGATCTATGCACTGACCGACGGACACCTGCGCCGTCTGGTCACCGAGGCCCTCGACGTGGCCGACCACCGGCTGACCGGGCGCGCACCGCACGCATGAGGCACACGCCCGGCCAGCGGTCTCACGCCGTAGCCGGCGCTGCTGCTGCGGCCGTCGCGGGTCGCAGATGCCCGGTGCGGCGGAGCCCGGTCGGGGCTGCGGCGCACCCGATCCCGAGTGCGGTCAGCGCCGTCCGGGGCAGCCACGGAAGGTGCGCGCGGGCGGCGAGGTCGAACAGAGCGCCCACGGCGAGATTCCCGCCGGCCACCGCGATGCCCGAGACAGTGCTGTAGGCCCCGTAGTACGTGGCGACCAGGCGCTCACCCGAGAGCCGGACGAGGGTGTCCATCTCGAACGGGTACAGCAGGGCGCAGCCCGCGGCCGGCAGCGCCGCGCACGTCATCAGCCCGGCGTGCCCGAGCGTCGCGGCGAACCCGTCGGCGGGGCGGTGAGGTCCAGGCAGAAGTGTCAGGAACGCCGCCCCCATGACCGCGAGCCCGATCGCGATGGCCTTGAGCGCGTCCAGGCGTTTCCCGGCCCAGCCGGTCAGCCGCAGCTGGCCGGCGACCGCGACCGGAGCGGAGACGGCGAAGAACCACACCCATCGCCATACCGCTGCCGTCGCCGAGGAGGGTACGGGCCTGCAGAGGCAGGGCGAGATAGGTCTGGAAGGCCAACAAGTAGGAGCGGGCCATCGCCGCTGAGAACAGCACGAACGGCCGGTTGCGCAGAATCGTCCGCCAGTCCGCGGCGATGCCCCGCCACCCGGTCGTACGCTGCGGATGCGGTAGGGGCCGGCGGGAGGGCAGAGCGCGGGCCTGCACGACTGCCAGAGTCGCGAACACGGCGGCTGCCACCGTGCACACCGCCGAGCCAGAACATGCCCTGCTGGGAGAGGTTGCGTACCCCGATTACCAGGCCGACCGCCCACGCTGCCAGGCCCAGACCGTGGGCGAGATGGTCGGCGAGGTAGGGCATGAGCATGTAGAAGCCGAGATTGATGCCGAACTGGTCGACCATCAGCAGCTGAAGGACCAGGCGTCGTTGTAGATGGTGTCGAGGTAGCGGTGGGGGCCATCGGGGAAGATCGCCGCGATGTGGGTTCCGGCGGGCCAGGTGCGGGCGGCCCAGCCGGTGACCAGGGCGACCGCCCCCACGCTCCAGCCGCCGGAAGCGTAGTGGCTGCGGGCCAGGGCTCGGCACGTCCAGACGGCTTCGGCGCGGGCAACCCAGTGGACCTCGGTGAACGCGTCGTAGGCGACGTTGCCCGGGTGGATGCTGGAGCCCAGCCCGCGCATGAGTCGTGGCCCGGTGGGCTGCCCGAAGATCCCGGGCGATGACTCGGGTTCCCCACCGTGCTTCGGATCGCCGTTCAAGAGCCGAGTTGCCGGTCGATCCCGGCGATCACGGTCTTGAGCTGGCGTTCGAAGCGTGTCTGGTTGTCGTGACGGGCATGGCCGGCTGCGGAGACGAAAGGGACCTCGGAGCCGAGCCGCCGGTCGCGCTCATCGGGCGAGTAGCGTGAGGGATCGGCGGAGGACTGCAGCCGCTCCTGCTCCTCGATGACGAAGCCGACGACGAATGCGGTGACCATCTCGGTGGCGTCGAAGACGGCGGCGGGCGGGACTCCCGCGGCGACCCAGCGCCGCAGCCAGGGTTCCTGTGCCTTCAGAACGTCCGGGTCTGTGATCAGTGTGCCGCTGAAGGTGCGGGCGCCGTCGCGGTGCTCCAGGTATACGGCACGCAGGGCGCCCGCGTAGGCGACGAGGTCGTCGAGCCAGTCACCGGTGGCCACGCGTCCCCGGAGTCTGGCCACGACGCGACGCTGGATCTCGGTGCCCATCTCGTCGAGCAGGTCCTGCTTGTTGTGCACGTAGTAGTACAGCGCGGGCGCCTTGACCCCGAGCTGGGCCGCCACCGCACGTACCGTCACCCCGTCGATGCCCTGGGCGTCGAGCACCTCCAGAGCCGCGGCCACGATGCCCTCACGGCTCAGCCCTTTCGCCATGCTTGACAACTTACCTCAGCTTGATCCAGTGTCTCAGCAACCGGTTTTTAACTTAGTTAAAAAAGAAGGGCACCATGCGCGCTGTCGTCGTCACCGACCCCGAGACCGCACCGGTGGGCGCGGACTTCCCCGAACCCGAACCGGTGCTGGACCGCGACCCGGTGAGTCTGGTCGGTGCCGGAGTCCACCAGCTCGTGCGGGCGCTTGCCGCAGGCCAGCACTACGGCGGCGGGCGGCAGTACCCGCTGGTGCCGGGCATCGACGCGGTGGCCCGTACGCCGGACGGCCGCCTGGTCTATACCGCTCTGGGCAGTGCGCCGTGGGGCACGATGGCCGAGCGATTGGCCACCCCGTTCGGGCTCGAACTGCCCGCGGGCGCCGACCCGCTCGCCGTCGCCGCCGGCGTCAACCCCGGCCTGTCGGGCTGGCTGCCGCTGTCCGCCCGGCACGAAGAGAAAGGCGGGCTGGGCACGGTGCTGGTGCTCGGGGCCACCGGCATGGCCGGGAGCATGGCCGTGCGGGCGGCGCGCTCTCTGGGGGCCACCCGCGTGCTCGCCGCCGGTGTCAAGGGAGAGACGCTGAACGGGCTCGGCACCGACGGTGTGGAGACCGTCGCGATCGCCAGGTCGAACCGGGAGGTGACCCAGGAAGCCCTGATCACCGCCCTCGCGGGCGAAGCCCCTTCGCTCGTCCTGGACTATGTGTGGGGACCGACCGCCGAGGCCGCCTTCGCCGCGCTGGCCCGGCACGGATTCGGCGAGGACAGCGCGGACATCGCCTACGTCCAGGTGGGCACGCTCGGCGGTGCCGACGCGTCCGTGCCCGCCGCCCTGCTGCGCAGCCGCCGGATGCGGATCACGGGAAGTGGCGCTGGCTCGGTGCCGACTCAGCGCCTGCTCACCCAGATCCCCCGGGTGATCGGTGCGATCGCCGAAGGCATCCTCCAGGCCCCGTACACCGCCTACCCCATCAGCCGCGCCGGAGAGGCATGGGCGCACTCCGGGCCCACCCGGGCGGTCATCGTCCCGGACTGAACGACCAGTCCCACGTCGTCGTGGGCAACCACCCTCCCGACCCGCCTTCTCGTTTCTCACTTCAGGGACATCACATCACCATGCACGCCAACGCCCATCGCACCCGCCGCAGCGACGGCACCACCCCGCGGGCCCCACACCCGAGCCTGCCCGCCGAGCGGCTGGCGGCCTTCAGCGACGCCGTCGTGGCAATCGCGATCACCCTGTTGGCGATCCCGCTCATCGACCTCGTACCCGACGCACTGGAGGACGGCGACAGCGCCGTCGAGGTCGTCACCCACCACGCGGCATCGATCAGCAGCTTCCTGCTGAGCTTCGTCGTCATCTGGCGCATCTGGACGGTCCACCATGAGGTGTTCCCGCGTACGGGGGAGGTGAGCGGCCGCGTCGCACAGATCAATGTGCTGTGGCTGGTGTGCATCGTGGCCCTGCCGTTCCCGGTCGAGATGATCAGTTCCTACGGTGCCGAGCCCTTCGTCCTCGCGATCTACGTCGCCGTCCTCTTCGCCTCCAGCATCGCGCTGGCGGCCATGGCCCTCATCCTGCGCCGGACCGGCACCAGGGACACGACTCCCAGCAGGGGGACCGTCGAGCAGGTGTTGGGCAACGCCACCTGTCTGACAGTGGCCTTCCTGCTCGTCCTGGCCGCCCCCCAACTGGGGTTCTGGCCGCTGGCACTCCTGCTCGTCGACGGTCCCGCGCTGGCCCTCGCCCGGCGCCTGGCTCCCCGCAAGCCCGGCGGCGACGCCTGAGACACCAGGCACGACCCGCCCCCGTACGAGAAGTAGACAACCAAGGAGACAACTGTCATGTTCGGTGGTCCAGGCACGATCGTTCTGGTCATTGTGATGCGGGTCCTGGTGTCCCGCGCGTGGCGCGAGGGCATCGGGCTCACGCTGCTACGGCGGCTGGTGGTCCCCGGCGCAGCGCTGCTGATCGGACTGCTCGCGCTGCTCGACGGCGCCTCGAAGGTCTTCGGAACACAACTGGTCCCCTTCATCGTGCTCGCCTTCGTGGTCACGGCCACGGCAGGTGTCGTCCGAGCGCGCACGGTCGAGTACGACACGGTTCCCGAGGCCAAGGAGTACCCGGGCGGCATACGCATCAGGGCGCGCAGGATCACGCTGCAGGCCGATGTCGTGGCGGTGCTGTGCGCTGCGGCACTGATCTACCCCTCGATCGCCCCCGACGCCGGCATGGCCGCCGCAGGCGGATCGCTGACCGTCATCGTCGCGCTCGGCGACATCATCGCCTCCGGACTGCTGGTGCTGCGCGGCCGTCCGCAGCGGTTGCCCGCCGACAACCGGCGGCCAGGTCTCAGCACCCGGTAGGCGCCCCGACCCCCGGCCCGGGCGATGTTCAACCGGGCGAATGATCTGCTCGGGTCGAACTCGACGCTGTCGAGTCGGCCCGGGGCGCGGTGCCGGGATTGTTCCCGGTCCGTTTCCCCGGACCGCGGCGGCCGGCGCGGGCGTGCGCGTTTTCGGAGCGCTCACAGGTCAGCGGCTCCCCGCTCACTTGCGCCATGGAAACCGATCCGCTTTCCTGGGTGGAAACAGATCGGTTTCCGATCGGTGTTCAGCCTATGGCCAGCAACAAAGGGAAGACATGACCACCACCTTCGACCGTGAGGCACCCGACTCCGGGAAAACAGCCCCGGGCCGCCGCGGCTCACATGCCGTGCGCTGGTGGGTGCTCGTCGTGCTGGGCACGGCGCAGCTCATGGTCACGCTCGATGCGACCGTCGTGAACATCGCGCTGCCCGAAGCGCAACATGATCTCGGTTTCAGTGACGGCAGCCGGCAGTGGGTCATCACGTGCTGCTCGGGGGCCGCCTCGGCGACCTGTTCGGCCGACGTACGACCTTCGTGACCGGCATGGTCGGTTTCGCGGCCGCATCCGTCGTCGGCGGCGCGGCCACCAGCTTCGACATCCTCGTGGCTGCACGCGTGGCCCAGGGCCTCTTCTCCGCGCTGCTCGCCCCCGCGGCGCTCTCGCTGCTCAGCGTGACCTTCTCCGGTGCGGGCGCCGCGGTCGGACTACTGCTGGGCGGCATGCTGACCGAATGGGCGTCGTGGCGCTGGGTGATGTACGTGAACGTCGTTTTCGCGGGTGTCGCGCTGGCCGGTGCGCTGCTGTTGCCGGCCAAGCCCGTGGTCACCGAGCGACCCAAGATCGATATTCCGGGCGCCGCCACAGTCGGCGCCGCGCTGTTCGGGATCGTCTACGGATTCGCGCACGTCGAATCCACCAGCTGGACCGACCCTGTCGCCCTCGGCTCCATGATCAGCGGCGTGGTGCTGCTCGCGGTGTTCGCCTGGCTGGAGCGCAGGGTCGCGCATCCGCTGCTGCCGCTGCGAGTCGTGCTGGACCGGACCCCAGGGCTTCGGCGTAGTCGCGGGTTGAGCGGGGTCGTCCCGATATGGGCCCGGAACGTAGGGCGGGCACGAGCTTCCAAGATCATGTGGGTGTCGAGTCCAGTGATCCCTACGGATGTCCGTGCCCGCCGTCGTATCTTCTCCGATCCCGCTCGTCCTTGACCAACTCCGTGATCAGCCTGACGCCGCAGAGGTTGAACTGCCCGGACTGCTGGGCCGGTTGGCCGAGATTCCGGCGCGTCGTCCTGAGCCTGGGGTCGGCGTCATCAGCCGGGGCTGGAGATCTCTGACGTGGGGCGGGACGGGCCCTTGCCCGGCGGATGACAGGCGGTACGCAGAGCGTTCATCTTCTCCGCGTCGGTGGTCCCGGCCTCGGCCGTGTACGCGACGATCCTGAGGTCGGTTCCGGCGGCCATCAGGACGTCGAGGTCGAGGGCGATGTCGCCCACCAGCGGATGTTCGATGGTCTTGCGGTCACCGACATGGGTGCGGGCGGTGCCGTTGGACCACAGGCGGGCGAAGCGGGGGTTGTTCCGCCGCATGTGATCGACGAATGAGACGAGTCGTCCGTCGTGGGGATGGGTGGCGGCGGTCTCCCGCAGGTCGGCGACGAGTTCCTCCTCCTCCACTTCGTCGCCCGCCCAGGACAGAACGGGCCATGCCGCGATCGGTTCCCGCGCTCGTCCGCCGCTCGACCGGAACATCCCGGCGACGAGATTGTGCTCGTCCCAGCCGTACGTACGGGGATCGCCGACCGCGGCGGACCACATCGCGTTCCATCCGATGAGGGTCCAGTCGGTGGCGAAGATCGCGGTGGGGTTGAGCGATGCCGAAGTGGTTCGTCGTTGCCATGCAGGTCATCGTCGTCCAGACGGCATGGACCGCAGGGCGCTGCTACTGCGGCACAACGGACTCTTTACTCGCAGGCAGTTCCTCGTCGGTGGCGTCGGTGGTGGCCCAGTGTGCGCGGGTGAAGGCGGCGGCGGCCTGCAGCGCGGCGTCGGCCTCGTCGAGCATCACGGCGAACGCCTGGAAGACGTGCGGTACTTGGGGCCAGACCTGCAGTTCGACGTGGACGTCGTGTTCGGCGGCGCGGGCTGCCAGCCGTACGGCGTCGTCCAGCAGGATCTCGTGCGAGCCGACCTGGATAAGCAGGGGCACCAGACCGGTCAGATCGGCGAAGACGGGGCTGGCATGAGGCGTGGCGGGATCGGTGTCCCGCAGATAGTCGCGGGCGCGCGTGCGCAGACCCTCGGGGGTCAGCGCGGGATCGACGGCGGCTTTGCCGACCACGCTGTTGCCGGACACGCTCAGATCGGCCCACGGGGAGAAGACCGCGGCCGACGAGGGTTGGGGCAGGCCCGCGTCCTTGGCTGCGACCAGCGTCGCGACGGCGAGACCGCCGCCCGCCGACTCGCCGACGAAGGCGATGGCGGAGCTGGGAACACCGTCGTCGAGCAGCGCACGGTAGACGGCCAGGGCGTCATCGACGGCTGCGGGGTAAGGGTTCTCGGGGGCCAGCCGGTAGTCCACGCACACGGCGCGTGCACCGGTGCGCCGGGCGACGTCCCCGGCCAGGCCCGCTGCGTCGGCCGCCGAGCCGATGGCATAGGCACCGCCGTGCAGGTACAGCAGCACGGTCGCCGGGTCGTTCGCCGGCGTCTCCACGGTGACGACGGGTACGCCGCCCAACTCGCCTGCCGTGGTCGAGACGTCGGGGGGCAACGGTAGGGACGTCATCATGTCGTGGAAGACGGCGCGCTGTTCGGCGACGTCGCCTCCGAGGTCGAGCGGGCCGTGCCGCAGCAGGTCGTCGAGGGTTTGGCGCTGTTGCCGGGACATGGCAGTGCCTTTCGTGGTTCCTGTGAGTGCCGTACGGCGGAGCGGTGATCGCTGCGGACCTGCCGACGGTCAGCGCGGCGGCCCGACGATGATCTGGCCGTACATGGCGGCGGCTTCGGCCATGAGGTCCCGTGAGATCTCAAAGCCTTCGGGGCGCGGGGTGGCCAGGTCACGTCCGGCGTGGCGGAACATGCCTTCGATGCCGCCGGGGGTGCAGATCATCAGCAGGTCTGCGGTGTCGGAAGTGATCCGGTAGCCGTGGGGGACGTTTCGGGGGAGGTAGACGATGCCGCCCTCCGACAGTTCCATCTCCTGGTCGTCGCACCACAACAGCGCACTGCCCTTGAGCAGCATGAAGATCTCGTCCTCACGGGTGTGCGTGTGGTAAGGCGGCGCCTCGCCCTTGCTGACGGAGAACCGTCCGACGGTCAGTTGTCCGCCGGTGGCCACGCTGTCCAGGAGTACGGCGAACTCGCTGCCGTCGAGCCATTCGAGCCTCTGCTGTTGCTCGGGCTGGGCGAGGTAGGCCATGGTCATGACGGTGTCCGTTCTGCTTGATCGGTGGACTCGGCGCCTTCGCCGAGGGGAATGAGCGCGATCACGGGGATGACCCGCTCGGTCTTGCTCTGATAGCCGGCGAAGCCGGGATAGCGGCGGGCCTGTTCGGCGAACGCCGTGTCGCGCTCCGTGCCCCGCAGTTTGACGGCGCGCACGGCGAGGATCGCGTCGCCCACCTCGATGCGTGCCTCGGGACGCGCGAGCCGGTTGTGGTATCGGTCCGGATTGCGGTCGGAGCTGGCCTTGGAGGCGAAGACGAGGAAGCGGCCTCTGTCGGCCAGGTACATCATCGGATTGACGCGGGACCTGCCTGAGCGCGTGCCGACGGTGTGCAGCAGGAGTAGGGGCGCCCCGCTGAAACCACCACCGACCCCTCCCTTGTTGGCACGGAACTCGTGGATGATGCGTGCGTTCAAGTCCGGTTTGCCAGTCATGACTGTCTCCGGTTTGGACTGTGCCGTGCCTGTGGCGCTGCGGCCCCGGGCCGCAGTTCGCTTGTTCGATCGTCCTCTGGGCGATACGTCAGCCGCCAGTCGCGAGGGTAGGAACAGCAGTACCACTCCCCTCGATTCGTCTTCTACGCCACCGTGCAGTTCGCCGCATGCGTGCTGTTCGTGCTCATGGTCCGGGAGATCCGCGGTGACGGCCTTTACCCAGGAGGTCTATTCACAAGCCGCGATGTTGCGTCTTCTGAGAGGCCGTCATGTCCGTGCCGCCCCTGAGCGCAGCAGCTGAGGAGCCTCGCGTTTTCCGGACAGTCTTCTGACCGTTTATTTCACGCGGCGATTCGCAACTTCTCGTACTCGGCGTAAACTTCGCGCGGAGGGCGGTAAACCACCGCCGAGTGGAGGCGTTTGCGATTGTACCAGAATTCGATGTAGCGAGTGATGTCCTGCCGGGCGGCCTCACGGGTCAGGTAAGTCACCCTTGATACGCGCTCGTTCTTCAGGGCGCCGAAAAATGATTCGGCCATGGCGTTATCGAAACAGATCCCGGTGCGGTCGGCAGATCTGCGGAGCCCGAAGCGGTCCAGCGTCCTCCCGAACTCGGCTGACATGTAGTTACTTCCGCGATCCGAGTGAAATATCGCGTCGGCCGTGAGGTTCCTGTTCCGTGCCGCTTTGTGGATTGCCCTGGATATCAGTGGGGTTTGGTAGTGGTCGTCCATCGCGTAACCGATGACTTCCTTCGTGCAGCAGTCGATGACCGTTGCGAGGTACAGCCAGCCTTCCCCGGTCGCGATATAGGTAATGTCACCGACGAGCTTCTCGCCGGGCGCATCCGCGGTGAAGTCGCGGCCGACGAGGTCCGGCACCTGGCCGGCCGCAGCCTGCGTGAGGTTGAACCTCTTCGGCCGTGGCAGGCAGGGCACCAGGCCCAGTTCGCGCATGAGGCGGCGGACCAACTCCACACCCGCGGCGACGCCCCAGCGGTGCAGCTGGGCCTGGATGCGCCGGTGCCCATAGGTGCTGTCGGACATGTCGAAGGCTTTCTCGATGAGCAATTTCAGTTCTTCGCGCCGCTGAGCTGTCGCGGATTCCGGGCGGGATCGCCAGTCGTAGTAGCCGGATCTGGAGACGCCGAGTCGGCCACACATGAACTCGGCGCTGTATGCGTACTTCTCGGTGTCGAGCCGCATCTCGTCGATGAACTCGTACTTGCTTGCTACCGGGGATCCTTCGCGAAGTACGCTGCGGCTCTTTTCAGGAAGGTAACTTCCATCTCCAGCTCGCGGTTGCGTCGTTCGAGTTCCTTCAGCCGCGCCCGCTCGTTCACCGTCAGTTCCGCATCGGGGGCCGGTTCCTGCTGCTTCTGGTACTTCTTCACCCAGCCGCGCAGTGTCTCCGAGTTCAGTTCAAGCTCCCGGGCGACTTCGGAGATCGTCTTACTTGACCGCACCGCGATCTGGACGGCTTCCTCGCGGAACTCGGGCGAGTACTTACTGGGTGGCGCCACTTCTTCCTCGTTTCCTTGTTCAGGACAACCCTATTGGGTGCCTGTCCGGAAACTACGGGGCCCCTCAGGGGCCCCTCACCATTGCATGGCCCGCGCAGCCATCAGTACCACGATCGAGCGACCACGAACCAGGGAAGATCGGACTTAACGTCCACTGAGCTTACGAAAATCTTGTATGAGCCGAGAACCACACCCATCGGTGATCGTCAGTTGCACAGCGACAAGCAGGGGTAGGTGAGGCCGGTCGGTAGCCGGGTCACAGTCCTCGATCAGGGCTGGAGACCTCTGGATCGAGGCGGGTCAGGCTGTTTCCCGGCAGATGACAGGCCGCACGTAGAGCATCCAGCTTCTCTGCGTCAGTGGTCTCGGCCGCAGCCGCACACGTGAGGATCCGGAGGTCGGTGCCAGCAGGCATCAGGACATCGACGTCGAGGGTGATGTCACCCACCCGTGGATGTTCGATGGTCTTGCGGTCGCCGGCCCAGGGGGCGGCAGTGCCGTTGAACCACAGTCGGGTAAACGCTGGTTCCCGTCGAAGCATGCCTTCGACGAGTGAGGCAAGACGTTCATCCTGGGGATGGGCGGCCGCCGTCACACGCAGGTCGGCGACGAGGTCCTCCTCTTCCGCTTCGCTGCCTCTCCATGACCAGACGGGCCATGCCGCAATCGGGTCACGGTCTCGGCTGGCTCTCGTCTGGAACATCCCGGCGACGAGATTGCGTCCCACCCAGCCGTACGCGCGGGGATCGCCGGCCGTAGCCGTCCACATCTTGTTCCAGCCGATGAGGGTCCAGTCAGCGGCGAAGATCCCGGCGGGAGTCGCTCCCAACTGATGGACCAGTCGCTGCACGCTCGCGGGTATGTGTCTGGAGACGTTCCCGGCGGAGGGCGGTGCGAGTTGGGCGCAGCGGAACAGATGGTCACGCTCGGACGGGTCGAGGCGCAGTGCCCTGGCCAGAGCGGTGACCACTTGGGCCGAGGGGTTGCGAGCGCGCCCCTGTTCCAGCAGCATCAGGTAGTCGACCGATATGCCTGCCAGACGGGCCAGTTCTTCACGACGCAGTCCGGGGACGCGCCGCTCCCCGCCGGCCTCCAGGCCAATGTCCTGCGGTGACATACGCTCACGCCAGCCGCGCAGAGTCATGCCAAAGTGATTCATCGTCGCCATGCGGACCATCGTCGTCCAGATGCCACGGACGACACGAAGTTTGTGTTGCCGCACAACGGATCTGTTACACGGAGTCGAGTCCTGACCGCCCGGGTCGGGTTACGGCGCGCCGTACGGCAGAGCGTCGCCGGACGCGTCGGGGAACCATTCCGGAGAGGCGCGATCAGATCGCCAAGCGCAAGAAGCGCGGTTCTCGCGGCGGCCGTCCGCCGAAGTTCGACCCTGTCGACTACAAAGAACGCCACGCGGTGGAGTGCGGCATCAATCGCCTCAAAAGACACCGCGCGGTCGCCACGAGATACGACAAGCTTGCCGTCCGTTACGAAGCGACCGTACTGGTCGCCGCCTCAACGAGTGGCTGTAGGAATCCGACGAAAGCCGAGGGCCGGTGGGGCCCGCAAACCAGTCGAGAAAGCCTTTGGGTGTAGCTCCTTTCAAGGGACTGGCTGAGCTGGGCATTTGCCTTACTGGCCGGGCTGAGCGCCGCGTAGATCGATTCGAAATCCTCAGGTCACGCTCGGGCCGGACCAAGATCGCCTGCCTGGGGTTCAAGGATCGCGGCGATGCCCTCCTGGGGACCCGGTTCGATCACCCGGTCACACGCCGAGCCGTAGTTCACGCAGATAGGGCCGCCCTTTGAAGGAGCTACACCCTTCGGAGTGTGTCGCGACCGGTGAGATGCGATCGGGCTGTTTCGAGGAAGGCCGACACCAGGCGGTTGCGCTCGCGGGTGCGGGTGGCGATCACCACGTCGCACGGTTCGATTCCTTGGACGGGAACGGTCGTCAGATCGTGCCTGGGCGTGCTGTTCCCGTCGGCTGCCGGTGCTAGCGCGATGGCCTGTCCGCCGGCGATGGATTCGAGTTTGTCCGCGTGCGCCTCGACCAGCGGGCCGTCGGGTGCCGGGCGTCCGTCCGGTCGGGGGTCGAGGCGCCAGAAGGCGTCGTAGGCGGGGTCCGGGTAACGGATGAGGGGTTCGCCGGAGAAGTCGTCGAGGGTGACCGACTCCCTGCCCGCGAGGCGGTGCGTCGTCGGTACCAGGAGCACCCGGGGCTCCTGGTACAGGGGCGTCACCCGCAGCCTGTCGGTCGGGAACGGCTCTCGGGCGACGACCGCGTCCACGCGGTGGTCGAGCAGGGCCATGTGGACATCGCTCCAGTCCAGGTGACGCGTGGTGACCTCGGCCTCGGGATGGCGGCTGCGCAGCTCGCGCACCGCGGGGGTGATGATGAGTCCGCCCACGTACCCGATGGTGACGGCGCCGGATGCAGCTGCGGCGCGGGTCGTCGTCGCGGCCAGTTCCGCGGAGCGCAGGAGTGCTTCCGCCTGGGGCAGGAACTCCTGTCCGGCCGCGGTGAGGCGGCAGCCCCTGGTGGTGCGGTCGAGCAGGCGGACGCCCAACCGCTTCTCAAGGCTCTGGATCTGCCGGCTCAGCGACGGTTGCGCAAGCCGCAGTTCGGCCGCTGCGCGGCGGAAGTTGCCGTGCTCGGCCACGACCGTGAAGTACCGCACCAGGCGAAGGTCGAAGTCGACCGGGGGTACGTGGGCGCTGGGCACTCCTGCATCGTACTCGTGATACCTGATCCGTATCGCGTGGTGCGGAACAGGTCTTGGACGCCGTGCTCCTGCCGCTCCTACCGTCACGGTACGAACCCGGCGCCGTGCGGCGGGCCAACTTGAAATCATCGAGGGATTCTCATCGTGCGCATTTTCGTCGCAGGGGCAACCGGGTACGTCGGATCGGCCATCGTGAGTGAGTTGCTGCAAGCGGGCCACGAGGTCGTGGGTCTCGCCCGTTCCGATGCCTCCGCCGCGACTCTGGTCAGGGCAGGCATCGCGGTGCACCGTGGTGACCTCGGTGACCTGGACAGCTTGCGCTCCGGCGCGGCGAAGGCGGACGGCGTGGTCTTCGCCGCCAACCAGCACATCTCCGAGACCACCGACTCTGCCGCTCGTGCACGGGTCGAGCTGAAGGCTGTGGAGGCGATCGGTTCGGAGTTGGAGCAGACCGGCAAGCCCTTCGTGGTCACCTCGGGGGTCATCGGCCGCACGCCGGGACAGGTGCTGACCGAGGAGACCCCGGCTGTTCCCAATGCCGTCACCGGTCTGCGGCTCCCGGTTGAGACGTCCGTTCTGGCCCTGGGCGGGCGCGGGGTGCGCTCCTCGTCGGTACGGCTGGCGCCGACCGTGCACGGTCGGGGGGACGCGCGCGGGTTCGTCTCGATGCTGATCGGTATCGCTCGTGCGAAGGGTGTCTCGGCCTTTGTCGGTGAGGGGGCGAACCGCTGGTCGTCGGTGCACCGGCGTGATGCCGCGGTCCTGTTCCGGCTGGCCGTGGAATCCGCTCCGCCCGGCACTCCGGTGCACGCGGTCGCGGAGGAGGGTGTGCGGTTCCGGGACATCGCCGAGGCCATCGGCCGTCAGCTGAAGCTTCCGGCGGTGGGTCTGACGGCCGAGGAGGCGAGCGGCCACTTCGGCCTTCTCGCCCTACTGGTGTCGCTCGACAACCCGACGTCCAGCGCGCTGACCCGGGAGCGCTTCGGCTGGGTTCCCGTGCACCCCGGGCTGATCGAGGACATCGAGGACGGTCATTACTTCAAGGACACGGCGTAAGGACGGTGGAAGTGTCGCCGAGCCCGCGCGCCGCGAACCCTGTTGGGTGTAGCTCCTTCAAAGGGCGGCCCTATCTGCGTGAACTACGGCTCGGCGTGTGACCGGGTGATCGAACCGGGTCCCCAGGAGGGCATCGCCGCGATCCTTGACTTCCAGGCAGTCGATCTTGGTCCGGCCCGAGCGTGACCTGAGGATTTCGAATCGATCTACGCGGCGCTCAGCCCGGCCAGTAAGGCAAATGCCCCGCTCAGCCAGTCCCTTGAAAGGAGCTACACCCAAAGCCTTTGCGGGCTGTCACCCTGGCCAGATGTTGCTCAATCTGACCGGATCCAGCGGGGCGGGCAAGACCACGCTCGCCTTCGCCCTAGCCCTGCCCTTGGAGTTGGTTGGAGCAACGCCGTGGGTGGTACTGCTGTACCTACCCTGCCCCCTAGGCCGCTGCCGCCCCCGTAGAGGATGATCGGCACGCGAAGGGCCCGGCGAGTTCGTCGACCACGGTCGTCGGATCTTCATGACGTGAGACGGCGGCGCCGCCCCGCTCGCGGCCGGGCCCTGCTCCTCATGGAACCGACCAACAGCCCTGGAGTCGCCCCGCGCGCGACAACCGGGCCCGACGCGCCGTGGAAAGCGGCTGCTTCCGGGCCCTTCGCTGCCAAAATGCTCAACCAGTCGTAGGCGAAGGGCCGTTGGGCGTGCGGTCGGCTGGAGGAACCCCGTGGCGCCGTCGGCCGGATCGGTCTGAAGCAGAGAAAAGGAACCCACGGTGTCCGACGAAGGACGGCTGATCGCCGGCCGATACCTCATCCTCGACCGCATCGGCCGGGGCGGGATGGCCACCGTCTGGCGCGCCCACGACGAACTCCTCGGCCGCCAAGTCGCCGTGAAGAAGCTCCACTCCCAGCCCCAACTCGACGACGCCGAACTCGCCACCCTCTTCGAACGCGCCCGGCGCGAGGCGCAGAGCGCCGCCCGGATCAGCCACCCGAACGTCGTTGTCGTCCACGACGTCGTGGACGACGAGGGCCGGCCCACCATCGTGATGGAGTACGTGCGCTCCACCACCCTCGCCGACCGGATCAAGGCGTACGGCACGGTCCCGCTCGACGAGGTCGCCCGGATCGGCCGGGGCGTGATCGCCGCGTTACGGGCCGCGCACCGGGCAGGGGTCCTGCACCGGGATGTGAAACCGGCCAACGTGCTGCTCGCCGAGGACGGCCGCGTGGTCCTCACCGACTTCGGCATCGCCCAGGCCGTCGAGACCTCGGCGCTCACCCGCACCGGCCAACTCGTGGGGTCGGTCGACTTCATGGCCCCCGAACGCCTCGTCGGCGCCAAACCCGGGCCGGAGGCCGACCTGTGGGCACTCGGCGCAACGCTCTTCGAAGCGGTCGAGGGCCGCTCACCGTTCCTCCGGGAAACGGTGGCCCAGACGATGTACGCCATCGCCATGGAACCGGCCCCGGAAGTGCGCGGTGCCGGACCGCTCACCCCGCTGATCCAGGGCCTGCTCGTGGCCAAACCGGCCGACCGGCTGTCGGCCGAGGACGCCGAACGCATGCTGCGAAGACCGGCAGGCGCAGCGGGGCCGTCTGTTGTTCCACCCGCCGCCCACCCCGTGGCCGTGGCCGACGACGCTCCGGCTCCGGCCGCGACCCCAGTGCCCCCATCCCCATCGCCATCACCATCACCATCGGGGCTCAACTCGGACCGCGGAACCG
The DNA here is from genome assembly GCF_014649655.1 of Streptomyces humidus. GTDB lineage: Bacteria > Actinomycetota > Actinomycetes > Streptomycetales > Streptomycetaceae > Streptomyces > Streptomyces humidus. The sequence continues at coordinate 10,456 of NZ_BMTL01000026.1, read as the reverse complement.
ACGATGCCTCCGCAGCCGAGCCACCCGTAGTACCTCCACAGCCCGATACGACCGACCAAAAGGCGCACCGGCCCCCAGGCCGTTCGAAGAAGCCGGTCGTGCTCGCCGCGGCCGTCGCCACGGCGCTGTTGATCACGATCGCCGTACTGCTGACCAACCTGCCAACGGGGAAGAGCAGCGCCACCGCGTCCGACGGCCCGCGCGCGGCCGACAACCCCACCCAGCAGTCCACCGACACATCCACGCCCACGGTCTCCTCCCCCCAAGGCGTCCCGCTCCGCGAGTTCCGGCTCCAAGTCTCCGACGCCACACACCTCTTCGAAGCCGACGTCCACAACCGTGCAGGAGGACTCCGAGCCGGAGTCCGGAGGCAATGCCGGATCCGGGGAAAGCGGATCCGGTGCCACGGTCGACCCGGCCGTCGGCCATGCCCTGGTGGTCCCCGCCTCGCAGAAGTGCCTGGGCGGCGGCGCCGGGACCGAGGGAATCCAGCTGGTCCATGTCGCCTGCGACGGCTCCGCGGCACAGCGCTGGCAGACCGGATCGGGGGACACCTTCCGCTCCTTGGGGAATTGCATGACCGTGGCCGACGGAGCGAGCGACGACCGGACCGAGATCCAACTGAGCGCGTGCAGCGGCGACTCCAGCCAGCAATTCCACTTCTCCGGTACGGAACTGGTGGCCGATCAGTCACAGAAATGCGTCACCGTTTTCGGGGGCACGAGCGGCACGGTAGTGGTCCTGTGGGAATGCAACGCCTGGGACAACCAGACGTGGATCCTCAAATAATATGGCCGACATGGCACTTCGGCATGGCTGTGCGCGGTTGGCGTGAGCGCATGTCACCGCAGGACAGCGGGCTGACGTTGGGCGGGGAGCGGCGCATCTCCGGACGTGGGGGCGGCCTTGGAGTCGTGCACATCGGCCGTGGCACGGTGACTTCCAGGAGCAGGCCCTCGGTGTCGGTCAGGATGTGGCGCTTGCGGCCGTCACGTGATTTGCCGCCGTCGTATCCGCGACTGTCCCCGCCGACGGTCTCGGAGGCGTCCACCGACTGACTGTCGATGATCCCGCCGCTGGGCTCGGCGTTGCGGCCGGCGCGCTCCCTCGCCGACTGTCGCAGGCGTTCGTAGAGCTCACGCACATAGTCGTAGGACCGCCAGCGGCGGAAGAAGTCGTAGACCGCCCGCCTATCAGTTACGTGGAATCACGCGCCGCAGGATGCGTCTCGTATCCTGCGGCGTCCCCATGGGCTGAGGAGGCGTGTTGGGCAGCGCGATGGTGTTGGAGGAGAAGTGGCCTGTCCTGGGCCGGCATGAGCGGGCGGCCGAGTGGCTGCGGGTGTGGACGGACCTCGGGCGGGCTCCGCGGACGATCGACGCGTAGGCGCGGGGTCTGGCCGAGTACCTGCTGATCTGCGAGCGGGACGACGTCGACCCGATGACGGCGGGCCGCCTGCACGTGGCCGCGTTCGTGAAGGACCTGTCCACGCGGCCGAGCCGCCGCGGAGCGAACGTGGTGGCGCTGGACTCCGGAGCGGGTCTGGCGAACGCGACCTTGCAGCAGCGGTTGGTGCCGGTCCGCCTGTTCTACGACTACCTGATCGAGGAAGGGCTGCGGGAGTCGAACCCAGTCGGCCGCGGCCGCTACACGCCGGGCCGGACGTTCGGCAGCCACGAGCGCGGCCTGGTACCGCGCCTGGTGAAGCTGCCGTGGATCCCCAGCGAACAGCAATGGCTCGACCTGCTGGACGTCGTACGCGAGGAGTCGACCCGGAACCGGGTGATGCTCGCCCTGGCCTACGACGCCGCTCTGCGCCGAGAGGAGCTGTGCTCCCTGCGGACCGACGACGTCGATCCAGCGCACCGGACGCTTCGGATCAGGGCGGAGACGACGAAGACCCGGCGCGAGCGCGTCGTTCCGTACTCCGCGCCGACGGGCGTGCTGCTGTCCGGCTACCTCGCGCACAGAGCGACGATCAGCCGGGCCCGCGGCCCACTGTTCCTGTCGGAGTCGCGCCGCAACCACGGTCAGCCGCTGAGCCTGTGGACCTGGTCGAAGGTGATCCGCCGCGTCGCCCTGGCCGCCGATCTGCCGCGCTTCTCGACCCACACCACCCGCCACCTCTGCCTGACCGACCTGGCCAGGATGGGCTGGGAACTGCACGCCATCGCGACCTTAGCCGGACACCGCCACACCGAGTCGACCATGACCTACATCCACCTGTCCGGACGGGACCTCGCGGAGAAGCTGAACCGCGGCATGCAGCAGATCCACTCCTGGCGCATCGACATGCTCACCCGCGCCGGCCATCCGGGCGGGGTGAACCGTTGACAGCGACGACTCCGGCGGCGTCCGCGGACAGCGCGGACGCCGCGGACTGGATATGGCCGCTCGACCTCGCCCGCTACGACCGGCGAGCCCTGCTGACCCACACCGAGTCGAAGGCGCTCGGCACCCTGGGGATCGAGCAGGTCAGACGCCTGGGACTGACGCCGCAGGCGGCCCCGAGGCGGCTGGTCGAGCCGCTGGCCCACGCCCGGGAATGCCTCCAGTGGGCGCCGGGCACCGGCCACCAGCGACGGTTCGCCCGCGACGCGGCCGGCCTTGTCCTGGTCCGCTGCGGTGAACGTGGCCGCAGCTACTGGGGCTGGTCCGACCAGGACTGGGCCGACCTGATCGACCGGTCCGGGGCCGACTTCCGGCGCCGGTGGGGCGGTCAGATCGGCCCGAACGCCCGCCCGTTCGTGATCGCCTACGCCTACCTCCTCGGCGGCTTCACCGCGTTCGATCAGGTCGGACGCTTCCAGCGACCCACTCTCGCCCACCGGGTCTTCGGCGAGAGCGCGGTCGACGCCGCAGTCGGGAAGGTCCTCGCCGTCCTCGGCGACTGGGGCTACCAGCGCCGTCCCAGCCGGCTCACCTCGGCGGTCTGCCAGATCCTGCTGCTCAACCGCAGCCCCCGGCTGGAGGACCTGTCCACCCCGGCCCTGGACGCGGTCCGCGCGTCGGCAGCCATGCAGGACAGCGAGTGGGCCAGCGACCTCCACGGGATCCACCGCGCCGTTGCCGCTCTCGGCCACGCCGATCCGCCGCCGCGTCCCCGGCACGGCCCCGGACCCACGGCGATCGAAGGCACAGCGGGCAGCTGGGCCAACTGGGTCGAGCGCTGGCACGCGACCTCGACGCTGACGCCGGGCGTCCGCAGCAGCTACCGCAGCGTCCTCGCGAAGATCGGACGCTGGCTGGCCGCCGAACACCCCGAGGTCACCGGGCCGGAGCTCTGGACCCGCCAGACCTGCGCGTCCTGGGTCACCGCAGTCGACCGCATGACGGTCGGCGACTACTCCCAGTGGACCGCGGGCATGCGGTCGCAGGGCCGCATCGGCAAGCCGCTCACCCCGCAGGCAAAGTCCGGCTACCTGAAAGGGCCCCGCGCGTTCTTCCGCGACCTGCACGAATGGGAGTGGATCCCGCAACGGTTCAACCCTGCCCACGCGCTGAGGACCCCCCGCAGCGTCCAGGCCCTCATGGGCCCCGACCCGCGCGTGATCGCGGACGACATCTGGGCCAAGCTGTTGTGGTCCGGGCTCAACGTCGAGTCCGGCGACCTGCCGACCGCCGACGGCCGCACCTACCCGGCCGAGCTGATCCGGGCCATCACCCTGACCTGGCTGTTCGCTGGACAGCGCAGCGACGAAGTCGCCCGGCTCCGGGTCGGCTGCATCCGCTGGCAGCACGACGGCATGCCCATCCCCGGCGACTCCGGCGAGGTCCTGGCCCGGGACGCGGTCTGCCTGCTCGACGTCCCCACCCACAAGACCGGCACCGCGTTCACCAAGCCGGTCGACCCGCTGCTGGGGCAGGCGATCGAGGCCTGGCAGGCCGTCCGCCCCGACCGGCCCGCCATCCTCGACCCGAAGACCAACGAGCGCGCGGACTTCCTGTTCGCCTTCCGCGCCCGCCGCGTCTCCAAGCACTACATCAACGGCACGATCATCCCGATGCTCTGCCGCAAGGCCGGCGTCCCCACCTCCGACGTCCGCGGCAACATCACCAGCCACCGGGCCCGCTCCACCATCGCCAGCCAGCTCTACAACGCCAAAGAGCCCATGACCTTGTTCGAGCTTCAGGAATGGCTCGGTCACCGGACTCCCGAGGCCACCGCCCACTACGCGAAGATCACCCCGAACACGCTCGCCCGGGCCTACAACGACGCCGGCTACTTCGCTCGCAACGTCCGCACCGTCGAAGTCCTCGTCGACCGAGACGCCGTAGCCTCCGGCGCCGCCGCGAACGGCGACCCCTGGCAGTACTACGACCTCGGCCACGGCTGGTGCACCTACACATTCTTCGAGCAGTGCCAGCACCGCATGGCCTGCGCACGCTGCGACTTCTACACCCCGAAGGCCTCCAGCAAGGGCCAACTCCTGGAGGCCAAGGACAACCTGCAGAAGATGCTCGCCGCCATCCCCCTGACCGACGACGAACGCGCTGCCGTCGACGACGGCCAGGCAGCCCTCGACCGGCTACTGGAGCGACTCAGCGACATCCCCACGCCAGCGGGGCCCACCCCGCGGCAGATCGGCGTTCCCACCACCGCGACCCTGTTGCCGATCATCAACGTCAGGCAAGGCGGGACAGGCTTCGCACCGCGCTGATATTGAGAGTGCGCACAGGCCAGGGAGGGTGACACAGTCACTGCCGTGACCTTGATGAACGTGCTCGTCGACTTCGCCCGAACCGGCCGGGTCGGCGCGCTTCACTGCGGAATGCCCCTGTCCGAGGCTGAAGACCTCCTCGGCCCGGGGCGCCCGCACCCTGCCCACATCATGAAGGGGCCCGATATCGACGGCTACCCCTACTCCTGGGACGGCCTGCAACTGGTGGTCACGCAGCGGGCCGTCAGCGGCATCTGGGTCAACCTCTGGCCTGGTTCGACCGCCAAACTCCCGCCGCTCGTCCTGCCCGATTCCGAGTCATTCGAGGCCACCGTGCTCCGCGAGGAACTGGTCACTGCCCTCGAAACCGCAGGCTGCCACCACGAGGTCAACCCTGCCCTGACCTTCAGCGAGCAGTCGAGCATCCTCACCCAGCCAGCCGGGGTCTGCGCCGTCTTCAGCCTGCCTGGCCGGGACCACCACGTCCCGCACCGCGGTCGGCATTACCTCGACGTGATGCACAAGCACATCGCTTGACATCGCTGATTCCACACAAAGTACGGAAAATCGACCGGCAGGGCCATCCACTTCACGCCGTTGTCGACGAGGTAGCGCACCGCGTCAAGCATCTCGCGGTGGCAAGACTCCTCTGGACGCCCGCCCCGCCTGAGGAGCCAGGCCGGCACCGGCACCGGCATCGCGGCGCGGACCTCGGCCCACTCCGCATCCGTCATGTCACTGGGATGGCAGCCTGCCCGCCGTCCCGGAACGAGCGAACCGCACCGGTGCACGTAGCAGTCACACCCAGGAGTGACCGCGGTGGTCGCAGGCACAGAGATACTGCCCAACTGATCAGGCAACGGGCTTCCTTGGTCATGCTGGTGTCGTAAACGCGTGACTGCCAAGGGTCCCGTTCTCTCATGCCCGCGACCGCACCCGAACCTCCGTCCAGATGATCACCCGTACCGCACACCCCGAACGAGATCCGGTCTGCAACAACGCACTCAGAGGATTTCGCACAGGAGTCACCCTGGGGTCGGGGCAGTCAGGTGCGGTTGTCAGAAGCCTGGAGGTTTTGCTGCGACCACGCAGTTGGATTTGCCGGATTCGGCTGCTCCGTTGAACGCGGTGACGCAGAACTCGTAATTCCACACCCCGGGGAACAACCAGCCTATGTCCTTGCCGGTGTCCGTGGTTGTCGAGTTCACCTTGGACACGCTGCCGTCGTTGATGTTGCGGACCCAGACCCGGTATCCGGCCGCCCCGATCGAGGCGTCCCATTTGAGCTGGACGGTGGCGCCGTCGACGGAGGTGACCTGCAGGTGGGCCGGCGCCGCAGGTGTTCCGGCGCGGATGATGACGAGCCCGGCGCCTCCTGGGAGGCCTCCGCCGGCGGCGTTCCAGGTCTTCACCCAGACCTGGTAGCGGTGACCTGGCACCAGTCCGTCGATGTGCGCGGACAGCCCCCTGACCGCGGTGCCGCCGATCCACGCACCAGGGGTGTCCTTGTCCCAGTAGATGATCTGGTAGCGGTCGATCGTGTCGGTGTAGGGACCTGTCGGCGCGCCCCACGCGAGGTCGAGGCCGGTGGCGGTGGCTGTGGTGACGATTCCGGTGGGCGGTGGGGAGGTCTGCGGGTGCGCGACGGCGGTGACGAGCGGAGACCAGGCGGACTTCCCGTCAGAGGCGTTGTCGGTGCGGACCTGGTATTCCCACTGCCAGCCGTCGAAGGTCGCGGTGGTGTCGAAGCGGTTCGCCCCCACCGAGGACTCGGTCCAGTCCTGGCCCACGACCCTGGACCGTACGGTGTAGCCGCGCGCGCCGAAAACCTTGTCCCAGGTCACGGTGATCCCGAGCGGAGCAGTCACGGCGTTGACGTTGCTCGGCACGGGGGTCGGCCGGGCCGGGACGGCTGCCGGCACGTTGGGCACGGAGCCTCCGATGCCCCAGCCGTCGTGCAGGGTCAGCTCAAAGGCGTGGGCGATCTGGTACTCGCCCAGGGCGTTGGGGTGCAGACCGTCGTAGCTGGCCGGGCAACTGTTGACCCCGCAGATGTAGTTGCCGGCCCAGTCGACCGGCAGCACGAGGGAACCCGTAGTGCTCCACGACGAAATCTGCTCCCGCAGCTCCCTGTTGTAGGCCGCGGTTTTGACCGGCAGGTCCTCGCGGCCGCCGATGGCGGTGCGCTGGGGAACGTTGGCCAGTGCGATGTCGATGTCGGGTTTGGCGGCGCGCGCCTGGGCGACCAGCGTTTTCATGCTGTCGAGGGTTCCGTCGGGGTTACTGATGAACCAGCCCAGGTCGTTGAACCCGAGCCCGACCAGGAGAAGGTCGGGCTGATACAACGCTACCTGCTCCCTGATCAGGTTCTTGGCCTGGGCCGCCTGACGGCCCCAGACCGAGAAGTGGTCGCTGTCGAAAGGCAACGCTCCCTCGGCGTACCGGCCGGAGACAGCGGGGCCCGCTGCGGAGACGGAGGACGGTTCCCCCTGCACATGCGGTGGTTGCGGGGCCTTCGGTTGGCCCGGTTCCCTTGTGCCGGTGTAAGGGCCGACGAAGTTGACGCGGACACCCTGGTCGGTGAACCACTGCCACAAGCGATAGCGCCAGGTCCAGTCGCCCTCGCGACCCTGGGTCATCGAATCACCCACCACCATGACCCTGAGCGTTCGGTCGGTCGGAAGGGAGGAGCCGCCCACGCCCCGCTGGAGTTCCAGAAGTCTGGCGAGAAAGCCTTCACTGAAGGCGCCACTGAGAAGGTCCGCTATATATTGGAGTGGGATCGCCCATTTGACGAACCTTATCGCCGCTCTTTTCAAGGTGGCCCGGGCTTCGAGCATCAGAGTGGCGAGATTGCCTTGGATGAATTTTACGGCCGCTGCGGAAAGTCCGCCGGCTAGTGCACCGCTGAAGGCGGCGGCAGATATGGCTCCCCAGGCTCCTGCGTCTATCGACTTCCCTTCGCACCTTAGACTTATTATCTCTCCGACACCCCCTCCAATCGCCCCGGATACGGCTCCGCACAACACGGCCCCTTCGGGAAGGAAGAGCAGGCACACCGCCGCAAGCGCAACAGTTATGGCAATTCCGGAGACGGCGCCCACGAACTTCGGCCAGAAGCTGGCCCACCAGTCCGCCCAGCCGCCCGTGGTGCCGAAGTCCGCCGTCGGTATCACGATCACGATGCTGCTTCCGACGACTCGGATGCTTCCGTCGTAATCGATGTCGTCGTACCCCGGCGAGTGGCCCCCCACATGGGTCTCCTGCGTCCGGAGTGCGAAAGAATCGCTCAGGGAGAGCCCGTTGATTTGGTCGTTGTTGGTGGTGTGGACCATCTTCTGCATTGTCTGCAGCAGTTCGTGGTCTGGTGTGGAGTCGAAGTCGATGACTGCCACGATGTCGTTGTCACTGCTCGCCAGTGCGCGCAGGCTGCTCGGCGCATCTCCCGCGCATCCCACGCGGATATCCGCGCCGCTGGTGATCGTTTCGGTGGCGAAGGAAGTGGCTTGTGCGGAGCACCCGATGGCATCCGCCGCGGCGGCTTCCTGGTCCAGTCCGGGCAGGGCGGCCCCGGCCACGATCACCGCCAGCGCGAGGACGAGCGAAACGAGGAGGCTGCTCCCCCAGCGTCTCTTTCTGGTTGTTCTCGACGTAAGCATCTTGTCAATCACTCCTATTTTTTCAGTTCGATGCGATCAGGTTGCCGACGAGCTTGCAGAATTCGCAGTCACTTTGCTCGGTACACGGTCATTCCATGGGGAGAGTGCAGAAGATTTGCGGTGAAACGGCTCGCGTCCCGAGCATTCGACATGAAAGCGTTCTCGGGCGATTGGGGCGAGGAGGCCAAAAGCCATCAGCGCGACTGCGAGCACGGGCGCGATCGGTCCGGCCAGGCGGCGGGAGAGGTGGGACACGCCTGGGTGGGGGGATGAGCGCGGGGGTGTGGAAGCACAGGTCTGGACATCGCCGTGCCGGCCCCAGGGAGAGGCATCCGACACCACTTGGGGTACACCTGTCTGCCGAGGTAATGGAGACTCCATTTCTCTCACAGTTGTGTCAAGGAGAACCACCAGCGGCCAGAACCGGGGGTAGTACTGCTGTTCCTACCCTCGTGACTGGTAACTGCCGTGTTTACTGGAGGATGATCAGGCACGCAAAGGATCCGGCGAGTTCGTTGACCACGGCCGTGGGGCTTTCATGTCGTGAGAGGGCGGCGCCGGCCTGATTGTGGCCGGGCATCGCAGCGCCGCAGACCCCGAACCGGAGACAGTCAGGAGCCGTTGTACAACCGAATCTGAGGCTTAGAAACTATAATGATCACGAAGCCCGTGCCTGCTCTGCTATGCGCCCCAACTGGTCACAACCCGCCCAGCCGCACGCCCCCGGAATTTGCAACCGTCCTGGCCTGACCGGGGACCTCACCTCAGAAGAGCCGCACGAAAAAAGGTACGATCGCGCACAACTCCGCAAGGATTTGAGTTAGTTGCCACAGGTGCCGATAGCATTCAAAATCGCCGGGTGCACGCAGTGCGTCGCAATTTATGCGCACCTTCTCAGTTAATCCCTCCCTTAGGAAAGTGACAGGCATTCATGAGTACAGCAACCGACGTTCCCATGGCCGATGTGCGTGACATGTATGTCGCGCACACCGTGTTCCGCCGCGAGTTCGGCCTCGCCCCGGGGCTCATACGCGGTGTCAGCGACGGTGACACCACACGCTCCAAAATTGTTGCAGCGCATCTCGACATCGTCCTCGGGATGTTGCTGACCCACCACGAGGGCGAGGACCTGCTGGTGTGGCCCAGACTGCTGGAGCGCGTCACCGAGGAGATCGCTCCGATGGTCCACCTGATGGAGGAGCACCACGGGAGGATGCACACTCTTTGCGACGAACTGATCGCGCAGCTGAAGTCCTGGCGTTCCAACGCCTCCTCGGCCGAGGGTGAAACGGTCGCCACCACCTGCGAACGGCTCAACGAGGTCCTTTTCGAGCACATGGGCCTCGAGGAGAAGAAGATCCTGCCGCTCGCGGCGAAGTACATCACCGCCAAGGAGTGGCACGAGTTCAGCGAGCACGCCCTGGCCGAGACACCCAAGAAGAACCTGCCGCTGGGCCTCGGACTGGCGCTTTACGAAGGCGATCCTGAGGTCATGAAGGGCGTCCTGAAGGGCGCTCCTCTTCCCGTCCGTCTCATCATGCCCGTCATCAGCCGCCGCCTCTTCCGGTCTCACGCGAAAAAGGTCCACGGCACCCCTACCCCGCCCCCCGCGAGCACCTGACGTGAAGGACGAGCACGAGTTCTCCGACGCGGGCGGACTGCCGCCTGACGCTTCCGTCGGCCTGCGGCCCCGGCCCTGACCCGGGCTCCGCGACCATCTCGTCGCCGGACTGGATCTCCGTCATCGCCTCCCGGGTGATCCCCCAGGGCCCCGTCGAGTGCCCAGATCGTCCCGGCTTGGGGTGTTGATCTTGGTGGTGGGTCCCGGAAGCAGGTGAACACGGCGCCTGTGGATCATGTAGTCCTACTTTTCTTGATGTGGGTCTGAGCTGGTCATTCGTAAGATCGGCGAGGCCCAGGGGTTCCGGATATGGCTGTCATGGAGTCGCCGCTGGTCGGCTCAGGGAACTTGGCCGCCCGGAACCCCGCGACGACTCGACCGCTAATTGGGAGACGCGACGCCATCGCTTTGTTCTCTAGGCGGATTCAATCGGTCGTCGCAACACCTTCGTGAGCTGGGGGTTTGTGATGGGTGTAGGGAATCGGCAGCGGGCGGTGCGGGAGTATCGCGGGCAG
>NZ_BMTL01000025.1 GCF_014649655.1 Streptomyces humidus | reverse complement strand
CCGCGAACGCCTCCAGGTCCTCCCGGACCCCGGCCATCTCCTCAGGTGTCACACCATCCCAACGACACCCGCACACCAACAGACACGCCACCCACGACTGAAGCTGACCAAGCTCTAATAGCGCTCGCCCACGGAATCGAGGCCGCCGACGACCGCGCGGCCGCCCCGGTCGAGGGCGTCCCTCACGTGCCGGCGGATGACGTGCAGCTGGCTCGGCATCGTGATCGGTCCGAGCCGGGCGTCGCCGCCGGCGCCCGCGTACAGGCCCGCGGCCTTGGCGGTGAGCGCGTCGACGAACTCGTCGTACACCTGTTCATGGACGTAGACCCGCTCGACGCCGACGCACGTCTGCCCGGCGTTGCTGCACGCGCCCCAGAGAGCCGCGTCGGCCGCGGCGGCGATGTCGGCGTCGGCGTCGACGATCATGGCGTCCTTGCCCCCGGCCTCGACGACCACCGGTGTGAGCGTCTCGGCGCATGCGGCCATCACCTTCTTGCCGGTGGCCGCCGAGCCGGTGAAGGCGATCTTGTCGGCCCCGGCGCGGCACAGCGCGGCCCCGGTGGCGCCGAGGCCGGTGACGGCCTGGAGGACCGGACGGCCCACGGCCTCCTCGAATCGCTCGGCGAGCCACACGCCCACTCCCGGGGTGTGCTCGCTGGGCTTGAAGACCACGGCATTGCCCGCTGCCAGCGCGTAGGCGATCGACCCCAGCGGTGTGAAGACCGGGTAGTTCCACGGCCCGATCACGCCGACCACCCCCAGCGGTGCGTAGGCCACCGAGGCGGACTGATGCATCATCAGCAGGCCCGGGGACACCTTGCGCCGGCCGAGCACTCTCCTCGCGTGTCCGGCGGCCCACCCGATGTGTCCGATCGCGAGCCCCGCCTCGAGCATGGCGTCGCCGACCGGTTTGCCGGTCTCACGGTGCACCGTCTCGACGAGTTCAGGCAGTCGCCGGACCATCAGGCCTTTCCACGCCGTCAGGTGCCGCTTGCGCACCCCGAAGCCCAGGCCGGCCCACCAGACTGCCTCGGTGCGGGCCCGCTCGACGGCCGCGCGTACCTCCTCCTGCGTGTGCACCGGATGGGTGCCGACGACCTCGTCGGTGGCGGGGTCGAGCGAGTCGAACGTGGCGGCGGTGGCTCCGTGCCGACCCGCGGCCGGCCTGCAGGACTCATGACATCCCTTTCGCTTTCGTCGTGGCACGGCCCGGGCGGGGCATGCCGGTCCTTCGCGGCCGCGCGCGGGCGTGGTGGCGCGGCCGCCCGGAGGGGTGGGGTTCAGGGCTGGTATCCGCTGGCCGTGGCACGGCGCCGTACATCCTCGAGCTGCTCGCCCGTCAGCGTCGCCGGCTCTGCGAGCCGGGCTGCCCGCAGGTACAGGCGGGCGAGCCATTCGAGCGATTCGGCGTTGTGGACCGCCTCGGCCAGGGTGGCGCCACTGGTGACCGCGCCGTGGTTGCGCATCAACGCGGCCTTCCGGTCGAGCATGGCGCGGCGCACGTGGTCGGCGAGTTCCTGGCTGCCGAAGGTCGCGTAGGGCGCCACTCGGACCGGGCCTCCGAGCTGGAGGACGGCGTAGTGGACGCTGGGCAGCTCGTCGCGCACCAGCCCGAGGGCGGTGGCCCACGGCGCATGCGTGTGCACGATGGCCCGGGCGTCGGTCGTGCGGTAGATCCCCAGGTGGAGGGGGGTTTCCGAGGACGGTGAGGTCGCGCCCGCGTCGAGGGTTTCGCCGTCGAGTGCGACGCGGGCGATATCGGCGGGTTCCAGCGTCCGGTAGTTCACTCCGGACGGCGTCACGAGCACCTGGTCGCCGATGCGGACGCTGAGGTTTCCCGACGTGCCGGTGACGAGCCCGGTGTCGTGCAGGTGCCGGCCCGCCTCGACCAGGGCTGTCCGGGTCTTCTGTTCGTTCGTGTCGTCCACTGCGTCGTCACCGCGTCCGTTCTTGTGTCGTTGTTTCCTGCTGTTGCTCCGTGCCGTCGCAGCGCGTGGTGGCTGTCGGGCCCGGTCGGGCGGCTCAGCGCTTCAGGGCGCCGGCCGTCACGTTGCGGACCACGAGGGGGAGCCGGCGTGCGAGTCTCCCGCCGAGCACCGCGGCGTACAGGCGGTGCAGGGGGCCGTCGAGAACGACGCCGTGGGTCGCGCGCAGGCCCTCCCCGGCGGGCTCCATGTCGTGGGTGACGGTCAGGGTGGCCAGCGGCAGCCGGATGACGAAGTCCATGGCGCGTTCATGTTCGACGCGGGTGAACTCGATCCTCTGGACCGGGGTTCCGTGCTCCTTGACGACTCCGGTGGTTCCGGCAGTGAGAGGGCCGTCGATCTGGGCCCACGCGACGCCGGGGTCGTCGAGCTGCCAGTAGGCGGCGTTCGTCCAGCGCTCCCACAGCCGCGGGGCGGTGGCGGTGGTCAGCTGGCTGTGGCGGCGGCTCCAGGTCATCGGCGTGCCTTCTCCTCGGGCGTGCATCGGCGTGCCTTCTCCTCGGGCGTGGCGGTGAGCTCGACGGCGATCTCGCGGGCGGCGCGTTCGCCTGCCGCGACCGCGCCGTCCATGAATCCGGCCCAGCGCCGCGCGGTCTCGGTGCCGGCCCAGTGGACGGGGCCGACCGGTTCTGTCAGCCGGGCGTGCAGGGAGGCGACCGCTCCGGGGCCCGGCGCCGCCGTGGGCCCGCCGCCGAGCCAGTCCTCCTCGCCCCACCGCTGATCGATGTAGCCACGGGGTGTCAGAGCGCGTTCACCGAAGAGGTCCGCGAGCGCCGAGAGCGCGCGCACGCGCCGCTCGGCGGCGTCCACCGCGTCCCACTCGCGTGCGTAGTCGCCTCCGATGAAGCCGAGGAGGACGCCGCGGGAGGTGTCGGGAGAGCCGGCGTCGAAGGTGATGAAGACGGGGCCTTCGTCGGAGATCGTCATGCCGCTGAGGCCCTGTTCACGCCAGAACGGCGTGTCGTAGACGGCGTAGATCTTGGACAGGACGCCCGGCGACCAGCGCTGTGCGAGGTGCCGGTGCGCGGCGGGGAGGGCGGGGACGAACCGGATCCGGTGTCGCATGGCCGGCGGAACCGCGACGACGACGCGGCGTGCCGTCGTCAGGCCGTCGTCGGTGTGCACGGTCACGGCGTCGTCGCTCCGGTCGATCCGCAGGACCGGCGACCCGAGGCGGACGGTGTCCGGACCCAGTGCGCGGGCGACACGGACGGCCACCTCGTGCGCGCCTTCGACGAAGTGCTGCTCCTGCGCGCCGCCGCGGGTGTCGAGCATCGGGTCGAGCCCGCCGGCCTGGGCGATGTAGTGCAGCACGTGCAGCAGCGAGATCTCCGAGGGCTCACAGCCCCATGAGGTCTTGCACACCACCGCCAGCAGGTCCTTTGCGGCCTGGCCGGCGTGCCTGGCGGTGAGCCACGTGCCGAGCGTCTGGGCGTCGAGGCCTGCCGCGTCGGGGGCGCTCCACGGCCGCCCGACGGGGATCCTGCGGCTCATCCGCTCCAGGGAGGAACGGATGCGGGCGAGGTCCAGCAGGGAGGTCGCGCCGATCGGGAGGAGGGCCCCGCGGTACCGCTTGCGGTCCTTGCGCCACAGCAGCAGGTTGTCCCCGGCCTCGTGCGTGAGGCAGCGGCCCACGCCGACCTCGTCGGCGAGGGCGTTGATCCGGTCGTGGTCGGGGCCGACGAAGGTGCCTCCGAGGTCCACGTGCGCCTCGGCGACGGTGGCGGAGCCGACCCGGCCTCCGACCCTGTCGAGCGCCTCGAACACCTTCACGCTCAGCCCGTGCCGCTGCAGGCCGCGGGCGGCGGCGAGGCCGGAGAGCCCGGCCCCCACCACCACGACATCGACGTCGACGCTGTCGGTCACGCTGGTTCTCCTTCGAGAAGAGGTGTGGGGGAAGCGGAGGCACGGGCCGGAAGCCGGCGCGCGAGGGGCAGCACGAGCAGGAGCCCGAGCGCGGGCGCGACGAACCCGAGCCGCAGGGCGGCGCCTGCGCCGAGCAGGCCCGGGACGACGGCTCCGGTGACGGCGCCGGCATAGTTGAAGACGTTGACGCGGGAGATGACCTCGTCGCTGCGGGCGGGCAGCAGCTGACCCGCGGCCGCGAAGGCGATCGGCACCAGGACGCCGGTGGCGATCCCCGCGACCGCGAATCCGGCCACCGCCGCCGCGGCGCCCGGGGCGGCGACGACGAGGGCGCACCCGATCGTTCCGAGGACGAGAGCGCACACACCGACGCCACGCCGGCCCCACCGCACCACGGCCGGGTCGGTCACGAGCCGGGTGAGCAGCACCATCGCCAGGTAGGCCGCGTAGCCGACCGGAGCGACGGCGTCGGAGGTCTTCAACCCGTCGGAGAGATAGACGGTGCTCCAGGTGGAGACCGCCGCGTCCAGCACGTAGGCGACGAGGACGAGCGACCCGACAGCCCAGATCGCCGCTCGCGGGAGCGGGACGCGCGCTCGGGCGGGCGGGCCGGCCCCCGCCGAGCGGGCCGGCTGCTGCCCCACGAGCCGGATCCGGCCGGTGAGTGCCACGGTGAACTGCAGCAGAGCGACGCCGCCGAGCAGGTTCAGCGCGGAGAGACCCACGCCGGCCAGAGCCGCGCTGAGGAGTGCCCCGATGATGCCGCCGGCCGTGAAGGCCGAGTACAGGCGGCCCATCATGGGCACTCCGGCGCGGTTCTGGAGAGCGACGCCCTGCATGTTGTTGCCCGCGTCGACCGTTCCCAGGCCCAGTCCGTAGAGGGCGACCGACCCCAGGTAGACCACTCGGTCGGGGGCCAGGCTCATCCCGGCCAGGGCGGCGGACTGCAGCAGGAACCCGAGGCACAGCGCGCTGCGGCTCCCGCGGCGCACCGCGACGGCGTCCGCCAGCCCCGACCCGCACACCGCGGCGACGCAGACCCCGAGCAGAATCGCGGAGAGGGCGGTGTCGCTGAAGTCCATGCGGTCCCTGGCCGCGGGAAGCGCGGTGACCACCGCGGCGTAGCCGATGCCCTGAGCGGCGTATCCCGCGTAGACCGGCAAGGCCGTCGCGACCGGTCTCCCACGGCGGGTCACCGCATGCCCAGGCGGTCGGCGGTCGCGGCGAACGCGCGGACGTCGTCGAGGGTGTAGGCGCCGGCGTCGGTCCCGAGGCCGCCGATGACCTGCGCCGACGTCGCGCAGCCGAGCTCGGCCGCCTCCCGCAGCCCGAGCCCGAGCGACCGGGCGCGCAGGAAGCCCGCACTGAACGCGTCGCCGCACCCGGTGGTGTCGACGACCTTCACCGCGTAGGCCGGAACCTCCACCACCTCGTCAGCGGTCACCACCACCGCGCCACGGGCGCCGCGGGTCACCGCCACGCACCCGGCGCCGGCGCCCACGAGCGCGCGGGCGCCGGTGACCACGTCGTCGGCGCCGGTGAAGCCCAGCACCTGTTCGTGGTTGGGCAGCAGGTAGTCGGTGTGGGGGAGCGCGGCCGCGATCCACTCCAGCATTCCCGGGTCGCCGGGGGCCAGGACGTCGACCGAGTTCGTCGCACCGCTCGAGCGTGCCCGGGCCAGCAGCGAGGCGGCGGCGTCGCCGCCCAGGAACTCCGGACCGCCGAGGTGCAGATGCGTCAGGTCGCGCAGCAGTTCGCCGGAGACGTCGGCGAGGCCGAACGCCGCGTTCGCCCCGATGCAGTGCCAGGCCGGTCGGTCGCCGTTGGGGCGGACGGGCAGCACGGAGGCCGACGTCCGGTGGCCCGCCTTGCGCACCAGGCCGGAGACGTCCACGCCTTCGCGGGCCAGGAGCGTCAGCAGAGTGTCCGCGAAGACGTCGTCCCCGATCGCTCCGATGCTGCGGACACCGGCTCCCAGCCGCGCCGCCACCAGCGCCGTCCCGCCGGCGGTGCCGGCGGCGGTGGCGCAGATGGTCTCGACCACCTGACCGTCGTTGTGCTCGGGGATCGATTCGATCCCGGTCACCAGGTGGTCGAGCACGTGCACGCCCGCACATCCCAGCTTCATCACGTCGCCCATCGCGTGTTCCTCCTCCGCCTTGCTCCGGCTCCCGGCCCGTGGCGCGACGTCCATCGCTGCGCGGCGGTTGCCTGTCCGGCCGCGACCACGAACAGTTGAGTGACGGTAGGAACGCGCGGCCCCGGACGGGGGCGCCGCGTGACGCTTGTGGCAACATTGCCCCCCGTCATGGCGCGAACGCGCACCCTCCTCGCCCCGGGGAGGGGAAGCGCTGCGGCAGCAGGCCGAGCAGGCCAGGAGGCGGACCGTGGACAAAGCGCAGCTGGCCCGGGCCACGATTCCTCCGGTGATCCTGACCGGGCTGCTCGAACTCGCCGACCAGCACCGGATCGAGACGGCCGGGTGGTTCGCGGGCACGGGCCTGGACCGGGCCAGGCTCGAGCAGCCCCGGACCCTGGTCTCCTACCGGCAGGCGATCACCGTGATCCGCCGTGCGCTGAAGGAACTGCCCGCCGGACCGATCGGCCTCATGATCGGAAGCCGCGACCCGCTCCTCACCTGGGGAACGCTCGGCACCGCCGTGCGGTCAGCCCCGACGGGCGCCGAAGCCCGCAGGGTCGCGACCCGGTTCCACCAAGGGGCGGGCACGATGCTGGACTACGTCGTGTCCCGCACGGAGCAGGCGAACGTGGTCGAACTCCTGCCCCGCACCCGCGAGCCGGACCTGCTGGTCTTCCTCAGCGAGGAGGCCTTCGCCGGGATCGTGGCCCTCACCCGGCTCATGTTCGGCCCCTCGTCCGGCCCTCTGGCCGCGGAACTGTCCTACCCGCCGCCACCGTGGGCCGCGGCGTACGCCCGGCTGTGGCGCTGTCCGGTCGCCTTCGACTGCGAACGCACGACCCTCACGCTGCCCGGGGCCCTCGAAGAGCGGCGCGTTCCCACGGCGAACGCCACACAGTTCGAGGCCGCTCTGCACGCCACGCGCGCGATCCTGGAGTCCGAGCCGGTCGACGACCTCGTCGCGGCCGTCGAAGGCGCACTTCGCCAGGACCTCCGCTCCCGAAGAACGGCGACGCAGGTCGCCGACGCGCTCGGCATGAGCCCCCGCACCCTCCATCGTCACCTCGCCAGAGCCGGGTACAGCTTCGGCACGATCCAGGACCGGGTACGGCGGCAGCAGGCCGACGTCCTGCTGATGCGGACACGCAGGCCGATCACCGCCATCGCGGCCGAACTCGGCTACAGCGACCCGCGCGAGTTCCGCCGCGCCTACAAACGGTGGACCGACACCACGCCCACCCGGGCGCGGCAGAGCATGCGGCCGCCGTGAAGCGAAGGCCGTGGACCAGACGGTCGGTGTGCGACCGTCCCGGCCGCAGGCGATCAGGGACGAGGCCCCGGCCCGACCGGCGTCCGCGGGGGACGCCGGCCCGGGTGGCGGACGGCCGACTGCCCTGTCCACGCTGGGAGTCGGGATACGGAAGGCCGGTGTCTTCGCCGACGCCGCCGGGGTGCGCGAGGAGTTTTGCCGTGCATTGCTCGTGCTTGGCGGGACCTTTGCCCGGCGAGGTCTGCCGTTCGTCTGCTTTTCACACGGAGCGGGCTCCGGACCCGTAGGGTGACGGCGCCGCCGCCCCCCACCGTCGTCGCTTCTGTCCGGAGGACAGTCATGGCCGCCGTCAAGGCTTCCAAGCGCACCAGACACCCCCTCGCCGCTATCGCAGGCGCCGTCGCCCTCACCGCCACGTCGGTCGGGGTGTGGGCCGCCACCGCCTCCACCGCGCAGGCCGCCACGCTCCCCGCCCCCGACCACGTCGTGGTCGTGGTGATGGAGAACCACGCCTACGGCCAGGTGATCGGCAGCTCCAGCGCCCCCTACATCAACAACACCCTCAAGGCGGGCGGGGCCGACCTCACCCAGTCGCACGGCCTCACCCACCCCAGCGAGCCGAACTACTACATGCTGTTCTCGGGCTCCAACCAGGGCCGCACCGACGACAGTTGCGTCTCCGTCGGCTCCCTCTCCAAGCCGAACCTGGCCTCGGAGCTGATCGCCGCCGGCCAGACGTGGGCGAGCTACAACGAGTCGCTGCCCAGCCAGGGTTCGACGACGTGCAGCAGCGGCGACTACGCGCAGAAGCACAACCCGTGGTTCGGCTTCTCCAACGTGCCCACGAGCACCGCCAAGACGTTCGCGCAGTTCCCGGCCGACTACACGACCCTGCCGAAGGTGTCCTTCGTCGTGCCGAACATGTGCAACGACATGCACGACTGCTCGGTCTCCAAGGGCGACACCTGGCTCAAGAACAACCTGGGCGCGTACGCGACCTGGGCCAGGACCCACAACAGCATCCTCGCCGTCACCTTCGACGAGGACAACAGGCTCTCCGGCAACCGCATCCCCACCCTCTTCTACGGTGAGCACGTCACGCCCGGCAGCTCCAGCTCCACCACCTACAACCATTACAACGTGCTGCGCACGCTGGAGGACCTCGCAGGGCTGAGCACGCACGCGGGCAACGCCGCCTCGGCCTCCGACATCGACGGCATCTGGAACTGACGCCGGTGTACCTCGCGGACTCCCGCGGCGCCGCGGCCGCCGTCGCCCCGGACCCCGGTCCGGGCCGACGGCCGGCCGCGGTGCCCGCCACCGTGCTGGCCCTGGGAGCGGTCAGCCTCGTCACGGACGTCTCCTCCGAGATGGTCACCGCCGTCCTGCCGCTGTACGTGATCACGGGCCTCGGCCTGTCGCCGCTCGGCTTCGGGCTCCTCGACGGCATCAACAACGGCGTCGGCGCGCTGGTGCGGCTGGCCGGCGGTCACCTCGCCGACCGGGGAGGACGCCGTCACAAGGCCGTGGCGGGCCTCGGCTACGGTCTGTCGGCGGTGTGCAAGCCCCTGCTGCTGCTCGCGCACAGCCTCCCGGCGATCAGCGCCGTGCTCGCCGCCGACCGCACCGGCAAGGGGCTGCGCACGGCGCCCCGGGACGCGATGATCTCGCTGGCCACCGCGCCCGGACAGCGGGGGCGGGCGTTCGGGGTGCACCGTGCCATGGACACCACCGGCGCGCTGCTCGGCCCGCTCGCCGCCTTCGCCGTGCTGCGGGCCACCGTCGACGGCTACGACGCCGTCTTCGCGGTCAGCGGCTGCGTCGCCGCGCTCGGCGTCGTGGTGCTGGTGCTCTTCGTGCCCCGGCACGTCACCTCCGTCACCTCCGCCACGGCTGCCCGGCCGCCCGGGCCGGAGCGGCCGACAGTGCGCGACGCCCTCGGGCTGCTGCGCCGTCCCCGACTGCGCCGGCTCACCGCGTGCGCCGGCCTGCTCGGACTGACCACCGTCAGCGACTCCTTCCTGTACCTGCTGCTGCAGCGCGACGGGGACCTGCCCGCCCACCTGTTCCCGCTGCTGCCGCTGGGCACCGCCGCCGTCTTCCTCACGCTGGCCGTTCCCCTCGGCGTCCTCGCCGACCGGGTCAGCCGCCGGCGGCTCTTCCTGGCCGGGCACGGCGTGCTGCTCGCCGGTTACGGCCTCGTCCTGAGCCCGTGGCACGGCGTCCCGGCCGTGATCGCCGTCCTCGTACTGCACGGGGCCTTCTACGCGGCCACGGACGGCGTCCTCGCGGCCGCCACCGCCGGGGCGGTCCCCGCGCAGCACCAGGGCGCCGGACAGGCGCTCGTCGGCACCGGACAGGCGTTGGCACGGTTCGTCTGCTCGCTGTCCTTCGGCGCTGCCTGGAACCTGTGGGGTCCGCGCACGGCGCTGGCCCTCACCGCGGCCGCGCTGGCCGTCAGCGCCGTGGCCGCCGCGTTCGTGCTGCGCGGCCCCGAGGAGGCGCCCGTATGAGCGGCACGACCGGCATGACCAGGACGACCCGCCTCGTGATCCTGCTGGCCGCCGTCCTGCTGCTGGGGACCGTCGGCGCCGGGACCGTGCTGCACGCCGCCCACCGGTCCGGGCTGCGTGACCAGCAGCAGGCGGACGGTCCGGCCGTGCGGACCGGGACCGTCTCGCTGCTGCCGTCGGGCGGCCGCCGGCTGCTGGTGCGCAACCTGGCCTGGGGCCCGCACCGCGACGAGATCGCCACGGTGCCCGCCGACCGTCCGCAGGGCCCGCGCACCGCGTCGGGCGTCACCTGCCTGCGCTTCCACGCGGCGGCCGGCACCGGCATCTGCCTCCAGGCCGTGCACGGCGCGCTGCAGGACAGCTACCGGGCGGTGGTGCTCGACGCGCACCTGCGGGAACGGCACCGCTTCGCGGCGTCCGGCATCCCCACCCGCGCCCGGGTCTCGCCCTCCGGGCACCTGGTGGCCTGGACGGTCTTCGTCAGCGGGGACTCCTACGCCGGGACGGACTTCTCCACCCGCACCGCCGTCGTCGACACCCGTACCTGGGCGGTCGAGGACAACCTGGAGACCTTCCACGTCGTCAAGGACGGCCGTCCCTACCAGGCCGCCGACATCAACGTCTGGGGCGTCACCTTCGCCGACGACACCCGCTTCTACGCCACGCTGGCCACGGGCGGCCGGACCTACCTCGTCCGGGGGGACCTCACCACGCGCACCCTGACCACCGTGCACCGCAACGTGGAATGCCCCTCCCTCTCACCGGACGGCCGTCGTGTCGCCTACAAGAAGCGCGTCGAGGGGGCCTCGCCCGACGCGCCCTGGCGCCTGTACGTCCTGGATCTGCGCACGGGGAAGGAGACCGCCACCGCGGAGCGGCGCAGCGTCGACGACCAGGCCCTGTGGGCCGACGGCTCCACCCTCGTCTACGCCCTCCCCGGCGATTACGGCTCGGACCTGTGGAGCGTGCCCGCCGCCGGAACCGGCGCACCCCGCCCGCTGATGGCCTCCGCCGTCGCCCCCGCCTACCTGGGGTGACGGCCGGGCCGAGGCGTGCCCGACCGGCCGCGCGGCGCGCTCACCGGCCGCGGCAAGCCCGCCGATCCACCCGCGGCAGGCCCGCCCGATCCGCCCGCGACCCCCACCGGAACGGCATGTGTCCTCGGCCACAGCGGCCCACCGCCCGGGAGGGCCCTCTGTGATACTGGAGCGGTGCCGCACACACCGCAGCCACCGGCCCCGGTCCCCCACCCCGTCACGCCCGACGCCCCGGCCGCGATAGCGCGCCCGCTGCTCACCCAGTCCTGGCTGGACCTGACCTTCCTGCACTGGGCCGCCGACCCGGCGGACGTGGCCGGACTGCTCCCGCCCGGCACCGTCCCGGACACTCTCGACGGCGTCACCTATGTCGGCCTGGTGGCGTTCCGGATGCACCGCGTGGGCTGGTTCCGCCTGCCGGGCGTGCCCTATCTCGGCTCCTTCCCCGAGACGAACGTCCGCCTGTACTCGGTGGACGCGCACGGGCGCCGGGGCGTGGTCTTCCGCTCGCTGGACGCCTCCCGTCTGGTGCCGGTGGCCGTGGCGCGGGCCGGCTTCCGGCTGCCGTACGCGTGGTCGCGCATGTCGATCGACGTCGACGGCGAGACCGTCTCCTACACGAGCCGCCGCCGGTGGCCCGCTCCGCGCGGCGCCCGCAGCCGGATCACCGTCCGCGTGGGCGATCCGATCGGGGAACCCACCGTCCTGGAGCACTTCCTGACGGCGCGCTGGGGCCTGCACAGCGCCTTCTTCGGCCGGTCGATGTACCTGCCCAACGCCCATCCGCGCTGGCCGCTGCACCGGGCCGAACTGGTGGAGTGCGAGGAGGATCTGATCGCGGCGGCGGGCCTGCCGGCGCCGACGCGGGACCCGGTGAGCGTCCTGTACTCGCCGGGCGTCCCGGTCCGCTTCGACCGCCCCGCCCGCCCGGCCGGCCCGGCGGGCATCCCGACGCCGTGACCCTGCCCCGGACGAACGCGGCCACCGCTCCCGGCCCCGCCCGGCCCGCCCCCGCCGCACGGACGGCCCGTCCGACCACAGGGTCGTGACGACCGCGTCAGGACGAATGCTGTCCTACGGCGCTCGACGCCGCCGAGGACGACGAACCGGGAGGACCAGGAAATGAGCGGCACGGTCGCACGGGCGATGTGGGAGAGGTTCGAGCCGGTCCATCAACTCGTCTACTTCGCCCCCGAGGTACGCGAGGCGGCCGACGGCCTCGGGATGCGCGGATACTGGATGGGATACTTCGCCCTGCGTGCGGCGCCCCTCGGGCCCGCCCCCGCCGCCGTCGTCACCGGCTGCTTCCACGTCTTCCACCCCGACCGGGTGGCGCGTGCGCTGCCGGACGCCTGGGAGGTCGCCTCCCCCCGGCAGGTGCTCCTGGCGCGCGAGCGGGCCGTGGACGCCGCGATGACCAGCCTGTACGGCTCGGACGTCGTCGCCTCCGCGGAACTGGCCGAGGCCGCCGATCTCGCCTGGCGGGCTGCGCAGGCCGCGGACACCGCGGGGCGCGTGCTGAGCGCCGCCAACCAGGCCCTGCCCCGTCCCGCGCAGCCCCACGTCAGGCTCTGGCAGGCCGTGACCACCCTGCGCGAGCACCGCGGCGACGGCCATGTCGCGGTGCTGGTCGGCCGACGTCTGGGGCCGGTCGCGGCCATGGCGCTCAAGAGTGCGGCGGGGGAGACCGACGCCGAGTTCCAGAGACGCACCCGCCAGTGGGACGCCGGGCCGTGGCGAGCGGCGCAGGCGGAGTTGAACGGGCGCGGCTGGCTCGACGGGGAGGGGCGTCTCACCCCGGCCGGGGCGGCCGCCCACGAGCAGATCGAAGCCGACACGGACGCCGCCGCGGCGGTGCCGTGGACGACCCTGGGCCCCGCCGCCACCGCCCGCCTTGCCCATCTGCTCGAACCTCTCGCCCGCACCGTCCTGGACTCCGGGATCGTGCCGGACGCCAACCCGGTCGGACTCACGAGCGGAACGTGGGACCCCCCGGGCGACACGAGCGGAACCCGCGGCTCTCCCGGGTGAGGAGGGTGCGCCGCGGGGCGCGGATCCGCGGTGCACCCGGCCGGCGCCGATCCCGTGCCCCGGAGGTCCTCGGCGTCGTCACCGCCTGCGTGCTCGGCCGCCGCCACGGGGACGCCGTCCGCTGCCCCGGCTGACGGACGCCGGTCGGGGGGACAGCACGGGTCCGTTCTCAGTAGGCTCCCTCGCATGCGGATCTCCGTCTCCTCGGACATGGACGAGCCAGTGGCCCGGGCCCTCGTCGCCGAACTGCGCGGCCGCGGGCACGACGTCGTCCCGCACGGCGCGCTGCGCACCGGCGACGACCCGCGATGGGCGGTCTGCTCGGAGGCCGCGGCCCGGGACGTGGCCGACGGCACCTCCGAGCAGGCGGTGGTGTGCTGCTGGACCGGCACGGGCGCGTCGATCGCCGCGAACAAGGTGGCCGGCGTCCGGGCCGCGCTGTGCGCCGACGCCTACACCGCCGACGGCGCGCGCCGCTGGAACGACGCCAACGTCCTCGCCCTCAGCCTGCGCCTGACCTCCGAGCCGCTGCTCAAGGAGATCCTGGACGCCTGGTTCGCCGCCGAGGCCGGGGGAGACGCCGAGGACCGGCAGAACGTGGCCCACGTCGAAGGCCTCGACGCCGGCAGGGCGGGCACGCCCTAGCGCGGCCCCGTGAGGCAGGGGACCGTACGGACGGCTCCGCTCCTCCGTACGGGTAGCCGGCCCCTGTCGGGTACCCGGCGGACGCGGCAGGGTGGGCAGGTACGGACCGGCACACACCTGCGAGCGAACCCGACCGGGAAGGGAACCCCGAGATGTCCGTCGACCCGCGAGCGACGTCCGACCCGCTCACCGACGACGAGCTCAGGACGCTGCACGCCCACTGGCGCGCCGCGAACTACCTGGCAGTCGGCCAGATCTACCTGATGGCCAACCCGCTGCTCACCGAGCCGCTGCGCCCGGAGCACGTGAAGCCGAGGCTGCTCGGGCACTGGGGGACCTCGCCGGGCCTGAACCTGGTGTACACCCACCTCAACCGCGTGATCCGCGCCCGCGAGCTGAACGCGCTGTGCATCTGGGGCCCGGGGCACGGCGGCCCCGCGGTCGTCGCCAACTCCTGGCTGGAGGGCTCCTACACCGAGATCTACCCGGACGTCACCCAGGACGCGGCCGGCATGGCCCGGCTGTTCCGGCAGTTCTCCTTCCCCGGCGGCGTGCCCAGCCATGTCGCCCCGGAGACGCCGGGCTCCGTCCACGAGGGCGGCGAGCTCGGCTACTCCCTCTCCCACGCCTACGGCGCCGCGTTCGACAACCCGGACCTGCTGGTCGCCTGCGTGATCGGCGACGGCGAGGCGGAGACCGGCCCGCTGGCCGCGTCCTGGCACTCCAACAAGTTCCTCGACCCCGTCCACGACGGGGCGGTCCTGCCGATCCTGCACCTCAACGGCTACAAGATCGCCAACCCGGCCGTGCTGGCCCGGATCCCCGAACCCGAACTCGACGAGTTGCTGCGCGGCTACGGCCACGACCCGATCCACGTCACCGGCGACGAGCCGAACGCCGTCCACCGCGCGATGGCCCAGGCCATGGACAACGCCCTCGACCGCATCGCGGCCCTCCAGCGCGCGGCCCGCGCGGACGGAGCGGGCGAGCGTCCCCGCTGGCCGGTGATCGTGCTGCGCACCCCCAAGGGCTGGACCGGTCCCGCCCAAGTCGACGGTCTGCCCGTGGAGGGCACCTGGCGCTCCCACCAGGTGCCGCTGTCCGCCGTCCGCGACCATCCCGAGCACCTGCGGCAGCTGGAGGCGTGGCTGCGCTCCTACCGGCCCGAGGAGCTCTTCGACGGACAGGGCCGCCCCCGCCTCGACGTCCTCGCCCCGATCCCCGAGGGCGCCCGCAGGCTCGGCGCCACCCCGCACGCCAACGGCGGACGGCTGCTGCGCGAACTGCCCCTGCGGGACCTGGACGCGTACGCCGTCCCCGTCGACAAGCCGGGCGTCACCCTGCACGAACCCACCAGGGTGCTGGGGGAGTTGCTGGCGGACGTCATGCGCGCGACCGCCGACCGGCGCGACTTCCGTCTCGTCGGGCCCGACGAGACCGCTTCCAACCGGCTCCAGGCCGTGTACGAGGCCAGCGGCAAGGCCTGGCAGGCGCAGACCCTCCAGGTCGACGAACACCTGGACCGGCACGGCCGGGTGATGGAGATCCTCTCCGAACACACCTGTCAGGGCTGGCTGGAGGGCTACCTGCTGACCGGCCGGCACGGACTGTTCTCCTGCTACGAGGCGTTCGTCCACATCGTCGACTCGATGGTCAACCAGCACGTCAAGTGGCTCAAGACGTCAAGGGCGCTGAGCTGGCGGTCGCCGGTCGCCTCGCTCAACTACCTGCTCACCTCGCATGTGTGGCGCCAGGACCACAACGGCTTCTCCCACCAGGACCCCGGCTTCGTCGACCACATCCTCAACAAGAGCCCCGCGGCCGTACGGGTCTATCTGCCGCCGGACGCCAACACCCTGCTGTCGGTGGCCGACCACGTCCTGCGCAGCCGTGACTACGTCAACGTGATCGTGGCCGGGAAGCAGCCGTGCTTCGACTGGCTGACCATGGACCAGGCGCGCGTGCACTGCGCCCGAGGAGCGGGCGTCTGGGAGTGGGCCGGCACCGAGAACGGAGCCCGCGAGCCCGACGTCGTCCTCGCCTGCGCCGGCGACGTCCCCACCCAGGAGGTGCTCGCCGCCGCCCAGCTGCTGCGCCGCAACCTGCCGGAGCTCGCCGTGCGGGTCGTCAACGTCGTCGACATCGCCCGCCTCATGCCGCGCGAGGAACACCCGCACGGCATGAGCGACTTCGAGTACGACGGCCTGTTCACGACGGACAGGCCGGTCGTCTTCGCCTACCACGGCTACCCGTGGCTGATCCACCGGCTCGCCTACCGCCGCGTCGGCCACCGGAACCTGCACGTACGCGGCTACAAGGAGATCGGCACCACGACCACGCCGTTCGACATGGTCGTCCGCAACGACCTCGACCGCTACCGCCTCGTCATGGACGTCATCGACCGCGTCCCCGGCCTCGCCGTGCGCGCCGCCGCCGTACGCCAGCGGATGGAGGACGTCCGGTTGCGCCACCACGACTGGATCCGCGCCCACGGCACCGATCTGCCCGAGGTCGCCGACTGGGCCTGGGACGGCTGAGGCGGCACTCCGACGCGGTCCGGCAGGGCGCACGGACCGGGGCGGACGGCGCAGGACGAGGGGCAGAAGGCGGACCGTCGTGCGCCCTGGCACGGCGTCCCGCGGGGTGCTTACAGTGGTCGGCCAGCCCCGCGCGCGGATCCGGCGGGGCGAGCCCCATCACCTCGTGGTCACCGTCCCCGTCCGGCGCCGACCGGGCCCGGCACGGCTCCGCACACCGGCGCGGCTCCCCGGGCGGCGGGTGCGACGACCACCCACGCGACAGGCACCATCCGTGACACCGCTCGGGCCGCGCGTGCGCCGCCCGCGGTACGAGCGCGCGTCGAGAGCCCCTGGAGGCCGCTGTGTCCCGACCGTGCATCGCCCTGATCGCCGACCCCACCTCGCCCGAAGGCTGCCGTGAGTACCTCGCCGACGCCGTGGAACTGCTCACCGGCGCACCGCCCGTCCGGGTCGACTCCCGGCACTTCGCGACCGGCGGAACCGGCCGCGGCGTCCGGCACGGAAACCGGTTACGCCTGCAGGTCCCCGAGCAGCGGCTGGACTTCGTGCCCGACGTCGTCCTGCTCTACGAGATCCCGCCGCACCACCGGCGTGCCCTCGCCGGCTTCCAGCGGCTCCTGGAGAGCCACGGCGTGGTCACCCTCGCCGCCGGCCCCGACGCCTGGCGGACCGCCACCGAGAAGAACCTCACCGTCGAACGCTTCCGGCGGGACGGCATCGCCCAGATGGAGACCGCGGTGCTGTCGCGGCCCTCCCCGACGGAGGCGGCCGACGTGTTCGAGCGCCTCGGCCGCGACACCTGGGCCAGGCCCGTCGTCGGCACCGGCGGCAACGACACCTTCCACGTCGACACGTCCGCCCGGCTGGAGCGCGCCGCCGCCTACTACGCGGAACGCGACACCGACTGGCTCCTGTCCCGCGACGCGGGCAACGTCACCGCCGACGGCCTGCGCCACCAGTTCCGCGTGTTCGTCCTGGGGGACCGGGTCGTGCACGCCCGCGAGCACCTGCAGCCCGCGACCGACACCCCCTGCAACACCTGCCAGGGCGCCACCGCCGTGCACCTCGCGCCGTCGGACCTCCCGCCCCGGCTCGCCGAACTCGCCGTCGCGGCCACCGCGTCGGTGGGGCTGCCCTTCGCCGGTGTGGACCTCGCCGCGGAGAACGGCGGGGTCGTCTTCGAGGTCAACGTCCAGCCCGCCTTCGTCGACGGCGAACGCGAACTGCACGCCGTGGCCGTGCCCTACGTGCAGGCACACCTCGACGCCCTGGCGGCGGCCTGCGGCGGACCGCGCCGGGGGCTCACAGCTTCAGCGTGAACCAGGTCGTCTTGCCCTCGTCCGTCGGCCGCACCCCCCAGCCGGCGGCGAGGGCCCGCACCAGGATCAGGCCACGGCCCGACTCCGCGTCCTCGACCGCCGTGCGCGGCTGAGGCAGATGCGGGCTGCGGTCGCTGACCTCGACCGTGAGATCGGTGGCCGTGCGGTGCAGATGCACGCCGACCGGGCCCTCGGCGTGCTGGACGGCGTTGGTCAGGGTCTCCGACAACAGCAGGAGGGCGTCGTCGACGCTGTCCGCGCAGTTCCACCGGGTGAGCGCCTTGCGCAGAAAGGCACGCCCCCGCGGCACGGAGGCCGGGACGGCCGGGAGGTGGGTCGTGACGGCGGCCAGCGGCGCGGCCGGCAACTGCGCGAGCAGCAGGGTGACGTCGTCGTTGTGGCCGTCGGCGTCGGGCAGCAGACCCGCGAGGACATGGTCCGCCGCGGCCTCCAGACACGGCGTGCCGACGAACAACTGCTCCAGCAGAAGGGTGAGTTCGCCGATGCGTTCCTCGATGTCGCTGCCCGGCGTCTCTATCAGACCGTCCGTGTAGAGCACCAGCGTGGCTCCCGGCGGTATCTCCGAACTGGACTGCTCGTACACCACGTCGCCCACCCCGAGCGGGGTGTTGACCGGACAGGCCAGCCGGCTGATGCCCTCGCCCACCCCTGCGACCAGTACCGGCAGATGCCCGGCCGAGCAGACCGTCACCGTGCCCGCGTCGGGGGCGATCACCAGATAGCAGCAGGTGACGAGCTGGTCGGGGACGTCGAGGTCGGCGACGCAGGTGTCCAGCGCCCGCATCAGCTGCCGCGGCTGCATCCCGGTCTTCGCCAGCGCGTGCGCGGCCGACCTCAACTGGCCCATCACGGCGGCCGCTTCCAGCCCGCGGCCCATGACGTCGCCTATCAGCACGCCCACCCGGTCGGCGCCCAGCGGAATCAGGTCGAACCAGTCGCCGCCCACCCCGGCGCCCTGGGTGGCGGGCCGGTAGCGGCTCGCGGTGGCCAGGCCGGGCAGCGCGGGCGGCGTGCCCATCAGGCTGCGCTGGAGCGTCAGCGCGATGTGCCGCTGCTGTTCGTAGAGGACCGTGAGTTCGGCCTCCGCCCGCTTGCGATCGCTGATGTCGCGCACGATCGCGCAGGCGCCGGCCACCTTGCCGTGGGTGTCCCGGGTCGGCCACAGCGTGACGTCCACGTCCAGCAGCGTCCCGGCCTTGGTCAGCCGCAGCGTCTCGTAGTGCTCCACCTTCTCCGCGTGCCGCAGCCGCTTGAGCAGCTCGCGGACCTCCCCCCGCAGCTCCGGCGGGGCCAGCAGCGAGACGTGCCGGCCGATCGCCTCGTCGGCCGTGTAGCCGTAGAGGCGCTGCGCGGCCGCGTTCCAGTAGGTGATGTACCCGTCGAGGGTCTTGGCGAGGATCGCGTCCTGCGAGGACTCCACGAGCGCGGCCAGCTCGTTGATGCGGGCCTCGGCGGCCTTGCGGTCGCTGACATCGCGCACGGCAGCCGACACCAGCAGCCCCTCGGTGGTCTCCAGCGGACTCAGGCTTATCTCGACGGGGAACTCGGTGCCGTCCTTGCGCAGCCCGTGCAGCTCGAGGCCGGCGCCCATCGGACGCACCTGGCGGTTGGTCGTGTACCCGCGACGGTGCGCGGTGTGCTGGTCGTGGAAGCGGTGCGGGATCAGCAACTCGACCGGGCAGCCGAGCAGTTCCTCGCGGCCGTGTCCGAACAGCGCCTCCGTCTGGGCGTTGACGAGCTTGATGATCCCCCTGTCGTCGACGATCACCATCGCGTCCGGCGCCGCCTCCAGGAGCCCCCGGAAGCGTTCCTCGGCCCCGCCGGGCTCGTCGTCCGACGCGGGCGCCGGGCAGCCGCACCGTTTCTGCTCGGCTTCCCGCTGCCCGCCCTTCTCCGTGTCCTGTTCCGTGTCCTTCTCGGCGTCCTGCCTGACGCTCTGCTTCGCAGCGCCCGCCCCAGCCCCTCTGCGCCGCGCCGGCTCCGCCCGCATCACATCGGCCATGTCCCACCTCATCCTGCACGACGAATCAGGCCATCTCAGCGCGTTCGAGCCGTCCTCGCGCGCGTTGTCGTTTACTGTCCGCGGCCTGTCCGAACCTGAACGCCGCCGCACTGGTCAGGATTGGAGAAGCGCCGTGCCCCGTCCCCCGGCTAGCGTGGCGTCGAACGGAACGAGCGAGGCGACGCCGACACGGACCGGGCGGTCCGCACGAGGGATGGAGAGACGATGAGCATGGCCCACAGGACGCATTCCGCGCCGGAGTCGCATGTCGCCGACAGCCACGACCTGATCCGGGTCCACGGGGCGCGCGAGAACAATCTCAAGGACGTCAGCATCGAGATCCCGAAGCGCCGGCTGACGGTGTTCACCGGGGTCTCGGGCTCGGGCAAGAGCTCGCTGGTGTTCGACACGATCGCCGCGGAGTCGCAGCGGCTGATCAACGAGACCTACAGCGCCTTCGTCCAGGGCTTCATGCCGAACCTGGCGCGTCCCGAGGTCGACGTGCTCGACGGGCTGACGACCGCGATCATCGTCGACCAGCAGAGACTGGGCGCCGACCCGCGCTCCACCGTGGGCACGGCCACCGACGCCAACGCGATGCTGCGCATCCTCTTCAGCCGGCTCGCCCAGCCGCACCTCGGGCCGCCCAGCGCCTACTCCTTCAACACCGCCTCGGTGCGCGCGAGCGGCGCCATCACCGTGGAGCGCGGCGACCGCAAGGCGGTGAAGGCGACTTACTCCCGCACCGGCGGCATGTGCACCCGCTGCGAGGGCCGCGGCACGGTCTCCGACATCGACCTCACCCAGCTCTACGACGACGCCAAGTCCCTCAACGAGGGCGCGCTGACGATCCCCGGCTACAGCGTGGACGGCTGGTACGGCCGCATCTTCACCGGCTGCGGCTTCTTCGACCCGGACAAGCCGATCAGCAGGTTCACCGAGCGGGAGCTGCACGACCTCCTCCACAAGGAGCCGACCAAGATCAAGGTCGAGGGCGTCAACCTGACGTACGAGGGCCTGATCCCCAAGATCCAGAAGTCCATGCTGTCCAAGGACATCGACGCGCTGCAGCCGCACGTCCGCGCCTTCGTCGAGCGTGCGACGACGTTCACGGTCTGCCCCGAGTGCGAGGGCACCCGGCTGAGCGAGGGCGCCCGGTCCTCGAGGATCGACGGCGTCAGCATCGCCGACGCATGCGCGATGCAGATCAGCGACCTGGCCGAGTGGGTCCGCGGGCTCGACGATCCGTCGGTGGCGCCCCTGCTCACCGCGCTGCAGCACTCCCTCGACTCGTTCGGGGAGATCGGCCTCGGCTATCTCTCGCTCGACCGTCCCTCGGGCACGCTCTCGGGCGGCGAGGCACAGCGCGTCAAGATGATCCGCCACCTCGGCTCCTCCCTCACCGACGTCACCTACGTCTTCGACGAGCCCACCACCGGTCTGCACCCGCACGACATCAGCCGGATGAACGACCTGCTGCTGCGGCTGCGGGACAAGGGCAACACGGTCCTCGTCGTGGAGCACAAGCCGCAGACGATCGCGATCGCCGACCACGTCGTGGACCTCGGTCCCGGCGCCGGGACGGCGGGCGGCAGCGTCTGCTTCGAGGGCACGGTCGAGGGACTGCGGGCCGGGGACACGGTCACGGGCCGCCATCTCGACGACCGGGCCGCCGTCAAGGAGACGGTGCGCAAGCCCACCGGCGCGCTGGAGATCCGGGGCGCGTCGGCGCACAACCTGCGCGACGTGGACGTCGACATCCCGCTCGGGGTGCTGGTCGTCGTCACCGGTGTGGCCGGCTCGGGCAAGAGCTCGCTCGTGCACGGTTCGGTGCCGGCCGGCGAGGGCGTGGTCTCGGTCGACCAGGGAGCGATCCGCGGCTCGCGCCGCAGCAACCCGGCCACGTACACCGGACTGCTCGACCCGATCCGCAAGGCCTTCGCGAAGGCCAACGGGGTGAAGCCGGCGCTGTTCAGCGCCAACTCGGAAGGCGCCTGTCCCACCTGCAACGGCGTCGGCGTCGTCTTCACCGACCTGGCGATGATGGCGGGCGTCGCCACCACCTGCGAGGAGTGCGAGGGCAGGAGGTATCAGGCGTCGGTCCTGGAGTACCGCCTCGGCGGGCGCGACATCAGCGAGGTGCTCGCGATGCCGGTGGCCGAGGCCCGGGAGTTCTTCGGCGCGGGCGAGGCGAGCACGCCGGCGGCGCACCGCGTCCTGACCCGGCTGGCCGACGTCGGGCTCGGCTACCTCAGCCTCGGCCAGCCGCTCACCACGCTGTCCGGCGGTGAGCGCCAGCGGCTCAAGCTGGCCACCCACATGGCGGAGAAGGGGGGCGTGTACGTCCTGGACGAGCCGACCACCGGCCTGCACCTCGCCGACGTCGAGCAGTTGCTCGGCCTGCTGGACCGCCTCGTCGACTCCGGCAAATCCGTCATCGTCGTCGAGCACCACCCGGCGGTGATGGCGCACGCCGACTGGATCGTCGACCTCGGCCCGGGCGCGGGCCACGACGGCGGCCGGATCGTCTTCGAGGGCACGCCCGCCGATCTCGTCGCCGCGCGCTCGACCCTCACCGGCGAGCACCTGGCCGCCTACGTCGGCGCCTGAGCCGTCCCCCTACGTCGGCTCCTGAGCCGTCCTCCTTGCGCGGCGGGGCGCGGCGGCAAGGGGAACGGCTCAGCGGGAGCGGCAGGGGGCGCGACTCAGTGGGCGCCCAGACCGCCGCCGCCGAACGATCCGCTGCTGCCGCGGCTCCAGCGTGGACGCTTCTTGTCCTTGCTCGACCGTGTCTGCATGTTGGTCAGTTCGTACGGGGTGAGGGGACGGCCGCCCTCCGCCGTCCGGGGCACCTCGTCGGGTTCGCGGTTCTCGAGGATCTCGTGCACGGCGCCGCCCGGCGGGAGGTGCGGCTGTTCCTCGGGGCGGGGGCGCGCCGACTCGCGCGCCTTGACGCGCGCGCCCAGCCAGAAGGCGCCGCCCAGCACGCCGAGGAGAGCCATGCCGACAACGAACAGCCCGAGACTGAGGAGGCCGCTCGCGTCGGCCAGCTGCTGGCTTGCGATAGTCATACCAGCTGGATACCCACACGAAAGGCTACGAATCACCCGAAAGGGTTCGGGCGTTCACCCGGTTCACCGGCCCGCCGGCTCACCCGGCTCGGGCTCCTTCGGCGGTTTCGGTGATCGGGCCCCCTCGGCGGCTCGGGCGGGTTCGGTGGGTTCGACGGGTTTGGCGCCGACCACCCCGGCTACTCGCCCTGTGTGACTACGACGACATCCCAACAGGAACTCTTCCGGTTCCTGGAGGACCGCTTCGCCTGCGCACAGGCGTGCACCGAGTGTGCGCGGGCCAGTGCGCTGGGCGCGAGCCTCGTGGATCCGGACGGAAGAGAGCACCAGGAACTGGTGCGACGCAAGGGCATCATGTGCGCGGAGGTCTGCGACGCGACCTGCCGGGTGCTGTCCGAGGAGAGCGCGACGGACGAGGCCGGCATCCGGGCGCAGCTGGAGTGGTGCCGGACGGTCTGCCTGGAATCCGCGCACGTCTTCGACCGGCAGCCGGGAGCCGAGGAGAGCGCTGCCGCATGCCGGGCCTGCGCCCGGGCCTGCACCGATTTCATCGGAACGCTGCGCTGAGTCTCCGGGCGGCGCCGGGTCGCTGAAGGCGGGAAGCGGCGCCGGTCGGGTCTCGGGTCCGGCGGCCCCGTTCCCGGCTCGCGCAGCCGCCTCTTTCGTGCTTCCCCTCATGCTTCCCCCCTCTTGCCATTCCCAATTTCTGGAACACGTTCTACGGTGTGCGCCGTCAGGACACCGGCCTTGGGAAGCCAGGAGGCGCCGTGCACCTCGACCACACGCCCGAACAACTGCGGTTGCGCACCGAACTTCGGGCCTACTTCGCCGAGTTGGTGCCGGACAACGCCTACGCCCGGCATGCCGACCCCGTCGCCGCCAAGCGCTTCTACCGCAAGACCATCAGGCGTCTGGGCGACGACGGCTGGCTCGGCGTCGGCTGGCCGAAGGAGTACGGGGGGCGTGGTCTCACGCCCATCGAGCAGTTCGTCTTCTTCGACGAGGCCGCCCAGGCCGGTGTGCCGCTGCCTCTCATGGCGCTGAACACCGTCGGACCGACGATCATGCGCTACGGCACGGACGAGCAGAAGTCGTACTTCCTGCCGAAGATCCTCGCCGGCGAGATCGACTTCGCCATCGGCTACAGCGAGCCCGAGGCGGGGACCGACCTGGCCGCGCTGAAGACGCGCGCCGTGCGGGAGGGCGACGAGTACGTCGTCCACGGGCAGAAGATCTGGACGACCAACGGCGACACCGCCGACTGGGTGTGGCTCGCCGTGCGCACCGACCCCCAGGCCCCGCCGCACAAGGGCATCACCATGCTTCTGGTGCCGACCACCGAGCCCGGCTACTCCTGCACGGTCATCCGCACGCTCGCCTCGCACGACACCACCGCCAGCTACTACGAGAACGTCCGCGTCCCCGTCTCGCGCCGGGTGGGCGCCGAGAACCAGGGCTGGCGGCTGATCACCAACCAGCTCAACCACGAGCGGGTGACCCTCGCCGCGCACGGCACGATGGCGATCCGCGCCCTGCACGACGTCCAGCGCTGGGCGGCCGAGACCAAGCTCGCCGACGGCCGCCGGGTCGTCGACCTGCCCTGGGTGCGCCGGCGGCTGGCCCAGACCCATGTGAAACTCGACGCGCTCAAGCTCCTGAACTGGCAGATGGTCGGCGCCCTCCAGCACGGCACGCTCACCCCGCAGGACGCCTCCGCCGTCAAGGTCTACGGCTCCGAGGCCCGCCGGGACGCCTACGGCTGGCTCATGGAGGTCGTCGCGGCGCCCGGCGCACTCCAGGAGGGCTCGGCGGGCGCCGTCCTGCACGGCGAACTCGAACGCGGCTACCGATCCGCCGTGATCTTCACCTTCGGCGGCGGCAACAACGAGATCCAGCGGGAGATCATTTCCTGGATCGGCCTGGGGATGCCACGGGTGCGGCGTTAGCCTCGATCTTGCATGACGGCTCGTCAGCTCGGCTTGCGGGCCGTTTCTGCTTGTCTGGGGTGGGTTTTCTGCCTGTAGGAATACGAGGGCCCGACTGTCGCATCGGGTGGGCGCCGGGTGCCACGGTTCCGGAAATTGGTCTGCTGCTCGTTGGGATGGGGCGGTGCCGCTGGTCAGCCAGGGTCCGACAGGGCGTGCAGGCGAGCGATTGCGCTGGTGATTACGTTGATTCAGGGCCAGTGGCGGCCCAGACGGCGGCTGGGTGACCACGTGTGGTTCCGCCACGCCAAGGCGGGCGAACTGTGCGAACGCGTCAACACACTTCACCTGGTGTCGGGCACGGAAGTCGTCGAGCAGGTCACGACCTACCGCGGCGAAGGTCACGCCTTCCTCTGATCCCAACCCGCTCAAGGCTCCGGTCCGTCCCTTCGGAGGCCCCGATGCCCACGGAGTTCCACAATCCGCTCCTTGCGTCGTCAGGCACCGAGGGGGGCGGACGCCGGCCACGGGCCGACCGCCCCCGTCTCGCGCGCATGGATCACCCTGTTGTGCCGCGACGCTGCTTCGGGACGCCCTCCCGCGGTCCCCGGCGGTGCCGGGCTCGTGGGCCCGCCCCGGACGCGCCCGGAGGACTGATCCGGCGGCCCGCGGGGAAAGGAACCGGGGACGACGTCCCGGGACGCGCGTCCCCGCAGTGCCCGAGGAGGCAGCCGTGGCCACACCTGCCGTGACGGCCGACCCGGGGCTGTTCGGCCCCAGAAGCGTGACCTGGCAGATGCACGGCGACCCGATGATGTGGGTCGCCGGAATCCGCGCGTTCTACCTTCAGGCACTGCACCCGCGAGTCGTGCGCGGCGTCATGCAGAACTCCGAGTTCCGGCAGGACGCGTGGGGGCGGCTGATGCGCACCGTCGACTTCGTCGCCACCACCACCTACGGCACCGCCGAGGCCGCCGAGAAGGCGGGCGCCCGTGTCCGCCGGATCCACCGTCTGCTGTCCGCGACCGACCCGGACACCGGGGAGCGCTACGGCGTCGACGAACCCGGACTGCTGCTGTGGGTGCACTGCGCCGAGATCGACTCCTGTCTGCACGTCCTGCGTCGTTCCGGCTACCCGCTCTCGGACGCGGCCGCCGACCGCTACATCGGCGAACACCGCGTCAGCGCCCGCCTGGTGGGGCTCGACCCGGACACCGTGCCCGGCGACCGGGCCGCCCTGGAGGCGTACTTCGAGAAGGTGCGCTCCGAACTCGCCGCCGGGGCGGAGGCGCGTGAGGTGGACGACTTCCTGCTCCGGCCGCCGGCCCCCGCGTTGCTTCTCCCGGCGCGCGCTCTGCTGTGGCGGCGCGTGGCGCATCTGGCGTACGCCTCGCTGCCGCCGTACGCCCACGAGCTGTACGGCAGGCCCGCTCCCGAACCCGCCACCGTCACCCGGCGGTTGCGCGTCGCCGGCGCCGTGCTGCGCAGCGTCCCCGCAGGCCTGCGCTGGCAGCTCCCGCCCAAGCACATCCTGCGGGCCGTGGCCAGGCTCGGCCCCGATGCCCGCCCCGCACCGTGCAAAGTCCGGCCGTAGGCTGCCGAACCGGAGCATGAAGCTCCGCCGTGGCCCGTCCCGTTCGCCCGTCCCGTCCGCCGTCCCGTCCGCCGTGCCCTCCGCCGGGTGGACGGCGGCCGTCGCGTGGGCGTGGGCTGGTCCCGGGCCGGCTCCGGGCAGTGCGCCGTCCGGCCGCGGACAGCGTGTACGCCGACTCCACGGCCGTGCGTCGGAGCCGCGTGTCACGCAGGAGAGCCGCGTGGCCCACGCCTGCGGACCCGAACGGACCCGAACGGACCCGAACGGACCCGAACGGACCCGAACGGATCCGAGCGAGGCGCACATCTCGCCGACCTTCCCTGCGGTCCGGCTCCGGAGGCCGTGAACGGCCACCTCTGGCAGGCCTTGATCGGCTCGTGTTACGAAGAAGCATGCCTGCACACGAGGGACACCACGGAGAACAGGGGAACCAGGGACACGGGGGAGGCGGGGGAGACGGGGGACGCCAGGGCAGCCGGGGGCACGCCGGCCCCGGCAAGAAGCGCGCCTACGACGTCGTCGTCGTGGGCGGCGGCCACAACGGTCTGGTCGCCGCCGCCTATCTGGCCGGGGCCGGGCGGTCGGTGCTGGTGCTGGAACGGCTGGACCACACCGGCGGCGCCGCCGTCTCCACCCGCCCGTTCACGGGCGTCGACGCCCGGCTGTCCCGGTACTCGTACCTGGTCAGCCTGCTTCCGTCGAAGATCGTGCGGGATCTGGGGCTGAGCTTTCGCGTCCGGAGCCGCACGATCTCCTCGTACACGCCCGTGGAGCGCGCCGGGCGGCCCACCGGGCTCCTGGTGGGAGGGGGCGAGGGACGCACCCGCGAGGCGTTCGCACGGCTCACGGGCGGCGAGCGCGAGTACGCGGCCTGGGAGCGTTTCTACGGCATGACCGGACGCCTCGCCCAGCGGGTCTTCCCCACGCTCACCGAGCCGCTTCCCACCCGTGAGGAACTGCGCCGCACGGTCGACGACGAGGAGGCCTGGCGGACCCTGTTCGAGGAGCCGATCGGTGCGGCCGTCGAGGAACGCTTCGCCGACGACCTCGTGCGCGGCGTGGTCCTCACCGACGCCCTCATCGGCACCTTCGCCGACGCCCACGACCCCTCCCTCCGGCAGAACCGCTGCTTCCTCTACCACGTCATCGGCGGCGGCACGGGAGCCTGGGACGTCCCCGTCGGCGGGATGGGCGCCCTCACC
The DNA here is from genome assembly GCF_014649655.1 of Streptomyces humidus. Taxonomy (GTDB): domain Bacteria; phylum Actinomycetota; class Actinomycetes; order Streptomycetales; family Streptomycetaceae; genus Streptomyces; species Streptomyces humidus. The sequence goes on along the minus strand of NZ_BMTL01000025.1, from coordinate 131,247 downwards.
GACGCCCTGGCCGCTGCGGCCCGGGACGCGGGCGCGGTCCTCGCCACCGGACACGAGGCCGTACGGATCGACACGGACGGCCGTACCGCCGAGGTCGCCTACCGCACCGCCGACGGCGAGGGCGTGGCAGCCGCCCGGCACGTCCTGGTGAACGCCTCCCCGCAGGCGCTGGCGGCTCTCACCGGCGGCGAACGACCCGCCCCCGCGGAGGGCGCCCAGCTCAAGGTGAACATGCTGCTGGAGCGGCTGCCGAGGCTGCGCGACAGCTCCGTCGACCCGCGCGAGGCGTTCGCCGGGACCTTCCACATCGCGGAGGGCTACGAGCAGCTCGCCGCCGCCCACGCCCAGGCCGCCGCCGGCGCGCTGCCGGCCGCCCCGCCCTCCGAGATCTACTGCCACTCGCTGACCGACCCGACGATCCTGGGCGCGGACCTCGCCCAGAAGGGATACCAGACGCTGACGCTGTTCGGGCTGCACACGCCGGCCCGGCTCTTCCGCGCGGACAACGACGGTGTGCGCGAGGAACTGCTGAGGTCGACCCTGGCCCAGCTCGACGCCCACCTGGCCGAACCCCTCGCCGACTGCCTGGCCCTCGACGCCGACGGCCGTCCCTGCATCGAGGCGAGGACCCCGCTGGACCTGGAGCGCGACCTCGGGCTGCCGGGCGGCAACATCTTCCACCGCGAACTGTCCTGGCCGTACGCGGACGACGGCGCCGGCCGCTGGGGCGTGGAGACCCGGCACGCGAACGTGCTGCTGTGCGGAGCGGGAGCGGTGCGCGGGGGAGGGGTGAGCGGAGTGCCGGGGCACAACGCGGCGATGGCCGTGCTGGAGGCCCCGGCGGCGGGCGAGCGGTCCTGAACGGCCCTGTAGTCCTGTCCCGGACACCAGGGAACAAGTAACCCGCCGGTTGGGTTCCAGTGCTGCCGCTGACCTGGGACGGTCCGCGAAGTCCTTGGACGTTGGGTGATGTCAGCGCGTCGCACCCGTCGGTACGCGTCGTATTTCCGACGCCTTCACGTCACCGTACCGGCGGTGCCGGCGCCGGTAGGCGCGGTCTCGGCGGCGGGCGGAACAGTAGCGGGCGTCCCGGCGGCGGGACCCGGCCACGTAGGTCATGCGTCGGCAGATCCGCGCGGAGGACTTCGCGATGCCCGTACCTGTCAAGTACCGGTCGACCGCCGCGGTGTACGTCGCCGGCGGGGCGGACAGCGGCACGACCCGGGCGTGCGGCAGCCGAAGCGCGCCCCAGCCGCCGAGTCCGGTCACCGGTTCGATCGTCACGCTGGTTCCGCCCTTCCGGCACTGCCGCAGTAAATGCGTACACCTCGCGCCGGCGGCCGGAATTGTCCGTCGCAGGCCGCGGTGATCGCGGCAGGGGCTCCGCCGCAGCTCGAGTCGTTTTCTCAACGAACCGAGTCGTTCGGGCTTCCGACTCGGCGAACCTGACGCGTCGGCCGCGGTGAACCGGCGTCCTCCTGCCCAAAAGCGGGGGATCGCACCTCGTCGAAGGCCGGCGCCCGCCCGCGGTCACAGCAGTCCGGGCCGCTGCCACTCGGCACCGAGGACGTGGTGGTCGAGGAAGTTCAGGAACGCCTCGTACCAGACCTGGATGTGGCCCGGGGAGAGGATCCAGTGGTTCTCGTCCGGGAAGTACAGGTACTTCGCAGGCACCTCGAACCGCTGCAGATCCTGGAAGAGCGCGGCGCCCTGGCCGACCGGCACGCGGTAGTCCTTCGCGCCGTGGATGACCAGCATCGGCGTACGGATCTTCGCGGCGTCCAGGTACGGGGAGTGCGCCTCGTACCGCTCGGGCCGGGTCACCGGGTCCCCGAAGATGCACTGGAAGTACCAGGGCGCGTCGGTGTCGCCCTGGAAGGACCGCAGGTCCCACAGGCCCGCGTGGCTCACGATCGCCTTGAACCGATCGGTGCTCGTGGCGACCCGGTTGGCCATGTAGCCGCCGTAGGAGCCGCCCCCGAGCGCGGTGCGCGCGGCATCGATGTCGTCACGGGCCTCGGTTGCGTCGGTCAGCGCCATCACGTCCGTGTACGGGACCCCGCCCCACTGCCCCCAGCCGCGCCGGTGACCCTGCTGACCGTATCCGGTCGACAGGGCCGGGTCGGGCAGCAGCACCGCGTAGCCGCGGGCCGCGAACGGCCACGGGTTCCACCGCCAGGTCCAGCCGTTCCAGCTGCCCTGCGGCCCGCCGTGCACGGCGACGAGCAGCGGCGCGGGGTTCTCGGCCGACGCGCCCTCAGGCAGCACGAGCCAGCCGCGCAGCCGGTACCCGTCCGCCGCGTCGGCGTGCACCTCGGTGAGGGTGCCCGGCAGCGCGTCGAACGCACCGGGGGCGGGCAGCTCGACCGGCGTCTGGTCGGCGACGCCGGCCTCGAACCTGACCGGCCGCGGAGGCGAGTCGATCGCGTTGCGCAGCGCGTACAGCGTCCGCCCGTCGGGGGCCACGCAGAGCGAGCCGTACGCGCCCGAGGCGGTGAGCCGGGTCACGGAGCCGTCCGCGTCCCGCCGGAAGACGGGCGCGTGACCCTCCACATCGGCCACGAAGAAGAGGGCGTCGTCGACCGCCGAACAGACGGCGCCGACGGGCCAGTTGTCGAACCCGGGCAGAAGATCGACGGCCTCGCCGCCGTCCACGCCGACCCGGACGAGCGTCATGTCCATCGACTCGTCGTAAGTCGGCCACGTCATCCGCGAGCACACGACCGCCGAGCCGTCGTGCGTGAACACCGGCGCCTCGTAGAGGTGCTCCACATCGCCCAGGACGAAGACCTCCTCCCCGGTGGCCGCGTGTGCCACCACCACGGCGGTGCGGTTCTCGGCGGGCACCCGGCCGGGTACGAACCTGGTGTAGGCCACTCGCGTCCCGTCGGGCGACAGCGCCACGTCCCCGGGGTGCTCGAGGCCGACGCCCTGCCCGCCGGCGTCGACCACGGCGCCCTCGGCCTCCGCGCGCACGAAGGTGTGCTGTGCCTCGGGGCCGAGATCGCGGTCCCAGGCACGGGTCGGCCCGGCCTCGTACAGGATCGCGGTGACCTTCGCGTCCTTGCGCGCAGTGCGCAGCTTGCCGTGCGTGTCGGCGTCGGCGGCCCCGGGCAGCAGCCCGGCGGTGTGGGCCAGCGCGCCGGATTCCCGGGCGACGGTGAACGCGGTGATCCCGCCCGGGTGCCGGGCCACGACGGCGGCCTCACCACGCCCGGGCAGCGCCCACAGCGCGGCACCCTCGTGCTTGTCCTCCTCACTGTCGTCCTCGCGTTCCGACAGGAAGTACAGCACCCCGTCCGGGCCGAACGCGGGCCCGGACTCGCCCTTCCCCGACCGGGTCAGGCGCAGCGCCTCGCGCTCCCCATCCGGATCGATCTCCCACAGCCCGGACACGAACCTGGTCCGGTCCTCCGACAGCGTCTGCACGGTGGCGACGAGACGGCCGCCGTCGGCGGACAGCGCAAGGGAGTTGACGCGAGGCTGGGCGAGGAACGCGGGCAGGTCGTGGAAGGCGGTCGTGGCACCGGGGATCGCAGACATGCGGACGATTCTTGCTCGGGAAGGAGACGGTGAACAGCGGATTACGGGCGCCGCCCGCCAGGGGCGCCCGCCGCCCGTCCGGCGAAACGCAGAGATCCCGCCCGATCGAAGTGATCGGATGGGATCCCGTCAACCGACTATGAGCTGACTCGTGAACGGCGCCTCCGATCACAGCAACACGTTCAGACCGCTGCACGCACCCGACGCTCACGAACGCCTCCTTCCAGGGTCGCGGCCCGACTCCCCGTTCCTGGCGCGCAGTCTGTCTCGACCAACCGGGCCCACGCGTCTCACCCGATCCGGTCCATGCAGGTCAGCAGCGTGCGGCCGACTTACTTCCCTGAGACAGGACAACGGTCGGCGTCATGCCGGGTGGATGAGGCGGCTTTCGTAGGCGAAGATCACGGCCTGTATCCGGTCCCGGAGTTCGAGCTTTTGCAGGATGCGCCCCAGGTGGGACTTCACGGTCGCCTCCGCGAGGTACAGGGTGGCCGCGATCTCGGTGTTGGACAGGCCGCGGCCCACCTTGACGAGCACCTCGCGCTCGCGGGCGGAGAGCCGGCTCAGCCGCTCGTCGCGGTCGGCGCTGCTGCCGTCGGGGATGTGCGGGCGGAGGTTCTCCAGCAGGCGGCGGGTGATCCGCGGGGAGACCACCGCGTCGCCCGCGGCCACGCTGCGTATCGCGGTGAGCAGTTCCTCGGGCCTGGTGTTCTTCAGCAGGAAGCCCGAGGCTCCGGCTTTGAGTGCGGCGAAGGCGTACTCGTCGAGATCGAAGGTGGTGAGGATCCTCGTCAGCCGTACGCGGTCCCGGAATTGCACCGGGTGGGCATTGCCGGGTTCCGCGACCGCCTGGGTCATCAATGTCCCTGTCGATTGAGCATCATGGTGGCCCCGGCCGGGGCCACCACCGCGTACAGCTGGAGCCGGGTCGGATACGGGGAGCGAAGCCCCCCGGGCTGCCCGGCGTGTTCGTAGCCCTGTCACGGTAGGCCGCAGTCCAGCGGAACGCATGAGTCCACCGTCTGATGGCACCGCGCTGAAATACGACCGCAGGAGGAGTCCCGCTACCCCGTAGTGGCAAAGCGGCCGCTGAACCGGCGTCTCCGATTGCGACCTCGGTTGCGCGGGGGACATGCCTCGGATTGCGACTCCGGTTGCACGCGACGGCGACCCGGGATCGATGTGGCATCGCGTGCGCCACGCTGAGGATGGCCGGACGACCGAGATCGTCACTGCTGCCTGGTCCTTTCCCGTACCCGTGTTTCCCGAGCCGTCAGGTCGTTTCGCGGTCGGCACCCGTGTGGTGGAGTGGACCGACCCACACCGCCCCGAGACCTTCACCGCCGACCCGCACGATCGGCGCACGGTCGTGGTCCAGCTCTGGTATCCCGCGCAGAAGAGCCCCGCAGGCGCGCAGCGGGCTCAGTACCTGGGACGCACAGAGCACGAGGCGCGCATCGTCTCTGGCGCTCTCGCTCGCGAGGTCGGCCTGTTCTCTCCCGGGTCAGGCGGAGTGCGCACCCAGAACACCGCCTGGGCGGAGGAACTGGCCAGCCGCGGCTACGTGGTCGCCGCCATCGACCACCCGTTCGACTCTGCCGCCGTCGTTCTCACCCACGGCCGAACGATTCCCACCAAAACCGCCTCCATCGGCGACCGGGGCAAGGACGGCGTGCTGGCGGCCGGCTGGACGGCTGTTCGAGCCGCCGACCTCAGCTTCGTCCTCACCCAGCTGGACCGTCTGGATCGAGGTGAGATCGTCGGCCCGCTGACCGGACGCCTGGACACCAGCCGGGCCGCGGTGTCCGGCCACTCCATGGGGGGTGCTGCCGCCCTGCAGGCAGCCCGGCAGGACGGCCGGTTCGACGCCGTCATCGATCTGGACGGCTACCCCCACGGCCCCACCTCTCCCTCCCTCCGCCGGCCGACGCTCGCGCTCACCCAGGCCATCACCCCCGGAACCGACCCGCACTACCTACCCCGCCTCACCAAGGTCCTCAAGCTCAGCACCGCGACGAGTTACCGGCTCACCATCTCCGGCACCGCGCACCTCACCTTCATGGACGGCCCCCTGTACCTGCCGCCTGTGCCCTCGACAGTCGGCTCCCTGGGCCGCACCGAGAGCCCGCGCGTCGTCGCGGCAACCACTCTCGCTTTCCTGGACAGCACCCTGCGGCACCAATCCGGTGACCTGGCCGGGGTTCTGTCGGCCTACGGCGACCTCGGCGTCTACCGCCCGGGCAACAGCCGTTGATCAGCTGTGGCATGGCAGCCGACGGCACGGCCGTTCCCCTGCCGAGGACGAAGTTCCGCCGGGCGGTCGGCGGCCGGCCGAAGACGGTGGGGTCGACACCACAGGTCGAGCCCTTCGGAGCAGTCCCAGTCATCCATCGGCGTGCCGGTGGTGGCCAGTGGAGTACAGGTGGAGGACCTTGTGGCCGACGCCCGTTCCGTCGACTGGACGCGCTCGGCGCGGTACAGGCACCGGCCCGTCGGCACGGTGCTCACCGTGGCTCCGCCTGGACATGGCCGACGGCGTCCGCCGGGGTGCGGGGGCGGGGAACGGGCAAGAATCTGACGGTGTATCAGAAAAGGTCTTCCGTCGTCCGCGCCGCTGCGGCATCCTGCGCCCATGCAGACCGAGCTGAGCACACAACTGGGAGTCGAGCACGCCGTCTTCGGCTTCACGCCGTTCCCCGCCGTCGCCGCGGCCATCAGTCGCGCAGGCGGCTTCGGCGTGCTCGGCGCGGTCCGGTACACCGCCCCCGACGACCTCAGACGCGACCTCGACTGGATCGAGGCCCACGTCGACGGCAAGCCGTACGGACTCGACGTCGTCATGCCCGCCAAGAAGGTCGAGGGCGTGAGCGAGGCCGACGTCGAGGCGATGATCCCCGAGGGCCACCGGGACTTCGTGCGGGACACCCTGGCCAAATACGGCGTCCCCGAGCTGGCCGAGGGCGAGGCCGCCGGGTGGCGGATCACCGGCTGGATGGAGCAGGTCGCCCGCAGCCAGCTCGACGTCGCCTTCGACTACCCGATCCGGCTGCTGGCCAACGCCCTCGGCTCCCCGCCCCCCGACGTCGTCTCCCGCGCTCACGAGCACGGCGTCCTCGTCGCCGCGCTCGCCGGGAGCGCCCGCCACGCCCGCAAGCACCAGCAGGCCGGCATCGACATCGTGGTCGCCCAGGGGTACGAGGCGGGCGGCCACACCGGCGAGATCGCCTCCATGGTGCTCACCCCGGAGGTCGTCGAGGCCGTGGACCCGTTGCCCGTGCTCGCCGCCGGCGGCATCGGCAGCGGACGGCAGGCCGCCGCCGCCCTCGCGCTCGGAGCCCAGGGCGTATGGCTCGGATCCGTCTGGCTGACCACGGCCGAGGCCGACCTGCACTCGCCCGCCCTCACCCGCAAGCTCCTCGCGGCCGGCTCCGGCGACACGGTCCGCTCCCGCGCGCTGACCGGGAAACCCGCCCGCCAGCTGCGCACCGAGTGGACCGACGCCTGGGACGACCCCCAGGGACCCGGCACCCTCCCCATGCCCCTTCAGGGCCTGCTCGTCGCCGAAGCCGTCTCGCGCATCCAGAAGCACGAGGTCGATCCCCTGCTCGGGACGCCCGTCGGCCAGATCGTCGGCCGGATGAACGAGGTCCGCAGCGTCCAGGCGGTCTTCGACGACCTCACCCGCGGCTTCGAGCAGGCCGTGGACCGCGTCAACCGCGTCGCCGGAAGGAGCGGCCAGTGACCAGCACACCGCCCGCGGGCTTCTGGGCCCAGGCAGCCCAGGACCCCGACCGCACCGTCCTGATCGCCCCGGACGGCCAGGAGTGGACGGCCGGCCGTCTGCACGCCGCCGCCAACCGGCTCGTGCACGGCCTGCGCGCCGCCGGCCTGGAACGCGGCGACGCCTTCGCCGTCGTCCTGCCCAACTCGGCCGAGTTCTTCACCGCCTATCTGGCCGCCACGCAGGCCGGGTTCTACCTCGTGCCCGTCAACCACCACCTCGTCGGCCCCGAGATCGCCTGGATCGTCTCCGACTCGGGGGCCAAGGTGCTCGTCGCCCACGAACGGTTCGCCGAGCAGGCGCGCCGGGCCGCCGACGAGGCCGGCCTGCCCGCCACCCACCGCTACGCCGTCGGCGCGGTCGAGGGCTTCCGGCCGTACGCCGAACTCCTCGACGGGCAGCCGGAGTCGGCGCCCGCCGACCGGACGCTCGGCTGGGTCATGAACTACACCTCGGGCACCACGGGCCGCCCGCGCGGCATCCGGCGACCGCTGCCCGGAAAGCCGCCCGAGGAGTCCTACCTCGGCGGCTTCCTGGGCATCTTCGGCATCAGGCCGCTCGACGACAACGTGCATCTGGTCTGCTCGCCGCTCTACCACACGGCGGTGCTCCAGTTCGCGGCCGCGTCCCTGCACCTCGGCCACCGGCTGGTCGTCATGGACAAGTGGACGCCCGAGGAGATGCTCCGCCTCATCGACGCGCACCGCTGCACCCACACCCACATGGTCCCCACCCAGTTCCACCGCCTGCTGGCCCTCCCGCAGGACGTACGGGCGCGCTACGACGTGACCTCCATGCGGCACGCCATCCACGGCGCCGCGCCCTGCCCCGACCACGTGAAGCGGGCGATGATCGACTGGTGGGGCGCTTGCGTGGAGGAGTACTACGCGGCCAGCGAGGGCGGCGGCGCGTTCGCCACGGCCGAGGAATGGCTGAAGAGGCCGGGCACGGTCGGAAAGGCCTGGCCCATCAGCGAGCTGGCGGTCTTCGACGACGACGGCGAGCGGCTGCCGCCCGGCGAACTCGGCACGGTCTACATGAAGATGACCACCGGCGGCTTCACCTACCACAAGGACGAGGACAAGACGCGGAAGAACCGCATCGGCGACTTCTTCACCGTCGGCGACCTCGGGGTGCTCGACGAGGACGGCTACCTGTTCCTGCGGGACCGCAAGATCGACCTGATCATCTCCGGAGGCGTCAACATCTACCCCGCCGAGATCGAGTCCGTGCTGCTCGCCCACCCCGCGGTCGCCGACGCCGCCGCCTTCGGCATCCCGCACGACGACTGGGGCGAGCAGGTGAAGGCCGTGATCGAGCCCGCCCCCGGCCACGAGCCCGGCCCGGACCTCGCCGCCGAGCTCCTGGCCCACTGCGCCGACCGGCTGGCCGGTTACAAGCGGCCCAGGTCCGTCGACTTCATCACCGAGATGCCCCGGGACCCCAACGGCAAGCTCTACAAGCGGCGGTTGCGCGAGCCGTACTGGGAGGGACGGCCCCGCCCGTTGTGAGCGGCGCTGCCCCCGCCCCGGCCGCGACCCCGGGGCTGGTCGAAGTGCGGGGGCGGGTGCGGGTGCGGGTGCGGGGGCGAGTGCGTGTGCGGCTGTGGGCCGGGCCGGGCAGGGCAGGGGCGATGCGGTGCGGTGCGGGCTGCGCGGGGCACGGCCGGGCGTGCGCGGGTGGCGCGGGCCGAGGGCAGACGTCGCCCGCTCCGTCCGGCTGACGCCCGGCGACGGTGACGACTTGACCCGCACCGGCCGCCGTCCGAGGATCATGAGCCATGACGCCCGGACATGGCAGCACGGTCGACGGGGTGCTGCGGCGCAGCGCCCGCCGCACCCCGGCACGCGTCGCGGTCGAGTACCGCGACCGCACCTGGACCTACGAGGAACTCGACGAGGCGGTCTCGCGCGCGGCGAGCGTCCTGCTCGCCGAGGGCCTCGCGCCCGGCGACCGGGTCGGCGCCTACGGCCACAACTCCGACGCCTACCTCATCGCGTTCCTGGCCTGTGCCCGCGCGGGCCTGGTCCACGTCCCCGTGAACCAGAACCTCACCGGCGGCGAACTGGCGTACATCGTCGCCCAGTCGGGCAGCTCGCTGGTTCTGGCCGATCCCGGTCTCGCCGACCGGCTCCCCGCCGGCGTGCGGACGGCGGCCCTGCGCGACACCGACGACTCGCTGCTGGCCCGGCTGGCCGAGGCCCCCGTCCACGACGGTCCCGAGCCGCGCACCGACGACCTGGTGCAGCTGCTCTACACCTCGGGCACCACGGCCCTGCCGAAGGGCGCGATGATGACGCACCGCGCCCTGGTGCACGAGTACCTGAGCGCGATCACCGCCCTCGACCTGAGCGCCGGCGACCGCCCCGCGCACTCCCTCCCGCTCTACCACTCCGCCCAGATGCACGTGTTCCTGCTGCCCTACCTCGCGGTCGGCGCCACGAACATCGTCCTGGACGCCCCCGACGGCGACCGGCTCCTCGACCTCGTCGAGGCCGGCCGCGTCGACAGCCTCTTCGCCCCGCCGACCGTGTGGATCGCTCTGGCGAACCGCCCCGACTTCACGACACGCGACCTGAGCGGCCTGCGCAAGGCCTACTACGGGGCGTCCGTCATGCCGGTGCCGGTCCTGGAGCGGCTGCGTGAACGGCTGCCCCGGCTGAGTCTGTACAACTGTTTCGGGCAGAGCGAGATCGGCCCGCTCGCCACCGTCCTCGCCCCCGAGGAGCACAAGGGGCGCCTGGACTCCTGCGGCCGCACGGTCCTGTTCGTGGACGCCCGTGTCGTCGACGAGGACGGTGCGGACGTCCCCGACGGCACACCCGGCGAGATCGTCTACAGGTCGCCGCAGCTGTGCGAGGGCTACTGGGAGAAACCCGACGAGACCGCCGCGGCCTTCCGGGACGGCTGGTTCCACTCCGGCGACCTGGCCGTGCGCGACGCCGACGGCTACTTCACGATCGTCGACCGGGTGAAGGACGTCATCAACTCCGGCGGCGTACTGGTGTCCTCCCGGCAGGTCGAAGACGTCCTCTACACGCACGACGCCGTCGCCGAGGCCGCTGTGATCGGCCTGCCGGACGAGAAGTGGATCGAGGCGGTCACGGCGGTCGTCGTCGCGCGGGGGGAGATCTCCGAGGAGGAGCTCATCGCCCATGCGCGTAAGGAGCTGGCTCCCTTCAAGGCCCCCAAACGGGTGCTCTTCGTGGACGAGCTGCCCCGCAACGCCAGCGGCAAGATCCTCAAACGGGAGCTGCGGGACCGGTTCGGCTCATGACGCCCACGCGTGGTGACGCCCACGCGTGGTGACGCCCGTCCGTCGTGACGCCCCGCCCGTCATCACGCGCGCGGACGCTCGTCCACGATCCGCCTGATCTTGCCCACCGACCGCTCCAGCGACTCCGGGTCGACGATCTCGACGGCGACCGACACGCCGATGTCGTCCTTCACGGCCGCCGCGACGGCGCGCGCGGCCGTGTCGCGGTCCGCGGGCGAGGCGTCGGCGCGGGCCTCGGCGCGGACCGTGAGGGCGTCGAGACGGCCCTCACGGGTCAGGCGGAGCTGGAAGTGGGGCGCCACGCCCGGGGTGCGGAGCACGATCTCCTCGATCTGGGTGGGGAAGAGGTTCACCCCGCGCAGGATGACCATGTCGTCGCTGCGTCCGGTGACCTTCCGCATCCGCCGGAAGACGCGAGCCGTGCCCGGCAGCAGGCGGGTGAGGTCGCGCGTGCGGTAGCGGACGACCGGCATGGCCTCCTTGGTCAGCGAGGTGAACACCAGCTCGCCCTCCTCCCCCTCGGGGAGGACCTCGCCGGTGATCGGGTCGACCACCTCCGGGAAGAAGTGGTCCTCCCAGACGTGCAGCCCGTCCTTGGTCTCCACGCACTCCTGCGCCACGCCCGGCCCGATCACCTCCGACAGGCCGTATATGTCGACGGCGTCGATCGCGAAACGCTCCTCGATCTCCCGGCGCATCCGCTCCGTCCACGGCTCCGCGCCGAAGACCCCCACGCGCAGCGAGGTGGAACGGGGGTCCACGCCCTGGCGTTCGAACTCGTCGAGCAGGGTGAGCATGTAGGACGGGGTCACCATGATGATCCGGGGCTCGAGGTCGAGGATCAGCCGCACCTGACGGGCGGTCATGCCGCCGGACGCGGGGATCACCGTGCAGCCGAGGCGCTCGGCGCCGTAGTGGGCGCCGAGGCCGCCGGTGAACAGGCCGTATCCGTAGGCCACATGGACGGTGTCGCCGGGCCGCGCGCCCGCGGCGCGGAGCGAACGGGCCACCATGTCCGACCACATGGACAGATCGGCGTCCGTGTAGCCGACGACCGTCGGCCGGCCGGTCGTTCCGCTGGAGGCGTGGATGCGGCGGATACGGTCCCTGGGGACGGCGAACATCCCGTACGGGTAGTGCGCCCGCAGGTCGGCCTTGGCGGTGAAGGGAAAACGGGCCAGGTCGGCGAGGTCGCGGCAGTCGTCGGGGTGGACGCCGGCCCTGTCGAAGGCCTCGCGGTAGAAGGGCACCCGGGCGTAGGCGCGACGCAGCGAGGTCCGCAGCCGCTCCAACTGCAGGGCGCGCAGCGCCGCCTCGCCGAGGCGCTCGCCCTCGTCCAGCGGGTTCCGCACATCCGTCATGGGACTTCTCCCTCACCGGCCTGTCCGCACCGAGCACCGTCGACGCCGAAACCGTCTCGACGCCGAAATCGTCTCGATCCGGGCGACCGATCATTCGGTCGATCTTCTTGTGGATCAGTAATCCAGGCCCGCGGGCGTCAGGCAAGAGGCCGGCGGCGACTTTCGCCCGGAGAACCCCGTTGCGGGCGGCCGCGACCCCTGCCGAGAATCGGGGCATGCCGATCTTCACCGCGCCGGACGGGACCGAGCTCGCCTACCGCGTGTCGGGTGAGGGCGAGCCGCTCGTCGTCCTGCCCGGCGGCCCCCTGCGGGCCTCCGACTACCTCGGCGACCTGGGCGGTCTCGCCGGCTGCCGCAGCCTGATCCTGCTCGATCTGCGCGGCACCGGCGGCTCCGCGCCTCCCGCGGACCCGGCGACGTACCGCGTCGACCGGCAGGTGGACGACGTCGAGGCGCTGCGCGTGCACCTGGGGCGGGAGCGGATCGACGTGCTCGCCCATTCGGCGGGCGGCAGCCTCGCGATGCTGTACGCGGCGCGGTACCCGCACCGGGTGTCCCGGCTCGCGCTGGTCACCGTCAATCCGTGGGCGCTGGGCCGGCCGGCCACGGTCGAGGAGCGGCTGGCGGCCGCGCGGCTGCGCCGCCGTGAACCCTGGTTCGAGCAGGCGTTCCCGGCGTTCGAGGCGTGGCTCGGGGGCGGGGGCGAGCCCGATCCGGCGGTCGTCGGCGCCTTCTTCCACGGCAGGTGGGACGAAGCCGCCCGCGCCCACGAGGCCGCCGCGGACGAGCAGACCTGTGCCGAGGGCGAGGAGCGCTTCCTCGATCCGGCCGCCTTCGACCCGCCGGCCCTGCGGACCGCGCTGGCCGAGCTGACCGCCCCGGTGCTCGTCCTGGCCGGCGAGCTGGACGGCGGGCCCCGGCCGGACCGCGCCCGGCTGGTGGCCGACGCCTTCCCGAACGCCGAGTTCGCCGTGCAGCCCGGCGCCGGCCACTACCCGTGGCTGGACGACCCCGGCGGGTTCGCCGGGCGGGTCGGCGACTTCCTGGAGCGTGCCGGTCGCTCGAGCAGGGTGTGACGAGGCTGAGAAGGGCCGTCACGGACCGGAGCCAGGGCGCCGCGGGCCTGGTCAGCTGCTCTCCGCCACGGCGACCTCGCGCGCCCACCGGTAGTCCGCCTTGCCGCTCGGTGAGCGGCGGATGGACGCGGCGAGCACCAGCTGGCGCGGGATCTTGTAGCCGGCGAGCCGGGTGCGGCAGTGCCGCTGGATGTCCTCCAGGGACGGCGGCGGGGCGCCGTGGCGGACCTGGACCACCGCCGCCACATGGTTGCCCCACGTCGGGTCCGGCACCCCTGCCACCAGGGCGTCGTACACGTCCGGGTGCGCCTTGAGCGCCTGCTCGACCTCCTCGGGGTACACCTTCTCGCCCCCGGTGTTGATGCACTGCGAGCCGCGCCCGAGGACGACGACCACCCCGTCCTCGTCGACGGTCGCCATGTCGCCGAGCAGCACCCAGCGCTCGCCGTCCTTCTCGAAGAAGGTCTCGGCGGTTTTCACCGGGTCGTTGTAGTAGCCGAGCGGGACGTGGCCGCGTTGGGCGACGCGACCGATCTCGCCCGCGGCCACCGGCTCGCGGGTGGCCGGATCGACCACCTGGGTACGGGGGTTGACCCGGACGCGGAAGCCGCGCTCGGGTCCGGAGTCGTCCGTCGCCGTGCCGTTGAAGCCGGACTCCGAGGAGCCGAAGTTGTTCAGCAGCATCGCGTTCGGCATCAGCGCCCGGAACTGGCGGCGGACCGTGTCCGACATGATCGCCCCGGAGGAGGAGACGCTGAACACCGATGAGCAGTCCGTGCCCTTCATGGGCCCTTCGAGCGCGTCGATCAACGGCCGCAGCATCGCGTCGCCCACCAGGGAGATGCTGGTGACCTTCTCCTTCTCGATGGTCCGCAGCACTTCCTCGGGCACGAACTTGCGGTGGATGACGACGCGTTGACCGAAGTTGAAGCCGATGAAGGCGGTGAGCGTGGAGGTGCCGTGCATCAGCGGGGGAGTCGGGAAGAAGGTGATCCCGGTGCCGCCGGCCGCGACCCGTTCGGCTATCTCCTGGGGCGTCTTCACCGGCTCGCCCGTGGGCGATCCGCCGCCCAGCCCCGAGAAGAACAGATCCTCCTGACGCCACATCACGCCCTTGGGCATGCCGGTCGTGCCGCCGGTGTAGATGATGAACTGGTCGTCCCCGGAACGCGCCGGGAACCCGCGCCCGGGCGAGCCGCTCGTCTCGGCGTCGGCGAACGAGGTGATGCCCTCGACCGCCGGGCCGACCCGGATCAGGTGCCGCAAGGCCGGCGTCTGCGGCAGCGCGGCCGTCACCCGGTCGGTGAACTCCGCGTCGAAGGCGAGCGCGACCAGATCCGCGTCCCGGTAGAGGTAGACCAACTCTTCCTCCACGTACCGGTAGTTGACGTTGACCGGCACGATCCGCGCCTTCAGGCAGCCCAGCACCGTCTGCAGGTACTCCACGCCGTTGTACAGATGCAGCCCGAGGTGCTCGCCGGGACGCACGCCGCTGTCGAGGAGGTGGTGACCGATGCGGTTGGCGGCCGCGTCGAGCTCCGCGTACGTCAGCCGGCGTTCCGCGCCCGTGCCGGGATGGTCGACGTACACGAGCGCCTCGCGGTCCGCGGCCACGTCGACGACCGACTCGAACAGGTCGGCAAGGTTGTACTCCACCGTTCCTCCTGACCTCACGACGGCCTGGCTCTCAGACGGTTCGCCGGTCATCACAGCAAAGCGCGCGGTAAGTGGGAAGGGTCCGCGCCAAGAAATCTGACTGTCTGTCAGAAAACCCTTGAACTGCCGTCACGCCTACTGCAACCTGTTCTCGTTCTTTCCGAGGGGAGATGTGCGATGGGCGGTACCGAACACCTCACCGTGCGACGCGAGGGCGCCACACTCGTGCTCACGCTCAACAGGCCGCAGGCCAAGAACGCGCTCTCGCTCGCCATGCTCGTCGGCCTGTACGACGGCTGGCTGGAGGCCGACGAGGACGACTCGGTCCGCTCGGTCGTCCTCACCGGCGCGGGCGGCTCCTTCTGCTCCGGCATGGACCTCAAGGCGCTGGCCGGCAAGGGCATGGAGGGCGAGCAGCACCGCGACCGGCTCAAGGCCGACCCCGACCTGCACTGGAAGGCGATGCTCCGTCACCACCGCCCGCGCAAGCCGGTGATCGCCGCCGTCGAGGGGTACTGCGTCGCGGGCGGCACCGAGATGCTCCAGGGCACCGACATCCGCGTCGCCGGCGAGTCCGCGACCTTCGGCCTCTTCGAGGTCAGGCGCGGCCTCTTCCCGATCGGCGGTTCCACCGTCCGGCTGCAACGGCAGATCCCGCGCACCCACGCCCTGGAGATGCTGCTCACCGGACGCCCGTACAGCGCCCGGGAGGCCGCGGACATCGGTCTGGTCGGTCATGTCGTGCCCGACGGCACGGCCCTGAAGAAGGCCCTGGAGATCGCCGAACGCGTCAACTCCTGCGGTCCGCTGGCGGTCGAGGCCGTCAAGGCGTCGGTGTACGAGACCGCCGAGCTCACCGAGACCGACGGTCTCGCCGCCGAACTCGCCCGTGGCTGGCCGGTCTTCGACACCGCCGACGCCAAGGAGGGCGCCCGCGCCTTCGCGGAGAAACGCCCGCCCCGCTACAGGCGCGCGTGACGCTCCGCCGGGCGAGCGGGAGGTGCGGTTCGCTCCCCGTCCGCGGGGCCGTCGTGCCGAGCCGCGTCCACGCGGCGGAGCCGCACACACAGTCGCCCCGCGCCCCTCACGGGGCGCACCCCATGACGTCGGCTCCCCGAGGAGGCAGCCCCGATGCCCGAAGTGCTGAAAGCCCCCCTTGTCGTCGAGTTCCCCTTCACCCGGTCCCTCGGCCCCGTGCAGAGCGCCTTCCTGACCGGCCTGCGCGAGCGCGTCGTCCTCGGCGTGCGGACCGCCGACGGCCGCACCCTCGTCCCGCCCGTCGAGTACGACCCCGTGACCGCCGAGGAGATCCACGACCTCGTCCAGGTCGCGCCCACCGGCACCGTCACCACCTGGGCCTGGAACCACGCCCCCCGCCGCGGCCAGCCCCTCGCCACCCCGTTCGCCTGGGTCCTGGTCCGCCTCGACGGCGCCGACACCGCCCTCCTGCACGCCCTCGACGCCCCCGGACCCGACGCCGTCCGCACCGGAATGCGCGTCCGGATCCGCTGGGCCGCCGAACGCGAGGGCGCCATCACCGACATCGCCTGCTTCGAGCCCCACGCCGGCGAACCCGCGTCACCCGACGGCGAACCCGGCGCGCTCGCGGACGACCGGGTCACCGGCATCGTCGCCCCCGCCCGCCTCGACTACACCTACTCGCCCGGCCGCGCCCAGTCCGCCTACATCGCCGCGCTCTCCACCCGGCGCACGGTCGGCGAACGCTGCCCGGCCTGCCGCAAGGTGTACGTCCCGCCCCGCGGAGCCTGCCCCACCTGCGGCGTCCCGACCGCGGAACAGGTCGAGGTGGGGCCGCGCGGGACCGTCACCACCTTCTGCATCGTGAACATCAAGGCGAAGAACCTCGACATCGAGGTGCCCTACGTCTACGCCCACATCGCCCTCGACGGCGCCGACCTCGCCCTGCACGGACGCATCGCCGGCATCCCCTACGACCAGGTCCGCATGGGCCTGCGCGTCGAACCCGTCTGGACGGAGGGCGCCCGCTACCCCGACCACTACCGGCCCACCGGCGAACCGGACGCGGACTACGACGTCTACAAGGAGCTGCTGTGACCCGCGAGGAACCCCCGGACCGCCGCGACATCGCGGTGGTGGCCTTCGCCCAGACCGACGTCCTGCGCACCACCGACGAGCTCTCCGAGGTCGAGATGCTCATGCCGGTCCTGCACAGCGTCCTGGACCGGACCGGCCTGAAGACCGCCGACATCGACTTCACCTGCTCCGGCTCCAGCGACTACCTCGCCGGCCGCGCCTTCTCCTTCACCCTCGCCCTCGACGGCGTCGGCGCCTGGCCGCCCCTGTCCGAGTCCCACGTCGAGATGGACGGCGCCTGGGCGCTGTACGAGGCGTGGACCAAACTCCTCACCGGCGACGCCGACACCGCTCTCGTCTACTCCTACGGCAAGTCCTCTCCCGGCTCGCTGCGCGACGTCCTCACCCGCCAGCTCGACCCGTACTACGTCGCCCCCCTGTGGCCCGACTCCGTCGCCCTGGCCGCGCTCCAGGCACAGGCGCTGATCGACGCCGGCCACACCGATGAGCCGGCCCTCGCGGCGATCGGCGCCCGCAGCCGACGCACCGCCACCCTCAACTCCCATGCCCAGCTGCGCGGTTCCGTCCCGCAGGGCGACTACGCCGTGCGGCCGCTGCGCACCGGCGACTGTCCGCCCGTCGGCGACGGGGCCGCCGCCGTCATCCTCGCGGCGGGCGAGCGGGCCCGTGAGCTGTGCTCCCGGCCCGCCTGGATCAGAGGCGTCGACCACCGCATCGAAGCCCACTCGCTCGGCGTGCGCGACCTGACCGACTCGCCCTCCACCCGCCTCGCCGCCGAGCGGGCCGGCGCGTTCGACCGGCCCGTCGACACCGCCGAACTGCACGCGCCGTTCAGCTCACAGGAGGTCGTCCTGCGCAAGGCGCTGCGGCTGGACGACAGCGTCCGGGTGAACCTGTCCGGCGGCGCGCTCGCGGCCAACCCCATGATGGCCGCCGGTCTGATCCGCATCGGCGAGGCCGCTGCCCGCATCCACCGGGGCGAGTCCGACCGCGCCCTCGCCCACGCCACCTCCGGCCCGTGTCTCCAGCAGAACCTGGTCGCCGTACTCGAAGGGGAACCGCGATGAGCAAGGAGCCCGTGGCCGTCGTCGGGATCGGCCAGACCAAGCACGTCGCGGCCCGCCGGGACGTCTCGATCGCCGGACTGGTTCGCGAGGCCGCCCGGCGCGCCCTCGACGACGCCGAGCTGACCTGGGCCGACGTCGACGCCGTGGTCATCGGCAAGGCCCCCGACTTCTTCGAGGGCGTCATGATGCCCGAGCTGTACCTCGCCGACGCGCTCGGCGCGGTGGGCAAGCCGATGCTGCGCGTGCACACGGCCGGCTCGGTCGGCGGATCCACCGCGCTGGTCGCCGCGAACCTGGTCGCGGCCCGGGTCCACGGCACCGTTCTCACCCTGGCCTTCGAGAAGCAGTCCGAGTCCAACGCCATGTGGGGACTGTCCCTGCCCATCCCCTTCCAGCAGCCCCTGCTCGCCGGGGCCGGCGGCTTCTTCGCCCCGCACGTGCGCGCGTACATGCGGCGCAGCGGCGCGCCCGACACCGTCGGCTCGCTCGTGGCGTACAAGGACCGGCGCAACGCGCTGAAGAACCCCTACGCCCACCTCCACGAGCACGACATCACGCTGGAGAAGGTCCAGGCCTCGCCCATGCTCTGGGACCCGATCCGCTACTCGGAGACCTGCCCCTCCTCCGACGGGGCCTGCGCGATGGTGCTCACCGACCGGGCCGGAGCCGCCCGCTCGCCCCGTCCGCCCGCCTGGGTGCTCGGAGGCGCGATGCGCAGCGAACCGACGCTCTTCGCCGGCAAGGACGCGGTGTCGCCGCAGGCCGGAAAGGACTGTGCCGCCGATGTCTACCGGCAGGCCGGGGTCACCGACCCGCGCCGCGACATCGACGCCGTGGAGATGTACGTGCCGTTCTCCTGGTACGAGCCGATGTGGCTGGAGAACCTCGGCTTCGCCGAAGAGGGCGAGGGCTGGAAGCTCACCGAGGCCGGCGTCACCGAGCTCGACGGCGACCTGCCCGTCAACATGTCGGGCGGTGTCCTGTCCACCAACCCGATCGGCGCCTCGGGCATGATCCGCTTCGCGGAGGCCGCACTCCAGGTGCGCGGCCAGGCCGGGGAACACCAGGTGGAGCGGGCCGGCAAGGTCCTCGGCCACGCCTACGGGGGCGGCTCGCAGTTCTTCTCCATGTGGCTCGTCGGAGCCAGGCCGCCGATGTCCTGAAAGGTCCTCCTCGCGTGCTCTGTCGGCGTACGGGGCCGATCGCTAGGCTGGCCCGCGGACGACGAACCGGGAGGAGCACGGACGTGGCCGAGAGCACCATCCACCAGCAGCCGCTCACGGGCTGGGACAAGCCCGAGCTGGACCTCAGCAACGCCGAGTGGCAGTCCAGCAGCCGGGGGCGGGGGGATGTCCAGATCGCCTTCGTCGAAGGATTCATCGCGATGCGCAACAGCGGCAGCCCGCAGAGCCCTTCCCTGATCTTCACACCCGCCGAGTGGGGCGCGTTCGTGTCGGAGGCACGGGCGGGAGAGTTCGACCTGACCTGACCTGACCTGACCTGACCTGACCTGACCTGACCTGACCTGACCGCGGCCGGCCCGGCGGGCGAAGGCCGCAGTCCGCGGGTGAGGGCCAGGGACGCCCCATCGGTCGCGGCAGCCGGCGCACGGCGCCGCGCAGGCCCCAGGCCGACGGCTGCGACGGCCCGCGAGGACCCCCCGAGCACCGGACGCCCTGCGCCGGGCGCCCGTGCCCGCAGAGCGCACGCGGGGCAGGTCCGAAGGGACGGAGGAGAACGCCGGGACCCGTGGGCCGCGGACCGGATCACGCGCGGCGGAACGCGTGCCGCCCGCGCACCGCCCGAGCGCGTCGGCCACGTACCATGGC
This sequence comes from Streptomyces humidus, assembly GCF_014649655.1. Lineage (GTDB taxonomy): Bacteria > Actinomycetota > Actinomycetes > Streptomycetales > Streptomycetaceae > Streptomyces > Streptomyces humidus. The sequence continues at coordinate 111,581 of NZ_BMTL01000025.1, read as the reverse complement.
GGCATGTCGTTCCTCCGCCGCCGCAGCGCCACGCCCGCCGGGCCCGACTTCGACGTACTGGCCATGGACCCGGGCGACTGGCCCGGCAACCTGGGCGCGGGCCTTCTGCCCGCACCCGACGGCAGCTGCCAGGGCGTCTTCCTGCGCTACGACCTCTTCGGCGGCCGCGGCCCCGCGATGATCATCGGCAATCTGCCCGAGGGATCCCCGGCCCGCGAGGTGGAGGAGGGCGAGGTCCCCTTCGAGGTGGCCCAGCTCCTGCTCGCGCTGGAGAACGACGAGGAGGTGACCGTCGTCGGCACCGAGGACATGCCGGTGATGCAGGGCGACAACCTGCTGATCGTGCGCCGCCTGAAGCTCTCCGAGGGGCGGATCTCCTGCGTGCAGTTCGACCGCAGCGACAACGTCCTGGTGACCATCGCCGCCTGGGACCGCCCCATCACCGACGACCTCTACGCCCTGCTGAAGCCGCTCCCGGCGGAGCTGTTCCAGCAGGGCTGAGGCCCGGCCGCGCCGTCGACGACGCGGCCCGCGGCCCGCACGTCTACGTCGCCGGGGTCGCCTTCACGTCCGCGGCGCGCACGAACGCCACCCGGTGGCCGTACTGGATCTCGTAGTACTGGTCCTCGCCGACGACCAGCCGGTGCGAGTCGCCGGCGAAGGTGACCGAGTAGTAGTACTCGCCGGGAACCTTGTCGCCGACCACGTACTTCTGCCCCTTGGGCAGGGTGTACGGCAGCGGCGAGAGCGCCTGGGCCGGAACACCCGCCGGATAGGCCCCGGCCTCGGGATAGGCCCTGCCGTACAGCGCCACGCTGTCGCGGCCGTCCTTCGGGGTGACCACCCGGCCCGTCGCGGGAACGGCGGTCGGCCGGGCCGCGGGGTTCCTGAACCAGGCCTTCCGGCCGAGGTACCAGATCGCCGTCCAGTCGCCCCACCGGTCGGCGACCGCGTACTGCTGGCCGGTCGACGCCCGTGAGGCGACGTCGTTCAGGCCCGTGGTCGGTGCCGAGCCGTCGCCGACGTCCTTGATCAGGGCGGACTGCTCGTCATGATCGGAGTACAGCCGCACGTCGCCGGAACCGTGCGCGGCGCACGCCACGCCCTGGCCGCCGCAGTCCGTGTACACCGGCCGGTTGGCGGTGTAGTCGGGCCGGATCGTCACCACGCCGCCGCTGCCGGCCGTAGCCTCGAAAGGCCGGCCCAGCAGCTCGAAGTAGTGCCTCCAGTCCCAGAACGGGCCGGGATCGGTGTGCATCCCCGGAATGCTCGCGCCGGTCGGGCCGGGCACGTTGTCGTGGCCCAGGATGTGCTGCCGGTCCAGCGGGACGCCGTACTCGGCGGCCAGGTAGGTCACCAGACGGGCCGACGCCCGGTACATCGCCTCGGTGAACCAGGAGTCGGGCCGGGCGAGGAACCCCTCGTGCTCCAGGCCGATCGACTCGGAGTTGACGTACCAGTTGCCGGCGTGCCACGCCACGTCCTTGGCCTTGACGTGCTGGGCGATGTGCCCGTCGGTGGAGCGCAGCGAGTAGTTCCAGGACACGTAGGTCGGGTCCTGGACCGTGGACAGCACGCCGTCCCAGGCGCCCTCGGTGTCGTGCACGACGATGTACCTGATGGGGGGCGAGGCGGGCCGGTCGGCCACGTCGTGGTTGCCGTAGTCGTCGTCGCCGAACCGCTCGTGCGGCGCCGGGATCCATTCGCAGGACACCGTCGTCGGGCACTCGGCGCCCGCCGCGGAGAGCGTGCGCAGACCGGCCCTGTGCAGTGCGGCCTTCCGCGGGACCAGGCCCGGCCGCGCGGCCAGGGCGACCGTCTGCCCGGCGTCCGTGGTGCGCTCCTCGCCGGTGTGGATCACCTGGTAGACGTCGTCGGCGTAGGCGGCGGCGGTCGCGGTGTCGTCAGCGCCCGAGAACCGCGCCACCGCGCCGTACCAGTCCGCCGGATCGGCGCTCAGGGGCTCGCCCAGGGCGCGCTGGGCGGCGGCCAGGAGCGCCGCGCCGCCCGCGACGTTGGCCGCCGGGTCCGTGCGCAGCGCCGCGGGGCTCAGACCGGTCAGCCGCGCGGCCTTCGGCAGGGTCTTCAGCCGGGCCGGCAGCTCCGCGCTCGACGGGAGCCGGACGCCCGGGACCTGCGCCGGCCGCGTCGCCGGGCGGGCGGAGTCGCCCCGCAGGTCCCGGGTGTCCCCGTCGCGCTGCGAGGCGGCGGCCAGCGCCGCGCGGGCGTCGGTGAGGTGCATCGGGCCGTAGCCGCCGGTCACGCTCGGCGCCCCGGCGTGCGCGTCCCAGCGGGACTGGAGGTACGAGACGCCCAGCAACACGCTCTGCGGCACGTGGTACTCGGCGGCCGCGGCGGCGAAGGCCCGCTGCAGGCCGGTCGCCGAGGCGGGCCGGGGATCCGCGGCGTCGGCGGGGGACGCCGTCGCGCACAGCGGGAGCAGCAGAGCCGCCGACGCCACGGCGCCTGCGGCTCTACGGGAACGTCTGCGGGGTCCGGGGGGAGTGACGGGTTTTCGCACTGCGGTCTCCTGGGGGACGAGCGGGCGGCGGCGTACGGGCCCGACGGGGCCCGGTGGCCCCCGCCGTGCCGACAACCCGTCAATCATGACCACAAACCGGTCATTTCCCCCGTCAAGACACCGCCCGCGCGCTGACGGGCCCGCGGCGCCCCGCCGATGCGGCGCACCGTGCGCCTCGGCCCCGTCAGCGCGTGCCGACCGCCGCGCGCACGGCCCTGCGTGCCAGCTGGCAGTCGTCGTGCAGCCGCCGCAGCAGCAGGCGCTGTTCCTCGCCGGACGGCGCGGCGCCCGGGTGGCCCGCGGCCGGGGCCGCGTCGTGCATCGAACGCTGCACGGCCGTCTCGTAGGTGCGGATCTCCCGGGTCAGCACCAGCATCAGGTTCACCAGGAAGGCGTCGCGTGCGGCGGGTCCCGCCGACTGGGCGATCTGGCTGATCTGACGGCGCGCCACCGGCGCGTCGGCCAGCGCCGTCCAGAGCGTGGCCAGGTCGTAGCCCGGCAGATACCAGCCCGCGTGCTCCCAGTCCACCAGCACGGGACCGGCCGGTGAGAGAAGGATGTTCGACAGGAGGGCGTCGCCGTGGCAGAACTGGCCCATGCCCTGCCGGCCCGCGCCGGCGGCGATGCCGTGCAGCAGCTTCTGCAGGTCGCCCAGGTCGCGGTCGGTGAGCAGGCCCAGCTCGTGGTAGCGGGAGATGCGGGCCGCGTAGTCCAGCGGCGCGTCGAACGTCCCCGCGGGCGGCCGCCAGGCGTTGAGCCGGCAGATCGCGCCGAGCGCCGCGCGGACGTCGGCCCGCGGCGGGACCTCGGTGGGGTGCCGCTGCAGCGCCGCCACCCGTCCCGGCATCCGCTCGATCACCAGGGTGCAGTTGTCCGGGTCCGCCGCGATCAGTCTCGGCGCCCGCACGGGGGGGCGGTGCCGGACGAACGTGCGGTACGCCCCTATTTCGTGCCGGATCCGCTCCGCCCACGCGGGGGAGTGGTCGAGTAAACACTTGGCGACGGCCGTGCTGCGTCCCGTCGTGCCGACCAGGAGCACCGAGCGTCCGCTGCGGCGCAGCACCTGGACCGGGGCGAACTCCGGGCAGATCCGGTGCACCGAGGCGATCGCCGTGCGCAGTTGGGCCCCCTGGGGGCCGGACAGGTCGAGCCTGCCGCTGAGCGGTTGCGTGCCGAGCCCCGCCGGGCGCCGGACCGGCCCCGCACCGAGTGCGGGGCCCGCCGACCGTGCGGGGTCCAGATAGGGGCCGCCGCCGCCCGGGCGGGTGTGCAGCGACCGGGGCGGGGCGGACACGGAGGACGATGCTGCGTACATGGGAGAAACAGATCCCTTCGTGTGCCGGACGTCAGTGCGCTGCCCCGACCGGCCCTCTCGGATACACCCTGGGGAATGTCCCTCGGCGACCGGGTCGGGGTGGCGCTTTCCTACCTGACACCCGTCGCCCAGTGGCACACCATCTGGCGCACCCTGGCGAACCCTGGCGAATAGTCGCCCGGCAACTTTCACGGGGCTACTGTCAACTCAGCCGAGAACCTGGGGGCTTGACGTGAGCGGACAACCCAACACCCGCCTTGCGGACCTGTTCGGCCTGGCCGGCTGGTCCAAGGGTGAACTCGCGAGGCTGGTCAACCGGCAGGCGGCGGCCATGGGCCATCCGCAGCTGTCGACCGACACCTCCCGGGTGCGGCGATGGATCGACACGGGAGAGATTCCGCGCGATCCGGTGCCGCGGGTGCTGGCGGCTCTGTTCACCGAGCGTCTCGGCCGTGTCGTGACCATCGAGGACCTCGGTCTGGTCCGGCACGGGCGTGCAGGGAAGCGGCAGGGCGGCGGGAGCGAGGAACATCCCGACGGCGTGCCGTGGGCGCCCGAACGGACTGCCGCGGTCCTCACCGAATTCACGGGAATGGACCTCATGCTCAACCGACGCGGCTTGGTGGGCGCGGGTGCCGCGCTCGCCGCCGGCTCAGCACTCAGCAGTGCCATGTACGACTGGCTGCACACCGACCCCACTCTCTCCGCCGACGCTTCCGTCATCGACCATCCCCTCCTCCAGCACGCCGACCCGGCCGGGTTCGACCGGTACGAGGCGGCTCCCATCGGCGCGGAGGAGGTCGACGAACTGGAGCGCTCGGTCGAGGTGTTCCGGGCCTGGGACGCGGCCCGCGGAGGCGGCCTGCAACGCAAGGCTGTCGTGGGACAGCTCAACGAGGTGGGCGGCATCCTCGCCTACCGTCACCCTGTTCATCTCCAGCGACGCCTGTGGGGCGTCGCGGCCAACCTCGCGGTCCTCGCGGGCTGGATGTCGCACGACGTCGGCCTGGAACCGACGGCCCAGAAGTACTTCGTCATCGCCGCCCATGCCGCGCGTGAGGGCGGCGACCGGCCACGGGCCGGCGAGGCGTTGTCCCGGGCGGCCCGTCAGATGGTCCACCTCGGACGGCCCGACGACGCCCTCGATCTGATGAAACTGGCGCAGTCCGGCTCCGGCGACGACATCCTGCCGCGCACCCGGGCGATGTTCCACACCATCGAGGCCTGGGCGCAGGCGGCGATGGGCAAGGGGCAGGCCATGCGCCGCACCCTCGGCCGGGCGGAGGACCTCTTCGTCTCCGACCGGGGCGACGTCACCCCGCCGTCCTGGATGCAGACCTTCAAGGACGAGGATCTGTACGGCATGCAGGCCCTGGCGTACCGCACGCTGGCCGAGTTCGAGCCGCGGGCGGCCGCGCACGCCCAGTACTACGCGGAGAAGGCGCTGGCGCTGCGCGTCGACGGCCGCGAGCGGTCGAAGATCTTCGACCATCTGTCCATGGCGTCCGCCTGCTTCATCGCGAACGACCCCGAACAGGCGGACCGGTTCGCGCGGTTGGCCCTGATGTCGATGGGGTCGAACTCCTCCCGGCGTACCTGGGACCGGCTGAGCCAGATGTACCGGCTCACCGCCCAGTACGCCGACTCCCCACGGATCAGTGAGCTGCGCGAGGAGATCAGGCTGGCGCTTCCGAGGCAGAAGGGAGCCCGGCCCGGCAACAACGCCCAGGCTTGAGCGAGAGGGAGTCAGCCGTCTCTTTTTGACCGATTGCCGTGGGCGCCGTCGATTGCCGTGGGCGTCACCGGTTGACGCGGGCGACGAGCACGCAGGCGTCGTGGTCGCGTCCGGCCTCGCCGCACTCCTCCACGACCGTCCGCACACAGTCCTGTGCGGTACGCGCCCCGTCCAGGCGGGGAGCGAGGCCGAGGAGGCGGTCGGCGGGCGCCAGCCCCTCGGTGTGCAGCAGGAGCACATCGCCCTCCTCGAGGGTCTCCTCGGCCTGTCCGTAGGCGGCGCGTGAGGTGGCTCCGAGGAGCACGCCCTCCGGTGCGTCCAGCCGGCGCCCCGTCCCCGCCCGGAACAGCAGGGGGACGGGGTGTCCGGCCTGCGCCCAGGTCAGGGTGCGGGTGTCCGGCCGGTAGCGGCAGCACAGGGCGCTGCCCAGGGCGGGCTGGACGGTTCCGTCCAGCAACTGGTTCAGCCAGGTGAGTAGCTGGCCCGGCTCGGTGCCGGCCATGGCCATGCCCCGCAGGGCGCCCAGCATCATCGCCGTGTGGGAGGAGACGGCCGGGCCCTGTCCGGTGAGATCGCCGAGGCCGAACACCGTCCGGCCGTCGGGGAGTTCGAGGGCGTCGTACCAGTCTTCGCCGATCAGGGAGGCCGTCGCGGCGGGCAGACGGCGGGCGGCGAGCTCGACGGAGCCGGGGCCCCGGCCCGGCAGGGTCAGGGAGCCGAGCCCCTGCGGCAGGACCGCCTCCCGCAGTTCGACCGCGAGCCGCTGTTCGGTCTGCGCGCGGCGCCGCTGCCGCTGGAGCGAGTCACGGCTCTCGCGCACCGCCCGCTGGCTGCGGCGCAGCGCGCTGACGTCCCGCAGCACGGCCCACATCGAGGCGGTGCCGCCCTCGGGGTCGAGCGCGGGCTCGCCCATCATGTGCACGGTGCGCGGCTCGCCGTCCGGGCGGACGACGCGGAACTCGCCGTCGATGGGACGGGCGTCGACCAGGCAGTCGGTGACCATCGAGGTCAGTCGGGGCCGGTCCTCCTCCAGGACGAGCGAGGGCAGTTCGTCGAGGGTGAGGGGAGGGGCGGCCGGGTCGCGGCCGAGGATGCGGTACAGGTCCTCGGACCAGACGACCTCGTCCGTGAGCAGGTTCCATTCGGCGCTGCCGACCCGGCTGAGCAGCGACTCGCGCCGGTCGGCTGCGGTGGCGGGGGAGGTCAGGGCGGCCGGCGCGGACGACGGGCCGTCCCGTAACTGGGCCAGGTGCGCGTCCAGGTCGTCGAGTTGGTGTCGTGCGAGGTCGTAGAGCGCGCGTCGCCAGCGCCCCTGGGGGTCCTCCGGGTGGTCGCTCCCCGTGCCCGGCCGGACGGCGTCCATGTCGCCCTTGAGCCGTCGCGTCTGCGTGATCAGCGCGTCCACCGGGCCGGGTCCTGGCGGCTGGGCGGCCGAGCGGTCCGCGGACACATGGGGCGGCATGACGCACTCCGATACGGGACGGTACGACGAGGGCTGACACAGGGGCCGTCACGACTGTTGCACAGCGCGCGACGACGTGTAAGGGCTTTGGCAACACCCGATTCGGTGGTGCTTCTGGCATATGCCAGAGTCTCCAGGGAGGCGTGGAGGGGTGCGGTCCGGGCGGCCGGGCGGGGAGTCAAGTCGTATGAGGCGTAAGCGACTTGAGGGACGGAAGGTGAGGTCGCGAGGGGTGCCGGTCATGCGTTCGACGGGCCTGTGTTCGTCCATTCCGTGACTGTGATGCAGGTCACAATAATTGGACCCTGTTTTCGCGTAATGCGAAAGGCCCCCGCGGGGTCGTACATGCATGGACATCACTCTGGAACAAGCCGTTCGCGCCCGGCTGATCACCGCGGACGACCAGGAGCTGCCCGTGCCCGCCACGCTCCGCTACGACTCCGCCGACCCCTTCGCCGTGCACGTCGACTTCCCGCCGGAGGTCTCCCTCGAGGGCGAGGCGGTCACCTGGACGTTCGGCCGCGGCCTGCTGGAGCAGGGTGTGAGCGGCCCGTCCGGGAGCGGCGACGTGCACATCTGGCCCTGCGGACGGGCCCTCACGGTGATGGAGCTCCACTCCCCGCTCGGGCTGGCCCTGCTCCAGTTCGACACGAGCGCCCTGCGCCGCTTCCTGCTGCGCAGTTACGCGGTCGTCGCGGCGGGGCGGGAGGACGTCGAGGCCGCGGTCGACCGGGGGTTGCAGGCCCTCCTCGGCAACGTCTGAGGCCCGCCCGGTGTCAGCGGCCCGTCCGGGCGTACAGATCCGGACGCGGGGCGAGCTCGACCGCGGTGCGTGTGCCGCTCTCCAGCGCCCTGACCCCGGCGTCGGCGACGACGGAGGCCGCGTAGCCGTCCCAGACGGTCGGGCCGGTGACCTCGCCCCGCCGGGTCGCGTCGACCCACGCCTGCACCTCGCGGTCGTAGGCGTCCGCGAACCGCACCAGGTAGTCCTGTGGCACGTCCGCCCAGGCGGCCCCCCGCGCGGTGACGAGCATCCCGTGGTCGTCGCCGATGCGCGCGCTGCCCGCCTCGCACACGGCCTCGCAGCGCACCTGGTACCCGAACCCGCAGTTGACGAAGATCTCGACGTCCACCAGGGCGCCGCCCTCGGTCTCGAACACCACGAACTGCGGGTCCTGCAAGCCCTGCGGGGCGCCTGAGGAGACGCGCGGGCGCAGCACCGTGACCGCGGTCAGCTCCTGGCCGAGCAGCCAGCGAGCCGCGTCGATCTCGTGCGACACCGAGCTGTCGATCAGCATCGCGCTGGTGAAGTCCGGCGGGGAGGAGACGTTGCGGTGCATGCAGTGCAGCATGAGCGGCCGCCCGAGACGACCGTCGTCCAGCAGCGCCTTGAGGCCGCGGTACTCGGCGTCGTAGCGGCGCATGAACCCGATCTGCGCCAGCCGCCGCCCCCGCCGGGCCTCCGCCTCCAGCACCCGCAGCGCCCCGGCCGGGTCCGGAGTCAGGGGTTTCTCGCACAGCACCGGAAGGCCCCGGGCGAAGGCCGCGAGCAGGGCTTCCTCGTGCGCGGGACCGGGTGAGGCGATCAGCACGGCCTCGACGCCCGGCGCCTCGAGTGCGGCCTGTGCGTCCGTGTGGACCGTCGCCGTCCCGATCCCGGCGACGGCCTCTCTCGCGCGCGCGGCGTCCGGGTCCGCCACGGCGGCGACCCTCGCTCCGCTCACCACGCGATCGAGACGGCGTATGTGGTCGGCGCCCATGTGTCCGGCCCCCAGCACGGCAACGCCCAGCAGGTCGGCCACGCGCGCTCCCCTCCCCGGTCGACGATCACGCCGAAGCGTACGCCGCCGGGGAGGCGACCGCGCAGACCCCGGTCAGTAGCGCAGCACGCCGGCGAGCCCGTCCGCCGGGCCCAGCGCGCCGTCCGGGACGAAGCGCACCTCGGCGCCGGTCTCCAGGCACTGCTCGACGATCTCGTCCACGATGTCGTCGCGGGCGTCGAGGTCGCCGCTCGCGGCGGGGACGAGGTGGTCGCCGTCGTCGCGGACCGTGATGCGGTAGTTCTCCTCGACGGCGAGCAGCCGGACCCGGCCCTCCCGTGCGTTCTGCCAGAGCTCGTCGACGCCGGCCGCGAACGTCTTGTGCCCCCGGGCGGAGTCGAGTTCCGAGGCGACGGCCTCGGCGTCCCGGCGGGACTGCTCGTCGAGCAGCGGGCGCACCGCCTGCCACACCGCCTCGGGTGTGCCGTGGGAGAGTCCGCCGTGCGGGACGTGCACCGCGTCGCGGGCGGCCGGCCCCTGCTCGTCGAGGAGCGCCAGCGCCGCCGGCTCGCCGGTGACGTACAGCGGCAGCGGGTCCTCGCGCTGCAGCCTGGCCACGGCGGCCTCGGCGGCGCGCAGGAAGTGGCGGGTGTCCTCGTCGCGGAAGGTGCTGGGCTGGTCGCCGATCCGCTGCCGGCGCTCGGCGTCGAAGTTCTCCCGGCTCCTCGTCAGCGGGAACCCGCCGTCCTGCGCCTCGGTGACCCGGTCCGCGCCGCCGCGCCAGAGGGTGACGCGGTCGGCGGAGACGGAGAGCACCCGGAACGGCCGTTCGGCGGCCTGCGCGGAGACCAGGTTGCGGGTCAGGAACGTGTCGGAGAAGACGACGCGTTCGGGCACGGCCCGGGCCAGGGACCACACCTGGTGTTCGCCGGGGGCCGCGTAGATGACCAGGCCGTCCTCGGCGTGCGACAGGTCGACCTCGGCCAGCGCCAGGTCCAGCTGCCCGGCCACGTCGGCCCGCCGCTCGCGGGTGACCGCCGGGTCGTGCTCCAACTGCTTCTTCGCCTCGGCCACGACGTTGCGCAGCCGGACGCGGTCCTGGGAGTTCTCGGGTTCGCGCCGATGGGTCGGCGTCAGCACGGACACCGCCGGATAGGGGCGCGGACGGCGCAGCTCGGTGAGGGTCGCGGGGCTGAGTGCGTGCTCCATACGAGCACGATAGGACCTATTCGCACATCAGGCATTCGGTGCAATATCCGCATATGCCGCACCTCTTCCCCGGTGCCGCGAAATCTCGGGGCGGCCGGTGACGGCGGCCCGGCCGCCGGTTACGGTACGCGTCAGTAACCGGGACAGCATCGCAGGAGGCACCCATGCCGCAGCTCGAGGTCGACGGCGCAGCCCTGACGTACGACGACGAGGGGCCGCACGACGGCGGCGGCGTGCCCCTGGTGTTCGTGCACGGCTGGACGGCGAACCGGCGCCGCTGGGACCACCAGGCTGCGCACTTCGCCGTGCGGCGCCGGGTGATCCGGCTCGACCTGCGCGGGCACGGCGAGAGCGGCGGCGCGGGGGTGAAGACGGTCGCGGAACTGGCGGGGGACCTCATCGCCCTGCTCGACCACCTCGGCGTGCGGCGGTGCGTGCTCGTGGGCCACTCGATGGGCGGCATGATCGCGCAGACCGTCGCCCTCTCCCACCCGGAGCGGGTGGAGCGCATGGTGCTGGTGAACTCCATCGGCCGGATGGCCTACAGCCGGGGCCGGGGGCTGCTGATGGGCGCCTCCACGCTCGTCCCCTTCAAGGTGTTCGTCGCCGCCAACATCCGGCGCGCCTTCGCCCCCGGCTACCCCAAGGACGAGATCCGCGCCTACGTCGAGGCCTCCGCCGGCACCCCGCGCGAGGTGGTCATGACGCTGTACGGCGCCATGCGCGCCTTCGACGTCCTCGACCGGGCCGGAGAGATCCAGGCGCCCACCCTGATGATCCACGGCTACCACGACATCCAGCTCCCGGTGCGGCAGATGCTGCGGATGGCCATGGCCTACCCGGACGCCGTCGTCCGCATCATCGACGCCGGCCACGAACTCCCGGTCGAGAAGCCGGCCGAGCTGACAGCCGCGATCGACGCGTTCGTGACCGACAAGCCCGCGTAGCCGCCGACGGGCCTCCAGGGGCCGGTCGTCGGCGCGTCGGCACGCCAGCACGCCAGCACGTCGGCTCGGCGAACCGGCGGTCCGGCTCCGGCGTCCAGGCTCCTCGGAGGCGCGGCGGCCCGGCAGTCCGGCGAGCCTGCGGCCCAAGGCTCGGCAGTCCGAGGCCCGGAGGCCCGGTGGGCCGGTGCGCGGGTATGTGGGCGGGGCGGCGGCCGTCAGCCGAAGGCGTCCGGGTCCGCCGCCTTCCAGTCCGACTCCCACGACGGCGGCGGCCCCGCGAGCAGTTCGCCCGGCGCCAGCCATTCGTACAGGTCGGCGTACGAGCGCTCCGAGCCGGGAGCGACCCGCCGGACCAGGTGGGCCGGGGTGAGCCCGCCCGGCTCGCGCACACCCATCGCCGCCATGATCCGGACGGCCTCGCGCACCGTCTCGCGCTGGTAGCGCTCGACCTGCCGGGCCTTGTCGGCCACGTGCAGGCCACGGGTGCGCAGCGGGTCCTGCGTCGCCACGCCGGCCGGGCAGTGGCCGGTGTGACACCGTCCGGCCCGCACGCAGCCGACGGCGAGCATCATCGCGCGGGCCGCGTTCGTGTAGTCGGCGCCCTGCACGAGGCGTGTGACGACGTCCCAGCCCGTGGCCACCCCGCCGCTCGCGCCGATCCGGACCCGGTCCCGCAGCCCGACGCCGACCAGGGCGTTGTGCACGGTGACGAGCCCCAGGGTGAGCGGCATGCCGAGCCGCCCCGCGGATCCCGACGGCGCGGCGCCCGTGCCGCCCTCCGCTCCGTCGACCACCACGAAGTCCGGGGCCAGCCCCTCCGCCAGCATCGCCCTGCACACCGCGAGGAACTCCCGCCGCGCTCCCACGCACAGCTTGATCCCGATCGGCTTGCCGCCCGCCGCCTCGCGCAACCGGGCCACGAACAGCAGCAGTTCGCGCGGCGTCGAGAACATCCGGTGCGCGGGCGGCGACACCACGTCGACGCCCTCCGGGACCCGTCGCTCGCGTGCGACGTCGGCGCTCACCTTCACCCCGGGCAGCACCGCGCCCATGCCGGGGGCCGCGCCCTGCGACAGCTTCAGCGACACGCACTTCACCTCGGGCAGCGCCGCCTTGTCCGCGAACTCCCGCCAGTCCAGGCCGCCGTCGTCGGCACGGCAGCCGAAGTACCCCGTCCCGATCTCCCAGACGAGGTCGCCGCCGCCCCGCAGATGGTGTTCCGACAGCCCGCCCTCCCCGGTGTCCTGCGCGAAACGGCCCAGCGCGGCCCCTCTGCCGAGGGCGAGGACCGCGCGCGCCGACAGCGCCCCGAAGCTCATCGCCGAGACGTTCAGCAACGCCATGTCGTAGGGCTGCGAGCAGCCGGGCCCGCCCACCCGCACCACCGGCGGCTCCTCGGCCGGCTCGACCGGCCGCAGCGACGGCACCAGGAACTCCGCCCCGTCCCGCGCGTCGGCCCGCGGCTCCCGTACCGCGCCCCACCGAAGGCGCGGCCCCGCGGCGTGCCGTCCCAGACGCCCGGTCAGCGGGTGGTTGCGCCGCACGGAGTGACGCCGCTGCACCAGGTCCCCGGCGCCCACGCAGGTCAGCGCCAGCGCCGGCCCGGCCGCCAGCCACCACCGGGCGGACCCCAGGAAGGCGGCGGTCGTCGACGCGGCGGCGGCCAGGGCGACGAGCAGCAGCGGCCAGAACCGGCCCACTCAGCCGGCGTCCTCGTCGGGGCCGCACGAACTGCCGCTCGGCGGGAGGGTGCCGTACAGCAGGAAGTCGTCGACCTTGCGGTGCACGCACTTGGACGAGCCGTACCCGGTGTGCCCCTCGCCCCTGTTGTCGAGCACCACGGCCGACGACCCGAGCCGCTTCGCCGTCTCCACGGTCCAGCGGTACGGCGTGGCCGGGTCGCCGCGCGTGCCGACCAGGAGCATCTTCGGCGTCCTCAGGTCCTTCACCTCGTCGCGGATGAAGTCGGTGCCCTTCGGGCGGCCGTAGCACATCAGAACCTCCGTCAGCCGGTACCGGCCGAACACCGGCGACGCCTTTTCGTAGGCGGCCCGCAGCCGTTCGAGGTCCGCGGTGACCTGCCGGGCGGTCGGACGGTCGGGGTCGTCCGCGCAGTTGATCGCCATCAGCGCGGCGGGCAGGTTGTCCAGGGGAACGTCCTCGGCGTCGACGAGCGCGCCGCGCGAGGGGCCGCCGCCCGGGGACCGGAGCGGAAAGGGGAGCGGAAGCGCGGAGCCGCCGCCCTGGAAGGCCAGGGCGCCGCTTGCGTCGCCGCTCTCGACCAGCTGGGCCAGCGCCCGCTCCAGCGAGGGCCACAGCTCCTTGCTGTACAGCCCCTGCCCGAGGGCGCCGACCAGGTCCTGGCCGGTGAAGTCCGGGCCGAAGTCCGTCGGCAGCGGATCCTCGTCGAGCGAGCGGACCAGCCGCACGACCTCCTCGCGGGCCACGCGCGGATCCTGCCCGAAGGGACAGGCGATGTCCTTCACGCACCAGCCGACGAAGTCGTCCAGCGCCACCTGCTGCCCCCGCGCGCCCGCGGCGCCCTGCTCGGTGAGCGGCTCGGTGAGCGTGTCGACGCCGTCGAGGACCATGCGGCCCACCTTGCCGGGGAACCGGGCGGCGTAGACCGCGCCGAGCCGGCTGCCGTAGGAGAAGCCGAGGTAGTTGAGCTTCTTGTCGCCGAGCGCCTGGCGCATCACGTCCAGGTCCCGTGCCGCGTCGACCGTGCCGATGTGCGGCAGGACCGGCCCGGAGTGCTCGGCGCAGACCGCGGCGGCCTTCTTCAGCCGGGGCAGCAGGGTCCGCGGATCCGCGAGGGCCGCGTCGTCGTCCAGCGGGGCCAGTCCGCTCTCCTGCCCGCTCCCGCAGCTGACGGGGGAGGAGCGGCCGACGCCCCGGGGGTCGAAGGCGACCACGTCGTAGCCGTCCGTGAGGTCCATGAACTCCTTCCCGCTGTAGGCGAGTTCGGGGACTCCCGCGCCACCGGGGCCGCCGAAGTCGAGCACCACGGAGCCGCGCTTGTGTCCGGTGGCCCGGTAGCGGGCGATCGCGAGGTCGAGCGTGGCCTTCCCGGGGTGGGCGTAGTCGAGGGGGACGGTCAGCCTGGCGCACTGCAGGTCCTTGGGCATGCCGTCGCCCTTGCACGCCGACCAGGCGATCTTCTGCCCGTGGAACCGGGACAGGCCGAGACGGTCGTCCTCGTCCGTGTTCCGGTTCGCGGTGATCGTCGGCAGGCCCGCACCGATCAGGGTCAGTGCGGCGGTGGCGGCGAGCGCACAGCGTCGCAACCCGGGCCGCGTCGACAGCTTGGCCAGCATCAATGCCTCCAGGGACGCCCGCAGCGGTCCGGGGACGGCGTCCTCGATCACGATAAGCGGCCGTCCGGTGACCCGCCTCCGGGCGGACGACGCCTCCCCGCGCGCCAGTCCCGAGGACCGGCGCGCGCACGGCGCGCACCGCCCGCACGGCTCATGCGGCCTGTGCGCCGCGGGCGCCCGCGCGACGCCCGGGCGGCGGTCGGGCACCGGTCGGGTCGGTTCGGGGCGAGGGACGCCCGAGCGGGTGACAGAGGGCGCTCAGCATGACCCGGACGGTCCGCCGGAGTTCCGCCCGGTGCGGGCGGGTGCGGGCGGGTGCCCGCGACCGACGGCGTCCGACGGCGTCCCACGGCGCCCGGACCGGCCTCGTCGCTCCAATTGCGTTGTGCGGGGGTGTGCACGGGTGCTGGAGTGGGCGCATGGATCATGCCGCGGTACTCGCCCTGTACGACCGGGAGATGCGCGAATGCGCGCGCCCCGAGAGCTCCGACGCCCGGATCGAGAGGTCCGGGGGCGTGGTCCGGCACATCGGCGGCGACGGCGGCTGGAGCGGTGTCCTGTGGTCCGGCCTGGACGCCGACGACGCCGACGCGGCCATCGCCGAGCAGATCGCCCGCTTCGCAGGCCTCGGCCACGAGTTCGAGTGGAAGCTGTACGGGCACGACCGCCCGGCCGACCTCGGGCAGCGGCTCACGGCCGCCGGGTTCGTGCCTGATCAGGAGGAGACTCTGATGGTCGGCGAGACGAGCGGCCAGATCGCCGACGTCGCACCGCCCGAAGGTGTCCGCATCGTGCCGGTCACCGACCGGGCGGGCGTCGAGCTCATGGTCGAGGCGAACGAGAAGGCCTTCGGCCGTGACGGCTCCTGGCTGCGCGCTCTCCTGCTCGCCCGTCTCGCCTCCGCCGACTCCCAGGAATTCGTCGCCCTCGTCGCGCTGGCCGGGGACGTGCCGGTGAGCTCGGCGCGGATGGAGCTCGTCCCGGGCGTCGCGTTCGCCGGCCTGTGGGGCGGCGGCACCGTCGACGGCTGGCGCGGCCGGGGGATCTACCGTGCGCTGATCGCCCACCGGGCCCGCATCGCCGCCGAGCGCGGCTACCGCTACCTCCAGGTCGACGCCTCCGGCCAGAGCCGCCCCATCCTCGAACGCCTCGGCTTCGCCGCGCTGAGCACGACGACCCCGTACGTCCACGCGCCTGACGTCACGCGGGAGCGTCATGCGCCGGCGGGCCCGCGGTGAAGCCGACGAGGTGTTCGGGTCAGCGGCGCGACTTCGCCCGGTCCAGGGCCGCGACGCCCACCGCGGCCAGCCCGATCTGGATGAGCCACTCGATCCAGTCGACGCCCTTCGTGTCGGCCACACCGAGGCCCGCGGCGAGCAGCGAGCCGATCAGCGCGGCCACGATGCCGACCCCGATCGTCCACAGCACGCCGATGCGCTGGCGCCCCGGGACGACGAGCCGCCCGAGCACGCCGATGACGATGCCGATGAAGAGGGCACTGACGATGCCGTCGATCTCCATCCCGCCCCTCCGCTTCTCCCTGAGAGCCCGTTGACCCATGTCTGCCCACGGGGCGGTGGGACAGTCCGTTCCGCTTGGCGCCGCCGTCCCGGCCGGGGCCGGCGTCAGGGCGGCGGGGCGACGTGTGACGGCCGGGGCGACCCGTGTCCGCGGGTCGGCCCGGCCGTGCTCCCGGGTGCGGGAAGGGACTACGGGGTGGGCGTGCGGGTGCTCCGCGCCGCCGTGGCGGTGCACATCAGGCCGAGCAGCAGGGCCAGGGCGCCGATGACGATGTTGTTGACCGCGACTCCGGCGTCGGGGCTGTCGCCCACGACCCACGGTGCGACGATCATCCAGATGCCCGCCGCGCACATGGCCCAGCTCAGGCCGTACATGCGTGCGGGAGCCGCGGTGAAACCGAGGCCCAGCAGGGCGATGGCGATGCCGACGATCAGGTTGTGGGTGACAAGGGCGGGCTGGCTGGCGGTGTAGTGGAGTACCCACGGGGACACGGCGCAGTACAGACCGAGCAGGAACACCGGTCCGTCCACGAGCGCCACGTCGCGACCGCCGAGCATACGGGCGTAACGCGCCTGCATCTCCGGAACGTCGGGGTGCGTCGACATGTCGCCTCTGGTGTGCGAGACGTTGGCCATGACCCGTCTCCTTTGACTCTCAGGGCCGACCGCTTCGATGCGGTGTGCGGTATCTGCCGCGCATATTCATTGTGCTCTTATTCACCCTTTATGTGTAGGGATCGTGCGGATGGATCCGGCTTCTCGGGCCGAAGGACGGGGACCGTCGTCGTGCGGTGTGCTCGGGCCGGGGAGGCGGAGGCCGTCGTCGTGCGGCGCGTCGGACGCCGGGCCGGTGCGTCGAATCTTGCTTCGACGAAGAAAACGTGTGCTGCGCCCCCGTCGGGGCGGGGCCGCGAGCCGTCTGGCTCGTCGTGCGTCGCTTCTGCGTCGTATCGTGACGTCATGAGCGAGGCGATGAGTCCCGATGACGCAGGTCTGACCACGGGGGCGCTGGCCCGACGGCTCGGCGTCGCGCCCACCACCCTGCGTTCGTGGGACCGGCGGTACGGCATCGGGCCCGCCGTGCGCGCGGACGGCCGGCACCGGCGCTGGCGGCCGAGCGACGTGGCCGTGCTGGAGGCCATGTGCCGGCTCACCTCGTCGGGCGTGCCGCCCGCGGACGCCGCCCGGGCGGCGAGGGACACAGCGCTGCCGCCGTCCGCTGAACCGGCGGAACCGGCGGGAGCGGCCGCCGGGAGCAGGGGTGCGCCCGCCGTCCCCGCGCCCGACGGGGGCGACGTCCGTCAGGAGTGCCGGGGCCTGGCCCGCGCCGCCGTGCGCCTCGACGCGCCGGCCGTCGCGGAGCGGCTGGAGGCGGCCGTGGAACGGCACGGGCTCGCCGTCGCCTGGCAGGAGGTGATGGTCCCGACCCTGCACGCCGTGGGCCGTAAGTGGGCCTCGTCCGGCGATCGGTACGTCGAGGTGGAGCACCTGCTGTCCTGGCAGGTCTCCACCGCGCTGCGCCGTGCGCCCCACGCCGTCGTGGCGGGCGGCCGGGAGGGAGGGCCGGGGCCGGTGCTGCTGGCCTGTGTGCCGGGTGAACAGCACAGTCTGCCGCTGGAGGCGCTCAACGCGGGCCTCCTCCAACTCGGCGTTCCGACAAGGATGTTCGGAGCGGCCGTGCCGGTGGAGGCGCTGACAGCGGCCGTGCGGCGGCTGGGCCCGGTCGCCGTGGTGCTGTGGTCGCAGACGCGGTCGACCGCCAGCCTGCCTCTGGCCAGGCACCTTGCGGACACCCGATGGGGCGTGACCGGAGCCCGGCGAGCCCCGACCGTGGTGCTCGGCGGCTCCGGATGGGCCGGCCGCCCCGCCCCGGGCCTGCCCCGGCCGAAGGGCCTGGGCGACGCGCTGACGCTGCTGGCCGGCGCGCACGGCCAGGGCGCGGCGTGAGGCGCACGCGCCCGGCCGGTCGCGGGGACCTCCGGTCCGCCGCCTGAGAGACGCCCGGGCCGAGGGCCGGGAGCGCCCTGAGGAGCCCGGCCGGCCCAAAGGCCAGCGGTGCGGGCGCCCCGGCCGGCACGGGCGAAGGGGCGGGCGCGGGCGTCCGGTGCGGCCGCCGGGCTCAGTGCAGCTTCTTCAGCAGCTCCGCGGCGAGCGGCGCCGAGGAGGCGGGGTTCTGGCCGGTGACGAGGTTGCGGTCGACCACCACGTGCGGCGCCCAGGGCTCGCCGACCCGTACGTCGACGCCCGCCTCGGTGAGGCGGTCCTGGAGCAGCCACTTCGCCTTGTCGGCCAGGCCGGCCTGGTGCTCCTCGGCGTTGGTGAACGCGGCGATCCGGTAACCGGCGAAGGCGTTGGAGCCGTTCTCGGCGACCGCGGCGAGCAGCGCCGCGGGGCCGTGGCAGACGACGCCCAGGGGCCTGCCCGAGGCCAGGGCCTCGGTCAGCAGGCGGCCGGACACGGCGTCGACGGCCAGGTCCTCCATCGGGCCGTGGCCGCCCGGGTAGAAGACGGCCGCGTAGTCGCCGAGGTCCACGTCCTCCAGCCGTAGCGGTCGCTGCAACTCGGTCATGCCGGCGAGCACGGCGGCGATCCGGTCGGCGCCTTCCTGCCCGCCGTTGACCTCGGCGGCCAGGCTGCCCTTGTCCACGGTGGGCACGACGCCGCCGGGCGTCGCGACGACGACCTCGTGGCCTGCCGCCCGGAACGCCTCGTAGGGGGCGGCGGCCTCCTCCGCCCAGAAGCCGGTGGGGTGCTGCGTGCCGTCGGCGAGCGTCCAGTGGTCGGCGCCGGTCAGCACGAAAAGGATCTTGGCCATGAGTGATCTCCGAGAGGGTCGGCGTCGGCGTTCCGCTCCGCGGACCGCCGACGCATGGGTGCCTGAGCGAACCTAGACGGTCGAGGCATAGGGATCCAATGAGGATTCCGATGCCCGCCATTGATGATCCTATGGGTGGCGGAGGAATACTGGCGCGGTGGAACACAGCGACGGCCGACCCGCCGAACCCTTGGACCTGAACCTGCTGCGCACCTTCCTCGCCGTGTACCGCGCGGGCTCGTTCACCGGTGCGGCGCAGCTGCTGAGACTGTCCCAGCCGACCGTGACGACGCAGATGCGGGCGCTGGAGCGGCAGACCGGGCGCGAGCTCTTCGAACGGCTCCCGCGCGGCGTGTCGCCGACCGCCGTCGCCGACGAGCTGGCGGCCCGTGTCGCCGAGCCGCTCGACGAGCTGGCCGTCGTGGCCGGCCCGGACCCGGCGGGCCCGGGTGGCCGGGCCGACCCGGTGCATCTCGCCGGACCGGCCGAGCTGCTGTGCACCCGTGCGCTCCCCGCCCTGGCGCCGCTGGTGGCCGGGGGACTCCGGCTGCGCGTCGCCACCGGTCTCACCGACGCGCTGCTGGAGGAGCTGCGCGCGGGACGGCACGACCTGGTCGTCGCCACCACCCGGCCCCGCGGCCGCACCCTGCACGCGGTCCCGCTGACGGACGAGGAGTTCGTCCTCGTCGCGGCCCCGGTGTGGGCCGATCGGCTCCGGGGGCCGCTGGCCGCCGAGGGGCCGGCGGCCCTGCACGGCGTCCCGCTGATCACGTACGCCGAGGACCTGCCCATCGCACGCCGATACTGGCGGCACGTCTTCGGCCGGCGGCTGTCGGGTTCCGCCGCGGTGACCGTGCCCGACCTGCGCGGGGTGCTGGCCGCGACCGTCGCGGGCGCGGGCGTCACCGTGCTGCCCCGCTACCTCTGCCTGGCCGAACTGGCCCGCGGCGCCCTCGTCCCGCTCCACGAGCCGCCGGATCCGCCCGTCAACACCGCGTATCTGGTCCAGCGGCCCGGCGCGGCGACGAACCGGGACGTGACCCGGGTGCGCGATCTCCTGCTGAGCGCGGCCCCGCAGTGGTGAGGGGTTTTCAGGGCCGTTCCCGCGCACGCCTGAACCGGGCCAGTCCCTCGGAGAGCGTCACGACCGGCTCCGGGTAGTCGAGCGCCGCGCGGTCGAGTCCGGTCAGCTTCCACGGCTCGTGCACCGCGGGCGCGGCCAGGTCCGCCAGCTCGGGCAGCCAGCGCCGTACGTACGCCCCGTCGGGGTCGAACCGCTTGGCCTGGGTGACGGGGTTGAGGACCCGGTTGGGCCGTGAGTCGGTGCCCGTGCCCGCCACCCACTGCCAGTTCAGCTGGTTGTTGGCCACGTCCCCGTCGACCAGCAGGTCCAGGAAGTGCCGGGCGCCGATGCGCCAGTCGACGTACAGCGTCTTGGCGAGGAAGCTCGCGGTCAGCAGCCGGCCCCGGTTGTGCATCCACCCCTCGTGGCTCAGCTGCCGCATCGCCGCGTCCACCAGCGGGTAGCCGGTGCGGCCCGCCCGCCACGCCTCGATCTCGGCGTGCGCCGTGCGCTCCGAACGCCAGCGGTCGTGTTTGGTGCGGTAGTCGGCGGACGCCGCCCCGGGCCGGGCCGCCAGCACCTGACGGTGGAAGTCGCGCCAGGCCAGCTGCCGCACGAACGCCTCGGCCCCAAGGCCGCCCACCTGACGGGTGCGATGCACGAGCTCCACCGCGGACAGGGTCCCGAAGTGCAGGTGGGGCGAAAGCCGGGAGGTGACGTCGCCCGCGAGGTCGTCGTGGCCGTCCTCGTACGTGCCGACGCCCGACCGCAGCCAGGAGGCGAACCGCCGGCGGCCCTCCTCCTCGCCGCCCGCCGCCAGACCCGGCGACAGACCCGCCAGGTCCTTGCGGGCGGGCAGTTCCTCGGAGCCGACCCCTTCCGGGACCGGCACGGTCCGGGGCGCGCCGAGCGGCTCGCGCAGCCGTGCCCGCGACCAGTGTCCGAAATACGGGGTGAAGACGGCGAAGTGGTCCGAGGAGGCCGGGGCGAGCGTGCCCGGACCGACGGCGGTCGTCACCTCGTCGTGCACATGCAGCCGCACGCCCTCGGACTCCAGGGCGCGCCGCAGGCTCTCCTCGCGCCGCCGCGCGTGCGCGCTCACGTCGGCGGCCAGGTGGACCTCGTCCGCTTCCGCCTCGGCCGCCACCCGGCACACCTGCTCCACCAGTTCGCCCGAGCGCACGACGAGCCGGCCGCCCCGCTCGCGCAGCCCCGCGTCCAGGTCGCGCAGACAGTCGGCGAGGAACGCCCGCCTGTTCGGCGCGGCGAACCCGGCGCGGTCGACGGCCCGGTCGCGTACGAAGAGCGGGACCACCTGCCGGGCGCCGTCGAGGGCCGCACGCAGCGGCGGGTGGTCGTGCAGACGCAGGTCGGCGGTGAACAGGACGAGCGAGACGTTCATGAAGGGGCTCCGGGGGGACGGGTTCGTTGCGTGCATCGCTTCCGGTCGGCGGCGGCCGGCGGATGCAGGCGGGACCGCCGCGCGGGGCCGCTCCCCGCCGCGGCCGGTCAGCGGGCGGGTTCGCGTGCCCGCGCCGCCGCGTCCGCCACCGCAGCCTGTGCGATGTTGCGGGCCATGCCGCCGAAGACGAGCGCGTGGAAGGGCGCCACGCTCCACCAGTAGGCGTGGCCGAGCAGGCCATGGGGGTGGAAGACCGCGCGCTGGCGGAACCGGGAGCGGCCGCCGGCCGCCGGGTCGGCCCGCAGCTCCAGCCAGGCCAGGCCGGGCAGCCGCATCTCGGCCCGCAGCCGCAGCAGACGGCCGGGCTCGATCTCCTCGACCCGCCAGAAGTCGAGCGAGTCGCCCACCCGCAGCCGCGTGGCGTCCCGGCGGCCGCGGCGCAGCCCCACCCCGCCGGCCAGCCGGTCGAGCCGGCCGCGGACGGCCCAGGCGAGCGGGAAGGAGTACCAGCCGTTGTCGCCGCCGATGCCCTCGATCACCCGCCACAGCGACGCGGGAGGGGCGTCGACGGCGAGTTCGCGGACGTCGGTGTAGAGGCTGCCGCCGGCCCAGCGGGGGTCGGTGGGCAGCGGGTCGCTGGGGGCGCCGGGGACGGAGGCGGAGGACCAGCGGGTGTCGACCCGCGCCTCCCGCACCTTGCGCAGGGCGAGCCGGACCGCCTCGTCGAACCCGAGGGGATGGCCGGGCGGGTCCGGCACATAGCGGGCGATGTCGTGCTCGTGGCAGACCACCTCGTGCCGCAGCGACTCGGTGAGCGGCCGTGCGATCGACGCCGGCACCGGGGTGACCAGCCCGACCCAGTGGCTCGACAGGCCGGGGGTGAGCATCGGCAGCGTCAGGATCAGCCGGCGCGGCAGTTCGGCGACGGCCGCGTAGCGGAGCATCATCTCGCGGTACGTCAGGACGTCGGGCCCGCCGATGTCGAAGGTGCGGTTGACGTCGTCCGGGAGCCGGGCGGAGCCGACCAGGGCGCGCAGCACGTCGCGGACGGCCACGGGCTGGATCCGGGTGCGTACCCAGCTCGGGGTGACCATCACGGGCAGCCGCTCGGTCAGATAGCGCAGCATCTCGAAGGAGACGGACCCGGAGCCGATCACCACCGCGGCACGCAGCACGGCGGTGGGGACGCCGGAGTCCAGCAGGATCCGCCCCACCTCGGCGCGCGAGCGCAGATGAGGCGACAGCTCCCGCTCCGGCACGTCGGCCGGGGTGAGGCCCCCCAGGTAGACGATGCGGCGCACGCCCGCCGCCCTGGACCGCTCCGCGAAGATCGTGGCCGCCCTGCGGTCCGTCTCCTCGAAGTCGTCACCCGTGCCCAGCGCGTGCACCAGGTAGTAGGCGACGTCGACGCCGCCCATCGCCGCCGCGACCGACGCGGCGTCGGTGACGTCGCCGCGCACCGTCTCGACGTCCCCGGCCCAGGGATGGTCGCGCAGCCGGTCGGGGTCGCGGGCCAGGCAGCGCACCCGGTGTCCCGCGGCCAGCAGCTCGGGGACGAGCCGGCCCCCGACGTATCCCGTGGCTCCGGTCACCAGGCAGAGCGCTCCGGTGTCGCGGCCGTCTCCGGTCATGGGTCTTCGGTCCTCTGTTCGGTCGGGCCCCCTGGGACCGGTCCGGCGCCGACGGGGCGACGCCCTGCTGACCGTCCCTTCCAGATCGCTTCCACGCGGAGACGGCGTGCGGATGCACCCCGGGGTTGTGCGCACGATCGAGTGATCGCGGAAGGCCGCTACGCTGACCCCGTGGCCACAGCTGACGAGCGTGCGGAGCGGGTGCGGGAAACGCCGTCCGAGGCACCCGAGGCACCCGAGGCGTCCGGGGCGCCGACCGACCTGCATGCCTTCGCCGTCCGGCTGCGGCGGATGAACGGCGAGATCAACCGGCTGGTGCACGGATTCGCCGGCGACCAGGGACTGCATGCGACGGACGTCCAGGCGCTCGCCGCGATCCTGGACGCGGACGGGCCGATGACCCCCAAGCGGCTGCGCGAGCACCTCGGGCTCACCTCGGGCGCGGTCACCGCGTGCGTCGACCGGCTGGAGCGCGCGGGGCACATCCGCAGGGTGCGCGAGAGCGCCGACCGCAGGGTGGTCCACCTGTACTACGCGGAGGACGCCCGGTCGGCGGCCCGCTCCTACTTTCGCCCGCTGGCCGAGGCGACCCGGGCCGCCCGTGCCCGTTTCACCGAGGACGAGCTGTCGGTGGTGCTGCGCTTCCTCGGCGCGATGGGCGAGGAACTGTCGGAGATCCACCCGCCCGGGCGCTGAGAAAGGCTCTCCCGGTGTCCCGGACGGGCCGAGGTGCGTCCGGAGGCCGGTCGAGGTGCATCGGGAGGCCGGCCTAGGTGCATCCGGAGGCCGGTCGAGGACAGAAGGACAGGCGACGTCTATGATCACTCGACCGATGACTGTCTCAATGATTGAGATTGTTCATCCTCGAGTATCACTGCCGTCGAGCTGTCCGCCCCTTCCTCCGGAGCTGGAGAACGATGTCTGCCACCCCCCGACGCGCCCGCTGGCTCGTCCCGGTCCTCCTCGTCGCCGTCTGGCTCGGCGTCGGCGGCGTCCTCGGCCCCTACGCAGGGCGGCTGGGCGAGGTCGCCACCAACGACCAGGCCGCCTTCCTGCCACGCAGCGCCGAGTCGACCGAGGTCGTCGCCGCGCAACGCGCCTTCCGGCAGAAGGAGACGCTCCCGGCGATCGTCGTGTGGACCGCGGGCGGCGAGGCCGGAGCCGGCGCGCCCGTGATGGAGGACCGGCTGGCGGACGCCGACAAGGCCCTCGCGCTGCTCGCCCGCGACCGGGGCGCGTCCGGCGCGGTGTCGCCCGCGCTGCTGTCCGAGGACGGCAGGGCCATCGAGGGCGTGGTGCCCCTGCGCCCCGACCTCGGGGACGACCTCGCCCCCACCCTCGACCGGATCCGGGCCGCCGCGGAACGCGTCCCCGGCACAACGGTCCAGCTGGCCGGACCGGCCGCGACCCGGGCGGACCTGGCCGACGCCTTCGCGGGCATCGACGGACTGCTCCTCGCCGTCGCGCTGGCCACCGTCCTGGTCATCCTGCTGCTCGTGTACCGCAGCGTGCTGCTCCCCCTGGTGATCATCTTCAGCGCGGTCCTCGCCCTCGGCCTCGCCTGCGCGATCGTGTACGCGCTCGCCGACCACGGCCTGGTGCGCGTCGACGGGCAGGTCCAGGGCATCCTCTCCATCCTCGTGATCGGCGCGGCCACCGACTACGCGCTGCTGCTGTCCGCCCGCCACCGGGAGGAACTCGCCGCGGGCGCCGACCGGTTCGCCGCCGTCAGGGGCGCGCTGCGCGGCTTCTGGGGAGCGATCGTGGCCAGCGCCGCCACCGTCGCCCTCGGCTTGCTCGCGCTGCTGCTCAGCGATCTCACCAACAACCGCGCGCTCGGACCGGTCGGCGCCGTCGGCATCGGCTGCGCCGTGCTCAGCACGCTGACCTTCCTGCCCGCCGTCCTGCTGCTCCTCGGCCGGGGCGCCTACTGGCCCTCACGAGCCCCCGCGGGCGGCGCGGGCCACGGGGTGTGGCGGCGCGTCGCCGCCCTCGTCGACCGGGCCCCGCGCCGCGTGTGGGCGGTCGCCCTCGTCGTCCTGCTGGCCGGGGCCGCCTTCGCCCCGACGCTCGCCTCCAAGGGGACGCCCCTCGACGAGACCTTCGTGAACGACGCCCCCTCCGTCGCCGCGCAGCAGACCCTCGGCCGGCACTTCCCGGGAGGCTCCGGCAACCCCACCGTGATCATCGCGGACGCCGACCGGCTCCAGGAGGTCCTGGCCGCGTCCCGGAACACCGAGGGCGTCGCCTCGGCGGCCGGCGTCGGCGCGTCCGGACGTCCGGGCGGCGCGCCGCTGGTGGTCGACGGGCGGGTACGCGTCGACGCCACCCTGACCTCCGCGGCGGACGGCGACGAGGCGCTGCGCACCGTGGCGCGCCTGCGCACCTCCCTGCACGCCGTCCCCGGAGCGAACGCCCTCGTCGGCGGATACACGGCCCAGCGCTACGACACCCTGCGCACCGCGGAACGCGACCGCACCCTCATCGTCCCCGTCGTCCTCGCCGTCATCCTCCTCGTCCTGACGGTCCTGCTGCGCTCCCTGCTGACCCCTGTTCTGCTCGTGGCCACGGTGGCGCTGAACTTCCTCGCCACCCTGGGCGTCTCCGCTCTCGTCTTCCGCCACGTGTTCGGCTTCAGCGGCACCGACCCGTCCGTCCCGCTGTACGGATTCGTGTTCCTGGTGGCGCTCGGCGTGGACTACAACATCTTCCTCATGTCCCGGGTGCGCGAGGAGTCGCTGCTGCACGGTGTGCGCGAGGGGGTCCTGCGCGGGCTGGTCACCACCGGCGGCGTCATCACCTCGGCCGGTGTGGTGCTCGCCGCCACGTTCGCCGCGCTCGGGGTGATCCCGCTGGCCTTCCTCGCCCAGATCGCCTTCATCGTCGCCTTCGGCGTCCTGCTCGACACGCTCGTCGTGCGCTCGCTGCTGGTGCCCGCGCTGGTGCGGGACATCGGGCCCCGCGCGTGGTGGCCCGGACGGCTCGGCCGCGACCCGGGCGAGGCAGATGACGCCCCGTCGACCCGGGGGTGAACATGTTCGCGCCGATCCCGGGAAAACGAGTACCGAGAAGTTGTCCGTTTCGCATCGGGAGGTGTCTGCCGCTATGAGCGCGAAGGTCTTGGAGCGTTTCCCCGCAGGATCCCCGCGGGGATCGTGGCCGGCGGAGGAGTACGCGGCCCGGCGGCGAGCCGAGGGGGAGCCCGCGACCGTGGTCATGGACCTGAAGTCGGACGCCTTCCTCGTCGTGGTCCCCCACGGCGACGAAGACTGAGCTCTGCGAGGCCGGGCGTCGCCCGGCAGGGTCCCTCGGCGTCCGTGTCGCCCCGGACCCGCCCGCCGGCGACGCCCGGCCCCCTCGGCAGCACGCGGCCCGTTCGGCGGGCACGGGTGACGAGTGGGTGCGGTGCGGTCGTGATCGTGGACGTGGACGTGGACGTGGACGAGATTGTTTCTCGCTTTCCGGCGCGGGGTGTCGATCCGGGGCGGTGCTGTTCGTGTAGGAGGTGAGACAACCGCACGACACCCCCCCCGGAGGACGTCATGACGCACTACCTGCTCAGCGTGGTCCAGCCCGCCGGCGGCGAGCCGCCCGCGGCCGAGGAGCTCGCCGACATCGTGCGCCGCGTGCAGGCGTACAACGACGAGCTGCGCGCCGCCGGCGCCTGGGTCTTCGCCGGCGGACTGCACGGACCGGAGACGGCCACGATGCTGCGGCCCAAGGACGGCGACGTCCTCGTCACCGACGGGCCGTACGCCGAGGGCAAGGAGTACCTCGGCGGCCTGTGCCTGATCGAGGCCGCGGACCTGGACGAGGCCCTGGAGTGGGGCCGCAAGGCGGCCCTCGCCACCACCCTGCCCATCGAGGTGCGCCCGTTCGCCGACGCGCACTGAACGATGCCGGACACCACCGACGTCGAGGCCGTGTTCCGCGAGGAGTACGGCCGGGCCGTCGCCGTCCTCGTCCGCTTCCTCGGCGACATCGACCTCGCCGAGGAAGCGGTCCAGGACGCCTTCGTCGCGGCCGTGCGGCGCTGGCCGCAGACCGGTGTGCCGCCCAGCCCCGCGGGGTGGATCATCACCACCGCCCGCAACCGGGCCGTGGACCGGCTGCGCCGGGAGTCCGCCCGGGACGCCCGCCACGCCGAAGCCGCCCTGCTGCACGCCGCCGACCAGCCCGTGGAGGAGGGCCCCGTGCGCGACGACCGGCTCCGCCTGGTCTTCACCTGCTGTCACCCCGCGCTGGCCCCACAGGCGCAGGTCGCCCTCACCCTGCGCCTCCTCGGCGGCCTCAGCACCGCACAGATCGCCCGCGCCTTCCTCGTCCCCGAACCGACCATGGCCCAGCGCCTGGTCCGCGCCAAGGCGAAGATCCGCGACGCCCGCATCCCCTATCGGGTGCCCCGCGACGCCGACCTGCCCGACCGGCTGGGGGGAGTGCTCGCCGTCGTCTACCTGATCTTCAACCAGGGGTACGAGGGCGATCCCGGCCTCTGCGCGGAGGCCGTGCGCCTGGGCCGGCTCCTGACCGAGCTGATGCCGGACGAACCCGAGGTCACCGGACTGCTGGCGCTGATGCTGCTCGTCGAGTCCCGGCGCGCGGCACGCGAGGACACCGACGGCACGCTGGTGCCGCTGCCCGACCAGGACCGCGGCCGCTGGGACCGGGACCTGATCGCCGAGGGGCAGGCGCTCGTCCGCCGCTGCCTGCGCCGAGGCCGCCCCGGTCCCTACCAGATCCAGGCCGCCGTGCAGGCCGTCCACAGCGACGCGCCGACCGCCGCCGCCACCGACTGGCGGCAGGTCCTCGCCCTGTACGACCAGCTCATGGCGCTCGCGCCGAGTCCGGTCGTGGCGCTGAACAGGGCGGTCGCCGTGGCCGAGACCGATGGCCCGGGCCGGGCCCTGGAGCTGGTCGACGGGCTGGACCTCGACGGCTACCACGTCTGGCACGCCGTCCGCGCCGACCTGCTGCGCCGGCTCGGCCGGACCGCCGAGGCGGCGGGCGCCTACGAGTCGGCCCTCGCGCTGTGCGGGAACCCGGCGCAACGCGCGCTCCTCGACCGACGCAGGCGCGGACTCCTCGCCGGGCCGGGAATGAATCACGGCGCATGAAAGGTTGGCATATACACCGAGCTGACCGCTCGCCCCGAACCACCAGGGCCGCAAGGCCCGCGCACCCCCAGCGAGGCACCGTGACCACCGCAGCGACCCCCGAGCAGCCCGCCGACGTCGTCGCCCGGCTGCGCGCCGCCTTCCGCGCCGGCCGCACCAAGCCCGTCGCCTGGCGCACCGACCAGCTGCGCCGGCTGCGCGCGCTGCTCACCGAGCAGGGCGCGGAGCTGGCCGCCGCCCTCCACGCGGACCTGGGCAAGAGCTCCACCGAGGCCTACCGCACCGAGATCGACTTCACCGTCCGCGAGATCGACCACACCCTCGGCCACCTGGACGAGTGGCTGCGCCCCGAGTCCGCCCCGGTCCCGGCCCACCTGGGCGCGGACGCGAGCGCCTGGACGCAGTACGACCCGCTCGGCGTCGTCCTCGTCATCGCACCCTGGAACTACCCCGCCCAGCTCCTGCTAGCCCCGCTGGTCGGCGCCCTCGCCGCCGGAAACGCGGTGGTCGTGAAGCCCAGCGAGCTGGCGCCCGCCACCTCCGCCGCCCTGGCCCGGCTGCTGCCCGCCCACCTCGACACCGAGGCGGTGGCCGTCGTCGAGGGCGGGATCCCGCAGACCACGGCCCTGCTCGCCGAACGCTTCGATCACATCTTCTACACCGGCAACGGCGCCGTCGGCCGGGTGGTCCTGCGCGCCGCCGCCGAACACCTCACTCCGGTCACGCTCGAACTCGGCGGCAAGTCCCCGGCGTTCGTCGACCGCGACGCCGATCTCACCGTGGTCGCCGGCCGGTTGGCACGGGGCAAGTTCCTCAACGCCGGCCAGACCTGCGTCGCCCCCGACTACGTCCTGACCGACCCGCGGACGGCCGCCGCCCTCGAACCCCTCCTGAAGAGCGCGGTCGAGACGCTGTACGGCGCCGACCCGCAGGCCTCCGCGGAATACGGCCGCATCGTCAACGAGCGCCACTTCGACCGGCTCAGCGGCCTGCTCGGCTCCGGCCACCTCGTGGTCGGCGGCGGCAGCGACCGCGCGGACAAGTACATCGCGCCGACCGTCCTCGCCGACGTCGACCCGAAGTCGCCCGTCATGCAGGAGGAGATCTTCGGCCCGATCCTGCCGATCGTCACCGTCGACGGCCTCGACGAGGCGATCGGCTTCATCAACGACCGCGACAAGCCGCTGGCCCTGTACGTCTTCAGCGACTCCGGGGCGACCCGGGAGCGCATCGCCGCCGAGACCTCCTCCGGCGGTCTCGGGTACGGCCTGCCTCTCGCCCATCTCACCGTCTCCGACCTGCCGTTCGGCGGGGTGGGGGAGAGCGGCATGGGCAGCTACCACGGCCGCTACTCCATCGAGACGTTCAGCCACCGCAAGGCGGTCCTGGCGAAGCCGCTGAACTGAACGGTGCGCACGGCGGACGACGGCCTCCGGGCGAGGAGGCCGTCGTCCGCCGTGCGCGGGCGCCGCGGTCGTGGGCCGCTCCGGAGGAGACTGGCGCGAGGTAGGTTTTACGTATAACCTCACCCGTCGATCCCCTTCCGGAAAGTTCTCCGGATCGCTCCGCGCCCGCCTGCGAAAGGTCCCGATGAGTCGCATCGCCCTGGTCACCCTCGTCGTCGACGACTACGACGAGGCGATCCGCTTCTACACCGGGGCGCTCGGCTTCCGGCTCGTCGAGGACGCGCCCCGCCCCGACGGCGCCCGCTGGGTCGTCGTGCGGCCCGGGGAGCGCCAGGACGGCGTCGGCCTGCTCCTGGCCCGTGCCGCGGGCGACGCCCAGCGCGCCCGGATCGGTGACCAGACCGGCGGCCGCGTGGGCTTCTTCCTGCACACCGAGGACTTCGCCGGCGACCACGCCCGCATGCTCGCCGCCGGGGTGACCTTCCTGGAGGAGCCCCGTCACGAGCCGTACGGCTCCGTCGCCGTCTTCCAGGACCTGTACGGGAACCGCTGGGACCTGCTCCAGCCGGCCACCGCCTGAGCACCGCCCGCCGAACCACTCGCCGAGGAACACGCACATGCCCCGCATCGACACCGACACCCTCCGCCGCCTTCCCAAGGCCGTCCTGCACGACCACCTCGACGGCGGCCTGCGCCCCGCCACCGTCGTCGAGCTGGCCGAGGCGGTCGGCCACACCCTGCCCACCACCGACCCCGACGAGCTCGCCGCCTGGTACGTCGAGGCCGCCGACTCGGGCGACCTGGTGCGCTACATAGCCACCTTCGAGCACACCCTCGCCGTCATGCAGACCCGTGAGGGCCTGCTGCGCACCGCCGAGGAGTACGTGCTCGACCTGGCCGCCGACGGCGTCGTCTACGGCGAGGTCCGCTACGCCCCCGAGCTGATGCTGAACGGCGGGCTGACGCTCCCCGAGGTCGTCGAGGCGGTCCAGCAGGGTCTGGCCGCCGGCATGGCGAAGGCCGCCGCCGCCGGTACCCCCGTCCGGGTCGGCACCCTGCTCTGCGGCATGCGCATGTTCGACCGCACACGCGAGACGGCCGACCTCGCCGTCGCGTTCCGGGACGCGGGCGTCGTCGGCTTCGACATCGCCGGCGCCGAGGACGGCTTCCCGCCCGCCGACCACCTCGACGCCTTCGAGCACCTGCGCCGCGAGAACGTCCCCTTCACCATCCACGCCGGCGAGGCCCACGGCCTGCCCAGCATCCACCAGGCCCTCCAGGTGTGCGGCGCCCAGCGCATCGGGCACGGCGTGCGCATCACCGACGACATCGTCGACGGCAAGCTCGGCCGGCTCGCCGGATGGGTGCGCGACCGCCGGGTCGCCCTGGAGATGTGCCCGACCTCCAACCTGCAGACCGGGGCGGCCGCCTCCGTCGCCGAGCACCCGATCACCGCGCTGAAGGACCTCGGCTTCCGGGTCACCCTCAACACCGACAACCGGCTGGTCTCCGGCACCACGATGACGCGCGAGATGGCGTTGCTGGTCGAGGAGGCGGGCTGGGGCGTCGAGGACCTGCGCACGGTCACGGTGAACGCCCTCAAGAGCGCGTTCGTCCCGTTCGACGAGCGCAGGGCTCTCATCGAGGACGTCGTCCTGCCGGGCTACGCGGCCGCGCTCTGAAGCAGCCCGCGGACGTAGGCGGCCTGTCCGATGTGCTGGAGGTCGTCGGACAGCACGCTCACCAGGCGCACGCCCAGCGTGACCGGCGGATCCCAGCGCTCGTCGACGACGCGCTCCAGATCCGCCGCGGTGAGCGCACGCAGCGCCGTCAGGGTCTGCGCGTGCACGGCGTCGTGGTACCCGGTCAGCAGACCGGCCTCCCGGACCCGCACCTTCGCCACCTGCGCGGCGCCGTGGCCGTAGCCCGTGTCCCCGGGCGGGAGGTCCAGGCCGAACCGCTCCTCCCACTCCTGGGCCGGCCACACCTGGTCGAGCCCGAAGGCGTCCGCGACGTGGTCGTCCTGGACGCGGGTGAGATGCCACACCAGCCAGGCGATCGAGTTGGCCTCGGCGGCGGGCCGGGTCCCGAGGCCGTCGGGGCCCAGGCCCTCGACGGCCGCGTGGACCTCTTCCCGGACACGGCCGAACCCGTCGATGAGGATGTCCTTGGCATGCATACGTCCACCATGGCTCAGCGCACGCTCATCCGCCCCCCGTCTCCAGCAGCCCCATCAGCGACCGTGCCGCGGGGCTGGTCGCCCTGGCGGGCGGCAGCAGGGCGACCGTCTCGTAGGCCGCCTCGCCCGTGCCCTCGAGGGCCAGGGCGGTGAGGGCCTCGCGCTTGTGCCGGAAGTGACGCGGCACGACCGCCACCCCCAGGTTCTCGTCCACCAGGTCCAGGAGATCGTGCACGTCGTTGACCTCCAGCGCGACCGTGCGCCGCACCCCCGCCCCGGCGAACGCGGCGTCCGTGGCACGCCTGGGGCCCCAGTCGGGGTGGAAGTCGACGAACACCTCGCCGGCCAGGTCCTGAGGCGTCACCGCCGCCGGCGCCCCGGCGAGGCGGTGGTCGGGATGGCACAGCACGTACATCGGCTCGGCTGCCAGCGGCACGCAGCGCAGCTGATCGGTGTCCGACTGGGTGCGGTAGGCGAAGGCCAGGTCGAGCCGGCCGGCCGTCACCTCCTCGCCGAGCGCGCCCGAGCCGGTCTGGCGCAGCCGGATCTCCACGTCGGGGTGGCGCCGCCGGAACGCCGCGAGCAGCCCCGCCACGTGCACCCCGGCGATGCACTGCTCGGTCCCCACCGACAGGGTGCCGCGGACCACGCCCTGCACGGCGGCCACCGCCTCATGGGCCGCCCGCACCTGTGCCAGGACACGCTCCGCCTCCGCCAGCAGCGCCCGGCCCGCCTCCGTCAGCGTCACCCTGCGGGTGGTCCGCACGAACAGGGGAGCCCGCAGCTCCCGCTCCAGCGACCGGATCGACGCCGACAACCCCGACTGGGAGACCATGAGGCGTTCGGCGGCCCGGGTGAAGTGCTGGTCCTCGGCGACCGCTACGAAGTGCTGGAGGTGACGCAGTTCCATGATTGAGAAGCGTATCCGCTGAATCTCATCGGATTCTTCTGTTGGACCACTGCCCGCAGGCGGGGCGAGAGTGTGTAGCGGTTCACGGGGCCGATCCCCCCGACCCGATCGTCGTGCCAACCCCCTCTGGAGTCGCGTTGTACACCGCACACCCCGACCGTTACGCGGACATGCCCTACCGGCGCACCGGACGCAGCGGCCTGAAGCTCCCCGCGCTGTCGCTCGGGCTGTGGCACAACTTCGGCCCGGACCGCCCCGTCGAGACGCAGCGGGCCATCCTGCGCCGTGCCTTCGACCTCGGGATCACCCACTTCGACCTGGCCAACAACTACGGCCCGCCGCCCGGCGCCGCCGAGTCCGCGCTGGGCGGGTTCCTGAAGAGCGACTTCGCGGCGTACCGCGACGAGCTGGTCATCTCCACCAAGGCCGGCTACCTGATGTGGCCCGGCCCGTACGGCGAATGGGGCTCGCGCAAGTACGTGCTGTCCTCCCTCGACCAGAGCCTGTCGCGCATGGGGCTGGACTACGTCGACGTCTTCTACTCGCACCGCCCCGACCCGGAGACTCCCCTGGAGGAGACGATGGGCGCCCTGCACTCCGCGGTACAGCAGGGCAAGGCGCTCTACGTCGGCGTCTCCAACTACTCGGCCGAGCAGACCCGCGAGGCGGCCCGCATCCTCGGCGAGCTGGGCACCCCGCTGCTCATCCACCAGCCCCGCTACTCGATGCTGGACCGCCGCCCGGAGAGCGAGGGCCTGCTCGACGCCCTGGACGAGCTCCAGGTCGGCTCGATCGTGTTCTCCCCCCTGGAGCAGGGTCTGCTGACCGGCCGCTACCTGGACGGCATCCCGGAGGACTCGCGGGCGGCGAGCGACAGCCCCTTCCTGAACTCCGAGGCGGTCACCGAGGAGCTCGTAGGCAAGCTGCGCGCCCTCGACGACATCGCGCAGTCCCGCGGTCAGTCCCTCGCCCAGCTCGCCCTCGCCTGGGTGCTGCGCGGCGGCCGGGTGACCTCGGCGCTGGTCGGCGCGAGCAGCGCCCGGCAGATCGAGGACAGCGTCGGCGCCCTGGACCGGCTGGACTTCGAGGACGAGGAGCTGGCCCGGATCGACGCGGTGATCAACGGCTGAGCCGCTCCGTCAGCCGCACGGTCACCGAGTCCCCCTCCTGCTTTCCGATCGCCTTGCGCACCTCGGCCTTGACGGGGAGCTTGTGGGCGCCGTCCCCCAGGGCCATGAACGAGCTGCGGAAGGGATGTCCGTCGACCGTTCCGCTGACCTTCACCGGTCCGCGGGTGCCGAAGAACGCGACGGACTCCGGCCAGACGAGATAGGTCCAGCCGCCGTTCGCCGGGCTCTTGCGCAGGACGGCGGTGAATTCGGCATTCAGCGTTCCGCTTTTGCCGCCGTCCGCCGTTCCGTGCGCGGTGGTGTTCTTGGTTCCGTCGGCGCTCATGTCGTCCTCCGCTCTCGGTGATCCCTTTTCGGGTGGACCGCCGCGAGCGGAGGAATTCATCGCTTCCCGGGTATGGCTTTCGCCGGGCACGCGGTCGAGGAACGGGCGCGCGGTCGAGGAATCCGAGGACGGAGGTGAT
The DNA here is from genome assembly GCF_014649655.1 of Streptomyces humidus. GTDB lineage: Bacteria > Actinomycetota > Actinomycetes > Streptomycetales > Streptomycetaceae > Streptomyces > Streptomyces humidus. Next base: position 77,681 of record NZ_BMTL01000025.1, on the reverse strand, counting down.
CCGGTCCTGCGCGTCCAGCGTGATGACATCGGATCCGGCCACCGGCGCGGGTTCCCCGGCTTCCCTCGCCGGCTCCCAGGAGCGCCGGGCCGTGTCGTGGTGCCCGTCGACCACGCCCGTGGGGCGGAACGAGAAGCCCGGGAACCGCGCCTGCACCGCCGTGACCGAGGCGGCGATCTGCTCGTGGCCCACGGCGTCGGCGAGGGGGTCGGTGTACCGGCCGTCCTCCACCCACGCTGCGTCGACAGCCTTGGCCAAAGCCTCGGGTTCGCGGGCGTTCCAGGCCTCGAAGCAGCGGGCGACGGCGTTTCCGTGACGTTCGGTGTTCGCGGACGTGGGGAATCAGCCTCCGCCGCAGCCGTCGTCACTGGTCGGAAGCCGGATTCGGTCTTCGCCCATCCGGTGTCACCAGCCTGCCCCCGTCCGCCGCCGTCGTCGATTACCTGCCGGTAATGGCGGCGGCCCGCTGCATGCGCCGAATTCCGGCCATGAACAGGGGGAATATGCCAGGAGACTGGCCAAAAAGACATGGTGACAGTGATTCAGCAGTGAACATACTCGAACGTCAGGGACGAGTTCACTCACAGGAGCCGCACGGAAAGCGAGGAACCGCCGGCAAACCAGCACCGGGGGAGAGGGACGTGCACGACGAATTCCTGTGCCATGTCACCGCGTACGGCGTCTGCGACGGCCGGCGCATCGGCGTGCCGCTCGGCACCTACCGGGCTCCGACGCTGGCCCTCGCGCTGTGGTGGCTGCGGGACCGGGCCTCGTGGATGGCGGAACGGCTGGATCCGCAGCCCGAGAGCGAGCACATCCCGCCGGGCGCGCTGGTCCCGGTCGCCGACACCGTGCGCGACGTGCCCGCGCTGTTGCGGGCCTGGTGCGCCGACCTGGACCGGCAGGAACTGGTGGCCGACGAGCTGGCGGGCGGTCGGCTGGTACGCATCGCGGTCAGCGACGACACCACCGAGTACGAACTGCTCGCCGAGTCCGTCGACGCGCTCCGCATGCAGCGGACCGTGCCGGCCCTCGTCCTCCCCGTCGGCTGAAGCCCCTCGCCCCGACGTCGAGGTCGCCGGTCACGGGGGCGCCGCCGGCCGCGGCGATGACGCGAGCCCTTGCGGGCTTGCCCGCAGGCCCGCAAGGGCAGGGACCACACCCCCGAGACGGCCGGACGGTCCTGGAGAGCCGCCGTCACGCCGTACACCCCGGCGCGCGCGGTGTGTCCCTCGTCAAAGGGTTCTCGTCCCGCTCCGGCGGCGGACCGCTCCGGCCGCCACCCCGCCGACGAAGCCCGCGACCAGCCCCCACAACGCGGCCGCACCCAGCGCCGACCACACCACGGGGCGCAGGATCAGCCGACCGGACAGCTCGCCGCCCAGATCGCCGAGGCCGAGGACGGACAGACCGTAGTGCGCGGAGATCCGGCCCGTCAGGCAGATCATGACCACCGTGAGCACCAGCGCGGCCGCCGTGCGCACGGCGTGCCACCGGGGGCGTGTCCGGGGCGAGGAGTGCGCTGCCGCCAGGAACGCGGCCGCCGGCACCAGGACCGCGTCCACGACGACGAGCCACCACACGCGCCCGTCGTGCTCGGCCAGGGTGCTCAGGTTCAGCCGCACGGTGTCCGGACCGCGCAGCACCTCGTCCAGGACGTGCGGCATCGGCAGGGCGAACGGACCCTCCACCTGGCCGTTCCAGGTGGCGCCCAGGCCGATGGTGAACACCGGCCACACCAGATTGGGCATCCCCAGCAGCACCACCGCGAACGTCTCGGCCGGGCGCCCTCGGGTCGCCGCGACGACGAGCGCCACGACCACCCCCAGGGCGACGCAGACCAGCAGCAGCACCAGCATGGCGTGCGCGACCGGCCGCACCGAGGCCTGCAGACGCAGCAGCCGGGCCGGCAGGGGAGCCGACGGTGAGACCAACAACGCCGCCACGAACACGGCGGCCAGCCACACCGCGCCGGACACGAGCGTCAGCGGCACATCGGTGGTGAAGCCTGCCGTCGGGCTGACGCCGAACAGTTCGCCCAGGTCGTTCAGCGTGTCGTCGCCGAGGCGGAGCGCGAAGGTCCGGTGCGCGGCGAGCGCGGCGCCGAGCAGGCCGAGCAGCCAGACGACGGCGATCCGCGCCGCCCACCCGGCCAGTTCCGCGCCGCTCGCCACCGCCCGGCGCCGCAGCGGCCGCAGAAATCCCGCGCCGACCACGAGCGCCCCGACGAGAGTCACCGACAGCGGCATCACCGTCAGGTCCGCCCGGGTCCCGGCGAGCCCGCCCGCGTCGCCGGAGATCTCGACCGTGCCGCCGACGGCCGTGACGACCGTCGCCGCGACCACCCGGGGAAAGGCGCCGTCGGGCAGAGCCGAAGCACCGGCCGCCCACAGCCCCAGCGCGGCGACCACCCCCATGGCGATCAGCCCGGCCACTGCCGTGACGACCGCCCGGCCCCACCCGTGGCGGAGGACCGCCTGGTCGTGGGGGCCGTGGGTGCTCACCCCGCCACGCTAGGCAGCGGCGGCCGGGCGCGCCTGCCGGGAGGGCCGTTCGCGACCGGCCCTCCCGTCGGCCGCGGTCATGACCGCGGTGTGAGGCGCTCCACGGCCCCTGGACGCAGGAGGTGGTGAACGAGGGGGACTGTACGGCGCGACTCGGGGTACGAGCACTCGTGCACAGCAGCGTCCGGCCAGTCCGGCCTCCTGGAGAGAAACGCATGATCGAGCACATCGAGCACCTGGACGGGGCAGTGATACCGATTGGTTTCGATGTACCCGTGGAACCGCTGAGGCGGGCTGCGCACTACACCGGTGAGCCCGGCTGCATAGCCGAGGCCCGCGCCTTCGCGGCCCACTTCGTCGACCGGCTCAGAACCGAGTGGTGCGCGACGGTGGGTGATCGGGTGAGCGGCGAGGTGATGCTGGTGGTCAGCGAACTGGTGACCAACGCCGACCGGCACAGCAACGGGCCGTACATCCTGGAACTCGAGGGCACGGACTCCTCGGTCACGGTGTGCGTCTACGACAGCAGTGACGCGCTGCCGATGCGGTATCCCAAGGACCCCCAGAGGGTCGGCCGGCACGGCCTGGAGATCGTGCACGCGGTGGCCGTGGAGGTCACGGCCGAGCGCGTGCCGGTCGGCAAGCGGGTCCGCGCCGTGCTCAAGCTCGAAGCCTAGGCCGGTGGGGCGTCCCGCCCCACACTCCCGCCCTGCTGCCCCACGACGTGCCGTCGACCGCTCCGTGTCCTGCGTCGTCCCGCGGGTCTGCGGGACACCGTGACCTGCGGTCGCCCGATGCCCGCCAAGTCCGTCCACGTGCTTCGCCGCAGGCCTGCCGGTCGCGCCGTTCCACCGGTTCGCCGCACGCCTTCACCGGCCGACGAAGGCGTGCGGCGTGGCTCCCGCGCGGCCGAGCCGCTTCCCGTATCCGGCGGACGGCTCCGTCAGGCGCAGCCGAGCTCGCCCAGCATGCCCTGGCGCAGCCGGGCGATGATCCGCTTGATCAGGCGGGAGACGTGCATCTGGGAGCAGCCGAGCCGCTCGCCGATCTCCGCCTGCGTGGCCTCCTCGACGAACCGCATGTGGATGATCCGCCGGTCGCGCTCGCTGAGCTCGGCCATGAGCGGAGCGAGCGAGTGGTAGTCCTCGACGAGACGCAGTCCCTCTTCCTCCACGCCGATGAAGTCGGCGAGGACCGCTTCGCCGTTCTCCGGGCCGTCGCCGGTGAGCGCGGCGTCGAGGGAGGAGGAGTTGTAGCCGTTGGAGGCGATCTGCGCCTCGACGACCTGGCTCTCGGCGATGTTCATCAGCGTGGCGAGCTCGGCCACCGTCGGCTCCCGGTCGAGACGGCTGGCCAGTTCGTCCCGCGCCTTGGCGAGTTCGACGCGCAGTTCCTGGAGCCGCCGCGGTACGTGGACGGCCCACGTCGTGTCCCGGAAGAAACGCTTGATCTCACCGACGATGTAGGGGAGCGCGAACGACGTGAACTCCACCTCGCGGACCACCTCGAAACGGTCGATGGCCTTGATCAGGCCGATCATGCCGGTCTGGACGATGTCGTCCATGTCGTCCCCGCGGCCCCGGAACCGGCCGGCCGCGAACCGCACCAGGGACATGTTCATCTCGATGAGCGTGTTGCGCGCGTACTGGTATTCGTGCGTCCCCTCTTCCAGCACGGCCAGACGCCGGAAGAACTGTCGGGACAGTGTGCGGGCGTCGCGCGGAGCGATGCTGCGGGGCGCGTCGATGCCCGGCAGCATCGCGCCGTCCGTGCCGGCTCCGGTGCCGCCCTCGACGACCCCTGCCTCCGACCGGTTCACGGCGGTCTGCATGGTCTCTCCCTCGACAGTCACGGTTCGGCGTCCGTTGTTCTCCCGTGAGCGAGCACGAAAACATATGCCCGTCCAGGGGGCGGGTACCCGGTCCTCGCGGACCCATGCCTGCGAACCGCGAAGAAAAACCGTCACGGGAACCCGCCCGCCGGTCCCCCTTCCGCGCCCGCGCTTCCGTGCCTGCGCTCTCGGCCCTCCCTGCCGTACCTCCCTGCTGTGCCTCCCTGTCGTGCCCTTCCGCCGTGCCCTTCCGTCCGTGCGTTCCCACCCGGGCCGTCCGGGGAGCCCCGTCCACCGTCCCTGCGCCGATTCCACCGAGGGCGCAATGCCGGACCCTTGCGGGGCCGACCGGGGTTCTCAAGGCTTGAGCGGTGAGCAATCAAGAGGTGAGCAGTCAACCGCCGGACCGAGCCCGCGTGATCCCGTTGCGCCCGCCTGCCGCGCGTCCGGGCGTCCCCGCCTCCGCCCCGGCCGCCGTACCCACCCCCGTTCCCGCGGTCTCCCGGCGTGCCGCACGAGAGCCGCTGTGGCGGGACCTGGTCGGGGACGTCCTGCGCCGCGAGCGGCAGGCGCAGGAGCGCACCCTCAAGGACGTCGCCGACTCCGCCCGTATCTCCATGCCGTATCTGTCGGAGGTCGAGCGCGGCCGCAAGGAGGCCTCCTCCGAGGTCCTCGCGGCCGCCGCCCAGGCCCTCGGCCTGAGCCTGGGCGACCTGCTGACCCGGGCCCAGGGCGAGCTGGTCAGGCTCGCCGGCCGGCATCCCGCGCAAAGCCGCGCGACGCCCGCTTCGTCCTACGACGGGCTCTGCCTGGCCGCCTGACACGCCCCGTGGGCCGGTGTCTCACACCCTGGCGAGACGCCGGCTCACCACCTCGTCGGCCAGCCCGTAGGCCACCGCTTCCTGGGCGGTGAACACCTTGTCGCGGTCCATGTCGGCGCGCAGCGTCGTGATGTCGTGCCGGGTGTGCCGGGCCAGCACCTCCTCCACCTGCGAGCGGATGCGGACCATCTCCTTGGCCTGCAGCGCCAGATCCGACACCGTGCCCTGCCGGCCGCCGCTCGCGGGCTGCCCGAGCAGCACGCGCGCGTGCTCCAGGACGAACCGCCTGCCGGGGTCCCCGCCGGCCAGCAGCACGGCCGCCGTGGAGGCGGCCTGGCCGACGCAGAACGTCGAGACCGGGGCCTGGACGTACGTCATCGTGTCGTAGATCGCCATCAGCGAGGTGAACGAGCCGCCGGGCGAGTTGAGGTAGATCGCGATCTCGCTCTCCGGAGCAGACGACTCCAGATGGAGGAGTTGCGCGATGACGACGTTGGCGACGCCGTCGTCGATCTCCGTGCCGATGAAGATGATCCGCTCGGACAGCAGCCGGCTGAACACGTCGTAGGACCGCTCGCCCTGCGGGGTGCGCTCGACGACGTTCGGAATCGTGTAGGTCCCCATGTCACAGCCCCATCCGTCGCCTGGAGGCGGTGGGCTGGACGTCCGCGAGGGACTCCACGACCCGGTCCACCATGCCGTACTCCCTGGCCTGCTCGGCCGTGAACCAGCGGTCGCGGTCCCCGTCCCGGGAGATGGTCTCCGGGGACTGGCCGGTGTGCTCGGCGGTGATGCGCTCGATGGTCCGCTTGGTGAACTCCAGGTTCTCGGCCTGGATCTCGATGTCCGCGGTGGTGCCGCCGATCCCGGCGGACGGCTGGTGCATCATGACGCGCGCGTTCGGCAGCGCGTACCGCTTGCCGGGCGCGCCGACGCTGAGCAGGAACTGGCCCATGCTGGCCGCGAAGCCCATGGCGAGCGTCGAGACGTCGTTCGGGATGAGCCGCATCGTGTCGTAGATCGCCAGCCCCGCGTGCACCGATCCTCCCGGGCTGTTGATGTACAGGCTGATGTCGGTGCGCGGGTCCTCCGCCGACAGGATCAGCAGCTGGGAGCAGACCCGGTTCGCGGAGACCTCGTCGACTTGGGTGCCGAGCAGGACGATGCGCCGGCCGAGCAACTGGGCGGCGAGCTGGTCGTCGAACCGGGTGGGCGCCGTGTCGCCCTCCTCGGCCCGGGGAGCGAACGTGGTGAGTGGAGTCATCGGTTCTCCTCGTCGTGGCGCGGATGCCGTCGACTCCACTGTCGACCGCGCGTCGCGCCCGGACGCCGTTTCTCTGCCCGCGGCAGATTCGCCATGGGCAGAGCGCCGCGGGGGCGCCGGGCACGGCCCGCCGGAACGACCGGCCGTCTGCTCCGGTCCCGCGGTCCCACGGTCCCGCGGTTCGATCCGGGCGGGCGATCGGGCGATCGGGCGACCGGGCGGTCCGATCCGGTCCGGCCGATGAGTTTCGGGGCCGGCGGGAGTCGACACCCAAGACCGCGTCCCACACCCAGGAGGTATCTCATGACCACCGACGGATTCACCACGTGTCTCTGGTTCGACGGCCAGGCCGAGGAAGCCGCCCACTACTACGTCTCGATCTTCAAGAACTCCGCGATCGGGCGTGTCGGCCGCTACAACGAGGCGGGCCCCGGCCCCGCGGGCTCCGTGCTGGCCGTGGAGTTCACGGCCAACGGACAGAAGTTCGTCGGGCTCAACGGCGGCCCGCAGTTCAAGTTCAGCGAGGCGGTCTCCTTCCAGATCTACTGCGCCGACCAGGAGGAGGTCGACCACTACTGGGCCAAGCTCACCGAGAACGGCGGCGAGCCCGGCCCGTGCGGCTGGCTCAAGGACAGGTACGGCCTGTCCTGGCAGGTCATCCCGGACGGGCTGATCGAGATGATCAACGACCCCGACCCCGAGAAGTCCCTCCGCACCACCCGGGCCATGTACGCCATGGGCAAGCTCGACCTGACGGCCCTGCGCAGGGCCTACGAGGGCGAGTAGGCGCCGGACCCCGGGGGCGTGCCGACGGACCGGGACTCGGCCAGGATCTCTGCGATCACATGCCGGGAGTTCTCCGCCAGCGGCGGATTGGTCTCCCAGTAGAACGGCAGCTGGATCAGTGAGATCGACAGCGCCCAGCCCCGGCCGCGCGCCCACTCGGCGTCGTCGGCACCCACGGCCGCGCGGAAGGCGCCGCGCGCCGACGCGGGCAGCAGGTTCCACGCGACGATGAGATCGACGGCCGGGTCGCCGACCCCGACGCCCCCGAAGTCGATCACCGCCGTCAGCCGCCCGTCCTGGACCAGCACGTTCCCGGGCGAGAGGTCCCCGTGTGCCCACACGGGCGGCGCCGCACGGCCGGGCACACGCAGCGCCTCCTCCCACAGGGCGGTGACCGCGGCGGTGTCGATCCGCCCCGTGAGCCGGGTCAGCGCGTCGCGGGTGGGGCCGTCACGCTCGGCCAGCGGAACGCCCCGGTCGTTCGGTGGCCCGCCTCGTGGATCGATCCCGCGCAGGGCGGTGACGAACGTCGCCAGCTCCGCCGCCAGCGACAGCGGCCGCTCCACCGCGCCCGCGACCGGGTTGCGGCCGTCCAGCCAGCGGTAGACCGACCAGGGCCAGGCGAACCCCTCTCCCGGCCCGCCCCGCGCCAACGGCACGGGCGCCGCCACCGGCAGCGCCGGTCCCAGCCGGGTCAGCCAGCGCTGCTCGTGTCCCACGCTGTCGACCGCGCCGGGATGCCGGGGCAGTCGCACCACCTTGTCGTCCCCCAGCCGGAACATCGCGTTCTCCGTGCCGGAGGAGGGCAGCCGCCGCACGGGCAGCCCGGCCCATCGAGGGAACTGGGCGGCGACGAGCCCGCTCACCAGCGGGGCGTCGAGATCGACCTCGTCCGGACGCATCTTCACGGCAGCGCACATGCGTCCCATGGGACGCGGGCGACCGCCTCGCCGTCCAACGGATTTCGGATGGATTCCGGAGCGGAGGCGACCGGAGCGGTCCGGGCCTGTCCCGGCGACCGACCGGGTCGGTCCCGGCGACCGGTGTGCTCGGCGCGCGGGCCGAGGGCCGGGTGGCTAGCGTGAGGAACCGGACGAACCGTCTCATCAGGAGGGCTGTCGTGATGGCCGTACGACCAGAGGGAGCCCCGTGCTGGGCCGACGCGATGTTCAGCGACGTGGAGGGCGCCAAGAGCTTCTACGGCGACGTCCTCGGCTGGACCTTCGGCGAGGCGACGTCGGAGTACGGGAACTACACCCAGGCCTACGTCGACGGCAAGGCGGTGGCCGCCGTCGTCCCGCCGATGCCCGGCCAGGAGGGCCAGTCCCAGTGGTGCCTGTACCTCGCCTCCCCGGACGCCGCCGCGACGGCGGGCAGGATCCGTGAGAACGGCGGCGAGGTGCTGATGGAGCCGATGCAGGTGGGCGAGTTCGGCACGATGTGCCTGGGCCGCGAACCCGGCGGCGCCGTGTTCGGGGTGTGGCAGGCGGGATTGCACGAGGGCTTCGAGGCCCCGCCCGAGCAGCCCGGCGCGTTCTGCTGGGCCGAGGTCTTCACCCGCGAACCCGAGAAGACGGACGCGTTCCTCCCGGCCGTCTTCCCGTACAAGGCCAAGCAGATGCGGGACGACGCGGTCGACTTCCGGATGTTCGACATCGGCGGCGAGACCGTGCTCGGCCGCATGAGGATGACGCAGGAGTTCCCGCCCGAGGTGCCCTCGTACGTCAACGTCTACTTCAACGTCGACGACTGCGACGAGGCGGTGGCCAGGGCGACCCGGCACGGCGGCGTGCTGCGCTTCGGCCCGATGGACACCCCGTTCGGCCGGTTCGCGGCGCTCAGCGACCCGCAGGGCGCGAATTTCTCGGTGATCGACGTCACCACCACCGCGGGCGAGATGCCCCAGGTCGACGAGGTGTCCTAGCCGCTCGGACCGAAGGCCGCCGGGCCCGTGGCATGATCGTGCGCATGCGTGAACGAGTGGTGGCCGCGTGCGACGGGGCCTCGAAGGGGAACCCGGGTCCGGCGGCCTGGGCGTGGGTGGTCGCGGACGACGCGGAGGCGCCGGCCCGCTGGGAGGCGGGGCCGCTCGGCAGGGCCACCAACAACGTCGCCGAACTCACCGCCCTGGAGCGCCTGCTGGCGGCGACCGACCCGGCCGTGCCGCTCGAGGTCCGGATGGACTCGCAGTACGCCATGAAGGCCGTCACCACCTGGCTGCCCGGCTGGAAGCGCAACGGATGGAAGACGTCCGCGGGGAAGCCGGTGGCCAACCAGGAGCTGGTCGTGCGCATCGACGAGCTGCTCGACGGCCGTTCGGTCGACTTCCGCTACGTGCCCGCCCACCAGGTCGACGGCGACCCGCTCAACGACTTCGCCGACCGGGCCGCCAGCCAGGCGGCGGTCGTCCAGCAGCCGGCCGGCAGCGACCGGGGTTCCCCCGCGCCGCCGGCCTCGCCCGACACCCCGAAGACGGCGTCCGGACAGAAGAACGGCCGCCCCGCCGGGAACAAGTCGTCCCGGCGGAGCGGCGGTTCGTCCTCCCGCACGATCAAGGCCAAGTTCCCCGGCCGCTGTCCGTGCGGCCGTTCCTACGCGGCGGGCGAGGAGATCGCCAAGAACGCGCAGGGCTGGGGACACCCGGAGTGCCGTACGGCGGACGCGAGTTGAGCCTGGGCGCGGCCGTCACAGCACCGCGCCGCGCCAGCCTCCGGTCTCCAGGCCGCGCTTCTCGATGAACTCCTTGAAGCGTTCCAGATCGCCCTTGGTCCGGCGCTTCACGAAGCCCAGCTTGTCGCCGACGTTCTCGGCGACGCCCTCCGGCTGGAACGCCATCTGGAGCATCACCTTGGTGTGGTCGTCGTCGAGCCGGTGGAAGGTCACCACCCCGGCCTGCCGGGCCTCGCCGGAGACGGTGGTCCACGCGACCCGTTCATCGGGGATCTGCTCCGTGATCTCCGCGTCGAACTCCCGGTGCACGCCGTTGACGCTGGTCACCCAGTGCGTGAGCGTGTCGGAGCGCTGTTCGACGCGCTCCACCCCGCTCATGAACTCCGGGAACGTCTCGAACTGGGTCCACTGGTTGTAGGCGGTGTGCACGGGCACGCCGACCTCGATGGATTCCTCGACCTGCGACACGGTCGTCTCCTCCTGCGTTGTCGTGGTTCGTTCTGTCGGTGACGTCGGTGCGGGTACCCGTGACCCGTGCCGCAAACCGGGAGACGGTGACGTGCCCGCGCCGGTGCTCCGCCGGTGGTGTGGTTCGCGCGGGAAAAGCGGCGCGATCGGACGCCGAGGCCGGCCGGCTGCCGACTCCGGCCCTGCTACCCTGCGTCGTCAATTCACCACGACCGGTAACCCCTGGGGGTGCGCGTGAAGGTCGCCTGTGTCGGCGGCGGGCCCGCCGGCCTGTATCTCTCGATCCTGCTGAAGCGGCAGGATCCGTCCCACGACGTCACCGTCCACGAACGCGACCCGGAGGGTTTGACCTACGGCTGGGGCGTCACCTACTGGCAGGGGCTGCTCGACAAGCTCCGCGCCTGTGACCCGGAGTCGGCGGACGCGATCGAGAAACACTCCGTCCGCTGGAACGAGGGCGTCGCCCACGTGCGGGACCTGGCCACCCGTCAGCCGGGGGACGAGGGGCACGGCATCGGCCGGCACCAGCTGCTGGAACTGCTCGCCGCCCGCGCCCGCGCCCTCGGCGTGCGCCTGGAGTTCGAGAGCGAGATCAGTGCCGACGACCTGCCGGACGCCGACCTGGTCGTGGCCGGCGACGGCGTCCACAGCGCCCTTCGCTCCCGTCACGCGGAGGACTTCGGCGCCGCCCTCACGCCGGGCCGCAACCGCTACGTCTGGCTCGGCACCACCAAGGTCTTCGACTCCTTCACCTTCGCCTTCGTGGAGACCGCACACGGCTGGATCTGGTGCTACGGCTACCCCTTCAGCTCCGAGCGGAGCACCTGCGTGATCGAGTGCGCGCCCGAGACCCTGGCCGGCCTCGGCCTGGACCGGGCGAGCGAGGCCGACAACCTCGCCGACCTGGAGAAGCTCTTCGCGCACATCCTCGACGGACACCCCCTCATCGGCCGTGCCGCCTCCGACGGCGGCTCCCCGTGGCTGACCTTCCGCACCCTCACCAACCGCACCTGGCGCCGGGACCGCCTCGTCCTCCTCGGCGACGCCGCCCACACCACCCACTACTCGATCGGCGCCGGCACCACCCTCGCCCTGGAGGACGCCATCGCCCTGGCCGAGGCGCTCCGCGAGGTCCCCGACCTGCCGCAGGCGCTCGCCCGCTACGAACGGGAGCGCCGGTCCGCGCTGCTCTCCCCGCAGAGCGCCGCCCGCCACAGCGCGCAGTGGTACGAGAACCTGACCCGCTACATCCACCTCCCCCCGGAGCAGATGTTCGCGCTCCTCGGCCAGCGTCACTCGCCCCTGCTGCCGTACGTGCCGCCCCAGCTGTACTACCGGCTCGACCGGGCCGCCGGGCGGCTGGAGGCCCTGCGTCGGCTGAAGCGCTGGCTGGGGCCCAGAATCGCGCGCGGGGCGCAGGCGCGCGCGGCGAGCTCTCGCGACTGACCGGCCGGACCGGGCAGGCCCGCCGGACCGGACAGGGCAGCCGGACCGGACAGGGCAGCCGGACCGGCCTTGGGTGAATGGCAATTCACTGTTACGGTGAATTGCCATTCACCTTTTCTCGTGTCGCACCGGCCGCTGGAGTGCCCATGGCGTCGCCCGCTCCGATATCCGCACCGGGCGGGAAGGCCGCCGGGCCGCGGGCCCGGCTCACCGTCCCGGTCCTGGCGTACTGCGGCATCCTCATGGCGGTCATGCAGACCGTCGTCGTCCCGCTGCTGCCCGACCTGCCCCGGCTGACCGGCGCCTCCGCGGGCGCGGTCTCCTGGACGGTGACCGCCTCGCTGCTGTCCGGCGCGGTCCTCACCCCGGTCCTCGGCCGTGCCGGCGACATGTACGGCAAGCGGCGGGTGCTGCTCCTGTCGTTCGCCCTGATGGCCGCCGGCTCGGTGGTGTGCGCCCTCACCTCCGACATCGGCGTCCTGATCGCGGCGCGCGCCCTGCAAGGCGCCGCGTCCTGTGTGGTCCCGCTGTCCATCAGTATCCTGCGCGACGAACTGCCCCCGCAGCGGCGGGGATCCGCCGTGGCCCTGATGAGCTCCACCGTCGGCGTCGGGGCCGCGCTGGGCCTGCCCGCGGCGGCCGTGGTCGTGCAGTACGCGAACTGGCACGTCATGTTCTGGGCGACCGCCGCCCTGGGCGCGACCGGTGTCGCACTGATCCGGTGGGCGGTGCCGGAGTCGCCCGTCCGCGAGCCCGGCCGGTTCGACGTCACCGGCGCGCTGGGACTGGCGGCCGGCCTGATCTGCCTGCTCCTGGCCGTGTCCCAGGGCGGCCAGTGGGGCTGGGCGAGCCCCCGGATCCTCAGCCTGTTCCTGGGCGCGGCCGTCGTCCTCGCCCTGTGGCGCCGGCAGCAACTGCGCGCCGAACGACCGCTGGTCGACCTGCGCCTGGTGTCCCGGCCCGGGGTCGGCCTCCCTCATGTGGCCGCTCTCCTGACCGGGTTCGCCTTCTACGCCAACTCGCTGGTCACCGCCCAGCTTGTGCAGGCCCCGGAGGCGAGCGGGTACGGCCTCGGGCTGTCCATCGTCCAGACCGGTCTGTGTCTGCTGCCCGGGGGCATCACCATGCTGCTGTTCTCGCCGGTCTCCGCCCGCATCTCCGAGGCGCGCGGCCCGCGCGTCACCCTCGCCCTGGGCGCGGCCGTCATCGCCTCGGGATACGCGGTACGCATCGCCGACAGCCGCGAGCTGTGGATGATCATGGTGGGGGCGACGGTCGTCGCGACCGGCACCACCCTCGCCTACTCGGCGCTGCCCGCACTCGTCCTGCGCGCCGTCCCGCCCGGCCAGACCGCCTCGGCGAACGGCGTCAACGTCCTGATGCGCACCATCGGCCAGGCCGTCTCCAGTGCGGCCGTAGCCGCCGTGCTCGTGCACCACACCGGTCTCGTCGGCGGACGGCCGGTGCCGACCCTGCACGGCTATCTGGTGGCCTTCGCGGTCGCGGGCGCGGTGGCGCTGGCCGCCTGCGCGGTGGCCCTCACCATCCCCGCCGGCTCCGGCCCGGACGACGTGCCGAGCACCCGGGGCGGCACCCTGCCGGTGAGCGACGAGGCGATGGAGGGAGCATGAGGGCCGTGAGCACCCCGGCCGACGTCCCCGCCCCCGGCGTCCGCCGGGCCGCCCCCGCCCGGCGCGACGCCGAGGCCACCAAGGCGGCCATCCTGCGCGCCGCCCGGCACCTTCTCGCCCGCCGGGCGCACGCCGACATCACGCTCAAGGCGGTCGCGGAGCGTGCCGGGGTCAGCGCGCCGCTGGTGGTGAAGTACTTCGGGAACAAGGACGCCCTCTTCGCCCGGGTGATGTCCTTCGAGGAGGACGCGGACGCCCTGCTCGACGCCCCGCCGGCCGAGCTGGGCCGGCACATGGTCCGGCACGTGCTGGTCAGCCAGCGCGAGCGGGGCGCCGACCCCGTGGTGCGCATCGCCTTCGCGCCCCTGCACGGCGAACACGGAGACGTCCTGCGCGCCAACTTCCGCGCCCAGGTCACGAAGAAGCTCGCCGCCCGGCTGACCGGCCCCGACACGGACGTGCGCGCGGAACTCGCGGTCGCCGCCCTGCTCGGCCTCGGCGTGATGTTCGGCATCGCGCGCGGCGACGCCCTGCGGGCGATGCCGGTCGAGGACGTCGTCGACCGGTACGGGCCCACGGTGCAGGCGCACCTCGACGGCCGGGCCCCGAAGCCCCGGTCCCGACCGGCCGGGGAGTGATCCGGGCGCGAGGCGCCCGCGGCCGACGCGTGGTGCGAGGGCTTCGTCGTGCCCCGACGCCGGTGGGCCTCGGGGCGGCGACGGCGCGCGGGCTGCGTGCCGCACGCCTTCCGGGGCCGGGAGCCAGGCCGGGCGGACGGCACGGTCCCGGCAGCGCGATGCCGGGGGGAGGGAGGCCGCGGCCGCGTCAGGTCGCACCGGGTGACAGACTGACGCCATGGACGAGCGCGAATTCGGTAGGTCTGGTCAGCACGCATCCGTCGTCGGTCTCGGCACCTGGCAGCTGGGCGCCGACTGGGGAGACGTCGACGACAAGGAGGCACTGACGGTTCTGGAGGCGGCGGCCGAGTCGGGAGTGACCTTCTTCGACACCGCCGACGTCTACGGCGACGGACGCAGCGAGCAGACCGTCGCCGCGTTCCTCAGCGGCCGGCCGGACCTGCATGTTCTGGTCGCCACCAAGATGGGCCGCCGCGCGGAGCAGATCCCCGAGAACTACGTCCTGGACAACTTCCGCGCCTGGAACGACCGTTCCCGCCGCAACCTCGGCGTCGACCGGATCGACCTGGTCCAGCTGCACTGCCCGCCGACCCCCGTCTACTCCACCGACGAGGTGTTCGACGCCCTCGACACGCTCGTCGAGGAGGAGCGCATCGCGCACTACGGCGTCAGCGTGGAGACCTGCGCCGAGGCCCTCACCGCGATCGCCCGGCCGGGCGTGGCGAGCGTGCAGATCATCCTCAACCCCTTCCGCCTGAAGCCCCTGCACGAGGTGCTCCCGGCGGCCCGCGCGGCCGGCGTCGGCATCATCGCCCGCGTCCCGCTCGCCTCCGGCCTGCTCTCGGGCAAGTACACGGCGGACACCGTGTTCCCGGAGAACGACCACCGCGCCTACAACCGGCACGGCGAGGCCTTCGACCAGGGCGAGACCTTCTCCGGCGTCGACTACGCCACCGGCGTGGAGGCGGCCGTCGAGTTCGCGGCACTGGCCCCCGAGGGGTACACCCCGGCCCAGCTCGCGCTGCGCTGGATCATCCAGCAGCCCGGCGTGACCACAGTGATCCCGGGCGCCCGCTCGCCCGAGCAGGCCCGTGCCAACGCGGCCGCGGCCAGGCTGCCCGAGCTCTCCGAGCAGACCCTCGCGGCCGTCCGCGACCTCTACGACCGGCGCATCAAGGAGCAGGTCGAGGGACGCTGGTAGACGAACCCGGCGGCGACCGGCGAGAACCGCCGCTGACGGGGTACTCGCGGGGAGGAGGGGGCGACGGACCGCCTCGGAACCGGGAGGACGGCAAAGGTGACCGACACGACGAGCGCCGAGCGGCGCACGGGGCGGGACGAGACCGAGGAGGAGAGAGCCGACCGGATGTGGGTCGAGCTCCTCCAGGAGATCCGCGTGGCCCAGACGGGCGTGCAGATCCTCTTCGGCTTTCTGCTGACCGTCGTGTTCACCCCGCGCTACGCGAAGCTGCAGGACGTCGACCAGGTCATCTACATCGTGACCGTGGTCCTGGGAGCCTGTGCGACCGGCGCCCTCATAGGCCCGGTGTCCCTGCACCGTCTCGTCTCCGGGCGGCGGGTGAAGCCGCAGACGGTGCAGGTGGCGTCCAGGCTGACCTTGACCGGCCTGCTCCTGCTGCTCGCCACCATGACCTCCTCGCTGCTGCTGATCCTGCGTGTGGCCACCCACGACGCCTTCGTGCCCTGGCTCGTCGCGGGGGTGGTCGCGTGGTATGCGCTCTGCTGGTTCGTGCTACCGCTGTGGACGAGGCGCCGCTACACGACGGACTGAGGTCGGGCCGGACCGCCTTGGCGGTCCGGCCCGACCGGCGGTCCGGCCCGACCGGGAGCGCTCCGGGCCCCGCGCAGGGCGGGCAGTCCTGGGCCCGCTCAGCCGAAGGCCTCGCGCAGGGCGGGCAGCAGGGTCTTCTCCGACCAGTCCAGGTACGCCGGCTGAGAGTCGCCGCCGACCTGCACCAGGGCGATCTCCGTGAATCCGGCCTCGACGTAGGGGCGTACGGCCTCGACGAAGTCGTCCGGATCGTCGCCGCAGGGGATCGAGGAGGCGACGTCGTCGGGCTTGACGAACCGGGTCGCCGACTCGAAGGAGTCGGGGTGCGGCAGTTCGGAGTTCACCTTCCAGCCGTTGCCGAACCAGCGGAACTGGGCGTGCGCCCGCTTCACCGCCGTCTCCCGGTCGGAGTCGTGGCACACCGGGAGCTGGCCCACACGCGGCTTGCCCGCGCCGCCGTGCCGGTCGAAGGCCTCCAGCAGGCCGGGCTTCGGCTCGGTGGCGATCACCAGGTCGGCCAGCCGGCCGGCGAGCGCGCACGAGCGCTCGCCCGAGACGGCGATCCCGATCGGCGGCGGCTCGTCGGGAAGGTCCCACAGCCGCGCCGAGTCCACGTCGAAGTGGGCCCCGTGCCGTGTGACGTGCCCGCCCTCGAACAGGGCGCGGATGATCCCGACGGCCTCCTCCAGCATCTCGTGCCGTACGTCCACCGACGGCCAGCCACCGCCCACCACATGCTCGTTGAGGTTCTCGCCGGAGCCCAGCCCCAGCCGGAAGCGCCCCTCGGACAGCAGATGCATCGTCGCGGCCTTCTGCGCCACGACCGCGGGGTGGTAGCGGAACGTCGGACAGGTCACGTACGTCATCAAGGGAATGCGCGACGTGGCCTGGGCGGCGGCCCCGAGCACACTCCACGCGTACGGGGAGTGCCCCTGTGAGCGCAGCCACGGGAAGTAGTGGTCCGACGTCACCGAGAAGTCGAACCCCGACTCCTCGGCCCGCACCACGTGGCCGACCAGGTCACGCGGGCCGGCCTGCTCGGTCATCATCGTGTATCCGATTCGCACCATGGAGTCCGGGTCCCCGGCCGTCGCCGCGGGAAACGGGCCGCCGGGGGCCGGAAAACCCGTCGATCGCGGGGCGCGGGCGGGGCAGGATGCGGACATGAGCGCTCACCCCACGCCTTCCGGCGCCCCGTCCGCCCTGCCGTCGAGCACCCCGTCCGCCGAGGGCGTCGACGCCCTCGGCGTCCTCGCGTTCCTCGACGCCGTCGAGGCGGCCGAGCTCATCGAGCCGCACAGCCTGATGATCCTGCGTCACGGCCGGCTCGTCGCCTCCGGCTGGTGGGAGCCGTACACGCCCGACCGGCTCCAGCTGCTGTACTCGCTCAGCAAGAGCTTCACGTCCACCGCCGTGGGCTTCGCCCTCGCGGAGGGACTGATCGGCCTCGACGACCCCGTCGTGTCGTACTTCCCCGAGTTCGACGCGGAGATCACCGACCCGCGCAGCCGGGCGATGCTGGTGCGCCATCTGGCGTCGATGGCCAGCGGGCACGAGGAGGAGACCTACGACCGGGCGCACGCCCTCGACCGCGACGACCTCGTCCGGGGATTTCTGCTGCTGCCGCCGGACCGTGAGCCGGGAAGCGTGTTCGCGTACAACCAGCCCGCCACCTACACCCTCGCCGCGATCGTGCAGCGCGTGACGGGCCGCTCGCTCACCGAGTATCTGCGGCCCCGCCTGCTGGACCCGCTCGGGTTCGGCGAGGTCGCCTGGCTGACCGACGGGTCCGGCCGCGAACTCGGCTTCAGCGGGCTGCACGGCACGACGGACGCGATCGCCCGACTGGGACAGCTCTATCTGGACGAGGGCAGCCGGCAGGGCGAACGGCTGCTGTCACCCGAGTGGGTCGCCGAGGCCACCCGCGAACACGTGCCGACGAACCCCGGGGTCCCCGCCGACGCGGACCGTCTGGACTGGGACCGCGGCTACGGCTTCCAGTTCTGGCGCTCCCGGCACGGCTACCGCGGCGACGGAGCCTATGGACAGTTCTGCCTGATCCTGCCCGAGCACGACGCCGTGATCGCGACGACCGCGGCCACGCGCGACATGCAGGCGCTGCTCACCCTCGTCTGGGAGCACCTGCTGCCCGCGTTCGGGCCGGGGCCGCTGACCGGCCGCGAGGAGGCCGACTCGGCGCTCGCCCGGCGGCTGGAGCGGCTCGCACTGCCCCCGGCCGCCGGCGAGCCGGCGCCGCCCCAGGGGGCCGCACAGTGGGCGCAGGCCGCGTTCGTCCCCGCCGGCGGGGTCTGCGCCGACCAGCCGGGGCTGACCGGCGTCACACTCGCCGCAGGACCCGACGGGTGGACGCTCGGCCTCGCCGAGAAGCAGGGCGGCCTCAGGCTGGAGCTGCCCACGGCGGGCGGCTGGCGGGTGAGCGACGACCCGCTGCCCACCGCGGTCGGCGGCGGCTGGACCGACGCCGACACGCTCGCCGTGCACATCGTCTTCCTGGAGACGCCGCACCGCCTGCGGGTGACCTGCTCCCTCGCCGCGCGGACGTTCACCGCGCGCTGGGACACGACGCCCCTGCACGGCGGTCCGCTGCGCTCGTTCCGCGCGCCGGACCGTTCGTCCCGCTCAGGCGGCTGAGCCGGGCCGGAAGGTCTTCAGGAAGGTGTCGAGGGCCTGCCGGTCGGCCTTGCTGTCCCACTCCCCGGCGGGCGTCGTCCAGCGCAGCGAGAAGCTGCGGTGCCCGCCGAGCAGGAAACCGCGGCCGAAGGTCCGACCCTGTCCGCCGTCGACGTCGAAGACCCACTCCATGTCGGCGGCCTTGTACCCCTGGTACGTCGTCGCCCTGATCGCGCCGATCCGCCGGAAACCGTCGGCCTTCCTCAGATTCGGTTCGACGTCGTCCCGCCAGACGGCGACCGGGTCGGGTCCGGCGCTCTCGCTGTAGGTCACCGCGAGGGTGCGCGGATCGCCGGAGGCTCCGAACGTGACGCGGAACGCGTGGTCGGCGCCGCGCGCGGTCTCCAGCCGCTTCCACCCCGCGGGCAGGGCGACCGAGAATCCCTCGGGCGCCCGGTAGACGCTGTAGCCCTTGGGGAGGGCGGTCGCGGCGGCGGACGGCGGAGCGTCCGGCGGCGAGGCGCTCGCCGACGGGCGGGCCGGCGCGGCCGGGCTCGCGGCCGCCGAGGAGGGGGCCGGGGTGGGCGCGGGCGTGGGCGTCGTGGCGCCTCTGTCGCCTGCGTCCTCGTCGGGCGCGGGAGCGGATGCGGACGGGCGGGCCTGCGTCCCTCCCGCCGAGGTGTCGTCGGCGTCGGGCAGTTGATGGGTCACGACGAGGGCGGCGAACGCCACAGTGACGACGGCCAGCGCGGTTCCGGCCGCCATGGCCCTGCCGCTCCACTGCGGGCCCACGTGCCGGGCCGCGTCACGGACGCGTCGCAGCCGTGGCGTGGGCAGGGCGGCGTGCGGGTCGTCGTCCAGCACCTGGGTGAGGGACTGACGTACGACCGTGCGGGTCAGCCGTTCGCGGGAGTCCTTGCGCAGCAGCCCCTGCACGGTCGGCGCGAGGGGGCCCGCCCGCAGGGGGGCGCGCAGCGGCAGCCGGTCCACGCCCTTCAGCGTCGCCTCGGGCCTGTCCCGGTCCCGGTACGGCGGCCGCCCCTCGACCATCGTGTAGAGGATCGCGCCCAGCGCCCACAGATCGGCCGCCGGGCCGATGCGCTCGTCGCGCGCCTGCTCGGGGGAGGCGTACGACGGCGCGGCCATCCGCGGGGCGAGCGTCGCTCCCGCCAGCCCGAACCCGGTGAGGACGAGGGGGCCCTGGCTCCGCAGGAACACCTGCCCGGGGCTCAGCTCGCCGTGGGTGATGCCCTCACTGTGCGCGGCCTCCAGGACGTCCAGCAGCTGCAGCCCGATCGCCGCCGCCCGGGCCGGGCTGAACGCGCCCTTCTGCGCGATGAGCTGGCCGAGCGGCGGACCGTCGATCCACTCGGTGACGGTCCACAGGGAGCCCGCCTCCTCCACGGCGTCCACGACCGCGGCGATCCGGCCCGGACACAGCCGCGCCATCGTCTCGGACATGCCCAGTACCCGGTCGGCGGCCTGACGCGCCTTCTCCTCGCACTGGTCGGGGGGCAGTTCGATGGCGGTGACCAGACACGGGCGGACCGCCCCGGTGTCCTCGACGTACTCGCCGTACCAGCTGACGCGGTTCGTCTCCCGGTGGACGACGTCGAGCAGCCGGTACCTCCCGGCGACCAACTCGTGCGTGGAGACGTGCGTCTTGACCATGGCCATCCCTCGCTGAACCGCTGGTATTCACCTTTCCCAGTGGTACGCCCGGCGCGAGGGGGTCCGTTCAATCGATCCGCAACTCCGGCGCGATTCCTGTCTTTCATTCAAGAAAGTCGGGCCTGGACCGCATGCGTGTGCGAGGAAAAGGGAAATAAGCGGGCGGCAGCCACGACTTCCTCCTGTGGTGCGACCAGCGCCGAACACGCCGGAGTCCGGCGCCTCGGCGAACGACCTCCTTGCCCGTGGCCCATTCCCGTGCGAGGGCCCATCCGGCGAATTCCCGCGATCCCGTCGAAGCGTCGCCCTCGAGCGCCTTCCTCGAAGCCGGGTCCGCCATGGTCGGACTGCTCTCGGCGGGAATGCTCTCAGCGCAACCCGAACTGCTCCGTCCACACCGCCATGTCCGCGGTCGTCGCGTTGCCGCCGCAGACCACCAGGCCCAGCCGCACGTCGTGCCCCATCCGCTCGACGACCTGCCGGGCCGCAGGCAGGAGGCAGCCCGCCGCCGGCTCGGTCCACAGCTTGGCGTGCTCGGCCAGGTCCAGACACCCCCGCACGGCCTCCCGGTCGGGGACGCTCAGCACGTCGGTGACCAGGGCGGACACCTGGTCGTACGTCAGCTGCGAGACGGACGGCGCACTGAGGGTGGAGACGATCGACGACAGCGCGACCGGCACCGGCCCGCCCGCCGCCAGCGCCTGCGACATCGCCTGCGCGCCCTCGGTCTCCACGCCCCAGATCCGCACCCGCGGGCGACGGGCGCGCAGGGCCGCGGCGACACCGGCGATCAGTCCGCCGCCCCCGACGCTCACCAGTACGTCCGTGACCTCGTCGGCGTCGGCGGCGAACTCCAGACCGACCGTGCCCTGCCCGGCGACGACCACGGGATCGTCGAACGGGTGCACCAGCGTGAAGCCCTCCTGCCGCAACCGCTCCACCAGCGAGAACGCCTCGTCCATCGTGTCGGTCACCCGCACCGACGCCCCGGCCGTCCGCGCGATCTCGACGGCACGGGCGGGCGCCGAACGCGGCATCACGACCGTGGCCTTCACCTCCAGCGCGGCGGCCATGACCGCGAGCGCGATCCCGTGGTTGCCGCCGCTCACCGCGACGACCCCGGCCGCCCGCTCGGCCTCGCTCAACGACAGCAGCTTGGCCGTCGCCCCGCGTGCCTTGAACGAGCCGGTGCGCTGGAGGAGTTCCAGCTTCGCGGTCACCGGCACGCCGAGCAGCGCCGACAGGCCGGGGCTCGGCGCGGTCGGAGTGCGGACGACGTGTCCGGCGATCCGTTCCGCGGCCGCTTCGATGTCCGAGATGCCGATCAAGGCGGTCACCCTTCCGGCGCGGGCGGAGAGGGAGAGCGGCCGCGCCTTGTCCGCCTCGCACCCTCGCCCGCGGCCACGGTCCGGGTCAACTCCTTTCGCGGCCTGTCTCAGAGGTCCCGGCGTACGGCGAACTCGACCAGGGCGCGCAGGTCGCGGACGGCCCCGGCGGCCAGCGGCGCCCCGGCGAGCGCCGACTCGGCGGCGGCGACCTGCCGGCCCGTCTCGCGAAGCGCCGCGGCCCGGCCGCCCGCCGCCTCGACCAGTTCGGCCGCCTCGGCCGGATCGCCGCCCTGCTCCAGGACCGCGGCCAGGCGGCGCGCGGCGGGGGCCGGGGAGCCGAGGGCGGCCAGCACCGGGAACGTCTTCTTGCGCTCCCGCAGATCGCCGTGGACGGGCTTGCCGGTGACCGACGGGTCGCCCCACACGCCCAGCATGTCGTCGACGACCTGGAACGCGATCCCCAGGTGCCGTCCCGCCCGGTCGAGGGCGGCCGCCGTGCCCGCGCTCGCGCCGCCCAGAACGGCGCCGAGAGCGGCCGCACAGCCCAGCAGCGCCCCGGTCTTGCCCTCGGCCATCGTCCGGTACGCCTCCGGCCGCACCCGCTCGGGCCCCGTCCAGGGCCGGTCCGCGAACAACAGGTCGTCGGCCTGCCCGCGGACGAGGTCCCCGAGGGCCCCCGACAGCATCCGCACGGCGTCGGCGCCCGCCGGGAGCGGTTGCCGCGCGAGCGTCTCGACGGCCAGGGCGAACAGCGCGTCTCCGGCGAGGACAGCCGCGCCGGTGCCGTAGGCCTTCCACACCGTGGCGCGCCCCCGCCGGACCGGGTCGCCGTCCATGATGTCGTCGTGCAGCAGGGAGAACGCGTGCACGAGTTCCACCGCGACCGCAGCGGGCACCCCGGCCCGCCCGGACGCGCCGGCCGCCTCCGCGCCCAGCACCGCGAGGGCCTGGCGCAGGCCTTTCCCGGAGGACCCGGTCGCGGGGGCCCCGCCGATCCCGCACCAGCCGAAGGAGTAGCCGGCCATCTCGGCCACCCAGGGGTGCGACCGCTCCACGGCCTCCCTGAGCGCGGGCCGGGCCAGCGAACGGCAGCGGGACAGGACCTGATGGGCGTGGGGCGCGGCCGCAAGAGCCCTGGCCGGTTCCCGCACCGCGGAGTCGAGCGCGGTCAACGGACGGCCTCCACGCTTGCGCCGGCCGCCGCCGTGACGTCCTGCGAGGCCGGGCCGAGGCCCAGCTCGCGCTGCGCCCGAGCCACCATCTCGCGTGCGTGCTTCAGCCCGATGCGCTCCAGCACCCCTGCCAGATCGTCCAGTTCGGCCGCCGTCTCGGCGCGGTCGCGGCCCAGACGGGCCAGCGACTTCGCCAGCCCGAGCCGGGAGAGGGCCTCCCCGCGCGGCTCGCCCATCGCACGGAACTCGCCGAGCGCCCGCTCGTACAGCTCGCGGGCCTCGCGGTGACGCCCGGCGCGGTAGAGGACGTTGCCGCGCATCTTGTGGTTGTACGCCAGCGCGCCGGACAGGTTCATCGTGCGGCAGGACTCCTCGGCCTCCGTGAGCAGACGCAGGGCGCGCTCGGTGTCCCCGTCGCGGACGGAGACGATGTCGGCCAGCCCGCGCAGCGCCCAGGCGTGACCGCGTCGGTCCTCGGCCCCCGAGGCGATCTCGGCGGCCTCCTCGAAGAGGGCGTACGCCCTGTCGTGGTCGCCGGAGTTGCGGTGCATCTGCGCGATGCCCTCCAGCGCCCACACCGTGTGCCGTGCCTCGCCGCGCCGGCGGGCCTCGGCCAGCAGTTGCTCGTGCAGCCTGCCCACGGCCTCGTAGTCGCCCTGGATACGCCCGGTCTCGGCGAGTCCGGCCAGGGAGTAGCCGCGCACGACGACGTCCCCGCCCCGCTCGCCGAGATCCGCCGCCAGCCCCAGCAGCCGCCGGGCCAGCGGGAACGCGCCTCGCTGCCGGGCCAGGGTGCCGCCGCTCCACAGCGCCCACGCCATCGCGGCGACGTCCCCCGCGCCGCGGGCCGCCCGGTAGCTCGCCTTCCAGGCCCGGTCGGCCTCGCGTATCTGTCCCAGCCGCCGGTGCGCCTCGGCGACAGCGAGCCCCGAGCGGGCCGCCTCGCCGGGCTCCCCGGCCTGTTCGGCCGCTCTCAGCCGCGCGGTGCCGGCGGCCAGCACGTCGTCCAGCGAGGAATTCACGGAGAGGGTGGTGAGGGCGCCCTGGTACTCCGGGGCGGAGGCCTTGCCGTACATCGGTTCCTTCCGGCCGCCACCGTGTGCACGCCGCGCACACGCCAGGTATGCACGCTGCGTATACGCGATGGGTATAGTCAGCTGTGTTGCCGGGCAAGACGTCGTCGGAGCCGATGGGGTTGCCTGAGAGGCTCAGAACGCCTCGGGAGGCGGCCGGGACGAACGGTGCCGCCCCGGGCGGGCCGTCAGGGGGCCTCGGGACGTCGTTCCCCCGCCGACGCCGCGAAGAGGCCCGCCGGACCCGGCTCCGGTCGGCCCGCCGAGTCCGGCTCCGGCTCGATCAGGCGGCTCCCGGCAGGCGCGCGCCGCCGACAGCGCGGCCCGCGACCAGGACGCGGCCCTGCCGGGCGGCCCGCGGCGGACTCAGCGGCGCAGCAGGCTCGCCCAGTCCGCGGGCACGCGGCCGGCCGGCCCCGGCGTCGGCTGCTCCGCGGGGTGGCTCACCGGAGGGGCGAGCTCCGGGCCCGACTCGTACAGCTCGTCGGTGGAGTAGTCCCAGAACCACTCCTCGCCCGGCTCGTAGCTGCGCACCAGGGGATGCCCGGTGGCCTTGTAGTGCGCGGTGGCGTGCTGGGCGGGGGAGGAGTCGCAGCAGCCCACGTGCCCGCAGCTCGCGCAGCGCCGCAGATGGAACCACCAGCCGCCGCTCGCGTCGCAGTCCACGCAGCCCGCGCCGCTGGGCGGGACGCTCGGGTCGATGGGGTTCACGTCGGTCATACCGTCTCCTCGGCGTTCTCGGCGTCGGGGTCGTCCTGGACGTTCTCGGCGCCGGGGGCGGTCAGCGGCAGCAGGACCTGGAAGCGGGTGTCGCCCGGAACGGACTCCACGTGCATGCTGCCGTGATGCTTGTTGACGACGATCCGCCAGGAGATGTCCAGGCCCAGACCGGTGCCCTCGCCGACCGGCTTGGTGGTGAAGAACGGGTCGAAGATCCGCTCCCGGATGTCCGGCGGGATGCCGGGCCCGGTGTCGCGGAACTCGACCAGCAGCCGGTCCCCCTCGCGTGCCGTCCGCACGGTCAGCGTGCCGTCCCCGCCGGAGCTGTCCACGGCGAAGACGGCGTTGTCGATCAGGTTCGTCCAGACCTGGTTCAGCTCGGCCGGGTAGGCCGGGATCCGCGGGAGCGCGCGGTCGTAGTCCTTGACCACCTCGATGCGCCGGCCGATCTTGCCCGAGAGCATCAGCAGGGTGGAGTCGAGCAGTTCGTGCACGTCGACGACCCGGTAGGGGGCGCGGTCGAGCTGCGAGTACTGCTTGGCGGCGTCGACGAGATGCGAGATGCGGTTGGTGGAGTCGCCGATCTCGTCCATCAACAGCTCGGTCTCGACCGTGTAGTTGAGCCATCCGACCGCGCCGGGCAGGATGTCCGGCTCCACGGCCGCCGCGACCTGTTCCAGCCAGTCCACGTCGAGCCCGGCCTGGACGAAGGTCGGCGCGATCCGCCAGCCCTCCTCGATGTCGTGGTCGTCGAGCCAGTCGGTGAGGGCGTCCTCCCGGTCGGAAGCCTCCAGAGGGCTCAACACCGGTGCCTTGGCGACCAGTTCCGCCGTGCGTTCCTGGATCTCGATCAGCCGGGTCAGGGCCTCCGGGTCGTACGCGCCGGAGGCGATGACGGCGAGCTTGCGGCGCATCTTCGCCACCCGCTCGCGCAGCGTGGCGGTGGCCCGCACGGCCGCCGCCGCGGGGTTGTTCAGCTCGTGCGTGAGGCCGGCCGACAACGAGCCCAGCGCCAGCAGCCGTTCGCGCTGACCGATCGCCCGCTGGGTGTTCTTCGAGCCGAAGAACAGCCCCTCCAGCAGATGGGCCGCCATCGGGAACCACTCCCGCATGACGGCGGAGAACGACTCGGCGGGCAGCACGAAGAACCGCGTCGGCTCGGTCACCCGCATCGAGTTGTTGTAGACCTGCGGCACCCGGTCGCCCAGGTAGGCCTGCATGGCCCCGGCGTACACCCCGCGCTGGGAGGTGCGGCTGACCTCGACGTCGTCCGCGCCGACCCGGCGGTACAGCACGACCGTGCCGTCGAGCATCACGTAGAAGCAGGTCGCCGGGTCGCCCTCGGTGTACACCGGGCCCGGCTCGAACCTCTCCACCCGTCCATCGGCGCACAGCCGCCCCAGTTGTGCGGGGGAGAGCTTCTCGAAGAGGAACAGCGAGCTGATCTCGTCCGCGCTGCACGGCATCGGCGTCCCGCTCATGACTGCTCCAGGTAGCGGTGGACGAGCATCACGGCCATGGCTCCCTCTCCCACCGCGGACGCGACGCGCTTGGCGGACTCCGCGCGCGCGTCGCCCGCCACGAACACGCCGGGGATGTTGGTCTCCAGGTGGTACGGCGGCCGGTCGAGCTCCCAGCCCGCCGGGGGCCGCCCGTCCGGCGTGAGGTCGGGGCCGGCGAGGATGAACCCGCGCTCGTCGCGCAGCACCGTGCCGTCCAGCCAGTCGGTCAGCGGGGCGGCGCCGATGAACACGAACATCCACTGCGCGTCGACCAGTTCGGTCTGTCCGCTCGCCACGTCCCGCAGCGTCAGCTGTTCCAGCCGGCCGTCGCCGTGCGCGGCCTCGACCACGGTGCCGGGGCGCACCGAGATGTTGGGCGCCTCCTCGATCTGCTGGATCAGGTAGTACGACATCGACGCCTCGAGCGATTCCCCGCGCACCAGCAGCGTGACCGACTTGGCGCCTCTGGCCAGGTACATCGCCGCCTGCCCGGCGGAGTTGGCGCCGCCGACGATGTACACGTCGTGCCCCTGGCAGGAGGACGCCTCCGTGAGCGCGGAACCGTAGTACACCCCGCAGCCTGTCAGGTCGTCGCAGCCCGGGGCGGCCAGCTGCCGGTAGGACACGCCGGTCGCGAGGATCACACTGTGCGCGGCCACCGCCGAGCCGTCCGAGAACCGCACGACCCGTGCGGACCCGTTGACCTCCAGTCCCGTCACCTCGCGCGCGGTGAGGATCTCGGCGCCGAACTTGCCCGCCTGCCGCCGCGCCCGGTCGGTGAGCTGGGCCCCGGAGACGCCGTCGGGGAAGCCCAGGTAGTTCTCGATGCGTGAGCTCTGCCCGGCCTGTCCGCCCGTCGCCGACCGCTCCACGAGCACCGTCCGCAGTCCCTCGGAGGCCCCGTACACGGCCGCGCCGAGGCCGGCCGGTCCGCCGCCGATCACCACGAGGTCGTAGAAGTCGGCGGTCGGCGTGGTCGCCAGCCCCACGTGGGCGGCCAGCTCGGGCGCGTCCGGCTCGACCAGGGGCGTGCCGTCGGCGGTGACCACCAGCGGCAGCCGCTGCCCGTCCACGCCGGCCGCCGCGAGCAGCCGCCGCCCCTCGGGCTCGTCGGCGGAGTACCAGCGGTAGGGCACCTGGTTGCGGGCGAGGAACTCCCGCACCTCGGAGGAGCGGGCCGACCAGCGGTGCCCGACGACCTTCGTGGCCGGCACGGGCCGGTGGTCGCTGGACCGCCAGGCCTCCAGCAGGTCGTCCAGGACCGGGTAGAGCTTCTCCTCGGGCGGGTCCCAGGGCTTGAGCAGGTAGTGGTCGAGGTCGACGACGTTGATCGCGTCGATCGCCGCGCTGGTGTCCGCGTACGCGGTCAGCAGCACGCGCCGGGCGCCCGGATACACGTCCAGGGCCTGTTCGAGGAACTCGATGCCGTTCATCTGGGGCATCCGGTAGTCGGCCAGGATGACGGCCACCAGGTCGCCGCGCAGTTTCAGCTCACGCAGGGCGTCCAGCGCCGACTCCCCGGACTCGGCCCGCACGATCCGGTACGAGGCGCCGTAGCGCCGCCTG
Source organism: Streptomyces humidus (assembly GCF_014649655.1). Classification (GTDB taxonomy): domain Bacteria; phylum Actinomycetota; class Actinomycetes; order Streptomycetales; family Streptomycetaceae; genus Streptomyces; species Streptomyces humidus. The sequence goes on along the minus strand of NZ_BMTL01000025.1, from coordinate 50,167 downwards.
AGGTCACGGGCGACGGCCCGGGACACACCCGGGTCGTCGTCCACGGTCAGGATGACGGTCCGCGCGGTGTCGGCGGCCTGTGCCATACGTCTCCCCACCCCGAGAGGGTCGTTGCTCGTGGCGGCACGGCGAACCCCGCGCCGACTGTGCCCATCGTATGGTCCATCGTCCCGGTCCGCTGCCGGCGTGGACGGACTGTGCGCTCTCGGCACAGGCCGGGGCACACGCCGTCAAGCCGCACACCCCCGCCGAACGCCGTCGAGACGGCTGCCGGGTTCCCGGCGCGCGGAACCCGTCGCCCTCGGCGCTGGCCGGCGCCACCCATGGCCGCCCGCTCCCGGCCGACGTCCGCGCGACGGGTGTCCGGCGACGGCGGGCGGGCCCCCTCGGCGTGCTGGTCGTCGGGGCGCAAGTCCAGGCGGAGCCGGTCCCCGGCGGCCTTCCCCCACCGGCGCCGGAACGAGGACCGGGTGCGCCGGCCGGTCCCGCCGCGGCCGGATCTCCCGCTCGTCCTGCGCGGCGTGGACCGCGGCCCGGCCGGCGTCCCGGCGCCACCGGGCCGGCCTCGTCGACGGCCGTCCGCTCCCGCCGCGCCGTCATGCCGGCGGCGTAGTGAAGACTGGGGGCGACGGATGTGATCGCGACACGAGGAGGCGGCGGGATGACGGGCCCGATCACGGCAGGGGTCGACGGGACGGACGAGAGCCTCGCGGCGCTCGCCTGGGCGGCCCGGGAGGCCGTCCGGCGCGATGCGGCGCTGCGGGTGGTGCACGCCTGGCGGTTCCAGCCGAACGCGGCGGCCGACGTGGCGGACCGCGAGGCGCAGGAGCGGTGGGTGCGCGACGCGGTCGGGCGGACCATGGCGACGCTCGCCGAGCGGCACCCCGCGCTGAGCGTCACCGCCGACGTCCACGAGGGCGACCCGGTGGAGTCGCTGGTCGCCGCCGCGGCCGAGGCGGAGCTGCTGGCGCTCGGCTCGCGCGGGCACGGGGCCGTCGTCGGATTCCTGCTGGGCTCGGTCGGCCGGCAGGTGATCGACCGGGCCGCGCGCCCGGTCGTGCTGGTGCGGGCGGGCGACCGCGCGTCGTCGGAGGCGGCCGGACGGGAGATCGTCGTCGGCCAGCACGGCGAGCCCGAGGACAGCGCGCCCGCCCTGCGCTTCGCGTTCGAGACCGCGGCCGCGCGGGGCGCGGGCGTGCGCGCGGTGCGGGCCTGGACGCTGCCGCCGGTGTTCGCCTACAGCCCCGCCTCGCTCAAGCTCCTCGATGAGGCCGGCGGCCTGGAGCCCTACGAGAAGAAGGCGCTGGCCGAGGCGCTGCAGCCGTGGCGGGAGCGGTTCCCCGACGTGCCGGTGGTGCAGCACGTCGAGATGGGCAGCGCGGGCCAGGTGCTGCTGTCGGTCGCCGGAAGGGCGCAGCTGATGGTGGTCGGGCGCCGTGCCCACCGTACGGCGGTCGGCGCCCGGATCGGCTCCGTGGCGCACGGCGTCCTGCACCACGCGGACTGTCCGGTGGCCGTCGTGCCCCACGACTGACCCGCCCCGGATCCGCGTCCGCCCCGGGCGCGCGCCGGACCCGTCGTGAGCCCTTTCCCGGGTCCGTCCCGGAGTCACTCGGGAAGGGTCGGCTCCAGGGTCGCGCGCGCCTTGGGCAGGATGTTCCTGACGTAGTCCTCGACCACGGTGTCGAGACCGATGTCGTGCTGCGCGTGCTCCGACAGGTACCAGCGGTGTTCGAGGAGCTCGTGGTAGATCTCCGCGGAGTCCATGGAGCCGCGCAGTTCGAGCGGCACCGCACGCACGGTGGGCCGGAAGACGTCCCGCACCCAGCGGTGCGCCAGCACCTCCGGGCGGGCGGCGAGCGGGTCCCCGGGGGCGTAGTCGTCCTGGGTGGCCATCCAGCTCTCCAGGTCGCTCAGCAGCCGACGGGCCTGGTTCTCCTCGGTGTCCAGGCCGGTCAGACGCAGCAGCTGGCGCTGGTGGTGGCCCGCGTCGACGACCTTGGGCACGAAGGTGACCGTGTGGCCGTTGGAGGAGTGCTCGATCTGCATCTCGGCGACGTCGAAGCCGAGCTCGTTGAGGCGGCGGATCCGGCGCTCGATGTAGTGGTACTTGCCCGCCGGGTAGACCGAGGTGCGGGTCAGCTCCTGCCACAGCGCCCCGTAACGGGCGCAGATCTCCATGCCGAACTCGACCGGGTCCACCGAGGGGTGCAGTGCCCCGGAGGCCTCCAGGTCCAGCAGCTCGCCGCTGATGTTGACGCGGGCGAGGTCCAGGTCGTACTCGCGCTGGCCGGTGCTCAGCTGCGGATGCAGGTCGCCGGTCTCGGCGTCCACGAGGTAGGCGGCGTAGGCGCCCGCGTCCCGCCGGAACAGCGTGTTGGACAGCGAGCAGTCGCCCCAGGCGAACCCGGCCAGGTGCAGTCGCACCAGCAGGACGGCGAGGGCGTCCATCAGCCGGTGCATGGTGGCCGGACGCATCGTCGTCTCGAACATCGAACGGTACGGCATCGAACCGCCCAGATGCCGGGTGACCAGCACCGACTCCAGCGGCGCCCCGCCGTCGTCGGCGCGGCCGGTGACCACGGCCAGCGGGTCGACGGCGGGGATGCCGAGCCGGTCGAGGTCGCGCAGCAGCTCGTACTCGCGCAGCGCGGGCCGTTCGGCCAGCTCCTTGACGGCGATCACCTCGTCGCCGGCCCGGGCGTAGCGCACCACGTGGCGGGAGATGCCGCGCGGCAGCGGGACCAGGATTTCCTCGGGCCACTCCTCCAGGGGCAGGTGCCAGGGCAGCTCCAGCAGGAGTGCCGGGTGCTCCGGGTTGGTGGCGCTGATCTGCAAAGCCATGGCCTGACCTTAGACGGCGCGGTCGCGGGCCTGCTGCGCCGCCGCCCGTACGGACCCCTGGTGGAGCGGTCCGTGCCCGGGCAGCAGCAGCTCGCCCGGCAGTCCCGCGATCACGTCCAGCGACGCGACCGCGCGGGCGCGCTCGTGGTGGAACATGTCGGGCAGCAACTGCGGGCCCCGGACGCGGGACGTCGGGTGCCCGCTGACCAGCGCGTCCCCGGACACGACGATCCCGCGGTCGGGGAGGTGGAAGACGGTGTGCCCGTCGGTGTGGCCCGGGGTGTGCACCGGCACCGGCCGGCCGGGCAGGTCGAGCGGGCCCCCGGCCGCCGGGAACGGCTCGGGCGCGGTGACCGGGTGCTGTCCGGTGCCGCCGGAGCGCAGCACGTGCACCATCCACGGCAGCACGCCCGGCCGCCAGGCGTTGCGCAGCACCTGGCCGACGGTCACCTGCTGGAGGAACTCGCGGCGGGCGTGCGGCACTTCGGCCTCGTGCAGGTACACCGGGATTCCGTACGCCGAGCGCAGGTGCTCGGCGGAGCCCAGGTGGTCGTTGTGGGCGTGCGTGACGAGCACGGCCGTCACCGCCTGCGGTGAACCGCCCACACGGGCGAGCGAGTCGAGGACGAGCCCGCGGTCTCCGGGGTAGCCGGTGTCGATCAGCGTGAGCGCGTCCCCGTCGGTGAGGATCACCCAGTTGGTGTTGCCGCCGTGCACCAGGTAGGTGCCGTCCGCCACTTGCCGTACGTCTGCCCGCATGACCGTCCCGTGTCCTTCGCGAGGTGCTCGACGGGGACAGCAAAACAGATCGTCATGAGGAGGCGGACGCCGGGTCCGTCCGCCCGTGGGGGACGGACCGCGTCCGGCCGGCGGGTCCGCTCCGCACGCGGCGCCCTGACGCCGCGCGGGCTGATCCGGTCCGGTCCTGCCCTCCACGCAGGGTGCTCAGGCGCACCGCGCGGGTGCTCAGCGCACCCCGCGCGGGCGGAACTGGACGCTGATGCGCGGCCCGGCGGCGCGGGTGGACTTGGGGACGCAGTGTTCCCAGGTCCGCTGGCAGGAGCCGCCCATCACGATCAGGTCGCCGTGCCCCAGCGGACGCCGCACCGCCGCGCCGCCGCCCGCCGGACGCAGCAGCAGGTCGCGCGGGGAGCCCACGGAGAGGATCGCGACCATCGTGTCGGCCCGGGCCCCGCGGCCGGTCCGGTCGCCGTGCCAGGCGACGCTGTCCCGTCCGTCGCGGTAGTGACACAGGCCGGCGGTGACGAACGGCTCGCCCAGCTCGTCCGCGTAGTGCGCGGACAGGGTGCGGCGGGCCTCCTCCAGCACGGGGTGGGGGAGGGGCTCGTCCGCGCCGTAGAACGCCAGCAGGCGCGGCACGTCGACGACGTTGTCGTACATCGCGCGGCGCTCGGCGTGCCATGGGACCTCGGCCGCCAGGTGTTCGAACAGCGCGTCCGAGCCGGCGAGCCAGCCCGGCAGCGCGTCGATCCAGGCGCCCGCCCCCAGCGTGGTGCGGCGGAGCCCGTCGAGCGGGCCGAGGCGCAGTTCGTCGGCCTGGTCGAAGAGGGAGCCCTGAAGGTGGTGCGCGGTCATGCCTCCAGCGTACGTCGTAATCGAAAATATGTTCGTTGCGCCTCGTGGGCGCCCTCGTCCGGGCCTTTCGATGCACAGATGTATCGGATACATTCATGTATCGAACGGAGGTCCAGCCATGGCCGTACGGCAGACGGAGCCGACCGCGCGCGTCACCCGGCGGCGGGCCCGCACCCGCGCCAACCTGCTCGACGCCGCGTTCGCCGTGTTCGCGGCCAAGGGCTTCGGCCGGGTCTCCATCGAGGAGGTCTGCGACGCGGCCGGCTACAGCAGGGGCGCCTTCTACTCCAACTTCGCCAGCCTGGACGAGCTGTTCTTCGCCCTGTACCGGGAGCGCGCCGACCTCATCGCCCGGCAGGTCGCCGACGCCCTCGCCGGCGACGGGCCCGACCTCGCCGTGCCGGCCTCCGTGGACCGCGTCACCGAGGTGCTCCTCCTCGACCTCGACTGGCTGCTGGTCAAGACGGACTTCCTGGTGCATGCCGCCCGGGACGCCACGGTCGCCCAGACCCTCCTGGAGCACCGGGCCAGGCTGCGCGGCGCGATCGCCGACCGGCTGGCCCGCGCCCGCGGTCACACCCCGCTGCCCGCCGTCCTCGGCGACGCCGACTCCGCCGCCCACGCGGTGGTCGCCGCCTACGACGGGGTCACCGCCCAACTGCTGCTGGACAAGGACGTGGACCGCGCCCGCGGCTGGCTGAAGCAACTCCTCACCGCGCTGCTGACCGACGGCAGCACCCCTCCCGGATGTTCCGAATGAGAAAGGCAACCCTCGCCATGGACGCGGACGTCATCGTCGTCGGAGCGGGCCTCGCGGGCCTCGTAGCGGCGCACGAACTCACCAGCAGGGGCAGACGGGTCGCACTGGTCGACCAGGAGAACGCCGCCAACCTCGGAGGCCAGGCGTTCTGGTCCTTCGGCGGACTCTTCCTGGTCGACTCCCCGGAGCAGCGCCGGCTCGGCGTCAAGGACTCCTTCGACCTCGCCTGGAGCGACTGGCAGGGCAGCGCGCAGTTCGACCGCACCGAGGACGAGGACTCCTGGGCCGTGCGCTGGGCGCGCGCCTATGTGGAGTGGGCGGCCGGGGAGAAGCGCACCTGGCTCGCCGGTCACGGGATCACCTTCGTGCCGACCGTCGGCTGGGCCGAGCGCGGCGACCTGCGCGCCGACGGCCACGGCAACTCGGTGCCCCGGTTCCACGTCGCCTGGGGGACGGGCACGGGCGTCGTCGAACCGTTCGTCCGCTACGCCAAGCAGGCGGCGAAGGACGGTCTGCTGACCTTCTACCACCGCCACCGCGTCGACGCGCTGGTCCTGGCGGACGGCGCCGCGCGCGGGGTGCGCGGCACGGTCCTCGCCGCCGACGACTCCGCGCGCGGCGTCGCCTCCCACCGCGACCCCATCGGCGAGTTCGAGCTGACCGCGCAGGCCGTGGTCGTCACCAGCGGCGGCATCGGCGCCAACCACGAGATGGTCCGCCGCCACTGGCCCGAACGGCTGGGCGCCCCGCCCGCCGAGATGGTCACCGGCGTCCCCGCCTACGTCGACGGCCGGATGCTCGACATCAGCGCCGAGGCCGGCGCCCGCCTCGTCAACCGCGACCGCATGTGGCACTACACCGAGGGCATCCGTAACTGGGACCCCATCTGGCCCGGCCACGGCATCCGCATCCTGCCCGGCCCGTCCTCGATGTGGTTCGACGCGCTCGGCCGCCGGCTGCCCGACCCGTGCCTGCCGGGCTACGACACCCTCAACACCCTCAGGCACCTGCGCACCACCGAGGACATCGCCGGGTACGACCACTCCTGGTTCGTCCTCACCCGCAAGATCGTCGAGAAGGAGTTCGCGCTGTCGGGCTCCGAGCAGAACCCCGACATCACCGCCAAGGACCGCAAGGCCGTCGTGCGCGACCGGCTGCTCGGCAAGGGCGCCCCGGCGCCGGTGCAGGCCTTCCTCGACCGCGGCGCGGACTTCGTGATCGCCGACACGCTGGAGAAGCTGGTCGAGAAGATGAACGGGCTGACGGAGAAGGCGCTGCTCGACGCGGACGCCCTGCGCCGCCAGATCCGGGCCCGCGACCTGCAGACGGCCAACCCGTACAGCAAGGACGCCCAGGTCCAGGGCATCCGCAACGCCCGCCGCTACATCGGCGACCGGCTCGGCCGCGTGGCCACCCCGCACCGCCTCCTCGACCCCGAGGCCGGCCCGCTGATCGCCGTCAGGCTGCACGTGCTCACCCGCAAGACGCTCGGCGGCATCCAGACCGACCTCGACTCACGCGCCCTGGGCGCCGACGGGCAGCCGGTCGAGGGTCTCTACGCGGCCGGGGAGGTCGCCGGCTTCGGCGGCGGCGGCGTCCACGGCTACAACGCGCTCGAGGGCACCTTCCTCGGCGGCTGCCTCTTCTCCGGGCGGGCGGCCGGGCGGGCGGCGGCGAAGCAGACGGGCTGACGTCCGCGGCGTCAGCGCCGGTCCGCCTCCAGCAGGCGGACCAGCACCGCCGTGTGGCTGCGCTCCGGGGACTTCGCCGAGGTCAGCAGCGTCACCGGCCCCCGCCCGGCCATGTCACGCACCCGGTCGAGGAGTTCGCGCGCCTCGGGCTCGGCCAGCTCCGCCTCGTAGCGGCGGGCGAACTCCTCGTACGTCCCCCCGCCCGCGTGATACCAACGGCGCAGCTCGGTGGACGGGGTGAGCCCCTTGGGCCACTCCTCGACACGAGCCGCCTCCTTGGACACCCCCCGCGGCCACAGCCGGTCGACGAGGACGCGCACCCCGTCCTCGGGCTCGGGCGGGTCGTAGACACGGCGAACGCGGACCGTCATGGTGGCCGTCCTCGGATCGGGGGATCCTCCCAGCCTAGACGCGCGGCGTCCGCCACCCCCGCCCGGCTTGACCTGAACGGGGGGCGTGAGCGGCGGTCAGGTCCCTAGTCTGAGAGCGTTGATCACCCGCCACCCCCCTAGGAGCGCACGTGACACACCCCCGCAGACGCCCCGCCCTGCTGCGCCGCGAGGCGGTCGCCGCCACCGTCCCCGTCGCCGTGGCCGCGCTGCTCGCCGGGTCCGGCCCCGCCGTGGCGGCCGGCTCCGTCGGCACGGCCGGCGTCGGCGACCCCTACTTCCCCCTCGCAGGCAACGGCGGCTACCACGTGAGCCATTACGACCTGACCCTGCGTTACGACCCGGTCGGCCGACACCTCGACGGCAGGGCCGTCCTGACCGCCCGCGCCACCCAGCGGCTGACCCGCTTCGACCTCGACTTCCAGGGCCTGAAGATCACCGGCCTCACGGTCGACCACGTCAAGGCCGAACACCGGCGCGACGGCCAGGAACTCGTCGTCACCCCCCGGCGCGCCCTGCGCAAGGGCGAGCGGTTCCAGGTCGCCGTCACCTACAACGGGACCCCCGGCCCGGTCACCGACCCCGACGGCTCCGCCGACGGCTGGATCCCCACCGACGACGGCGCGTTCGTAGCGGGCGAGCCGCAGGGCGCCATGACGTGGTTCCCCGCCGACAACCACCCCCTCGACAAGTCCTCGTACGACTTCACCATCACCGTCCCCCAGGGCCGCACCGCCGTCGCCAACGGCGTCCTGCTCGGACAGCGCACCGCGAAGGGCCGGACCACCTTCCACTGGCGTCAGACCGAGCCCATGGCCGCCTACCTGGCCACCGCCACCGTGGGCGCGTTCCAGGTCACGCAGTACACCACCCGGGACGGAATCAAGGTCTACGACGCCGTGGACCCGCGCGAGGCCGCCGCCGCGAAACCGGTGCTGAAGCAGCTGCCCTCGGTGCTGGAGTGGGAGAGCAGGCTGTTCGGGCCCTACCCCTACCGCGCGGCCGGCTCCATCGTCGACCACGCCCCGGAGGTCGGCTACGCGCTGGAGACCCAGACCCGGCCGGTCTACGACAGAGCCCCCGACCTGAGCACCCTCGTCCACGAGAGCGCCCACCAGTGGTTCGGCGACTCCGTCTCCCTCACCTCCTGGAAGGACATCTGGCTCAACGAGGGCTTCGCCACCTACGCCGAGTGGCTCTACGCCGAGCAGCACGGCGGAGACAGCGCCCAGAAGGCCTTCGACGCCCTGTACGCCCGCCCTGCCACCGACGGCCTGTGGGCGTTCCCGCCCGGCGACCCCGGCAGCGGCGCCCACATCTTCGGCACTCCCGTCTACGCCCGGGGAGCCATGACCCTGCAGGCCCTGCGCACCGCCGTCGGCGACCGAGACTTCTTCCGCATCCTGCGCGCCTGGGCCCAGCAGCACCGCTACGGCCACGGCACCAGCGCCCAGTTCGAACGGCTCGCGGAACGCCTGTCGGGCAAGAACCTCGACCGGCTGTTCACGACCTGGCTGTACACGCAGGGCAAACCGCGCCACCCGTGATATCCGACCGAACGGGCATGGGGAACCTGACGAGTTCCACACATCCTCCGGTCAAGGTCACCTCATGCTCAAGTACCGCACTCGCGCAGCGCTGTTCGCCGCGTCCTTTCTGCTCACCGGATGCGGCGCCGCATCCGGTGAGCCCGCTCACCCCACGGCCTCCGTCAGAGGCGCCCAGGCGCCGCCCGGGCCCTCCGCCGAGGCGGCGCCACGGGAGATACCGGGGCTCGGGCCCCGGACCCGCGCGGCGGTTCCGCCGAACGCACGGCAGGTGGTCGTGGTGAGCGGCCGCGACAGGAACTCGCCGCTCTCCTCGGTCGTCCTGTACCGGCGCACCGGATCCGACTGGCAGCCCGGCGCTTCCTGGGCCGCGCACAACGCGCTGCGCGGCTGGAGCGACCGGCACATGGGCGGCGACCTGCGCTCACCCGTCGGCGTCTACGGACTCACCGACGCCGGGGGGCTGCTGGCCGACCCGGGCACGAAACTCCCCTACGACCGCGGGCCCGCCTTCCGCTCGCCGGGCACCGGCTTCGAGGGCGAGCCGCTGGACGGTTCCTTCGACTACGTGGTCGCCATCAACTACAACCGCAAGCCCGGCACTTCACCGCTGGACTGGACCCGTCCGCTCGGCGCGAGCCGCGGCGGCGGGATCTGGTTCCACGTGGACCACGGCGGGCCCACCCACGGATGTGTGAGCCTCGCCGAGGAGCACATGAAGGAACTGCTGCGCACGCTCGACCCCGCGCTGCACCCCGTGGTCGTCATGGGCGACCACGCCTCTCTGGCCCGCTGAGAAATCGGAGACACGGCGTGTGCGCTCATGTACTGGTGGCCGAGGACGACGCGATGCAGGCCGAACTCATCCGCCGCTCGCTGATCGCCGAGGGCCACACGGCCACCGTGGTGCACGACGGCTCCGCCGCGCTCGACGCGGTGCGGCGCGACCGGCCGGACCTCGTCGTCCTCGACCTCATGCTGCCGGTCATCGACGGCTTCGGGGTCTGCCGGGTGCTGCGCCGCGACGACGACCTGCCGGTGCTGATGCTCACCGCCCGCGCCGCCGAGGACGACGTACTGCTCGGCCTGGAACTCGGCGCCGACGACTACATGACCAAGCCTTACAGCCCGCGCGAGCTCATGGCCCGCATCCGCACCGTCCTGCGGCGCAGCGGACGTGCCGGAGCCGGCCGACGGGACGACGGCGTCGTACGGGCCGCGGGGCTCTCCGTCGATCCGGAGCGGCACGAGGTGCGGTGCGACGGGGAAACCGTGGACTGCACGCCCGCCGAGTTCCAGATCCTGCTGGCGATGGCCGCCGAGCCGGAACGGGTCTTCTCACGGGGGCAGTTGCTCCAGTGCACCCGCGGCTTCGACCGCTCCTCCACCGAACGGGCCGTGGACGTGCACATCATGAACCTCCGCCGGAAGATCGAGGCCGACCCGCGCAGACCCGTGCGGCTGCTGACCGTGTTCGGCGTCGGCTACAAACTCAGCGGCGGCCGCGCGTGAGGCCCGGCGACCGGGTCCGGATACCGCTGCGCAAACGGCTGCTGGTGCGGCTGCTGAGCGCGTCGGTGCTGATCGCCGTGTGCTCGGTGGCCGCCACCGCATGGCTGGCGGTCGCGACCACCACCCGCGCGCTGCGGGAGGAGCAGGGGCAGGCCCTGGCCGACGACATGGACATCCTCGCCCGGCTCAGCGGCTACGCGGCCACTCATCCCGACTGGTCAGGCGTCCAGCGGACGGTGCGCGACCTGTCCGTCAGGACCGGCCGGCGCATCGCCCTGACCGCCCCCGACCGCACGCCCCTCGCGGACTCCGCGCCGCAGGGCACCTCGCTGCCCCCGCGCGCGGCCGCCACCGTCGACCCCCTGCGCACCGACACCTACACCGAACGCGGCGCCCAGCTCAGCGGCACCGACCCGCGCGTGGTGGGCCCCTACCTGCTCCCCCCGCTCGAACGCCAGAAGCTCGACGCCGTCGCGCACGCCAGGCAGCGGTGCTTCTCCCGCTACGGCATCGAGACGACCGTCACCGCGACCCCGAGCGGCCGCCCGGTGCTCACCGGCGCCGACGGCGGCGCGACCACCGACTACGTGCCCGAGGGCTGCGCGGACGGACAGCTCGGCGCGCCGACGGCCACCGAACGCAAGGCGCTGACCGCGCTCCAGACCCGAGTGCGCCCCTGTCTGGTCCGCGAAGGCCTGGGCCCGGACCTGCCGCTGGTCCTCGGCGTGGGCGTACCCGGCCTCGGCGGCCTGGACGCGACCCCCGGCTCCACGCTCGTGAAGGCGCTCGACGCCCACGGGGGGCGCGCGGCCCAGGCCTGCCTGGACGAGGCCCGTCACGCGCAGCTCGACCCGTACGTGGCGCCGGTCGCCGAGCTGTTCCTCGGCGGCGGGGGCAGCGGCGCGACGCCGCGCTGGGACATGTCACCGGCCAACAAGGTGAAGGTGTTCGGCGCGGCAGGCCTGGTGCTGGCCGTCACCGTCGCCGTGAGCGCCCTGGTCGCCACCCGCCTTGTGCGACCGCTGCGGGCCCTCACCGAGGCCGCGCAGCAGCCCCCGGACCGGCACGCGCGCGTGCCCGTCACCACATGGGACGAGACCGGGATCCTCGCGGAGGCGTTCAACGACCTCGCCGAGCGCCGGGAGCGTCTGGAGGTCCAGCGCAAGGCACTGGTCAACGACGTCGCCCACGAACTGCGCACCCCGCTCACGAACATCCGGGGCTGGCTGGAGGTCACACGCGACGGACTGGTCGAGCCCGACGCCGAACTGCTCGGCGCCCTGCACGAGGAGGCCCTCGTCCTGCAACGCGTCATCGACGACCTGCGCGATCTCGCGGCCGCCGACGCCGGCGCCCTGCGACTGCACCGCGAGCCGGTGCCCGCCGACGATCTGCTCGCCCAGGTCGCCGCCGCCCATCGCGTGGCGGCCGACGGCGCCGAAGTGGCCCTGCGCACCGAGACCGAGGGCACGCTCTGGCTGGACGCCGACCCGGTGCGGCTGCGGCAGGCGCTCGGCAATCTCGTCGCCAACGCCGTCCGCCACACGCCGCCCGACGGTACGGTCACGCTGACCGCGCGGGGGGACGGCGGGGAGGTGGTGCTGGCGGTCGCCGACACCGGCACGGGCATCACGGACGAGGATCTGCCGCATGTCTTCGAGCGGTTCTGGCGAGCCGAGAAGTCACGCAGCCGCCGCACCGGCGGCAGCGGCCTCGGCCTGCCGATCGTCCGGCAGCTGACGGCCGCTCACGGCGGCACCGCCGAAGCGGCCAGCACTCCCGGCGCGGGCAGCGTGTTCACCCTGAGGCTGCCCGCGGCGGCGCCGCCCGCGGACGGCTGACCAGCCCGCTTCGGCGACCGCGCACGCGGGCCACCGCGCGGGCCGGCCCCCGGGGCGCCGACCGCGCGGGCGGGAGCCGGGCGTTGCGGGGTCAGGCACCGCGCCGCGCCCTGATGCGACGCTTGAGGGCGCGCCGTTCGGTCTCGCTCGTGCCGCCCCACACCCCGAGGGTCTGGTCGGTCTCCATGGCCCATTCCAGGCACGGTTCACGCACCGGGCAGCGACGGCAGACCGCCTTCGCCTGTTCCGTCTGCAGCAGCGCCGGGCCCGAGGTGCCGATCGGGAAGAAGAGATCGGGGTCCTCGGTACGGCATTCGGCGTGCTCTCGCCAGTCGTGCATCGAAGTCACCTGCGATCGAGTCGTATGTGCTTTTCCGGGGTGGTGCTCCCGATCGGGTCACCGGCACGGCGGCGCTGAAACGGGGGGCCCCGAAAAAACGTTCACTGCTCCCGCAGGCCCCACGGGGATCCGTACGCCGTCAGCAGGTCGAGGAACGGCCGGGCCGGAAACGCCTCGGGGCCCAGCACGCCCGCGCCGGACCAGGCTCCGGTGGCGAGCAACTCGAGGGCCACCACCGGGTTCACCGCCGTCTGCCACACCACGGCCTGGCTGCCGTACTCGGCCATGGACCACTGGTTGTCGACCACGTGGTAGAGGTACACCTCGCGCGGCGCGCCGTCCTTGACGCCCCGTACCCAGGTGCCGGCGCAGGTCTTGCCGTGCATCAACTCGCCCAGCGTCGCCGGGTCGGGCAGACAGGCGGCCACCACGTCCCGCGGTGAGACGGACACCGGGCCCCGCGCGCCCGGCACGGTGACCGCAGCGGTGCGGTCGAGGCCGAGCCGGTGCAGCGTCTTCAGGGTCTCGATGAACTCGCCGCCCAGGCCGTACTTGAAGGTGACCCTGCGCGCCTTCACCCAGCGCGGCACGAGCAGCACCTCCTCGTGCTCGACGTTCACGCACTCCACCGGTCCGATGCCCTCGGGGAAGTCGAACACCTCGGGCTCGCTGAACGGCGCTGTGGTGAACCAGCCACGGTCGGCCTCGTAGACCACCGGAGGGTTCAGACACTCCTCGATCGTGGTCCAGATGCTGAAGGAGGGCGCGAAGTCGTGGCCGTCGACGGTGAGGTTCGCGCCGTCACGGATGCCGATCTCCTCGATCTCGTCGAAGAGTTCGTCGGCGGCGTACCGGGCGAAGACGTCCGACAGCCCTGGCTCCACGCCCATGCCGACCAGCGCCAGGGCACCCGCCTCGGCCCACTCGTCGGCCTCGGCGAACTGCGCGTCGCCGAGCCGGACGCCGCACTCCTCGTACGGACGCTCCGGGTGCGGCCGCGACAGCGACATCGCCATGTCGACATAACGGGCGCCGGCGGTGCGCGCCGCGTGGAACAGGGGCATCACGAACCGCGGGTCGGTGGCGTTGAGCAGGACGTCGCAGCGGTGGCGGGCGAGCAGGGCGGTCACGGCCGCCTCGTCGGAGGCGTCCACGCGCTCGGCGCGGAACCGGTCGTCGCCGTCGAGCGCGGCGACGGCTGCCGCGGCGCGCGCCGGGTCGTGGTCGGCGACGACCATCGCCTCGAAGAACGGACGCCGGGCGGCGATCCGGGTGATGGCGGTGCCGACACCCCCGGCGCCCACGAGCAGGACACGCATGACGGGAACTCCCTCGGTCGGAGAGTGCGAACGAAGTGTGTGAAGCGGGGCCCTGTCCCAGATACAACGCCGCGGGTGCACGTAAGGTCAATGGCGTTGGCATAAGGGCGCGAGCGGCACGACGGGGGCGGCGCACGCGCACCAGGGCACGAGAGCCCGGAGCGCCGGGGCACGGACCGCCGGGGCCCGGAGCGCGAGAGCACGAGGGAGTGTGGGACGCATGGCCAAGCAGGTCGTCCCGGAGGAGAAGCGACGGCGGCGCCGCCCCACCAGGAGCGGCACCGTGCTGTCGGAGACGCTGATCGTCGAGGCCGCGCTGCGGCTGCTGCGCGAGCACGGCAGCGCCGGGCTCAGCGCCCGCCGCCTCGGGCTCGCCCTCGACTGCGACCCGAGCACGCTCTACCGCTACTTCCGGGGCATGGACGAACTCACCCTAGCCATCGGTGACGCGCTGATCGGCGAGGCGCTGCGCGGCTGGCGGCCCACAGGGGAGTGGCGGGCGGACCTGCACGCCGTGGGCCTGCGCATCCACGCCGCCTATGTCGCCCATCCGCAGGCCGCCCAGCTCACCGCGAGCCGGGTCACGGGCCGGGCCAACGAACTCGCCGCCGACGAGGCCGTCCTGGACATCCTGCGCACCGCAGGCTTCCCGCTGCCGGACACCGTGCGGATCTACCACGCGTTCATCGACCAGACGCTGGCCTTCGCCGCTCTGGACGCCGCGTCCCTGGCCCTGCCCCGCGCCGCGCGACACGCCGACGACGCCATCTGGCGCTCGACCTACGCCCGGCTGCCCGCCGAGACCCACCCCAGGATCGCCGAGGCGGCGCCGCTGCTGTCGACCCGCATGGTGACCAGCGCCTATCCGACGGCGCTGGAGATGCTGCTGGACAGTGCGCAGGCCCGGCTGGCGGTCCTGGCGGCGGCCCGCCGCCGCCCCTAGGGGGCGCGGTCCAGCGACTCGGCCGCCGTCGCGACCACCGCGTCCGCCACCGCCGCCAGGGCCGGAGAGTCGAGTCGCCACTGCTGCCAGTACAAGGGGACGTCCAGTGGGCGATCGGGGGCGAGGGCCACCAGGCGGCCCGAGCGCAGCAGCGCCTCCCCCTGGACCTCGGGCACCATGCCCCAGCCGAACCCGGCCGCGACCGAGGCGACGAAGCCCTCCGAGGTCGGCACGGCGTGGCGCACCGGACCCGCGCCGCGGGCGCCCCGCCGCAGGCCGCGCACGAAAGCGTCCTGGAGGTCGTCGCTGCGGTCGAACGTCACGACCGGGGCCGAGGGCAGGGTCTCGTCGAGCGGGCCGTGGGCGAGGTGACGGGCGACGAAGCCGGGCTCGGCCGCGGCCAGGTAGCGCATCGTGCCCAGGGCCCGCACCGAGCAGCCGGTCACGGGGACGGGCGACGAGGTCACCGCGGCCATCACCAGCCCCTCCCGCAGCAGTTCGGCCGTGCGGGTCTCGTCCTCACGGTGCAGTTCGAAGCAGAGCGGCGGCTCCTGCGCCACCCTGTCCAGAGCCGGCAGGAACCAGGTGGCGAGCGAGTCGGCGTTCACCGCGACGCTCACCCGGGTCGGTTCGCCCTCGCCTTTCATGCCCAGTTCGGCCCGCGTGTCGCGTTCCAGCCTGGCCAGCTGGCGGGCGAACCGCACGACGATCTCGCCGGACTGCGTGGGCCGCACCGGCTTGGTGCGCAGCAACAGGACCCGGCCGGTGCGCTGCTCCAGTGCCTTGACGCGCTGGCTGACCGCCGACGGCGTCACATGCAGGGCGGCCGCCGCCGCGTCGAAGGTGCCCTCGTCGACCACGGCGAGCAGTGTCCGCACCTGGTCGAGCGGGAGGTCCGTCAGCATCACCGCGCCACCGGCGCCCGGGACATCATGAAGGCTAATGATACGTAAGAATCTTTAGCTGTACCGGCAGTGATCGACTGCCTAGCGTGAGCGGCATGTCCCACGCACTCGCCGCCGCGGCCGCCGGCTTCGGCACCGGTCTCTCGCTCATCGTCGCCATCGGCGCCCAGAACGCCTTCGTCCTGCGCCAGGGGATCCGCCGGGACGCCGTCCTGGCCGTCGTGGGGATCTGCGCCCTGTCCGACGCCCTGCTGATCGCGCTCGGCGTGGGCGGGGTCGGCGCGGTGGTGGCCGCCTGGCCCGGGGCGCTGACCGTGGTCGGCTGGATCGGCGGTGCGTTCCTGCTCGGGTACGGACTGCTCGCGGCCCGCCGGGTGGTCCGGCCCGGCACGGAGGCGCTGCGCACGGACGGCGCGGCCGAGGGTTCGCGCCGCCGGGCCGTGCTCACCTGTCTGGCGCTGACGTGGCTCAACCCCCACGTCTACCTCGACACGGTCTTCCTGCTCGGCTCGATCGCCGCCGACCGCGGCCCGTTGCGCTGGACGTTCGGCCTCGGCGCGGCGCTGGCCAGTCTGTGCTGGTTCGCCGCCCTGGGCTTCGGCGGCCGGCTGCTCGGCCGCTTCCTGTCCCGCCCCGCGGCCTGGAGGGTCCTGGACGGCCTGGTGGCCGTCACGATGATCACGCTCGGCGGGCTGCTGATCGCCGGGGCCTGAGGTCCGTGATCCGGGACGGTACGTCCAAAGGGCGGCGGACATCGCAGGAGGGCTGCCATAGTGACCCACGGAATCGAAAGATGTAACGAGCAACCAGGAAGCGTGTGGACACCGGCGAGAGCACCCCCGCACCCCCGGCCGAGGAGGCCGACCCGAGTCCGCGCGGCCCTGCCCCGCGCGGCCGGCGCCGCTGGGCCATGGACACCCGGCCCCTGCGCCGGCCGGCATACCGGCGGCTGTGGTCCTCGACCGTCGTCACGGCCGTGGGCAGCCAGCTCACCGCCGTCGCCGTGCCCAAACAGATCTACGACATCACCGGCTCCTCCGCCTGGGTCGGCTACGCCGGCCTCGCCGGACTGGTGCCGATGGTGCTGTTCGCGTTGTGGGGCGGCGCGGTCGCCGACGCGGTCGACCGCCGCAAGCTGCTGCTGGTCACCAACAGCGGCATCGCCGTCACCTCGGTGCTGTTCTGGATCCAGGCGTTCTCCGGGCTCGACTCGGTGGCCGTGCTGATGGTGCTGCTCGCCGCCCAGCAGGCGTTCTTCGGCCTCAACTCGCCCGCCCGCAACGCCTCCATCGCCCGGCTGGTCCCCGCGGACGAACTGGCCGCCGCCAACGCCCTGGGCTCCACCGTCATGCAGACGGGCCTCGTCGCGGGCCCGCTCCTCGCGGGCGCCCTGATACCCGTGATCGGGCTCCCCGAGCTGTACCTCCTCGACGCCGTCGCGCTGTGCGTGACGCTGTGGGCGGTGTTCCGGCTGCCCGCCCTGCCCCCGTCGGCGAGCGCGACCGCCCGGCGCGCGGGGCTGCGTGAGATCGCGGAGGGCTTCCGCTACATCGCCCTGCACAAGGTCCTGCTGCTGTCCTTCCTCGCCGACGTCATCGCCATGGTCTTCGGCATGCCCCGCGCCCTGTTCCCGCAGCTCGCCGCCGAGACGTACGCCTCGTACGGCGAAGGGCTCGCCCTCGGTCTGCTCTTCGCGGGGATCCCGATCGGGGCGGTGCTGGGCGGACTGTTCTCCGGCACGTTCTCCCGGGCACGCCGGCACGGCTGGATGGTCATCGGCGCCGTCGTCGCGTGGGGTGTGTCGATCGCCGGTTTCGGACTGAGCCGCGGTCTGTGGCTCGCGGTGGGGTTCCTCGCGTGCGCCGGCGTCGCCGACATGGTCTCCATGGTCTTCCGGGGGGCGATCCTGCTGTCCGCCGCCACGGACGAGATGCGCGGCCGGATGCAGGGCGTCTTCACGGTCGTCGTCGCGGGCGGCCCGCGGCTGGCCGACGTCCTGCACGGCACCGCGGGCGCGGCGTTCGGGCCCCGTGCGGCGGTCGCGGGCGGAGGCCTGCTGGTCGTCGCGCTCATGCTGGGGCTGGCGGTCGCGGTCCCCGCCCTGCGCCGGTACCGCATCTGAGGGCGGGCGCCGGACCGGGATCCGCGGGCGGAGGGTACCTGGATCCGCCGGGGCGCCGGGCGTGCGGTCGTGCCGGGCCGGTCGTCGTGCCGTGCGGGCCGTCGGTTACAGGGCCCCGTGCCGGTGGGAGCCGTACTGCTCCATCAGTCTGCCCCGGGTCATCTCCAGCCGGTGCGCGAGGATCTCCGCCACGATCCGCACCAGCGACAGCCCGAGCGCCGGTTCCTCCTCGCAGAGCCTGAGCACGGGCTGCGCCTCGAACTCGTAGGCGCGCACCGGGCTGAAGGCCTCGGCGCCGAAGTCCCACCGGTACGGGGGGAAGAGCCAGGACCAGCCCAGCAGGTCGCCGGCGCCGAGACTGGCGACGGTGACCCGTCGCAGGGGCGTCACCTGCTGGACGAGCGAGACCGCCCCGGACCGGACGATCCAGAAACGGTCGGCCGCGCCGCCCGCCTCGAAGATCCGGGTGTCCTCCGGGAAGGAGACCTCCCGGGCGAGCTCCATCAGGCGTCCACGCTGGGGCGGGGGAAGGGCGGTCAGCAGTCTGGTCGCTTTGGTCATGGCGCGGGGCTCCTCGCCGGCGATTCGGTGGGGGTTCTCTCCCTCTCCCATTTCAGCCGCTGCCACCGCCCCGGGCACCTCGGCGGACGGTACTTTCCCGGATTCCGCACATCCTCCGTCCCGGGCGCCTCGGGCGCCGGCGCGGTGCGGGCATGGAGAAGCCCTGGCTGGACGGGGGAAGCCAGCCAGGGCAGTCAAGGGGTGGCGGACGGAGGAGGAGGTGCGTCGACCCCGTCCACCACGTATGGATGAACCGTAAACCATCCGTGGAGGTTTCACTCAGGGGAAACCCGGTCCAGTGACCTGTTTCACTCCGTCTTCGTCGGCTCGCGGTCATCTCCGGTGCGATCGTGCGCAGTTCGCCCGCCTTCGCCGCCTCAGCCGGCGAAGCGGTCCACAACTGGCTTGCGGCGTACGCCAGTTCCGGTTCAGTCCGCGTCGGCGGAGCGGCCGGGGGTCAGGATCTCGTCCAGCACTCTGACCACGGCCTCGTAGGCGAGGCCCCGCACGTGGGCGTCGCGCGCCCCGTCCGGATCGGTCTGGGAGAGATCGGCGCTGCGGGCCCGGCAGGCCAGCAGCTCCTCGCGGGCGCAGGTGCGGGAGCGCTGGATGCGCCGCAGCAGTTCGTCGGAGTCCACCACATCGGTCATGCAGATCGCCTACCCGCGCCGGGCCGGACGATGGCTCCCGGGCGCTCCCGAAGTTTCCCGGACGATCGCTCCTGGTCCGCACGGTTCGCTCGTCGCGGGGACGGCCGGCCGGGCGGAGCACGGCGGGAGACGGCGCAGGAGACGGCAGGCCTCCCCGACGAGGGGATCGCCGCCGTCGGGGCCCTCGCCGAGGTCTTCCCCGGACACCCTTCGCTGAGTGAGGGCTTCGTCGTGGCGCGACCGCCCACCCCCGTCCGGCCCCGACGGCCGGGTACGGGGGCGTCCGGCCCGGACGCCCGACCTGCGGCCCTCGGGACCGCCCGGCCGTCACGGGGCGGCGACGCGCCGGCCCCGGCAGGCCCCCGCGCAGCCCCCCGTGCACCCGCGCCCCCCGCCCTTGCCACCCGGTCGGCGGCCCGGCGGCGAGGGCTGCGTGAACACCTTTTGCGCATGCGGAGTTTGTACGTCCAGGGGCAGGGCAGACGGAGGTTCGTGCTTCGGACCGGAGGCGCGCCGACGGGAGCGGTGGGACCGCTTCGGGGCGCTGCTCGTGCCCCGGGTGTCAGGAAGCCCTCCCGTCGTCAGTCACCTGAGACAACCGTTCAGGAGCGTTTACGCATGCTCAGCGACATGTCGACAAACCGTCCCGCCGCATCGGCCACCCCCACCCCTACCGCCACCACGGCCACCCCCACCACCGCGCCGCGCCGCGTCCACGACGACGCGCCCGACACCGCGAGCCGGTTCGCCCGGCTGGTCGCCCTGGAGGAGGGGCCCGAGCGGGACGCCGTGCGCGACGAGATCGTCACGGCCTGGCTGCCCATGGCCCACCGGATCGCCGGCCGCTTCCGGGACCGCGGCGAGGCGATCGAGGACCTGCGCCAGGTGGCGGCCCTCGGACTCGTGAAGGCCGTGGACCGCTTCGACCCCGAACGCGGGGCCTTCGAGAGCTACG
This sequence comes from Streptomyces humidus, assembly GCF_014649655.1. Lineage (GTDB taxonomy): Bacteria > Actinomycetota > Actinomycetes > Streptomycetales > Streptomycetaceae > Streptomyces > Streptomyces humidus. Next base: position 30,192 of record NZ_BMTL01000025.1, on the reverse strand, counting down.
CCGTGCCCACCATCACCGGCGAGATCAAGCGGCACTTCCGCGACCGTATGTGGGCCCTGCGGGTGCCCCGCCGGGTGCAGGAACTGCGCAACAAGGTGCGCGTCGCCCGCCGCGAACTCGCCCAGAGCCCCGGGGCGCCCGAACCGTCGGTCGCCGACCTGGCCGCCCGCACCGGCCTGACCGAGGAAGAGGTGGGCGCCGGCCTGGAGGCCCTGGAGAGCTTCAGCACCCTGTCGCTGGATGCCGAGGCCCCCTCCGGCGACGACGGCTACAGCCTCGCCGACACCCTCGGGGCCGCCGACTCCTCCTTCGACGTCGTGGTCGACCGGGAGTCCGCCAAGGAAGGGCTGCGCCGCCTTCCGGAACGCGAACGCGCCATCCTCTACATGCGCTTTTTCGAGGACATGACACAGAGCAGGATCGCCGACCAGCTCGGCATCTCCCAGATGCACGTCTCCCGCCTCATCAGCCGCAGCTGCGAGCGGGTGCGCAACGAAGCCCTGCGCTGACAGCCGACAGCAGTACACCCGAGCCCTCACTTCCGACTTACGGAGTAGCCCGCCGATGCTCATGCCCCATCCCGCCGTCCTGCGCAAACTCGTCGACGAGTACGAAGCGCTGTCCGCGACCGGTGCCGCCGAGGCGTGCGCGCAGGAGCGCGACCTCGCCTACACGCCGTGCGTGTCCACCGGCACGCGGGACGTGGACGAGGCCCTGCAGACGGCCCGCCGTTGGCTGGAGGCGGCCGCCGCCGCCGACACGGCGGCCCGCTCGCAGGCGACCGCGGCCCGCTCGCAGGCGACCGCGGCCCGCTCGCAGGCGACCGCGGCCCGCTCGCAGGCGACCGCGGCCCGTCCGCACACCGACGACGGCCCCCGCGTGTACGCCTGAGAGGCGGCGGCCGCGCGCGGGGCGGTTCACGGTGACCCGACCGGTGGTCCGCAGGACCAGCCGCGGCAGCGTCCGTGCCGCCCCGCCGGGCCCCGCACTGCTTCACGCCCCGCCCCGCACCGCTTCACGCGCCCTCCGCGGCCGGCTGCCCCTGCTCGGGGGCGGCCGGCCGCAGGTGTGTGTGCACACCTCGCGCGTGTGTGCGGCCGGAGCCGGGGCAGTCGGATCCTGCGAAATTCGGGGAGACTTCCGGGAGGGGACGCAATGAACACGAGCGCCATGGCGCGCAACGGCCGTGCCGGAGCGGAACGGGCGGCACGCGGCTCGGTGACGAAGGGGGCCGCCAGAGCCGGGTTCGCCGCACGCGGCGTGATCTATCTGCTGGTCGGGCTGCTGGCCCTGCAGATCGCCTTCGGCGACAGCAAGGAGGAGGCCGACCGCCGGGGCGCCCTCGCCGAGATCTCCCAGAAGCCCTTCGGCTCCGTGGTGCTCTGGGCACTGGGCGTCGGGCTGGTCGGCATGGCGCTGTGGCGGCTCTCCGAGGCCGTGTTCGGCGCGGTCGGCGAGGACGGCCGCAGCGCCAGGAAGCGGCTGCTGGCGCTCGGCCGGTGCGCCTTCTACTCCTTCGTCGCGTACTCCGTCCTCGCTTTCGCCGCGGGCTCGGGCAGCGGCGGAGGCTCGAGCGACGAGCAGTCCCGCGACGTCACCGCACGGGTGCTCGGCCTTCCCGGTGGACAGTGGATCGTGGGGGTCGCCGGCGTCGGGATCGTCGTCGCGGGCCTGTGGATCGGCGCCCGCGCCGTCATGCGCTCCTACCACAAGAAGCTGCGGCTGGGGGAGATGTCCCCGCGCGTGCGGCGTCTGGTGGACGTCACCGGGGTGGGCGGCGGCGCGGCCCGCGGCCTGGTCTTCGCCGCGGCCGGTGTCTTCGCCGTGCGGGCCGCCGTCGAGTACGAGCCGGACAGGGCCAAGGGGCTGGACGACACGCTGCGCTCGTTCGCCGGGACCCCCGCCGGCCCCGGCCTGCTGGCCTGCGTCGCGGCCGGGCTCGTCCTCTTCGGACTGTTCTCGTTCGCCATGGCACGCTGGCGCAAGGTCTGACGTCGGTTTCCCGGGGAACACGGACGAGATGAACGATGCAGAGTTCCCGCGCGACGGACGGCCCGTGGACATGTACCTCGACCTGCTTCGCGTCCGCATGGACAGCGAGGACTACCAGCTTCTGCTGAAGGTCGTGGCGCCTGCGCTGCGCGCCCTCGACGAACAGCCTCCCGAGAGCCTCGACTTCGCCCTCGACCCGGAGGAGACCGAGGATCTGCCCCAGGAGATCCGCGACGAGGCCGCCCTGGTCATCGCCACCGCGGTCACCGGCCGGCTGGACAACCAGCTGGTGGAGATCCAGGTCGACGGAACCGGCCCGGTCCGGGTGGTCACCGACGCGGCGACGGCGTCCGACCCAGGTCGCCTCGCCGAGATCGCCGGATGCATCCAGCAGCGTCAGCAGGACACCGAGGCGCTGCGGGGCATAGCGGCCGCGAGCGGCATGTCCACGGACTTCTGAGCGGCTTCGGAGCGGACTTCCGGGCCCGGCCGGGGCCACGCCTCACCGCGGCGGCGCCACCGGCGCCCCGAGCGGGCGCGCGAGGCCGACCACCGCCTCGTCCAGACGCTGGAGATGCCGCAGGACCCGGTCGGTCACCCGGCCGTAGCGCGGCGTCCCCGGCACGCCCGGCTTCAGCAGCGCGGCGATACTGGGTCCGGTCACGACCTCGGCGGTGCTCGGCTCCTGCGCGACCCGCGCGGAGATCGCCCCGATGTTGTGCACGATGCGCTGCCCGGCCCGGCGCAGCCGGGGGTCCGCCGCGATCGACGGATGCGTCGGGAGCAGCTCGGCCGTGGCCGCCAGGGACCGGGCGTGATAGGCACAGGTCTCCAGGAGCGCCACCACGTAGCGGGCGGTGTCCCGTCGCGCCCGCAGCGGCGTCACCGGATGCGTCAGCGGCTGGGTCGCCGCCCGCAGGTCGGCCAGCGCCTGGTCGAGATCGCGGGCCCGGTCCAGCAGGTCGGCGGGGGGAGCGCCGCTCAGCTGCTCCACGGCCGCCTCGGTGACCTCGGTCAGCCGCTCCAGCACGGCCGTCAGCAACTCGTTGGTCCGCCGGTCCGTGCGCACGGGCAGCACCAGCGCCGCCGCGACGATCCCGCAGGCCGCTCCGAGCGCCGTCTCCTCCACCCGCAGCACCAGCACCGACAGGCTGTAGGTGTGCAGCAGCGTGTACAGCACGCCCAGGGCGGCCGTCACGAAGAAGGACATCAGGGTGTACGACAGCGGTGCCGTGTAGAACATCGCGAAGACGCACAGCAGCACCACCGTGAACGCGGTCCACGTGTGGTGTCCGACCAGCCCCGCCAGCGCGATGCCGGCGACCACGCCGAGCACGGTGCCCAGCAGCCGCCGGTAGCCCTTGACCAGGATCTCCCCGGTGGAGGCGGTGTTGATGAACACGATCCAGCAGGTCAGCACCGCCCAGTACCAGCGGTGCGCGGACAGCAGCTCGCCCCCGACGATGGCCAGCGCCGACCCGACGGCGACCTGCACGGCGGCCCGGGTGGTGGGCCGCCGCAGCCCCGTGGCCTGCTCCGCCGCCCCCTCGCCCTCCTCGGCTCCGCCGATCGCGGCGTCCTCGGCGTCCAGCTCCTCGCGCGAGCGTGCCGTCTCGGGGCTGTCGCCGGACTCGTCCTGCGGGCCGTCCAGCGCGATCCGCAGCCCCAGCACCGCCCGCGCCGCCTCGCCGACGCCCCGGAAGACGTCCTGCACCGCGGGCGGCGCCTTAGGCAGGTTATCCTCGTCCCGGTAGCCGAGCAGCCGGTTGCGCACCTGCGACAACGCCGTCCCCGACCCCGCCGCCACCGGATGCCGTACGAGCAGCCCCAGGGCCCGCAGATCGTGGCGCAGGGTCTCCAGGGCCTCGTCCCGCACCGGCAGCCGGCTGCTCTCGGGCAGGGGCGCGCCCGGCAGGTGCATGGTCAGCGTGTCGGCGCGCTCGGCGCTGCGGGCCGTGAGCAGCAGCAGACCGAGGCGCTCGGCGGCGATCTCCGCGTCGGCGATCCGCCGCTGCACCAGCCGGGCCACCGACTCGTCCGGGGTGCCCTCGTCCAGCCGGCCCTGGATCATCATGGCCGTGTCGTGCAGCCGGGCGGTGCCCTCGCGCACCTGGGCGACGGCCTTCGCCATGTCGTCCGGTGCGGCGTCCAGCAGGTCGAGCTGGGCGTCGAGCAACTGCGCCAGCCGGGCCCGGAAGGCCTGCCGCAGCCGCAGCAGAATCCCCGTCGGGGTCTGCGGCACGAGCGCGAACCGGGCCGCCGCGCTGCCGGCGAAGGCCACCGCGATCACCCCGTAGTACCCGGGCAGCGACGACGTCCCGACGCCGACGAACAGGGACATGAAGTAGACCTGGAAGCCGATCAGCCCCAGAGCCGTGCCCCGGTCGCCGAAGCGGCGCCCGTAGACCGCGCAGAAGATCAGGGCGACGAAGAAGAGGTCGCCGGCCACCGTCCGTGAGCTGAGCAGCGCCGCGACCGACACCGACGCCAGCGCGACCGGCAGGCCCAGCGCCAGGGTGACGGCCTGCCGGCCGCGCTGCTTCTCCCGGACGGCGAACGTGGCGACCATCGCGGCGATGGCGCCGGCCACCAGATGCGGGACGTCGGCGCCGAGCAGCGACAGCACGGCCAGCGTGACGGCGATCGCGCCCACCGTCCGCAGGCCGGCCGCGAGCCGCAGCAGTCCGGGGTCGGACGCCGCGACCCGATCTCGCCATCGTGGTCCGAACGCCCGTGCCGCCGCCCTCACGCCGCCGTACTCTCCCTTGCCCGTGCTCTGCCGTGCCCGTGTTCTGCGGTGGCCGGTGGATCTCAGGCGGAATCCGGCCCGGTCCCCTCCACCTGCGCCCGCACCTGCTCCGGCGTCAGATAGCTGTCGGTGTACTCGAAGTCCTTCAGCTTCGCCGCCCGGCGGGCCTGGAACCCGGTACGGACGAAATCGTCGCCCGCGATCGCGTTGAGCGTCCAGTTGGTGAGCACCCGCGCCTTGGCGACGCCCGTGCGCAGGGCCGACCAGTGGTAGCCGCGGGCCACGGCCTGCGCGGGCAGCCCCCGCAGCTCCACGCCGAGCGGCTTGGACACGGCGTCCGTGCCGCCGAGGTCGACGACCAGGCCGAGGTCCTTGTGCACATAGGGCTTCATCGACTGCCCACGCAGCGTCGCGATGACGTTGTCGGCGACGGCCCTGCCCTGCCGCATCGCGTGCTGCGCCGTGGGCGGGCAGACCGCGCCGTCCTCGCCCTTGGTCCGGTCGGGCACGGCGGCGGCGTCCCCGAGCGCGAACACCCCGTCCTCGCCGGGCAGGTTCATCTCGGCCTCCACGGCGAGCCGCCCGCGGACCGTCTCGGCCCCGAGCGTGGCGATGAGGGGGCTCGCCACGACGCCCGCCGTCCAGATGAGCGTCCGCGTCGGGACGACCCGCCCGTCGGTGAAGGTGACCTCCTGCGGTCCCGCCTTGGCGATCGACACGCCCAGCGACACCTCGATGCCGCGCCTGCGCAGCACCTCCTGCGCGCTGCGGCCCAGCTTGTCGCCGAGCTCCGGCATCAGCTTCGGGGCGATGTCGATCAGATGCCACTTGATCAGGCCGGGATCCAGCCGCGGGTAGCGCCTGACCGCGTTGTGGGTGAGCAACTGCAGACACGCGGCGGTCTCGGTGCCGGCGTAGCCGCCGCCCACGACCACGAACTGCAGCCGCGCGGCCCGCTCGGCGGGGTCGTTGCTGGCGTCGGCGAGGTCGAGCTGGGTGATGACGTGGTCGCGGATGTACGCGGCCTCCGCCAGGGTCTTCATCCCGAAGGCGTGGTCGGTCAGCCCCGGGATGTCGAAGGTGCGGGTGACGCTGCCGGGAGCCAGCACGATGTAGTCGTACGGCTCGTTGACGATCTCGTCGGTGATGGTCCGGATGACGCAGACCTTCGCCTTGAGGTCCACGCCGATGGCGCCGCCGGGAATGATCCGCGTGCGGTACTTCTTGCTGCGGCGCAGCGATACGGCGATCGACTGGGGCGTCAGCACGCCTGAGGCGACCTGTGGCAGCAGCGGCAGATAGAGCTGGTAGGCGAACGGCGTCACCAGGGTGACGTCGGCCTCCGCGGCGGAGAGCGCGCGTTCCAGACGCCGCACGCACCCCACTCCGGCGAAACCCGCGCCCACCACCAGGATCCTGGGTCGTGTCACGATGTCCATCCCTTTCTGCGGCTCCAGGCGGTCTGCCCGACCTGATGCGCGTGCCCCGCCCCCGGGCGTTCGCACCTCATCGATCCCACCGCGCCCGGACCGGTTGCGCCAGTCGGACGAGGCATGCAGACGAACGTTTCTCCTGAGGCTGCCTCCGTACCCGCGGACGGCCCTGTGTACGCCCCCTGCCTTCGGGTAGGCCGACGTACATGACACTCGCGGTGCTCGGAGAGCGATGACGGTGGGCTGTGCGGAGGACGCCGGCGACGGCCGGCGGGACGCTCGGCGGGACGTGGGGCGGGACGGCGGGCGGGCACAGGCCCGTCAGGTCGCTGACGCGGTCGAGAGCCTGGTCGCCTGCTGGCTGACGGCTGTGGAGGAGGCGGCGCCGCGGCTGCCCGCCCGGCAACTGCTCGCCCTGCGCACGGTCCGGCACAGACCGGAGCTCAACCTGACCGCCCTGGCCGAGCGCCTCGACGTCGGCCTGCCCACCGCGAGCCGTCTGTGCGACCGGCTGGAGGCCGCGGGGCTGCTGGAGCGCGCCGTCCACCCGCGCAACCGCCGCGAGGTGCGGCTCGTGCTGACCGCCTACGGCAAGCGTGTCCTCGCCGATGTGGGCGAGCGCCGGGTAAGGCGGCTCGCGGCCGTGTTCGAGGGCATGTCGCCCGCCCAGCGCGCGGCCCTGGAACGGGGGCTGTTCGCCTTCCACCAGGCGCAGGCCAGGAGCCCCGGAACCGGACGGACCGGAGGGACCGGGCGCGGGCGCGTCGGGACGGACGGCTGAGCGCCCTTCAGGACCCGGCCGGCAGATGGCCGTCGAGACGCCCGTCGAGGCGGCGGTCGCCGGGACGACCGCCGAGCCGTACGTCCCGTCCGTGCGGACCGCCGTCGGCGCGGCTGACGTAACGGCCGTCGAAACGGCCGTCCAGGTGGCACAGCAGCAGACAGACGTCGTCGTCGCGCTCCGAGTCGCTCAGCATCGGCTCCAGGATGCGCTCCGCCGACCCGTCCAGATCCGCGTCCAGCTCGTCGGCGCGGAACGCGCCCAGCGCCGCCGACAGACGCTCGATCCCCGGGTCGATGCCCTGGGCGCGGCGCTCCACCAGTCCGTCGGTGTAGAGCGCCAGCGTGGAACCGGGTTCCAGCGGCACGGTGTGGTCGGAGATCTCCTGGTGCAGTGGGATGCCGAGCATCGCCCCCGGCTTGGCGTCGAGCGTGCGCACCCGCCCGTCGGGCCCGCGCAGCACGGGCGGCGGATGCCCCGCGGCCGCCCACGTCAGCACGGGCTCGCCGGGCTGGAAGCGTGCGATCACGGCTGTGGCGTACAGGTCGGGCTGAAGGTGGTGCAGGAAGGTGTGCAGCCGCGTCAGCAGCTCGCCGGGGGTGCCCCCGTCGACGGCGTACGCGCGCAGCGCGGTGCGCAGCTGGCTCATCATCACCGCCGCGTGCAGGCCGTGCCCGGTCACGTCGCCGATCACCGTGATCAGACTGCCGTCGGGCTGCCGGAACGCGTCGTACCAGTCGCCGCCGATGTTCAGCCCGTAGGTCGCCGGCAGATAGCGCGCCGTCAGGCGCAGGCCGGGGAGGCTCGGCAGCTCCGTGAGCAGGGCGCGCTGAAGGGTCTCGGCGATGTCCTGGTTGTGCTCGAAACGGCGCGCGTTCTCCAGCGCGCCGCCCGCCCGCCGGGTGAGCTCCAGGAGCATCACGGCGTCGTCGGGGTCCCAGCGCTCACCCGGCGGGGTCAGCGTCAGCACGCCCAGGGGCGCGCCGCGCGCGGGCAGCGGCACGCACAGCAGGGGCCGGTCGGGCAGCAGCGCCGACGGGGGCTGGTCGTTCACCCCGGGCAGGCCGCCCGGCCGCGCCGCCGCGTACTGCGGCCGGCCGGTGCGGGCCGCGAGCACGGCGGCCGCCGGACGGGGGACGGAGGGGCCGCGGTCCCCCTCGGCGTCGAGGAGCCACACGTCGACCGTGCGGGCGTACTCGGGGACCAGCAGCTCCGGCAGCCGGCGCACGATCTCCTCATGGTCGAGGGAGGCCGTCAGCGCCGCGCTCGCGTCGGCCAGGAAGGTCAGCCTGCGCCGGGCGGCCTCCGCCTCCCGGCGCGCCGCGCGCTCCGCGGCGAAGGCCTCGCGCTGCGCCCGCCCGGCCGCGTCGAGCTCCGCGTGCAGCGCCAGGACGCCCTGGTTGGTCTGGTGCAGCTCCTCCCGGTGGAAGGCGACGAGTTCCTCCTGCCCGGCGAGCCGGTCCAGCAGGACGGCGGCGTCCTCGTCGGCGCCGAGCAGGGCCTCGGAGAGCACGGGGGCGTCGGCCGCCAGCGGGTCGGCCGCCGGGCCGGCGGGTCCGGGACAGGGCGCGGTGATCAGCCACGGCGGCTCGTCGCCGGCGGGGGAGCGGGCCACCTCGACCCGCAGGGTCGCCCGGGCCGTCGTCAGGACGAGCCGCCAGGCACCGCCCTCGGCCAGACACCGGCGCAGCCGCGTGCCGAGTGCGGCGGTCAGCCGGGTGCGCTCCAGCGGCGGCACGCCGCAGGCGGCGGCCACCCGCGCGGTCGCGATCCGCACCCGTGCGGCGTCGGTGACGGTGCTGATCTCCCAGGTGCGGGTCATGTGCGGTCCGGCGGGGTCGGGGACAGGACGGCCACGGCGGTGTCGTCACGCGCCGGGCGGGCGGAGCTGCCGGCGTCGCGCACCGTCACGGTGGCGGTGAGCGCGGGGTCGGCGGACAGCAGACGGGGATCGGCGGGCGGCGCCCAGCGGCTGGGCAGCCCGTCGCTGTGCAGGACGAGGAGACGGTCCGGGGCCCAGCGGGCCTCCGTCTCGGGCAGCCTCGAGGGCCGGTAGGCGCCGACGATGCCGGGCCGGGAGAGCAGATGCCGCCAGGAATCGCCCTCGCGCAGCCGCGCGCCCACGTTGCCGATGCCGGCGAACCGCAGCCGCCCGGCCCGCAGGTCGAGCTGGGCCACCGCGGCCGCCGCTCCCCGCGTGCCGCGCAGCGCGTCGTCCAGTCGGCGCAGCAGCTCGGCCGGCGGGAGGTGGCCCGAACGCCGGGCCTCCTCCACCGCCGCGGTCGAGGCGAGGGCCGCCTCGGGCCCGTGTCCCAGCCCGTCGGCGAGCATCAGCGTCAGCAGGTCGCCGGCCCGTACGCAGGTCCAGGCGTCCCCGGAGTGCTCGGCGCCCCGGAAGGGGACGTTGACCCCGCCGACGCGCACCCCGAAAGGCGCGTCCGCGACGACCTCGCCCGCCGCGCCGGAGCCGGTCCGGCCTCCGGCCGCGCCGGGGCGGCCGCGGGACGCCGCCGTACCGCCTATCCGGGCGAGCGCGACCGTGCCGCGCCCGAGGACGCTGTGCAGGTCGAAGTCGTCCGCCAGCCGTCGGCAGGTGCCCAGGCCGGCGCCGAGCGAGCCTGCCGTGGAGAATCCGTCGTCGAGGGCCGCCGGGACGTCGGCCATGCCCGGCCCGTGGTCCACGGCGGCGATCTGGACCATGAGGCCGTCCGCGCGTCCGCCCGGCGCGGCGACCGCCTCCACCAGGAGCTGTCCGCCGTGCGCGTGCTTGAGCAGGTTCGTCGCCAGCTCCGTCGCCACCAGGGCGGCGGCGTCGGCGCGCGCCCGGTCCAGACCGGCCAGCGCCGACGCGCCCTCCGCGGCCACCCGTGCGTCGCGCAGCCGCGTCGAGTCGTGCACGGGGACGTCCCACACGCGGGTCATCTCAGCTCCTCCCGTGGCCGGGGCGGGCGATCGGCCCAGGAGGTCACCGTGACCGTGGTGCCGGACCCGGGCGCGCTGTCGATGGCGAACTCGTGCACCAGCCGACGGGCTCCGCCCAGGCCCAGGCCCAGCCCGTCGCCCGAGGTGTAGCCGTCGCTCAGCGCCTGCTCCAGGTCGGGGATGCCCGGCCCGCGGTCGGTGAAGGTCAGCCGCAGTCCATGCGTCCCCCGCCCGTCCTGCACGCGCTCGGTCGCCACCTCGCCGCCACCGCCGTACACCAGGGTGTTGCGGGCCAGCTCACTGGCCGCCGTGACCAGCTTGGTCTGCTCGACCAGGCCGAAACCGACCGCGGCGGCCGCCTGACGCACGTGCTGGCGCACCCACACCAGATCCAGGTCCGAGCGGATCGGCAGGCGGGCGTCGACGCCCGCGGCCGTCCCGCTCACCGTGGCTCCCGGCGCGGGCGGTCCACCGGCGCCGCGAGCAGCTCCAAGGCCGCCTCCGTGCTCAGCGCGGTCCGCAGCCCCGGCAGCGTCAGCCCCAGCTCCACCAGGGTGATCGCCACCGCGGGCCGCATACCCGCCACCACCGTCCGGGCGGCGAGCAGACGCGAGCCGGCCGCGATCTCGGCCAGCACACGTCCCAGGTAGGAGTCGATGATCTCGACCCCGGAGATGTCGATGACCACTCCGGTCACCCGGCTGCGGACGATCGACTCGGCGATGTCCTGCTGCAGTCGCTCCGCGGTGCCGTCGTGCAGGTCGCCCTGGAGGGTTACCAGCAGGACGTCGCCGAGCCGGAGCACCGGCACGGGGGCCGCGCCCGCGCGCGAGAGATCGTGGTTCACCGGGGACCAGCACCGCCGGGCGTCACGGACACGATGTCGGCGCCCAGCCGGTGCAGGGCGTAGGCCAGGGCGTCGGCGAGGCTGGAGCGGGTGACCACGGGCAGGTCGAGGCCGAGATGGACGATCGTCTGCGCGATGGCGGGCCGGATGCCCGAGACGACGCACTCCGCGCCCATGAGCCGCACGGCGGCCACGGTCTTCATCAGGTGCTGCGCCACCAGCGAGTCGACCGTCGGCACCCCGGTGATGTCCAGGATCGCGAACCGCGCCTGCTGGTCGACGACCGACTCCAGCAGGGTCTCCATCACGACCTGGCTGCGGGCGCTGTCGAGCGTGCCGATCAGCGGGACGGCGACGATGCCGTCCCAGAGCCGGATGACCGGCGTGGCGACCTCCAGCAGCTGCACCTGCTGCCGGTCGATGAGGGCCTGGCCCTCGGTCAGCGAGGTCTCCATGACCACGAGCCGCAGCGTCCCCATCAGCGCCGTGAGGGTCGTCGCGCACTCCCTGACGTGCTCGGACGAGGCCTGCGGGAGGTCGGCGACGAGCAGGTCCACCGCGGGCACGCGCAGGGCGTCCACCTCGCGCGAGATCTGCGCGGTGGTCAGTCCGGCGCGGGCCCGGGAGGCCGCCGTCATCGCCAGCTGCTCGCGCACCGGCGTGAAGCCGGAGCCGTCGGTGTCCTCCACCCGGCCTGACCCGGCCACCTGGGCGAGCGCGTCGGCGATCGCCCGGCCCGCTTCCACCGCCTCGTCCCGCGAGACGGTGAACACCGCACGGAACAGGGGTTCGTCGGCCCATCGCTGGGCGATCTGCTCACGGCGGCGGCTCAGGAACGCGCCGACCTCCTCCGTGGGCGTCGGGTTCTGCGCGTTGCGTGCCGCCGTGTCGTGTTCCGGCAACTGCTTCACTCCTCGTCCGCTTCGTGTCGCTGTGGTCCCGCCGATGGCGAGGGGACCGTACTGGGCCCGTCGCCGGGCGGCAGATCCGCATCGGGACTGCCGGACGACGACGGGAACTGTCCTGCGAACCAGTCGAGACACACGACCAGCGCGTCGTCGTCCGGCTCGGTTCCGCCGCGGTGGGCGGTGAGCTCGCGCAGCACCGCGCCGGGGACGTCCGCCGCCGGCAGCAGGGCCGCCGAGGCCACCGCCCTGGCGAGCGCGTGCTCGCCGTAGGCCACGCCGTCCGGCGACGCGACCGCGTGCACCCCGTCGCTGACGAAGAGCAGCCGGTCGCCCGGCAGCAGGTCGAACTCCTGCGCCGTGTAGTCGGTTTCCTCGAACATGCCCAGCGGCAGTTGCGCGTCGAGCGCGAGGCGGGTCAGGGCCCGGTCGCGCACCAGCAGCAGCTGCGGCGAGCCGGCGTCGACGACCCGCATGCACCCCGTGGACAGCTCGATCTCCGCCAGGAGCACCGACAGGTGCGCCTCGCCCCGGTAGTGGGCGTGGATCGCCTGGTCGGCGAGGGCCGCCTGGTCCGCGACCGGGATCCCGGCCCGGCGCGCATTGCGCAGCGCATTGATCCCGAGTCCGGTCAGCAGCGACGCCTCGATGCCCTCGCCCATGCCGTCGGTGACGTACACCAGCAGCCGGTCGGCCGAGGCTGCCCAGTCGAAGTTGTCCCCGAAGACGGCGTAGGCGGGCTCGAGCTGGGCGCCCAGCGCGTACTCGTCGGCGGCGCAGGACCGGGCCGGGAGCAACTCCCACTGCATCTCGGCCGCCAGCGTCAGCCGGTCGGTGCGGCGTGCCTGCCGGTAGACGTCGGTGTCGCGCTCGGCGACGACGACCTCGTGCCCCAGGAGCCGCGCCAGCTCGGCGAGTTCGGCGAGCCGCCCGTCGTCGAGCTCCGCTGCGGGCAGTGTGACCGACAGGACGCCCAGCCGGTCGCCGCGCACGGTCACGGGCAGGTGCGCGACGACGAGGCCGTCGGCGCGGTCCTCCACGTACGGTTCCTGGGACCCGAAGGCGCGGCCGGGGGCGCTGCCGTGCAGGGGGACCGACCGCCGGTGCTGCGGGTCGTGCCCGTCGGGCGCCACGGTCAGCAGCGCCGTCAGTCCGTAGTCGGCCAGCCGGAAGTCGACCGCTTCGGCCGCGTGACGGGCGCGCAGCACGGTGTGCAGCGCGCCGGGCAGCCGGTGCGGTGCCGCCGCGCGCAGGGCGCGTGCGGCGGCGACGAGTGCGTTCACGCGGCCGGTCCCGTCGTCTCCCCGCGGCGGGGGTGGGCTGACAGCCGCCGAGAAGCCTGCGAGAGTGTCACCGTGATGTCGCCCTCCTCGCGTTCCTCGCGTCCGCAGCCCCACCAGGTGGCGCGTGTGACCTCACAGGCGTCGGAACTGCTGGAAGTCCTCTGGGGTCGTGCCTCCACGGCGCCGGTCTCCGCCTCCCAGCTGCGTGTGCTGTTCATCCTGGAGCACCACGAAGGCATCAACCTGCGCACGCTCGCCGACTCCCTCGGGTCCACTCCGCCGTCCACCAGCCGTCTGTGCGACCGGCTCCAGGCCGTCGGCTTCGTCGAGCGCCGCACCTCCGCCGGGAGCCGCCGGGAGCTTGAGCTGTTCCTGAGCCGCCGCGGGAGCGCCTTCCTCGCCGACCTCAGGTCGCGCCGGGAGGCGGCCCTGGAAGGCGTGCTGGAGCAGATGCCAGAAGCGCAGCGCGCCGCGCTGCTGGGCGGCCTGGAGGCTTTCTGCGCGGCCGCGGCCGCGCAGATCCACGAGTCCGACGCCGCTGACGCCCGGACCGCCTGACGGTGTTCCCGGGCGATCGGGTTCGCCCACCGGCGCATCCGTGATCCCTCCCGCATCGGTCCCGCTCACTCTGTTGCTTTGCTGGACAGTTGTCAAATGACAACTGTTGGGCGTCGGTCGTCCGCCCCTGCGAGTTTTCCGGCCCGGCCCGGCGCCCGGGACCCCGCGGACGGCGTCCCGCCGCTCAGCGGCCGCGGGAGTCGGGCGCCTCGGACGCGTGCTGCCGGTCGATGAGTTCCAGCGCCTGCTCGGGCTTGTCGGATATGGGCACGGTGATGCTGACCCCGGTGAGGTCCAGGACCCGGCGCACCGCCGGCGTCGGATTGATCACGTGCACGCTGCCCGGCAGCCCTCGGGCCTCCTGGTAGACCCGCAGGATGATGTTCATCCCGGACGAGTCCATGAACGGGACCTCGGAGAGATCGATGAGGAAGTGCCGTCGTCCGTGATGGAGCTGGTTGGCCAGATGCGCCTGGAACTCGGTCGCGGTGTCGAGATCGAGATGGCCCGCGACCGTGACCAGGGCGACGTCCTCACGAGGGAGGGTGACCTCGACGGACAGGGGGTTCTGGGCGATGGACACGTGTTCCTCCGAAAGCTGGCGGTCGGGGGCGTCTGCCCCGGCGGGCGACTTCGATGCGCCGCGACGGTGGACGGGGACGACGGGCGGCACGGATACGTACCCCATGGTCCGGTCCAGCCCCTTTCCACCTGCGGATCTTGGGCCTGTTGGTGCGCACAGGCGGATACCCCCGAATCCCCGGGACATGCATCGACGTCGCAGACCCGCGCCCGCCCGGACTCCTGTCGCAGCCGGATGCCCACGATCACCGCAGCCGGATGCCCACGATGCAGGTGTCGTCGTCCGTGTCGGACCTGCTGTACGTGAGCAGCCGGTCCAGCTGCTGGTCCAGGGTCGGCGGCACCGTGCGGGCCTGCACCAGCAACTGGGTCAGCGACTCCTCCACGGACCGGTCGCGCCGCTCGATCAGGCCGTCGGTGTACATCAGCAGGGTGTCGTCCGCCGCGAGCTGGACCTCCGCCTCCTCGTACTCCGTGTCCGGCACGGCGCCCAGCAGCATGCCCGCGAGCAGGGGCAGCGGCGCCGCATGGGCGTCCCGCACCAGCACCGGCGGAAGATGGCCCGCGCGGGCCCAGCGCAGGGTGTGCCGGGACGGGTCGTACAGACCGCACACCGCGGTGGCCGTGATGGAGCCGGTCAGATGGTGGGCGACGATGTTGAGCCACGACAGCAGCTGCCCCGGTCCCGCCCCGGTCACGGCCAGACCGCGCAGCGCGTTGCGCAGCACCACCATGCTGGTGGCCGCCTCGATGCCGTGTCCGGCGACATCGCCCACGCACAGCATCACCAGCCCGGAGGGGAGCACGACGGCGTCGTACCAGTCGCCTCCCACCAGGTGCTCCTCCTCGGCCGGCCGGTAGCGGACCGCCACCTGGAGGCCGGGAGCCTCCAGCGGGGCCCGCGTGGGCGGCATGATGGCGTGCTGGAGCTGCAGCGCGAGCCGGCTGCGCTCGCTGGCGTGCTGCTCGGTCTGCGCCAGCTGGTCGCGGGTGGCGGCCAGCGCCACCTCCGTCCAGTGCTGGGAGGAGATGTCCTGGTAGGCCCCGCGCACGGCGACCAGCCGCCCGTCGGTGTCCAGCACCGGCTCGGCCACGATCCGCATGTGCCGGGTCACCCCGTCCGGCCGCTGCAGCCGGAAGGCGGCGGAAGCGGGCCGGCGGCGGTGCAGCAGCGTGCGCAGCAGACGGCCCACGACGACCGCGTCGTCGGGGTGGGTGTGCTCCGCCAGTTCCTCCAGCCGGACCGGAGGACTCGACAGCGGCCGCCCGTACAGCGCGAACAGCTGCCCGTTCCAGGTGGTCTCACCGGTGAGGAGGTCCTCCTCGAAGCCTCCGATGCGGCCGAGGCGCTGGGCGTTCTGCAACAGGCTCGCCAGCCGGGCCGCCTCGTCCTCGATCCGCCAGATGAGCAGCACGCACGTGCCGTGCCGGCTGATGCTGAGATCGGCCACCGCCGCCAGCGGCACCTCGCCGACCAGCGCGGTCAGACTCATCCGGCGGGCCCGGAACGGCTCGCCCGTGGCGTGCACCCGCTCGATCCGCTGGAAGAGGTCGCCGCCGCCGGCGGCCATCGGATAGGCCTCCAGCAGCAGGGCGCCGTTGATCACCGCCCGCGGCCGGCCCGCCGGGTCGAGGAACCGGTCGTTGACGTGCTGGATGCGGAAGTCCAGGAGCTTGCCCGCCCCGTCGACGTGCGGCACGAGCACCAGGGCGGGATCGTGCAGGCCGTCCGTCAGGTCCATCAGCTCCGACGCGTCCGGCAGCACGACCGGCTGCTGATCGGTCCCGCGCACGTACGCGTACGACTGAAGGGTGTGCGCGCACAGCTCCGCCAGCGCCTCCACCTGCCGCATCACCTGCGGCGGCTGCGGGGCAAGGGGCGACGGCCAGGCGATCTCCAGGATCCCGTGCACGCGCCCGGCCGTCGCGGCGGGCACGGCGACCCGTCCGCCCTCGGGATGCAGCTGGCGGCCGACGGTGGGCAGCCCGGTCCGTTCGAGCGATCCGATCCACTGGGTCGACCCCTCGGCCAGGGCGTTGCGCGCCACGGTGGCCACGTCCGGCGGCACGTACCGCCAGCGCTCCGCCTCGCCGGGGGAGAAGCCCGCGCTCCCGGCCAGCGTCAGCGAGCCGTCGGAGCCCACCGCCCAGATCGCCACCGCCACCGCGCCCAGCGGGCCCAGCGCGTGCTGCAGCAGGGAGTCGGCGACCGCCTGCGTGTCGTGCGCCGCCGCCAGCGCCCCGCTCTCGGCGGTCCGCAGCCGCACGGCCGTCGACTGCTCCGCCGGATCGTCCACCCCCCGGACGGCGGCGAGGAAGGCTTCCGTCACCTCCGAGACGCGGTCCTTGGCCGCCTGGTTGATGACCTCCACCGCGAACTCCAGCGGGGTCGTCCCGGCCTGCTCGGCGAGCGCGGTCAGCTGTTGCGCCGCCTCGGCCGGCCCGCACCCCAGGCGCTCCACGAGGATGCCCTTGGCGAGCTCGACCAGGGCCCGCCCGTCGGCCTCGGCCTGGGCCGCCCGCACCTCCTGGCGCAGCCGGTCCACGGTGGCGGCCAGCCGGCCCACGGGCGAGGACGCCGCGTCCGCCTCGGCGAGGCTCGCGTCCTGCCCGGACACGAGCGCGTGCCCGGCGGGCGGGGCGGGGCTCGCCGTGGCGGTCGTGGCCCCGGCGGCGCCGGCCGGCGCCGCCGGACCGGACCGGGCGTCGCCGGATTCTGTGGGCTGGGCGGGAATGGTCACGGTGTGCTGGTCTCCTCGGCTCGGAACGCCTGTGGCGCGGGGCGGGCAGGACCTCCTCAGACGGACAGCCAGCGGCGGACGCAGGCCATGAGGTCATGGGTGTCGACCGGCTTGGTGACATAGTCGCTGGCCCCTGAGGCGAGGCTCTTCTCCCGGTCGCCGGGCATGGCCTTGGCCGTCACCGCGACGATGGGCAGCTCGGCGTACTCGGGCATGCGGCGGATCTCTGCCGTGGCCGTGTACCCGTCCATCTCGGGCATCATCACGTCCATCAGCACCATCGCGATGTCCGGGTTGTTGCGCAGGGTGTCGATCCCCTCGCGGCCGTTCTCCGCGTGCAGCACCCGCACCCCGTGCAGCTCCAGAATGCCACTGAGCGCGAACAGGTTGCGCGCGTCGTCGTCGACCACGAGGACCGTGCGGCCCACGACGGCGTCGTCGACCGGCGGCGGCCCCTCGGGCTGCTGCGGCTCGTCCGGGCGCACCAGCGCCAGGACGTCCCCCGGCTGCTCGGCCGACAGGTGCAGCGTGATGCGCTCGCGCAGCTCGTCCAGGCTGGACAGGAACTCCATCGGCTTGCCCGCGGCACGCGACTGCAGGCTCCGCTCCTGGGCGAGGTCCGCGCGGTGCCCGCTGTGCACGAGCACCGGCACGCCGGTCAGCGCCGAGTCGTTGTGCAGGGCCTCCAGGAACCGCGACGCCTCCGCGTCGGGCATGCCCAGCTCCAGGACGACGCAGTGGCACGGCTCCGCGGCCAGCGCGCCCGCGGCCTCGTGCGCGCCGACCGCGGTGACGATGTCGACGGGTGCCGCCGACGTGCCGTCCTCCCGGCCGCGCGCCATGTCCGCGACGACGCTCTCGGCCACCAGCGTCAGCAGACCGCGCGGCCGCTCCTCCACCACCAGCAGCCGGCGCGGGCGCCGCGCGGCCGGACCCGCGGCCAACGGCACGCCCTGGACGCCGGGGACGCCGGCGGGGATCGCCGCGGGCGGTTCGCCCAGGACCCGCTCCACCGGCCGGCCGCCGTCGATGACCTCCTGGAAGTCCCGTCGCGCCACCGGCAGATAGAGGGTGAAGGTGCTGCCGCGCCCCGGAGTGCTGTCCACCGTCACCGCGCCGCCCAGCAGGTGCGCGATCTCGCGGGTGATGGACAGCCCCAGACCCGTCCCGCCGTACTTGCGGCTCGTGGTGCCGTCCGCCTGCTGGAAGGCGCCGAAGATGGTCTCCAGCTGCTGCTCGGGGATGCCGATGCCGGTGTCCCTCACCCGGAACGCCACCACGGTGCCGCCGCGCACCACACCGCTCGGCACCTCCTCGTCGGAGGCCGGCTCGATGCGCAGTTCCACGCCGCCCTGCTCGGTGAACTTCACCGCGTTGGAGAGCAGGTTGCGCAGCACCTGACGCAGCCGGGAGTCGTCGGTCAGCAGGTCGGCGGGGGCCCCCGCGGCCGTGTCGATCCTGAACTCCAGGCTCTTCTGCGAGGTCATCGGCCGGAACGTGGCCTCGACGTAATCGATGAGCTGCCGCAGCGAGACCCGCTCCGGCGAGACGTCCATCTTGCCCGCCTCGACCTTCGACAGGTCCAGGATGTCGTTGATCAGCTGCAGCAGGTCCGAGCCGGCCGAGTGGATGATGCCCGCGTACTCGACCTGCTTCGGGGTGAGGTTGCGCGAGGGGTTCTGCGCCAGCAGCTGGGCCAGGATGAGCAGGCTGTTGAGCGGGGTGCGCAGCTCGTGGCTCATGTTCGCCAGGAACTCCGACTTGTACTTCGACGCCAGCGACAACTGCTGTGCCCGCGCCTCCAGTTCCTGCCGGGCCTGCTCGATCTGCAGGTTCTTCGCCTCGATGTCGCGGTTCTGCGCCGCCAACAACGAGGCCTTCTCCTCCAGTTCGGCGTTGGAGTGCTGGAGCTCCTCCTGCTGGGACTGCAACTCGGCCGATCTGGCCTGCAGTTCAGCGGTCAACCGCTGGGACTCGTCGAGCAGCTCGTCGGTGCGGGCGTTCGCCACGATGGTGTTGACGTTGACGCCGATGGTCACCCGCAGCTGCTCCAGGAAGTCCACATGGGTCTGGGTGAAGGACGTGACCGACGCCAGCTCGATCACGCCGAGCACCTGCCCCTCGAAGACGATGGGCAGCAGCAGCAGGGCGCTGGGCTCCACCTCGCCCAGCCCCGAGGAGACGGTGACATAGCCGGGCGGCAGCTCGTCGACGGTGATCGTGCGGCGGCTGCGCGCGGCCTGGCCGACCAGGGAGCGGCCGAAGGGGACGCGGGTGGGCCGGGTGTCGTCGGCGGGGTAGCCGTAGGCGCCCACCAGGCGCAGCTCGGGTCCGTCGGGGCCGTCCTCGGCGAGATGGAAGGCGCCGAACTGGGCCGACACCAGCGGCACCAGCTCGTCCATGATCAGCTCGGCGACCACGGGCAGGTCGCGGTGGCCCTGCATCAGGCCCGAGATGCGCGCCAGGTTGGTCTTGAGCCAGTCCTGCTCCTGGTTGGCCCGCGTGGTCTCGCGCAGCGACTCCACCATCGAGTTGATGTTGTCCTTGAGGTCGGCGACCTCACCGGAGGCCACCACGGTGATCGACCGGGTGAGGTCGCCCTCCGCGACGGCGCTGGTGACCTCGGCGATCGCCCGGACCTGCCGGGTCAGGTTCCCGGCCAGCTCGTTGACGTTCTCCGTCAGGCGCTTCCACGTGCCCGAGACGCCCTCCACCTCGGCCTGGCCGCCGAGGCGTCCTTCGGTGCCGACCTCGCGGGCGACGCGGGTGACCTCGTCGGCGAACGCGGAGAGCTGGTCGACCATCGTGTTGATGGTCGTCTTCAGCTCGAGGATCTCGCCGCGGGCGTCCACGTCGATCTTCTTCGACAGGTCGCCCTTGGCCACCGCCGTGGTCACCAGGGCGATGTTGCGGACCTGGCCGGTGAGGTTGTTGGCCATGGAGTTGACGTTGTCGGTGAGGTCCTTCCAGGTGCCGGCCACGTTCGGGACCTGCGCCTGGCCGCCGAGGCGTCCTTCGGTGCCGACCTCGCGGGCGACGCGGGTGACCTCGTCGGCGAACGCGGAGAGCGTGTCCACCATGGTGTTGATCACATCGGCCAGCGCGGCGACCTCGCCCTTGGCCTCGACGGTGATCTTCTGCGACAGGTCGCCGCGGGCCACGGCGGTGGCGACCTGGGCGATGGAGCGGACCTGACCCGTCAGGTTCGACGCCATGACGTTGACGTTGTCTGTGAGGTCCTTCCAGGTGCCGGACACCCCGCGGACGGTGGCCTGGCCGCCGAGGTTGCCCGCCGTGCCGACCTCGCGGGCGACGCGGGTGACCTCGTCGGCGAAGGCGGAGAGCTGGTCGACCATCGTGTTGATGGTGTTCTTCAGCTCGAGGATCTCGCCGCGGGCGTCGACGGTGATCTTCTGGGAGAGGTCGCCCTTGGCCACCGCCGTCGCCACCTGGGCGACGTTGCGGACCTGGTTGGTGAGGTTTCCGGCCATGAAGTTGACCGAGTCCGTGAGGTCTCGCCAGGTGCCCTTCACGCCCTTGACGTCCGCCTGGCCGCCGAGGCGTCCCTCGGTGCCGACCTCGCGGGCGACGCGGGTGACCTCGTCGGCGAAGGCGGAGAGCTGGTCGACCATCGTGTTGATGGTGTTCTTCAGTTCCAGGATCTCGCCGCGGGCGTCGACGGTGATCTTCTGGGAGAGGTCGCCCTTGGCCACCGCGGTGGTCACCTGGGCGACGTTGCGGACCTGGTTGGTGAGGTTTCCGGCCATGAAGTTGACCGAGTCCGTGAGGTCACGCCACACCCCGGCCACCCCCGGCACCTGGGCCTGGCCGCCGAGGCGTCCCTCCGTGCCCACTTCGCGGGCGACGCGGGTGACCTCGTCGGCGAAGGCGGAGAGCTGGTCGACCATCGTGTTGACGGTCTCCTTCAGCTGGAGGATCTCGCCGCGGGCCGGCACGTCGATCTTCTGGGAGAGGTCGCCCTTGGCCACCGCGGTCGCCACCTGGGCGATGTCGCGCACCTGCGTGGTGAGGTTGCCCGCCATGGCGTTCACGGAGTCGGTGAGGTCGGCCCAGGTCCCGGACACCCCCGGCACCTCGGCCTGTCCGCCCAGAGTGCCCTCGGTGCCCACCTCCCGCGCCACCCGGGTGACCTCGGAGGTGAAGACCGACAGCTGGTCGACCATGCCGTTGAAGACGGTGGCGATGTCGCCCATGAGACCGTCGCCGTCGGTGGGCAGCCGGGTGCCGAAGTCCCCGTCCCGTACCGCTGTCAGGCCGGCCAGGAGCTGGCGAAGCTCGTGGTCGCCGGGAACCGTGTCCGACGTCTCGGTCACGTTGCTGGTCATGCGTATCCTCGTTCCGCTCCCCAGGAGCCCCCGGACGGGGACTCGGAACCGGGCCGCCCGGGTGGGCGGCCCCGCATGTCGCGCCAGTGTTTCCGCAGTTCACGGAAGTGTGCGATGAGAGAAATCCGCCGCAGGCTAACCCACGCGAGCGCACGGAAACAAAGCCTCACATCACTTCGCCCACACAGGAATTCCAGAGCGTGCACACGATGCATGCATGACCGGAAGCGGGGTACCCGATCAGATTTCCTCTCCGCGACGACGCGGTCCGTCCGCCCCGGCGCCCCCGCGTCGTGCGGGCGTGGTGCACCTGTTTCCCGCGGCTTCCCGGGCGGGCGCCCACGCCCGCCCGGCCGAGGCCCGAAACAGGCCGTCCCGCCCCGAATGCGGCTGCCCCGGCAGGGTAATTGCAGCTGTGGAACGCGAGAAGGGAGCAGCGTGACCATCCACGGAATCTGGTCGTACGCGCCGGGCAGCGGTCATGTCGAGGGACAGGACCTCACCGGCTACGCCGTCGTGACGACCGACGGCACCCTGGGACATGTGGAACGCGAGGCCGGGCCGCAGGGGATGCGGCACCTGGTCGTCGACACCGGCGTCTGGGTGTTCGGCAGGAGCGCCGTCGTCCCGGTGGGCCTGGTGAAGGGCGTCGACCACGCGGCCCGCCAGGTCTCTCTGGCCTGCACCGGCGACGAGGTGAAGGAGGCGCCCCGCTTCCGCACCGACAGCGAGACCGGCGACCCCGCCTATCTCACGGCCGTCGGCGAACACTACGGCCGCCCGGCCCCGAGGGGGACGGCGTCGCCGTGAGGGAAGGGGAGTCCGCGACCGTACGGACCTGCGCGCCCGCGGCGCGGGTGACGACCGCGGCGTCCGCCCGGGCCCATGCCCGTGCGGTGGTGGACTCCCGGTGGGATCCCTCGACGCACCCGGCGCGCGAGGAGGACGTGATCGATCTGCTGCTCGTCGTGTCGGAGCTGGTGAGCAACGCCCTCCGGCACGGCGGCGGACTGGCCGGGTTCGAGGTGACGCCCGTTCCCGAGGGGATCCGCGTCGACGTCCGGGATCACAGCGACGTCGTGCCGGCCGCCGCGTACGGGCCGGGCTCCCCGCCCGCCGGGGGTCGTACGGGCGGTTACGGCTGGCCGCTGGTCGTCCGTCTGGCCCGGGAGATCGACGTCGAGAAGCGGTCCACGGGCGGGAAGACGATCAGCGTGCTTCTGCCGGTCCGCGACCTCGACCGCCCGGTCTGAACAGCGCGCACCGCACGCCGGCCGCACCGTGGCCTCACCACGGCAGGAAGACGTGGACGTCCTTGCCCGGCTCCTGTCCCGCGTCCGCGGTCACCACGCTGACCTGGGTGCAGAGCGTGTGCACCAGGTACCAGCCTATGCCCCCGCCGCCGCTGTCGGGGTGGAACGGGCGAGGGGTCGGCGGAGTGCTGTTGGTGTCGTGCACCGTGACGTGCACCCCGTCGAACGTGCGCCGCAGCTGCAGCTCGAACGGCCCCGGCGCGTACTGGACCGCGTTGGCGGCCAGCTCCGTGACGATCAGCACGATGTCGTGCCAGCACTCCGGCGCCGTCGGCGGTGACGCCCGCGCCAGGTCGTGGAGGAATTCCTCCGTGGTCAGTCGCGCACCCGTCACGTCGTGCGGTTCACCCGCAAAACGGGCCGTTCGGCTCGGAATCGCCCAGGAGGACAATGCTTCGTTACCCCGCGGCTCGGTTGCCATGTCAGTGTGCGGTCCCGCCTCGGCCGGGACCGTCGTCCTTTCTCGTGCGGCTGTGTCCGTGTCCGGCTTCGCCCCTTGCAGGGTTCCCGGGGCCGCCCAGGCTACGCGTCCGTCCGGTCGCGGCCTACGGCTCCGCAGGACGTACGGCACGGCTCCTCGCCGCCGGGGCGGGCCGGGATCCGACGGTCCGTCACCAGGTGATCACCCCACGTGCGAGAGGCGGCCGGAGCGGTCCCGCACCGGGTGGGCCCGCGGGCGCTCCCCGCGGACGGCCGGAGCCGGCTCAGCGGAACACGTCGTCCGCGTCGTCCCAGTTCAGGACCTCCTCCTGAGGACTCTGCCGGGGCAGTCGCGCCCGCGCCTGGTACATCGCCTCGATCTCCGCCGCGTAGTGCGCCACGATCGAGTCGCGGCGCAGCTTCATCGAAGGGGTCAGCAGCCCGTTGGTCTGGTCGAAGGGCTGCGGCAGGATACGGAAGGCCCGGATCGACTCCGAGCGGGACACGGCGCTGTTGGCGGCGGCCACCGCCCGCCCGATCTCCTCCCGCAGCGCGTTCTCCTCGCGCGTCTCCCGGCTCTGCGAGTCCCC
Source organism: Streptomyces humidus (assembly GCF_014649655.1). Taxonomy (GTDB): domain Bacteria; phylum Actinomycetota; class Actinomycetes; order Streptomycetales; family Streptomycetaceae; genus Streptomyces; species Streptomyces humidus. Next base: position 6,730 of record NZ_BMTL01000025.1, on the reverse strand, counting down.
GTGCAGCGTCAGACCACCGCGCCAGTGCGCCAGGAAGTCGGGGTCGAGGGTGATGAGCGCGCCCACGCAGGGCCGGTTGTCGCCCACCACCACCGCCTGGTGGACGAGCGGGTGCATCCGCAGCCGCTGTTCCAGCGCGGTGGGCGCCACGCTCTTGCCGCCGCTGGTGATGATGACGTCCTTCTTGCGGCCGGTGATCGTGAGATAGCCGTCGGAGTCCAGGTAGCCCAGGTCCCCCGTGGCCAGCCAGCCGCCCGACAGGGCCGCACGCGTCGCCGCGTCGTCGTTGAGGTAGCCCTGGAAGACCGACGGGCCGCGCACCAGGATCTCCCCGTCGTCCGCGACCCGGAGGTCCGTGCCCGGGAGGGGCTGCCCGACGGTGCCGGACTTCTCCCGGCCCAGGGGCTGCATGGTGATCCCGCCGCCGGTCTCCGTCAGGCCGTACCCGTCGTGCACGTAGATGCCGATGCCCTCGTAGAAGAGGGACAGATCGCGCAGGAGGGGCGAGCCGCCCGAGGTGGCGCGGTGGACCCGGCCGCCGAGCGCCGCCCGGAGTCTGCGGTACACCGTCCGCTCGAACACCGCGTGCTGCAGCCGCAGATCGAGGCCCGGCCCCGAGCCGCGGCCCAGGCGCTGCCGCTCGACGGCGGCCGCGAAGACCCGCGCCGTCTCCGCCGCCCGCTCGAACAGGGCGCCGCGTCCGGCCTCCTGGGCCACCCGCAGGAAGTTCTTGTAGATCTTCTCGAACACCGAGGGGACCGCGTACAGATACGTGGGGCGGAAGGTGCGCAGCGACTCCGTGACCGCTTCGGCGCCGAGGTCGGGCTCGTGACCCATCAGGATGCCCCCGCGCAGGCACAGCCCCTGGATCATCAGTCCGTAGACATGGGAGAACGGCAGGAAGGCCAGGACGCTCGCCTGCTCGCCCTCCGGCGCCGCCGTGTGCCCCCAGCCGGCCAGGAGCGTGTCGCACGGACTGGCCAGACTGCGGTGGGTCAGCGCGCAGCCCCGTTGCCGCCCGGAGGTGCCGGAGGTGTACGCGATCACGGCCGAGGAGTCGGGCAGCACGATCCGGCGCAGCGAGTTCACCGTGGTGAGCGCCACCGACTCACCGCGCTGCGTGAGCTGTTCGAGCGCTCCCGCGTCCAACTGCCATACGTGGCGCAACGCGGGCAGGGCCGCGCACACGGATCCCACGGTCATGACGCTCTGTTCGTCCTCGACGACCACCCCGACGCAGCCGGAGTCCCGCAGGATCCACTCGACCTGCTCGCGCGAGGACGTCGGACAGACGGGCACCACCTCGGCGCCCACCGCCCACAACGCGTGACACAGCACCGTCCACTCGTACCGGGTGCGCGCCATGATCGCGACGCGGTGGCCGGGGGAGATCCCCGACGCCACGAACCCCTTGGCGAGATCGGTCACTTCGTCGCACAGCTCGGCGGCCGTGACCTGTTCCCAGCCGGCGGAGGCGTCCGCGCGCCGGGCGAGCACCGGGAGCGCGGGGGTACGGGCGGCGGTCTCGAAGACGCTGTCGGCGAGCCCTCCGGTCAGGGGCGAGGGGGCTGGGGGAGCGAGGGCGAAGTCGCGCATGCGCTGCTCCTGACGTGTGCGGGCTGTGACTCCGCCGACGGGAAGGGTCATCGACGGTGGTCGAATGTAGCCCAGGAGAGACCGCTTGTGGCCGGGAACGGATATGTAATCCGCCTTGACGATCTCGACCCCAGGGCCGGGCTCCTCAGGCCTGCGTGTGCTCCACGCAGGCGGTGACGACCTCGCGCAGACTGCCGGTGCGCTCCCACACCTCACGCTGGACCTCGGCCCCGGTGCCGTGCCGCAGCAGTCGGGCGCAGGAGGCGCGGGCCCGCTCCAGGTCACCGCTGTCCGACAGCGCGCCCTCCACGTGCTCCAGCAGGGCCTCCACGACCGTCTCGGCGCGGGTGCGCCGCATGGTCGCCGGGTGCAGCAGGTCCCCGGTCAGCCCGGTGCGCGCGGCGCGCCAGTTGGCCAGCCGCAGCAGACTCACGCTGTGGTCGAGCGGACCCCGGCCCGACTGCCGGTCCCGGGCGGCCGTCTCGACGAGCCCGCGCACCAGCGTGGCGATCAGCACGGCGGTGTCCGCGTGCAGACAGACGTCCGCCACCCGCACCTCCACCGTCGGATAGCGGGCCGAGAGCCGGGCCTCGAAGTAGACCATGGCCTCGTCGAGGATCGTGCCCGTGTCCACCATGTCCGCCACCCGTCGGCGGTAGCTCTCGGCGGAACCGAACAGCTCGGTCGGACCCGCCGACGGCCAGCGCTGCCACACCCTGCTGCGGTAACTGGCGTAGCCGGTCTCCCGCCCCTGCCAGAAGGGCGAGTTGCCGCTCAGCGCGACCAGCACCGGCAGCCAGGGCCGGATCCGGTCGACGACGGCCACGCCCTCGTCGTCCGACTCGACGGACACATGCACGTGGCAGCCGCACACCATCTGCTCACGCGTCGCGATCCCGTACTGCTCCGCCATCCACTGGTAGCGCCGGTTCATGCCGATCGAGGGGCGCGCCGGCAACGGCGAGGTGGCGAGCGCGGCGACGGCGCACCCGGCCTCCCGGGCATGCCGTGCCGCCTCCCCGCGGATGCGCACGATCTCCGCGCCGAGCTCGTCCATCCCCGACTGTGGGTGGGTGTTGAACTCGAGCATCTGGCTGTGCAGTTCCTTCTCGAAGACGTCGTCGTCCGCCGCGCACCGCGCGGCACGGGCGAGGACGGCGGCGGACAGGGCCTGCGGCTCCCCGGACCCGGGGTCGACCAGGAGAAGTTCCTCCTCCACTCCGACGGTGCGCACGCGAGGTGACCTTCCTGTGGTGGGTGGTACGCACCCGCCTGCCCCCTCCGCCTGCTTTCAAGCGGACGAGGGCGCCAGCCACACCGTGGCCAGCGGCGGCAGCGTCAGCCCGATCCGGCCCTCGCGGGACGCGACCGGGGCTGCCTGGCCGACGCCGCTGCCGCCGTAGCGTGCGGCGTCGGTGTTGAGTACCTCGCGCCAGGCCGGGACGTCGCCGGGGACGGCCAGCGGATAGTCGTGGCGCACGACCGGGGAGAAGTTGCTGACGGCGAGCAGCGGAGCCCCGTGGGCGTCGTGCCTGAGGAACGCGAAGACGTTGTCGTCCGCCGCGTCGCCGAGCACCCAGCGAAAGCCTGCCGGGTCCGTGTCCCTCTCCCAGAGCGCGGGGGTGGCCCGGTAGACGGCGTTGAGGTCGCGCACCAGATCCTGCACGCCCCGGTGATCGCCCGCCGATGCGTAGCCGGGGTCGAGCAGCCACCACTCCGGCCCGTGCTCCTCCGACCACTCCGCGCCCTGCGCGAACTCCTGTCCCATGAAAAGGAGTTGCTTGCCGGGATGGGCCCACATGAAGCCCAGATAGGCCCGCTGGTTGGCGCGTCGCTGCCACCAGTCGCCGGGCATCTTGGACACCAGCGCCTGCTTGCCGTGGACCACTTCGTCGTGGGAGATGGGCAGCACGTAGTTCTCGCTGTACGCGTACACCATCGAGAACGTCATCTCGTTGTGGTGGTACTTGCGGTGCACCGGATCCTTGGCGATGTACTGGAGCGAGTCGTGCATCCAGCCCATGTTCCACTTCAGCCCGAATCCCAGACCGCCGCTGTCGGTCGGCCGGGTCACCCCCTCCCACGCGGTGGACTCCTCCGCGATGGTGACGACCCCCGGGTTGCGGCGGTACACCGTCGCGTTCATCTCCTGCAGGAACGCCATCGCGTCCAGATCCTCCCGGCCGCCGAACACGTTCGGCGTCCACTGCCCGGAGTCCCGGGAGTAGTCGAGATAGAGCATCGAGGCGACGGCGTCCACCCGCAGACCGTCGACATGGAACTCCTCGCACCAGTAAGTCGCGTTCGCCACGAGGAAGTTGCGTACCTCGACGCGCCCGAAGTCGAACTCGAACGTCCCCCAGTCCGGGTGCTCGGCCCGCCGGGAGTCCCCGGGTTCGTACAGCGGGTCCCCGTCGAACCGCCCCAACGCCCAGTCGTCCTTGGGGAAGTGCGCCGGCACCCAGTCCACGATCACACCGATCCCGGCCCGGTGCAGCGCGTCCACCAGGCACTTGAAGTCGTCCGGCGTGCCCAGCCGGGAGGCCGGCGCGTAGAAGCCGGTGACCTGGTACCCCCAGGAGCCGGAGAACGGGTGCTGGGCGACCGGCATGAACTCCACGTGGGTGAAACCGAGGTCGCCGACATACGCCGGGAGCACCTCGGCCAGCTGACGATAAGTCAGACCTGGTCGCCAGGAAGGCAGATGGACCTCGTACACGGAGAACGGCGCCACGTGCACCGGGACGTCGCCCCGGTGCGCCATCCACTCCCGGTCCGTCCACTCGTAGTGCGAGGCGTGCACGATCGACGCGGTGTCCGGCGGTACCTCGCAGCGCCGCGCCATCGGGTCGGCCTTGAGAAAGCGGTGCCCGTGGCGGGAGGTGATCTCGAACTTGTACCGGGCGCCCTCGCCGATGCCGGGCAGGAAGAGCTCCCACACCCCGGACGAGCCCAGGGACCGCATCGGGAAGGCTGTCCCGTCCCAGAAGCAGAAGTCCCCGGCGACCCGCACCCCCCTGGCGTTCGGCGCCCACACCGTGAACCGGGTGCCGCTCACCCCCTGGTGCGCCATCGGCTCCGCGCCGAGCGCCTTCCACAGCTCCTCGTGCCGCCCCTCGCGGATCAGATGCAGATCGAGGTCGCCGAGGGCGGGCAGGAAGCGGTACGGATCGTCCACCTTGTGCTCGACACCGTCGTACGACACCAGCAGCGTGTACGCGGGCGACTCGGCCGACGGCAGGACGGCGGCGAAGAGACCGTCGCCCTGAGAGGCCAACGGCGTGGCATCGCCGTCGATCACGACGCTCACGGCGTCCGCGAAGGGGCGCAGGGCCCGGAAGAGGATGCCGCCCGGTACCGGGTGCGCGCCCAGCAGGGCGTGCGGATCGTGGTGGGAGCCCGACAGCAGGCGGTCGCGGTCGCCCGGATCGAGCGCGGGCGCCGTGCGCGGGCGGGGGCCGGCCGACTCGGGCGGAGTGGTGTCACGCAGGGCCACGGGGGTCAGCCTCCTCGGACGGCGAGTCGCTCGATCGCCGCCATGGGTACGGGCAGCCAGTCGGGACGGTTACGGGCCTCGTACAGCACTTCGTACACGGCTCGGTCGGTCTCGTAGGCACGCAACAGGGCATGTTTCTTCCGGGGGTCCCAGCCTGCGCGGGCCGCGTAGCCCGCGCAGTAGGCCTCCCGGCAACGCCGTGCCCACTCCGGCCGCCACGGGCGGCGCTGGCGGGCGGCGTAGTCGAAGGAGCGCAGCATCCCGGCGATGTCGCGGACCGGGGAATGGGCGCTGCGCCGCTCGGCCAGCGGACGCGAGGGCTCGCCCTCGAAGTCGATGACGAACCAGTCGCGTCCGGCCCGCAGGACCTGACCGAGGTGCAGGTCGCCGTGGATGCGCTGGGCGGGCGGCCCGGCGTCGCACACGGCCAGCGCGCCGAACGCGGTGGTCAGCCCGGGGACGAACGGCCGCAGCGCCGGCACGTGGCGGGCCGCCGCCTCCAGCCGTTCGGTCATCGCCGCCGCGGTCCGTCCGTCCTCGGCGTCCGGACCGGCCGGGAGGGCCGCGGCCAGCGCCAGGTGGACGTCCGCGGTGGCCCGTCCCAGCTCCTCGGCCTCGGCCGTGAAGTCCTCCCCGCGGGCCAGGGCCCGCAGCGCGAGCGTCCAGCCGTCCGACGCGTCGGGCAGGAACGGCTGGAGCACGCCGAGGGTCGCCTCCTGCGGATGCGTCGTGCGGAACCAGGCCACGGGCGCGGGAACCCGCCCGCACCCCTGCCCGGCCAGGGCGACGGGCACCTCCAGATCGGGGTTCACCCCGGGCTGGACGCGCCGGAAGATCTTCAGGATGAACGCGTCCCCGTACACCAGCGAGGTGTTGGACTGCTCGGCCTCCAGCAGCCGCGGCGCGAGCCCCGGGGGCAGCGACACGGACGGGTCGGACTCGAAGCACAGCGGGCCCAGGGCGCCGGGGTGGCGCATCCGCTCCAGGAGCAGCTGCGCCGAGCGGGGGTCCTGCAGCGCGTCATGGACCGTCAGCCCGGCCAGCGGCCCCTGTTCGACCCTGCCGATCAGAGCACGCCCCAGCCGGGGCGACAGATGCTCCTGGACGCCCAGCAGCAGCTGGTAGCAGTCGCCGGCCGGGGGAGTGCCGCCCGGCGTCGGGAGCCCCGACTGGTCGGCGTGCACGAGCAGATGCAGACAGCCCGGATACAGCTCGGTCATCGACAGCATGCGCAGATCGGTGAGCGGCCGGTCCTTGCCGGCGAACCAGCGCTGCCGGGGCAGCCATTCGCACAGCAGCGCGGCGAGCGGTCCGACGGAGCGGACGCCGCTCGCGCTGCCCGGTCGCAGGGGTGCGGTCCTCGTCACGGTGACCCATCCTTTCCGCGGCGCACGCTCACTGGCGGCGACCGATCCGGGACGCGGCTCTGGTGAGCCGGAACCAGTAGAAGCCGTGGCCCGCGAGGGTGAGCAGGTAGGGCAGTTCACCGATGGCGGGGAAGCGGACTCCGCCGAACAGCTCGACGGGGTGGCGGCCGTCGTAGCGGCTGAGGTCGAGTTCGGTGGGCTGTGCGAAGCGTGAGAAGTTGTGCACGCACAGCACCAGGTCGTCCTCGTGTTCGCGCAGGAAGGCGAGGAC
>NZ_BMTL01000024.1 GCF_014649655.1 Streptomyces humidus | reverse complement strand
CGCCGATGGTACTGCAGGGGGGACCCTGTGGGAGAGTAGGACACCGCCGAACAAATTTTATGGGAAACCCCCGCACCTCCGGTGCGGGGGTTTTCTGCGTTATGCCTCGATGTAAAAGAGGTGGGCGGGCCGTCCTCCGGGCACTACGGTGTTTTGCATGTACACGTATGTGGTTCGAGCGGTTCGGGCGGACGAGTGGGCCTCGGTGAAGGCGCTGAGGCTGCTGGCGCTGCGGGATCCGGTCGCCGATCTCGCCTTCTACGAGACGTATGACGAAGCGGTCGCCCGGCCGGACGACTTCTGGCTGGAGAGGGCCGCCGGCGGGGACGAAGGGGCGACCGGCGCCCGGCAGTTCGTCGCCGAGACGGCGGACGGGGCGTGGGCCGGGACCGTCACCGTGCTGGTCGAGGCGGCGGGCAGCGTCGACTGGGCCGGGGCGGCCGTGGAGCGGCTGCAGGGTGGCGTCGTCGGGGTGTTCGTGCGCGCGGAGCATCGGGGGGCCGGGGCGATCGAGGCGCTCTTCGACGCGGCGCTCGCGTGGGCGTGGTCGTGGGGTGCCGAGCGGGTGCGGCTCGTGGTGCACCAGGACAACGGGCGGGCCCTCGCGTGTTACCGGAGGCTGGGCTTCTCGCCCACCGGCGTCGCTTTCGAGGAGCGGCGGGAGATCGAGATGGCGGTCGAGCGGCCGGGCCGGGCACTGGGTGAGGGTGGAAGCAGTCGGGCCGGCGATGTCTGAGTGACGGCGGTCTGGCGCGGGAGCCGTCACCCGCCTTGCTGTACCGGGAGTTCGTCGTGCGGCCAGCGGGTTCTGGCCTGTTCGCGGGAGCGGAGCAGGGCCAGAGTGGGCAGGCCGCGGTCCCGCCCGGCGGACAGCAGCTCCGGGAGCTGGGGGATCGGGGCCACGGCCGCGACGTCGTCGAGGACCAGGGTCATTGGTGGGTCGAGGCGACCGGAGGATGACCGTTCGGCCATGCGCCGGCCGCGCTCGACCACGTGGGAGACGAGGGCCGTGAGGAGGGGCATCGCGCCGGGGCTCGTCCTGGGGTCCTCGAGGGATTCGCCGACCACATAGAGCGTTCCCCCTTCGTCCACGAAGGAATCCAAGGCGAGGGCGTCACTTCGGTTGGGAGTGCATGCCTCGCGGATGTTGATGGTGGACAGGGCCGAGAGAGCCCGGGAGGTCAGTTCCTGCGCGATGTCCCGGCGTTCGGGGTGCGCGGTGAGGGCGGCTTCGAGTTCGCCGGCCGAGCCCGGGGCCGCCTTGGGGTTGGTGCGGAGGGTGCGGACCGCTTCCTGGATGCCGGTGCCCTGGGACCAGCGGTGGACGTGCCGGATCGTGCGTCCGTCGACGGCCGCGGCGTGGAGGTAGCAGCGCAGGAGGGTCTCGGCGGTCTCGGCGACCGTCTGGTCCAGACGCGCGGTGGGACGGACGGGGGCCAGCAGAGCGGTCGCTCTCGCCATCGCGGTGGTCTTGTCCTCGCAGCCCGCGGTGGGGGACCAGTGGATGCGGGCGGGGGTGTCGCAACGGTGGGCGGGGTCGTAGAGATGGACCGGTCCCAGCTTGGCCCGGGCGTCCTTGGTGTCCTGCCAGAGAGCGGGGTTCGAGGTGAGGACGAGGACGGGTCCCTCCGCGTCGCGCACGGCCCGGGCGGCGGTGGTGTGGCGGATGTCCGCAGGGGCGTAGTGCACTCCGCTCTCGATGCGGCTCGCCTCCCGGCCGGCCGGCCGTTCGCCCAGTTTCGGTACGGGAGAGGGCGCCCCCGTGGACTGACTGTGTTCACCCGGCACCGGCACCGGCAGTGTCACCGGCACCGGAGAGAGCGGCGGGGAGGGCTGGTGGGCGGCCGGGGCGGTGGGCTGAGGGGAGGACCGGACCGGGAGGGCTTCCGTCGCCGGGGGTGTAGGCGGGCCGGTCTCGGCTCGCTGGGCCGGCACCTCGTGGTGGGGCGGGGGTGCCTGTTCCCGGGCCGCCGGCGGGGCCTCCGCGCGTCTCCTGGCCCGCACCGCCTTCCAGCGGGCCAGGGTTCCCATCGCGAACACCGTCACGACGAAGAGGATCATCAGCTCGCCGATGAACAGGCCCCAGAACAGGCCGTAGCCCGACAGGTCCGGTGCTTCGGCGTCCGGCCAGGCTCCGGGGATGTCGTGGGGCTGTGCGGCGAGGCGGCGCATGGCCTGCGGGGTGCGGGTGAAGGAGACGCCCGCGGGCCAGGAGCCGTGCGCGAACAGGGCGGCCAGCCCGGTCGCCGTCCAGACCAGCAGCGTCATGCCGAGCAGGAAGGCGAGGATACCGACCAGCAGGCCGTCGGGGATTCCTCCCTGGCCGTCGTGGCGCCGTTCGTCACCCGGTCTCATGGCCACCCCCGCCCGCCTACGCCACCGTCGACTCGGACGAGCCGTCCAGGTCGGCGAGGTGCTGTTCCATGAAGGCCGCCGCCCGGCGTTCCTGTTCCAGTTCGGCGGCGAGCAGGGCGTCGTCGTCGGACATGGCGCGGTCGGCGGAGGATTCGGTCATGGCGCGGTCGGTGAAGACGAGAGGCCGTTCCGTCTCGGTGACCAGGTGTTTCACCACCTGCACATTGCCGTTGACGTCCCAGACGGCGATGCCCGGGGTGAGGCTCGGGATGATCTCCACCGCCCACCTCGGCAGGCCGAGCACCCGGCCCGTCGCTCTCGCCTCGTCCGCCTTCTGGGCGTAGATCGTGCGCGTCGAGGCCATCTTCAGGATGGCGGCCGCCTCCTTCGCGGCCGCTCCGTCCACCACGTCGGACAGGTGGTGCACGACGGCCACGAAGGACAGGCCGAGCCGACGGCCGAACTTCAGCAGGCGCTGGAAGAGCTGGGCGACGAACGGGCTGTTGATGATGTGCCAGGCCTCTTCGACGAGGAAGATGCGCTTGATCCGGTCGGGGCGGATCCAGGTGTGCTCCAGCCAGACCCCGACGATGGCCATCAGGATCGGCATGGCGATCGAGTTGCGGTCGATGTGGGACAGGTCGAACACGATGAGCGGGGCGTCCAGGTCGATGCCGACCGTGGTGGGGCCGTCGAACATGCCGCGCAGGTCGCCGTCGACCAGGCGGTCCAGGACCAGCGCCACGTCCAGGCCCCAGGCCCGTACGTCGTCTATGGCGACGTTCATCGCCTCCGCCGACTCCGGTTCGGGGTGGCGCAGTTGCTCGACGATGTCGGTGAGCACCGGCTGGCGTTCGACGATCGTCTCGTTGACGTAGGCGTGGGCGACCTTGAGCGCGAAGCCGGAGCGCTCGTCGAGGCCGTGGCCCATCGCCACCTCGATGATGGTGCGCAGCAGCGCGAGCTGGCCCGTCGTCGTGATCGACGGGTCCAGGGGGTTGAGGCGGATGCCGTGGTCGAGTGCGGCCATCGGGTCGAGACGGATGGGAGTTATTCCCAGCGCCTGCGCGATGAGGTTCCATTCGCCGACGCCGTCCTCGCCCTGCGCGTCCAGGACGACGACCTGGCGGTCGCGGAAGCGGAGCTGGCGCAGGACGTAGGTCTTCTCCAGCGCCGACTTGCCGTTGCCCGACTCGCCGAGGACGAGCCAGTGCGGGGCCGGGAGCTGCTGGCCGTACAGCTGGAAGGGGTCGTAGATGTAGCCCTTCCCGGAGTAGACCTCGCGGCCGATGATGACGCCGGAGTCGCCGAGGCCGGGGGCGGCCGTGGGGAGGTAGACCGCCTGGGCCTGGCCGGTGGAGGTGCGGACCGGAAGGCGGGTCGTCTCCACCTTGCCGAACAGGAAGGACGTGAAGGCGTCGGTGAGGACGGACATCGGGTCCCGCATGTGAAGCCCCTACCTTCGGATTCCGGTGGCGAACGGGAGGGTGTTCACGAACGCGCGGTGGTGCTCGCGGTCGCACCACTCCAGCTTCAGGTACGACTTGCCGGCGGACGCCCTGATCGTCCGCTTGTCGCGGGCGAGTGCCTCGGGACTGCGGGAGGAGACGGTGATGTAGCCGACCAGGTTCACCCCGGCCGCACCGGACGCCAGGTCCTCGCCGCGCTGGTCGAGGCGGGAGTGGGCGGCCACGTCGCGGGGGTCGACGGTGCGGTTCATCTTGGCGGCGCGGCTGGCCTCCGCCTCGTCGTTCGTCTTCTCCGTCAGCATGCGTTCGATGGCGACCTCGGTGGGTTCGAGGTCCATGGTGACGGCGACCGTGCGGATGACGTCCGGGGTGTGGACCAGCAGGGGGGCCAGGAAGTTGACGCCCACCGGGGTCATCGGCCACTCCTTCACCCAGGCCGTGGCGTGGCACCAGGGGGCCCGGGTGGTCGACTCGCGGGTCTTCGCCTGGAGATACGTCGGCTCCATGGCGTCCAGTTCGGCCGGCCAGGCGTTGCGCTTGGTCATCGCCTGGATGTGGTCGATCGGATGGTCCGGGTCGTACATGGAGTGGACGAGGGAGGACAGCCGTCCCTGGCCCAGAGGCTGGCGGACGCGGATGTCCGCCTCCTGCAGGCGGGAGCAGATGTCGGTGAGCTCACGGGCCATGACGACGGCCAGGCCGGCGTCGCGGTCGAGCCTGCGGCCGGCCTGGGGGCGGGCGGCGCGGGCCATGGCGTGAGCCTCGGCGGCCAGCTCGCGGGTGTAGTGCATACAGGCGACGAGGTAGGCGCGGTGCTGCTCGCTGCTCGTGGACACCATGGACTGGAGCTGGTCGTAGGAGCGGGCCAGCCAGTCGGGGGACCTCTCGTCTCCGCGCACGGCGACGTCCTTGGCGTGGGCGTCGGGGTCGGCGGGGAGGGTGCGCGCGAGGATCTGCAGGCGGGTGACGAAGCCGTCGCCGTTGGCCACGTGCTTGAGGAGGGTGCCGAAGCGGTCGACGAGGGCCTCCTGGTCCTCGCTGTCGCGCAGGCCGACGCCCGGGCCCTCGATCTCGATCGCCGCCGTCACCGTGCGGCGGTCGGCGTGCAGGAGGACGGCGATCTCGTCCGGTCCGAAGGGCGCGGCCAGCCAGCTGATGCCGCCGATGCCCGGGGGCGGTCCGATCTCGACCTCCTGGCCGTCGAGCCGGGTGCCGGCCTCGACGGCGGACGAGCGGTACGTGGTGCCCCGGCGCAGGGTGCGCTTGTAGCTGCGGTTGATCTCGAACCACTTGTAGAACGTGCGGCGCTTGTACGGCACGTAGACGGCGGCCACGGCGAGCATCGGGAAGCCGCTCAGCAGGACGATGCGCAGGGCGAGGACGGGGACGAGGAGGCCGCACATCATGCCGAGGAACGCGCCGAGGACGATGAGCGCGATCTCGCCGGACTCGCGGTTGCGGCCGACGATCGCGTTGGGCCTGGCGCGGCCGATCAGATATGTACGGCGGGGCGTGATCGCGTGGGACACGTGGGAATCGGTCGTCAACGCCCTTCACCTCCCGTGCGGTTGGTACTGCTGTTGCGGGTGTTGCCGGCGTGCGGGGTGTTGACCGTGTTGCCCGCGCGGGGCGGGGGCGCGGCGGTGGGGACGGATCCGCCGCCTCCGTTCGAGGCGCGCGAGCTGTGTGCGGCCACCCCGCCGCTGGCGGGGTTGGAGGGGCGGGCTCCGGAGGATCCGGACTGGCCGCCGCCGTTGTTGTCCGCACGGGTGCTGTGGGTCTTGATGCCCTGGGCGACGAGGGTCGCCGGGGAGCTGATGACGGCCGCGGCCTTGCCCTCGGCCCCCTGCATGATGCGGTTGTTGCGGCCGTTGGCGATCTCGTCGCCGAAGCCGGGGACGAAGCGGTAGATCATCGCGCTGGCGAAGATGGCGAGCAGGATGATGGCGAGACCGGAGACGACGGCGGAGAAGGCGTTCGGTCCGTCGCCGGCGGACAGCGCCCCGGCCAGCCCCAGGACTATCACGATCACCGGTTTGACCAGGATGACGGCGATCATGATGCCGGCCCAGCGGCGGACGTGGCTCCACAGGTTCTTGTCGACCAGGCCCGCGTAGACGACGGTGCCGAGCAGGGCGCCCACGTAGAGCAGGGCGGCCCGGATGACGAGCTCCAGCCAGAGCACTCCGGCGGCGAGGATCGACACGAGGGACACCACGATCAGCATGATCGGGCCGCCGCCGATGTTCTCGCCCTTGGCGAGGGCGGCGGAGAAGGTGCCGAAGAACGTGTCGGTCTGGTTGCCGGTGGTCTTGGCGAGGACGTCGGTGATGCCGTCCGTGGCGGAGACGACGGTGTAGAGGATCAGGGGGGTGAAGGCGGAGGCCAGGACGGTCAGCCAGAGGAAGCCGACGGCTTCGCCGATGGCGGTGGTGAGGGGGACTCCGCGCACCGCCCGCTTGGCTACGGCCAGCAGCCACAGCAGGAGCGTCAGGACGGTGGAGGCCGCGAAGACGACGGCGTACTGCTGGAGGAACTTCTCGTTGGTGAAGTCCACGTTGGCCGTGTCCTTCACGGCGGCGCTGAGCTTGTCGACGGTCCAGGAAGCGGCGTCGGCGCAGCCTTTGGCGAGCGAGGAGAGAGGGTCGAGGGTGTCGGAGACTCCGGGGTTGGTGGTGGTGCCCGAGCCCGCGTTGCCCCTCTCGCAGTACTTCTTGGCTTCGCCGGGGATGAGGCTGCAGTCCAGGCTGTCGGACGGGGACGGGGACGGCGTCGCTGAGGGTGTGGGGTCGGGTGAGGGGGCCGCGAAGGCCCGGGTGGCCAGCAGGACGGCCGAGGCCTGAAGGGCCGTCATGATTCCGGCGAGCCGGAGCAGACGGTGCGGCTTACCGGGCATACGTGAACCCTCCGTACTCCTGGATGGCCTTGCTGATCACGTCGGAGGTGGCGGCGGGGTCGTCGCCGGGAACCGGGGCCGGGCCGTCCTGCTGGGTGTCGCGGACGATCTTCCAGTCGCCGCCGGTCCACCGGAGGTCGAAGGTCCAGGTCTTCCACGACGAGGTGACCGGGTCGGTCGAGGTGGTCCCGGACATGCCGATCAGGCCCAGGTACCAGACGGCGACCTTGGCGGTGCTGTCGCGGTACGACTGGGCCGTGGTGCCGATGGGGACGACGCGGGAGACGAAGGTGTTGCCCGCAGGTGCGTTGCCGTCGGCGTCGAGGCCCATCTTCGCGAGGAAGTCGGCCGAGTACGCCCCGTCCATCGCTGTCTTCAGCTTGGCCGCCGTGGCGGCGGTGTAGACGGTGTCGACGAGGTCGTGCCGGCTGTCCTTGTGGAACATGCCGGTCGAGCCCAGCGCCGCCGCGAAGTTGGCGGCTGCCGACTCTGCCCCCTGCTGGGTGTGTGCGAACCCCGAGGGGATGCCTCCGGTCTTCGTCTGCACGGGCTTCGTTCCGGTGGCCTTCGTGCTGGTCGCGGTCGGCTCGGCGGCTTTGCCTCCGCCGGTCGAGGTCGAACCGGAATCGCCTCCTCCACGGTTCGCGAAGGCGATCGCCGCGATCAGCAGGACGACGACGCCGACCACGGTGACCAGACTCCGTGACGACGAGCGGCCGCCTCTGCGGGTGTCGCCGTAGGGGTCGTTCTCGGGCAGGCGCAGACGGGTGCCGCCGTAACCGCGCCCCTCTTCGGTGCGCGCGGGTGGGCCGTAGTCGTGTTCGTCGCCGGGAGTCATGCCGCGTATGCCCCCTCGTTGCCGTGCCGGAACGCGTGGTAGTACGACGGTAGCCGTGCTGGTTCCCGCGCGGGCGCGGTGTGGTGACTCGACATCAGGGACATCAGGGAAACGCAACCTCAGCCGGTGGGCACGACAGGTGGGTGGGGGTGGCGGGCCGGGCGCGCCCGGCGGGACGGGGGTGGTGCGAGGGGGACGCGGCTACACGGCCATGCCGTACACGATCGTGAACAGCGTTCCCAGGGAGCCGATGATGAAGACGCCCGTCAGGCCGGCGATGATCAGGCCCTTGCCCTGTTCCGCACTGAAGGTGTCCCGCAAGGCAGTCGCGCCGATACGTTGCTTCGCCGCGCCCCAGATGGCGATGCCGAGGCAGAGGAGGATGGCGACCGCCATCACGACCTCGATCAACACCTTGGCCTCGTTGCCCAGGCTGCCGAAGGGCCCCCAGTCCGGAGCGATCCCGCCGATGATGGTGTTGATGTCGCCTTTGTCGGCCGCAAACAGCATGTAAGTCACCGCCCCTGGTGGGTAGTTCCGCAGTCCTCTGCCGGTGTGCAGAGGTCACGTCTCATTCTCGCCGACAAAGTCGCCGTCGTATGTCGACTTGACGCCATTGACGGACCGGATTCGTACGATTGGCTCGTATGGTCACTCTGTGTATCACGGCGGGTAACGCCGGGCAATGAGGCAGCTGCGGAACCTGTGGTGCGGTTCCGTCGTCAGCCCACTTCACGGCCCGGGGCCGTTTCTGACGGCTGGTCGGGTGAGCGTACGTTTCGATGTTCTCATGACGAAGATCCCACGGTCCGCACGGCGAGGGGCGCCCACGTCCCGCCGCGGCTGCGCTGTGTGACGGACGTGATGCAGAGTCAGCCGGCGCGCGGCGGTCGCGGCAGGGAGACGGTGGTGGAGCCGCTCCGCTCGTCTTCTCGAAACTGCGGCGGTCCGGCTGAACCATTCGGTGAGGGGTGCGTGCGGTGGGCCTCGTCCGAGCGGGTACGAGGTGAGGGCGGAGTGAAGTCCGCTCGCCGCGTCCCGCGCCGGACCGGGCCACGCGGTCGTCCTGTCCCCTCTGTGCGCCGGCCGGTGAACCCATGACCAGTACGCAGGACCTGACCGAGCCCATTGCCTCCGGCGCCATCGCCCCCGGCGTCGTTGCCCCCGCGCCGGGGGCGGGTTTCTCCGAGCGAGCCGCGCGCATACGTCGCCGGCTCGAGCGGTTGATCGGCGTCGCGGCGACCGAGGGCAACTCGCTCACGGCGCTGCGCAACGGGGACGAGATCTTTCCGGCGATGCTCGCGGCCATCCGGGCCGCCGAGCACACCGTGGACATGATGACGTTCGTGTACTGGCGGGGAGACGTCGCCCGGGAGTTCGCGCGGGCGCTCGCGGACCGGGCCGGCGCGGGCGTCCGGGTGCGGCTGCTGCTGGACGGGTTCGGCAGCAGGCTGATCGAGAAGGAGCTGCTGGAGGAGATGGAGGAGGCCGGCGTGCAGGTGGCCTGGTTCCGCAGACCCCTGACCCTGTCGCCGTTCAAGCAGAACCACCGCTGCCACCGCAAGGTCCTGGTCGTGGACGAGCAGACGGCCTTCACCGGCGGGGTCGGCATCGCCGAGGAGTGGTGCGGCGACGCCCGCAACGAGAAGGAGTGGCGCGACACGCACGTCGAGGTCCGCGGGCCGGCCGTGGACGGCGTCGCCGCCGCGTTCGCGCAGAACTGGGCGGAGTGCCACGACGAACTCTTCGACGACTGCGACCGGTTCGTCCCGCACCGTCCGCAGGGCGACGCGGTCGTGCAGGTGGTGCGCGGCTCGGCCAGTTTCGGCTGGCAGGACATGCAGACCCTGATCCGGGTCATGCTGGAGTCCGCCGAGGAGCGCTTCCGCCTGGCGACCGCCTACTTCTCGCCGGACGCCTTCTTCATCGAACTCCTGTGCGCCACCGCCCGGCGGGGCGTGGAGGTGGAGATCCTGCTGCCCGGCCCGCACACCGACAAACGGGTCTGCCAGCTGGCCGGCCAGCACTACTACGAGGACCTCACCGCCTGCGGTGTGAAGATCTACCAGTACCAGCCGACGATGATGCACGCCAAGGTCATCACGGTCGACGGAGTGGCCGCGCTGGTGGGCTCGACGAACTTCAACCGCCGGTCCCTCGACCATGACGAGGAGATCATGCTGGCCGTGCTGGACCAGGAGTTCACCGCGACCCTGGACGGACACTTCGACGACGACGTGAAAGCCGCGGAGCTGATCCGGGAAGGGCGCTGGAGGCGGCGCTCCGTGCTGCAGCGGGCGCGGGAGAGCGCCGTCCTGCCGATCCGCCGATTCCTCTGAGGGTTCCCGTCAGGGCTCCTCTCCGGGCTTCCCTGAGGGTTCCGCGAAGATTCCCCCGATGCGGGGGTCATGTATTACCCCGGAATCCCGCGTACATGAGTCGAAAATCTGTAGGCGTGAAGGGGATTTCGTGGGGCACCTGACTTTGCGGAGGTTGATAATCATGGTTCCCCTGCTTCTTGTTCTGCTTCTCGCTCTGATTCTGTTCGGTGCCGGCTTCGCCCTCAAGGCGTTGTGGTGGATCGCCGTCATCGTCCTGGCGGTGTGGCTGGTGGGCTTCGTGGTCCGCCCCGCCGGACACGGTGGCCGCAAGGGCCGTTGGTACCGCTGGTAGACGGAGAGCCGGTGAGAAGAGCCCCGTCGACGATCGTCGACGGGGCTCTTCGCCTTTCAGCCGCTCATTCGCCCGGGCCGCTTTCCAGCACGCCTTCCACGAAATGGTCGAATTCGCCGGCCTGCACGCCCAGGACGAATGCGTCCCACTTACGGCGGTTCGTCGTGACGACGGTTTCCGGGGCGTTGGTGCCCCGCAGATAGACGGGTGCCTCACCGTCGTCCCCCTCGCCGAAGGCGATCTCGATCCAGGGGCCGGGCCCCGTCGCGTCCGGGGGAGCTGCTCGGGTCCACACGAGGTCGGAGGGCATGTCGGTCACGGTGGGTGTCCTTGAGGGGATGAGAGAGGGGTGTGAGGCGGGTGGGGCCGGGTGGGGGGTCAGGGGCGGGCGGTGGGTCTTCCTCCACAGAAGTACATCAAGGAGGTCCCGGACGACGTCGACGGACTCACTCCAATGGCCGAATCGCCGACCGGCCGGACCGGGGCGCCCGCGTGCCCCCGCATCCGCCCCGGGACCCCTGCCGGCCACCCGTGCCGACGCTCGTACGCGCGTCCGGGATCGGGAAGGTTGTGCGGGCGGAGTGCGGGTAGCGTCGAAAGTGGTAACTGACCTTTCTCTCACCTTCGTGGGACACAGTGAACCTGATGAATCGAAACGCCCTGCTCGGTGCGGTCTTCATGCTGGCCGTCACCTCCGCCTCCGAGGCGGCCGCCGACGGCGGGCCCGGCCCCCTGGGGGTGACGGCCGTCGCGGTGGCGACCCCCCAGACCGCTCAGGTCGGCGCGCTGTTCACCGTCGAGGACGCCGAGGCCGGCAGATTCTTCGGCGAGCACTTCTGCACCGCGACCGTCGTGCGCAGCCCGCATCACAACCTCATCGCCACGGCGGCGCACTGCCTCGAGCAGGCCGGGGACTTCGCCTTCGTCCCCGGATACCGGGACGGGCGGGCCCCCTACGGGGTCTGGAAGATCGACCGGGTCTTCCTGCCCGACGGGTGGGCGAAGGACCAGGACGAGGACAGCGACGTGGCGTTCGCCACCCTGGACGAGCTGGACGCCAAGGGCGTCGAGGACGTCGTCGGCGCCAACCGGTTCGCCACCGGCACCGCCACCGGGGCCACACCCGTGACCCTCACCGGGTACCCGGACGAGGCCGAGGAGCCGGTCCGCTGCACGAACCGGCCCACCCCGCACAACTCCGCCCAGCAGCGCATAGCCTGCCCCGGCCTCACCGGCGGCACGAGCGGCAGCCCGTGGGTCAACGGCGACGGCGAGGTCGTGGGCGTCCTGGGCGGTCACGAGCAGGGCGGGGCCACGGCCGACGTGTCGTACAGCGTCGTCCTGGGCGCGGAGGCCGCAGAGCTGTACCGCGACGCGACGGCCGAGCGCTAGGCACGACGTCCAGGCCGCCGATCCCCAGGGGCGCCCGTACCCGTCGGCCCGCGCACGCCCGTCGGCCCGCGCACGCCCGTCGGCCCGCGCCCGCGCCGGCGCAACCGCCGGCGGTCCCTCTCGCTCTCCCTCTCGCTTTCGCTCTCGTGGTCGCGTTCTTCGGGAAGCCGGTCGTCATATGGCGGTTTTCCGCCGTGGTGTGATCACCCCGTGGTGACGGGGCCGCCTCTACACTGTCCGGGGCGGACTCCCGGGCGGCGAGGGGCGGTTGACGGTGCGTAGGACGTGGATCGTGGTGACCGCTGTCGTCAGCGCCGGAGCCGCCTTCATGATGGCGCTCGTCATCGGGGTGTACGTCATCGGCGGGAACCTCGCCAACGAGGTGAGCGGAGCGACCAGGCAGCTGGCCAAGGGCGCCGTGCCCTCCGCCTACCGGACCCTCGTGGCGAAGTGGGGCAATCTCTGCCCCGCCCTCAACCCCGCGCTGCTGGCCGCCCAGCTCTACCAGGAGAGCGGATTCAACCCGAGGGCGCAGAGCGCTGCCGCCGCGCAGGGGATAGCGCAGTTCATCCCGGGCACCTGGGCCACGCACGGCGTCGACGGGGACGGGGACGGCGACCGCGACGTCTGGGACCCGAACGACGCGATCCCCTCGGCCGCGTCGTACGACTGCCAGCTCGCGTCCTACGTGAAGACCGTGCCCGGGAACAGCACGCACAACATGCTCGCGGCGTACAACGCGGGGCCGGACGCGGTCATCAAGTACGGAGGGGTCCCGCCGTACAAGGAGACCCAGAACTACGTGAAGACGATCACGACGCTGGAGGAGTCCTTCGCCGCGCCCGTGACCCGGGTGGATCCCTCGAAGCAGGCCGCCGGAGCCATCTACTTCGCTCAGAAGAAGCTCGGGACGCCCTATCTGTGGGGCGGTAACGGCACCGCGGACCAGGGAGGACGCTTCGACTGCTCCGGGTTGACCAAGGCGGCCTACGAGAGCGTCGGGATCACCCTGCCCCGGGTGGCCAACGACCAGTACAACGCCGGACCGCACCCCAAGCGCAGCGAGTTGCTGCCGGGGGACCTGGTGTTCTTCTCCACCGACCCCGGCAACTCGCGGGCCATCCACCACGTGGGGATCTACGTCGGCGGCGGCTACATGATCGACGCGCCGTACACGGGCGCCGTCATCCGGTTCGATCCGGTCGACACGGCCGAGTACTTCGGTGCCACCCGGGTCACCGAAGATGGCGCGAAAGCGCTCCCGACGACGGTGTGAAGCGGGCCGTCGCCCCGGCTCTGAGCTGCGGCGATCTGTTTCTCTTCGATAACGTCTGAGTGATCATTCAGTGGAGAGTGGAACGTATGAACCGGGGCCGTGCGTTCCTGTTGGAGCGGGCGCGTGTGAGGCGTGCCGAGCACAACACGACGAAGGGGCCGCAGCACCATGGCTGGACTCGCCGAATCCGGGTCGAACCCCGACGTCGACCTCCTCTATGACATCAACGGGCTGGCCAAGCAGGCGCCGCACTGGCTCGACCGGGTGGTCGAGTTCGTGGGCGAGTACGGGCTGCTGCTCGTCATGGCGCTGCTGATCGTCTGGTGCTGGTGGGGCGTGCGGCGGCGGCCCGGCGGGGCCGAGGAGGCGGCGTCCTCCGTCGCCGCCCTGGTGTGGGCGCCGCTCGCCGCCGGCATCGCCGTGCTGGTGAACGTGCCCATACGCGGATTCGTGGAGCGGCCGCGGCCCTTCCGGGACCACCAGGGTCTGGAGGTGCTCGTCTCCGGCAAGACGGACTACTCCTTCGTGAGCGATCACGCCACCCTCACCATGGCCATGGCCGTCGGACTGTTCGTCGTCAACCGGAAGTTCGGGCTCGTCGGGATAGGGATCGCCCTGCTGGAAGGGTTCTGCCGGGTGTTCATGGGCGTGCACTACCCGACCGACGTGGTCGGCGGGTTCGCGCTCGGGACCGCGGTGACCCTGTTGCTGTCGCCCATCGCCTCCATGCTGCTCACCCCCGTGCTCAAGGCCGTCGACCGGTCCCCGCGGGCCGGATGGCTCGTGCGCGGCCGGGCCGCCCGGGCGGGAGAGCGGGACGGGACGGTCGCCGGCCCGCTCCCCGAACCCGCCGCAGAGGAAAGGGACCTCGCCGCCTAGCGGCCGGGCCCCTCGCAACGTCCCGATCGTTCAGCGGGCCTGAAGCGGCGTCAGCCGCGCGGCCTGGACGGGTGGGCCGGTGAAGGGGCGTCAGCCGGGCTGGAGGCGTCCACCGGGCTGGAGGGCGACCGCCGGCCCGGGGAGGCTTCAGAGCGCCTGAGGGTAGGTGAAGAAGCCATTGGGGTCGTACTGCTTCTTCAGCTGGGTCAGGCGCGGGAGCGCCGCGCCGTAGTACGCCTTGCGCCAGTTCGTCAGCGTCGGGTCCGCGTAGTTCTGGTAGGCGGCGCCGGACGCGTACGGGGCCATCGCCTTGTGGGCCGTGTTCAGCCAGGACTGCGCCGCCGTTCCCGTCGTGCCCGCCCGCCATGAGGCGATGTACTGCGCCAGCATGCGCGAGCGGCGGTGGACGAACGCCGTGGCCGTGGGGGAGACCCGGTTCACCGCGCCGCCCAGCGCCGTCAGGGCGATGCTGCCCGAGCCGCCCTGGACCGACTTGATCTGCTTCAGCAGGGCCTGGATGCCCGCCGCCGACAGGGAGACGTCGAAGAAGTCGGAGCGGGCCGCGTACGTCTCGCGGACGAGCTTGCCCTGCGGGGAACGGCCGGGCGTGGAACCCGGCAGATGGCACTGGGCGTCCGTGGAGAAGGACGAGCAGCCGGCGTAGGCCTCCATCGCCTGCTCGTACGTACGGCGGCGGAGGGAGACGCTCGCCGCGGGCGCGCCCACCCGGTCCGCGAGCCGGTCCACCGCGTTCTGGAGCTGGCCGTACGTGCCGATGCAGAACGCGGCGACCGAGATGGTGGGCGTGCCGCCCGGCGCGTTCGCCACGTGCAGGGAGGACCAGATCTCGTCGGGCTGGGACGGCCCCCACTCCTGCCAGGCCTTCACCACCGCGGCCGCCCTCGACCAGGGCCAGGTGAGATAGCCCGTCACGGCCTGGGGCGCCGGATGGGTCTTGAACTGCAGTTCCGTGACGACGCCGAAGTTGCCGTTGCCGGCTCCGCGCAGGGCCCAGAACAGGTCCTTGTTCGTCGTCGCGTCGGCGGTGAGCTGTTTGCCGTCGGCGGTGACGATCGTGGCCCGGGTGAGGCTGTCGCAGGTCAGACCGTAGGCGCGGGAGACGACCCCGTGGCCGCCGCCCAGCACCAGGCCGGAGACGCCGACCGTCGGACAGGACCCCGCCGGGATCGTGACGCCCTTGGCGGCGAGCGCCCGGTAGACGTCGATCAGCTTGGCCCCCGCGCCGACCACGGCGGTGCCGCCGCTCGCCCGGACCCGGTTCAGCCGGGAGACGTCGATGATCAGCCGGCCGTCGCCCGAGGACCAACCGCCGTAGGAGTGGCCGCCGTTGCGGATCGCGACCTTGGTGTGGTGGGCTCGGGCGTACGCCATGACGGTGCGGATGTCGTCGGTGTGGGCGACATACGCCACGGCCGCCGGCCTGAGGCTGTCGAAGCGGGTGTTGTAGAGCTGACGGGCCGCCGCCCAGGACGCCTCGCCGGGACGGACCAGGGTGCCGTCCAGGTCGCGGGCCAGCGCCGTCCAGGTGGCGGGGGCGGCGACGCTGGTCGTCGTCAGCGCCGCTTCGGTGTCCCCCGTGGAACCGGCGCCGCCCGCGGCGGGGGCAGCGGCGCTCGCGCTGCCGCCGGTGGCCTTGCACGCGGTCGCCGCCGCCGCGATGGCGGCCGTGCCGCCCGCGATGAACCTTCGACGTTCCATGTCCTTGCGCCTTCCCTGGGCCCGTCGGCTTCACCGAGCGAGACGGGGCCGGGGAACCGCTGGTTCCTGACGGCTCCAGCGGTGACGGAACGGTGACGTCAGCCGCGGGCGTGGGCCTCCGCGTCCGATCTCGCGAGGCTTCTCGCCCTGCGGGCCGGGCCGCGCCAGCCGCAGGTGCAGCGGGCCAGGCAGAACCTGCCCTGTTCGACGGTCGTGGTGCTGTGTTCCCCGGCGGGGCGGGAAGGGGCCGAGCCCTCCTGCTGCGTCACAGGAAGAACGGTACCCACTTTCGGCGAAGGACCCCCATTCGGCGGTCGCAGGCGTGCGGGCCTGCGTGACGGGCGGCCCTCGGCCGTCGTTAGCCGGTACGGCAGCAGGCCCGTGACGGACTTACCGGCTGGGGGTAGACAGGCCATGACGGAGCGCCAGCGCAGGCAGAGGGGCGCCGCGGTCCTCTCGGGGATCGTGGCGGGGGTTTGTGTGTGCGCCGCCGGGTGTGCCTGGACGGAGCGCGTCGCCGAGGACGGCCGGGCCGGCGACCCCGTCGAGATCCTGCACCGGGCCGCGGACGCGCTCGTCGCGGCGGGCACGTCGAAGACCCGTACGTCGATGGAGATGGCCACCGGGGGGACGCGGGTGACCATCCGGGGCCAGGGGGTGTACGACTACCGCCGGCAGCTGGGGGAGCTGAAGGTGGTGCTGCCGCAGGATCCGGCCGGGGCCAGCGAGCACCGGCCGATCACCGAACTCCTCGCGCCCGGGGCCCTGTTCATGAAGAACCGGGGTGCGGGCGTGCCGGCCGACAAGTGGGTGCGGGTGGAGACGTCGACGCTGTCCGACGGGAATCTGGTGACCGGCGGGGCCACCGATCCGTTCGCCGCCGCCGAGGTGCTGCGGGGCACGCGGACGGCGACGTACGTCGGGAGGACCGAGGTGGCCGGGACGGCGGTGCGGCACTATCGCGGGACCGCCGACCTGACGGTGGCCGCGCGGGAGGCGTCGGCGGCCGGACGGGACTCGCTGCGGGCGGCGGCGAAGGGGTTCGCCACGGCCCGGGTGCCGTTCGACGTGTATCTGGACGACGAGGGGCGCATCCGCAAGGTCCGGCACCGGTTCAGCTTCGTGAACGGGCGGGGAGCGGACGACGGGCGGGCCGGGCAGACCGGACGGGACGCGCGGCACGGACACGGCGGGTCGGGAGGGCGGCGGAACGAGGCCGTCGAGGTCGCCTCCACGACGCTGCTGTACGACTTCGGCGCGCCCGTCGACGTGCGGCTGCCGGCGGCCGGCGACATCTACGCGGGCCGGATCGCCGAGGACTGAACGCACGCCGGGCGGATTCGATCGTCGTCAACCGTTTGTGACATGTTTTGACCTGTTGAGACATATTTCGATGTGTCTCGATCGGCTTCGATTCGTTTCGATCCGCTTCGAGAAGATGATTTCGGCCACGGAGGACACAAGGACTAGCCCGTCCGTGCCATGCGCGGGGTGTGCAGCGCTCCCTACTCTAGGAAGCCGGTGACGGCAGGGACGAGGTGATGCGCGTGGCTCCGGGCGGCGGTGCGGCAGTTCAGGACCACGTGGCCCTCGCCGAGATCGAACTGTGCGGGGAGCTGATCATCGCGGCCTCGGCGGCCGGCGGGGAACGGCTCAGCATGGAGAGCATCGACCTGGTGCTGCGGGTGGGCGAGGAGCCGGACGGGTCCGGCGGCTCAGGTGCGCAGTAGCCGGGCGATCGCCTTCGTCGCCTCTTCCACCTTCGCGTCGATCTCGTCGCCGCCCCTGAGCGCCGCGTCGGCGACGCAGTGGCGCAGGTGCTCCTCCAGGAGTTGCAGGGCGAAGGACTGCAGGGCCTTGGTGGACGCCGACACCTGGGTGAGTATGTCGATGCAGTAGGTGTCCTCGTCCACCATGCGCTGCAGGCCGCGGATCTGGCCCTCGATGCGGCGCAGGCGCTTGAGGTGTTCGGCCTTCTGGTCGTGGTAGCCGTGGACCGTCGCGGCGGCGGGCCGGTCGGTTTCGGCCACGGCGGCGGGATCGGGGGCGCGGTCCGCCCCGGGGGTGGAGGGGGCTTCCGCGCCGGTCTCGGTGGTCGTCATCGTGTCCTCCAGCGCTCCAGCTCCAGACATATACCCCTACTGGGTATATCCTACCGAACTTTGGCGGGCGGCCGGCCCCCGGCCGCACTGCGGTGGTCGCCCCCCTGCCGGTCTTCGTGCGCGATGGGCGACACTGGTGGACGGCCCATTAGTCGTGGCCGGATGATGCGCCTAGCATCAGCCTGACCGAAACCGATGCATCTTGAGGACCCCACGTGCGCTTTCGTCTGACCCCCAGGGAGACGAGCTTCTACGACATGTTCGCCGCGTCCGCGGACAACATCGTCACGGGCTCGAAACTCCTGATGGAACTCCTCGGGGCGGACACCTCCGCCCGGGCCGAGATCGCAGAGCGTATGCGGGCCGCGGAACACGCAGGTGACGACGCCACGCACGCGATCTTCCACCAGCTGAACTCCTCGTTCATCACGCCCTTCGACCGTGAGGACATCTACAACCTCGCGTCCTCCCTCGACGACATCATGGACTTCATGGAGGAGGCCGTCGACCTGGTCGTCCTCTACAACGTGGAGGAACTGCCCAAGGGCGTCGAGCAGCAGATCGAGGTGCTGGCACGGGCGGCGGAGCTGACGGCCGAGGCCATGCCGAACCTGCGCACCATGCAGAACCTCACCGAGTACTGGATCGAGGTCAACCGGCTGGAGAACCAGGCAGACCAGATCCACCGCAAGCTGCTCGCGCATCTCTTCAACGGCAAGTACGAGGCCATCGAGGTGCTCAAGCTGAAGCAGATCGTGGATGTGCTGGAGGAGGCCGCCGACGCCTTCGAGCACGTGGCCAACACGGTGGAGACCATCGCGGTCAAGGAGTCCTGAACCTTTCATGGACACCTTTGCTCTGGTCGTGACCATCGGCGTCGCGCTCGGATTCACCTACACCAACGGCTTCCACGACTCGGCGAACGCCATCGCCACCTCCGTCTCCACCCGCGCGCTGACGCCGCGTGCGGCGCTGGCGATGGCCGCGGTGATGAACCTCGCCGGCGCGTTCCTGGGGAGCGGCGTCGCGCATACGGTCAGCAAGGGGCTGATCGAGACTCCCTCCGGGTCCAAGGGGATGGGGATCCTGTTCGCCGCGTTGATCGGGGCGATCGTCTGGAACCTCGTCACCTGGTACTTCGGGCTGCCCTCGTCGTCGTCGCACGCGTTGTTCGGCGGGATGGTGGGGGCCGCGCTCGCGGGCGGCACGGCCGTGATCTGGTCCGGCGTGCTCGACAAGGTCGTCATTCCGATGTTCCTCTCGCCGCTGGTGGGGCTCCTCGTCGGTTATCTCGTGATGACGGCGATCCTGTGGCTGTTCCGGCGGTCCAACCCGCACAAGGCGAAGCGCGGATTCCGGATAGCCCAGACCGTCTCCGCCGCGGGTATGGCGCTGGGGCACGGTCTGCAGGACGCTCAGAAGACGATGGGCATCGTGGTGATGGCGCTGGTCATCGGCGATGTGCAGGGGGCGGACGATCCGATCCCGGTGTGGGTGAAGATCGCTTGCGCGGTGATGCTGTCACTGGGGACGTACGCGGGTGGGTGGCGCATCATGCGGACGCTCGGGCGGAAGATCATCGAGCTCGATCCGCCGCAGGGGTTCGCCGCGGAGACGACGGGGGCGTCGATCATGTTCACGACGGCTTTCCTGTTCAAGGCGCCCATCTCCACGACGCATGTGATCACCTCGGCGATCATGGGCGTCGGGGCGACCAAGCGGGTCAACGCCGTGCGGTGGGGGGTCGCCAAGAACATCGTTCTGGGGTGGTTCATCACCATGCCGGCGGCCGCGTTGGTGGCTGCGTGCGCGTTCTGGGTCGTGGACCTGGCCTTTCTGTAGGGCGGCTCTGGCCCGCCCACAGGCCCACAGGCCCACACGCCCACGCACCCGCCCGCCCGTCCACACGCCCGCGCACCCGCCCGCCCGTCCACACGCCCGCGCACCCGCCCGCTCGACCCGGTGGGTGGCGGGGTGACGGGCGTCCCGGTGCTCCGCTCCGGTCCTGGCCAGGGACTTCGTCCCCTGCACCCCCTGTCCCCGCCCCGTCGGTGGCCGTCGGTCCCCTGACTCCCGGGCGCGGCGCTGTGCTGCGCTTTTCCTGCCCGGGGCGGTTCCCGCCCGCCCCCGGACGCCGTGAGCCCGCCCCCCAAGAGTCAGGGGGCGGGCTCATGCGGCCTCGCGGTGGCACCGCCATGCAGCACCGCGAGGGGTTTCGGGTCAGCCGAAGCGGCCGGAGATGTAGTCCTCCGTGGCCTGGACCGACGGGTTGGAGAAGATGCGTTCCGTGTCGTCGAGTTCGATCAGCCGGCCGGGCTGGCCGACCGCGGCCAGGTTGAAGAACGCCGTGCGGTCCGAGACGCGGGCGGCCTGCTGCATGTTGTGCGTCACGATGACGATCGTGAAGCGTTCCTTCAGCTCGCCGATCAGGTCCTCGATGGCGAGGGTGGAGATCGGGTCGAGGGCCGAGCAGGGCTCGTCCATCAGCAGGACCTTCGGCTCCACCGCGATCGCCCGCGCGATGCACAGACGCTGCTGCTGGCCGCCCGACAGGCCCGAGCCGGGCTTGTTCAGGCGGTCCTTGACCTCGTTCCAGAGGTTCGCGCCCTTGAGGGACTTCTCGACGACGTCCGCGAGCTCGGACTTCTTGTAGCTGCCGTTCAGGCGGAGGCCCGCCGCCACGTTGTCGAAGATCGACATCGTGGGGAAGGGGTTCGGACGCTGGAAGACCATGCCGACCTCGCGGCGGACGGACACCGGGTCCACGCCCGCGCCGTAGAGGTCCTCGTCGTCCAGGAGGACCTTGCCCTCGACGCGACCGCCGGAGGTCACCTCGTGCATCCGGTTCAGGGTGCGCAGGAACGTCGACTTGCCGCAACCGGAGGGGCCGATGAACGCCGTCACCGAGCGCGGCTCGACCGTCATCGAGATGTCCTCGATCGCCTTGTGTGATCCGTAGTAGGCGGTCAGTCCGCTTACGTCGATTCGCTTGGCCATGTCTTCTACTTCACTTCCCGGTCGTGTGGATCAGTCGCTGTGGCCGCTTCAGCGACCCGGCCACGCGGCGGTGGCCGCACAGTGTCAACGTGGGGCCTTCCAGCGGGCGAGGCCCCGAGCCAGCAGGTTCAGGATCATCACGAAGGCGATCAGCGTGAGCGACGCCGCCCAGGCGCGGTCGTAGGCCGCCGTCGAACCCGCGCTCTGCGCGTACTGCTGGTAGATGTACAGCGGCAGCGACGCCTGCGCGCCCTCGAAGGGGTTCGCGTTGATGAACGGGTTGCCGAAGACCAGGAGCAGGACCGGGGCCGTCTCACCGGCGATGCGGGCGATCGCCAGCATCACGCCCGTGATGATGCCGCCGATCGACGTCGGGACCACCACCTTCAGGATCGTGCGCCACTTGGGGACTCCCAGGGCGAGCGACGCCTCGCGCAGCTCGTTCGGGACGAGCTTCAGCATTTCCTCGGTCGAGCGTACGACGACCGGCATCATCAGGATCGCCAGCGCCAGCGAGCCCGCGAAGCCGAACGGCTGCATGTCCAGCATCAGCATCAGGCTGAGGATGAACAGACCGGCCACGATGGAGGGGATGCCGGTCATCACGTCCACGAAGAACGTGACCGCCTTGGCCAGGTTGCCGCGGCCGTACTCCACCAGGTAGATCGCCGTCAGGATGCCGATCGGGGCGCCGATCACGGTGGCCAGGCCGACCTGCTCCAGGCTGCCGAGGATGGCGTGGTAGATGCCGCCGCCCGGCTCGCTGTCCGCGACGACGCCCATCGAGTGGGTGAGGAAGTAGACGTCGAGGACCTTCACGCCCCGCGCGACCGTCGTCCACAGGAGCGAGACGAGCGGGACCACGGCCAGCAGGAACGCCACCCAGACCAGGCTGGTCGCGATCCTGTCCTTGGCCTGGCGGCTGCCCTCCACCTTCGCGGCGATGCCGTAGGTGCCGAGGACGAAGAGGATGCCGGCGATCAGGCCCCACTGGACCTTGCTGTCCAGGCCGCCGGCGACGCCGATGACGGCCGCGAGGGCGAGCGAGCCGGCGGCGAGGGCCCAGGGGAACCACTTGGGGAGGCTCGCGCCGCGGAGCGTGCTGGGGGTCTTGTCGGCTACTGCGCTTGCGTGGCTCATGCGTTGGCCCCCGAGTACTCCTTGCGACGGGCGATGATCATGCGCGCCGCGCCGTTGACCAGCAGGGTGATGACGAACAGGACCAGACCGGAGGCGATGAGCGCGTCACGGCCGAACTCCGTCGCCTCGTTGAACTTGCTGGCGATGTTCTGGGCGAAGGTGCCGCCGCCGGGATTCAGCAGGCTGGCGTGGATGTCGAAGTCGGGGGAGAGCACGGTGGCGACCGCCATCGTCTCGCCGAGGGCGCGGCCCAGGCCGAGCATCGAGGCCGAGATCACGCCGGAGCGGCCGAAGGGGAGCACCGACATGCGGATGACCTCCCAGCGGGTGGCGCCCAGCGCCAGGGCCGCCTCCTCGTGCATCTGCGGGACCTGACGGAAGACCTCGCGGCTGACGTTGGTGATCACCGGCAGGATCATCACGGCCAGCAGGATGCCCACCGTGAGCATCGAGCGCGGGGCGCCCTGGTCCCAGGAGAAGACGCCGGTCCAGCCCAGGTAGTCGTTCAGCCAGCCGAACAGGCCGTCCATGTGCGGTACGAGGACCAGGGCGCCCCAGAGGCCGTACACGATGGACGGCACGGCGGCGAGCAGGTCGATCACGTACGAGACGGGGCCGCTCATCCGGCGCGGGGCGTAGTGCGTGATGAACAGGGCGATGGCCACGGCGATCGGGACCGCGATGACCATGGCGATGATCGACGAGACCACCGTGCCGAACGCCAGCACCGCGATGCCGAACTTCGGCGGCAGGAGGCTGGTGTTCCACTCGAACGCGGTGAGGAAGTTCGCTTCGTCCTTGCTGATGGCCAGGTAGGCCCGGTAGGTGAGGAAGACCGCGATCGCGGCCATGATCACCAGCAGGAAGATGCCCGAGCCGCGGGAGAGACCGAGGAAGATCCGGTCGCCGGGCCGGGTGGCGCCGCGGGCCGCACGCTTCTCCTCGGCCGACGGAGGCGGCGGGGGCGTGGGAGGTGAGGTGTCGTCCGTGTCTGTCTGCTGCGTCGATATGTCCATGGGGATCTCCGGTCTGCGGAGCCGCCGGCGGGTGTGGGCGGCTCGGGTGGGGCCGGATCGCGAGTGGCCCCTGGCGGCGGTGCACCGGACGGGTGCGGTCCGGACCGGGTTCCCCCGGCCGGACCGCACCCTTCAGATCAGCTCAGGCCCTCGATGGTGGTGCGGACCTTGGAGATGATGGAGTCGGGGATCGGCGCGTAGTCGATGCCCGAGAGGATGCCCTGGCCCTCCGTGCTGGCGATGTAGCGCAGGAACGCCTTGGTGGCGGGCAGGGTGTCTGCCTTGTTGCCCTTGTCGCAGGCGATCTCGTACGTGACCAGGGTGAGCGGGTAGGCGCCGTCGGCCTTGGTGTTGTAGTCCAGCTTCAGGGACAGGTCGCTGCCGGTGCCGACGACCTTCGCGGCGGCGACGGCCTTGGTGGCGCCGTCGGAGGAGGGCTTGACCGGGGCCGAGGCGCCCGTGTTGACGGCGACCGTGCCCAGACCGTCCTTGGCGTAGGACAGCTCCATGTAGCCGATCGCGCCGTTGGTCTGCTTGACGCCCTGGGCGACACCGGAGGAGCCGGCCGCGGCCTGACCGCCCTTGGCCTGCCAGGCCTTGCCGCCGGAGTACTTCCAGTCGCTCGGGGCGGCGGCGATCAGGTACTTGGTGAAGTTGTCCGTCGTGCCCGACTCGTCGGAGCGGTGGTACGGCTGGATCTTCAGGTCGGGAAGCTTCGCGCCGGGGTTGAGCTTGGCGATCGCGGCGTCGTTCCAGTTGGTGATCTTGCCGTCGAAGATCTTGGCGATCGTGGAGGCGTCGAGCACCAGGTTGTCCACGCCGGAGACGTTGTAGGCGACGGCGATCGGACCGGCCACCATCGGCAGGTCGATGCCCTGACCACCCTTGCAGACCGACTTGGAGGCGGCGACGGCGTCGGGCTTCAGCGCGGAGTCCGAGCCGGCGAAGGCGACCTGGCCCTGCGTGAACGCGGTGACGCCGGCGCCCGAGCCGGAACCCTTGTAGTTGACCTGGACGCCGGAGCAGGCCTGGGTGAAGTTCTTCACCCAGGCGTCGATCGCGTTCTTCTGCGCGGAGGAGCCGTCGGCGAGGAGCTGGCCCTTGGCGTCGTCACACTTGATGGACCCGGCGGCCGCGGTGGCGGAGGAGCTGCTGCCGCCGCTCTTGCCGGAGCCGGTGTCGTCGGAGCCGCACGCCGTGAGGGCCAGGGCGCCGGAGACGGCGAGAGCACCGAGGGAGAGAGCCCGCCGGTTCATGCGCTGAAGCTTCACTTGGGGGAGGTCCTTCCAGGAGCCGCCGTCCTGAAATCCGGCGGCGTGCGGAGTGTGCGAAGTCTGTTTGGTACGGACACGTCCCGCTTGGTCGCGAGCCGCACCGCGTAAGGCCGAAATTAGGCAGATCAGGTGAAGGCGCTTACGGGCGTGAATGAACGGCGGGTGAACCCCTGGGGACGTTGTGGTTAGGTCACGGAACGCTCACGTCGAGGACACGGGGTGGTTTCCGGTCGAGGCCCGTCCAGGGGAGGGGCCGCGGTGCTCCGGACGGGATCCGGCCTCCGTCGCGGCGGGAGCCGAGAGCCTTCGTGCAGGGCGCAGCGGGAATGGGCCGGGGGAGGGGCGGGGTCGCAGGGGGCCGGTCGCGGTCCCCTCGGTACCTGTCAGGCCAGGTGCAGGACGTGCAGCAGGGCGTCCAGGAGAAAGCGGTCCCTCGGCTGTGTGAGCCGGTCGCGGGCGGCCGGCGGGGGCAGCCAGAGGAGGCGGTCGACCTCGTCGTTCGGGGCGAAAGCGCCGGACACGGCCTCGGCGGCCCAGTAGCGGACCTCCTTGGGGCGGCCGTTCGCCTCGTACTCGGCGGTCGGCAGGCGGACGCCGGGGACGGCTCGGTGGCCCGTCTCCTCCTCGACCTCGCGCAAGGCGGCCGCGAGCGGGTCCTCGCCGCGTTTCAGTTTGCCCTTGGGGTGCGACCAGTCGTCGTATTTGGGGCGGTGCACGAGACACACCTCCAGAGTGGCGTCCGCCGGGGAACGGCGCCACAGCACACAGCCGGCCGCCTGGACGACGGCGTCGTCGGGGTCTCTCGCCGTGCTCATCCGGTTCTCACCGCCCGTCCGGCCAGGGTGTGCCGATGGTCTGCTTCTGCCACGACCGCTGGAACGCGTACCGGGCCGCCTCCACCTCGTGGCGCTGGTCGGCGTGGAGCACGCCGAGCGCGTACGCCGTCGCGGGCGCGATACGCGGGGTGCGGGCCGCCTGAGCCGCGGCGGCCGCCGCCTCCGAGGCGTCGCGGTGCCGGTCGAGGGCCTGGCCCGCGGTGAGCAGCCGGGCGTCCAGGGGGGCGCCGCTGTCGTGGACGACCTCACAGGCGTACCGGTGCAGCCGCAGGAGGAGGCGGACCTGGTGCCAGGGCGCGTCCTGCGGATGCGGCGCCGGGTCCGGGGAGAGGCCGTGGATCAGGGCCTCCGCGTTGTACGGGCTGCCCGCGGTGATCAGCGGAAGTGCGGTGACCGCGTCGGTGAGCCGTTCCTCCGCGGCCCGTGCCAGGGGGCGCAGGTCGGCGGTGAGGGCGGCGGGCGTGAGAGGGACCTCGCTGGCGAGGACGGCGACCTTGTCGGCGACGGCGTGGAAGCGGGAGGAGCCGAGGGCCTGCAGCGCGGTGGAGTGGGCCCGGGTGCGGGCGAGGGTGAGCTGACGGTCCAGGAGGGCGCCCGCCTTCGCGGCGCCCACGGTGAGGTTGCCGCGGTCCGGGGCGGCGGGCTGGGCGCCGGCACGGCCGCCCCCCAGCGCCTGACCGGCCGCGCCGCTCGCCTGCGTCTGTGCCTGCGTCTGTGCCTGTACGCGTACGTGTACCTGCGTCTGCTGGTGTACCTGCTGCTGTGCCTGTGTGTGCGGCTGCGTCTGGGCCTGGGCCTGGGATCGGGCGTGGGCCTGGGCCGGTAGCGGCTTCGGCGTGGCCGTGGGCGTCCCGGGGACCGGCGTCTGCGCGGGAGACGGCGTGGGCGTCGAACCCGACAGCCGGTTCAGTGCGAGCAGCAGTCGCTCCAGTCGGGCCCCGTACGCGTGCTCCAGCGCCAACGTGCCCGACAGCCAGGCCAGTTCGGGCCGCATCTCCTCCGACCACTCGGGGTCGAGGAGGGGGCGGAACGTGTGCAGGCTGCCGCTGATGCGGCGGGCCGAGCGGCGCAGGGCGCGCACCGCGTCCACCCGGTCCTGGGGCGGGCCGCCCGCCGTGCCGGCTTCCCCCGCGCGTGGATGCGCCCGGCCCGCGGGGCCGCCCGCGGGCGACGAGCCGTGCGACGCGGCGCCCCCCGACTCCCGGTGCAGGCGCAGCGCGCGGAGGAACTCCGTGGCCTGGGCACGGAGGTAGCCCGCGAGGGCGTCCCCCGTCGCCGCGGGCCCGGCCGCGGGGCCGGTCAGGTCATGGTGTCGCTGTGCCACGCCGGCGCCTCCGGGCGTCTATGAGCATCTCCTGGACGTTGCGCAGGGGGCCGCCGTCCGCGTCGGTCGAGTGCCGGGTCCATTCGCCGTCCGGGCCGAGGTGCCATGAGGCGGTGCCGTCGGACATGCCGGTCTCCAGCAGCCGGTTCAAGGACGCCCGGTGGCCCGGGTCGGTGACCCTGACCAGGGCCTCGATACGCCGGTCGAGGTTGCGGTGCATCATGTCGGCGCTGCCGATCCACACCTCGGGCTCCCCGCCGTTGCCGAAGCCGAAGACCCGGGAGTGCTCCAGGAAGCGGCCGAGTATGGAGCGGACCCGGATGTTGTCCGACAGCCCGGGGACGCCCGGACGCACCGCGCAGATCCCGCGCACCCACACGTCGACCGGCACGCCCGCCTGCGAGGCCCGGTAGAGGGAGTCGATGAGGGCCTCGTCGACGATCGAGTTCACCTTGATGCGGACATGCGCCGGCCGTCCCGCGCGGTGATGCTGGATCTCCTTGTCGACGCGCGAGATCAGGCCGTCGCGCAGCGACTTGGGGGCGACCAGGAGACGGCGGTACGTCTCGCGGCGGGAGTAGCCGGAGAGCCGGTTGAAGAGGTCGGAGAGGTCCGCGCCGACCTGCGGGTCGGCGGTGAGCAGACCGAGGTCCTCGTAGAGACGGGCCGTCTTCGGGTGGTAGTTGCCGGTGCCGACGTGGCAGTAGCGCCGCAGCGTGTCGCCTTCCTGGCGGACCACCAGCGACAGCTTGCAGTGCGTCTTCAGGCCGACGAGGCCGTAGACGACGTGGCAGCCGGCCTCCTCCAGCTTGCGCGCCCACTTGATGTTGGCGTGCTCGTCGAAGCGGGCCTTGATCTCGACCAGGACGAGGACCTGCTTGCCGGACTCGGCGGCCTCGATGAGCGCGTCGACTATCGGCGAGTCACCCGAGGTGCGGTACAGGGTCTGCTTGATGGCGAGGACGTCCGGGTCGCCGGCCGCCTGCTCCAGGAACGCCTGCACGGACGTCGAGAAGGAGTCGTACGGGTGGTGCAGCAGGACGTCCCGGCTGCGCAGCGCCGCGAAGATGTCCGGCGGGGACGCCGACTCGACCTCGGCGAGGTCGCGGTGGGTGCCGGCGATGAACTTCTTGTACTTCAGCTCGGGCCGGTCGAGACCGTGGATGCGGAAGAGGCCGGTGAGGTCGAGCGGGCCGGGCAGCGGGTAGACCTCGGCCTCGCTGACCTTCAGCTCGCGCACCAGCAGGTCGAGGACCTCGCGGTCGATGGACTCCTCGACCTCAAGGCGCACCGGCGGCCCGAAGCGGCGCCGCATGAGCTCCTTCTCCAGGGCCTGGAGGAGGTTCTCGGCGTCGTCCTCCTCGACCTCGAGGTCCTCGTTGCGGGTGAGCCGGAAGGCGTGGTGCTCCAGCACCTCCATGCCCGGGAAGAGTTCCTCGAGGTGGGCGCCGATGACGTCCTCGATGGGGACGTAACGGCCGGGTGAGCTCTCCAGGAAGCGGGACAGCAGCGGCGGCACCTTGACGCGCGCGAAGTGCTTGTGGCCGCTGACCGGGTTGCGCACCACGACCGCGAGGTTCAGCGAGAGACCCGAGATGTACGGGAAGGGGTGCGCGGGGTCGACGGCCAGCGGGGTCAGGACCGGGAAGATCTGGTGCCGGAAGAGGGTGAACAGACGCGCCTGTTCCTTCTCCGTGAGCTCGCTCCACCGGACCAGGTGGATGCCCTCCTCGGCGAGCGCGGGGGCGATGTCCTCGTGGTAGGTCGCGGCGTGGCGGGCCATGAGCTCGCGCGAGCGGGCCCAGATCATCTCCAGCACCTCGCGCGGCTGGAGGCCGGAGGCGGAGCGGGTGGCGACGCCGGTGGCGATGCGGCGCTTCAGGCCGGCCACCCGCACCATGAAGAACTCGTCCAGGTTGCTGGCGAAGATCGCGAGGAAGTTGGCCCGCTCCAGCAGGGGCGTGTTCGGGTCCTCGGCGAGTTCCAGGACGCGCTCGTTGAACGCGAGCCAGCTGCGTTCCCGGTCGAGGAAACGACCCTGCGGCAGCTGAGGGCCGTCGTAGGGCGCCTCCTCGTAGGTGTCGAGGTCGGCGTCGATGTCGGGCTCCAGATCGGAGACGACGGCAGCCACGGTGTGCGGGCGGTGCGCGGCTATGGAGCCCACGGAGGGCTGCGCGTGCTGGACCTCGGCCTGGGTGTCTGACTGGCTCATGTACCCATTCTTCCGCGCGAAGAGCGAGACAGGCGCGTCGGAACGTGCGGGCGGGATCGCGGCGGAGCTTCCGTGGGGCTGGATTCCCTGCTGGTTTCCCGGCTGGATTCCCTCGGGAGGCGGCGAAGGCTCGGGCACGGCGGGCTTCATTCGCCGAGCCTCGCAAGGTCGTCTTAACCGACGGTTACGGAGACATGGCGTGCGGGATATCGGGGGGCGGCTCGCGGGGGTCGGGTGGGTCGGGGCCCGGGCAGAGGGAGTGTCTCGCGCAGGAGGCCGGGCCTGTAGTACGTCACGTGGGGCCGCTGGACGTCGGGCGGCGGGGGCGGCGGGCCGCTGGACGTCAGGCGGTGCGGGCTGTGGGCTCCTGGGACACCGGAGGGCTCGAGATGGCCGACGGGCTCGAGACGGCCGGGGCCTTGGGGCTCGAAGGGCGGGGCGTCGAAGGGCGGGCGGGGCGCGGGGTACGGCGTGCGAGCAGGGCGCGGGGGAGCGGCGTGTGGACAGGCGGGGGAAGGGCGTGCAAGCAGTGGGGACGGGTCCGAAAAGATCGTGGGGCGAACCGTGAACCGATCGGCGGGGCTCGTCCGATGAGGAGATGTGAGCGAAACGAGAAGCGACGGGGAACTGCTGCGGGCCATCGCGGCAGACCGGGACCGTCACGCCTTCGAGGAGCTGTATCGGCGGTACGCCCCGTGGCTGACCGCGCGCATGCGCAGTCGGTGCGCGGACGCCGGGATAGTCGACGACGTCGTCCAGGAGACGTTTCTCGCCGTGTGGCGCGGGACCGCCCGCCACCGTGAGCAGGGCGCTTCCGACGCGGCCGGCTGGCTGTGGCGCATCGCCGCCCGTCGTCTGGTCGACGCTCTGCGCGGTGACGGGGCGCGCGGGCGGCTGCGTCAGACGCTGGCCCGGTTGCGCCACCGCGACGAGGCCTCGGCGGAGGAACGCGTGCTCGCGGGGGTTGAGCACGGGGACCTCGCCGGGGCCCTCACCCGACTCTCGCCGGAACTGCGGGCCGTTCTGCAGGCCACCGTCATCGACGGGCTCACCACTCGGGAGGCGGCCGTTCTGCTCGGCATCCCGCCCGGCACGGTCAAGACGCGGGCCCTGCGGGCCCGCAGGCAACTGCGGGAGGCGCTGGCATGAGGCGGTACGTGTGCGGAGCAGGCCTGCGCGCCCGCGCGGGTGACGAGCAGTCGAGAGAGGTCATGGCATGACGTGGCATGTGTCGGAGGACGACCTGCGTCTCTACGCGCAGGGTGAGCTGGCGCCACCCCTGCTGTGGTCCGCCGACGCCCATCTCACCGGGTGCGCCCCGTGCCGGGCGCGGCTCGCCGAGACAGCCGACCCGGTCGCGCTGGACGCTGCCTGGGAACGGCTGGACGCCGAACTGGACGCGCCGCGGCCGAGCACGGTCGAGCGGCTGCTGGTGCGGCTCGGCGTGGCCGACCACACCGCACGGCTGCTCGCGGCCACGCCGGTACTGCGCCGCTCCTGGCTGCTGTCGGTGCTGTTCCTGCTGGTCATGACGGTCCTGGCGGTGCGCATGGTGGGACAGCCGATGCTGTTCCTCGCACTGGCCCCGCTGCTCCCGCTCGCCGGGGTCGCCCTGTCCTACGGCCCGTCCCTCGACCCTACGTACGAGATGGCGGTCGTCGCCCCGTTGCACGGATTCCGGCTGCTCATGATCCGCACGGTGGCGGTGCTCACCGCCGGGCTGGTGTGCAACGGCGCCGCGACGCTGGCCCTTCCGGGGTACGGGCTGCTTGCCGTGGCCTGGCTGCTGCCGGCACTCGCCCTGACCGGGACGGGGCTCGCGCTGAGCACCCGGCTCGGTTCGGTCCTCGCGCCCTCCCTCGTCGGCGGGGGATGGCTGGCACTGCTGGCCGTGGGCGAGCTCCAGACGCGGACGCACGAAACGCTCGCTCCCTTCACGGCGGCGGGCCAGGCGGCCGCGGCGGGGGTGGCGGCCGTCGCCGCACTGCTGCTCTACCAGGGCCGGGACCGCTTCGACGCGCGCCCTCTGGGCGGCTTCCGTGACGGGGGCGCCGTATGACCCGGCGTCCCCGCCCCGAGCCCTCCCCCGAGCCGGCCCCCGAGCCCGCCCCGACCGCCGACCGGACTTCCAGGAGCCGCACATGACCACCGCATCCGCATCCGCTTCCGGACCCGTCCCCGGCCACGGCGGGCGGGGGGCCTCGGGCCCCGCCACCGTGACGGCCACCGACCTGTCCCTGCGCTTCGGCGGGACCAGGGCCCTGGACGGGGTCTCACTGAGGCTGAGCCACGGCGTCACCGGCCTGCTCGGTCCCAACGGCGCGGGGAAGACGACCCTGCTGCGGGTGCTGGCCACCGCCGTCCCGCCCGACGGCGGGCGGTTCACGGCCCTCGGCCATGATCCCGGCACCCCCTCCGGGCGCCTCGCGCTGCGCCGCACCCTCGGCTATCTGCCGCAGAACCCCGGGTTCCATCCGGACTTCACGGCCTTCGACTTCGTCGACTACGTGGCGATCCTGAAGGAGCTGACCGACCGCACCGCCCGGCTGGGTGAGGTGCGGCGCGTGCTGGAGGCCGTCGACCTTTCCGAAGTGCGCGGCAAGCGTCTCAAGCGGCTGTCCGGCGGCATGCGCCAGCGCGTCGCCCTGGCCGCCGCCCTCGTCGGTGACCCCGGCTTCCTCGTGCTGGACGAGCCGACCGTCGGCCTCGACCCCGAACAGCGCATGCGCTTCCGTGAGTTGATCGCCCAGGCGGGCGAAGGCCGCACGGTGCTGCTGTCCACCCACCAGACGGAGGACGTGGCGATGCTCTGCCACCGTGTCGTGGTGCTGGCCCGCGGCCGTGTCCGCTTCGAGGGCGCC
Organism: Streptomyces humidus; assembly: GCF_014649655.1. Taxonomy (GTDB): domain Bacteria; phylum Actinomycetota; class Actinomycetes; order Streptomycetales; family Streptomycetaceae; genus Streptomyces; species Streptomyces humidus. The sequence continues at coordinate 135,904 of NZ_BMTL01000024.1, read as the reverse complement.
CCTGCCGAGCTGACCGCCCGCGCGGCGGGCCGGGTCTGGAGCAGCGCCGAACGCGATCCGAACGCGCTGGCCGGCTGGCGCACCGGCATGGGCGCCTTCCGCAACGTCGGCGACCCGCCGAAGGGGGCCGATCTCGTCGAACCCACCCTGGAGGACGGCTATCTGCTCGTCCTCGACGGCGACGACGCGGCGGTGGGGGCATGAGCACGGCGACTTCGACGATCACCGAGCCGACGCCCGCGCTCGCCGAGCCCCCGCGCGAGCGCCACCGCGCTCGAGCCGTCCTCGCCCTCGCCCGCTTCGAGGCCCGCGAGCTGCTTCTGCAGGTCCCGGTCCTGCTCACCTTCGCCCTCTACCTCGGCTACGTCGCCCTGCGGCTCATGGGACGGGACGGCATGGACGACTACCCCGTCCTCAACACGGTCGACCGGCAGACCCAGACGGAACCTCTGCTGTTCGCCGTCGCGGTGTTCATCTGCTGCAACGCGGCCGCGCTGCGTTCCCGGAAGAGCAACACGGTGCGGCAGTTCGACGTCCTGGCGATGGAGCCGTGGCGGCGCATCCTCGCCCATGTGCTGTCCGTGATCCCGTACGCGGCGCTCACCGCGCTCGTCGTCGCGGGCGAGTTCGGCCTGGAGGCGCTGAAGCCGGGGGCGATCGGCCACGGTTCCGTGGGAGAGCTGGCCGTCGGCCCCCTGACCGTGCTGCTGGCCGGTGTCATGGGGGTGCTGCTGGCCACTCTGCTGCCCTCCTCCTTCGTTCCCATACTGGCCACGATCCCCCTCTACCTCCTTTTCGTCGTCGCCTCCGCGGCGGAGGACGAGGGCAGCCGGCAGGGCTGGCTCTCGCCGGTCCTCTTCGTCGCCCGGAGCGGCGGCGACCCGGTCCCCAGCGATCTGCTCGGCCGCCCCGCCGGCTGGCACGCCGTGTACGCGGCGGGCGTGTGCGCGGTGCTGGTCTGCGTGGCGCTGCTGCGGTCCGGGGGCCGTACCCGGGCCGTCAAGGCGGCTGCCGTCCTCGGCCTCGCGGTCACCGCGGCCGGCGCGGCCGGCCAGCTCTCGTGTGACACGAAGGGGCTGGAAGCAGCCCGCAGGACGGCGTTCGACACTCCGCAGAAGGTCCAGTCGTGCGCGCGGCACGGCCGCTCGACGTACTGCTCGTTCGACGAGTGGAGCGGTGTGCGGTCCGACTGGGCCGAGGTCGTCGACCGTGTCCAGTCCGCCGCCGGCGGTACCGCGGCCCAGGCAGGTCTGACGGTCCGCCAGAGGATCTACATCGGCGACCAAGTGGAGGTCGACGGTGCTCTCGACCCCTCGACCACGCCGGGCGAGGTCACCGTCGGCACGCGCTGGGGCGGCAACCGCGTCCCCGAGTTCGCGGTGGGAGCCGCCACGGTCCTGGTCGGGGGCTCGGAGGACATGACGACGCAGGAGACGTGCGACGACGCACGCCCGGTGACCGTCATGTGGCTGGTCCTGAGCACGGACCCCACCCCGATGGCCACCTTCCGGAACATGCGGCTGGGGGACAGCGTCAGCGGCCCGGACGAGGTGCTGGCCCCGACGAACGGACTGAGCCTGACGGGCCCGCAGACGACGGTGATCCGTGAGCTTCTGGAGCGTCCTCGTGCCGTGATGACGGCCCGTGTCAAGGCTCACTGGGCGCAGCTGACGTCCGCGAGCACGACGACCGCACAGGCCGCGGCACTCCTGGGTGTCAAGGCGCCCGAGGAGGCGGTGAAGTGCGAGGAGTAGGGGAAGCGGAGCCGAGGAGGAGCCCGGGGGGACCGCTCAGAGAGATCGAGCAGCCGTCGGGAGACATGGGGCAGCGGGCGGAGCCGGCCGCCGCGCTCGTCGCCGGCCTCGAACTGCTCCTCCCGGACGAGCCGACGGCCGGTCGGGAGGCCATGTGACCGCCCTCGACGACATCCGCAGCGGCCCCGCAGCAGGGTCCCTCGCCCGAGGCCCGGTGCGCGCCGGGGTGCTGGCCCTGGCCCGCGCCGAGGCCGTGCGGCTGCTGCGCCACCCGGCCGTGCTCGGCGGGTTCGCCGCCTACCTCCTGTTGTGGGGTTACGCCCAGACAGGCGGGCACGACGCCCATCGCTACCCGGTGCTGCAGGACAGCTCCCGCCTCGTCCAGATCCCGCTGCTGCTGCCGGCCGCGGGAGTGCTGCTCGCCGCGAACTCCGGCGCGCTGCGCAGCCGTCGGCACGGTGTGGAGCCGCTGTTCGCGGTCGAGGGCCTGGGCTTCCGGGCCCGCACCGCAGCTCATCTGCTGGCCGTGGCGCCCGCCGTCGTCGTGTCGGCGCTGCTGGTGTGCGCGCGGATCGGCTGCCTCGCGGTCGAGCCGGACGCGGTGGGCGCCGTGCGGTGGGCGGAGGTGGCGACGGGCCCCGCGGTGGTGCTGCTCGCCGGGATCCTCGGCGTGCTGACCGCGCGGCTGAGCTCGTCGCCCGCCGCCGCCTCCCTGGTGCTTGCGCTGCCGGCGGTGTTCACGTTCCTCGCCGCCGTGCAGAACACCGCCCGCTGGCGCTGGCTCGGCGTCGTCGCCACCGAGAACGAGTCCGCGCAGCCCCTGCCGTCGGAGCTGCTCGGCCGGCCGGCCGGCGCGCATCTGCTGTGGCTCACGGCGCTGGCCGCGGCCGGCGCCTGCGGCGCCCTGCTGTGCGGCAGGGCGGACAGCGTGCCGGAGGGGCCGTGCCGCGGCACGGGGGCACTGCGAGGGGCGTCCGTCGCTGCCGCCGCGCTCGCGCTGCTCGGCGGGACGCTGCAGACGCGGCCGGCGTCCGGCGCGGTCGAGCGCGCCCGCGCCGCCGCCACCGAGCATCCCGCCGCGCGGCAGAAGTGCGAGAGGCGGCTGAACGTGACGTACTGCGCGTTCCCCGAGTTCACCCGCCGCGCCGAGCAGTGGGACGCCGTGGTGCGGGGCGTCCTCGCCCGGGCCCCGGACGACGTCGCGCGGGCGCCGTACGCGGTCCGGCAGCGGATCTTCCGGGCCGGTGTGGAGACGGGCGGTTCCGTGCCGCTGCCGTACGCGGCGTGGGACGCCGACGACCGCAGAGCGGGCACGCCCGCGGCGGTGCCCGTCGGCACGGCCTGGAGTGCGGGCAGCGCCGGCCAGGACACCGAGAGCGACGCGGTGGCCGAGTTCTCGGTGCTGTTCGCCTACCGGGCCGTGACCGGGTCGGTGCCGGACTCGCCCCGGGTGGACACCGTCTGCGGTTCCCGGGCCGTCCTGACGCTGTGGCTCGCCGGCCAGGCGACCGCGGGATCGGGCGCCGCGCTGCGCGATCTGGAGTCCCGCACCACCAGCGGGCTGACCGTGCTGGTGCTGATGTCCGCCACCGGGGTCGACTTCGACGCGGCGGAAGTGCGGCTCTCACGGGATCTGCTCGCGCAGCCCGCCGACCGGATCGGCGCCAGGGTGAAGGCGTCCTGGGCCGAGCTGAGCGCACCGGGCACCACGACAGCCCGTGCCGCGCGGCTGCTCGGGGTGCGCGCCCCGGCCCGTGACGCCTCCGCCGAAAGCGCGTGCCGATGAGGCCCGGACGGCTGTGGCCGCTGCTCGTGCCGTACGTGCTGCGTTCCTGCCGTATGACGCCACTGCTGGCGGCGGCGGTGGCGGGGTGGCTGCTGGTGGGCGCTGCAACCGCCGTCTCGGGCGGTCTGCGGCTCTCCGACGCGGTCCTGCTGATCCGTGCGGGAGCGGTGCTGCTCGCCGTGGGCGCGGCGTTCGTGCTGGACGACTCCGCGGCCGCCACGACCGAGGTGACGCCGGTGCCGCGCTGGCTGCCGCGCGCTCTGCGCACCGGCGTCGCCGTGGTGTCGGCGGGTGCGGGCTGGCTCGGTGTGCTGGTCCTGGGCGCTCGGGCGGTCGGGCCGGAGGAACGCGGGCTGCTGCCGTGGGCCGGTCTGACGCTGGAGGCGGCGGGGCTGCTCGCCGTCGTGCTGGCCCTCGCCGCGCTGGGGCTGCGCCTCACCGCAGGCAGCGGCGGCGGGGCCCTGGCGACGCCGGGCGCCCTTCTCCTCGTCGTCCTCGCCGCGCTGGCTCCGCTGCCCGAGGGGCTGCAGCCGTTCGCGCCGCCCCTGTCGAGGGCCTGGGGCTCCTCGCGCGCGGTGTGGGCCGTACTGCTGGGAGTGGCCGCCTCGGCGGTGGTCGTCCTGATCAGGGAACCGTCGGCCGCCGCGACCGGCGCACGCGACCTCCGAACCGCAGGAGAAGGTCGATGACCGTGGGCAGGAAGGCCGTCATCGCCGGGTGCGTTCTCGCGGCCCTCGCGTCGTCGGCTGCCTGCTCTTCGCGGTGGGCGGCGATGCGAGCGGGGGCTCGAGCGGAGACGGGAGGGCGACCGGCGCCGCCTCGCCCGCCCTCGGGCGGGGCGGTGCCATGGCGACGCCGGCGTGAGGCTCGTCCGGGCGAGTGGGGCCGAGCCCTCTCCGGGACGGCTCGGCCGGCTCCCGGGTCGTGTCCCGTTCTCGGGTCGTGTCCCGGTCCCGGGTCGTGCCCCGCTCCCGGGTCACGCACGGCACTCTGGTCACGCGCGGCTCTCTGGTCACGTCTCCGAGCGGTACATCAGGTCCGTTTCGTGCGTGGTGAAGCCCAGCCGTTCGTACACCGACACCGCCGCCTTGTTGTCGGCGTCGACGTACAGCATCGCCGTGGGCAGTTCCTGTGCCGCGAGATGGCGCAGGCCGATCGTGGTGAGGGCCTTGCCGAGGCCGCCCCCCTGGGCGCCGGGGGCCACGCCGAGCACGTACACCTCGCCGAGCTGCTCCTCGGCGTGGACCTTCGTCCAGTGGAAGCCGACGAGCTGCTCGCCGCGGTGGGCGAGGAAGAAGCCGGCCGGGTCGAACCAGGGCTGGGCCATACGGTCGTCCAGGTCGCGCTGGGTGAGGGAGCCCTGTTCGGGGTGGTGGGCGAAGGAGGCCGCGTTGACGGAGAGCCACGCGGAATCGTCCCGGCCGGGTACGAAGGTACGCACGCTGACGCCCGCGGGCAGCACCGGCTCGGGCAGTTCGAGGCCGGTCAACGGGCGTCGCATCTGGCGCAGTTCGCGGAACAGGGTCAGCCCGAGGACCTGGGCGAGGTGCCGGGCGGCGGAGTGGCCGCCGTGGGCCCACACGCGGAGCCGCTTGCCGGAGGCGGCGAGCAGCGCCGAGCCGAGCGCCCGGCCGTGTCCGTGTCCGCGGTGGGAGGGGTGGACGACCAGTTCGGCGGCCGGCGCCTCGACCGGGTCGGTGTCCTCCAGCTGGGCGTATCCGACGAGTTCACCGTCGAGGGTGAGGACCAGATGACAGACGCCGTCGCGGGGGCCTCCGCGCAGCTGCAGCCGGCCTTGTTCGGAGACCGCCTGCTGGCCGTCCGTCCGGGCGGCCTCCGCGAGCAGTGCGAGGACGGCCTCGGCCTGGGCGGGGGTGAGTTCGGCGTAGGTCTCGATGGATCGGGAGCCGGGGATCCGTGCGATGTCGTCGCTGGTCATGCGTACGAGGGTAAGGGGCGGACGCGGCAAAGAGGGGGCAAGGAGGATGGCAAAGGTAAACCAGGATGTAACCACGAACCCCCTGTCGCGCTACGCGCGTTGACTCTAGGCTGCGCCCGACCGGAGCCACCGGTCCCAGCCGACAAACAGGGGGGCGCATGCCAGCCACTTCCCAGCCGCACCGGACCGACGGACGCGGCAGACGCCGTTCGTACCGTCTCGTCGCGGCCTCCGCGGTTCTCGCCACCGCCGGCGCCCTGGCCGCCGCGCTTCCGGCGGACGCCCACGAGGGCGGGCACGGCAAGCCGTTGCCGAGCCGCTACCAGGACGTGCAGCTGCTGTCCTTCAACGACCTGCACGGCAACCTCGAACCGCCGTCGGGTTCCTCGGGCCGCGTCACGGAACTCCAGCCGGACGGCACGACGAAGACGATCGACGCGGGCGGTGTGGAGTACCTTGCCACGCACCTGCGTGAGGCCCGCAAGGGCAACAAGTACTCCATCACCGCGGCCGGCGGCGACATGGTCGGCGCCTCTCCGCTGATCTCGGGCCTGTTCCACGACGAGCCCACCATCGAGGCGCTGAACAAGCTCGACCTGGACGTCACCTCGGTCGGCAACCACGAGTTCGACGAGGGCGCGAAGGAACTGGGCCGGCTGCAGAACGGCGGCTGCCATCCGACGGCCGGCTGCTACACGGACAAGAAGTTCCAGGGCGCCGACTTCCCGTACCTGGCGGCGAACGTCCTGAACGAGAAGACCGACCGGCCGATCCTGAAGCCGTACTGGGTCTGGAAGAAGAGGGACGTCCGCATCGGCTTCATCGGCGTGACGCTGGAGAACACCCCGGGCGTCGTCTCCGCCGAGGGCGTCAAGGGCCTGAAGTTCAAGGACGAGGTCGAGACGATCAACAAGTACGCCAAGGTGCTCCAGAAGCAGGGCGTGAAGTCGATCGTGGCGCTGATCCACGAGGGCGGTCTGCCGGCCTCGGGGGCGTACAACTACAACTGTGACTCCCCGGGCGCGGGCGCCGGCATCTCCGGCCCGATCGTCGACATCGCGAAGAACGTCACGCCCGCGGTGGACGCGCTGGTGACGGGCCACACGCACGCCGCGTACGCGTGCACGATCCCGGACCCGTCGGGCAAGCCGCGCACGGTCACCTCGGCCGCGTCCTTCGGCCGTCTCTACACGGACACCACGCTGACGTACGACCGCTACACCGGCGACATCGCGCGCACGGCGGTCAAGGCGGCGAACCACGTGGTCACCCGGACCGTCGCCAAGGCGCCCGACATGACCGAGCTGATCGGCAGGTGGAACACCCTGGCGGCCCCGGTCGGCAACCGGGCGATCGGCTACGTCTCCGCGGACGTCCCCAACACGGGCACCGAGTCCCCGATGGGCGACCTGATCGCGGACGCCCAGCTCTGGTACGGCAGGAAGCTCGACCCGCAGACGGACCTCGCGCTGATGAACCCGGGCGGCGTACGGGCCGGCCTCACCTACGCGGCCAAGGGCGCCGAGGGCGACGGCGTGGTCACCTACGCCGAGGGCTTCACCGTCCAGCCCTTCTCCAACACCGTGAACCTCCAGGACTTCACCGGCGCCCAGCTGATCCAGGTCCTCAAGGAGCAGGTGAGCGGGACGAACACGAGCGCGCCGAAGATCCTGCAGCCGTCCGCCAACCTGACGTACACGCTGGACCTGACGAAGAGCGGCGCCGACCGCGTCGTCACGGACTCCATCAGGCTCGACGGCGCGGCGATCGACCCGGCCGCCACCTACCGCGTCTCGACCAACAGCTTCCTCGCGGGCGGCGGCGACGGCTTCCCCACGCTGGGCCTGGGCACGAACGACCTGGTCGGCGACGACGACCTGACCGCCCTGGAGCAGTACCTGACGGCCAACTCCTCGGCTTCGGGCCCGCTGGCCCCGCCGACGGCGAACCGGATCACGATCACGCAGTGACACCCCCTGGGGGGCGACGAGGCGGCCGCGTCACCGACGCGGCCGCCTGTCGTGTCACCACCCGCCCGGCGGGCGGGTCCCGCGGGAGCCGCACGCCGGGCCGTGCGGGTCAGCGGGTCACCGGATGACCCAGCCGAACGCCTTGCCGCCCGCGGGGATGCCGCCCGCGCCCGGCCGCAGCACCGTGACGTTCTCGTCCGCGTCGGCGCTGCTCGCGTGCGAGACCACGTTGTTCCACGACACCTGGTAGACCGATCCGCCGGCCTGCGGGCCGTTCGGCATGCCGAGGGAGACATGGTCCGGGGACGCGGCGAGGTACTGGCCCATGTGCTGGTTGGCGCCCGGCGTGCCCGGCACCTTGTTGTAGCCGGCGTAGAGCACGTCGTCGTGGTCGCCGGGCGCGCCCACCAGGGAGAAGGTCTGCACGGAGCCCGCGCCGGCCACCGTGCCCTGGGACTCGCCGGGAACGCCCACCGCGAGCTGCAGGTCGGCCCAGCCCGGTGCGGCCTTGCCGGGGGCGAGGTTGACGGCGGCGAGGCTCTCGCCGAAGCGGTCGCCGGTCTCGACGCCGCCGGCCACGTTCGCCTGGTCCTGGTTGATCACCGTCTGCTGCTTCCAGTCGCTCTTGGCGGGGAAGTCGAGGACGAAGACGGTGCCGGCGTTCGCCACGTTCGTGGTGGTGCCGGACGGGACGATCGACTCGCCCGGGGCGCCCACGGCGATGATCGAGTCGTCGCTCGTGCCCTTGGGGACGATGGCGACGGAGTTGCCCATCTGGTCGCCCTTCTCCGCACCGCCGGAGATCTTGTCGAGGTCCTGGTCGATGCCCGCGCGCACGATCGGCTTGCCGTTCAGGCCCAGGTTGTGGGTCAGCACGGCGAGGCCGCCCGCGTCTTCCTTGTCGCCGATGTCCTCGCCCGGTATGCCGACCACGATGTTGGTCATGTCGGCCGCGACGGCGGTGCCCACCCGGTCGCCGGCCTCGGGGGAGCCCGGCAGCCCGCCGTCCTGGGAGAGGTACACGTTGGTGCCGCCGTGCACGTACACCACGGAGCCCGCGTCGGCGACGGAGCCGACGTCCTCGCCCGGGTCGCCGATCACGATGTAGGGCTCGTCGTCGCGGGTGATGCCGGCGGCCAGGGAGTAGCCGAGCGTGTCGCCCTTCTCCGCGGACGCCCCCTTCAGACCGCCGTTGCCCTCGCCCTGGGCGTAGTTGTCGGAGGCGCGCCCCTTGCCCAGGCCGTCGGGGGAGCCGTAGATCACGGAGACCATGCCGACGTCGGCGACGGTGCCCCCGTCCTCGTACGGGGTGGAGACGGCGAGGTCGGTGTAGCCGTCCTTGTCGTAGTCGACGGTGGCCAGGGCGTAGCCGAAGCGGTCGCCGGCCTCCGCGCCGCCGGGCACGACGGCCTGGTCCTGGTCCAGTTCGGCGGCGCCCTTGCCGCCGCCGTAGACGACGTGGACCGCCCCGGCCTCGGCGTCGCCGCCGATGACGGCCTTGGGGTCGCCGACGGCCGTGTCCTCGACGCCGTCGCCGTTGAAGTCGGCGAACGGGGCCGACTCGGTGGTGGACCTGATCCAGGCGGCGATGTCGTCGGTCCGGCTGACGACACCGCTGGTGGAGGTCTGCGCCGCGTCGGTGCCGAAGCAGCCGCCCTGGTCGGAGCGGGACGCGACGCCGAGCAGGCCGGCGGAGGAGACCACGGGCGCGCCCGAGTCGCCGGCGCAGATCGCCGCGCCGGAGGCGCCGTGGACGGTGAGGTCGGTGGCGCCGACCTGGTCGACCTGGAAGCTGTCGCCGTGGAGCTTGAGCGGGGCCCACTCGTCCTTGGTGCGTCCGTAGCCGCTGACCGACACGGCGGAGTCCTTGGCCGGCGCGGCGGTGGCGATGCCCGGCAGGGCGATGCCGGCGACGGGCGCGGACAGCCGGGCCAGGACCAGGTCGCGGTCGTCGCGCGGGACGAGCTGCACCACTTCGCGGACGACGCCCGCGGCGGTGGTCAGGTCGGTGCGTCCGACGGTCGCCGTGGTCTTCAGCTTCGGCGCCCCGGCGGGAATCCTGACCGATTCGGCCGGCTTGTCCGCGAAGCAGGACGCGGCGGTGGCGAGCCACTGGGGGGCGATCAGGACCGCGGAGCACGCCTTGGCGCCGTCGCCGATGTCGAGGCGGGCGGTGTAGGCGTGGCTGGTGTCGGTCTCGGGCTTGCCGGAGACGGCATGCGCGGAGAGGAGCGGAGCGCCGATGACGGCGGCGGTCACGAGGGCTGCGAGCGCGGTGGATCGCTTGCCGGTTGTGGTCATGATGGTGGTCGTCTTCCCCGTCTCGGTGTTACTTGCTGGTACGTATCTCGACCAGGACGAAGTCCCGTCCGTCCGGATCGGCGGCCTCGCCGGCCGCCTTCCACTCGCCCTTGCCGACGTCGAGGTTCTGCGTGGCTCCGTCGGTGGTGAGCTGAACGGCGGCCTCGTGGTCGGCTTCGCCCTTGACGCCGTAGACGGAGGGGATCTCCAGGCTGAGGTAGCCGGAGAGGCCGGTGGCGCGGAAGCAGATCTTCTCGCTCTTGCGCGAGTACACCTCCATCAGGCCGGTGCCCGAGGCGCAGTCGGCGAGCGTGATGTGGCCGTCGCCGCGCTTGAGCGTGATGCCCCGCTGCGCCTTGATGGCGTCGGCGCCCGGGTAGGCGAAGTCCTCGACCGCGTATCCGGGTGCGCCGTCGACGACCGGGGCCGCGTGGCCGGCGGAGGCGGGGCCGGCAGCCGGGTGGTGGGAGGCGCCGGAAGCCGACGCGAAGACGACCGCGCCGGCGCAGGCCGCGGCGACCGCACCGGTGGCGATGATCCGCCGTGCGTGTTTCATGGTTGTCCCCCTGATGAGAGTTACCTTGCGTGCTCTTTGCGTTCCCTTCGGGGAACGGTGGAGCGATTCCGTGTACCGCCTGAGGGCGCGCGGGACGCCCGAGAGCTGACCGCGGGTCAGGCGGCCCTGGAAGCCGGTGCATTCAAACAGCCGTGCGGGGGGAGCGCCACTGATTTGATCGCGGAATTCCATGCCAAGACGGACATATCGCGGTGTGGTCTTTGTCATTCCTTCTCGTTGTAACTGATGCCTGGTCAACTTGTGTGGCAATCACATAAGTTCGCCCCTGCAACAGCCAGGTACGGCAGCAGCCAGGTGCGGCAGCAGCCGCCGTGTGAGCCCGGGCCGACCGGCCCGCGCCGCGCCGGCAGGCTTCGCACAGCTTCAGCCGACGACACCCGGCGGCCCGCCCCTGACCCGGGCGCAGGCCCGGGTGCATATCCATGGGGGATTCTTGGAAACCACGTACTGGAGCAGGCGCCGGCTTCTCACCGTCGCCGGAGCCGCCACCGCGGCCACCGCGGTCTCTCTCGCGGCGCCCTCCCGGGCGCTGGCCGCCGCCGCGGGCTCAACGGGCTCCGCGGACCTGCCGAGGCTCTCGCACCTCCCGGACACGGACCGCGCGAGGGTCGTCACCGCGTGGAAGATCGGCGGACGGTCCGTCAAGAGCGCCGCGGCCGCGGCGCTGACCGGCTCCGCCGCCGACGTCGACCGCTTCCTGACCACGGATCTGCCGGGCGCCACCGCCGAGGACAACCGTTTCGCCCTCCTCAAGGCGCTGCCCGCCTCCGGCAAGGGCATCGCCCGCGACGCCGCCGCCGCGCTCACCGCGGGCGACGACTCCGTCGCCGCCTTCCTGTCCGGCGGCTTCAGAACGGCCGAGCTGGAGGACCTGCGCGTCACCACGCTGACCATTCTGAACAGCGGCGGCACCGGCGTGCAGCGCGAGGCGCAGAAGGCCCTCGACACCGGCACCGGCGACGCCCTGACCGACTTCCTGCTGAACACCCAGATCACCGCCCGCCGCGAGGACGAGCAGGCCGAGGTCTTCAAGATCCTGGCCACCGCCTCCCCGGAGGTGAAGAAGTACGCCGAGCGCGCTCTGAACGACGGCAGCCCGTCCGCGATCCACTGGTTCCTGAACACCGGTCAGTACATCGCGCGCGCCCGGGACCAGGAGGCCGCCACCATCGAGCAGCTGGTGGCGATCGTGGAACGCGAGGGCAGGCGGGCCCAGCTCACCTCGGACCGGGCCGTCGCCGCCTCCGCCAAGGCGAAGGAGGCCGCCGCCCAGGCCAGGAAGGCCGCCGAGGAGGCCGCAGCGGAAGCCGACGCGGCCCGCGACGACGTCCTCAAGTCCGGCAAGGCGGCCCGCAAGGCCGCGTCCGCCGCGCAGGGCGCCGCCGCCGCGTCCCGCACCGCGGTCCAGGCGTCCGCGGCCGCGCACTCCGCGGCCCGCCGGGCCTCGTACGCGGCCACCGCGGCGGCCCAGGCGGCGGCGACGGCCGGACGGGCCGCGTCCGCCGCCTACTCCGCCGCCGTCGCCGCGGCGAACGACGCCACCAAGGCCAAGGCCGCCCGGCTGGCCGCCGACGGGGCGAACAAGGCGGCGAGCCAGGCCCGCACGGCAGCCAAGGCGGCCGACGCGGCGGCGACCGCCTCCAACCAGGCCGCGGCCGCCGGTTCCGCCGCCGCCGGCGCGGCCCGCAACTCCGCCGCCGCGGCCCAGGCCGCCGCCACCGCCGCCGCCGCTTCGGGCGCCGCTCAGAGCGAGGCCGCCGCCGCCAAGGCGGCCGCCGCCGAGGCCAACGCGCAGGCGGCCCGCGCCACCGCCGCCGCGAACACCGCGCAGTCGCTGGCCGGCATCGCCGCGCAGGCGGCCGCCGCCGCCCGCGACGCGGCCAACTCCGCCGCCACGCACGCCGAGAACGCGGCGAAGGCCGCCAAGGCCGCGGCGGACGGAGCCGTCAAGGCGGCCGAGTACGCCGCCACGGCCACCAAGTGGGCCGCCGAGTCGGTCAAGGCGGCCGAGGCCGCGGTGAAGGCCGTCCAGGACGCCGAGGCCGTCGAGAAGGCCGCCCGCGACTCCGAGGCGCAGAAACTGGCCCAGGACCTCGAACAGTCCCTCGCCGAGGCCCGGGAGATGGCCCGCGCGGAGGCGGAGGACCGGGAGAAGGCCCGCACGGCCGCCACCCAGTCCGACGCCCTCGACACCGCGACCAAGGACCTCATCGCCAAGGCCGAGAAGGCGGATGCGGCCGGGGACACGGCGCAGGCCCTCTCCGCCGGCCGTCTGGCCGCGTTGAACCTGATCTCCACCACGATCGGCACCTGGAGCCGGGACGCGGCCGAGCACGCCCTCGCCGGAGCCGACGAGGACGTCCTCGCGTGGGTCGCCGCCGACCGGCAGATCGCGCAGAACCAGGACGACCGCGAAACGCTCCTGGCCGTGGTGAAGGTGTCCACCGAGAACGTCGCCGACGCCGCCGCGACGGCGCTGGACGCCGCGGACACGTCCGCCGTGGGCGCGTTCCTGACCACGGGGATCATGGCGGCCGCCGCCGAGGACAACCGCGTCCGCGTGCTGAGGATCCTCGACGGCAAGCCCGGCAAGGCGGTCTCGGCGGCGGCGCGGGCCGCGCTGGACGACGGCTCGCCCCAGGCCCTGCACGGGTTCTTCAGCACGTACGCCGAGAACATCAGGCAGGACGACGAGGTCGCCGTCTTCGCCATCCTGAACACGGCCGGCCCCTACACCAAGGCGGCCGCCCAGGTGGCCCTCGAAGGCCCGACGTGGATGCGCCGCGACTTCGTCAACTCGGTCTGCCACCGCACGGCGCAGCTCGACTACGACGCCGCCACGCACGTCGCGGCCGTCCGGGCCTCCATCGCGCGCGCCGCGAAGATCGCCCAGGACGCGCAGAAGGACGCCTGCCAGGCGTCCAAGGCCGCGGCCGACGCGCGCAAGGCGTCCGCGGAGGCGGCGAAGTGGGCGGACAAGGCCAACGCGTCCGCCGACAAGGCCCGCGAGTACGCCACCCAGGCCGACGCGAACGCCGACGCCGCCGAGCAGTCCGCGAAGGACGCGCAGGCCTCCGCGGACAAGGCGAAGACCGCGGCCGCGTCCGCCCGCACCGCGGCCCGGCAGGCGAACTACTCGGCGAACCAGGCCGTGGCCTCCGCCGCCGCGGCCGCCGCGTCCGCCAGCCGGGCGCAGGCGTCGGCGAACGCGGCCCGCGCCTCCGCCGACGCGGCGGGCAAGGACGCCGCGGCCGCCGCCAAGGCCGCCAGCGAGGCCCGCGCCACGGCGGTCGCCAAGCGCAAGCAGGAGCTCGCCGAGGCCGCGCGCAAGGCGGCGGAGGTGGCGAGGCAGAACAAGCAGAACGGCGTCGACCCCTCCGCCGGCAGCGACAGCGACAAGGTCGACAGCCCCGACGGCTGGGGCAGCAAGAAGGACTGGCAGGAGTTCGCGCAGCTGCTGAACGGGGTCAGTGCCGTCTCCGGGACCGCGGCGGCGCTCTGCCTGCTCCTTCCGCCGCCCTTCGACGCGGCCGCCGGCGTGTTCGGCACCATCTCCTGGGTCACCGGCATCGGCTCGGCCGTCATCACCGGCTTCACCGACGGCTGGACGTCCGACGCGTTCTACGGCTCCGTCGCGGGCCTGGCGGTAGGCGCCCTCACCGGCGGCTTCGTCCTCGGCAAGATCAAGGTGCCGGGCATGTCCCACATGATCGAGTGGGGTGCGGAGGGCCTGAAGAGCGCCACCGTGACGGCCACGCGGATCGGTCATGAGATGGTGGGCCCCGCCGTCACCTACGCGACCACGGCCTGGGACGCGGCCGGTGACTCCGTGTCCGGCATCGGAGACGCCATATCCGACGGCTGGGACTCACTCTTCTAGGACGCCCATGTTTCTGTCGCTGTCCACCAGCGTCTGGATCCTCATCGCGGCGGGCGCGACCGTCGTCAACCTCGTCGCGATGCAGTGGATCATCCAGATACCGAAGTACAAGAAAAAACAGGTGTGGATGCCGGTCATCGGCATCGCGACCCTGGGCCTGCGGGCTCTGGTGCAGCACAACGCACTGCCCGCGACCCTGTATCTCTACGCCGCGGTCATGGTCATGATGCCCCTCATGCTGGGCCCGGTCCGCTCCACGATCACCCGGGACCACTACCGGTGGGTCGAGGACCCGACGACGAAGGCCAGCAAGGGCGCGATGGCCTGGATCATCGGCTCGGCGATGGTCATGGTGACCGCGGTCGGCGTCGGCTACGCGGCGGGCGTGTAGCCGACGCCGATCACGTCAGGACGCGCTGGGGGTCCAGTCCCCCAGCCAGTCCGCGACCTCCTGGCCGGCGGCCTGCGCGTCGGTGAGCTGAGGGCGGTCGGTGCTCGCGGCGCCGGCCCCCGCGCCCCTGTTCCGGTACTCGGCGAACCGGTCGTCCTTCCAGGAGAAGCCGCTCATGTCGGTCCAGGGCGCGGTCCTGATCGCGGCGCTCAGGGTGGTGTCGCGGACCGTGGCCTGCGGGTCGAGGCTCGCGTCGCCGCCGGCGTGCCAGGGGCGGCCGAGGTAGAAGCTGCGGTCGGACACGTCGCCGTTCACCGTGGAGTTGGCGATCAGGATGCCCTTGCGGCCGGCGGCGGTGCTGGGGGCGGTGACATACCCGGCCGAGGTGCCGTTCCAGCGCTTCTTCAGCGTGATGACCGACCTGTCGATCACCGCGGTGGCGCGGCCGAAGATGAAGTCGACGTTGCCGATGACTTGGGAGTCGGCCATGTAGACGCGGCCCAGCCTGTCCTTGGACGCGGTGTCCACCAGCAGGGTGTCCTGGTCGCCGCTGACGATGACGCCGTCCAGGAACACCTTGTCGGAGGCGGTCCGCAGGGCGACCGCCTGGCCGGCGATGTCCTGGTGGGCCCCCTCGTCGAAGTCGTTGGAGATGGTCAGGTTGCGGGCCTGGAAGTCGTCCGCCTCGACGGCGACGGTGGCGCTGCCGCCGGTGCCGTACGTGCCGCCGCCGGGCTTGGGGGTGCCCGACGCGTTGTTGTAGACGATCGTGGTGTCCTTGCGGCTGCCGCCGGTGCCCCGGATGGTGACGTGCGGCTTGTTGGACGGCACCTTGACCAGCTCGCGGTACGTGCCGGGCTTGACGGCGATCACGACGCGCGAGGGGTTGTTCGCCGGGACGGCGTTCACGGCGGCCTGCACGGTCGTGTACTGCCCGCTGCCGTCCTTGGCGACGGTGAGCGTGGTCGCGGCGGCGGCCCGCGCCGTGGTCGTCGTCCTCGCGGCTGCCGTCGAGGTCGTGCCGATCGAACCGCGCGGTCCCGCACCCGACTTGAGCAGCGCGGGCACGTCAGCCGCCTTGTCGAGGGCGTACGCGTAGTACGTCCTCGGGTCCCAGGCCGCGCCCGTGCCGCCGCTCTCGTTCCTGCCGCTCGTGCCGGAGAAGACGTTGCCGCGCTGGACGAGGGTCGCGGTGGCGTCCCGGATCACGGGGTTGGTCATGCCCTGGAAGCAGGAGTTCTCCAGGACCATGTTGGTCCTGCCGCGCGCGTAGTCGCCGTAGGACGATTTGATGGACGTCCCCGCCACGTCCTCCAGGAAGTTGTTGTACAGGTGCGCGTGGGCGACGTTGTCCGTGGAGGGGTTGCGCTGCTCGGTCTCGCGGATCCAGTTGTGGTGGATCGTGAGGTCGGCGGTGACGTTGTCGGTCCAGCCGATGCCGAACGCCTTGTTGTCCTGGCTGAGCTTGTTCCAGGAGACGGTCAGGTACGTGGTGTCCTTGCGGCTGTCGATGAGCCCGTCGGCCATGTTCCGGATGTCGTTGTGGTCGATCCAGACGTGGTGCGCGCCGTCCATCTGGATGCCGTCGAAGTCGTGTTCCTTGTCGTTCCAGACCCCTTGGTACGCGTCCCGGATCGTCAGGTTGCGGATGATCACGTTGTGGACGCCCTGGCCGAGGAAGAAGCCGCCGCCGACGATCTGCCCGGCGGTCCCGGAGCCGACGATCGTCTTGTCCGACCGGACCTTGATCTCCTTGCCGACCGGGTCCATGGTGATCGTCGAGGCGACCACGATGACGTACGGCTCGGCGGCCGTCGCGTACTTCTCCAGGTCGGCGAGGGTTCGCACGGTGACGGTCCTGCCGTCCCGGCCGCCGTAGGTGCCGTTCTGCCCGAGCGCGTCGACGGACGCGAAACCGTCGGCGGAGGCGGTGGCCCAGGCGGGCGAGGTCGCGGCGGCGGCCTGCGCCTGTCCCGCCGCGGCGGCGAGGCCGAAGTCGGCGCCGTGGGCGAGGGAGCCTTGGGCGAGGGCGCAGGCGGCGATCAGGGCGAGGGGGACGCCGGCCCGCAGCGCCCTCCCTCCTCCACGGTGGGGGGACCCGGCCGTCTGCCTGACCGGCCTGACCGTCCCGGCCGTTCGCTCCGACTCGGGCGATGTGCGGAGATGCTCGCTCATATGGCGAACCCTTCCGTGCGGTGGGGGGCTTGACTGCGGGTGGGTCGCCGCCCGGCGCGGGAAGGTTGCCGACTCCGAGGAGTTTCAGGAGAGTTGCGGCGAGCCGACGGGGGGATCCTCCGGCGGAGGGGTGGGTGCTCCCGGCAGCCGGATCGTCGCCACCGTGCCGCCGCCGTCCGCGCGGGCCAGGGCCACCTGGCCTCCGGCCTGTTCCACGGTGCGGGCGACGATCGACAGACCGAGGCCCGAGCCGGGCAGCGCGCGTGCGCTGGGGGAACGCCAGAACCGGTCGAAGACGTAAGGGAGTTCCTCGGCGGGGATGCCGGGGCCGTGGTCGCGGACGGTCAGCGTCCCGTCCGCGAGCCGCACGTCGACCGTGCCGCCCACAGGGCTGAACTTCACCGCGTTGTCCAGGACGTTGACCACCGCACGCTCCAGCGCGGCCGGCTCCGCCCGGGTGTACCAGGGCTCCAGCGAGGCGGTGATGGTCAGTTCGGGGCCGCGCAGCCTGGCCCGGCGCAGCGCCGACTCGACCGCCTCCTCCAGCGAGACCACCTGCACGCGCTCGCCGCGCTGGCCCGCGGAGCGGGACAGTTCCTGGAGGTCGCCGATGAGCGAGGCGAGTTCGGTCATCTGCGCCTTGACGGAGTCGAGCAGCGCCTTGCGGTCGGCGGCGGGGATCGGACGTCCCGTCTCCTCGCTGCGGGTGAGCAGCTCGATGTTGGTGCGCAGGGAGGTCAGCGGGGTGCGCAGCTCGTGCCCGGCGTCCGCGATCAGCTGCTGCTGGAGCTCGTGGGAGCTGGCCAGGGAGGCGGTCATGGAGTTGAAGGAGCGGGAGAGCCGGGCCACCTCGTCCTCGGAGTCCTCCTCGACGGGGATCCGCACGTTCAGGTCCTCGGTCCGGGCCACGTGCTCGACGGCCTCGGTGAGCTTGTCGAGCGGCCGCAGCCCGGCGCGGGCGACAGCAAGCCCCGCGGCTCCGGCGCCGACGACTCCGATACCGGACACCAGGAGCAGGATGAGTGCGAGGTCGTTGAGGGTCGACCGGGTCCCCTTGAGGGAGACCGCGAGCTGCAGTGCGACCCCCTGCGAGTCGTTCTGGTCGACGCCCAGGTACATGGTCAGCACGCGTACGGCGTTGCCGTCCTCGTCGGTGCCGTTGCGGAAGAGGGCCTCGCCCCTCTTCGCGTTCCTGATCACGCTGTGGTCGGAGCCGGTGACCTCGACCGTGCCCGGGGAGGTCGGGTCGACGCAGGGAGCGCCCTGCTCCTTGATCGCCTGGACGTAGTTGTTCCGGCCGGGGAAGGGCTGGGGGGTCTCCTGAGGGGTCTGCGTGCACCTCTGCAGGAGCGCGTTGACCGTGCTGGGCCTCTGCGCCATCTCCTCCAGGTCATCGTTGACCTGGTCGTACAGCTTCCCCTGCACGATGAACCAGCAGGTCACCGACACCGCCGCCACCGCGAAGGCCACCGCGGCGGCGACCAGCATCGACAGCCGGGCCCGGATCGGGAGGGCTCGGAACCGCCGTAGGACCCTGTTCACTCGGCCCCGCCCTGCCGCAGCACGTACCCCACGCCCCGCACGGTGTGCACGAGGCGCGGCTCGCCGCCCGCCTCCGTCTTGCGGCGCAGGTACATCACGTACACGTCCAGCGAGTTGGAGGAGGGCTCGAAGTCGAAGCCCCAGACCGCCTTGAGGATCTGCTCGCGGGTGAGGACCTGGCGCGGGTGCGCCATGAACATCTCCAGCAGCGTGAACTCCGTGCGGGTCAGCTCGACCGGGCGGCCGCCCCGTGTCACCTCCCGTGTCGCGAGGTTCATGCGCAGGTCGGCGAAGGTCAGGGCCTCGTCGTCGGCCAGGGCCCCGGCGCCGGCGGCCGCCGCGTAGGAGCTGCGCCGCAGCAGGGCCCGCACCCGGGCGAAGAGCTCGTCGAGTTCGAACGGCTTGACGAGGTAGTCGTCGGCGCCCGCGTCCAGTCCCGTCACCCGGTCGCCGACCGTGTCGCGGGCCGTGAGCATCAGGATGGGGGTGGTGTCGCCGGCGCCCCGGATGCGGCGGGCCGCCGTCAGGCCGTCCATGCGCGGCATCTGGATGTCCAGCACCACCAGGTCGGGGCGGTAGGCCGTGGCCTTCTCGAGCGCGTCCGCGCCGTCCACGGCGACCTCCGTGCCGTAGCCCTCGAAGGCGAGGCTGCGCCGGAGTGCTTCACGCACGGCCGGCTCGTCGTCGACGATCAGGATGCGCTGGGTCTCGCGGTCGCCTTCGGCGGGGCTCATGGGCGTGGATCCTCGGGTGTGGTGGGACGACGGGAGGGGCCGGGCGTGCGGAACCGGCCGGTGCGTTCAGCGTCGCACGGTTCCCGTGGTCCGCGTGCAGGGCGGGACTGGGCGGCGGGATCAGCCGCGCATCGCCGCGAGCCGGTTCAGCGGCACCTTGCGCCGGTGCGGGCGGGCCGTCGTGGTGCGCAGGCCCATCAGCTGCGGGGCCGGGACCTCGGGCGCGCGGGCCGGCTCGGTCGGGCGGTGCAGCTCGTACGCCACGTCGAGGGCCAGGGCGAGGCCGGCCGCGCCGGCACCGGTCACCGGATGCGAAACCTGCTGGATCATGACGAACTCCCTGCTCGGTCGGTGGCGGGTTCAGCCGGTGGAGCCGCCGGCCCGCAGCGCGGCGAGGTCGGCCTTGACGGTGTTGATCGGGATGGCGAAGCCGAGGCCGACGCTGCCGGCGTCGGCGGAGGACGAGTTCGCGGCGGCCGAGTACATCGCGGAGTTGATGCCGATGATGTTCCCGCCGGCGTCGATGAGCGCGCCGCCGGAGTTGCCGGGGTTCAGGGAGGCGTCCGTCTGCAGGGCCTTGTAGGTCGTGGTGGACGAGCCGGTGTCGCCGTTGAACTGCCGGCCGCCGAACTGGAACGGCCAGTCGCCGCCTCCGCCGCCCTGCTGCTGGCCCTGGTTCTCGCCCGTGGAGACGGTCACGTCCCGGTGCAGGGCGGAGACTATGCCGCTGGTGACGGTGCCGGTCAGGCCCTCGGGGGAGCCGATCGCGACGACCGTGTCGCCGACCTTGACGCCGTCGGAGTTGCCCAGGGTCGCCGGCTTGAGCCCGGAGGCGTTCACCGCCTTGATCAGCGCGAGGTCCTTCTTGCTGTCGGTGCCGACGACCTTCGCGGTGTACGACGTGCCGTCGCTGGTCGTCACCTTGATCGAGTTCGCGCCCGAGACGACGTGGTTGTTGGTGACGATCTCGCCGTCACCGGTGATGATCACGCCGGAGCCGGTGGACGTCCCGTTGCTGAGCGTGGCGCTGACCTCGACGACGCTCGGGCTGACCGTCGCCGCGATGGTGGCCACGTCCCCCGTCTTGCCGGTCGGCACCACGCTGGTCGTGGTGGACGAGGAGACCACCGTGTTCGTGCCGGTCAGCTCCTGGATGCCGTAGGCCGTGCCGCCGCCTATCGCGGCCGCCACCACCGCCACGGCGGCGAGCAGCGCGAACGGACCGCGGGCGCGCTTCCTCCGCGCGGGCGGAGTGGGCTCGGCGGCCACCGGGGGGAGCGGAGCGGTTCCGCCGCCGCCGTCACCGTCGCCCGCGCCGCCGACGGCCTGGGTCTGCCACACGGCGGCGGGCCCGACCGGAGCCTGCGCGGCCGGCCGGTGGGCCGGCGGGGGCGGCCACTCCGGGTTCACCGGGCTGACCGGGGAGGAGGCCTCGGGAGAGGCGGACGCGGGGGATGAGGCGTGCTGCCGGGCGCCCTCGTACGGGGCCTGGTACGGGTTCTCGTACTCGCCGCTGCGGCGGAAGCTCTCGGTCATGAGAGAAGCTTGGCGCTCGTCCATGAGAGCTCCCTGAGTGCTCCCTGAGAACGTCGCCAGAACCCGGTATGCCCGACATGAGGACAGGGCCGTATGACGGGCGGCCGCTCTCAGGAAAGTCTCACGAAGGCTGCCGGAGACCGCCGCGGGGTGGGCGGAAGGGGCTACTCGCAGCCGCAGGAGCGGCGGGCGACCAGACGGGACGGGAACACCTTCAGCCGCTCGCGCCGCGACCCGGCCACCCGCACGCCGTCGTCCAGGACGAGATCGACCGCGGCGCGGGCCATCGCCGAGCGGTCCGACGCGACCGTGGTCATGGGCGGGTCGGCGAGGGCCGCTTCCTTGATGTCGTCGAAGCCGATGACGGCCAGCTCGCCGGGCACGTCGATGCGCAGCTCGCGCGCCGCGCGCAGCAGACCGATCGCCTGGTCGTCGGTGGAGCAGAACACGGCCGGCGGCCGGTCGGGGCCCGACAGCAGGCCCAGGGAGACGCGGTAGGCGTCGTAGCGGTTGTAGGGCGCTTCGAAGAGACGGCCCTGGGTGCTGATGCCCGCCTCGTCCATGGCGCGCCGCCAGCCCTCGACGTGGTCGGAGACGGGGTCGCCGACGGAGGGCGTCTCGGCGGTGCCGCCGACACAGGCCACGTAGGCGTGACCGTGCTCCAGGAGGTGGCGCACGGCGAGCTGCGCGCCGCCGAGGTCGTCGGTGACGACGGCGACGTCGTCGATGGCCTCGGGGCGTTCGTGCAGCAGGACCACCCGGGCGTCCCAGGCGTCGATCTCGGCGGCCGCCTGGTCGTTGAGCGCGTGGCTGACGAGGATGAGACCCGAGACCCGCATCCCGAGGAACGCCCGCAGATAGTGGACCTCGCGCTCGGCGACGTAGTCGGTGTTGCCGACCAGCACCATCTTTCCGCGCTCGGAGGCGGCCTGCTCGACCGCGTGCGCCATCTCGCCGAAGAAGGGCTGACGTGCGTCCGGGATGATCAGGCCTATGAGGTCGGTGCGCCGGGACGCCATCGCCTGGGCGACCCGGTCGGGCCGGTACCCCAGCTCCTTGATGGCGGCGAGGACACGCTCGCGCGTGGCCGGGGCGACCGGCCGGGGTCCGTTGTTGATGACGTAACTGACGACGGCGGTGGAAGTTCCCGCCAGCCGCGCCACATCATCCCGAGTCACCTTTGCCACGCGCGGAGTCTACGCGGATGGACCCGCTCTGGGCAGGGCGGACGGAACCTTCTCTGTGCGCGAGCAACGCCTTGTCCGGGCAGGTGGCAGGCCTACCGGCGGGTACTACGCCTCCGCCGGGACCTCGGCGGCGTCACGGGCGGCCGGGTTGTCCGCATTCTCCGCATTCGCCCGCTCGGACCGGTCCGTCCTGGCCTTCGCCTCGTCGGTGGCGCGCTCCCCCTTCTCGGGGGTAACGAATCGATAACCGACGTTGCGGACCGTTCCGATCAGCGACTCGTGCTCGGGGCCGAGTTTGGCGCGCAGCCGCCGTACGTGGACGTCGACCGTGCGGGTGCCGCCGAAGTAGTCGTAGCCCCAGACCTCCTGGAGCAACTGTGCGCGCGTGAACACCCGGCCCGGGTGCTGGGCGAGGTATTTCAGGAGCTCGAACTCCTTGAAGGTGAGGTCCAGGACCCGTCCCTTCAGCTTCGCGCTGTAGGTCGCCTCGTCCACCGACAGATCGCCGTTGCGGATCTCCATCGGGGAGTCGTCGGCCACGATCTGCTGGCGGCCCATGGCCAGCCGCAGGCGCGCCTCGACCTCGGCCGGGCCGGCGGTGTCCAGCAGGACGTCGTCGATGCCCCAGTCGGCGGTGACGGCCGCGAGACCGCCCTCGGTCACCACCAGGACGAGCGGACAGCCCGGCCCGGTGGAGCGCAGCAGCTGGCACAGGCTGCGGACCTGGGGCAGGTCGCGGCGGCCGTCGACGAGGATGACGTCGGCGCCGGGGGTGTCGACGAGGGCGGGGCCTTCCGCCGGGGCCACCCGCACGTTGTGGAGCAGCAGGCCGAGGGCCGGCAGCACTTCCGTCGACGGCTGGAGAGCGTTGGTCAGGAGCAGCAGAGAACTCATATGTCTGGTTCCTCCTCGGTCCCTGCGTGGGGGCCCCTCCCGCGCCTCGGGGGCAGTGGGGGAGTCGTGCGGCACTGCTCGCGTTCCCGGGTGCCGTACACCCACGGTCACCTGGTGTTTCCCACCCGGCCGCCATGTCGTATACAACGCTTCCGAAAGCACGAAAGGACCCGGGGGCTGCGCTGCCCGAGTCCTCTGTCCAGCAGAATAGCCCACATGAGCAGGGGTCCGGCAGGTCATGGGGCACGTTCCGTCGTTCGTCCGAATTCCGAGACGGGCAGGTGTGCACCATTGCGGACGTTTCTGACCACCGCCGACGGGATTTCCATCGATTCCGTATACGAACCGGGTCACGTCGTATACGACGCCTCCGGTTCGCCCGTGCGTCGCCCGATGTTCGTGATCGCGCACGGGTTCACGGGGCACGTGGACCGTCCGCATCTGCGTCGGGTGGCGGCCGCCTTCGCCCGGCACGGAGCCGTGGTCACGTTCTCCTTCCGGGGGCACGGCCGCTCCGGCGGGCGCTCCACGGTCGGCGACCGCGAGGTGCTGGACCTCGCCGCCGCCGTCGAGTGGGCGCGCTCGCTCGGGCACCCGCGCGTGGTGACCGTCGGGTTCTCCATGGGCGGCTCGGTGGTTCTGCGGCACGCGGCCCTGCCCGGGCGGAGCGTGGACGCCGTGGTCTCCGTGAGCGCGCCCGCCCGCTGGTACTACCGCGGCACCGCTCCCATGCGCCGGCTGCACTGGATGGTCACCCGCCCGGAGGGCCGGCTGGTCGGCCGCTACGGGTTCGGCACCCGCATCCATCACCGGGACTGGGACCCGGTGCCGCCGTCCCCGGCCGAGTCGGCGCCGAAGATCGCGCCCACCCCGCTGCTGATCGTGCACGGCGACCGGGACGGCTACTTCCCCCTCGACCACCCCCGCATGCTGGCCGAGGCCGCCGCCGGCCACGGCGAACTCTGGCTTGAGCACGGCATGGGCCATGCCGAACACGCCGCCGACGACGGCCTGCTGGCCCGCATCGGGGACTGGGCGGTCGCACGGGCGGGCTAGCCTGGCCCTGTCGACACCGAGATCCGATGTGACGATCTGACTTGAGGGACGAGATGGCGAAGGTCACGGTGCGCTACTGGGCGGCCGCGAAGGCCGCGGCCGGAGTCGCCGAGGAGCCGCACGACGCGGCCACGCTGGCCGGGGCGCTCGAGGCCGCACGGGCGCGGCACCCCGGCGAACTCGCGCGTGTCCTGCAGCGATGTTCGTTCCTCGTCGACGGTGACCCCGTGGGCACCCGCGCACATGAGACGGTACGGCTGGCCGACGGCGGCACGGTCGAGGTGCTCCCGCCGTTCGCAGGAGGGTGAGATGACCGACCAGCCGTACGACGCCTCTTATCAGGGGGACCGCCCCCATCAGGGCTACCCCGGCCATCAGGGCTACCCCGGCCACGAGGGCTACCCCGGCCACGAGGGCAACCCGGGCCACGAGGGCTACCAGGCAGCCGAGGGGTACCGGTACCGGGACGAGGGGTACGACCCCCACGCCCGGCAGCAGCCGCAGCAGGCCCAGGAGCCGCAGGCCCGGCAGGCATGGCCCGGACAGCAGCAGGGGTACGACGACCCGCACGCCCACCTGCAGAACACCCAGCAGTGGCAGGGCCAGACCTGGGAGACCGGCGTGCAGCGGCCGGTCGCCGCGGCCGACCCGGCCCGGACCGCCTACCTGCCGCCTCAGAGCGGCGACGGCCCCGCGTACGGGAACCCGTACCTCGCGTACGGCGACTCCGCCGCGTACGGGGCCACTCCCCCCCAGGGCGACTCCGCCGCGTACAGCGGATCCTCCGCGTACGGCGGGACCCCGGCCCACGGCGGCGCACCCGGCCACGGTCACGCCGCGTACGGCGCCCCGGCCCCGGCCCCGGGCGGCGACCGGCAGACCCCGGCCCCGCGCCAGGAGGTCCGCGCGCCCGCCGCTCCCGCGACGGCCGCCGCTTCGACAGGCGCTCCGGGCCTCGCCTCCGGCCAGGGCGGCGCCGGCCCGACCTACGGCCCCGCCACCCTCGCCGGCAACGCCCGCGTCACGGACGCCCAGCGGGCCCGTCTGGAGGGGCGCTCGCCGATCATCGAGCCGGGCATGCAGCCCGCCGCGCTCACCGCGCTCCTCGGCCTGCTGCTGTCCGGCACGGCGGCGATCGGCTCGTACGCCCTCCTCGTCCCGCTCGTGGCGCTCCAGGCCGTCACGGCGGCGGGCTGGTTCCGGCTGAACGGCATGTGGCCGGCCCGGCAGGGCATCGCGCTCGCCTTCCTCGGCGCGCTGGTCTCGGACGCCGTCCTCCTCGCGGCAGGCCGGGAACACGCGCCCGCCGCGATCCTGGGCACCCTCGGCGCCTGGGTCCTGCTCTGCCTCGTCCTGCAGCTGCGTTCGCACGCCGACCCCGACGAGCGCATGTACGGGCTGATGGCGACCGTCGCCTCCTCCGCCCTGGCCGTGCTGGCCACCGGGCACCTCGGCGCCGAGCCGGCTGCGGTGACGGTCGGCGCGGCCGCGGTGGCGATCGCCGTATTGGCCCGTGCGCTGCCGCTGCCCACCCCGGCCTCCGTCGTGGTGGCGCTGCTCGCCGCGGCGGGCGCGGGCATCGCGGTCGGCCAGATGACCGGGATGGGCGCGCGGGGAGCGCTGCTCGGCGCGGGCGCGGCGGTCTGCGCGCTCATCGGCCACCGGGTCGCGAGCTACGACTACCCCTCCCGTTTCGTGCACTTCACGGCGGGCGTCGCCCTGCCGCTGGCCGCCGCGGCGCCGGCGGTGTACGTGCTGGGACGGGCGCTGGCGTAGGACCGGCACAGGACCGGCACAGGACCGGCATGGGACCGGCATGGGACGGGTCACGGCGGGCATGAGCCTGAGGGTCTGTCACAGGTGATCGACAATCCCGCGGCGGCCGACGCACGCGGGGTTACCTTGAACCGTTGTCGAGGAGAACCGGCCGGTCGTCGTGGACCGGCCGTCGTGGGCCGTTCGCCGTGAGGGGCCCAGACCGTCCGGGTGGGGGAAACTGTCGCATGCGTGCGCTTCGCATACTGCTGGTCGTCGTCGTGGTCCTGGGCGGCCTGTTCGTGCTCGCGGACCGTCTCGCCGTGAACTTCGCGGAGGGTGAGGTCGCCGACAGGCTCAAGTCCCGCGAGGGCCTCGCCGTCACCCCGGACGTGTCCATCAAGGGCTTCCCCTTCCTCACCCAGGTCGTGGGCGGCTCGCTGGACGACGTCGAGGTCGGCATCGACGGCTACGAGGCGGCCACCGGCGCCCGCGGCCGGACCATCCGCATCGACGACCTCCGGGCGGACATGAAGGGCGTCGAGTTCTCGGGCGACTACAGCTCCGCCACCGCCTCCAGCGCCACCGGCAGCGCGTCCATCACGTACGCCGAGCTGCTGAAGACCGCGAAGTCCGAGCCGACGCGGATCATCCAGGGCGTCACCGCCCAGGTGATCGGCCTCTCCGACGGCGGCAACGGCAAGATCAAGGTCGCCGTCCAGGCCACCGTGCTCGGCAACCGGCTGCCGCAGCCCGTCTACGTCCTCAGCACGGTCACCGTCGTCGGCGACAGCGTCCGCGTGCACGCCGACTCGCTGCCCAGCTTCGGCGGGGTGCGGGCCGCCGAGGACGAGGTGCGCTCGATCACCGACTTCCAGCAGAAGATCGACGACCTGCCCGGCGGGATCAAGCTCGACAAGGTCGTCGCCGCGCAGAACGGCGTGGAGATCTCGGTGAAGGGTTCGAACGTCAGGCTGGCCGGGTAGGCCTGATCCCTGGTGGACGCCAGACGTCCGACAGGTGAGACATCGCCGTCCGTCCGATCGATGTGACGACGGCCTCCAGCGCCCGGAACCCGTGTCGGCACGGTCCGGGCGCTTCTCGTTTCCCACTATGCGGACGATCCTGTCTCACCATGCGGAGCACTGGTGACATGGCCGCCTGTCCGTCCCTACGATCGACGACATGATGCAGCGACAGGCGGATCTCACGAAGCGGCGGGCAGTAGACCTGTGCCGCGTCGCCGCCATGCTCTGTCGCCCCTTCTGAGCGGAAGCCCCGCCGGCCTTCCGCGCCTCCCGTAGCCCTCGCGCCGAGGGCATTCGTGCGCCGCCCGCCGGCGAGCCCCGGCCGCGCACCCCTCTTTTTAGTCTGCACACCCCCGCCGTAACTGCCCCGGAGGAGAACGAGCATGAGCCGCAGTGACGTCCTGGTCGACGCCGACTGGGTCGAGGCCAACCTCGACAACGCCGACATCGCCATCGTCGAGGTCGACGAGGACACGTCCGCGTACGAGAAGAACCACATCAGGAACGCGATCCGGATCGACTGGACCCAGGACCTCCAGGACCCGGTCCGCCGTGACTTCGTCGACCAGGAGGGCTTCGAGAAGCTCCTGTCCGCGAAGGGCATCGCCAACGACACGCTGGTGATCCTCTACGGCGGCAACAACAACTGGTTCGCCTCCTACGCCTACTGGTACTTCAAGCTGTACGGCCACGAGAACGTCAAGCTTCTCGACGGCGGCCGCAAGAAGTGGGAGCTGGACGCCCGCGAGCTGGTCGAAGAGGTGCCCGAGCGCCCCGAGACCTCCTACCAGGCCAAGCCGCAGAACAAGGCCATCCGCGCCTTCCGTGACGACGTGCTGGCGGCCATCGGTTCGCAGAACCTGGTCGACGTCCGCTCGCCCGACGAGTTCAGCGGCAAGCTGCTCGCTCCCGCGCACCTGCCGCAGGAGCAGTCCCAGCGTCCGGGCCACGTCCCGTCCGCCCGCAACATCCCGTGGTCGAAGAACGCCAACGACGACGGCACCTTCAAGTCGGACGACGAGCTCAAGGCGCTCTACGTCGACGAGCAGGTCGACCTGGCCAGGGACACCATCGCGTACTGCCGCATCGGCGAGCGCTCGGCCCTGACCTGGTTCGTCCTGCACGAGCTGCTGGGCGTGGAGAACGTCAAGAACTACGACGGCTCCTGGACCGAGTACGGCTCCCTCGTCGGCGTCCCGATCGAGCTCGGCGCCAACAAGTAACCCGCGCCACCAGGCGACGGACAAGAAGCGAACCCGACCGGCCTTCCGGTCAGACATCTCTGGAGAAGCACATGTGTGGAGCGAAGGCCGGCGGCCCGGACGCCTCGACGATCAAGCCCGGTGAGACCACGATCCAGGGTCAGGTGACCCGGGACGGCGAGCCGGTGGTCGGATACGTCCGCCTGCTGGACTCGACCGGCGAGTTCACCGCGGAGGTCCCCACCTCCGCAACCGGACAGTTCCGCTTCTACGCGGCCGAGGGCACCTGGACCGTGCGCGCCCTCGTCCCCGGCGGCACCGCCGACCGTACGGTCGTCGCCCAGCAGGGCGGTCTCGCCGAGGTCGCGATCGCGGTCTGAGCACCGGGCAGGGGCCGTGTCCCGCGGGCTGGACGCCCGGGACGCGGCCCTTCGCCGTGTCCCGGCGCGTGTCCCGTCCTACCCTGGACGTATGTTGGCCCGCCGACGGCGCATGTACTTCGCGATGATGGGCACCTGCATCGCGCTCTTCGTGCTGGCCTGGGCGGTCGTGCGCATCTGGTCGGTCCCGGCGGCCGTCGGCATGTGCCTGGTGGCCATGATCATCCCGCCGGTCGCCGCGATGGTCGCCAACCGGCGCGGCCCCGACGACCGCTGGTGGGACGACCCCTCGGGCGACCCCGAGTCGGACGAGTGGTGGGACGAGCTGGACGGCAAGAACCGCCGCCCCCGCGACCGCCCCTGACGCTCCCGCCCGACGCCCCCCGATGTCCCGCCCGGCATCCGGCACCGCCCGCCCCTAGTACACGAGCGCCTGCGTCCCGTCGCCCAGCGCCTCCTGCACGAACACCTGGGCGCCGGCGATCCGCACCCCCTCGATGACGTCCTTCTCCGTGATGTCCCGACGGGCCGCGCACTGGGTGCACAGGGTGAGACGGCCGCCGGCCAGGACCGAGTCGATCAGGTCGGGCAGCGGGGCCGCGTGCGGCAGCTCGAACTCGGCGGCCCGTCCCGGCAGCGCGAACCACGCGGACTCCCCGGTGAGCCACAGCGACACCTCGACCCCGCTGGCCACGGCCACCGCCGCCACCGTGAACGCCTGCGAGCACCGTTCGGGAGCATCGGCCCCCGCCGTCACCTTGATCACGAGCTTCTTCGTCATGCCCGAATCGTAATCAAGCTCCCTGCAACTGCCGGTGATGATCATGGGTCTCCTGTGCAAGGCGCGACGAATGCGCGCTACACGCTTTTGAGGGGGATGTTGTGGAAGGTCCGGAAAGGACCGATGAGACGGAACCACCCGCCACCGCCGTGGACTTAGGTACAGGCACCGCCACGGACTCGGGTACAGGCACCGCCACGGACTCGGGCACAGGTACAGGTGCAGACCCGGCCGCCGACACCGGCTCTGGAGCCGGCCGGCGGCCCCGTGGCCGTACGACGCTGATGATCGCCGGAGCCGCCCTGCTCGGGATCGTCGCCGGTGTCTGCACCGGATACGTGATCCAGGCCGGCCGTGCGCCCACCGCGCTGCCGTCGCTCTCGCAGCCCGTCGTGGAGCAGGCCGAGGGCGAGGTCGAGCCGCTGTCGGCGGCGCAGGACCGCCGGGTCAGGACCGACGGCGACCTGCGCAAGCTGCTGATCACGCGGCCCGCGGGGGCGAAGGACAGCCGGGTTCCGATGGGGAGGGACGGCTGGGCGGACCTGTCCGCGTACGCGGGGGACTACAAGGACCCCGCCGCCACGTTCAACGACCTCGTCGACGACGAGTTCCGCCGTGCGGCGACGACTTCGTGGCGGGTGGGGGAGACGTACAGCGTGCGGATCAACCTCGTGCAGTTCCGCCAGGAGAGCAAGAGGGCGGCGTTGGAGTGGGCCGAGAACGGCCGCTACTGGGCCGGCAAGGAGCCCGGCACCCGCGACTGGCCCATCCCCGGCACCGGAGACGGCAACGGGGTGGCGTACGTGCACGACACCCCCGAGCGGAAGCCGGGTTACCTCCCCTTGTACGCGGCCGAGGCGTACGCCTGGCGCGGGGACGTCTGCATGGAGATCCGCGTCTACGACAGCAAGCCGATTCCGAAGGCGAAGATCATGGACCTGGCCGAGCGGCAGGTGGGGAAGCTGTGAGCGAGACGCCCGAGACCTCTGAAGTCCCCGAGCGCCCCGAGCGCCCCGAGGCGGCCGGCGCCGAGGCCGGGGCGGGGCACGCCGTCGCGGAGCCCGCACCGGCCGGGGCCCGTCGCACCGGCCGGATCGCCGCCGTGGCGGGTTCCGTCCTGCTGGCCTGCGCGGTCGTCGGCGGCACCGTCGTGACCGTGCGGGGCGCCGACCGCGGCCACGGCAGCCCCACCTGGAAGTTCCCGGAGACGCCCGCCGAGGGCGAGGACGGGGCCGACGGCAAGGGCCCGAGGAAGGGCGCCGCGGCCGGGTCGGGACTGAGCGCCCTGATGGTGCCGTTCGGCACCGACGGCTTCCAACCCGGCCCGGACATGCGCGAGTTCGGCTCGGACGCCGAGTTCAGCGGCGCGCAGGCCACCGCCCTGCGCAAGGAGTCGATCAAGGATCTGCCCAGCGCGTCGCGCCGGAAGCTGGAGAAGCTGATCGACAAGGAGCCCGTCAAGGGCATGGCGATGCGCAGTTACGCCGTCGCCTGGTCGGACTACAACCGCAAGGACACGATCGTCTTCGACGTCACCCTGTCCCGACTGGAGAACCCGACCGCCGCGCGCCGTTCGGCGACGGCCTTCAACGGGTTCCTCGCCGCTGTGGACGTCTTCCGTAAGGGGCCGAGGATCGAGGGTCGTCCGGACGCGCGGTGCTCCCTGAGCCCCAAGGGCGAGGCCGAGGACCTGGGCGTGGCGCTGTGCACCGCGGCAGTGGGGGATGTGCTGGTCAGCGTCTCGTCGGCGGCCCCCGACCCGATCGACGGCACGTTCGTCGCCAAGTTCTTCGCCGCACAACTCGCCCGCATCGACGACCCGGGACAGGCCGTATGACCACCGAGCGCCCCCGACCGCTGCAGGACCCGCAGCCCCGGCCGGAACAGACGGGAGCCCCGGCGCCGATCCGGGAACCCGTCCCCGGGACCGCTTCGCACCCGATCCCCGGACCCGCCCCCGACACGACGCCGGAGGCCGTTCCCGCCTCCAAGGACCGCCGCGTGCTGCGGGCCGTCCTGCGCTGGACCGCCGTCGTCACCGTCTTCGCCGCGCTCGGAGCGGGCACGGCCTACGGAATCACGCGCATGGAACGGACGGACCTGCCCGGACTGGCCACCCAGCCGGACGGCCGCTGGGCCTACCCGGACATCACCATGCCTCCGCTGCCCGCCGGCAGCCGGCACCCGTTCGACACCAGGAACTGGGCCGCCGGCCACTACGCGGACCTGCGCGCGCTGCGCCTGCCCGCTCCCGGGGGTTCGACCGAGGACAAGGCGCTGCGCGGCGCCGACGGCTGGCTGGCGACGAAGGACTTCCTGACGGTGTTCGAGGCGGAGAAGGACCGCGGCGACGTCGGACAGCTGCTCACCGACAGCGGCCTGCGGCACATCGCGGCCCGGGGCTGGACCACCGCGGACGGCACGCACACCGGCGTCTACCTGATGCAGTTCGACACGGGGACGGTCGCCCAGCGCGTCTACGACACGCTCACCTCGTTCGCCTCACCCGTGTACGCGGCCCGCGGCGCGGCCGAGACGGAGTTCGACGAGGGCTACCCGACGTTCGCCGACCTCCCGAACGTCAGGCGCAATGCTTACGACGAGGCGAAGCCGTACGGCGCGGAGCAGCTGCGCCAGGCCTATCTGCAGGCGGGCGACGTCGTCGCCCTGGTCCTGCAGTCCCGCAGGGGCGCCGCGGCGGCCGTGCCCTTCCAGCAGACCGTGGCCCTGCAGAGCCAGCTGCTGAGCTGACGCCCGCGACGGCGTACCTCGCAGGGAGGGCCGGGGCCCGGCCGCGTAAGCTGGGGCCCGGCCCTGTCGTACGTGTCCCGAGTCGTACGTACCCCGCAACACGCTCATCCGAGGAGCACCCGTGGAGATCTTCTTCGAAGCCCTGCTGGTCCTGGTCTGCGTCGGCGTCCTCGCCTTCGCCGGTCTGACCGTGAAGAAGCTGTACCAGGGCCAGCGCTGACCTACCAGTCCAGGAACTGCCACTCATGATCGAGATTCCGTCCGACCTCCACAAGGACCTCGTCCCCCTCGCCTTCCTGCTCGGCAGCTGGGCGGGCGCGGGCGTGCACGACTTCCCGGGGTCGGAGAAGTGCAACTTCGGGCAGGAGGTCGCCTTCGGCCACGACGGCCGGGACTTCCTCGAGTACCGCTCCTACACCTGGGTCCTGGACAAGGACGGCAACAAGGTCCGCCCCCTGGAGTCCGAGTCGGGCTTCTGGCGGGTCGACGCCGACCGCAAGGTCGAGGTGACGATGGTCCGCGACGACGGCGTCGTCGAGATCTGGTACGGCGAGCTGGCCGACAAGAAGCCGCAGATCGACCTGGTCACGGACGCGGTGGCGCGCACGGCCGCCTCGGGCCCGTACACCGGTGGCAAGCGGCTCTACGGCTACGTCAAGAGCGACCTCATGTGGGTCGGCGAGAAGCAGACCCCCGAGGTCGAGCTGCGCCCCTACATGTCGGCCCACCTGAAGAAGGTCGTCACCCCCGAGGACGTCGAGCGCTGGGCGAAGGCCCTCCCCGACGACATGCCGGACGACGGGATCGCCTTCTTCAAGTAGTCCTAGACTCGTGGGTGTGGTGAGCACTGAAAGCACTGACTGGAAGAGCGACCTGCGGAAGCGCGGATACCGGCTGACGCCGCAGCGCCAGCTTGTCCTCGAGGCCGTGGACACCCTGGAGCACGCGACCCCCGACGCCATCCTCGTGGAAGTGAGGAAGACGGCGTCGGGGGTCAACATCTCGACCGTCTACCGCACGCTGGAGCTCCTCGAGGAACTCGGGCTGGTCAGCCACGCGCACCTGGGGCACGGGGCGCCCACCTACCATCTGGCCGACCGCCACCATCACCTCCACCTGGTCTGCCGGGACTGCGGCGACGTCATCGAGGCGGACGTGCAGGTGGCCGCCGAGTTCACGGCCAAGCTGCGTGCGACCTTCGGCTTCGAGACGGACATGAAGCACTTCGCGATCTTCGGCCGTTGCCGGGACTGCGCGGGCAGGGGTTCTGCCGCGAAGGGCGGGGCCGCGGGGCCGGCCGCCGGTCCGGCCGTGGATTCGGCCGACGAGGGTTCGATCACCGGGTCGTAGGCTTGGCCCCATGAAGAGCCCTCTGCTGTCCCTGCCCGGCGCCGTCCCCGCCGAGGGCGTGGACGAAGACGTCGCCGGTCACTACGGCGACCTGTTCCGTGAGCAGCGCGCCCTGGCCGACGGCGCCGGCTTCGTCGACCTCTCGCACCGCGGAGTCGTCACCGTCTCCGGCGAGGACCGGCTGAGCTGGCTGCACCTCCTGCTCACCCAGCACGTCTGCGACCTCGCGCCCGGCCAGGCCACCGAGGCGCTGATCCTCTCCGCGCACGGTCACATCGAGCACGCGCTGTACCTGGTGGACGACGGTGCGACGGTCTGGGCGCACGTCGAACCCGGCACCCAGGACGCGCTGCTCGCGTACCTGGAGTCGATGAAGTTCTTCTACCGGGTCGAGGTCGCCGACCGGACGGCGGACACAGCGGTCGTCCATCTCCCGGCGGGGTCGATCACCCCCGTGCCGGCCGGCGTCGTCGTCCGCGAGACGCCGTACGGCCGCGATCTCTTCCTTCCCCGCGCCGACCTGGAGTCGTTCGCCGGGCAGGCCGGTCCGCCGGCCGGGATACTCGCCCTCGAGGCCCTCCGCGTCGAGCACCACCGCCCGCGCCTCGGCTTCGAGACGGACCACCGCACGATCCCGCACGAGCTCGGCTGGATCGGCACGGCCGTGCATCTCCAGAAGGGCTGCTACCGAGGGCAGGAGACGGTCGCCCGTGTCCAGAACCTCGGCAAGCCGCCCCGACGTCTGGTCTTCCTGCACCTCGACGGCAGCGAGGTGCATCTTCCGCCCGCCGGCACCGAGCTGCGCGTCGCCGGCGAAGGCCCCGACGGCCGCAAGGTCGGCTTCATCACCACCTCCGCCCGCCATCACGAACTCGGCCCGGTGGCCCTGGCCCTGGTGAAGCGCAACGTGCCGGTGGACGCCCCCCTGGTGGCCGACACGACGGCGGCCGCGCAGGAGGTCGTGGTCGAGCCCTAGCGAGGCCTGCCCGTCAGCCCGTCAGTCCGTCAGCCCGTCAGGTCGTCGGGTGGGGCGGGCGGCGGGCTCAGACCTCGATCAGGACGGTGAAGGGGCCGTCGTTGGTCAGGGAGACGCGCATCCGCGCGCCGAACCGGCCCGTCGCCACCGTCGCGCCGAGGGCGCGCAGCCGGGCGACGACCTCGTCGACGAGGGGTTCGGCGACCGGGCCGGGGGCGGCCGCGTTCCAGGTGGGCCGGCGGCCCTTGCGGGCGTCCCCGTACAGGGTGAACTGGCTGATCACCAGCAGCGGTGCGTCGATGTCGCTGCACGACCTCTCGTCGTGCAGCATGCGGACCGACCACAGCTTGCGGGCGAGCCGGTCCGCCTTCTCCGGGGTGTCCTCGTGGGTCACGCCGACCAGGACGCACAGCCCCTCGCCGCTGATCTCCCCGACCGTCTCGCCGTCCACGACGACGCTCGCGCCGTCCACCCTCTGCACCACCGCTCGCATGCGGACCATCATGCCGGGTGGCCGGCACGGACTCGCGAGGGGCCCATTTTTGATCCTTAAGCCCCTGTCTGGGGCCGTTCGGGGGGACTCGGTCACAAAGCGGCGACTTGGGGTGGCACGATGCTTTCCACACGCCGGTCGAGGGACGGTTGAGGCACATGAGCACACCGAGTACCGGGCGGCCCGCGACACACAGGCCGCCCGCACAGCGCAGCGACGACACCGTGCTGCCCGTCGCACCCGCGGAGCACGACCTGGCCGGGCTGAGCCTGCCCGAGCTGCGCACCCTGCGCCGGGACGCCCAGCGCGACGAGGCCGACCTCAGTTACGTGCGGCGCCTGCTCCAGGGCCGCATCGACATCCTGCGCGCGGAGCTGGCCCGGCGTTCTCCGACGGGCGCGGCGTC
This sequence comes from Streptomyces humidus, assembly GCF_014649655.1. Lineage (GTDB taxonomy): Bacteria > Actinomycetota > Actinomycetes > Streptomycetales > Streptomycetaceae > Streptomyces > Streptomyces humidus. The sequence continues at coordinate 101,060 of NZ_BMTL01000024.1, read as the reverse complement.
CGTGGTCGAGCGGCTGTCGGAGATCCTCACCGACGCCCCGGCCCGGCACCGCTCCTCGGCGCGCCACGTCACCCTGGGCACTCCGCACAGTGAGGAGTACCGGCGGCTCGCCGCCGACATGCTCGCCGACGTCGAGCTCTCCGACCTCGGCGCGCGCACCGATCCCGAGCTGAACGAGGCGATGGGCCGGCTGGTCCGCTACGAGCAGCAGGTCTCCAGCCGGCGTCAGCGTCTGCAGCAGACGGCCGACGAGTCGGGCGCGGAGATCACGCGCCGCTACCGGGAGGGAGAGGCGCAGGTCGAGGACCTGCTGGTGTGACGGCGGACGAACGAGAGGGCGCCGCCCGATGGGTCGGCGCCCTGCCGCGGACGCCCGGGCGCCCTGAGTGCCCGGACAGGTGCTGGCGGCTCCTTTCGGCGGGTGGAACGGCGGTCGTCGGGAAAGTGGTTCATCCGTAGCTGTTCAGTTGTGGCTGTGCGTACGCTCTGAAGTTGTGGCTGTGCGGGCGATGTTCAGTTGTGGCTGTACGTCGGCGCCGTCTGCTCGGGCTCCCGGCTCCCCTCCGGAAGGAAGCCCGACCGGCCAACCGTCTGGAAGTTTGACCACGTTGTTGAAGTTGGCTGCCAACTTCTCTGTAGTTATGTCCGCTTGGAAGCGTCCTATAACCATCTCACTTTGAACTGCCGAAAGATGGCGGGAAGTTGTACGGTGCGGACGTGGAGACGGAAAATGCCTCCGTCAAGGGGCGGAGGGGAGCGGAGGAGGCGCGGCGCTCGCACCGCGAGGTGGCCGACGAGCTGCGCGCCCGCATCAGAGCCGGTGTGCTGCGGCCGGGGCAGCGCATGCCCACGCAGGCCAGGCTGGCGGACGAGTTCGGCGTCGACCGGGGCGCCGTACGCCGGGCCCTGCGCATTCTGCAGTCGGAGCGGCTGCTGACCAACGTCTCCAAGGGCAGTCCGGCGACGGTCGCGGAGCTGCCGGGCCCGCCCGGCCTCCCGGTCGGCCCCGGTGCGGCGCCGCAGCCCTCGGCGGCGGGCCTCCCACCCCGCGTCACCGAGGCCTTCGCGGCCGATCACGTGCAGGTCGACGCCCTCTGTCTGACCGCGGTCTCGCTGACCGCCGCGATCGGCGAACCGGTGCGGCAGATCCACGCGGGGCAGCTGAAACCGGCCAAGATCGACGTCCGTGTCCTGTTGCCGTCCCGGGACATCGACCTCGCCTTCCCGTCGCCGGTGGACGCCTCGGCCACCGGCCGGCTGCAGCGCCGCTGGCTGGCCCATCGCAACGCCCAGGGGCAGGTGCTGCGGCACAACCTGCTCACGCTGCGTTCCACGCACGGCATCGACGTGCACGTCACCTTCCGCGCGCTGCCCTTCACCCCGCCCGTGAAGCTGTACCTCCTGAACGGGACCGAGGCGCTGTTCGCCTACTACACGGTCCAGCGGGGGGAGCAGACGGTCGGCCAGGAGAACATGGACATGTACGACGCCGAAGGCACGCGGTCGGTGCTGTTCGCCTTCGAGCGGGGCGCCGGTCCGCGTGACACGGCGTTCGTGGATCAGTCGCGCCGGTGGTTCGAGGCGCTGTGGGACACGATCAGCTCCGAGCTGGTCCTCACGAGCTGACGGCGGGCCCGGTGGCGAGGAGGGCGAGGATCACGGCGCCGACCGAACTCAGGGCGGGGCTCTTGGCCTTGACGCCGACGCTGAGCAGAAGCAGGCCGACGGCGCCGGTGGTGCCGTACTTCCATTGGACGGTCTGCTCGACGCCGACGACGAAGGCGGCGCTGAGGAGGACGAGGACGGGCATGGTGGTTCCCCCCTTCCAGGCTGGGAGCGGGAGGCAAACCTTCTGCCAACTCGCTCAAGTTGGTAACCAACTATGACTATGTTGTCCCCACTTGGCGGCAACTGCTAAACAACTTTCAAACAACTCCCGTCAGATGGATCGAAGTTGTAGCGTTTGGTCGTGACCCAGGAGAACGTGGCAGTGAACGGCAGCAGAAGGCTCTCTCCCCTGGAGATCGCCGACGTCCTGCGCGAGCGCATCCGCGTCGGGGATCTCAGGGCCGGCGACCGGCTGCCCACCCAGGCCGAGCTGGCCGACGAGTTCGGCGTGGAGCGCGGCGCCGTGCGCCAGGCGCTGCGGATGCTGCAGGACGACGGGCTGCTCACCGGCGTCAGCAAGGGCAGCCCGCCCCGGATCGCGGAGCCGCCCTCCTCGGGCCCCGAGGAGCCGCAGCCCACCATGGTCGGTCTGGCCCCCCGGCTGACCGCCGCCTTCTCCGCCCCGCACGTGCGCGTCGACGCGGCCTGTCTCACCGCCGAGAGCCTCATCCCCGCCCTGGGCGAGCCCCTGCGGCTCATCCACGGGGGGCAGTTGAAGCCCGCCAGCATCGACGTCCGCATCCTTCTGCCGTCCCGGGACATCAGCCTCGCCTTCCCGGTCCCGGTCGACGGCCGCGGCGACGACGACCCCGTCCACCAGCGCTGGCTGGCGATGCGCAACGCCCAGGGGCACGTCCTGCGCCACAACCTCCAGACGCTGCGCTCGCACGGCATCGACGTCAGCATCACCTTCCGCGCGCTGCCGTTCACCCCGCCGGTGAAGCTCTATCTCCTCAACGGCCAGGAGGCGCTGATGGCGTACTACATGGTCACCCGGCGCGAGGAGTCCACCGACACCGGAACCCTCGACATGTACGACGTCCTCGGCACCGAGTCGCTGCTCTTCTCCTTCGAGAAGGCGGCCGGTCAGCGCGACGCCGCGTTCGTGGAGCAATCCCAGAAGTGGTTCGACGCCCTCTGGGAAACCATCACCACGGACCTGACACTCTCCTAGTGACTTCTGATACGCAGCAGACCCAGCACGCGACCCCCGACACCGAGACCGAGGCGGCAGACCTGCGTGAAGTGATCAGGAACGCGCGCGTCGTCCTGTGGGACTTCGACGGGCCGATCTGCCGCCTCTTCGCCGGCCACTCGGCGGAGGGGGTGGCCGACGGCCTGGTGGAGTGGCTCGAAGGGCGGGGCCTGCACCACCTGCTGACGGAGAGCGAGCGGGAGTCGCTGGACCCGCACGTCGTCCTGCGCGCCGTGGACCGTCTGCGTCCCGGCAGCGACCTGGTCGCCGAGCTGGAGGAACGTCTCACCCAGGAGGAGCTGAGAGCCACGGCGACGGCGATGCCCACCCCCTACGCCGACCCGCTGATACGCACCCTGACGGCCCTGGGCCTGCGGCTGGCGATCACCACGAACAACTCCCCGCGGGTCGTCGCCACATACCTGGCGGCCCGTGGCCTCACCTCCTGCTTCGCGCCCCACATCTACGGCCGCACCCAGGAACTGCACCACCTCAAGCCGCATCCGCACTGCCTGAACCTCGCCCTGCGCGCCACGGGCTCGGCCCCCGGCACCGCCCTGATGATCGGTGACACCCCCTCCGACTTCCTGGCCGCCCGCGAGGCGGGCGTCCCCTTCCTGGGCTACGCGCGTAACGAGCGCAAGGAGAAACTGCTACTGGGGGCGGGCGCGACCCGGGTGGTGCCGTCGCTGGAGCCGGTGCTGGAGGCGTTCAGGGGCTGAGCGGCGGCTCGGGGACGTCTGCCGGGCGCAGGGCGGCGCCGCGGTCGCCGTGTGAACGCGCGGCAGAGCGGTGACGGGGGCGGCGGCTCGCGCGTGATCAGGCTGCGGAGCGCGGTCTGGAGGCATCTCGCCGAACAACCGGTCCGCGCTGCGCTAGCATGCCTCAATCGCGCGAGCATTCACCCCCGTCCACCCGTATAAGACGGCGAACCAGCCGGTCTCGGACGGCCTGACGCGGATGAGTGGCACCCACCCAACGGCTCACTTGCATCGCTCCGGTCGTGCGGCGCCTTTACCGTTTGCCCTAACATGCCCAGCGCGAGTATCCGGAGCGGCCAGTGGTCGACCACCTTGTTCCCCTTCGTCACCCCGGGGAACGAGCCGCCGAGGACACGTCAGCCGTACTACGTGCCTTCGTGCGAGCCGCGGAGTCCACGCAGGCGTCCAGCGGCCACCACCATCGCAACCATGTGCTGCCGCTGACCGGTGACGTGGCGCGACTGCTGCGCCGAGAGCCGGGCACACCCGTGACGGTGCGCATCCGGCGTCGGGACGCGCTGCCCGTGGTGATCAGGACGTGGCAGGACGAGGCGGCCATCCTGAAGGCCCTCCAGGGCGTCCTGCCCCACGCGCCCGCGTGCCTGGTGAAGACACCGGACTGCTCCGTCCACAGCTATGCGGAAGGCGTACCGCTCTCCACGATCTGCGGAAACGGTAAACCTGTGGACACCCTGGTCATCAGGACGCTGGCGGGGCTGCTGGCGCGGATGACCCAGGTACGGCTGTCGGCGCTGCCGGCCCTGCCGAGGTCCTGGCCCGCCAACCACAGCGACAGCCAGGCCTTTCTGAGGACCCTGGCGCATCTCGCCGACGCGGAGATCCGTCGACCGAACTGGAGCGAGTTCGGCGGACTGTTCAAGGCCCTCGGCGTCTCCGACGACGCCCTGCTCGCACTGGCCGGGCGGGTCCCGGCGATGACCCGGCGGCCGTACAGCCTGCTCCACACGGACCTGCACCGGGACAACCTGATCGTCTCGTACGACGGCGACCCGCCGCTCGTCTGCGTCGACTGGGAGCTGGCGACCTGGGGCGACCCCCTGCACGACCTCGCCACCCATCTGGTGCGCATGCGGTACCCGGACAGTCAGTGGGACGAGGTGATCGAGGCATGGGCGGAAGCCATGCGGGAGCGCCGGCCCAGCGCGGTCAAGGGCCTCGCCAAGGATCTGCGTCACTACCTCGACTTCGAGCGGGCGCAGTCCCTCTACCCCGACGTCATGCGGGCCGCGCGGTCCCTGCGGGAGTCGTTCACGCAGAAGAGCCTGGACGAGGCGACGGTGGAGGTGGGACGGGCACTGCGGGAAGCGGCGGAGCCGTTGCGTCTGGTGAACGTCCCGGCGCGTGACGAGATCGGACGAGCCCTGTTCCGCTGGCTGGCGTCTCGGGGCGATCAGGGAGTGAGCGGCCGGGACTGGATCACGAAGGCCTTCGGATGGCAGCCGGATCCACGCCTTCCCGAGAACCCCCGCTTCCCGGCGTCCGCCGTGCGGGAGGCGCTGCTGGCGGAGGGCGCGGCTCCGGCACACCGGGTCTTCAAGGGCACCGCGCACCTCAACTCGGTGGTCCGGGTGCAGGGCGTGCCGACTCCCGTGGTCGTGCGCCGCAAACTGCCCGACGTCTCGCGCCGGGAGCCCAGATACCTGAGTGAGCACGTCGTCCTCCAGGCGATCCAGGAGTCACGTGTGCGGGTGGCGGCGCCCGAGGTCCTCGCGCTGGGCGTCAGCTACCCGAACGATCAACTCAGCGTCCACACCTACGAGGGCACCCATATCGACCGGCCTCCCGTGCACCCGGTGAACGGCCTGCTGCCGCACGAGGCGGACGCACTCGTCGACCAGCTGTGCGAACTGACCCGGGTGGACCATGCGTTGATCGATCCACAGGCCGGGCAGGTCGATTTCTCCGAGTGGCTCAAGGAACAACTGGTGGGTCTGGTCCGGGACCTGCCGAAGAAGTCGCTCCAACTGGCCCGCACGCTGGGGCTGCCCGACGAGCGGCGGCTGCGGGAGATCCTCTCCGTGCGCCGGGTGAGCCATCGGGCGCCGGCTCTGCTGCACGGCGACCTCAATCCGTGGAACCTGGTGCGCCGCGACGACGCCCTGGCCCTGACGATCATCGACTGGGAGATGGCCCTGGTCGGCGACCCGCTCTACGACCTGGTCCGGCACATGCATCTCACGCCCACGAGGCCGGAGATCAGGGAGCGGATGTTCCTTCGGTGGCAGCGTCGGCTGTCCCCCGAGTACACCCGGGACTGGGGGAAGGACTGGTTCGTCTACCGCCGGATCGAGATCGTCCGCTCCGCGTACATCGACCTGGACCGCCTGGCGACCGGTTCGGGGCTGGACGCCCCCAACGTCCGCCGGGCGGTCGACTCCTACGCCGACACCCTCGCGGCCGCCACCGCTTCCCTCGGTCTCTCCGTCCCCGCGACGGCGAACCCCTGCCTTGCCCGGGCTCTGGCCTAGCCGTATCGACCCGTGCGTTCGGGGACGGACGCCCGCCGGAGCGGTCATCCCCGCCGCCCGCGGCGGCCGGGACCGCCTACGGAACCCGCCCGCGCGGCCCGACGGCCGGCCCGGTGGCGGGCGTACCCGCCCGGCGGGTGCTTCCGCCCCGGGCCTCCACGGCGGCACGCCGCCCGCGTCGCCGCCGTAGGCTCGCCCCATGAGTGAGACCGGGCTGCGGGAGCGCAAGAGGCAGCGGATGTACCAGGCCGTGTCGGAGGTCGCCGTCCGGCTGTTCCTGGAGCGCGGCTTCGACGCGGTGTCCGTCGCCGAGGTCGCCGCGGCGGCGGAGATCTCCAAGCCGACCCTCTTCCGCTACTTCCCGGCGAAGGAGGATCTGGTGCTGCACCGGATCGCCGATCACGAACAGGAGGCCGCGCGGATCGTCGCCGAGGGGCGGGCCGAGGGCGTCGCGCCGCTGACCGCCCTGCGCCGGCACTTCCTGGCGGGGCTGGCAGCGGAGGACCCCGTCACCGGCCTCAACGACCACCCCGCGGCGCGGGCCTTCTACGACCTTCTCTACGGCACTCCGTCCCTGGTCGCCCGCCTGTACGGCTATCTGGAGCGTTCGGAGGCCGCCCTCGCCGACGCCCTCGCGGACGACCTGCCCACCGCCCTCGACGCCCGGCTGGCGGCCGGCCAGATCGTCGCCGTCCGGCGGATCCTCGCCGAGGAGAACTGGCGGCGGGTGGCGGCCGGGGAGCGTCTCGCAGACGTGCGGGAGGACGCGGTGGCCGCAGCGGAGCGGGCCTTCGACGTGCTGGGGACGGCGCTGCCGCGGCTCGACCGACCCTCGGGGCGGCCGGCGGACGCCCGGTAGACATCCGCCAGACGCCCGGTCGGCAGCCGAACGGCAGTGTGAGACTAGGTAAAAAATGTAACTCGGTTACGTTATTCGGTATCCTCGCCGTATGACGGCACTCGAGCCAGCTCCTCAGGACTCCGCCGGCCCGGACCCACAGGACCTCACCACCGCCCTGGGCCTCGAACGCTCCCACCACGACGCCTGCCGGGCCGCGTTCACCGCCATGGTCGAGGGCGCCGACCTCCACGTCGTCACCGGCGAGGACGTGTCGGCCTCCGGGGCCGACGCCGAAGTCCTCGGCCACCGGCTGCGCAGCCACGCCAAAGCCCTCCACGAACTGCCCGAGGGCCCCTTGTTCTTCGGCCGGCTGGACTTCGCGCACGGCACCGGCGGCGACCACGAGGGACTCGCCCACCACATCGGCCGGCTGCGCATCAGCGAGCACCCGGCCGCCCCGCCCCTCGTCGTCGACTGGCGCGCACCCGTCTCCCGCGCCTTCTACCAGGCGAGCGCCCGGGACCCGCAGGGCGTCGCCGTACGGCGCCGGTTCGGCTGGGCCCCCGGCAGCAGGGGCGACTCCGCGGACCTCACCGGCCTGGAGGACGAGCGCCTCGACACCGGCGAACTCCCGGGCGGGCCCGGGCCCGCGGCGCCTGACGGCGGCATCGTCGCCCACGAGATCGAACGGCCGCGGGTCGGCCCCATGCGGGACATCGCCGCGACCATCCAGCCCGAGCAGGACGACCTCGTCCGCGGCGACCTCACCGGGTCGGTGTGCGTGCAGGGCGCCCCCGGCACCGGCAAGACCGCCGTCGGCCTGCACCGTGCCGCCTACCTCCTCTACACCCATCCGCGGCGCGTCCAGCGCGGGGGACTGCTGATCCTCGGGCCCCACCGCGCCTTCCTCTCCTACATCGCGGAGGTGCTGCCCGCCCTCGGCGAGACCGGCGTACGGCAGTCCACCCTCCACGACGAGATCGGCCGCCACCGGGCGACCGCGACGGACCCCGACCGCGCCGCCGCCGTCAAACACGACGCACGGATGGCCGAGGTCCTGCGCCGCGCGGTGTACGGGCGGGTGGCGGCCGACCACGCCGAGGACCTCACGGTGCCGGAGGGCCCCTGCCGCTGGCGCGTCGGGGGCCGCGTGCTGAGGGAGATCGTCGCGGGCGTGCTCGCCGAGGCGCCGCCCTACGACACCGGGCGCGAGCGGGTGCGCAGCCGGATCGTCCGCCGGATCCAGGAGCAGGCCGAACGCCGGAGCGGACCGCGCCCGGCCTCCTGGACCCGCCGGACCGAACGGGCGCGGGCCCTGAGCGCGTGCCTGGAAGCGGTGTGGCCGAAGCTGCGCCCCGAGGAGGTCCTCGCCGAACTCTTCACGGACGCCGAGGCGTTGGCGCGAGCGGGAGCCGGCGTGCTGGACCCGGACGAGCAGCGCGCCCTGCTCTGGCCGCGTCCGCCCCGCTCCCCGAAGTCGGCGCGCTGGTCGACGGCCGACCTCGTCCTGCTCGACGAGGTGGCCGGCCTCCTGAAGCACCCCCCGGGATACGCCCATGTCGTCGTCGACGAGGCCCAGGACCTCTCGCCGATGGAGTGCCGCGCCGTCGCCCGCCGGGTCCGCTTCGGCTCGCTCACCGTCCTCGGCGACCTGGCACAGGGCACCACCCCGTGGGCGGCGGCCTCGTGGCGGGCGCAGATGGCCCACCTGGGCAAGCCGGACGCGACGATCGTCCCGCTGACCACGGGCTTCCGCGTCCCGGCTGCTGTGCTCACCCTCGCGGCCCGCGTCCTGGACCGCCTCGACGTCGACGTGCCACGGGCCGACTCGCTGCGCCGGGACGGCGGACTGCGCGTCCGGCGGGCGGACGGCGACCTGTCGTCCGCGGTCGTCGCCGCCGTACGCGACGCACTCGGCCACGAAGGATCCGTCGGCGTCATCGCGGCGGACCCGCAGGCGGCCGCGATCCACGAGGCGCTGAAGGCGGCCGGCCTGCCGTCCTGCGGCCTGACCTCCTGCCGCCCGCCGTCCTCCCCCGTTCCGGACGAACCGGCCGCCCGGGTGACGGTCGTCCCCGCGACCCTCGCCAAGGGCCTGGAGTACGACCACGTCGTCGCCGTCGAGCCGGCGGCCGTCGCGGAAGCGGAACAACGCGGCCTGAACCGGCTGTACGTGGTGCTCACCCGCGCGGTGACCCGCCTGGACGTCGTCCACGAACGCCCCCTGCCCTGGGAACAGTGAGCCTGCGCGCCTTCGCACGGATCTTCGGTCGGCTCTCGGTGTCAGGGCGCAGGCGCGACTCGGGGGATCCTGGACGGTGATGCTGCTCTTTCTCGACGTCGACGGAACGCTGATCCCCTTCGGGGGCACGGACCCCTACCCCCGGTACGGTCCGCCGTCCCCCGCGCACCCCCTGCTGTCCCGGCTCGACCCGGCCCTCGGCCCCCGACTCCTCGCGCTGGGTTGCGAGTTGACGTGGGCGACGACCTGGACGGACGACGCGAACACGCTCCTCGCGCCCTGGCTCGGCCTGCCCGCGCTGCCGGTGGCGTACTGGCCGGACGAGGACGAACCACCGGCCGCAGGCGTCCACTGGAAGGCGCGGCCCCTGGTGCGCCTGGCCGCGGGCAGACCGTTCGTCTGGCTCGACGACGAGATCACCGACGTCGACCACGACTGGGTGGCCGCCCGCCACCCCGCCCCGGCACTTCTCCACCGGGTGCACCCCGCCCGCGGCCTCCGCGACGCCGACCTCGCGGCGGTGGCCGAGTGGATCGCGGAGTGGATCGCGCGCGGGTAGCGCGGCGTGGTCGCCGGGACCGTGACCGGCTCAGACGTCCGCGACCGTGGCCTTGAGGGCGGCCGACTGGCCGGCCGACCGGGCTGCCGGGTCGAAGCCGGCCCCGGCCAGGACGTCGGCGGCGACTCCGCGGCCGACCTGGGCGAGGCCGATCAGCAGATCGTCACAGGCGATGCGATCCGAGCCGTTCTCCCCGGACCGTGCCTCCGCGAGGGAGATGGCCTTGCGGGAGTAGGGCGTCCAGGCGATGCGCTCGGCCGCCTGGGAGGCGCCCATGCGCAGCCGGGCTCCGACGGATCGGTGGACCGTCTCCGGCGACACGCCGGCGGCCTGAAGGAGCAGGGTGGCGCTGTTGTCCTCCGCCGTCAGTCCCCAGAGCAGGTGCTCGGTGCCGATGTAGTTGTTGCGGTGCTGCACCGCCGCCTGCTTGACGTGGGTCATCGCCTGGCGGAGCTCGTCAGCCATCGTCTCCGGGCTGTAGCGCTTGTGCGGGGCGTGGAAGCGTTGCTGGACCGCCTGCCGCGTGACGCCGAGGGCGGTGCCGATGTCGGTCCACGAATTGCCGTGCATCCGGCAGTGCTCGACGTAGTCCTCGACCAGGTCGTCCGCCAGGGCCTGCAGCTGGCCCGCGAGCTGGGCGGCGACCGTGAGGAGGGCGAGCCGGTCAGGCTGCTCCCGGCTGCCGGGGCGGTGTGCGGTGTCGCACCTGCGGTCGACTTCCGCGATGAGATCGTCCAGGTCTGGAAGAGCCATGAGCGCAAGTACGCCTTGACAGTTTGAATTTGTCAAGGCGTACTTGCCTCTTGCCTCCCTGCTCGGTCGGGCGAAGATCGCCACGAGTCCGGCGACCTCCGCCGTCGGCTCCGCCCGACACGAGCCGGCAGCACCGATGGGCGGATGGGGCGACGATTTCGACCGACCATGAAGATCGGCGGGATCCGGTCGCCTGGTCGACCCGCAGCGGCGGAAGTGCCGCCGCGCCGCCACAGATCGCGCCGCCGCAGATCCAACGCACCAGCTCGCTCAGGCCCACATGCTCCGCATGCTCCTCCCGAGTGGTGTGGCGCACTTTTGCAAGCAGGTGCTTGCAATAGTTAGCGCGGGTGATGCAAGGTGGAGGCATGGCATCGCTCAACGTCGGCAATCTCGGTGAGTATCTGCGGGAACAGCGGCGCACCGCGCAACTGTCGCTGCGGCAGCTCGCCGACGCCGCCGGGGTGTCCAATCCGTATCTGAGCCAGATCGAGCGCGGGCTGCGCAAGCCGAGCGCGGAGGTGCTGCAGCAGGTCGCCAAGGCGCTGCGGATCTCCGCCGAGACGCTGTACGTGCGGGCCGGCATCCTCGACGCGGAGCGTGACCGGGACGAGGTGGAGACCCGAGCGGTCATCCTCGCCGATCCCACGCTCACCGAGGCGCAGAAGCTGGCGCTGCTCCAGATCTACGAGTCCTTCCGCAAGGAGAACGGGATCGGGAGCGACGGCCGCGGCCACGGCGACGTGGACGGCGCGGACCCCCGGGCGCAGGAGAGCGACGCCGATCCGCAGCAGACGGCCGGTTGACCGGTCCAGGGGACCGGCCGCACCGCTGCGGAACCGCACGACCCTCGGCCGAGGGCGACACGGACGTGCTCGATCTGATCGAGGCGTCCGGCGAACTCGGCTCGCACGACGCATACGACGCACACGACCTGTACGACGAACGTCAGTCCGGGAGGACCTTCACCATGGCCATCACCGACGACCTGCGCAAGACCCTCAGCGACCCCACTCCGCTCTACTTCGCCGCGGGCACGGCCGACCTGGCCCTCCAGCAGGCGAAGAAGGTGCCCGGTCTGGTGGAGCAGCTGCGTACCGAGGCCCCGGCCCGTTTCGAGGCCGTCCGCAACACCGACCCCAAGACCGTTCAGGAGAAGGCCGGCGCCCGCGCCAAGGAGGCGACCGCCCGTGCCAAGGAGGCGACCGCCCGTGCCAAGGAGGCGCAGGAGTCCCTCCAGTCCAAGGTCACCGACTTCATCAGCACCCTCGACGGGGACATCAAGAAGCTCGGCAGCACCCTCGACGCCGACCTGAAGAAGCTCGGCGAGTCCGCTCAGGACCTCGCGCTGCGCGGTGTCGGCGTCGCCGCCGAGTACGCCGTCAAGGCCCGTGAGACCTACGAGAAGGTCGCCGAGCACGGCGAGCACGCCGTGCGGACCTGGCGCGGCGAGGCGGCCGAGGAGATCGAGGAGCTGGCGATCGCGGTCGAGCCGAGCGCCGAGTCCAAGACCGAGCCGAAGTCCGAGGCGGTCCGTGGCCCCGAGCCGGTCCGGCTGAAGGAGGCCGGCGTGCCGAAGCCCGCTCCGGCCGCGACCGCCACCGCGCCCGCCCCGGAGGCGAAGAAGCCCGCCGTCAAGAAGGCTCCGGTGCGCAAGCCCACTGCCATGAAGAAGCCGACGCCGCCCGCCAAGTGAGACCGGCGGCCGGGGAGGGCGCGGCGAGCAGCGGTATACGGTCACGGGCCGGGCACTGATACGGTGCCCGGCCCGTTGTACAGGTAAGGGGGAGGGCGGTTGCGGGTACCGTGACCGGGTAGGGACGAGCAGGTCGAGTCGAGACGAGACGCGTCGAATCGGGTGGTGGGCGTTGTGCTGATGGCAGGCTTCGCGGGACTGATGTGGCTGCTGTACCTCGCCATGCTGATTCTCGCCGTGGTGGCCCTGGTGATGGCAGCCGTGTTCCGTGACGACGCCTACCGGGCCGCAGACAAGCAGAACAAGGGCTTCTGGCTGATCATCCTCGGCATCGCGGTCGCGGTGAACCTGCTGGTGCCGATGCTCTTCCTCCAGCTCGCGGGCCTCGTCGCCACGATCGTCTTCTTCGTGGACGTCCGTCCCGCCCTCAGGCAGGTGTCGGGCGGCGGCTGGCGTCGCCGACGCGGCGGAAGCAGCAGCGACGGTCCGTACGGTCCCTACAACGGCGGACGGTAGAGCCACCAGACGTCAGCGCTGGACGGGACGAACCCCGGACCCGATGACCCCGGACCCGATGACCCCGGACCCGATGACCCCGGACGTGATGACCCCGGACGTGATGAGCCCGGGGTGCGGTGCACTCCGGCCTAGCGCCGGGTGGGGGCGGGATCAGGCGCGGGACGTCGAGCCTGGCGGACCGGGTCCCGTTCGGCCTCCGGACCGGCAGAACCGGATCCCCGGCCGTACCCGGACCGGATCCTAGGGAACCCGGTCCAGCAGGACCACCGCCACGTCGTCCGTCAGCTCGCCTCCGTTGAGCTCACGCACCTCGTTCACCGCGGCCCGCAGCAGCGCCTCCCCGCTCAGCCCCTCGGAGAGCTGGCGGCGGATCATCTCCACCATGCCGTCCTGGCCCAGCCGCTCCCGGCCCTCGCCGATCCGGCCCTCGATCAGGCCGTCGGTGTACATCATCAGGCTCCACGCGGCGCCCAGCTCGACCTGTGTCCGCGGCCAGCGGGCGCCCGGCAGCAGGCCGAGGGCGGGGCCGTTGTTGTCGTGGGGCAGCAGGCGCGCGGGTCGGTCCGGGCGGGCGATCAGCGGCGCGGGATGACCGGCCAGACACAGGCCCGCCCGGCGGCCGTCGGGCGCGATGTCCACCGTGCACAGCGTCGCGAAGATCTCGTCGTCGTCGCGTTCGTGCTCCAGCACCTGCTGGAGGGTGTTCAGCAGTTCGTCCCCGCACAGGCCTGCCAGGGTCAGCGCCCGCCAGGCGATGCGCAGCTCCACGCCGAGCGCCGCCTCGTCGGGCCCGTGCCCGCAGACGTCGCCGATCATGGCGTGCACGGTGCCGTCCGGTGTGCGGACGGTGTCGTAGAAGTCCCCGCCGAGCAGCGCGCGCGAGCGGCCGGGGCGGTAGCGGGCGGCGAAGCGCAGCAGGGAGCCCTCGAGGAGGGGCGTGGGCAGCAGACCGCGCTCCAGGCGGGCGTTCTCCTGCGCGCGCAACTTGCCCTCCGCGAGTCTCCGCTCAGCGGTGTCGGAACGTTTCCGCTCCACGGCGTAGCGGATCGCGCGGCTCAGCAGCCGGCCGTCCAGCTCGTCCTTGAAGAGGTAGTCCTGGGCGCCCACGCGTACCGCCTCGGCGCCCCGCTCGGCGTCGCCGGACGCGGTGAGCGCGAGCACGGCGTGCCGGGGCGCGAGCCGCAGCACATGCCGCAGTACGGCGAGCTCGTCGTCCCCGGCGCCTGCGGAGGCGCGGCCCGGGGCGGGCAGGGCGAGGTCCAGCAGGATGCAGTGGACGTCGTCGGTGAGCAGCCGCTCGGCCTCGGTGAGGTTGCGGGCGGTGCGCACGCGGATCGGCCTGTCGTCCGAGTCGCGCAGGTCGCGGACGATCGGGGCGGCCGTGGGGTCGTCCTCGATCAGCAGCAGGGTCAGGGGGGTGTGGGCTCCGCCCGCGTTGGCGGTGACCGCGGCGCCACTGCTCGCACCGGTGGCGCTCACGCTCGTCGCGCTCGCATCGGTCGCGCTCACGCCGGAGTGGACGTCGTCGGCGGGCGCGGCGTCGAGCGTGGTGTCGTTCTCGGCCGGCGTCGCCTCGTTGCGGCCGGCGTCTTCGGTGCGGACGGCTTCTTCACTGGAGGGGCCGCCGACTGCGGGTGCGGCCTGCGCCTGACCACTCTCCACGGCCGGGATCGCTCTCTGCCGCGGTATGGGCACGGGCATCGTCTTGGGTTCCTTCCCTCCCCCCGAGGGCATGGCGGGGGCGAGGGACCTCGACCACCGACGGGGACCATAGCGGCAGAAGGCATCGCAACGGAATGGCGTAAAACACTCTGCTTGATCTCTGGCCCCCGTCATATGCCGCGTTACGTATCGCAGTTGGGCACGTCGGGAACCGGGCGAGAATGACGAACGTCACGTCCGCCTCGGGTTTGGGTTCGGGGCGAGGTGTCATGGGTCACGCCCTCCGGCTCACCCGCTGCCCCTGCCGTCGTGCCGCGCCCGTCGGCCCGCGCCCCGGCTCACTCACCTCCGGTCGTGTGCGCACACAGGGGCCCGGTCACGCGTCCGGTCGCACGACCCCGAGTATCGGCATCGAACCCGCCCCGGCGAGGGTGACCGTACGGCCCGGGCGCGGGGCGTGGACGATCGAGCCGTCGCCCACGTACATCGCCACATGGCTGGCGTCGCCGAAGTAGATGATCAGGTCGCCGGGGCGCATCTCCTCGACGGGCACGTGCGGCAACTGCTTCCACTGCTCCTGCGAGGTGCGCGGGATCGCCCGGCCGGCGCTCTTCCAGGCCTCCGAGGTCAGCCCGGAGCAGTCGAAGCTGTCCGGTCCTTCCGCGCCCCACACGTACGGCTTGCCGATCTGGGCGGTGGCGAACTGCACGGCCGCCTTGCCCTGCGCGGACGCCGAGCTGTCGATCTCGTGGAGGATGCCGGTGTCCAGCCAGGCGGTCTGCGCCGTCTGTGCGGCCTGCCGCTCCAACTCCTCGAGGCGCGCCTTCTCCTTCTTCTCCAGCCGGGATTCGAGCTTCTCGGCCTCCGAGATCTGCTTCTCGATCTTCTTCTGAGCCGCCGCCTTCGTCTTACGGCCCGTCTCCAGCTTCGCCCACTGCGCTGAGGCGTCCTTGGAGTACTGCTCCAAGTCCTGCTGCGTGCGGGTCAGTTGACTGATCAGGCCTTTCGTCGCGCGTTGGCCCTGGCGAGCCCGCCCCGCGCCGTCGAGGAACTCGGACGGGTCGTCGCTCAGCATCAGCCGCGCCTCGTCCGGCAGGCCGCCGGTGCGGTACTGGGCCCGGGCCGCCGCGCCCGCACGGTCTTTCAGTTCGGCCAGCTTCTCCTGGCCCGCGACGATCTTCTTGGCCAGCTCGACGATCTCCGCGGACTGCTTCTGCGCCGCCTCCTCGGCCGCGTTGTAGGCGTCGGTGGCGACCGCGGCGTCGTGGTACAGCGCTTCGAGTTTGGCGCGGACGGCCTCGAGGTTCTTGTCGGCGGTCGCGGTCGAGGGGAGCGCGGGGGCCCGGGCGCCCGCCGTCGGCGTGCTCGGGGTGGTCGGTATGGCCGGTGCGGGCCTCGGGCTCGCGAACGCGACGCCGGGCGCCCCCAGCACGGTGACCGCGCAGACCACGGCCACGGCCGCCGCGAGCAGACCACGCTTGCCCGTTCCCATACTCCGTCCCCCAACCCCTGATTAACCGTCAGTAACTTACGGTGCTCGGGGGATCGTGCCATGTCACGGCCGAAAACGACAGAGGCGGCGACGGAGCGGCAGGCCGGCAGCGCGACGACCGGCGGAACGACGGAGACAGTCCTTCCCCTCTTCGCCACCCCGCCATGACGATCTCCCCGCCTGTGTGACGAACGACTCACGGAGATCGTTCCCGGTGGACCCGGTGGACCCGGTGGAGCCGGTGGACCCGGTGGACCCGGTGGACCCGGTGGACCCGACCGACCCGGTGGGCGGGCAAGTCGGGCGGGTCGGGCGGGCTGAGAGGGCCGTGCGGACCCGGCGGGCCGGGCGGCAGAGGGCCCGTCGGACGGGGAAACCCGCTCAGCTCGTGGGCGCCAACGCGTCCCACCGCACCGTCACTTCGCCCTGCCGCCATCGCGCCGGCCCGTCCGTCACCGGCCAGTCGGCCGTCAGGTCCCGTACCGCGCGGATCCACCGCTGACGGGCGCCGTACGACGCGTAGGGCGCGGCCGCCGCCCAGGCGCGGTCGAAGTCGCGCAGGAACGCGTGGACCGGCTCGCCCGGGACGTTGCGGTGGATGAGCGCCTTGGGCAGCCGTTCGGCCAGGTCCGAGGGGCGTTCCAGGGAGCCGAGCCGGGTCGCGAAGGTGACCGTGCGCGGCCCTTCGGGTCCGAGCGCCACCCACACGTGCCGGCGTCCGATCTCGTCGCAGGTTCCCTCGACCAGCAGCCCCCCACGGGACCCGGCGGCCGGATCGGCCGGCGCGAGCCGTGCGCAGAGCCGCTCCCAGACCCCGGCGACCTCGCCCTCGTCGTACTGCCGCAGCACGTTGGCAGCGCGCACGAGGTGCGGCCGCCGGGCGACCGGGAGCTCGAACCCGCCGTGCCGGAAGACCAGCCCCTCGCGTACGTACGGCTCGGCCGCCGCGACCCTCGCGGGCTCGATCTCGACGCCGACGACCCGCGCGCGGGGCGCGACCGAACGCAGCCGGACCAGCAACTCGACCGCAGTCCAGGGCGCGGCTCCGTAACCGAGGTCGACGGCGACGGGCTCGACGGCGCGCCGCAGCTCGGCGCCGTGCGTCGCGGCGATCCAGCGGTCCATGCGACGCAGCCGGTTGGGATGAGTCGTCCCGCGCGTGACCGTGCCCACGGGGCGGACGGAGGCGCGGGATGTCATACCGGAGAGGGTAATGCGACGCGGTCGTCGGCCAGTCGGCCAGTCGGCCGGTCGATCAAAGGGCCAGTCGATCAGTGAGCCAGTGAGTCAGTGGGCGGCCGGCCGATCAATGGGCCCGGCGACTCGGCCCGTCGGGAGCCCGGTGGTGAGCCCCACGCGCACCGTCCTCGAACGGTTGAGCGAAGAAGGGTAATGACTGGGCAAAAAGCGCCCCTTTCCGAAACCCGCAGGAATGGGAATCCCTTCCTCCGGCGTTGCACCCCCCTGGAGGGCACGCCAGACCCTCCTTCCGGCATGCCCGCAGCAAGGAGGAACGCCCCGTGAGCCAGTACGCCAACAGGCTCGGGCGTCGCTCCACGGCGGTTCCCTCGCGGCTCAGGCTCCACCGCCGCCCCCGCCGCGTCGCGATGCTCTCCGTGCACACCTCTCCGCTCCACCAGCCCGGCACCGGTGACGCCGGCGGCATGAACGTCTACATCGTCGAACTCGCGCAGCGCCTCGCCGCGATCAACATCGAGGTCGAGATCTTCACGCGCGCGACCACCGGCGGCCTCCCGCCGACGGTCGAGCTGGCCCCCGGGGTCCTCGTCCGGCACATCGACGCCGGCCCCTACGAGGGTCTTGCCAAGGAGGACCTCCCGGCCCAGCTGTGCGCCTTCACGCACGGCGTGATGCAGGCCTGGGCCGGTCACCGCCCCGGCTACTACGACCTCGTGCACTCGCACTACTGGCTCTCCGGCCATGTCGGCTGGCTGGCCGCCCAGCGCTGGGGCGCCCCCCTGGTGCACGCCATGCACACCATGGCCAAGGTCAAGAACGCCAACCTGGCCGACGGCGACACCCCCGAGCCCGCCGCGCGCGTCATCGGCGAGACCCAGATCGTCGTCGCCGCCGACCGCCTCATCGCGAACACGGCGGAGGAGGCCGGTGAACTCGTCCGGCACTACCATGCCGAACCCGACAAGGTCGCCGTGGTGCACCCCGGCGTCAACCTCGACCGGTTCCGCCCCGCGGACGGCCGCGCCGCCGCCCGCGCCCGCCTCGGCCTCCCGCAGGACGCCCTGGTCCCCCTCTTCGCGGGCCGTATCCAACCCCTGAAGGCGCCCGACATCCTTCTGCGCGCGGTGGCCGTCCTGCTCGACGAGCGCCCCGAGCTCCGCTCCCGCATCGTCGTCCCGATCGTCGGCGGACCCAGCGGCAGCGGCCTCACCAGGCCGGAGGGGCTGCAGAAGCTCGCCGCGCGGCTCGGCATCGCGGATGTCGTACGGTTCCGGCCGCCCGTCGGCCAGGACCAGCTCGCGGACTGGTTCCGGGCAGCGTCGCTGCTGGTCGTCCCCTCCTACAGCGAGTCCTTCGGCCTGGTCGCCATAGAGGCGCAGGCGGCCGGCACCCCGGTGCTCGCGGCTGCGGTCGGCGGGCTGCCGGTGGCCGTCCGGGACGGCGAGACGGGCTTCCTGGTGCAGGGCCACGACCCGGCCCGCTACGCGCGCGTGCTCGCGCGTTTCGCCGACGGCCCCGAACTGGCCGCCCGCATGGGCGCGGCCGCCGCCGCGCACGCCCAGTCCTTCGGCTGGGACACCGCGGCCGCCGCGACGGCCGACGTCTACGCGGCCGCGGCCCAGTCCCATCGCCGTCACGTACGCTCCGAGCATGGGTGACGTGGAGAAGACCGCCGCACAGGCCATCGAGGCCTTCCTGCGTGACGCGGAGCTGGAGTGGGAGAGCACCGGGCCCGGCGCCTACGTGGCCCAGCTGCCCGGCACCCGCAAACTCAGGACGACCGTCTCCCTCATCGTCGGCCGTCACTCGCTCTCCCTCAACGCCTTCGTCATCCGTCGTCCCGACGAGAACGAGTCCGGCGTCCACCGCTGGCTCCTGGAGCGCAACCTCAAGCTGTACGGCGTCGGCTACGCCGTCGACCAGCTCGGCGACGTCTACGTCACCGCCCGCGTCCCGCTCGCCGCGGTCGGCGCCGACGAGGTCGACCGCCTCATGGGCCAGGTCCTGGAGGCCGCCGACGGCGCCTTCAACACCCTGCTGGAGCTGGGCTTCGCGAGCGCCATCCGCCGGGAGTACGAGTGGCGCGTCTCCCGGGGCGAACCGACCCGCAACCTGGACGCGTTCGCGCACCTGACGCAGCGCCCGCCCGCCTCGGCCGACCGGACGGACCTGATGGAGCCGATGGACGGGACGGACCCTACGGACCTGATGGACCGGACGGACCCTACGGGCCCGGTCGACCGTGCCGATCCGGCGAACCCGGCCGGCCCGGCGGCTTGATCAGCGGGCGGAGGGCCTGCGGCCGTCCCTGTACCGCCCCGGCGTGACCCCCACCAACTTCCTGAAATGCCGCGTGAGATGGGCCTGGTCGTAGAAGCCGGCCACCGCCGCGACCTCACCCGGTGGCCGCCCGTCGAGCAGCAGCCGGCGGGCGAGGTCGACGCGGCGGGCGGTGAGGTACTGGTGCGGCGCGATGCCGTAGGCCGCACTGAACGCCCGTACCAGATGGGCCGGATGGGCCTGGACGAGCCCGGCGGCCTCGTCCAGGGTCAGGCCCTGGACCACGCGTTCGTCGAGCAGTTCTCGCAGGCGGCCCGCCAGCGCGGGGTCGCGGCGCGGGAGAGCGGCGTCCCGCCCCGCCCGCAGACGGCCCCGCAACCGTTCGCCGATCAGCGTGAGCCGGCTGTCGGCCTCCAGCTCGTCGCCGGGCCGGGCAAGCGCGGAGTGCAGCCGGCCGACCCGTCGACGCAGCACGGGATCGCGCAGGTCGGGCGCATCGACGGCGGCCCCGATGAGGTCCTCGCCGAGCACGCTGGTGTCGAGATACAGGACCCGCTTGCGGAAACCCCCCGAGGTGGCCGGTGAACCGTTGTGCGGCACGCGCGGCGGCAGCAGGGTCACCGTGTCGTGCGGGGTGCCGTGCTCGTGCCGGTCGAGGTCGTACCGTACGGCGCCGTCGTCCACGATGAGCAGGGTCCACGCCTCGTGGACGTGCATCGGGTACGCGTACCCGGTGAAGCGGGCGTGGAAGACCTCCACGACACCCGGGACGGCCGGGCGCCAGGCGGACACTTCCTGCCGGGCAGCCATGCAAAGAACGTACAAGACGGGGCCGTGGGGCGATCGGCAGTCTCACCGTATGAGCACGAGCACGCACACGGATCCGAACACCACCACCGGCCCCGCCGCGAACCCGGGCGCCACCACCGGCTCCATCACGGGCACGAGCACCGGACCCGTCCGCTTCGACACGAAGATCGCCGTACTGCTGCGCGAGGACCTGGCGACCTGGCAGCGTCTGAACGTCACCGCGTTCCTGGTCAGCGGCCTCGGGTCGGCGGTCCCCGAGGTGATCGGGGAGCCGTACGAGGACGCGGACGGCGTGCGCTGCCTCTCGATGTTCCGGCAGCCGGTGCTGGTCTTCGAAGGCACGAAGGAACTGCTCACGGCCGCCCACGCGCGCGTGCTGTCCCGGGCCCTCCCGCGCGCGGTGTTCACCAGCGACCTCTTCGCCACCGGCAACGACCGAGACAACCGCGCGGCGGTGCGCGCCGTGGCGACGGCCGACCTGGACCTCGTGGGCCTGGCGGTGTACGGACCGAGGAACGCGGTGGACAAGGTGCTGAAGGGCGCGCGGATGCACCCGTAGCGGGGCGCCGGGAGGCCGGGCGCCGGCGGACGTCAGGCGCTGCTGCTCTCCGGCTCCGGGGCGGCGTCCGCACGGCCGGGACGGGAGGGCCCGTCGGAGGAGACCCGGTCGGCGTGGCAGCCGTCGGAGACGGCCCGGCGGGCGGGACCCCCGTCACCGGCGGCGGCCTGGCGGGCGTCTGACGACTCCTTCTCCGCCGGCAGCCGCCGCATCAGCCCGGCGTACCCGGCCCCCGCCACCGTGCCGACCACCGCGCACATCCCCCACAGCCACTCCGCCCCGAACCGGTCGATGACGAGACCGGACAGCACCGGGCCGACCAGGGAGGCCAGGGCCCACGAGAGCGTGTACATGCCCTGGTAGCGGCCCCGGCCGTGGGTGGGGGAGAGGCGGACGACGAGCCCGGTCTGCGTGGGCGCGTTGACGACCTCGGCGAGGGTCCACACGCAGACCGTGAGCGCGAACACGCCGACCGACCCGGCGAAGGCGGTCAGCCCGAACCCGTACCCCGCGAGCACCGAGGAGATCACCAGCAGCCGCCGGGTGTCCCGGTGCTCGATGAACCGTGTGACGGGGATCTGCAGCACGACGATGAGGACGCCGTTGACGGCGATGGCCGTGCCGTAGTCGGCCGCCGTGAACCCGGCCGCGCCCATCGCCACCGGCAGACCCACGGCCCCCTGCTGGAAGACGAGCGCGACGAGGAAGGACAGGCCGACGACGCTCATGAAGCGCCCGTCGCGCAGGACGGTTCCCAGCCCGACCCTGCCGCTGTCGCGGAGGACGCCCTGGTCCGTCTGCTCGGGCCGTGACTCGGGCAGCTTGAGGAAGACGACGATCGCGCACACGAACGTCATCCCGGCCTCCAGGAGGAAGCCGGCGCGGTAACTGACCTCGGCGATGAACCCGGCGGCCATGGAGGAGACGGCGAAGCCGAGGTTGATGGCCCAGTAGTTGAGCGAGAAGGCGCGGATCCGGTCCTCGGGCCGCACGATGTCGGCCATCATCGCCTGCACGGCCGGCCGGGAGGCGTTGGAGGCCATTCCGACGAGGAAGGCGACCCCGGCGATGGCGACCGGATGCTCCATGAACCCGAGCAGCGCGACGGAGGCGGCGGTGGACGTCTGGGCGAGGAGCATGGTGGGCCGCCGTCCCAGCCGGTCCGCCATGACGCCGCCGCCGAGCGACGAGACGACCCCGCCCAGCCCGTGCAGCGACGCGACGAGCCCGGCGTAGGAGGCGGAGTAGCCGCGGTCCAGGGTCAGGTACAGCGCCATGAAGGTGGCCACGAAGGCGCCGAGCCGGTTGACGAGGGTGCTGGTCCACAGCCACCAGAACTCCCGGGGGAGCCCGGACAGCGTCTCGCGGGCGGCACGTCTCAGTACGGCGACAGGCATGGCGTATCCCCCGGAATGTAAGCGGCGCAGACGGCTCTCAGAACTTACGAGGGAGGCGAAAGGGGAGGCCACTCATTTAACAGAAACGGTCAATCGTCACGGTCCTGCCATCGCCCTGCGAGCCGTCCTGACCGCCGTCCTGACAGCTGTCCTGAGAGCAGCCCTGCCGTCGGCCTGTCCGCTGTACGAGCGGACGCACAACGTGTCGGAGCGGTGGATTACGCTCGTACGCATGGCCGACGCACCGTACAAGCTGATCCTCCTCCGTCACGGCGAGAGCGAGTGGAACGCGAAGAACCTGTTCACCGGCTGGGTGGACGTCAACCTCAACGAGAAGGGCGAGAAGGAGGCGGTCCGCGGTGGCGAACTCCTGAAGGACGCCGACCTCCTGCCTGACGTGGTCCACACGTCCCTCCAGAAGCGAGCGATCCGCACGGCCCAGCTGGCCCTCGAATCCGCCGACCGCCACTGGATCCCGGTCCACCGCTCCTGGCGCCTCAACGAGCGCCACTACGGCGCGCTGCAGGGCAAGGACAAGGCGCAGACCCTCGCGGAGTTCGGCGAGGAGCAGTTCATGCTGTGGCGCCGCTCCTACGACACCCCGCCCCCGCCCCTCGAGGACGGCACGGAGTTCTCCCAGTCCGCGGACCCGCGCTACGCGACCATCCCCCCGGAGCTCCGCCCCCGCACGGAGTGCCTCAAGGACGTCGTCGTCCGGATGCTCCCCTACTGGTACGACGGCATCGTCCCGGACCTCCTCGCCGGCCGCACGGTCCTCGTCGCCGCCCACGGCAACAGCCTGCGCGCCCTCGTCAAGCACCTCGACGGCATCTCCGACGCCGACATCGCGGGCCTGAACATCCCGACGGGCATCCCCCTCGCCTACGAACTCGACGCGGACTTCAAGCCGGTCACCCCGGGCGGCACCTACCTCGACCCGGACGCGGCGGCAGCAGCGATCGAGGCGGTCAAGAACCAGGGCAAGAAGAAGTAACACGACACCGGCAAGCCCCCGACCTGCGGTTTCTTGGCAGGTCGGGGGCTTTTTGGTGGGGCTGGGCCGTCCCTGGGCCGTCAGGTGCGACGACGCCAGCGGCGGACCCGGATGTCGAGGACGATCACCAGCGCCACGGGGACGGCGATCTCGGGGGGAGCATCGGCCCAGAGGGCGAGCGCGCCGCCGGCCGTGCCGATGAGCGCGAGCGGCAAGTCACGGGGACAGATGTCGACGGTGACACCTGCGCGTGGGACCATGTGGCCTCCATCTGTGGTCGGTTCCTGGCTAGGGTTTCTGAGCGCAAAAATGGAAGCGAATGCCGCCCATGCCGGGGCGGCATTCGCATACCCTGGAGACTTTCTCATAGCTGCCACGCCGTAGCCAAACATGCAGGTGAAAAGAGGGGTCGAGGTTGACTCGTAGACACTTCTTTGCGCACATTTACCTAACTTCCCTAAGAGTCTGAGGGAACGTTCCGTCGCGTACCCCCTCCAAGGGAGGCCAGGTCATCCCCACTCTACGGAACCTATTGTCGCTATAGAGTGGGAGCGGATTTCGTGCTACGTGAGCCCGGAATGACCCTTTCCTCTTTCCTTCCGCGAGAGGAATGATTACTTCCTTCAGTGGAAGGAATAATGCAGTGTCTGAGCGCTGCCACTAGTTTCGTTCAATGCTGCGGGAATTCTCATAGGTTGAAGCAACAGCCTTGCGGGTGCGCTCCCGGCTTGACGGCATCAAGTGGGCGTATACGCGGAGCGTCAGGCCCGGGTCCGAGTGGCCGAGGTACTCGGCGAGGGCCTTGATGTTCTCCCCAGCGTCCAGGAGCACCGAGGCGTAGAAGTGGCGGAGTGCGTGCATGCCGTTCTCGCGGGACTCGGCGTACGGCTCGCCAGGCTTACGCTCGGGGATCACTCCAGCCGAGGCCAGCGCCCGCTTCCACGCCTCCTCGTTGAGTGACGTCCGCCAGACGTGACCTCCGCGCGGCCCCGTGAAGATCAGCCGCTTGGTCACCGGAGGCCCGTCCGCCACCTTCCACGGCAAGGTGATGTCGACCGGCGGGAACCGCTTCATGTGAGCCCGGAGTGCATCTGCGACGGGACCGGGCAGCGGCACGTCCCGGAGCTTGCCACCCTTGGGCGGGGCGAAGACGGCCTTGCTTCGGCTCAGCTTGAGCTGCTGGACCACGTGCAACGTGTCCGACTCGAAGTCGATCGCGTCGACGGCCACGCCGAGGATCTCGCCCTGGCGCAGCCCGCAGCCGCCGCCGAGGTCGACCATGGCCCGGAACCGCTCGGGCATGC
Source organism: Streptomyces humidus (assembly GCF_014649655.1). GTDB lineage: Bacteria > Actinomycetota > Actinomycetes > Streptomycetales > Streptomycetaceae > Streptomyces > Streptomyces humidus. The sequence continues at coordinate 76,639 of NZ_BMTL01000024.1, read as the reverse complement.
CGGCCCGGACGGCGAAGACCCGTTCCGGTGTCCAGGGAGCGACGCGCCTGTCATCGACGGTCGGCGGCCGGACCGATCGAGCCGCACACGGATTCCGGGGAAGGTGCCCGTCATCCACGGCCGCACTGAGGGCGGCACGCACGTTGGAGTAGATGGTGCGGGCGTACGAGCCCCGGATGCCGTTCTCGCTCAGCTGCCGCACCCAGTCCCGGATGTGCGCAGGCTGGAAGGAGCCGAGCGGGCGCGATCCCAGGTACGGGAAGGCGTGCAGTCGAAGCTGTGACTCCATCGAAGCCTGAGTGTTCGGGTCGGCTCCCTGGGTGGATACCCACGTCTCGGCGTACTGCTGAAACGTGACCCGAGCGGCACGCGGGTCGATGTACTGCCCGCGTGCCATGTCCGCCTCGGTGTGGGCGAGCCACTGATCAGCAAGCCGCTTCTGTCTGTCGGGGAAGCTCTTGGACTTCTCCGTACCGTCCGGGCCGACGTACCGTGCGCGGTAGCGGGCGCCCGAACCATAGCGGTCGCTCTTCACTCTGCGGCTCTTGCCGTCCGGACCTACCTCGGACTTGTACCAGCGGTCTTGGATGTGTCCGGCCATCAGGCAGCCGCCCCCTCACGCTGGGAGTCCACCCAGGCCCGCACGTCAGCCGGGTCGAAGCGCAGGTGCCGGCCGACGCGGAACCCACGGGGCCCGGTGCGCTTACGTCGCCACTGGTAGACCGTCTCGACGCTGGGCAACTCGAACATCTCCACCAGGTCGTCAGGGGTCAGGTACCGCGAAGGAAGGGCGCGCGGTTCGGCGGCCACGTCGGCCAGGGCGAGGCGTCGGCTAGCCACGGGTGGGTTCTCCTTCGGTTCCGGGGGCGGGTTCGAGGGATGCGGCGAGCCAGGCTTCGGCGTCGGAGAGACCGGTTCCGGCGAAGACCCAGTGCGCGAGTACGTACGTCGTCTCGGGGGCGGGTTCGTTCGCTGCTGCCTGTGCTCGTCGCCATTCGGCGCGTGCGTCGCGGAGTGCGCCGAGGGTGGTCGAGTAGCGGCGGGATTTGGTGGAGAAGTGGCCGCGGAAGCCGAGCATGTGGGCCCAGGCGCGCAGGCGGAGGTGTTCGAGGTCCTTGCGTGCGCCGAGGGCCCAGGCGGTTCGGATCAGGCGGCGGGCGTGCTCGCTGATGTCGAGCTGGGCGAGTTCGGCGACGAACTTCAGCGGGCGGTCGAGGGCTCCCGTGGCGGTCTCCGCGCCTTTGGTGGCGTACTTGGCGATGTAGGCGGCGACAGCGCGCTCGGTGAGCTCCTGGCCGTCGTTGAAGTCGGCGGATCGGATGGTGCGGACGTCGAGTTGGCGGCCGAAGACGAAAGCGTGGGCGCGGCCGTCGATGGTCGGGCCGTCGACCTGGACCTTGGACGCGGCAGCGCCGATGGCGTCGGTCAGCAGTTCGGCGGTCGCCCAGGCCGGGGGCGGAGTCTCGCCGCCGCCGGGGCCGTCGAGGCGTATGACCGCGTGAAAGTGGACCGCACCGCGCTTCTGGTACTCGGCGACCTTGGCGAAGGAGACGCGGGCGTGGTCGCGGAGCTCCCGTTGCGACAGGCCGGCGCGCTTGGCGACCTCCCGGCGCAGGTAGGTCGAGAAGCGGCGCCAGAGCGGACCGGCGTGCGCGTTCCAGAGGACGGCAGCTTCGTAGTCGTAGGTGTCCGGGTCGAGCGCGGAGCCGAGGGCTTCGTCCTCCTGGTCGTGGTGGGTGCCGCAGCGGCAGGGACGGCCGTCAGTACGGCGGTTGTGGACCGGGCCGAAGCCAGGGGCGGTGAAGGTCGCGAAGACGCGCGGGTGGGTGGCGACGTGTTCGGGGGTGCCCTTGCCACCGCGCAGCCCGGCGGTGATCAGTTGGAAGGTGTCGCGGCGATAGACCTCGGAGCAGGCCGCACAGCGGGTCGTGCGGCGGTTGTTGCAGCGAACGAGGAGTTGGCCGGCTGGGAGTTCCGAGGAGTCGAGGTGCCGCAGGATGCGGCCGACCTCGCCTGTGGTGGCGTCGACGTCGTATTCGGTGCGGTGGCCGTCGAGGCGGATCGGGTGGGTACAGCCGCCGAGGCCGGAGAGCTGCCGGAGGATACCGGGCAGGGTGCCGCCTGCGGCGAGGTTGCTGAGTTCCGGGAGAGGGGGCGGGGTGGCGCGGGCGAAGATGACGGTTCTCCTTCTGACGGGCACTTCGGGAGGGGTGGGCCGCCGGGGCGGCGGGTACGTGGCTGTGTCACGCCGCCCCGGAGGTCTGGCCGCAGGTCAGCGGCGGTGGTGGTCGCGGAGCAGGGAGCGCAGGACCACGGCTGCGACGGCGACCGAGATGGCCGTGACGGCGACGGCGGCCAGGAGCGCGGTGAGGACGACTCCGCCGACAAGCACGGCCGCGACGGTCTTCTGGTCGACGGAGACCGACGGGAGCGAGCGCCGGACTGGGGCGGGGGCCGGGTCGGTCGGGGCGTGGGTGTGTGCGGGCGGCGGGGTGGGGTTGTCCGGGTACTTGGGGAGGAACACGGCAGCGGTCTCCTGTCTACTCGTCTAGATGTGTTGGCCGTTTATGACGGTCACGCCGGAGCGCGTGCCGGACTCGATGGCGGGGGCGAGGAAGGTGCGCGAGAGCCAGAAGCCGAAGAGGGTGATCAGGACGACGATCCAGATGCGGACGCCGAGGTACTTGACCGCTCCCCAGGCGAAGAAGCCGAGGACGACGACGAGCGGAAGGCTGACGGTCACGGGGTACAGGGTCCTTTCAGCGGACGGGGCAGCGGTGGGTGCGGGCGGCCAGCTCGGCGGCGGCTCGGCTGTCGTAGTCGGCGGAGAAGTTGCAGCGCGGGGCGGTGCAGGCGGCGGTGTGCTTCTCGCGGCCGCGGTGGTCGTAGGCGGTGCCGACCTGCACCGGGCCGATGCGGGTGACGTTGCGGAAGCGGCGGTTGGCGGTCACGTCAGTCCTCCTCCCGAGGGGTGGGGGCGGGGAAAGCGTTGAGGATTCGGGCGGCTTCGGTGGGGTCCGGTGTGCGGTCGGCAGCCTCTTCGGCGAGGAGCCGGGCAAGTGCCGGTCGGCCGCTGGCGGCCATCTCGCGGGCCGCGTCGAGGTAGTCGGCGGCCGTGTTGAAGGTGAGAAAGGGCATGGGTCAACTTCCTGTCGGCATGAGGTGGGCGGCGATGGCTTCGGCCATGGGCGCCGGGACGCCGAGGCGGGCGCGCAGGGTGGTGACGTCTATGGGGGAGCCGGTTCGGGTGTGGTGTTCGGCGGCGACCTTGCGGGCGTGGTCGATGAGGGCGGCCGGGACCGGGACGGCGGAGCGGTCAGGTGGGGCCTCGATGGCGGGCGGGGTAGTCGGCTCTGGTGCGCTTTCAGGCTCGTCCTCCTGGTCCTCGATGAGCTCGACGTCGTCGGCCGCCTTGGGGGTGGAGTGGGCGAGGAGGGTTCCGCCGAGGAAGGCGACGGCGGGCCAGCCCGCGACGAGGATGCGCAGCCAGGCCGGGACGTCGCCGAGGTCGAGGAGGCCGGCCGTGGCGACGTTCGCGCCGAGGGACGCGGCGAGCGCGATGACGAACCAGCACCAGGCCGCACCTTTGGCCGAGCCGGAACGCAGCCGACGCCAGGCGGCGACGAGCAGCAGGTCGACGGAGACGGGATAGGCCCAGGCCTTCCAGCCGTCCTGTCCGGCCGCCACGGCGACGTCGTGAATGTGCGCGAAGGACAGCGCGGCGGCGATGAACGCCTGGACGAACACCGCGTCGATACGGGCCAGTTGGGCGCGCATGAGGGCGTCTCCCTTCTGGATCAGGCATGGGAGGGGTAGGGACGTGGCGCGAGACGGTCACGCCGACCGGGGTGCGGTGAGACTCAGTCGGCGAGGGGGCGCGGCTGGACAGCGGGCCCTGGCCGTTCGACAGAAGGCAGAGGAACGGGCACGTAGGGCCGAAACGGCTTCAGCGCGGGAAGGTCCGGCACCAGGTGAGCCGCCTCCCGGCAGATGTCGGCGGCGTCGCCGAGGGAGAGACACGGGGTGCGGATGCGGGACCAGCCGCCGGACGTGTCACCCGCGACCGCGAGGCCAGGACGTTCGGCGGGGATGGCGCAGGCAGCGAGGACCGCTTCCGGCGCGATGTCGCCGAGGGCCATCTTCGCGGAGGCCTCATCGTTCACGCGGTGGCAGACCCGGCCGGTGAGCTGGGCCCGGAGCATGGTCGCGCCCTTGCCGAGTTCGGCACCGAAGCGCTGTCCGCAGACCTCCAGGTAGATGCCGGCCGCGCGGCCGAGCTGGGCGAGGCGGATGAGCTGGGTGACCATCTCGTCGCGCCGTTCCTCGTCCTTGCGGGTGACTGTGAGGAAGAGTTCGGCCACCTCGTCGACGAACAGGACGACGGGCACGGGACGTTCGCTCTCGGGCAGGCCCCAGACGTCGGAGGTGATCTCTTCGTCCGGAGTGTTAGGGGCGATGCCCTGCCGGGCTTTGATCAGGTCGTATCGGTCCTCCATTTCCTTGACCAGGACGGGCAGAAGCTCTGCCGCTTCATCGGGATCGGTGGCCAGCGCCGAGAGACGCGACGCGAAGGGAGCCAGCTCAACCCCGCGTTTGCAGTCGACGCCCACGAGGGCGACGTCCTGCGAGGCCAGTCCGGAGACGAGATGACGCAGGTACATGGACTTGCCCGACAGCGTCGCGCCGAGGGTGAGCTGGTGAGGAACTGCCCGGTAGTCGCGGACGAAGGGCATGGCGTCCTCCCGCAGCGCGACCGGCACCTGGAGGAAGCCGCCGTCGATCTTGCGCGGCATCCGCACCTTGCGCAGGACGTCGAAGCCGACCAGCCGCAGTTCGACGACACCGGGCTTGACGGTGGAGACGTACACAGCGTGGACGCCCCAGGCGTGCCGCAGCCGTTCGGCCGAGGCGGCGACGTCGGCGGGTTCCTGTCCAGGAGCGAGCCGCAGTCGCAGCCGTAAGCCCGTCGACGTAGGGCGGATGATGCCCCGACGAGGCGGGACAGGCCGCACCTCCCGCCGAGTGGTGGCCTTGACGGCGAGGATGCGCAGCCGGGACGGCGGGACGGTCAGGCCGCAGGCCTCCATGACCGAGGCGTACGAGCTGAGCAGCCGGACGGTGGATATCGGCCCGCCGACGGCCGACCAGTAGAGGCTGGGGTGGTTGGCCCGGGTGTAGGCGGCCCCACCGCCGAGCGCGGCGACGGGACCACCCACCTCCAGAAGGGTCGCGAGATCGGTCATCAGGCCGAGGCCCCCATGACGGCCGGGAAGGCGGCGGGGGTGACGGCGGCGGCCCGGAAGGCGATCCCGTGACGCTGCTGGCCGTTGAACACGGACTCCCAGGGCCGGGCGACCAGCCCCGGCAGCGAGACCGGCGCACCGAGGTTCAGCCCCTCTGAGACGCCGCCTTCCGGGACGGTGACCTTGATCAGCGAGGACTCCCCGTCCTCGATGTAGACGACGCCGATGGTCATCAGCGCCTCGCCGCTGACGGCGTCCTTGGCGATCTCACCGGTCTGGCGGTCACGGACCTTCGGCTCAGGGGCTTCCGTCAGGAGGATGGTCGCGGCGGAGGTCTCAACACGGATGGTGCGCACAGGCACGTTCCTATCTACTCGTCTATACAAGATGCGATCTGCGAACCCGATTCCTCGGGCTCACGACGATCACCCTGCCACACAACTTGCCCACTCGTCTATACGAGTAAGCGTGTTGGGGTGTACGAGTTCGTGGTACCGACGGGAACGGAGCCGCGAGGTCACCACCGAAACCGTGCCTTGCCCCCGTGGATCCGGATAAGGAAATCGGTGATCGTTGCTCCCCCTTCGCTCCCGGCGAGGACGAGGCCCGCCGCGCGAATGCGGTGGTCGGCCACCATGGCAGCCTCTCTGTCTCCCCGCACCCAGGCGTCACGCGAGGCGTCGAAGAGCGGACGAAGCACTTCCCACTCAGGCCCCGGTTCGAAGGTGCAGTCCGTCCAGAACATGTCGATAGCCTCCATCCGGAGGGTTCCGGCGAGCCGATCGCCGCACATGAGCTGCCAGCATTCCTCGGTCACGACGCGTCTCCTTCCTGATGCCACAGGCTCATGTGGCGGGGAGCTGGTACGCCAGGACGTATGCATCCGCCGCCATGACCGTGTCGCAGACCTCGACGGGTCGCTTTTCGGTGTCGAAGGCGGTTCGGATCAGGTGAATCACGGGCACGCCGGCCGCCAGTCGCAGCGTGCGCACCTCGTCGGGCGAGGGCATCCGGGCGCGGATCTCTTCCTCGAAGTGGTCGAGGCGGTGGCCCAGCTCTTCGAGGCGGGCGTAGATGCCGCCGGGGCCGGGGTTGGGTTCGGCGATCTGCGTGCCGCGGGCGATGTCGAGCGGTAGGTAGGAGGTGGCGAACTCAACCGGTCGCCCGTCGAGGAGGTAGCGGCGCCGACGTGCGAGGACCCGCCGCACGGACCCGAGCCGCGTGGAGATGTCCTGGCTCGCCTTCTCTTCCTTCACTTCAAGGCTGTCGACCTGCGGGTGGCTGCCCGCCGCGTCGGCTTCGACGATGAACGCGGACTTCCCCTGCTCGCGATGACGACGGGCGAACCGGTCCGAGGCGAGCCGCCGCACGGGCGGACGGGGCCGGACGAAGACGCCTTTGCCGTGCTCGGCGTGGACGAGGCCTTCCCCCTGGAGGATGGAGAAGGAGTTTCTGACCGTCATCCGGGAGACGCCGTAGTGGTCGACGAGCTCAGCTTCCGAGGGCAGCTTCTCGCCCTCCCGGAATCGCCCACGGTCGATGGCCTCACGCAGTTGGTCGGCGATCTGCCTGAAGACCGCACGATCGCTCGTAGGGTCGAGATCACCGAGCAGGCCCGAAGAAAGAGGGCTCATGTGTGTACTCCTTTAGGTATCTAGACGAGTGGGCGAGTGCTTGTTGCTACGGTGGAGAGCCTAGCCATCCGAGAGGGCCGAGGAACGTGAGCACAGAACGCCCGCACTCCGTGAGCGTGGCCGGGGTCGTCGTCGACGCCCAGGGCCGGGCCCTCCTGATCCAGCGCCGGGACAACGGTCACTGGGAACCGCCGGGCGGCATCCTCGAACGCGAGGAGACCGTCCCCGAAGCCCTTCAACGCGAAGTCCTCGAAGAGACCGGCATCAAGATCGCGCTTCCCGCGACCCTCACCGGCGTCTACAAGAACATGACGGGTCTGATCGTCTCGCTGGTCTTCCGCTGCGAGGCGGCCGACGGTACGCCGACCACCGGCGACGAGACCCGCGCACTGCGCTGGGTGACTCGTGAAGAAGTCTCCGAACTCGCTGACGAGGCATACGCGATTCGCGTCATAGACGCACTCGACGCGGCGTCTCCGCCAGCCATCCGCGCCCACGACGGCGTGAAACTCGTCTAGTCCGAACCCGCTGCACATGGCGGCCTACCAGCATGAAGGAACTTGTATGCACGAGTATACGAGTACTGCCCGGGTCTGGGGACTGTCTTGCCCAGGTTTCCCGGAAGAGGTCAGCCGGGCCCGCCGATGGACGCGCGACGTCCTGCGAGGCTCCCCCTTCGCCGAGGACGCCGAGCTGATCGTGAGCGAGCTGAGCGCGAACGCGATCCTGCACACGGCGAGCGGAGGCGAGTCCGGCAGCTTCCACCTGGCCGTCGCCGTCTCGGCTCAGGTGGTGGCGGTATCCGTGACGGATGCCGGAGGCACGGGCACGGCCCCGAAGATCGAGCACCAGGACCAGGACGCCGAACACGGCCGCGGACTCGGCATGGTCACCTCGATCGCTCACCGGGTCGTCGTCCACGGCAGCGAGGCCGGCCACACCATCACGGCGGAGCTCTTCACCGACGCAGGCCGAGGAGGCCACCCGTGCTGAGGACGACGACCCGGCCGGGCTTCTGGTGCGAGTGCTGGACACAACGGCTCGACGGACGACGCCCGCCGGCGCTCTTCGGATCCTTCGACGCGTACTCGGCGGTCGAGGCGAACAACTGGGTGGCGACGATCCTGCGCACCATCTCACCGGCCCCGGACACCGCCGCTTCCCAGGAGGCGTGGACACGACTCCACGACGACCGCATCGACACGAGACGAGCCCTGTTGCGCCGGGAGCCCTGGACGGTGTCCATCACGCACATCAGCACACGCATCACATGGACGGTCCGACCAGCTCTCTTCCTACCCCTGGCACACCGTCAGGGCGTCGAACTCCCAGCCTGCACGAATGACTTCAAGCCCCATAGAGCCAACTGAGTTACAACTTTCTCTACTGGTTCAAGGCGGCTCGCTCCGCTCCCCGCGCGCGGCCCGGCCCCCGGCCGGGCCTGCGCTCCTGCCTTCGTCCCGCTCCAACCCGGCCGGCGCCCGTGCCGCGCGCAGAACAATTAACCGCTCACCGCTAGCAGGACTATTTCCCGCCAATCGGCGGTCAGCCTATGCGTTGCTCCGTAGAAAATCGACTTCTCCCAGAGCCCAGCGCTCCATAAGTCCTTGCAGCTCCTGAGGAATCGGCAGAGGTGGAAGAACAACTTCAGTTTGACGAGCAACTCGCGTCACGAGATACGGATGGAGATCGGAAAGAAAACCCAAATCCTCCGGCGTCCCGGACCTGAAGCCGACATCTCCTGATAGCTCAACGATGATCATCAGCAATACTGATGCCCCCAGGAAGGCATCGGATTGCAGTGGCTGCAATGTTGGAGGATCGACCACGGGACGCACAAATCCTGCCCAGTGACCGCTATCTGAACGCATCCAGGGCGGAGAAGAGTGTTGAGCAACATATTTGCCCACCACCGCCATGTCTTTAAGGGTGTCCTCAGCTACATCCTCCGGCTGTGTCACCAGCTTGATGGCCTGGGTCGGCAAGTACGGCGACCAGATAGTTCCGAAAATAGCGATGGGGTGGCCCCCAATCGTCAACTTTTCAAAATTATGCGGATGCGATAGCACCTGCTCCAAATCAATAAGTCTCCGCATGAGAGCAAGATGCAAGAAGCCTGAGTCAGCTTCCGCCGCTGCAACAATCTCCGACTCAAATCGAACACAATTGGCTTCAGTAAAATCACGCCAATAGCGTCCAATTTCCTCCCCGATGGAACCCAGGGGCCCACGTGAGTAGGTACTATTCTGCGGGTCACACCAGACTGCGAGTCTAAGACCTGCCAGTCTCATCGATTCGTCGCTTGATTCAGCAAGTTCATCAATTTTTGCTGTTATTTCGCTGGCGACGATTTCACGATAGGCACCACTGCACCTGACCAAAACAAGCAGAGGAGCATAGAATAGCTGATCATTCAAGCTGCCGCGAAGAAGATGGCTGAGGCAGTTACGAGTGAGCTCCCGCACTACAGCCGGCGGAGGATCAACGGACTCCAGGCACGCAGCAAGGAAACAGAGTAGATTGCTGCGACTGTCAAACGCCGTGTAACGGCGATCACTCAGCAAGCTCCTGTAAACCCTGGCCGCACCCTGATCAACGGAACGATCCTTCATTTGCACGGCCAACTCAGCTACTACCTCCCACTCTTCTTTCGCGACGTGGGGTACTAGTAGCTTTGCTAGCTTCTCAGGTGTATCACTGACCGATGAGAGATACGCAGCCGTGAAATATTCCAAAAACGTGCGGTGGGTAAAAGTGTAGAGCGCTTCCCCTCGAGCCGTTGTTCCAGCATCACTGAAGACCCAAGCACGCCCTTTACAGAAGTCCACGAACTCTTCTGCTGCCTCTTTCGCTTCATCGATCGACTCAAATCCCCGCCCATGCAGGAACTTGGCAGTTTCACTGATCAAGCCGCCATGAGTTACTGCCGACTCGGTGTCCTGTCGACTAAAAAGCCAATAGGCCAAGTGTCGTAGAGCGGGTTCGACATGTGGGCGCGCTCGAAGCTCCGTGTGGATTCGCCGCCTCGCATCCCACTTTCTAAAAAGCAAGCCAGCGCATTGCTCGTAGACTTCTGGCCTATTTCTCGGGATCGAACCCTCTCCGCGATAAAGAATACACATCAGGGCAAGCATGAGCGGATTAGATCTGAGGTCTGAAACAGTGACACTTTCACTCATGAAGGCTTCAGCAAGGGCTTCCGCCTCCGGGTTGCTAATTCCACTCTCTTGCGCGAACCATTTCCGGACGTATTCGCTCACTCTCGCCGTGTCGAACCCTCCAACACGGTATCGAGTAAAACACTGATCGTCGAGGCGCGCTTGATCGTATCCGACGAGGCGTGAAGTTACGAGTACCTTTACCATCGGGTACTCCGTGCAAAATCGCTCGACGATCGTAGTTACTTCAGATCGCCGCGCCGTGTCGATCAATTCGTCCAGACCGTCGAAGATTACGAGGGCTGAACCCGAAAGGAGCAGTCGCGAGATGAGCCCTTCGGGCGGGGGGCACTGATAAATGATTTCAAGCGTGTGCTCAATGTGTTTCAGGACGGACCGCTCTGGAGGGTCCTGTGATGCAAATTCTCGGAGAGTGACCAGGAATGGGGTAAGTTGACCATTCGAATTTGCATGCCAATGCATGAGGACATTTGATGCTGTTGTCTTACCCCCTCCCGGATCCCCGAGCAGAACTGTCCTATCGATTCTGCGACCCAACTCCCAGACATCGATTGGGCTTGCATTGGGCATATCAAGTTGATTGATTTCCGGAGTCACATAGAGATCGGAGATTGGAACGCGACGGCGGCGCTCGAAGTCTGGGGGTTCAATTTTCCCAAATTCCTCCAAAAGATGATTTTTGTAGCGAAGAAGGAACGCGCGATCCCTTTGAGGGTCTGCCGTGTCATAGGACCGCACTCTCCGCTCGAGCGCCTTCAGGGAGGAGACCATCCGTGCCGCGAAAGCCTCACTTCTCAGCCTTGGGAGAAATTCAGGCGAAGCTCCTTGAATTCTTCCAACAATCGAGGAGATCTCGGCATCGTAGTAATCAAATAGGGCATCGGAAAAATCAGATATATCCACAGCGGGATTAGCGTAGCCCAGCGTGAGCTCAAAAACCTTTCGGATATCTTGAACATCAGCTTCTGGGGCATCGGTGAGGCGTGCGGCCAATAGCTCATGAATCACGGAATGAAACGCCGAGCTCTCCAGGATTCGACAAAGTTCACTTTCGGGAACGCCAGTCGGCAGAGTGGAGATTCGAGGTGCCGATTCGGCAACCGTGTAAGTATTAAACCATTTAACAACTTCTTCATCTTCCTTGAGGCCTCGGCTGCCCAGAGACCTGAGGGTCACGCCAAGGCGCGTCGCCGTGGCGCCGATAACACTGGCAATGACGCCGCCTGCGGCTTGTTGCAACACCGGATCCGAGAACACCTGCCACCCCGTCTCATCAGGAGGTAATGACCTTACTGACGTCCCTGCGTCTGCGGGAGCCAGTTGGCAGATTTCGCTCCCCGGGTGTGGCAAGCCACTTAGTTTCCGGTGGCTGTTCCGTGTACAGGGATCGTCGCGACCAGCTGGCACCCCGTCTGGAGGGGCTTGCTGGCGTACCGCTGCACGAGAGCGATCGGCAGTAGTCACCGTCGAGAGGTCTCGGGACCAGACACACTGACCCGTGCCAAGCCCTGCGTCTGAACCGCCATGGGTGACGCACACCAGAAAACTGCACATAGGCTGGCCAAGGTCGGTGGGGGCACAGCGAGACACACGCGCGCCTGCACGGTCGGCTGACCCGCCACCCTGGCTGACTGTCGTCGGCTGAGGCTCAGACACCGAGGACCAACTCGGCTGAGTTGCGTTGACGCAGAGGGACCGTGCCATTCGCGTGCCAGATCCTGCGGGGAACCACGGGGAACAACGGGAACTTGCCCTGGGAGCGACCGGGGCTCCAACGCCACTCCGCCGCAGGTCAGCACAGCAATCGTCGCCAAGAAACCCGAGCTTCCCAAGCTGATGGCTCAGGCAGTGTGCTCACGGGCCGACCGTCCTGGCTTCCTCTGGTCGACGACACCGCGACAGCGTGGCTGAGGTCTGTGGGGGCGCGGCGAGGCACACGCGCGCCTGGTCGGTCGGCAAACCCGCCATCGTGGCTGACTGTCGTCGGTTGAGGTGCAGACGACCTGAGTCCACGGTGCACACCGTGCAGTCCGACTGAGGCGACGTCTCTGCGCTGCGTGATTCTGCGATGTAGAAGGGGAATGCAGCCCTGTGGCGGAGTGAGGTCAGGGGAGGGGTAACCAGGTGGCGCAACGGGGCAGCGGCCGAGGCAACGACTATCAGCGGCAGCAGCAAGCGTTACGACGTGCCCAGGAGCAACGGGCACGACAAGCGGAGCGGGAACGCAAGGCCGCTGAGACGGCCAGCAAGCGGCAGGAACGCGAGCGGAAGGCCGCGTATCAGGAGCAGCAGGCGGAGCAGGCGCAGGTGCGCACGATCGGGGTCGAGCACGAGGTCGAGCAGCTCGGGCAGTTGCTCCGTAACGCGTTGGTGGGCGATCCGCCGACGACCTTCGAGCGCCGGCGGAGGACTCACACGCCGAAGAAGTTAGACGAGCGTCCTTGGTCTCGTCCGGAGCCTTCACCGCGCTGGGAGGAGTTCGCACCACCGGAGCCCGGCGGTCTGGCTGCTGTCCTGGGTCTTGGCAGGAAGCGTTATGAAGCTGAGGTTGCCGAGGCACGGGTGCGGTTCGGCGAGGCACAGGATCGTCACAGGCGAGCCGAGGAGAAGCGGCTGGCCACCCTGGAGCGGAAGCGTGCCGAGCACCGCCAGGCCGAAGAGCTAGCCCTTGACGAGGTGGCGGCTTTCAACAGGAAGTTGGACGAGGAGCGCGAGGCCTACAGGGCCGGGGAGCCCGCGGCGGTCGAGGCTCACCTAGGGGCTGTTCTAGATGCGTCGGAGTATCCATTGGGCTTCCCCCACGAGCATCGGATCGCCTTTCGACCTGCCACCGGTGACGTACTCGTTGAGATCCACCTGCCGCCTGAGGCGATCGTTCCCACCGCGCGGGGCTACCGGTACGTGAAGAACCGAGACGAGACGACCGTGCTGCCTCGTCCGGAGAAGGAGCGCAAGGAGATCTACGCCTCCGTCCTGGCTCAAGTTGCTCTGAGGACAGTCCACGAGGTCCTGACGAGCGATCCCGACCGGATCGTCAATGGCGTGATCCTGAACGGCCATGTGAGGACCATCGATCGGGCCACCGGTCAGGAGGTCTCACCCTGTCTGGTGACGCTCAGCGCCAGCAGGGAGCAGTTCGGGAAGCTCCGTCTCAGTCAGGTTGATCCGGCGCAGTGCCTCAGGGGACTCAACGCTCTGGTGTCTCCCAACCCCTACGATCTCGAACCGATCCGCCCCATCGTCGAGTTCGACCTGTCGAAGTACCGGCTCATGGACAGCATGGATGTTGTTGCTGGCCTGGACAGCAGGCCTGTGCTGGTGAAGCTGACGCCCACCGAGTTCGAGCACCTGATCCGCCAACTGTTCGAGGCGATCGGCATGGAGGCCTGGAACACCCAGGCGTCCAAAGACGAGGGCGTTGACGCGGTGGCCGTCAGCAAGGACCCCGTCTTCAACGGTGAGTGCATCATTCAGGCGAAGCGCTACAGCAAGCTCGTGGGTGTTGAGTCCGTCCAGGCGCTCGCCGGAGTTGTCGAGCACAAACGTGCTGCCAAGGGGGTCCTGATCACCACATCGTGGTTCGGCAGGGCCAGCCACGACTTTGCCCGTCAGCATGGCCGGCTCCAGCTCATCGAAGGGCCGGAACTCAAGTACCTGATCAAGGAACACCTTGGCAAGGACGTGATCCCGGGCCCGGTCCCCCCGAAGAGGCGCCCCTCGCGCTGAGGCCGGCGGGCCGCCCATCAGGCCGAGGAGCTGGGCCGTCCCTGGGCCGTCCGAGGCCGCTTACCAGTGGCCAATGACGACCAACGACGACCACCAGGCGCACGAGCCCACCGCCCCTGACCAGCAAAAACCCAGCTCACCAAGATCCCCGGCAAGACCCAGGGCAAGAAGAAGTAGAGTCCATGATCATGCCCCCTACCTGCGCATACGGCGCGGGGCGGGGGCATTTTCACGGCCTGGGCCCTCTATGGGACCTCAACGCGGCGGGTCCTGCGGCGGCCGGAGTGCTTGACCGAGAGCCTTCCGGGCCCGGTCGCGGCTGCTCGGCATGAGATGCGCGTACACCTTCAGAGTGAGTCCCGGGTCGGAGTGCCCGAGGTACTCGCTGACGGCCTTGATGCTCTCGCCCGCGTCCAACAGCACCGACGGGTAGAAGTGCCTCAGGGCGTGCATGCCATGCTCGCGCGCGGCGGTGTGCTCCCGGCTCTTGGCCTTCGGGATGACGCCCACGGATGCCAGAGCAGGCTTCCAGTGGTCCTCATTCAGCGAGGTGCGCCAAACGTGGCCGCCGTTTGGCCCGGTGAAGATCAGGCGCTTGGTCACCAGCCGGCCGTTCGCCCGCATCCACGGCAGGGTGATCTCAACGGGCGGGAAGCGCTTGAGGTGCTCCTGGAGTGCTTCCGCCACGGGATCGGGCAGAGGGACGTCACGAAGTTTGCCGCCCTTCGGGGGCGCGAACACGGCCTTGCTCAGGCTGAGCTTGAGTTGCTGCACCACGTGCAGGGTGCCGCTGTCGAAGTCCAGCTCATCCACGGACAGCCCGAGGATCTCGCCTTGCCGGAGGCCACAGTCGGCACCCATCTCCACCCTGGGACGGAAGCGTTCGACCATGGCGGCCCGCATGGCGAAGACGCGTCCCGGCTCCCAGGGGACGACCCGGCGCATGCCCATCTCGGGGAGCGTCACCGTGCGCGAGTTGCACGGGTTCCGGCGAAGGTAGCCGTCCTCTACGGCCGCAGAGAGCACGGCCCGAACGTTGGAGCCGACCCCGCCCTGACCGACATGTCACGGCAGCAACTGAGCGATCTCAGCGACACTTTGGCCGTCGACGGCGACGTCAAGCGCGGCCGCCCGCCCCGGCTCGCATTCCCCGACCAGGTCCTGGCGACCGTCCTTCACCTGCGGGTCGCCCTGGCCGCGGAGCCCTTGGCCGTGCTGTTCGACAGCAGCCGGACCGCCATGCACCGCACCCTGCTGAAGATCAGGACACTGCTCAAGGCGCACAGCGTCATCATCCCGCCGGCAGCCACCCTGCCCTCCGCCCTCACAGCCCTCCAGGCTCGCGGTTCGAGCCCTGAGCGGCGCCCCAGCGTGATCAAGACGACGTGTTAATGATCTGCAAGCCCTTAATCTCATCAGTCCCACGCGTTGAAAATCACCCCGCCCAGCGTGGTAATGCCATAGAAACGAATCTCGCGCCACTCGCCCTGTGACAGGTCCGAAGTGTCCACGTCTGCAAGAGGTGCGGTGAGCTGCTCGCGGTCGAGCACCAGGAACCCAGCGTGCACGAAGGTGCCGGCCCAGGGCGGCGGTGCGACGAACTCCTCGCTGTACCAGTCCCTGCGCATCTGAGCGAACGCGATCCAGGGCTGATGGGCGTGGCACAAGATGATGTGCTGGCCTGCGTCCTCGACGACCGACGCAGTGTGGAACGTGCGGGGGTATGCCTGTTCCTCCACCTCGCCCACCTTGCCTCCAGTAGCGCGAGCAGCTGCGTACAGAGCGCCCCTGAAGGCCCGTAGATCGGTCTCGGGAAGGGGGTCGTCCTTTGGCCGATGAAAGCCTGTCGCCCCTCGCGGCAAGCTGAAGCCAGTGTTCTTGTCGTCGGCCATGTGGTCATCTTGCCGCCTGTGCCCAATGGACGTTCCCACGCCTCTGCACACACCGCAGGGATCCGGAGGTATCCCCGGGCATCAGCAGCGTGCCCCGCCAAGGGCCGTTCACCTGTAGTGGGTGTGTTCAGGACGGTTGGCCTGCCCGGTGGGACTTCACCAACCGGACGGTAGCGTGACGTCATGGATGAACCTCGGATCAAGGTGTATGGCTCAGCCACCGAAATCACCATTGCAGCCAACGCCGCCGGACTGCGGGATCTTGCAGAGCGACTCACTGGTCTTGCTGATCCGGAGCTCCGAGGCGGGTACCACGAGCATCTTGAGGGTGGCATCAATCTCGAGGCCGGATCGATCAGCCTGATCTTGGAGCGATACGACAAGGTGTAGTACGCGGGCTGTACCACTCTCGTGCCAGAACGAACGGGGTCTCACGGGGAACCGCGGTACGGCACGGCACGGCACTCAGCGCCAGGCGGGCCCGAGATGGCGAAGGCGCTGGTCAGCCGAGCACCTACCGCACCTCGCTCCGAAGGGGTTGTCCAGCGTGCTCACCGATTCCACACCTGATGGAAGTCTCCGGCCGGGATAGGCTCCAGCGGATCCTTCTCAGGATCGACCGCTTGGTCTGTCAAGCCGCCGTGCTCGTCCTCCAGGTGCTCCCAGCTGTACCGGTGGAGCTGGCCGGCCGAGGTCAGCTCCATCTGCTTGACGACAACCAACTCGCCGCGGTCCGGAACGGCCTCGATGTACCAGAGGCCGTCTTCCTCGTCAGCATGGCGGAAGTGGTGTCTCAGGGTGGCGCCCTCGTCGAGCGTCCGGTAGTACGCCATGATCTCTGTCGCGATGCGCTCTAGGTCAGCCACGAGGTCATCGTGCCAGCGAGCGCATACGGAAGTACGGCAGGAAGCCGGGACTGTGGGTAGGAGACGCTACGTATCTCGGGGGGTGCCAGGTGGATATCGCATCTGGGACAACCGAGGACGTCGTTGGTGGGGGGATCTCTACGAGTTGTGTCCTGACGATCTCGTAGCCGAACTCAACGGCCGGGCGGACCACGCACGGATCACTGCACTGATGAAGCGCTACAGGGCGCAGAAGCGATAGGCACTGCCGGGACGGGGACGAGGCATGCGTGCACCACAAGCGCACCAGATCGGGCGGGGAACAGCGGGGAACCACGGTGACAGCGGGCGGGCCCAACGAAACCCTATCTTGGTCGTTCGCGCAGGTCAGACCCGAACCGCCCCCCCCAAGTGCCCGCAGCTTCCCCAGCTGAGGGAGCACTACCTGGCAACAGAGCGTTGCACAGACCGAGTCCGGAGACGGCGGCTCAGCCAGACATACGCAGCCATGGCCAATGAGCCGCGCGCCATGAAGTCGGCCCACAACAGCAGGTTTTGGGCGACGAGGCGAGCCCCCAAGACGCCCCACAGAAGAACGGCCGTGAGCACACCCGCCACCGCCAGGACGAGCGCGTAAGTGATGCTGGCCGTACGGTTCCGACCAAGCCATGTACCCAGCAGTCCCGAGGGAATCTGCACCGCCACGTGGAAGCTCACGCAGCCGAACACGACCGCCACGAGGAGCATGAAAGGCGGCACGTCCGCCGAAGGATCATTGGCCGGAGCTGCCCCGTAGGCGTCCAGAACCCAGACCGGTGGCACAAGGAAGGTGAGTAGAAGCAGCGCTCCGCTCAGATGCATGGCGGCGAGGTGTGCTGCCGCTCGACGGAGCACCGTCTTCGTACGCCTCGTTGTAGACGTTGACTCGCGATCTCCTGCCCTCATGGTCCCCTCGACATCTCGTGCACTCTGCCTCACCGCGACACCGGCAGGACAGTACGTCCTGCCACTCCTACTACACCCGCCGTCTCAGTCTCCGTCTGATTCAGCACCGTTCGGCCGTTCAGAGGGGACCGAACGCCCGGCCTGCTCGACGGGCCAGCCGCCCATGAACCTGGTGAACGCCCCCGTACGCGGCGCAACGCCCCAGCATCACAGTGGGAAAGCATGCGCCTTCCCCCGCATGGCTGGAGGTGTCATCCGGCCGTGCCGGGGAAAGCATGCGCCTTCCCCCGCATGGCTGGAGGTGTCATCCGGCCGTGCCGACGGGCCGTGCGGCTCTACCGGCCGCTGACGACCGCGGTTGGCGTTGTGCGCGTAACCGGATCCGAGTCGGGCATGTGGGAGGTCGCCATGTCGGTCGAGCAACCAGCCAAGACGACGAGGCCCGTGACGTCCACGCCTTCAGGCGAGGACGACGAGGCCCGTGACGTCCAGCAGTAGCAGGCTCCCGTAGAACAACAGCATGGTGCTCGACAGAAACACCGCCAGGCATCCCACCGGCTCGCTGTACCGGTCCGCGTCCAGCGTGAACAGGGGTATGCCGCTCGGGTCCTCGGCCGCCTTCTCGTACAAGGAGCGGAACATGCGCTCCTGTCTGAGGTAGTAACTGTCCAGGAGCCAGAAACCCATGGTCAGCAGGAGGGCCGCCGTCGCGACGGACCGTTTGGGGAGCTGGGTCACGACGGCCCCGAGGGCGCCTGTCAAGGTCATGGTCCAGCCCTTGATCAGAAAGGAGTTCGTGCTCAGCCTGGCTATGGTGCTCTGCAGGAACTCCAGGTGCTTGGCCCGCTGCTCCCAGGGCGGGGTGATCATCCCTCCGTCCCGGCCGGGTCCCCGGCTCCGGCCGGGCCACCGTCCGCCTTCGCCTCGGCCTGCTCGGTCTCGCGCCCCTCGGGGACGTGTGTGTCGTCCGCGTCCGGGGGACCGCCGACCTTCCACTGCAGGGTCGTCCGACCGGCGGCCTTCGTGACCTGCTCGTGCAGCTGCTCGGGATCGCAGCGCTCGAGCATGGCGTGGATGTCGTCGAGCAGCTCCAGCCGGACGCGCGGAGAGGGCACGGCGTCGACGGCGCCGCTGTCCCCGGCGCCCGGCTCCTCGGGCGGCCACGGCCAGACGAGCGTCCGCAGAGGGAACGTGAACTCCCCGGCCACGCCGCTGCGGGCCCGGTCCTGGACGAGCTTGATGCACGCGTCCTCCACGGCCCGGCGTGCCCGGTCCTCGGCGGCGAGGGTGGCCGACTTGAGCCGGGACCAGGAGGTGACGTGCAGGGCGAGCTGCTCCCTCGCGCCGGCGAGCAGGTCCGTGGCCCCCTGTTCCGCGTTCTCGGCCTTCTTGCGGGCCTCCCTCGATCTGGCGGCGTACGGGTTGTGGGCGATGATCTTGGCCATCACCGTGGCCACGCCGAGCATGACCAGCAGGACGACCACGGCGGGCCGGTAGGCGGTGAGGAATCCCGTGCGACCGCTGGCGATCTGTACGGTCCTCGTGTAGGCCCAGAAGCCGGACATGGCGAGTATCGCCAGGGTGAAGAGCAGCGGCCATCCTGCGTTCGGCCACGGCAGGCCGGTCTGCTCGCGGGTCTGGGTGGCGTGTTCGAGGCGTATGCGCCGTTCCCTGAACGTCAGGCGGCGGCGCTCGCGCTTCATGGTGCGGGCGGCCGTGACGCGTTGCCGGAACACCGACTCGGCGAGCAGGGTGCCCGCCCCGAGCAGGCAGATGGGGACGGCGAGGCCCGGCAGATAAGCCAGGTAGTACGCGGACTGGTCCGGCCCGGCCTTCATCAGATACTGCAGGAGCTTTCCGATGAAGGAAGCGTCGAAGGCCATGCCGGCCAGCACGATCAGGGGCAGCAGCACCCAGCGCCACAGGCGCGACGAACGGCGCAGGTCCTCCGGGCCGTCCTGGGAGTGCTCCCCGTCCAGTTCCTCGATGCGTTTCCGGGCCTTGGCCGGTGACCGGGTGTGCTCGAAGCGTTCCACCGCCTCCAGCGCACCGCGGGCGCGTTCGGCCGAGCGCAGCACTTCGGCGGCCCGCTCGCCGAGTTCGGCATGTGCCTGGGCGAGCCCGCTGTTGGCGGTGGCGAACGCCTCCAGGAGAGCCGCGACCTCCTTGCTGTCCGTCCGGTTCACCGACCGCCCGTCCGGGTGCGGCGGCCCGTCGTCGTTCCCGCTCTCGGCCGGGCGCAGGGCTAGGACCGGGCAGGTGACCGCGGCCGGAGTCCGTTGTGTGCCGTGCGGCGCGTTTCCGTTGACGCTCATTCCTCGGTTCACTTCCCCTGGTAACCGTTTCCCCTGGTAACCGTTCGATCGGTAACCGTTCGATCCGACGACCGTCGTCCTGCGCGGGTGCTCGGTGGCTACGCGTCGACCTCGATGTCGACCCGCCGGGCGCACTGCAACCGGTCCGGGCCGGAGGGCGAGCCGCCGGCCGGCCCTCCACGAGGGCAGTCGGCCGGCTGTCCGCGCCCCTGCGCCGTGATCCGGGTGACGCCGAGTTCCTGCAGCATGTCCTTGACGGCATCGGCGCGGGCCTGTGACAGCGGTCCGTCGTCTGCCGGATCGCCCCGGGGGTCGACGTAGCCGTCGACGCTGACCCGGGCGCCCGGCAGACTGCGCGCGGTCACCGCGATCCGGGTCAGTACGGTCTTCGCGCCGGGCCGCAGCACGGCCGAATCCTTGTCGAACAGGGCCGCGCCCGGCAGTCGGTAGCGCTGCCGGTGCTTGTCGCCGTAGGTGACGACCGGGTCTGCGGCGTTCGTGGGCTGAGCGCTCGACGGCGTCCTGGCGGGACGCTGCACCGTGAGTTGGGTGTCGACGACGTCGCAGCCGGCCGTGTGATCGCCCGGCGGGTGCGCCCCGTCGCACAGCCGCTTCCACAGCGCGCCGAGCCATTGCTGCTGGGCCGCGGTGGGGACGGGCTGGTCGGCGGCGGGCTGCCCGAGTCCCACGAACACGACCCGTACGGCGCTCAGTGAACGCTCCGTCAGCTCCTTGCGGTCGTGGCACACCTGGGCGATCGCGTCGATCTCCGCGTCGTTGCGGAACAGAGCGCGGGTGAGGTCGGCGCAGCCGGTGGTCGGCAGCCCGTCGCTGACGACGACCAGCCGGCGGGGCCCGCTGGTGCGTGCGAGAACGCCGCCGGCGGCTCGCAGGGCGGCCAGCACGTCCGTGCCGTTCGTGACGGGCGTCGACCTGGCGGCGGCGGCCACGTCCTTCTGGACACAGGCGACGGCGTCCGTGCGCAGCTGTGACCGGCTGTCGGGGTTGTCGTCCTCGGCCGCCCAGTCCGTCGACCGGGTCTTCTGCCAGCGCAGGCCGGTGGGGCCGCCGCCGCCGAACGCCGCGACCGAGACGGACTCCTTGTGGGCCACCGCCTTCTCGACGTAGTCCGCCACGGCCTCGCGCGGGTCGCGTACCGAGGTCGAAGCGGCGCCATCGTGGAAGGAGGCGGAGGTGTCCACCAGGACGACCGTCCGGCCCAGGCCGGATTTCGCCGGTTCGGCCGTCCAGGCGCAGAGGTCCAGGGGCGGCGGCGTGTCGCACGACGTCAGACCGACGGCCGTCAGGGCGAGCAGCAGCGGCGACAGCAGGGCACGCCTGCGGGCGGCGGATGCCGCGGTCCGCGTGCGACCGTGCACCGGCCCCGTGGGTGACGCGGCCCTTCTCATGCTCATGCGCTGTCCTTCTTCTGCTCGGCCGTGGCCTTGTCCACCCAGGAGAACGGCTCCAGCCCCATGTGCTGGCAGAAGCTGCTGAGGGCCTTGTCGTAGGCGTTGGCGAACTCGAAGAGGCCGACCCGCTCGTGGTTCCTGGTCGCTTCGGCCAGCACGTCGGCGAGGACACGGGTACCCGACTGGCGGGCCTCCTGGAGGCCGCCCATCATCGTGGCGAACTCCTTGTCGGCCAGCACGGAGGCGAAGGGCACGAGGAACTGGAGTTGGGCGGGGTTCAGTTCGCGCTTCGCCGGCGCCCCGTCGGTCGAGGGCCGCAGCTCGCCGAGCTCCTCCAGGCCGGCGATCACATCGAGCCAGACGCCGGTCAGCGCCCGGGCCTGCTCGGCCTTCAGCCGGCGCAGTTCGTGTTCCTCCCGCATGCGCCGCTCGGTCAGACGGAACGGCTGGACCAGATCGCGCAGTGCCGGATCCAGCCGGACCCCGACCTTGGGGCGGCACCAGATCATGTGCTTGCCGTCGTTGTAGCACCAGCCGGGCCGCACTTCGCGGTTGATGGCCTTCTCCACCCCCGCAGGGTCCTCCGGGGGGTGGTGGCGGGACACCGTCCAGGCCCGTCGCACCAGCTTGGCCCGGGCGCCAGGCTCCAGCCCGCTCACGCGCTCACGCAGTTCGGTGTAGCTCAGTGTGCTGCACGTCCACCGGAAGTACGGCAGGAGCCGGAAGTCGAACATGTCGCCCGCGGCGGGCACGAGCAGGTCGGAGGTGTCGAAGAGCGATTCCACCGACTCGGACTGCTGATCGGGTTCGGCGGGTTCGGCCTCGGCCAGGGGCGTGGTGATCTCGGTCGGTTCCGGTTCGTAGACGACTTCCCGGTTCGCGGTGCGGCGTGCGCGCCACCGGTCGCGGAGCCGGGCGAAGAAGCCCTTTCGGTCTGCCATGACAGTCCCCTTTCAGCCGCCGGACGAGCGCACGGCATGCTCGATGCGTCGGAGGGTCGGTGAGGTGGTGTGGCGCATGCGCCAGACCCTGAGGTGCCACAGGGCACGGCGGTTCAGCGGGCCCGAGAAGATCCGCACAGCGAGGGTCTCGAAGAGGGCCGCGAGGTCCTCGTGGCCGTCCGCTGCCACCAGCCACTGCCGCATCAGATCCCAGGCCCGGGTGGAGGTCTCCGAGGAGAGCATCGTCCTGGTCCACAGGTCGGCCAGCAGATCCGGGAGCTTCTCGTCCACCAGGGCCTGTTCCGCGAGGGCGGGCCTGCCCTGGCGGCCGGGGCCCGAGCTGAAGCGGCCGAGGGTGATCATCGTGCGCATGGCGTGCCGGGGCAGGTGATCGCTGGGGGCGTCGAGCCAGGCACGCACCTGTGCGATCACGGGAGCGGTGGCTCCGTGCAGGAACAGCCACGAGGTGGAGAAGGCCACGGAGCTGCTGGCCGCCAGTTCCGGTCGGCTGCCCAGAGCGGTGAGCCGGCGGAGCGCGGCGGGCACGTCGGCGAGGCCGATCTGGGTGCCGTAGGTGCGCGCCGCGGTGTCCTGGAGCAGCCTGCGGGGGCTGTTCGCCCAGGCCCCGGCCTGACCGGCCGCCCGGTCCCGGAGTTCCTCGTCGAGGAAGGCAGCCTCCATGGCGACCGCTGCGCACTGCCGGTACACCGCCGACCGGCCGTTCGCCCACGGGCGGATCAACTGCCGGTAGACCCCGTCGAAATCGTGGCGCAGCAGGATGCCCGCGATCTCGGCGACGCGGACTCGTACCCGTTCCAGGTCGAGGTCGGACCGCCCCAGCAGCGCCGTGAGCCAGTTCAGCAGCGGGCGGCGGAGGCTGTCGTAGTCGTGCCAGGCCACTTCCAGGAAGGCGTGCAGCAGATCGACGTCCACGAGGTGGGCACGGCGTGGTGTGTCGGCCTCCTGGTCCTCGGCCGAGCGCATGTCGGCGGGGATCAGACGTGCGAGGTCGCGGTTGAACACATGGTTCGGGGGCGTGGACTCACGGGTCTCGAACAGGGGCAGGATCTCGGCGCTGAGGACCTCGCCGGCGGCGAACGCGTCCGCCAGGGGGTGCAGGTGGAACATGGCGTAGGCCATGCGGAAGGACTGCACGTGCGGGTTGACCGGCGTGCCCTCCTCGAGTTCGCCCTCCGAGGAGAGCATCCGGCGGGCGAGGTGGCGCATGCGGTCCCGCCAGATGCCGAGGAGGTCCGGGTCCTCCGAGTGGACCTTGCCGGCGAGGTAGCGGGCCAGTTCGACGACCTGCCCCACGGGGGGCGCCTTGATGAGCGGCTGCACCTCGGGGTGGTCCAGGACCTGGGTCACGTACCGGTCGACCACCGCCGCGTCGCACCGGGGAGGCTCTCCCTCGCGAGCCCGGGGGCAGTGGTCGCCGTGGTCCGACAGCAGGGCGACCAGATGTCTCCTGAGCACGTCCCGCAACGGAGGGTGTATGTGTTCGAAGACCTGCCCCCGCATCGGGTCCGTGCCGGTGGCCGCCCGCGTTCCGAACACCACGAGACAGACGCGTCGGTCGGTCGCCGACTGGACGAGCCTGTCCAGCAGCTCCGGGGTGACAGGGCGGTCTCCCGCGTCCAGCAGGTATCCGTTGTCCTCCGTGAGTTTCCCGGGCTGTTCGCACAGGCCCCGGAGCGGGTCGCCGCCGCCCTCGGCGTGCAGGACCCGGATCTGGTAGCGGGGCACCTGTTCGGCGAGCAGCACGGCGGCCGTCGACCGGCGGCCGCTGCCGGGGCGGCCCCACAGCACGACGACGCGGTGCTCCTTCAGGCTCCGGGCCATCTCGGCCTGGTGCGGCACGTCCTCGTGGAGTTCGAGGACGCGGTCCTGGGTGAAGGGGCTGACGCGGACTCCCACGGGCTGGCGGCCGTCGGAGTTGAGGTTCTCCACGTACATGGCCATGCCGGCGCCGCTGACGGCGGCGCGGTGGGCGTTGATGCCGTGCCGGCGTTCCCGCAGGTGGGCGCCGAAGTCGGTGGTCTCCTCGCCCAGGAGGGGATCGCCGCTGTTCCCGGCGTTCTCGTTCGCTCCGCCGCCGGTCCCTCCGCCGCCGTTCTCCCTGCCGCCGGCCCGGTTCGCGCGCGGTGTCGGTCCGGGGGGCGGTTCGCCACGGGAGCCTGCCTCGTCCGTCCGGGCCTCGTCCGTCCGTGCCTGGTCTGTCCGGGCCCCGTCCGCACGCGCCTCGTCGGTCTGCGGCTCCGGGGCGGACCGCACCGGATCGGTCTGTGCCTCGGCTGCCGTGTCGGGCTCCGCCGACGGCGTGGCGCCCGTCTCCTCCTCCACGCTCATGCCGGCCTGCCGCCGGGGGCGCCGTCCGGGCGGTGTGCGCCGGAGTGGTCGTGCTCGATGTAGATGCCTCCGTCACCGACGACGCCACGGTCCACCGAGCCGACCTGGTACTTGGGCGCGGCCCCCGGCTGCGGGGACCCCTGCTCCGCGGGAAGGGGCGGGACGTGTCGCTTCAGGAAGCGCACGATCGGTTCCATCTGCTCGTGCGCGTACGGGATGGAGAGCTGACTGATCTGCTGTTCCGCCAACTGCGCCAGCGGCGGCGGGAGTTCTTCCCGCGTGGGCAGCGGGGCGCCGTCCAGGAGCAGAGGGACGACCTTCTTCCCCCGGTCCAGTGAGCGACGGATCTCGTAGTGCACGTAGTCCTTCGGGTCGTCGATCCGGCGGTTGCCCGCCCGGTCCGTCACCTTCAGCCAGTCGTGGCCGATCAGCACGAGGACGACGGTGCTCGCCTCCAGACGGCGCTCGAGCTCCGGCGGGAAGTGAGTGCCGGGTTCCATGGCACGCCGGTCCCGGAAGACCTGGTCGTCCCCGAAGACGCGGAGCAGCTCGTTGTCGATCAGCACGGCGGCCTTCTCTCCGTCGCCGGTGCGGTAGTTGATGAAGATGCCGGTCATCGGAACTCCTTCGGAGCCGGGAACCGGCCGCGTGAGTACGCGGCCCAGGGACGCGAGGCGCAGGGCAGCACCGGGACGCAGGTGTTGCCGAGGCCGGGGTTGATGAGATTTTCAGCCGTGTCAGGGCAGGTCAATCGGTTGCCCGCGCCCACCGACGGGGGCAACGGGACACGGATTTCGCCTGGCGCGGGGTCAGGAGAGAGCTCGCCCCCGGACGACGGGGCCGCCGTACGGGCGGAGAGCTTCCGTCTGCAGAACGGCGGCGATGTTCGCCGCGGCCGACCGCACTCGGGGGTCGTGGTGCCACCTGCGCAGGGCGTGATTGAGCCGTCGCAGGTCGGAGCGGATGGTGGCGGAGTCCACCAGGGGCAGGGAGGCCGTGACGAGCTCGGCGACCGCACAGGCGTGATCGAGTTCGCCGCAGTCGGCGAGGGCCAGCGCCAGTCGCGCACCGTGCCGTGCGCGTGCCCTGCGGGCCGTCTCGGGCACCGCGTCCAGACCTGCGTCGAGGGTCTCCGCCGCCTCCCGGGGCCGCCCCAGGTCGAGCAGGCACCATCCGGAGACGAATCCTGTGGGGTCGCTCATGTGCAGGCTGCCGAGCACGGGAGCGCCCTCGGACTCCGCGGGACTGCCGGAGGCCGCGACGGACATCAGCGAGGCGGCCCGGTCCAGTGCGCCACGGCACTCGGCGTCGTAGCCCTGCAGGGCGTATCCCTGTGCCTCACGTTGCGCGGCGAGACCCCGCACACGCGGGTTGCCGCTCTGCTGTGTGGCGCACCGGGCGAGTTCGATGGTGCTGCGGGAGTCCCCGGCATAGAGGGCTATCTCCGCGCGCCGGACGAGGGAGTAGGCGGCAAGATCGTGATCCGCGCCCGCGGTCGCCAGCGCGACGGCTTGGTCCGTCCACCACAGGGCGGCGGAATCATCGCCCCCTTCCTGGCACATCCAGCCGGCGTACTCGGCGAAATGACCGGCCAGCCGAAGCGCGGCAATGCGGTCGGTGGAGTTCGCTGACACGGCGATGGTCCGTAAAGCATTCGTCGCGGTCACGAGAAGGGGAGTGACCACCCCGGGACCCAATGACTGTCCCATTGCCCGGCACTCGTCGTACAGACTCCGGAAATTAGGTAAGGCGAGGCTGAACGAGTCTTCTCTGCCGACGATTTCCGGAAGTCGCCAGGTCATCATCGCGGGCTTGTCGCTCGGATCGGTGAGTGCCCTCGGGCGAAATGAGAGAAAGTCGTTTCCGCGATCCACCGAGAGGTGGAGCGTCCACGGGGCCACCCATCCCTCGGCGGCCGAGTCGGACGCCGAGGTCCCGGCCTCCTCCGCGCCGACCAGTGATCTCAACGCCCCCTTGGCGTCGAGCGCTTGGTCGCAGGCGCGGGCGAGCTGGACACTCGGCCGTTTGCCTCTCTCCACCTTGCTCAAGTGACTCTTGGAGTACTGCACAAGAGTTGCCAGCTCGGACAGCGACAACTCGGCTTCCTGGCGGCGTCGACGCAACTCGGGGCCGAACGCCCTTACGATTAAACTCACTGAACCCCCTTGACGACAGCGGCGGGCGGAAGTGAGCCGCGCAGATCGTCTGACCCTCTTTTTATCCAGCCGGCTCACGCTCAAACCAAGGGTCTTCACGAGGGCTCCACAAATGGCGAAGCGGGTTACCGGTATCGCGGTGCAGGGGTCCACGGAAGTGCCAAGCCGTCTTCGGGGCGGCGGGGGAGAACGTGCATGTGAAGATGGAAAACCGACTGGGTGGCACTTTCTCCGCGCGAGGTGATGATGTTGCATTCACCGAGGTTGAAAGCCATCTCCGCCGCCCGTCGCATGGTGCTGGCCGATACGGCCGGATCCACGGCGACGTCCGCCACATGGGTCCGAGGAATGACCAGAGCATGACCGGGTGTGACTGGATGACGTGGGACGATCGCCAGGGCGTCGGGCCACTCCCGAAGCACCTGCGCCGGGGCTGCTCCGGCGACGATGCGGCAGAACGGACAATCCTCCTGTGCCCCCTCCGAGGGGGAGCCGCCGAACGGCGGGCGGGGACCACGTGGCGCCGCAGGGGCGGGTTCCGGGCTCACCGGGGTTTCTCCACGCTCTTCCGGCCCCTCGGCCCTTCCACGGTTCGACTCGGGCCCGGAGATCATCCGCAACCCCCTTTGCCGCAGCTGGACATCCGTGTTCGGGAACGGACGGAAAAACCCACGGAGGTCTGCCTGAGCAGGTGTTCCCTGCGATGACGAGACCTGCGCCAGAATGACATGGCCGTGTGCCACGGCCCATGAGGCCGGGCTTGAATCCCCACGCCATTATGGACGCGTCTTCTTGACGCAACGCCGGCAGACGCGGCCACGGCCACGAGGTTCGGGGGCCCCGGCGGGAGACGACGGCAGGACCGCGTGCTTCGCGGAGTTCGCCGACGTCACCGACGGGAGCGCCCGGCAGCGGACGTCCCCCTGCCCCCTGCCCCTGCCCCCGCCCCTGCCTCGGCCCCCTGTCCCGCCCTTGCCCCCGCCTCCCGGAGCGCCGCCTCCGCCTCCGCCTCCCCGTCCCCTCCCCGCCCCCTCTCCTCTGCGTGGCCACGGCCCCGGCCGGGGCCGGGGGCGCGGTCTTCCGCGGTCGGCGGTGCGGCGTGCCGGGTCAGGCCGCCGGCGGGGTGCCGGCCGGTGAGCCGGTCGCGGCCGTCGCCGTCGCCGCCGCCGTGTCGGGGACGTGCGGCTGGCTCGTCCGCGGGAGATTCCGGACGGTGTGGCGGCGCCCGGTGGGTACGAGGAGCGGGTGGGCGACGCCCCAGGCCGCGCCCTTGCAGACCAGTTCCTTGTAGACCGCGGCGAGGCGTCCCGTGAGGGCCGCGTCGACGGCGCGGTCGTCTGCGGTGACGTACTGGATCAGGCCCTGCCTGCGGCCCAGCGAGACGCACTGGTTGAAGTAACGCAGCGGCACGTTCGGGACCTTGCCCCCGGTCAGACGGCCCGCGATGGCGTCGGCCGCCTGCCAGGCCATGGGGACGCCCGAGGCGCACGACATCCGCAGCGGCTTGTCGCCGGGGCCCGTCACCAGGGCGGCGTCGCCGATGGCGTACACGTCCGGGTGCGACACCGAGCGCATGCTCCGGTCGACCACGATCCGGCCGGCGTCGCCGACCTCCAGGGCGGTGGCCCGCGCAATGGGGTGGACGGCGAACCCGGCCGTCCAGACGGTGGCCGCGGACGGGAGGGACCTGCCGTCGGCCGTGACGGCATGGCCGGCCTCGACGGCGGCGACGGCGGTGTGCTCGTGCACGGTGACGCCGAGATCGTCGACGACCTTGCGCAGGTGCCGGCGGCCCTTGGGCGAGAGCCAGTCGCCCAGGCCGGCGCGGGCGGCGAGGGCGACGTCGAGGTCCGGGCGGGCCTCGGCGATCTCGGTCGCGGCCTCCAGGCCGGTGAGGCCCGCGCCCACCACGACCACGGGCTGTCCGGCGGCCAGGCCGGACAGCCGCTCGCGGAGCCGGAGCGCTCCGGGCCGGCTCGCGATCTGGTGCGCGTGCTCGGCCGCTCCGGGGACGCCCTGGTCGTTCCAGCCGCTGCCGAGTGCGTACACGAGGGTGTCGTACGTCAACTCCTCGGCGCTGTCGGCGTTGTCGGTGCCGTCGGTCCCGTCGGTGGCGAGGACGGCGACGGTCCTGCGGTCGACGTCGACGCGCGTGACCCTCGCGATCCTCAGCCGGACGCCGGTGCCCGCGAACATCTCGCTGAGCGGCCGGGGCCTGAGCTCCTGGCCGACCGCCAGCTGGTGCATCCGGATGCGCTCGACGAAGTCGGGCTCGGCGTTGACGAGGGTGATGGCGACGTCTTCGCGGTGCAGTCGCCTGGCGAGGCGCCCGGCGGCGATGGCTCCCGCGTATCCGGCCCCGAGGACGATGATGCGGTGCTGCATGTCGCTGCTCCTGTCTTGAGCGGATTCGCCACTTGAACCGGGCGGCCCGCCGATTCCTGACAGCAGCGCGATGTGAACCACCTCACATCACGGTCAGATGCCGCGGAGCAGCGGTTCCCCGTGGTCGGCGGCGGCCCAGTGCCGGGTCGCGCGCTCGAGCTTGTCGGGGTTGACCTGGCTGCGGAACGCGGCGATGCCGTCGGCGCCGATCTCCAGGCTCATGACGCCGACGACCCGGCCGTCGAGCACCACCACGAGGGCCGGGGCGCCGTTGGCGCTCCAGGCGTAGACGTCGGGCGAGCCGCCGATGATGGCCTGCTTGGCCCGGCTGGGCTTGAACAGGCCGCGCATGAACGTCGCGACCGCGACAGCGCCCTCGAACGCCTTGGCACGAGCCGGGACCTTCCCGCCGCCGTCGCCGACCGCGATGGCGTCCTGGGTGAGCAGCCGCACGAGCGGCTCGGTCCGGCCGCTGGTGGCGGCCGCGAGGAACTCCTCGACGACGCGCCGGGCGGCGGCCTCGTCGATCTCGGTGCGGACCCTGCCCTGCGCGACGTGCTTCTTGGCGCGGTGGAAGATCTGCTGGCTGGCGGCCTCGGTGAGGTCGAGGATCTCGGCGATCTCCCGGTGCGGGTAGTCGAAGGCCTCCCGCAGCACGTACACCGCACGCTCGTTGGGGGAGAGGCGCTCCAGGAGGGTCAGCACCGCGTACGACACCGATTCGCGCTGCTCGGCGGTGTCGGCGGGGCCGAGCATCGAGTCCCCGGCGAGCAGTGGCTCGGGCAGCCACTCGCCCACATAGGTCTCGCGCCGCGCGCGGGCCGACGTGAGCTGGTTGAGGCACAGATTGGTGAGCACCTTCGTCAGCCAGGCCTCGGGAACCGCGACGCGCTCGACGTCGGCCGCCTGCCAGCGCAGGAACGTCTCCTGCACCGCGTCCTCCGCCTCGCTCGCGGAGCCCAGCAGGCGGTAGGCGATGGCCTCCAGACGGGGCCTCGACGCCTCGAAGCGGGTCACGTCGCTCACGGTCAGGGCCATGGCAGGGATCCTAGCCCGCACGCGCGACGGGCCGCCTTTCGTCACCGGTGGGTCACAGACGGTCGGCCGGAAGAACCTTCGTGACCGTCCGCTCCGTCTGCCCCGGAGAGCAACGGCGCGAAGGCGGAGGCCCGCGCCGATCCGGAATCGGGGGAACGGCATGCGTCACACGGGTGGAAGCACGGACGGAAGCGTCGGCGGACGGGAGAACGGGGTCCGGAGCGGAGGCGGACGTGCGGGCGGGAGCGTGACGAGCGGCGGGACCGGGAGCGGGGGTGTCCTTCGCGGGGCGTTCGGGCAGGCGCGCCGGGGTTCGGTGGCGGCGGCCGTCGTGGTCACGGCGGCCCTGGCGGTGGCGGGGTGTCAGCCGACGGATGCGCCCTCCCCTGACGGGACTTCCGCCCCGGTCACCGGTCCCGCCGCCGGGGGTTCCTCCGCCGGAAGCTCCGCCTCGCCCGGTTCCGACGCCGGCGGCGGAACCGCATCCTCGGCCCCGTCCTCCTCGTCCTCTTCCTCGGCCCCCGGCACTTCGTCGCCGTCCGCCCGCGCCTCCGCCCCCGTCACCGCCTCGGCGTCGACCGCCGGCGGCTCGACGGGCGGCATCGTGCCGACCTGCGCGGCGAAGAGTCTCAAAGTCACCGCCCGGCAGGCCGCCGACCGGCCGGTCGGCACCGGGACCGGCGCCGCGGTCGTCACGTTCACCAACGTCTCCGCCCGGTCCTGCGTCCTCAAGGGGCACGCGTCCGTCGCCGGGGCCGGCAACGGCTCACCGGAGCACAACTCCCCGCTCGCCGTCACCCCCGTCGGGCCGGCCGTGCCGGTCACGGTGACTCCCGGCGGCAGGGCATGGGTCAAGCTGACCTTCGTGCAGGTGCAGGGGGAGGCCGACGGGTACTGCGTGTCCGGTGCGGACCCCTCCGTGTACCCCACGATCGTCGTCGGTCTGCCGGGTTCCGGGGCGCATCAGGTCGCCCTGGACGACGGCCTGTTCGCCGAGTGCGACGACACGGTGACCGTCACGGCCGTGGCGGCCGCCAAGCCGTGACGCGTCCCGGGCACGACGAAGGGCCCCGGCGTCCTGTCGGCGCCGGGGCCCCGCGTCCGCTCACGTCCGTCAGGTGCGTCCTCAACCGCACTGGCAGGGGCTGCCCGACTGGCATCCGCAGCCGCACCCGGAACCGCAGCCGCACGCGCCGATCAGCATCAGGTTCCTGATCTCGGCGGGCTGCTCGGTCGGGCGCTGCTGCGTCGGGTCGGGCGTGGGAGCGCTGGGGGACTCGGCCATGGGTTCCTCCCGGAGGCGTAGGACCTGTGCCCATTGCATGCCCGTTCCGCTGGGCGCATCAACGGCGCACAGTGTCTTGCGCACGCCCGGGAGGGATCCGCCACGCCCCCGGCGGGCGACCGCACGCGGGCGGGCCGGATCCCCCGCGCACCACCCGGCCCGCCCGGACACCCGCGCCCCGGACACCCGCGCCCCGGACGCCCCGCCTCGTGGCCCCGGGCCCCGCCGGGCGCCTCGCGGGCGCCCTGGCCTCAGACGCTCTCGCCTCCCGCTCCCGTCCCGGCGGCCGGCTGGATCTCCGGCGGCAGGTCCTGCTGGAGCTCGTCCGCGTGCTCGCCGGTCACCAGGAACACCACGCGCTTGGCGACGGCCACCGCATGGTCGGCGAACCGCTCGTAGTAGCGGCCGAGCAGGGTCACGTCGACCGCCGTCTCGATCCCGTGCTTCCACTTGTCGTCCAGCAGGTGCTGGAAGAGCGTGCGGTGCAGCAGGTCCATCTCGTCGTCGTCCTGCTCCAGCTGGAGCGCGAGGTCGACGTCCTTGGTGATGATGACCTCGGCCGCCTTCGCCATCAGGCGCTGCGCGAGCTGGCCCATCTCCAGGATCGTGGCGTGCAGGTCGTGCGGCACCGCACGGTTGGGGAAGCGCAGCCGGGCCAGCTTCGCCACGTGCTGGGCGAGGTCGCCGGAGCGCTCCAGGTCGGCGGACATCCGCAGCGACGTGACGACGATCCGCAGGTCCGTCGCCACCGGCTGCTGCCGCGCCAGCAGCGCTATCGCCCGCGCCTCCAGGTCGTGCTGCAGCTCGTCGACCCTCTTGTCGGCCTCGATGACGTTCTCGGCGAGCTTCAGGTCGGCGTCGAGAATGGCCGTCGTGGCGCGTCCGATCGCCGACCCGACCAGCCGGGCCATCTCCACCAGGCTGTCGCCGATCGAGTCAAGTTCCTCGTGGTACGCGTCCCGCATCAGGGTTCCCTCTCGTACGTCGTGCTTGGGGTTCGGGTTCGGTTCCGGGGGCCAGAACCGGCCGCGACACCAGGTCGGAGCCGGTATTCGGACCGGCGCCGACCGGCCCTGTGACCGGAGCTGCGAACCCCACGGTGCCACGCTCCGCCCCGTACGCGTCGATTTCCGTCACCCCAAATGAACCACCACTGGCTCCAAGGTGAACTCTGGGCGACGAGTGTTCGAGGTCGCACCTCGATGGCTGTGGCCGGGACGGAACCCGTGCCTAACCTGGGGGCATGGACGTGAACGCGGCGGTCGCCGCAGCGGCAGCGATCGCCGGGGTGCTCACCGGTGTCATCGCCATGCTGGCGTTCCGCTGGAGCGAGCGGGAGCAGAAGCGCCCCACGCGCACCTCCCTGCACACGGACCCGGTGCTTCCGCCGGGCGTGGACACCGTCCTGTCGGTGCTCCGCTCGTCCGCCGTCGTCCTCGACGAGGCCGACGCCGTGGTCAAGGCCAGCTCCGCCGCCTACGCCCTCGGGCTGGTCCGCGGGGGCAGGCTCAGCGTGGAACCGATGCTGAAGATGGCCCGGGACACCCGGCGTGACGGGGAGATACGCCAGGTGGAGCTGGACCTTCCCCGTCGCGGGACAGGGCGTGGCGAGGCCCTCGCCGTGTCCGCCAGAGTGGCCCCGCTGGGTTCGCGGCTCGTTCTGCTGCTCGTCGAGGACCTCACCGAGGCCCGCAGGATCGAGGCGGTCCGGCGGGACTTCGTGGCGAACGTCAGCCATGAGCTGAAGACGCCGGTGGGCGCGCTCTCCCTCCTCTCCGAGGCCGTCATGGACGCCTCGGACGATCCCGAGGCGGTGGAACGGTTCGCCGGCCGTATGCAGATCGAGGCCACCCGGCTGACCAGCCTGGTCCAGGAGCTCATCGACCTGTCGCGGGTCCAGAACGACGACCCGCTGGAGGACGCCGAACCGGTCGGCGTCGACGAACTGGTCGCCGAGGCCGTCGACCGCTGCCGGCACCAAGCCGGCGCCAAACAGATCACCATGGCCGCGGGGGGCCCGGCCGACCTGCGCGTCTGGGGCCACCGGGGCCAGCTGGCCGCGGCCCTGGGCAACCTGGTCGAGAACGCGGTCAACTACTCGCCCGCCCGCACCCGCGTCGGCATCGCCGCCCGCCGCGTGAGCGCGCCGGGCGGCGACCTGATCGAGATCGCCGTGACCGACCAGGGCATCGGCATCTCCGACAAGGACAAGGAGCGCATCTTCGAGCGCTTCTACCGGGTCGACCCCGCCCGTTCCCGTGCCACCGGCGGCACGGGCCTCGGGCTGGCGATCGTCAAGCACGTGGCCGCCTCGCACGGCGGGGAGGTCACGGTGTGGAGCGCCGAGAACCAGGGCTCCACGTTCACCCTGCGGCTGCCGGAGGCGGGCGTCGCCCGCGACCGCGCGCACCCGCGTCCGGACCCCCACGAGGCCGACGACGCCGACGACCTCGACGACCTCGACGACACCGACACCTCCGCCGACGACCTCGACGAGGTCACTCCTTCCTCGTCCCGACCCTCACCCCCGGCGCCACCCCGCGCCTCAGCCCCGAATTCGACCGCGTACCAGACGCTTTCCGCCCCGGAGGTCCATCCGTGACCCGAGTGCTCGTCGTCGAGGACGAGGAGTCCTTCTCCGACGCCCTGTCGTACATGCTCCGCAAAGAGGGCTTCGAGGTCGCGGTCGCGACCACGGGCCCCGACGGACTCGACGAGTTCGAGCGCAACGGCGCCGATCTCGTGCTCCTCGACCTGATGCTGCCGGGCCTGCCCGGCACGGAGGTGTGCCGTCAGCTGCGCGGCCGCTCCAACGTCCCCGTGATCATGGTGACCGCCAAGGACAGCGAGATCGACAAGGTCGTCGGCCTGGAGATAGGAGCCGACGACTACGTCACCAAGCCCTTCTCCTCGCGCGAGCTCGTCGCCCGCATCCGGGCCGTGCTGCGCCGCCGCGGCGAGCCGGAGGAGGTGACGCCGGCGGCCCTGGAGGCGGGCCCGGTCCGCATGGACGTCGACCGCCATGTGGTGACGGTCTCCGGCTCCAAGGTCGACCTCCCGCTGAAGGAGTTCGACCTCCTGGAGATGCTGCTGCGCAACGCCGGCCGCGTCCTGACCCGCATGCAGCTCATCGACCGGGTGTGGGGCGCCGACTACGTCGGCGACACCAAGACCCTCGACGTCCACGTCAAGCGCCTGCGCGCCAAGATCGAGCCCGACCCGGGAGCACCCCGCTACCTGGTGACCGTCCGCGGTCTGGGCTACAAGTTCGAGCCGTAGGCCGACGGACGGACATGAGGGAAGGGCGGCGCCCCCCGCGCGGGGGGCGCCGCCCTTCCCTCATGTCCTGGGAACCGCCGGGCTCGGCGGCCGGCCGTCGGCGCCTACGCGCTCGGGGAGCCCGTGCCGGACGGCGCGCCCGACCCGGACGCCGCTCCCGACGCCGCACCGGACGGCGAGGCGTTCCCGGAGGGCGACGCGCTGCCGGAGGGGGAGGCGCTGCCGGAGGGGGAGGCGCTGCCGGACGGCGACTGCGAGGGCTTGGGCGAGGCGCTCGGGACGGAGCTCGGGCCCCACGAGGAGAAGTAGCTCTCGGCGGGGACGACGAAGGCGCTCAGGGTCACCGCGCCGGTCTCGCTGAAGGTGAAGGTCACCTTCTGCGCGTTGCCGTCCTGAACGGCCTCACGGCTGCTCGGCAGGACGGCGGAGGCGTTGTTCGCCCCGCCGATGACGACGGAGCCGTGGGCCGGGACGGTGAGCTTGCCCTTGCCCTTGGCGGGCTTGAGCTCGGCGGACTTGCCCGTGCCGTCGACGGTGACGGACTCCAGGGTCTGGGGATTGTCGCTGCCGTTGAAGACCGTCGCCGAGATCACCGCGGGCCCGGTCGACTTCAGGTCGGGCTGGGTGATGACGACCACGTTCTGCAGCTTGATCTGGCCGACGTGAGTGGCGGCGTTGTCCGGCTTGACACCCAGCGTCTGGGCGTCGTTGCCGGCGCCGCAGGCGGCGAGCGAGGCGATCGAGAACGCGATGGCGGAGGCGGCGAGGGCGCCGCGTCGAAGGCTGCTGCTCACGGCGGCGGCAACTCCTTTGGTACACGCGGGCGGCTTTCCTTTGAACAAAGCCGTCCTAAGGGTCTGTCAGCAGCCTCAGGTTACCGAGCCCCTCCCGCGCCGCCGCACCCGACCCGCCTCTCGAGCGATCTCGGGACCCACAGACCTCCGGGCCGACCTCCCGGCCGCTCCCGGCCCGTCTTCCTCGCACCGTCCCGACGGCCGCCCGCGACCCGTGAGCCGCATTGGCTTCACCCGTGGTCCACCTGCTCGCACGCCATTCCCAAAATCGCGGTCCGCGTCCGCCCGCGGATTTTCCGGGAAGGAATGCGCGTCCGTTCCGGAATTGATCACCGCCCCGGTCGAACGGCCGGTGATCAATTCCGGAAACGGCTCGTATCCGGCCGGTCGCACCGAACGGAGTAGCGGAAGTCGCACATGTGGAAGCGGACATATGTGGACGTTCAGCCGTTCGGGCGGGGCTTCGGATGCGTGTAACGTACGCGTTTCTCCCCCCTCGGAGAGCGGCTCCGACCTGCGAATACCTGCCCCCGAGGGCCCTCCGCAGCACGTTCGTGTTGGTGTTGTCAAGCCCCGAGATATGCCCTGACCTGCGAAAACGCCATTCAGAACCCGGAGTTTCCGTGTTACCCTGGATAGCCACGGAAGGGGTACCTGTCACATGACGTTCAAGGTTGGCGACACCGTGGTCTATCCCCATCACGGGGCCGCGCTGATCGAGGCTATCGAAACTCGCCAGATCAAAGGCGTGGACAAGACCTACTTGGTGCTGAAGGTCGCCCAGGGCGACCTGACGGTACGTGTGCCAGCGGACAATGCGGAGTTCGTCGGCGTGCGTGATGTGGTCGGTCAGGACGGGCTGGACCGGGTCTTCGAGGTGCTGCGCGCGCCGTACGCCGAGGAGCCCACGAACTGGTCGCGTCGTTACAAGGCAAATCTGGAGAAGCTCGCCTCCGGCGACGTCATCAAGGTCGCGGAAGTCGTGCGTGACCTGTGGCGTCGTGAGCGCGAGCGCGGACTCTCCGCCGGTGAGAAGCGCATGCTCGCCAAGGCCCGCCAGATCCTGGTGAGCGAGCTCGCCCTCGCGGAGAACACCAACGAGGACAAGGCCGAAGCCCTGCTCGACGAGGTTCTCGCGTCCTGACGGTTCTCGCGTCCTGACGCCGGCCTGCACCGGCCTCGGCACACCGAGGAACACTGAACTGCCGCGGTGCCCGATGACGTATTCCCGTCGCCGGGCGCTGCGGCATGTTCATGCCTGGACACGCCCGGATGTCCGGACGCCGTCGAACCGCCCGTCCCGGCCGAACCGCCCCGGCAGCCTGCCCCCATGCCCCGCCCCACGGGGGTGACCCCCCGATACTTGGTGTGCCGGGCTCGGGCTGCAGCCTCGACCGGTGCGTCACGGAAGGGTCGGTCAAGGCGTCGCGCCCGGCACTTCCCAGGCCATACCCACGGCAGGCCAGCACACAAACCTGACAGGAACCGATGTCTGACGATTCGCGTCCCTCCCCCGCGCCCGCCCGCACGGCCGCGGTGATTCCGGCCGCAGGCCGGGGCGTCCGCCTCGGTCCGGGCGCCCCCAAGGCACTGCGCGCACTGAGCGGCACGCCCATGCTCATCCACGCGGTACGCGCCCTGGCCGCCTCCCGCGCCGTCTCCCTGGTGGTCGTCGTGGCCCCGCCCGACGGCGCCGCCGAGGTCAAGTCCCTGCTCGACGCCCACGCGCTGCCCGACCGCACCGACTTCCTGGTCGTCCCCGGCGGCGACTCCCGCCAGGAATCGGTGCGGCTGGGCCTGGAAGCGCTGCCGCCCGAGTACGACATCGTGCTGGTCCACGACGCGGCCCGCCCCCTCGTCCCCGTCGACACGGTGGACGCCGTCATCGAGGCCGTCCGCGAGGGCGCCCCGGCCGTCGTGCCCGCGCTGCCGCTCGCGGACACCGTGAAGGAGGTCGTCCCGGCCGCCGTGCCCGGCGATCCCGAACCGGTCGTCGCCACCCCCGAACGCTCCCGCCTCCGCGCCGTGCAGACCCCGCAGGGCTTCGACCGCGCCACCCTGGTCCGCGCCCACGAGACGGTCGAGGACGACGTCACCGACTGCGCCGGCATGGTCGAGCGGCTCGGCCTGACGGTCGTGGTCGTCCCCGGCCACGAGGAGGCCTTCAAGGTCACCCGCCCCCTGGACCTGGTCCTCGCCGAGGCGGTCCTGGCCCGCAGGAGGCTCAACGATGGCTTCTGAGACGCCGTCCGACCGGGGGGTGATGCTGCCCCAGGTCGGCATCGGCACCGACATCCACGCCTTCGAGGAAGGCCGTGAGCTGTGGTGCGCGGGCCTGAAATGGGAAGGCGAGGGCCCCGGACTGGCCGGGCACTCCGACGCGGACGTCGTCGCCCACGCCGCCTGCAACGCCCTCTTCTCCGCCGCCGGGCTCGGCGACCTCGGACAGCACTTCGGCACCGGCCGCCCCGAGTGGTCCGGCGCCTCGGGCGTCACCCTGCTCACCGAGGCGGCCCGGATCGTGCGCGCGGCCGGCTTCGTCATCGGCAACGTCGCCGTCCAGGTCGTCGGCCCCCGGCCCAAGATCGGCAAGCGGCGCGACGAGGCCCAGAAGATCCTCTCGGCGGCGGCCGGAGCCCCGGTGTCGGTGTCCGGCGCGACCACGGACGGCCTGGGCTTCCCCGGGCGCGACGAAGGACTGATGGCGATCGCCACGGCGCTGGTGGCGCGCACCGGCTGAATCCCGGCGCGCCGCACCGGACCGGCCCGCACCGGTCCGTGCCCCGGCATGTCACGAATGCGCGGTCCTTGGGCGAAAGGGGCCCGGGGCACTGCCCCGCGCCCACTACCCTGGTGGGGTGACCATTCGCCTGTACGACACCAGCGCCCGGAAGATCCGTGACTTCACTCCGCTCACACCGGGTTGCGTCTCGATCTACCTCTGCGGCGCCACCGTGCAGGCAGCCCCGCACATCGGGCACGTCCGCTCCTACCTGAACTTCGACATCATGCGCCGCTGGCTCACCCACCGCGGCCACGACGTCACGTTCATCCGCAACGTCACCGACATCGACGACAAGATCATCGCCAAGTCGCACGACCAGGGCCGCCCCTGGTGGTCCATCGGGTACGAGAACGAGCGGGCGTTCAACGACGGCTACCACGCCCTCGGCTGCCTCCCGCCGACCTACGAGCCGCGCGCGACCGGGCACGTCCCCGAGATGATCGAGATGATGCGCGGCCTCATCGAGCGCGGCCACGCCTACGAGGCCGACGGCAGCGTCTACTTCGACGTGCGCTCCTTCCCCGGCTACCTGGAGCTGTCCAACCAGGACCTCGACGACCTGCGCCAGCCCTCCGAGGAGGGCATCACCGGCAAGCGCGACCCGCGCGACTTCGCGATGTGGAAGGCCGGCAAGCCGGGGGAGCCCGACTGGGAGACCCCCTGGGGCCGCGGCCGTCCCGGCTGGCACCTGGAGTGCTCGGCGATGGCGCACAAGTACCTGGGCTCCGCCTTCGACATCCACGGCGGCGGACTCGACCTGATCTTCCCCCACCACGAGAACGAGATCGCCCAGGCCAAGGCCTACGGCGACGAGTTCGCCCGGTACTGGGTGCACAACGCCTGGGTCACCATGAGCGGCGAGAAGATGTCGAAGTCCCTGGGCAACAGCGTCCTCGTCTCCGAGATGGTCAAGCAGTGGCGTCCCATCGTCCTGCGCTACTACCTCGGCACCCCCCACTACCGCTCGATGATCGAGTACAGCGAGGAGTCGCTGCGCGAGGCCGAGTCGGCGTTCGCACGGATCGAGGGGTTCGTGCAGCGCGTCGTGGAGAAGGCCGGGGAGGTCGTCGAGCCCGCGGCCGAGGTGCCGCCCGCGTTCGCCGAGGCGATGGACGACGACCTGGGGGTTCCCCAGGCGCTGGCCATCGTGCACACCACGGTCCGGCAGGGGAACTCGGCCCTCGCCGCCGACGACAAGGAAGCCGCCGTGGCCCGCCTCGCCGAGGTCCGCGCCATGCTCGGCGTCCTCGGCCTGGACCCGCTCGACGCCCACTGGGCCGACGAGGAGAGCCGTGGCGAGGACCTGCACGGCGTGGTCGACAGCCTCGTGCGACTCGTCCTCGACCAGCGCGAGTCCGCCCGCACCCGCAAGGACTGGGCGACCGCGGACGCCATCCGCGACCAGCTCACCCAGTCCGGCCTGATCATCGAGGA
Organism: Streptomyces humidus; assembly: GCF_014649655.1. Classification (GTDB taxonomy): domain Bacteria; phylum Actinomycetota; class Actinomycetes; order Streptomycetales; family Streptomycetaceae; genus Streptomyces; species Streptomyces humidus. The sequence continues at coordinate 37,002 of NZ_BMTL01000024.1, read as the reverse complement.
CGGCCCGCAGGGCCCGCGCTGGACCCTCGGTGCGCGCTAGACGGCCACCGGCCCGTCCTTGATCGACTGTGCCGCCCGGCCTCCCGGGCGGCACACTGCATAAGACGTTCCAACGAAGCTCACGGAGACGAGAGACTCATGGCAGCCAACAACCGCCGCATGTCCGGCAAGAAGGGCGCGCAGGTCGGCAGTGGCGGCCAGCGACGCAAGGGCCTGGAGGGCAGGGGTCCCACCCCGCCCGCCGAGCTGCGCAAGAAGCACAAGGCGAACCGCATCGCCAACGCCAAGGCGAAGCAGACCGCCCGCCGGCCGGCGCCGCGCGGCCGCGGCGGCAAGGGCACGTCCGAGATGGTCGTAGGCCGTAACCCCGTCGTCGAGGCGCTGCGCGAGGGCGTCCCCGCGACGACGCTGTACGTCCAGCAGTTCATCGACAACGACGAGCGGGTCCGCGAGGCGCTCCAGCTCGCCGGCGAGCGCGGTGGCATCCACCTCATGGAAGCTCCCCGCCCCGAGCTGGACCGCATGACCAACGGCCTCAACCACCAGGGCCTGGTCCTTCAGGTCCCGCCGTACGAGTACGCCCACCCCGAGGACCTGGCCGCCGCCGCCTACGACGGCGGCGAGGACCCGCTGATCGTGGCCCTCGACGGCGTCACCGACCCGCGCAACCTCGGCGCCGTCGTCCGCTCCGTCTCCGCCTTCGGCGGCCACGGCGTCGTCGTCCCCGAGCGCCGTGCGGCCGGCATGACGGCCGGCGCCTGGAAGACGTCCGCCGGCGCGGCCGCCCGCACCCCGGTCGCCCGCGCCACCAACCTCACCCGCGCCCTGGAGGCCTACAAGAAGGCCGGCATCGCGATCGTCGGCCTGGCCGCCGACGGGGAGCACGAGATCGGCGAACTGCCGGCCCTCGACGGCCCGGTCGTCATCGTCGTCGGCAGCGAGGGCAAGGGGCTCTCCCGGCTCGTCGGCGAGACCTGCGACTTCCGGGTGCGGATCCCGATGCCGGGCGGCGCCGAATCCCTCAACGCGGGCGTGGCGGCGGGCATCGTGCTCTACGAGGCGGCCCGGCGCAGGAGCTGACCGCCGGCCGGGCGGGCTTGCGGACCGGTCGCACAGACGTCCGCAAGCCCACCCGGAAGGGGCAACCGCGGCGCGTAGTGCAACCTTGACGGAGTCCGGACAGATCCGCCGGGTCAAAGCAGTGTCCTAACGACACGTCACTCGGTTAGATGAGTGTGGACACCAGAACACCCCGCACACCCACGGGGGACCGCTCGTCGGCGTTCGACGACGCTCCCGCGCTGAGCATGGTGAAGGTGCCGAGCGACCCGGCGCAGATCATCGTCAACCATGCGAGCTTCCGCGTGCAGCTCGGCGCGTCGGCGCGGCGTAACGCGTCCCCGCGGATCGCCCGGCACGTGAGCGCCATCGACGACACCGCGCGCTTCCCCTCCGTCGGGGCGGCGAGCAGAGCGGGCGCCGCTTCCGGCGGCCGTCGGCGGCCCGTCGTCTGGAGCGGCAGATCGGCCCCCGACGACACCGGCGCCCACCGACTGCTGCAGGCCGTGCGGGCAGGCAGCGTCGGCCACGGCGAACCGTCGGCCGCCGACGCCGGAGCCACCCAGGTCATCCCCCGCGTCGGCATCGACGAGGGAGGCTACGACGGCCCACCCGCCGCCCGGACCCGGGAGACCCCGCTCGTCGGCGCCCAGCGCACACCCGCCGCCGGCGAACACCGCCTCCTGCCGAACATGAGCACCGTAGGCAGCGCGTACGACGAACCCGCCTACGACGACGCCCGGTTCGACGACTTCGGCGACGCCTACCACGACGACGACCCCGACGCCCGGCCCACCCGGCGCAGCCGCCGTCACCACGACGACCTCGCCCGGCACGCCTACTACCCGGGCCGCCGGATGAACCTCGGCGTCGTCCTGCTCCCGCTGCGCGTGTTCCTCGGCTTCATCTCCATCTACGCGGGCATGGGCAAACTGTGCGACCCCGTCTACTTCGAAGGCGGCAAACGCGGCTCCATGGTGAAGTGGCTCGACACCCTGCACCCCTGGGAAGTCGCCGAGCCACTGCGCCAGTTCGCCCTGCACCACCCCGTCGGCTCCGGCCTCGTCATCGCCTTCCTCCAGGTGGTCGTCGGCGTTCTCACGGTCCTGGGGTGCTGGCAGCGCGTCGTCGCGGTCGTCGGCGCCGGACTCTCGGCCGCGCTCCTCGTCACCGTCAGCTGGAAGACCGTCCCCGTCTACGACACCCCCGACATCATCTACCTCGCCGCCTGGTCGCCGCTGATCATCGCCGGCGCCCCCGTCTACTCCGTCGACGGCCGCCTCGCCGCCGGCGCCTGGCGCCGCCTCGGCCCGCGGTCCGACATCTGGGACCTGCGCCGCCACGTCCTGCGCCGCGGCGCCCTCGTCACCGCGATCGCCGTCGGACTCACCCTGCTCGTCGGCTCCCTGCTGGGCGGCGCCGTCCGCGACGCCGACCGCGTGGTCGTGCCCGGCCCCGGCGAGCCCCCGCGCAACGAGCTGCCCGGTTCGCCGCTCCCCGAGCGGTCCGGCTCGCACAAGACCTCCCGGAAGCCCTCCGCGTCCACCTCGCCCACCCACGGCGAGGCCTCGGCGTCCCCGACGGCCGGCGCGGACAGTGAGCCCTCCGAGGCCCACGAACCCGGCGCCGCCGGAGACTCCGGCGCGGGTGCGCCCAGCCAGACCCAGGGCACCGCGGGCCAGGCCCCGCCCGAGCGGTCCACCCCGCAGGAGCACGCCCCCTCCACCGGCTCCGGCCCGTCCTCCGGGGGCTCGGCCGCCTCCGGGGGAGGCTCCACCGGAGGCGGCGGCGGCTCGGACGGCGGCTCGTCGTCCTCGGGCCGGCCGGGCCTGGTGGGCGGCCTGCTCGGGTAGGCCGGGCCTGCTCGGGCCGGCCGGCCCAGGCAGGGCGGTCGTCCGAAACGACCAGGGTGCCGTGCGCTTCACAGCGCACGGCACCCTGGTCGTTTCCTACGGGACGCGGGAGCGGCGGGGCTGTCTCTCAGCGACGGACCGCGGCCAGTTCCTTCGCCGCCTCGGTGAGGTCCTTCGCCGTGTCGATGGCCCGCCAGTACGCGCCCTGCGGGATCGGGAAGCCGGCCAGCCGCCGTTCGCGGGCCAGATGCGGGAACGTGGTCCGCTCGTGATCGCCGCGCTCCGGCAGCAGCCCGGCGAACTCCGGCGAGAAGACGTACACGCCCGCGTTGATCTCGTACGTCGTGGGCGGTGCCTCGATGAAGTCGGTGATGTGACCGAACCCGTCCGTCTGCACCGCACCCCACGGAATGCGCGGACGCGCCAGTGCCAGCGTCGCGGTGGCGTCGCGCTCGGTGTGGAAGTCCGCCATCTCGCGCAGCGAGAAACGGGTCCAGATGTCGCCGTTGGTGGCGTACCAGGACCGGTCGGGGTGCGGGAGGTGCGCGGCGGCGTACTTCAGACCCCCGCCGCGGCCCAGCGGCTCGGTCTCCACGACGGTGGTGACGGCCACGGGCAGGTCGGCCGACTTCAGCCAGTCCTGCAGGACCTCGGCGAGATGACCGCACGAGACGACGACGTCGGTCACGCCCTCCTCGGCCAGCCAGCCCAGCTGATGCCCGATGATCGGCGTCCCGGTGCCGGGGATCTCGACCATCGGCTTGGGCCGGTCGTCGGTGTACGGGCGCAGCCGGGACCCCTGGCCGCCGGCCAGGATGACGGCTTGCGTGGGGCGGGAGGCGGCGTGCGGATCGGTCATGCCCGCACTGTACGTGCCGCGTGATACGGGACGTGCGGCTCCCCCGGTGGAGGAGGAGCCGCACGTCCCGGTGCGGATGTCAGGACCCGGCGACCGGGCCCCGTGCCGGGGACTGCCGCCTGTGCCGGTGCCGGCGCCTCAGCACTGTGCCCGGCGCTCGGCCCGTGTCTCGGCCTGTGTCTCGGCCTCCGAGCTTCGGCCCTGTGCCTCAGCCCCGTGCCGCCAGCACGCCCGAGGCGAAGGCCGTGTCGCACACGGGGCGGGCGTACGACTGGGCGCGCGAGGGGCCGTACATGCGGACCGCGGCGCGGCCGAGGGCACGGGCGATGGACGAGCAGTGCACGGCCAGCGACGGCCTGCCGTTCACGGCGGCCTGGAGGTGGGTCAGGGCGACGCCCGGATCCTTCTCCTGGAGCTCGGCCAGCAGCCGGTCGCGCAGGACGTCCTGCGGGGCCTTGGCGGCCTGACGCGAGGACTGGTGCGCGGCGGAGACGTCGGAGGCGGTGAGCACCGAATCCGAGGGGTTCCCCGACCAGTTGACCCGGGTGACCGCGAGGGTCCCGGAGAGCACCATGACGACGGGCAGGACGAGGGCGAGCGAGCGGCCGATCCGGCGGGCTGGGCCGCCCCGGCCGCGGCGCGTGCGCTGGGTGGTGGAGTGGTTCGCGGAGTGCTTCACGCGTGAGAGGGTAGCGCGCAGTAATGATTTGGCGACATTTAGTCACCCGGACGGGGGATGAAGTCGTGCCCCCTATGGGGTGAGGGGTTGACGGGCACCCGTCGAAATGTCCGCTGTGCCGGGGATTCTGTGGACGTGGAAGAGGGCCCCGCAGCAGGCTGCGAGGCCCTCTTCGCCCATCCGGGTGAATCACCCGGATTCAATCCTGGGCGTCAGTCGGACAGACGCGCGCCCGTCGACGTCGAGAACACGTGGGTCTCGCCCGCGCGCGGGACGACGTGCAGCGTGCTCCCCTTCTCCGGGACGGCACGGCCGCCGACGCGGACCACGAGGTCCTTCGACTCGTCGCCGACCTTCGCGGTGCCGTACACGAACGCGTCCGAGCCGAGCTCCTCGACCACGTTCACCACGACCGCCAGACCCTGGTCGCCGTCGGGACCCGCCACGTCGAAGTGCTCCGGACGGACGCCCACGGTGACCGTCTTGTCCGTGGCCGCGGACAGCGCGTCACGCTGCACCGGCACCACCGAGTTGCCGAACTTGACGCCGCCGTCGGCGATCGGCACCTCGACCAGGTTCATCGCCGGGGAGCCGATGAAGCCGGCCACGAAGAGGTTCGCGGGCCTGTCGTACATGTTGCGCGGGGTGTCGACCTGCTGCAGCAGGCCGTCCTTGAGGACCGCCACCCGGTCGCCCATGGTCAGCGCCTCGACCTGGTCGTGTGTGACGTACACGGTGGTGATGCCCAGACGGCGCTGCAGCGACGCGATCTGCGTACGCGTCGACACGCGCAGCTTGGCGTCCAGGTTGGACAGCGGCTCGTCCATGAGGAACACCTGCGGCTCACGCACGATGGCGCGGCCCATGGCCACACGCTGGCGCTGACCGCCGGAGAGGGCCTTCGGCTTGCGGTCCAGGTACTCGGTCAGGTCGAGGATCTTCGCGGCCTCCTCGACCTTCTGCCGGATCTCCGCCTTGTTCACGCCGGCGATCTTGAGCGCGAAGCCCATGTTGTCCGCGACCGTCATGTGCGGGTACAGCGCGTAGTTCTGGAACACCATGGCGATGTCCCGGTCCTTCGGCGGCAGGTGCGTGACGTCACGGTCGCCGATGCGGATCGCACCGCCGTTGACGTCCTCGAGTCCCGCGAGCATCCGCAGCGAGGTGGACTTGCCGCAACCGGACGGACCGACCAGGACGAGGAACTCGCCGTCCGCGATCTCGATGTCGAGTCCGTCGACGGCGGGCTTGGTGGAGCCCGGGTAGACCCGGGTCGCCTTGTCGAAAGTGACAGTGGCCATGGCTCGAAGGCCCCCTTCTACCGGCAGGAACGTGCCGGACGATCCGTTGTAGGAAGGTGGTTGGTGTAGTCCACATGAGCGAACTGGGTCAGGACGGTACCCGGCGTTTCCCCGTCTGTCAGCACTTGGAGGCATGTGAACTTCGCGGGAACTCTCGAACGGGGCGGAGCATCGCACCCCTCACCCCGGTCCCTGCCGCACCGCCCGGCCCGGCCCGAGGAGAAGTGCGTGGCCCGGGGAATGGGGGCCTGTGTACAGTGGAGCCGCCCTCGCGCGCGGGAGGGCGCGCGGTGCCTCCTTAGCTCAGTCCGGCCAGAGCAACGCACTTGTAATGCGTAGGTCGTCGGTTCGAATCCGACAGGGGGCTCGAGGAGAGGCCCGGGTCAGACCCTTTCTGGCCCGGGCCTTTTTCGTGTCCCCGGGCGGGGCGAGGGCGCTGATCTTTGTTCGTGCCGTCGCCAGTGCGCCCGGAATGTCTCGATTGTCTTGCGGGTGATACTTGCTGCGTGAAACGGCGCACAAGGGTTTCCCGGCTTCGGCGGGCGGTGCGGGCGGTGTGGGCCTATGTGCGCCGTGCGCCCGGCGCCTATGTGTGGCTGGCTGTCCTGTTCGTCACGACGGTGGCGCTGCATCACATGTCCCCGGAGTTCGAGCAGGAGTTTCTGCGGCAGCGGTCGACGAACATCCATGAGCTGTCGCGGCATCCGGTGCGGGTGCTGGTGGCGAGCGCGATGTGGATCGACGGCGGGCACTGGGTGCCGTACGTGGTGCTGTACTCCGTCTTCCATGCGCAGGCCGAGCGGTGGCTGGGGACGGCGCGGTGGCTGGCCGTGTGTGCGGCGGCGCATGTGCTGGCGACGCTGATCAGCGAGGGCGCGCTGGCGGTGGCGGTCGAGGACGGGCTCGCGCCGCGGTCGGCGGTGACCACTTTGGACGTGGGCGTGAGTTATGCGCTGGCGGGGGTGGCGGCGGTGCTGGTGTACCGGATCGGTTCACCGTGGCGGTACGGGTATCTGGTGGCTCTTCTGGTCTTCTACGGTGTGCCGCTGATGGCCGCGCCCACCTTCACCGACTTCGGGCACCTCGCGTCCGTGCTCATCGGGCTGGGCTGTTATCCGCTGGTCAGGGGGCGGGCAGGGATGCGGGGCCCGAAGGGGAGGGGTGGCTCCGACGGCTGGCGTCCGGCGGTGAGCAGCCGACGGTGACGGGCGGCCGGGATCTGCGTGGCCGGGCTCGGCGTGGGGGGATTGTCAGTGGTGGGGTGCAGCATGGGGGGCATGGCGAGGACTGGGGCCGGGAGGACCGGCGGCGCGGGCAGGGCTGGGGCTACGCGCAGGGCCGGGGGCGGGGCGGGTGCGGCGGTGAAGGGCGCGCGGCGTCCTGAGTTGCGGGTGCCTGCGTTGGAGCCGTACCGAGGCGGGGGACTGGAGCCCGACGGAGACTATGACGGTGTGGAGTTGCGCGAGCTGGATCTCGCCGGGCAGGACGGCGGGGGCGCGCGCTTCATGGACTGCGCGGTGACCGGCTGTGTGCTGGACGGGACGAGGCTGCGGCATGCGCGTTTCCTCGACTCGGTGCTGTCCGGTCTCCGGGGGGTCGGTACGGATCTGGCGGAGGCCACCTTGCGTGACGTGGAGCTGGTCGACGCGCGTCTGGGGGGCGCCCAGTTCTACGGGGCGGTGCTGGAGCGGGTCGTGGTGCGCGGCGGCAAGATCGATTACCTGAATCTGCGTCAGGCGCGGCTGCGGGACGTCGTCTTCGAGGGGTGTGTTCTGGTGGAGCCCGATTTCGGGGGCGCCCGGCTGGAGCGGGTGGAGTTCGTCGACTGCGTACTGAAGTCGGCCGACTTCACTGCGGCGACGTTGTCGGACGTGGACCTTCGCGGTGCGGTGGAGCTGGGTCTCGCGGGGGGTGTGGACCGGTTGTCGGGTGCGGTGATCAGTCCGGCTCAACTGCTCGATCTGGCACCGGTGCTGGCGGTGCAGCTGGGGATCAGGGTGGAGGGCTGAGCCGGGTGTGGTGAGGGGTGGGGTGAGGCGGGTCTGTTCGGGCGGGGCTTGCCGGGCCCGCGCCGGGTTTCGCCCCGGTGCTCACTTCACCCGGGGGAACCGTGCCTGAAGGGTCCAGACGGCCGGGTTCTCGCCCAGGTCCTCGTGGAGGTCGGTCAGGTCGGCGAGGAGGTCGTGGAGGAAGTCGCGGGCCTCGCGGCGGAGTTCGGCGTGGGAGAAGGTGAGCGGGGGTTCCTCGGCCCGCATCCAGTCGGCCTCGATGTCCACCCAGCCGAAGCGGCGCCGGAAGAGCATGCGGTCGGTGGATTCCGTGAAGTCCAGTTCCGCGTACTGGGGGCGGGAGGCGCGCGAGCCGGCCGGGTCCTGGTCGATGTGCTCGGCGATGTCGCACAGGGCCCAGGCGAAGTCGAGCACCGGCACCCATCCCCAGGCTGTGGACAGCTCGCGGTCCGCCTTGGTGTCGGCGAGGTAGACGTCGCCGCAGAACAGGTCGTGGCGCAGGGTGTGGACGTCCGCGCGTCGGTAGTCCGTCTGGGGCGGGTCCGGGAAGCGGTTGGAGAGGGCGTAGCCGATGTCGAGCACGTAGGCGATGGTGTCACGCTCCTGCGCGAGTGTCGGAGGCTGCCATAGGATCGCCGGCATGCCTCGATCCGCCCGTCTCGTACCGGTCGCCGCGTTACTGGCCTGCGGCCTGGTGTCGGCCGCCTGCGACGGCGGTTCGCCGGGCGGCTCGGGCGGCTCGGGTGAGTCCCGTGGTGCCGCCGGCGTGGGTGATCCGTACTTCCCGAAGGCGGGCAACGGCGGCTACGACGTCTCGCACTACGGCCTCACCCTTTCCTATACGCCGGAGGGCAACCGTCTCAGCGGAACCGCGGTGGTCACGGCCCGTGCGACCGAGGACCTGTCCGCGTTCGATCTCGATCTGTCGGGGATGGAGGTCGAGGAGGTGAGCGTCGAAGGCGCCGGCGCGAAGTTCCGCCGGGACGGCCAGGAGCTGGTCGTGAGCCCGCCCGAGGCGCTCGCGGAGGGGGAGACGTTCGAGGTGCGGGTCCGCTACGCGGGCAGTCCGCGGACGATCACCGACTCGGACGGTTCCGAGGAGGGCTGGCTGCGTACCAGGTACGGGGCGTTTGCCCTGGGTGAACCGGTCGGCTCGATGGCCTGGTTCCCGGGCAGCCACCATCCCGCCGACAAGGCGTCGTACGACGTCGCCGTCACCGTTCCGAAGGGGCTGACGGCGGTCTCCAACGGCGAGTTGCGCAGCGAGCGGGCCACGGCGGACGGGCGGACGACGTTCGTCTGGCACACCGCGGAGCCGATGGCGAGTCACGCGGCGACGCTCGCGATCGGCCGTTACTCGGTCACCCGTTCCTCGATGCCGGACGGTCTGCCGGCTTATGTGGCGGTCGACCCGTCGCAGGCGGCCGCGAGCCGTGCGGTGCTGGCCCGGCTTCCCGAGGTCATGGACTGGGCGCGCGACAATTTCGGTCCCTACCCCTTCTCCTCCGTCGGCGCGATCGTGAATCGTCCCGAGGACGCGGACTACGCGCTGGAGACGCAGAACCGGCCGGTGTTCGCCGGGGCCCCGGACATCGAGACGTTCGTCCATGAGATCGCCCATCAGTGGTTCGGGGACTCCGTCACCCCGAGGAGCTGGCGGGACATGTGGCTCAGCGAGGGCCTCGCCACGTACGCCGAGTGGGTGTGGACGGAGGACGAGGGAGGCGCCACGGCGGAGGAGAACTTCACGGAGCTGTACGACCACGGCGCGCAGACGTACGAGGACCTGTGGGACTTCCCGCCCGCGAAGCCTCCGACGGCCGCGTACATCTCCGAATCACCCGTCTACCAGCGGGGCGCGATGGTGATCCACCGCATCCGCCAGGCCCTCGACGACGACGACGCCTTCTACGACCTCCTGTGGGGCTGGGCCGCCGCCCACCGCCATGGCAACGCCGACACGGACGGCTTCACGGCGTACGTCGAGAAGCGGGCGCCGGACGTGGACTTCGACGAGATCTGGTCGGACTGGCTGTACGGGGAGGGCAGGCCGCCGCGCCCCTGAGCGCCGTCGCGCGGACCGGAACCCTGGCCGGGCATGACGGCGTCGGCTGTCAGCAGCCCGGTCCACGGGCCCGGAACGCGGGCCCGGAACGCGGACCGCCCCGCCCGGCAGGGTGCTGGGCGGGGCGGTCCGGGGTGTCGCTGGGGTGCGGTGTCGCCCCGGGGCGTCAGACGTTGACGCCGAAGTCCTGGGCGATGCCGACGAGGCCGGAGGCGTAGCCCTGGCCGACGGCGCGGAACTTCCACTCGGCGCCGTTGCGGTAGAGCTCGCCGAAGACCATGGCCGTTTCGGTGGCCGCGTCCTCGGAGAGGTCGTAGCGGGTGATCTCGGCGCCGCCGGCCTGGTTGACGATGCGGATGTAGGCGTTGCGGACCTGGCCGAAGTTCTGCGAGCGGTTCTCCGCGTCGTAGATCGAGACAGGGAAGACGATCTTGTCGATGTCGGCGGGGAGGCCGGCCAGGTTGACGTTGATCGCCTCGTCGTCGCCCGCGCCCTCGCCGGTGCGGTTGTCACCGGTGTGGACGATGGTCTGGTCCGGCGTCTGCTTGTTGTTGAAGAAGACGAAGTGGGCGTCGGAGTAGACCTTGCCCTGGGTGTTGACCGCGATCGCGGAGGCGTCGAGGTCGAAGTCCGTGCCGGTGGTGGTGCGGACGTCCCAGCCGAGGCCCACGGTGACGGCGGTCAGGCCCGGTGCCTCCTTGGTGAGCGAGACGTTGCCACCCTTGGACAGGCTTACAGCCATGGTCGGGAGTCCTTCCCTCGTTGTGTACGGCTTCGCGGGCACGAAGCTACAGCTATCCCTATGAACGCAGCGAAGGCCGGTCAAGGTTCCCGGCGACCTCGCGTTTCTTTACTTTCTTTACCAAGGGATATTCGCGTGACTCGGGGCGGCCCGGAGCGGGAACATGGTCGGCATGTCTGGTCCCTATGTCGTCCGTGGCTCCGTGGCCCTTCCCGAGGCCGAGCTCATGTGGCGTTTCTCGCGTTCTTCGGGGCCGGGCGGGCAGCACGTCAACACCAGCGACTCCCAGGTGGAGCTGCGCTTCGACCTCGCGCGCACCGAGGCGCTGCCCGAGGTGTGGAAGGCGCGGGCGCTGGAGCGGCTGGCCGGGCGGCTCGTCGACGGCGTCGTCACCGTGCGGGCCTCCGAGCACCGCTCCCAGTGGCGCAACCGGGAGACCGCCGCGGTGCGCCTGGCCGCGCTGCTGGCGGAGGCGAGCGCCCCGCCGCCCAAGCCGCGCCGGCCGACCCGTATCCCGCGCGGGATCAACGAGCGCCGGCTGCGGCAGAAGAAGCAGCGCTCGGAGACCAAGCGGGGCAGGACCGGGCGCGACTGGGGCTGAGCCGCGCCCGCCCCCGGTTCTCCGGGGCGGTCACATCTCACGTGCGCCGTACGTCGTCCCGGTGAGTGCGACGTCCGCGCCGGCCGGGCTCGACGGCCGTGACCGGCGTCCGAACCGTGACGAGGGATGCGACCGATGACGACGACGGGTGACCACGAGTTCCTGGCGGACTCCTTCGAGGCGCACCGCGCGCGGCTGCGCGCCGTGGCGCACCGCATGCTGGGTTCCGGCGCCGAGGCGGACGACGCGGTGCAGGAGGCGTGGGTACGGCTCAGCCGGAGCGCCCGCCGGGGCGAGGCCGAGGGCATCGGCAACCTCGGGGGGTGGCTGACGACGGTCGTCGGCCGGGTCTGCCTGGACATGCTCCGCTCGCGTCGCTCGCGGGCCGAGGAGCCGCTGGAGAGCTGGACGCCGACGGCGTCGGCCGTGCCCGACCCGGCGCAGGACGCGCTGCTCGCCGACTCCGTGGGGATGGCCCTCCTCGTCGTCCTGGACACCCTCACCCCCGCGGAGCGGCTGGCGTTCGTCCTGCACGACCTGTTCGCGGTGCCGTACGAGGAGGTCGCGGGGATCGTCGACCGGACTCCGGAGGCCGCCCGGCAGCTGGCCAGCCGGGCCCGCCGCCGGGTGCGCGGGGCCGGGGAGCCCGCCGTGGACCCGGTCCGGCGGCGCAGGGTCGTGGACGCCTTTCTCGCCGCCGCCCGGGAGGGGGACTTCGACGGGCTGCTCGCGGTGCTGGATCCGGACGTCATGGCCCGCTCGGGGGCTGTGGTGACCACGGGCGCGTCCGCGGTCGCACGCGGCGCGTCGGGCTTCGCCCGGCTCGCGTTCGTGGCCCGGCCCGCCCTCGTGGGCGGGGCGACGGGTCTGGCGGTGCTGGTGGACGGCCGCGTGGAGCGCACGCTCGCCTTCACCTTCGTCGGCGACCGGATCGCGCTGATCGACGTCACGTTCGATCCCGGGCGCCTGGCCCGCCTGGAGGTGGAGCTGCTGGAGTCGGACGACGTCCCCGACGGCCCCGACGTCCCCGACGGCCCCGACGGTCCTGACGAGGTCGACGGTCCCGACGGTCCTGACGAGGTCGACGGTCCCGACGGTCCCGACGAGGTCGACGGCCCCGACGAGGTCGACCGGATCGGGGAGCGGGATCAGTCCAGGGCGAGGACGCCGACGGTCTCGCCCTCGCTCTTCTCGCCGGTCTTGCGGAACCCGAGGCGCAGGTAGAAGTCCTCGGGGCCGTGCTCGCCCTCGTGCCACGTCACGTACATCTCGGTGGCGCCGCGGCGGCGCAGTTCCGCGGCGACGGACTCCACGGCGAAACGGCCGTAGCCGCAGCCCTGTTCGGCGGCGGCGATGTTCAGCCGCCACAGGCCGGAGCGGATCAGGCTGCGGTCGCCGCGGCCGTTCCAGTCGATGTCGAGGAAGGCCATGAGGAAGCCGACGGGGCGGTCGCCGTCCATGATCAGTCGTGGCCAGGCGACGCCCGGCGGGTGGACGTAGGCCTCCGCGAGGGACTGCATGACCGGCTCGACGGCGAACTCCTGGTCGGGGTGGACGCGAATGCCCGTCGCCGCGTCGAAATTCTCGGGGGTTATCTCCACGAGACGCAGGGCTGAACTCGTGGCGGCCGTCCCGGCGGCGCCGGTTCCTGTCGTGCCTGTCATGCCTGGCACCCTAGGCCGGGGCTTCCCGGACCGGCCACGTATTTCCGGCGAGGTCAGCCCAACTGCCGGTAACGGCCCCGGAAATAGACCAGCGGACCGTCGTCCGCGCCCGGCGTCGACGCGGTCAGCACACGGCCGATCACCAGGGTGTGGTCGCCGGCGGGCACGCGTCGTTCGGTGCGGCACTCCAGGGTGGCGAGCGCGCCGCCGACCAGCAGCGCTCCGCCGGCCTCGCCGCGGACGCAGGGGAGGTCCTCGAAGAGGAGTCGGTCGCTGATGCGTCCCTTCATGGCGAAGCGGCCGGCGATCTGGCGCTGGTTCTCGGAGAGCACCGAGACCGCCCACAGGGGCTGTTCCTCGAGGAGGTCGTCCATGCGGGACCCGGTGCGCAGCCCGACCAGGACCAGCGGCGGGTCGAGGGAGACCGACACGAAGGACGTCGCCGTCATGCCGACGTCCTCGCCGTCCGGGGCCGCGGGGTCGTCCGGGTCGAGGGAGGGTTCGCGCGCGGTCATCAGGACCACGCCGTCGGCGAGCCGGGACATGGCGGCGCGGAACTCGTCGTTGCTCACTCCCTCAGCATGCCCGGAGGGAGTCTTCAGCGCGGTCTTGAGCACATCGGGGGACACGTCCTGAACGCTAGTGTCCGATCGATGCATCCCGCATCGGACCTCCGCCCGAGTAGGGTCTTAGGACCGCGGACCGATATCCGGCCTCTGTCCGTGCGCGGTCCGTGTGTATCCGTGTGTGGTTCGTGCGCGTTCCGTGTGCGTTCCGTGGTCGTAAAACATGCGGGAAAACGCGGAAACTCCACTCAAATGTTCATGTTCATATGTGACTTGAGTCACAAGATGTATTAATTGTTGACCCTGTGTACCGAGTGGGCAGCGCGCTGTGATTCAGTGGCGGAGGCGTCACAAGGAGACACACACCGACAACAGAGCACCAGAAACGACGTTGCGCCGAAGACAACCCTTGATTCGCTGCGAAGTCTCGGGGGGAGGGCGAAGCACATGGAGACCGAGTCGGAGCCGTACGTCCGCCTTGCGTCCCTGCGGCAGCTGCACCAGGTCATGGCCGACATGAACACGGCCCGCAGCCTGGCCGACACCCTGCAGACCGTCGCCGACGGCGTGGTCACGGCACTCGGTTACGAGCTGGCGTGCGTCAACCTGGTGCGTCCCGACGGCGATCTCGTGGTCGCCGCCTTCTCCGGCAATCCGGCCGCCGAGGCCCTCATCGCGGGCCGGGTCGGCTCGCGCGACTCCTGGGAACGCCGCCTCGCCATGGGCGAGACCTGGGGCGACCTCATCTTCATCCCCCACACCGAGGGCTGGATCCTCGACGACGACGACGTCCCGCAGTGGTACACCGACGGGCCCGCCCCCCGCTTCGAGGACGAGTGGCATCCCTCGGACCGGCTCTTCGCCCCCATGTACACGCCCGCCGCCCCCGGCAGCGGCGGCGCCTGCGGCGAACTGGTCGGCGTCCTGTCCGTGGACCGCCCGCGCAACGGACGTCGTCCGGGCGCCTGGGGGCGCGAAGCGCTCCAGATGTACGCGTTCCAGGCCGCCATCGCGATCACCAACGCCCGTCTGCGGGCGAACATGCAGCGGGCACTGGTCAGGCTCGAACGCGAGCAGCAGGCCCTGCGCGCCAGCGAGGAGTCCTTCCGGCAGGCCTTCGAGTACGCCCCCTCCGGCATGGCGATAGCCGAGATGGGCGGCGACCAGCACGGGCGCATACTCCGCACCAACGACGCCCTCTGCCGGCTGCTGGGCCGCCCCGCCTCCGCGATGCGCCGCTACTCGTTCTCCGACCTGGTCCACCCCGAGGACATAGGCACCCTGCTCCGCACCTCGGCGGAGGGCGGGCGCGCGGAACTCCGCCTCGGCCGCCGTGACGGCACCTATCTCTGGGTCAGCCTCCGCAACTCCGTCGTCGCCGACGCCGCCGACGGGCCGCGCTTCCTCCTCACCCACGTCGAGGACATAGAGGACCGCAAGCGCCGCGAACTCCAGCTCGCCCACCGTGCCTCGCACGACTCCCTCACCGGCCTGCCGAACTCCGCGGAACTGCGCTCGCGTCTGTCCGCCCGGCTCTGCCGGCGCCCGCAGTCCACCCACCCCGCGGTCGTCGACGCCATGGACTCGGCCTTCGGCCAGGCCGCCTTCGACGCCAACGGCCACGGCTTCGACTACCGGCCCTCCGGCGCGGAGTCCTTGGACGGCTACGACCACCACGTGCACACCGCCGCCCCCGAGGACGGCCGCGACGACGGCGCCAAGGGGCTCGCGGTCCTCTTCTGCGACCTCGACGGCTTCAAGTCGATCAACGACCGCTTCGGGCACAACGCGGGCGACGCGGTGCTCATCGAGGTCGCCCGCAGGCTCTCCCGCCAGGTCCGCGACGGCGACACCGTCGCCCGGCTCGGCGGCGACGAGTTCGTGATCCTCGCCGACGGCCTCGGCCGCGCCGACGCCGCCGACCTCGCCGTCCGTCTGCGCAACGAGATCATCCAGCCCATCCGCGCCGAGGGCCGTGCCGTCCGGGTCGGCGCCAGTTTCGGCATCGGCTGGGCGCACTGCGGGATGACCGCGGACGAAGTGCTGAAGTCCGCGGACGAGCGCATGTACGTCGAGAAACGATCTCGTCCCAAACAGCACAGACGGGCGGGATGATCTCCAGGTCAGCGACTCGATGCGGGAAGAGTCACCTGTTTGGGCCATCCGGAGCGGGTAGGCTCGCGAGTCTGACCGCATGTTCGCATCCGACCCGCACCTGCTGAGGAGTACCAAGGGATGACGTCCGGCAACAACGGGGCCAGCACGCCCGAGGACGACGACCCGTTCGGCTACCTCTACGCCGACGGCCAGGCCAACGGCGCCCAGCCGCCGTCCGGTGGTGGCTACGGCTACCCCAACTCGGTCAGCAGAGTGCGCGCGGTCGGCGAGCGCAAGTACGGACAGCAGCCGCAGCAGCAGACGGCGCAGTACGGGCAGCCGCCGGCGGTTCCGCAGCAGGGCGCGTACGGCCAGCCGAACGCGCACTACGCCGCGCCCGAGAACTTCGCCGGCGGCGGCCCCTCCACCGGCCGCCAGCCCGCGCAGAACGGCGGCGGCCGCGGCCGGGGCCCCAACACCAAGGGCCTGCTGATCGGCGCGGTCGCGGTGGTCGCCGCGGTCGTGATCGGCATCGCGGTGGCCATGGCGGGCGGCGACGACGACAAGAAGGGCGACGACCAGGCGGGCGGCGGAGCGTCGTCCTCCGCCCCGCAGAGCCCGTCGCCCAGCGCGTCCGCCTCCGGCGACGCGGAAAGCCCGGAACTGCCGGCGAGCGACGCGAAGGCGCTGAGCCTCGAAGGCGGCACCGTACTGGCCTCGGACGTCAAGGGCGCGAAGGCGGCCGGCGGCACCTACGTCGGCAACTTCAACCATGTCGGCGCGGCCGTCACCTGGAACGTCAGCGGGATCCCCGAAGACGGCAAGTACACCCTGAACGTCACCTACGGGGTGCCCGGCAAGGACGGGAACGCCACCCTCACGATCAACGGCACGCCCCAGAGCCGCCCTCTCAACATGACGAACTTCGCCCATGCTCCGGAGGGCGACTACGAGAAGGGCTGGACCAACACCTGGGGGAACATCACCCTCAACAAGGGCACGAACGTCATCAAGATCTCCTGTGAGCAGGGCAACTCCTGCGACGCCAACCTCGACCAGCTGTCGCTCGAGGCGGGCTGGAAGAACTGAGCACGTCGGCAGCGGACGGGTACGGCGTCCGAGCAGGGAGACGGCCCCCGCCTCGCGGCGTGTGGTCCGTCGGAGGCTGCCGACGGACCACATGACGGTTTCACACCAACCGATACGGCCGAATCCCGCGCACTGATCCGCCACCCGGCGCTTCCCGCCCGCCCGGTCGAGGGGCCCGGGTGTCGCCCGGGCCGGCCACCGTCCCGGTACGGGCGTGCGGTTCAGGCCAGTTGGGGATCCAGCACCCAAACCCCCTTGCGCATCACGCCCTTGAGCTCGAAGTCCTCGTCGAGCAGGACCAGATCGGCGTCCTTGCCGGGTTCCAGGGAACCGACGCTGTCGTCCACGCCCAGCAGACGGGCCGGGTTGGCGGACAGGGCCGCGACCACGTCCTCGACCGGGATGCGGTCGACGGTCACCGCCCGCCGGAAGGCGCGGTCCAGGGTGAGGGTGGAGCCGGCGATCGAGCCGCCCTCCACGAGGCGGGCCACGCCCTCGCTGACCTCGACCTCCAGCGGACCGAGCAGATAGCGGCCGTCGCCGATGCCGGCGGCGTCCATCGCGTCCGTGATGAACGCGACCCGGCTTGGGCCCGCGTGACGGAACGCCAGTTCCAGGGCGGCCGGATGCAGATGCGTGCCGTCGTTGATGAGCTCGACCGTGACCCGCTCGTCCTCCAGCAGGGCGGCGATCGGCCCCGGGGCGCGGTGCCCGAGGGGCGGCATCGCGTTGAAGAGGTGGGTCGCGACGGTGGCTCCGGCCTCGATGGCCTGAACCGTCTGCTCGTACGTCGCGTCCGTGTGCCCGACGGCGGCGATCACGCCCTGCTCGGCGAGCAGACGCACGGAGTCCAGGCCGCCGGGGAGTTCCGTCGCCAGCGTGAGCATCCTGGCCCGGCCGCGCGCCGCGTCGATCAGCTTGCGGACCTCGGCCGGGTCCGGGTCGCGCAGCAGCGCCTCGGAGTGCGCGCCCTTGCGGCAGGGCGAGATGAAGGGGCCCTCGAAGTGGATGCCGGCCAGGTCGCCCTGTTCGGCCAGCTCGCTCAGCAGGCCGGCCTGGCGGACGAGGACGTCCATGTCGTCGGTGACGGTCGAGGCGACGACGGTGGTCGAGCCGTGCAGGCGGTGGGTGTGGAGGGCCTTGAGGACGTCCTCGGCCGAGCCGGAGAAGGACGCTCCGCCGCCGCCGTGGTTGTGCAGGTCGACGAAGCCGGGGACCAGCCAGTGCCCGGACACGTCGACGAGGGCGCCCTGCGGGGCCCCGTGCGGAGCCTCGGGGGCGATCTTCGTGCCCTCGATCGTGACGCGGCCGTCGGCCACTGTCCCGGTGGGGAGCACCACCCGGGCGCCGGCGAGCACCTGCCTGCGTGCGCCGGTCGCGGGCAGCGGGTGCGTCGTGGCTGGTCGCGCAGTTCTCCGCGCCCCTAGGGGGGTGGCCATCAGGGGGTTACCTCCAAAGCGTCGGTCGTGTCGAGGAGTTCCCGGGCGAGCAGGCCCGCCCCCTGGCAGCCCGCGCTGTCGCCCAGGGCCGCGGGGACGATCTCCGGAAGCCTCTGGAAGGTCACCCGCCGGCGGACCGCCTCCCGCAGCGGTGTGAACAAGGTGTGCCCCGCCTCCGCGAGCCCGCCACCGATGACGAGCGTGCGCGGGTCCAGCAGGGTGACGGCGGTGACCAGGCCGTCGGCGAGGGCGTCCACGGCCCCTTGCCAGACCCGTACGGCGTCGGGGTCGCCGGCCGCCACGGCCTCGGCGCAGCGCGCGGCGTCCGCGTCCGGGGCCCCGCTCGCCGCCGCCCACGCCTCGCCGACCGCCGCCGCCGACGCGAACCGCTCCAGGCAGCCGTGCTGCCCGCACGGGCAGCGGGGCCCGCCGGGGCGTACGACGATGTGGCCGATCTCGCCCGCGAAGCCGTGCGCGCCGGCCTCCACCCGGCCGTCGACCCCTATCGCGCCGGCGATGCCGGTGCCCAGGGCCACGAACAGGAACCGGTCGGCGCCCCGGCCCGCGCCGATCAGGCCCTCGGCGAGGCCGCCGGTGCGCACGTCGTGGCCGAGGGCGACGGGAACCCCGAGGCGTTCGGCGAGCAGGGCGCGCAGCGGGAGGTCCCGCCAGCCCAGGTTGGCCGCGTAGACGGCGACGCCGTTCGCCTCGTCGACGATGCCGGGGACGACGACGCCGGCCGCCGCGGCGGGTTCGCCGAACCGTTCGACGCCGAGTTCGCGCAGGTCGGCGGCAAAGCCGAGGATGGCGGCGACCACGGCGTCGGGGCCGCTCTCGCGGCCGGTGGCCCGGCGGGCGCGGTGCAGCAGGGCGCCGTCCGCGCCGATGAGGGCGGCTTTCATCCCGGTGCCGCCCACGTCCAGGGCGATGACATGTCTCACGGGAACAGTGTGGCCCGAGGACCCACAAGAGGTCTAGTCCACTTGCGTGGTGTAGACCTTACTCCGGATAGCGGATCCATTGGTATGAGCAATCGGTCGGACAGGGATGGGGAGCGGTTCGGTGCAGCGGGCACGGAAGTCAGGGACGATCGCGGCGGCGTCCGCCCTCGGCGTGTCGGCGGTCCTCGCCGGCTGCGGACCGACCGGAGGCTCCGACGACGTCACCCTCAGACTCGTCGCCGCCGACTACGGCGACAGCGCCGCCAACAGCTCCAAGAAGTACTGGGACCAGGTCGTCGAGGCGTACGAGAAGGACCACCCGGGCGTCACCGTCGACGTCACCGTGTACTCCTGGAACGACGTCGACGCCAAGGTCAAAGCCATGGTCGACGCGGGCGACGCCCCCGACATGGCGCAGATCGGCGCGTACGCGGACTACGCGGCCGCCGACCGGCTCTACAAGGCCGGCGACGTGGTCTCCATCCCCGTCGAGGCCGACTTCGTGCCCCGGCTCGCCGACGCCGGCAAGGTGCGCGGCGTGCAGTACGGCATGCCGTTCGCCTCCTCCACGCGGCTGCTGTTCTACAACTGGACCCTCTTCGCCCAGGCCGGCATCACCCCGCCCACCACCTGGGACGAGCTCGCGAAGGACGCGAAGGCCCTCAAGGCCAGGGGCGTGAAGTACCCCTACGCGCTCCCTCTGGGGCCCGAGGAGGCGCAGGCCGAGAGCCTGCAGTGGCTGCTCAGCGGCGGGGGCGGCTACACGCAGACCGTCAGCAGCTACAGCCTCGACTCCGCCGAGAACGTCGCCACCTTCGACTGGCTGAAGGACGAACTGGTCGGCAAGGGTCTCACCGGGCCGGTCGCCCCCGGCAAGCTGAACCGGGCCGCCGCGTTCGCCGCCTTCACCGCCGGCGACGTGGGCATGCTCAACGGGCATCCCTCGCTGATGAAGGCGGCCGAGAGCAAGGGCGTGAAGTTCGGCATGGTGCCGATGCCCGGCCTCGACGGCCCGAGCAAGAGCTCCCTGGGCGTCGCCGACTGGATGACCGCCTTCAAGCAGAACGGGCACGGCGACCAGATCGGCGACTTCCTCGACTTCGTCTACAGCAAGAAGAACGTCCTCGCCTTCTCGCGCGAATACGACCTGCTGCCCGTCACCACCTCCGCCTCCCAGGTGATGGGCGCGGCCCCGCAGGACGCCGGCCTCCGGCCGTTCCTGGAGGAACTCCCGCTGTCCGAGAGCTACCCCGTCGGACGGACCTCCTGGGCGGGGGTCAGCGCGGAGATCAAGAAGCGCATCGGCGGGGCCGTGACCGCGAACGGCAGCCCGGCCGACGTGCTGGGCGCGCTGGAGACCACCGCCACGACGGCGGAGAGCGCCTCCGGCGAGTGAGCCGGATGTCGGTGCGGGGCGCTACCGTGCGGACATGGAGCGGCGAGCGGACACGGACGGGCTGGGGGCGCGGGAGCGGGGCGTCCTCGCCCTGGAACGGCGCGGCTTCGCCGGGGCCGGTGCGAAGGAACGGGCGATACGCGAGGAACTCGACCTGTCCCCGGTCCGCTACTACCAGCTCCTCAACGCCCTGCTCGACGACCCCCGGGCCTTGGCCCACGACCCGGTCACGGTGAACAGGCTGCGCAGGGTGCGCGAAGCGCGGCGGGCGGAGCGGTAGCCGGACCGCCCGTTGGCTATGGTCGCCGTATGGGCACCCAAGAGACGCACCACGGGACGCACTCCACGGCACCCGGATCCCCACCTGCTCCCGCTCCTCTCCCCGTTCCCGTCACCGCGGCGGGCCGCGCGGCGCTCGACGCGATCGTGACACGGCCGTCGGCCGCCCTGGTCGCCCTCGACTTCGACGGCACCCTCGCGCCGATCGTCGAGAACCCCGAGGACGCCCGGGCCCACCCCGGCGCCGTCCCCGCGCTCGCGGCCCTCGCGCCGAGGGTCGCCGCGGTCGCCGTCGTCACCGGGCGGCCCGCCGAGGTCGCCGTCCGGAACGGCGGCTTCGCCGGGGTCGAAGGGCTGGCGCACCTCGCCGTCCTCGGCCACTACGGCGCCGAACGCTGGGACGCCCGCACCGGCGCCCTGACCGCGCCCGCCCCCCATCCGGGAGTGGCCGCCGTCCGCGCCGAGCTCCCCGCCGTCCTGGCGGCGGCCGGCGACCGGCCGGGGATCTGGATCGAGGAGAAGGGCGGCCGCGCCGTCGCCGTGCACACCCGCCGCGCCGACGACCCCCAGGCCGCCTTCGACGCCCTTCGCGCCCCCCTCACCGACCTCGCGGCCCGGCACGGCCTGATCGTCGAGCCCGGCCGCATGGTCCTGGAACTGCGCCCGCCGGGCATGGACAAGGGTGTGGCCCTGCTGGAACACGTCCGCGAGACCGGCGCCGGCTCGGTCCTCTACGCCGGCGACGACCTCGGCGACCTGCCCGCCTTCGCCGCCGTGGAGAAGCTCCGCTCCGACGGCGTCCCCGGCCTGCTGGTGTGCAGCGGCAGCACCGAGGTCGGCGAACTGGCCGCCCGAGCCGACCTCGTCGTGCCCGGACCGGACGGAGTCGTGGAACTGCTGGCCTCGTTGGCGGCCAGAATGGCCGACTGAAGCCAGAATCCCCGGCGTTGGACCACCGGTTCCGGCTTCGCGTCCCCGAGCAACCGTCACGCAGAGTCGCCACTGTGCGCCGTGACATCACCCACATGGTCGACGTAGGGGTGAGGCAGTTGGAGCGCAGCCGGGACCGGCTCGAGCAGGGGGGAGAGCGGCCGGCGGAATGCGACGATCACGCGACCGGAGGACTTCTCCTGTTCTACAGCGCGGAGTGCGGCCTGAAGGCAGAGGTCATGCGTCAGCGGGGCCTGCGGGACACGTCGCAGCTCAGTGAAGAACTGCGCACCCATGACCTGCGGGCTCTGGCCCAGGAACTGAGGCTGTCTCCAGAGGCTCAGGACGCACTGAAAGGGTGCGCCCGGCCCAGGGTCAACGGCCGCGCGCTCCAGAAGGTCGAGTCCCACGCATTGCACGAGGCGTGGCGGTACGGTGCGGATCTGGAAGCGGACGATCAGAATCTCGCCCTGGGCGCGCTGCGTACCTTGATCTCGGAGTCGCGGAAGTGATGGACGGCGTGAACAGCGGAGTCGGAGCGCAACCAGAGCTTGGCGATCACGCCGGAGTCGTGCCCGGTCGTCTCTTCACCTGAGTGGACGTCGACGAACACCTTGCGTTTCTGGCGGCCGGCGGGCGCTGGCCCGCCTGGCTGCTCGAGGCGGACGCCTGGTGGGACCAACTGGTGTTGACGATCTCCCCGGGGACGACCGAAGACCAGGTCCGTGAGTGGCTGGACCATGCCTTGGGGCGAGGATCGGTGCGTGGCGCGGAGGGCGACCTGGTGCTGGCCCTGGACCGGCCGAGCGGGCTGGGCACGGAAGGTATCCCCGTCACCCTCCAACGGTCACAAGGACGGGTGGCGAAGCGGCGGGTTCCCCGGCTGGCGGAGCGCCGGACCACGGCCGAACTGGCCATGAGCCTTGCCCGGCCGCTCACGGACGGTTTCACCGGCGATGTCCAGCTGATCGCATTCCACTCCTTCAAGGGCGGAGTCGGCCGCACGGTGCATGCGGTCGCCCTTGCGGATCACCTGGCCCGGCTGGGGCGACGAGTCCTGCTGATCGACGCGGACCTCGAGGCGCCGGGCATCACCTGGATGCACCAGGCCCAGGGCGGGACCTGCGACATCGGTTATGAGGACGTGCTCGCGCTGTTGCACGGCACGACGGGCGGAGATCTCTCCTCCGTGGTCGACATCGTGCGCGACTGCCTGCCAGGCCAGTACGTCCTCGGCGCTACCGGCCCGGGGACACTCGCGATCTTGCCGGCCACGCGTCGCTCCCGGCTCGGGCCCCCGCGTATCGAGCCGGTCGACCTGCTCACTCCCGATCGGTCCGATTACTTCCTCACCGAGTCCCTGGCAGCGGTCGCGGCCGCGGCCGACTTCGACGTCGTGATCGTGGATCTGCGCGCCGGCGCATCGGAGCTGTCCGCGCCTGTGCTCCTGGATCCTCGCGTGCAGCGGGTGTTCGTCACCACCCTGAGCAGCCAGTCCCTGGACGGAACGGTCCGCATGATTCGGCAGCTGGGCGCCAAGGCCCCCGCGCTCCTGGGCCGGGACCCGGCCCCGGCCGCCGTGGTGACGCAGTACCGCATGGACGTTCACGACGCCGACGCCGAGGCGGCTCGGCACGTCCTGGCACAGGCCCTCGACGACGTGCTCGGCGTGACGGAGGGCGACGAGCATGAGCTCGAGTTCGAGCTGGACTCGCAGGCGGTGAAAGTCGCTCTCGTCAGCCCGTTCCGGGACGAGTTGATCGCGCTGCCACGCAGCTGGGACGACGTGGTCGACGTCGTACGCCGCTGCGGGCTGGGGGACAGGGTCGCCGAACTCGCGCCGCAGCCTCTGCCGGCCGAGGCGGTGGGTGACCAGGCGGATGTTCCCACGAGCGTCGAGGAGCGCAGAGGCGCTCTGCGCGAACGCGCGGCGTCGCTCGTCTTCGCCGAACGGACGGGTCTGGACGGCGCACTGGGCTTTCTGTCCACCGAACCGTTGCAGCGCCTGATCGGCGATCACCGTAGTTCACTGCCCGTCACCGTGGTCGTCGGGGCCAAGGGCGCGGGAAAGACCTTTACGTTCGCACGGATGTGCGCGGCCGGGACCTGGTCGGACTTTGCCCGCAAAGCCAGGATGCGGGTCATGGACGACGCGCTGGTCGTGCCGGTCCTTGATCCCGCCAACCTTGATCAGCAGCCCACCGGGGACGGGCGCACCGGGCCACAGGATCTGCGCGACCGTGCTGCCGCGGGAGGGCGGGGGGCCACACGCAGCCAGATCCTCAGGGTGCTCAACGATGCCCTGAGATCCGCCGACGGCAGCACGGACTCCTACGTCTGGCTGCGCTGCATGGCGATCGCGGGGGGCAGCGAGGCGGCCCCGGCTGACGACTTCGACGCGGAACGGGAACTCCTGGCACTCGGCGGACAGCGGAAACTGCTCTTCGTCTTCGACGGACTCGAGGACTTCCTTCAGGAACTCGAGGGCGAGGCGAAGCGCGTGGCGTTGCGCACCTTGCTGGTCGAGGTGCCCGACTGGCTGCGTTCGCTGCGCGGACGTCCGCTCGGCGTGGTCGTGTTCGTTCGGCGTGACCTTGCGACGTGGGCGATCCGGCAGAACCTCGGCCAGTTCCTGGATCGGTACGAGGCCTATGCGCTGAGGTGGGACGCCCAGGAGGCGCTCCGGCTCGCCCTGTGGGTGGCCGTGACCGCCCGGGCCGTGGCGAAACCCGACCGGGAGCTCATGGAACTCTCGTACGAGGACATCGCCCAGGCGCTCCGCCCGGTGTGGGGGGCCAAGCTCGGCTCGGACAGTTCGCACGAGGCATGGTCGGAACGCTGGGTGCCCGCAGCACTGGCCGATTTCAACAACCAGGTGCAGGCCCGGGACGTCGTGCGCTTCCTCCGGCAGGCCGCGGACCTCTCCGCGGGAGACGAACAGACGGACCGCCTGCTCGTCCCGATCGCCATGCGTGACGCCCTCGCCATGTGCAGTTCGGAGAAGGTCAAGGAAATCGGCCAGGAGAACAAACGGCTCGGCGAACTGCTGCGGGGGCTGGAACGGTATGCGCCAGAGGTGTTGATCCCCTTCAGCGCCGAGGACGTCGGACTGGACGCTCCCGGAATCGCCGCGCTCGTCGAAGCAGGCGCGCTGGCCAGGGACTCCGACGGCCGCTACCGGCTGCCGGAGATCTATCGGCACGCACTCGGGTTCAGGACGCAGGGGCGGGCCCGCGTCGTGCGCAGGTGAAGAGCGGTCCCGCAGCGGTCGTGGAACTGCTGCGGGTGCTTGCCGCTCAGTTGGGGTGAGGCTCGCGCAGGGCGTTCAGCTGGTCCAGGAACCAGCGGGCCGGGGGGAGGGCCGTCGCCGCCGCCGACAGGCGTCCGGTGCGCTCGGCCCGCTCCCGCGGGTCCATCGTCAGCCCCTCGTGCAGGGCGCGGGCGGTTTCCAGGACGTCGTAGGGGTTGACGACGATCGCGTCGTCGCGCAGCTCCCCGTATGCGCCGGCCTCCCGGGACAGGACCAGCGCGCAGCCCTCGTCGGAGACGACCGGCACCTCCTTGGCGACCAGGTTCATGCCGTCGCGGATCGGGTTGACCAGGGCCACGTCGGCCAGCCGGTAGGCGGCCAGCGAGCGGGCGAAGTCGTCCTTGAGGTTCAGCAGGACCGGCGTCCAGCCGGGCGTTCCGTAGGCGGAGTTGATCTCCTGCGTCAGGCGCTGCACGTCCGCCATGTAGTCCCGGTAGACGGCCAGGTCCTGGCGCGAGGGATAGGCGAAGGCCACGTGGACCACCCGCTCGCGCCACTCCGGGTGGTCGTCGAGGAGCTGCCGGTAGGCGAGCAGGCCGCGCACGATGTTCTTGGACAGCTCGGTGCGGTCGACGCGGACGATCGTCCTGCGGGCGCCGCCGTCGGGAGCGGCGCCGATCTCCTCGCGCAGGGCCGCCATGCGCTCGTCGACGTCCGGCCGGTGCGAGCGCTCCAGCAGGAACTCCCCGTCCGCGCCCAGGCCGTGCACGCCCACCCGTGTCTTGCCCGTGCCCCCGGCGAACTCGGTGCAGCACGCGCTGAACGCGTCCGCCCAGCGGCGGGTGAGGAAGCCCAGGCGGTCCGCGCCGAGCATGCCGGTCAGCAGCTGTGCGCGGATGTCGTCGGGCAGCAGGCCGAAGTAGTCCACCGGCGCCCAGGGCGTGTGCGAGAAATGGCCGATGCGCAGGTCGGGGCGGAGTTCGCGGAGCATCCCGGGGACCAGACACAGGTGGTAGTCCTGGACGAGGACCGCAGCTCCCTGCGCCGCCTCCTGTGCCAGCGCCTGCGCGAACGCCCGGTTGTACGTCTCGTAGGCCGCCCACTGCCGGCGGAACTCCGCGTCGAAGACCGGCTCCAGCGGCGTCTGGTACAGCATGTGGTGGACGAACCACAGCACCGAGTTGGCGATGCCGTTGTAGGCGTCGGCGTGCACGTCTGCCGGGACGGGCAGCATCCGCACGCCTTCCTCGCCGACGCCGCGCGCGACCGCCTCCCGGTCGCCGTCGGTGAGCGCCGAGCACACCCAGAGGGCGCCCGCGTCGGGGCCGATGGCCGAGAGACCGGACACCAGCCCGCCGCCACCGCGTTTCGCGTGCAGCGAGCCGTCCTCGCCCACCTCGTAGGAGACCGGGCCGCGGTTGGACGCGACCAGCACCTGAGCAGTACCCGGGGCAGCCGTTTCGTGCGTGGTAGACATAGCCCTCAACCTAGCCCGGCCTCCAGACGCCCAAACGTGCGCACCGGGCCCGCCCCGTGCCATTCGGTCACCTGCGGCGCGGGGCCGCGACGCGCCCCGGACGGTCAGGCCGCCCTGCGGGTGGCGTACTCCGTTATCTCCGTCATCGGCGGGCGTTCCTCGGTGTCCACGGAGTAGGTGCGCGGCTCGAAGCCGTCCGTGCCCCGCTCGAACTGGGTGAGGGCCGGGCGGACCAGGTGGCCGCGGGCGAGGCGGAGCTGCGCGGTGCGGTAGATGGCCGCCGCCATCCGGCCCAGCGCCTGGCCGTCCTGGTGGCGGTGCTTGCGCACGCCGACGTCGACCTGGGCGAGGGCGTCCAGGCCCGCCAGGTGCAGGGCGTCGACCAGCATGCCGAGCTCCACGCCGTAGCCGACGGGGAAGGGCAGCTGTTCCAGCAGGGCGCGGCGGGCCGCGTACTCGCCGCCGAGCGGCTGCACGAACCCGGCCAGCTGCGGCCAGTGCATGTTGAGCAGCGGCCGGGCCATCAGCTCGGTCACCCGCCCGCCCTGGCCCGCGGCGCCCCGCAGAGGACGGTCGTACATGGCCTTGACGAGGTCCACGTCCGGGTCGGTGAGCAGCGGGCCGACGATTCCGGAGACGAAGTCGGAGGAGAACTCCCGCAGGTCGGCGTCGACGAAACAGACGATGTCCCCGGTGGTGACCAGCAGCGAGCGCCACAGGACCTCGCCCTTGCCGGGGACGGCTGGTATGCGCGGCAGGATGTCGTCCCGGTGGACGACCCGCGCGCCGGCGGCCGCGGCCGCCTCCGCCGTGCGGTCGGTAGATCCCGAGTCGACGACGACGATCTCGTCGACGAGGGGGGCCTGGTGCATGAGGTCATGACGGATGACGGCGACGATGTCGCCGACCGTCTCCTCCTCGTTCAGCGCGGGCAGGACGACGGACACCGTCTGGTTCGTGGCGCGCTTCGCGGCCAGGACGCGGTGCAGCGGGCGATCGGCCACCGACCAGGAGCGGGTGGCCAGCCAGCGCTCGACTTCTTCCAGCACAGTCCACGGCTCCTCACTGTCGTGATCACACCCGGTGCACGGCAGGTGACCGTGTGATCCATCTCGCGGTTCGGACGACTATCTCAACTGTCCTGGCCTTCGGTTACAGTCTTGAACAACGCGGATGACCATCGCATGTCCGAGGGCGTCCCCGTTCACAACTTCACACCGCTCATCCAGAGGGGCAGAGGGACACGGCCCGATGAAGCCCCGGCAACCCTCCAGCCGGTCTCGTGACGATCACCGATCCGTTCCGGTGCTCGCTCCGCGGGGCTCCCGGCTCGGGAAGGTGCCAAATCCGTCTCACGGCGAGATGCGCCGTGAGGAAGATGAGGAGAAAGGGCCTCGCCTCACATGGCTGCGCAGACTGTTGCAAGCACCACCGACTCTACGCCGACCTCTTCCGTGGACCTCGGTCCCGCCGCGGCGCTGAGCTGCCGCGAGTGCGGCCACCGCGTCCCCCTCGGCCCGGTCTTCGCGTGCGAGGAGTGTTTCGGCCCCCTCGAGATCGCGTACGACTTCTCCTCCTACGACGCGGAGGAGCTGCGCAAGCGCATCGAGGCGGGTCCGGCGAACATCTGGCGCTACGCGCCGCTCCTGCCCGTCCCGGCCGACGTGGCGGACAAGCCGAACATCAACCCCGGCTGGACCAAGCTCGTGCAGGCCGACAACCTCGCCCGCGAGCTCGGCGTCGACGCCGGCAAGCTGTTCGTCAAGGACGACTCCGGCAACCCGACGCACTCCTTCAAGGACCGCGTCGTCGCCCAGGCCATCGAGGCCGCCCGCGCCTTCGGCTTCACCACGCTCTCCTGCTCCTCCACGGGCAACCTGGCCGGAGCGGTGGGCGCCGCCGCGGCCCGCGCCGGCTTCCGCTCCTGCGTGTTCATCCCGCACGACCTGGAGCAGGGCAAGGTCGTCATGGCCGCGGTCTACGGCGGCGAGCTCGTCGGCATCGAGGGCAACTACGACGACGTCAACCGGTTCTGCTCGGAGCTCATCGGCGACCCGGCGGGCGAGGGCTGGGGCTTCGTCAACGTCAACCTGCGGCCGTACTACGCCGAGGGCTCCAAGACGCTGGCGTACGAGATCTGCGAGCAGCTCGGCTGGCGGCTCCCCGACCAGCTGGTGGTGCCGATCGCCTCCGGCTCCCAGCTCACGAAGATCGACAAGGGGCTGCAGGAGCTGATCAGGCTCGGGCTCGTCGAGGACAGGCCGTACAAGATCTTCGGCGCGCAGGCGGAAGGGTGCTCCCCGGTGTCCGTCGCCTACAAGGCCGGGCACGACGTGGTCCGCCCCCAGAAGCCCAACACCATCGCCAAGTCGCTGGCCATCGGCAACCCGGCGGACGGCCCGTACGTCCTCGACATCGCCCGGCGCACCGGCGGCGCGGTGGAGGACGTGAACGACGAGCAGGTCGTCGACGCGATCAGGCTGCTGGCGCGGACCGAGGGCATCTTCGCGGAGACCGCCGGCGGGGTGACGGTGGGGGTGACCCGCAAGCTGATCGAGAACGGCCTTCTCGACCCGACGCTCACCACCGTCGTGCTGAACACCGGCGACGGCCTGAAGACGCTGGACGCGGTGGCCGACACCGGTCTGAGCGCGACCATCCGCCCGACCCTGGAGTCGTTCCGGGACGCCGGTCTCGGCTGAGGGATCCGCTGCCCGTCCGGCCGCGACGGCTGGTCGCGTCCACGCGGCGGCAGCTGCACGAAACAGACAGACCCGCGCCCCTCGGGGGCGCTCCGCCTGACCGGAGGTCGAAAGCCATGAGCGTCACCGTCCGCATCCCCACCATCCTCCGCACCTACACGGGCGGCGCTGCCGAGGTGAAGGCCGAGGGGGCGACCCTCGGGGAGGTCATCTCCGATCTGGAGAAGAACCACACCGGCATCGCCGCGCGCGTCCTGGACGACCAGGGCAAGCTGCGCCGGTTCGTCAACGTGTACGTGAACGACGACGACGTCCGCTTCGAGCAGGGTCTCGAGACGGCGACGCCGGACGGCGCCGGCGTCTCGATCATCCCCGCCGTGGCCGGTGGCTGACCGCTGTTCAGTACCCACCGGTAGTAACCGTCGGTAACAGTGATTACCGAGTGTTCATCGAATTGCCCTCTCCGCGATAGAAGCGGAGGGGGCAATTCAGTGTGGTTGAGCGCGGTACAGTTGGGGAACCGGGTCCCGATCACCGGTTCCGGCGCCTTTTCTTTCCGCCTCCGGCCCGACAAGAAGCAGCCAAAGTGTGCGCCTCTTTCGTGGCGTTTGCGGCCTTTGCGGGGCCCGACTTGCCCTCAATTCAGGCGAATTCTCGCCACATTCCGGATCCCGTGCGTCCGGAATTCTCGTCCGACTGACCTGTTGCAGACGGCAGTTGGACAGATACATTCAGCCGCGGTCGACGCGTTCCGGCGCACGCCCCCAAGCCAACCGGGGGGTGAGGTCTGACCCGGATCCGCGAAGTGCGGGTCCGTGTAAGGGCCAGTAATAGGGGAGTTAGGCATGGCTCAGGGCACCGTCAAATGGTTCAACGCGGAGAAGGGGTACGGCTTCATCGCGGTCGACGGTGGTGCGGATGTTTTCGTCCACTACAGCGCGATCCAGATGGACGGCTACCGCACCCTGGAAGAGGGTCAGCGGGTCGATTTCGAGATCTCGCAGGGTCAGAAGGGGCCGCAGGCGGACATGGTCCGGCTCGCGACCGGCTGAAGCACGCGCCGACTGAAAGCGTCGTTCTTCTGTTCGTATGACGAAGGGCTCGCACCTCCTCGGGGTGCGAGCCCTTCGGTCTGCCCGGGACCGTCCTGCCCGGGATCGTCCCGTCCGGGGCCGGCCTGCCCCGGCCGCCGCCGTGCGGGCGGCCCGTGAGCGCCGCCACCTGGGTCGGGAGGGTGCGTGAGTGCCGGCGCCTGCGGGGGAGAGCGCGCGAGCATGCCCGTGCGAGTGGCCGCGCAGGCGTCCGTGCGGGCGTCCGTGCGGGTGTCCGGAACGACGCCGGTCTCGGGGAGGCGCTTGCACTCTCATGGGTCGAGTGCTAATCATTGGCGTTAGCACTCTGCAGGTGAGAGTGACAACGAGGACCGGGTCGGTGAGGCCCGCAGGCCAAGTGGGGCAAGGAACCACGAGGCCGGCGAGCCGTCCGTCGCGGGCGCCAGCGCGGTCCGGAGCAATCCACCCCAGTCCGGGAGGACCACTTCACATGGCCAAGATCATCGCGTTCGACGAGGAGGCACGGCGCGGCCTCGAGCGCGGCATGAACCAGCTCGCGGACGCCGTGAAGGTGACGCTCGGCCCCAAGGGCCGCAACGTCGTCCTCGAGAAGAAGTGGGGCGCCCCCACGATCACCAACGATGGTGTCTCCATCGCCAAGGAGATCGAGCTCGAGGACCCGTACGAGAAGATCGGCGCCGAGCTGGTCAAGGAAGTCGCGAAGAAGACGGACGACGTTGCCGGTGACGGCACGACGACCGCGACCGTCCTGGCCCAGGCCCTGGTCAAGGAAGGCCTGCGCAACGTAGCCGCCGGCGCCAACCCGATGGCCCTCAAGCGTGGCATCGAGAAGGCCGTCGAGGCCGTCTCCGGCGCCCTGCTCGAGCAGGCCAAGGATGTCGAGACCAAGGAGCAGATCGCTTCCACGGCCTCCATCTCCGCCGCCGACACCCAGATCGGCGAGCTCATCGCCGAGGCGATGGACAAGGTCGGCAAGGAAGGCGTCATCACGGTCGAGGAGTCCCAGACCTTCGGTCTGGAGCTCGAGCTCACCGAGGGCATGCGCTTCGACAAGGGCTACATCTCGGCGTACTTCGCCACCGACATGGAGCGTATGGAGGCCGTCCTCGACGACCCGTACATCCTGATCGCGAACTCCAAGATCGCGAACGTCAAGGACCTGCTCCCGCTCCTGGAGAAGGTCATGCAGTCGGGCAAGCCGCTGCTGATCATCGCCGAGGACGTCGAGGGCGAGGCCCTGTCGACCCTGGTCGTCAACAAGATCCGCGGCACCTTCAAGTCCGTCGCGGTCAAGGCCCCGGGCTTCGGCGACCGCCGCAAGGCGATGCTGAACGACATCGCCATCCTCACCGGCGGCGAGGTCATCTCCGAGGAGGTCGGTCTCAAGCTCGAGAACACCTCCCTGGACCTGCTGGGCAAGGCGCGCAAGGTCGTCATCACCAAGGACGAGACGACCATCGTCGACGGCTCCGGCTCCTCGGACCAGGTCGCGGGCCGGGTCAACCAGATCCGCGCCGAGATCGAGAACAGCGACTCGGACTACGACCGCGAGAAGCTGCAGGAGCGCCTGGCGAAGCTCGCCGGCGGTGTCGCGGTCATCAAGGCCGGCGCCGCCACCGAGGTGGAGCTCAAGGAGCGCAAGCACCGCATCGAGGACGCCGTCCGCAACGCGAAGGCCGCCGTCGAGGAGGGCATCGTCGCCGGTGGTGGCGTGGCTCTCATCCAGGCGTCCGCCGTCTTCGAGAAGCTGGAGCTCGAGGGTGACGAGGCGACCGGCGCCAACGCCGTGCGCATCGCGCTCGAGGCCCCGCTCAAGCAGATCGCCGTCAACGGTGGTCTCGAGGGTGGCGTCGTCGTGGAGAAGGTCCGCAACCTCCAGGTCGGCCACGGCCTGAACGCCGCGACCGGCGAGTACGTCGACATGATCGCCGAAGGCATCATCGACCCGGCGAAGGTCACGCGCTCTGCCCTGCAGAACGCCGCGTCCATCGCCGCGCTGTTCCTCACCACCGAGGCCGTCATCGCCGACAAGCCGGAGAAGGCCGCCGCGCCGGCCGGCGGCGGCATGCCGGGCGGTGACATGGACTTCTGATCGGCCTCACGGTTGATCGTCTGTCCTGCAGACCGAGGGCGGTGCTTCCCGGAAACGGGGGGCACCGCCCTTCGGCCGTTCTGCCGTCGGTCGCGCGGCACGGCCCCCAGGTTCTGGCCCGGACATCAGCCGCAAAGCAGGCGGGAGGTGCGCGAAGGGGCTTCTGGTGCGCGGGAGCCGGTCGGCGCGGTGCGCTTGCGCCAACCCGGATCGGCCCTCGGATGCGGGGGGCATGGGGGCGTGGGGGAGGCGTCTGCGGAGGAGGTGCTGCGGGAGCGGGTGCGCGCGGTGAACCGTGACACCCGGCTCGGGAGGCGGGCCTGCGTCAGAGCGCGGTGTAGTGGGAGCCGACCGCGGGCTGGCCCGTGTAGTTGGGGCCCGCTGCCGGGTCGGCGCCGAGGTAGCGGAACGGGAGGCTCACCGCTCGGCGGCCCCGGAGGGTGAGCCGGTGGTGGCGGGAGCTGTACGCGAAGCCTGACGCCCGCAGCGCCGACACCGCCGCCTTCGCGGCCGTCGCCCCGTCGGCGCGGCGTATCGAATCCGGGTCGAAGTGCGCGGCCAGCAGGCCGTCCTCGGTCAGCCAGGACGCGGCGCGGGCGAGCAGGCCGAGCTGGTCGCCGACGTAGTGCAGACCGTGGACGCAGGTGATGAGGTCGTACGTCCGGATCGGCGTCCAGGAGGACACGGAGGCGGTGATCTCCTCCGGAGCGGGCTGGACCGGACGGGGAACGAGCGGGCCCACCAGGTCGACCGCGGTCAGGACCGCCCCGGCGGGCAGAGATGCCGCGGCCTCGCGCAGGGCGCGGCCCTCGCCGCTGCACAGGTCCAGCCAGGCGGGGGCGGGACGGCCGGCGAGGTGCGCCAGGAGGTCGATGCCCAGCTCACGGGCGTAGCTGTTCACTCCGGTGAGGCCGCGCTCGCGGTTCATCGTGTTGTTGGCGACCACGGAGGAACGTTCCAGGTCGGGCGAGGAGAGCAGCGGGGGCTTGGGCATGGCGTCATTCTCGCTGCCCGGGTCCGGGCCCCGGGTCCGGGCCCCGGGTCCGGGGCCGGGCGGGGTGGCCGGGATCACAGGGGTGGTCTCCTCGGGCTCGGAATGGGGTGGGGGCCCGGGGAGTTCCAGGGAAGAGGCACTCAATGCATGTGCACATACCAGTTGGTTCACCGTCTCGTCCCGAGGAGCCCCCACATGAGCGTCACCCCGCCCGCCCCCTCCCGCGCTGCCGAGATCCTGTCCCGGCCGGTCTCCATCAACGGACTGACCGTCCCGAACCGCATCGCCATGGCGCCCATGACGCGCATGTTCTCGCCGGACGGCATTCCCGGCGAGGACGTCGTGTCGTACTACGGCCGCCGGGCCGCCGCCGGTGTGGGGCTCATCGTCACCGAGGGCACGTACGTCGGGCACGAGTCCGCCGGGCAGAGCGACCGGGTGCCGCGGTTCCACGGTGAGGAGCAGCTCGCCGGCTGGGCGAAGGTCGCCGACGCGGTGCACGCGGGTGGCGGGACGATCGTGCCGCAGCTGTGGCACATCGGGATGGTGCGCAAGCAGGGCGAGCCGCCGTTCGCGGACGCGCCCGCCGTCGGGCCGTCCGGCATCCGGGTGGACGGCACCGAGGGCGCCGGCAAGGCGATGACCCAGCGCGACCTGGACGACGTCATCGGCGCGTTCGCCGAGGCCGCGGCCGCCGCCGAGCGCATCGGCTTCGACGGCGTCGAGCTCCACGGCGCCCACGGCTACCTGATCGACCAGTTCCTGTGGGCCGGCACCAACCGCCGCACCGACGCCTACGGCGGCGACCCGGTGGCCCGCGCCACGTTCGCCGCCGAGATCGTCGCGGCCGTCCGGGAGACCGTCTCGGCCGAGTTCCCGGTCATCTTCCGCTACTCGCAGTGGAAGCAGGAGGCGTACGACGCCCGGCTCGCCGAGACCCCGGAGGAGCTGGAGGCGATCCTCGCGCCGCTCGCCACCGCCGGCGTCGACGCGTTCCACGCCTCCACCCGCCGCTACTGGCTGCCGGAGTTCGAGGGCTCCGACCTCAACCTGGCGGGCTGGACCAAGAAGCTCACCGGGAAGCCCGCCATCACCGTGGGCTCGGTCGGCCTCGAAGGCGACTTCATCAAGGGCTTCATGGGCGAGGGCTCCCCGGTCAAGGGCATCGACGACCTCCTGGACCGCCTCGAGCGCGACGAGTTCGACATGGTGGCCGTCGGGCGGGCGCTCCTCCAGGACCCGCAGTGGGCGGCCAAGGTCCTCGCGGGCCGTCTCGACGAGCTGAAGCCCTACGACGCGGCCGCGCTGAAGACCCTCAGCTAGGGCGTGTTTCGAAAGTAGCGTCGTCCGCCCGGAGGGCGGGCCCGGCGGCGTCTGGTGCGTGCGATCGCAAGGCGGAGGGTCGCCCCGATACTGGACGTATCGGGGTGATCCCGACAACGCGGCTGGGGGCGCCCCCTCCGGGGGAGTGCGTGCCAGGCGTCGCAGGGCAGACGGGACTTTCGAAACACGCCCTATTGCCGCAGCAGGCAATGTTCGCCCCGTCACGGCGTCTGGCACGCACTCTCGCCGCACCGGGCGAAAGCCCGAGTACGTCCAGTACGAGTGCTTCCGCCCGGCACGCCGACAGCACGCACCAGACGCCGCTCCTTCTCGGGCGAACATTGCCTGCCGCGGCACTAGGGTCCGTCCTCGCACGGGCCTCGCCCGGCGCGGGAACGAGGCGAGGTTGACCGCTGCTTCGCAGGAAGCGGCGGTCTTCTCGTATCCGGTGGCGATCCCGCTGAGCCCTCGAGCCGGTGGAGGCAGCGCTTGTCATGTCGGGCTAGTGCTCTGACCACATTGGTTCGCCGGGTTGGTGGTCGGGGCGGTTGGATGTTGCGTGACGTCCGATGCGAGTGCTGGGGGTGCGGTGGCTGAGCCTGTCCGCGTGCGCAGGTTGACCGACCAGGAGGGGCAGAAACTGCAGCAGATCGTGCGCCGGGGCAGCACCAGTTCGGTCCGCTTCCGACGCGCGATGATGCTGCTGGCGTCGGCCGGCGGGAACCGGGTCCCGGTGATCGCCCAGCTGGTGCAGGCCGACGAGGACACCGTCCGGGATGTGATCCACCGGTTCAACGAGATCGGCCTGGCCTGTCTGGACCCTCGGTGGGCGGGAGGCCGTCCCCGCCTGCTCAGTCCTGACGACGAGGACTTCGTCGTTCAGACGGCCACCACCCGCCCGACCAAGCTCGGCCAGCCCTTCACTCGCTGGTCCATCCGCAAACTGCTGGCCCACCTGCGGAAAGTCCATGGGCGGGTCATCCGCATCGGCCGCGAGGCGTTACGCCGTCTGCTCGCCCGCCGCGGCATCACCTTCCAGCGCACCAAGACGTGGAAGGAGTCCCCGGACCCCGACCGCGAGGCAAAGCTGGACCGGATCGAGGAGGTCCTGGACCGCTTCCCGGACCGGGTCTTCGCGATCGACGAGTTCGGCCCCCTCGGCATCCGCCCCACCGGCGGTGCGGGCTGGGCCCCGGCCAGTCACCCCGAGCGGCACCCGGCGACCTACCACCGCACGCATGGCGTCAGGTACTTCCACGGCTGCTATTCGGTCGGTGACGACACGCTCTGGGGCGTCAACCGCCGGAAGAAGGGCGCCGCGAACACGCTGGCCGCGCTCAGATCGGTCCGGGCTGCCCGACCGGACGGCGCCCCCATCTACGTCATCCTGGACAACCTGTCCGCCCACAAGGGCGAGACGATCCGCCGCTGGGCGAAGAAGAACCGTGTCGAGCTGTGCTTCACGCCGACCTACGCGTCCTGGGCCAACCCAATCGAGGCGCACTTCGGGCCGCTGCGGCAGTTCACTATCGCCAACTCCAACCACCGCAACCACACCGTGCAGACCCGCGCCCTGCACGCCTATCTGCGCTGGCGCAACGCGAATGCCCGTCACCCCGACGTGCTGGCAGCCCAGCGCCGCGAGCGCGCTCGCATCCGCAGTGAGAAGGGCATCCGTTGGGGCGGACGTCCCCTCGCCGATGCCGCTTGACCAGCCCGGCGACCTTGCCCGGCCGGGTCCTAGCAGTAGCCGTTCACCCTGGCGCCGGCTGGAGCGAGGTTGGGCCAGGGATGTCCTGCTCTGTCGGAGGCAGCAGACCGTAGGAGGTCAAGAATCGTGCACCCCGGGTAGCCCCGAAAACTCGCGTAGGTGCCGCGGTAGTAGCAGCTCCAGTAGCTCACAACCCGCCGTTGAGTGCGCGCGAAGAAGGCAGGGTTGTCCACGAGGAACTGCCCGTAAGCGAGGTGGCCGCAGGTGCCGGGCGTGGCGAGATCACGGAGCTCATCGCAGGTGACGACCAGGATCTCCAAGACGTACTCGCCAACCAGCTGCACCACGAAGGGGACGGCCCACGGGTCCGTGGAACCAACGACCTTCTCCAGGTGTCGCTGCCTGACCACCCCGTCGCAGTGCCTTGAGTACAGGCAGTGCAGAAGCTGCTGTTGGCGCGACGAAAGCGACGCCACCCTGTCAGTTGACGGCTCGTCGTTATAGAGGCGCCCGGGGATCAAAACCTGCTGGCCCTCTACAACGACCGAGAACGAGGCATGCGGCTGGAGCCGAGAATCAGGCATCACCGCCAGGACTGCCTCGGCATCGCTTGCAAGCTCGGCTGGGAACGCCGTGATCAACAGATTGCTGCGGTCGGAAAGCGGCTGCACGAGCCGAGCATAGGCGGATGCCTCGCCAGGTAGCTGGCATTAATGAGCACTGTGCATCGTGAAATTGCTGGTCACGGGCCTGGTGTGCGTAGGGTTCGGGATGCTCGTGCTGGTGGCGGGCGGATGACTTCGGCGAAGAT